>CAWINU010000015.1:0-63157 GCA_963837555.1 uncultured Alphaproteobacteria bacterium | reverse complement strand
GTCCTGCTGTCCGCCGCAACTTTCGATGGCGGCGGAGCCGATCTATTCTTTCTGACACAAGGTATGGGTACGGCGGCCGCAAAAGTCGGTCGCGCCAGCCGTGATCGCAAAATTCCCTGCATCACTTTCGAACTGAGCCAGGTGCGCAACGGCACCTGCGCCATCGGCGTGCAATCGCAGCCAAGGATAGAAGTCATTGTCAATCGTGCGGCGGCAACTGCCAGCGGGACGACTCTGGCCGCTGTGTTTCGCATGATGATAACGGAGCTCTAGCCCCATGGAACACCACATCTGTGATACGCGCACAACAAAGCTGGGTACACTGTCTGCGCTTGTTGCGCTTGTTCTGATAACAACCGCTGACAACGCCCGCGCCCAATCGGTGGATTACGGTTCCCTGGAAAGTCTGTTCGGCGAACCCGTCACCACATCCGTGACAGGCTCACCGCAACGCGCCAGCGATGTGCCCGCCACCATGTCGATTATCACCCAGGATGAAATCCGTCGTTCCGGCGCGGGCGGCATCCCCGGTGTTCTGCGACACGTCCCCGGGATAGATGTGTCGCAATGGGCCAACAATGATGCGAGCGTCTCCGCGCGCGGCTACAACGAACCCATGGCGTGGCATCTTCTCGTCCTGCTCAACGGCCGCCCGGTAGATGACGACCGTGCGGGATACACCAAGTGGAGTACAATTCCCGTCGAATTATCCGACATCCGTCAGATCGAAATCGTCAAGGGGCCTGCCGCCGCATTGTTCGGCTTCAACGCGGTCGGCGGTGTCGTCAACATTATCACCTACGATCCGCTCTATGACGACGTGAACACCGCATCGATCGCTGGTGGAACCCAGAAGCTTGTGCGAGGATCGGCCGTCGCAACCTATCGCATCGCGGATGTCGGCGGGCTTCGCATTTCGCTGGGTAAAAGCAGCAGCGACGATTTCTCTACCACCCAACTGCCGGAGAATGTCGGTTCAAGGCAGGGAGACAGGCGCCTGGCCATCGATATCTCCAGTCATATGCGGCTCGGGGAACAGGCCGATGTCGCTGTTGAATTATCGCATAGCGAAATCGGCGAGAGCAGTTTTCGCACGCCCCACAAGGCAACCTTCTTTTCCTATTTGGTGAATTCCGCAAGGGCTCAATTCAATCTGGATACAGACCTTGGCCTTATTTCAGTGTCCGCCTATGGCAGCGGGATGAATTCGCGTGACGCTGGAGGCGGAGGCCAAGCCAGCAACAATTTCAAGAACAGCGTCGCGGAGGCGCGCATTCAGGACATCTTCAAGCTTTCTCCCGAGCACACTTTTCGTCTGTCTGCCGAATACCGATACAATGAAGCGGGAACGGGTCCGGTAACAGGCGGCAAAATATTTTATGACATTTCTTCCGGCGGGGCGATGTGGCAGTGGAACGCCACACCGTCGTTGTCGATCACCAACGCCGTTCGCCTCGATTTTCTACAATTTGGTCGCAGCGGCACAATACCCGACGGGCTTCTGTTGACCAATGACGACTGGAACCGCCGAACCATATCCCAGCCGAGTTTCAACAGCGGTATCGTCTGGCGCGCCGATGACACCGATACATTCCGGCTTTTGGCCTCGGAAGGCGCGGAGTTGCCCAACCTGTCCAATTCCGGCGCGTTCCTGTTAAGGCGGGCGCCAGGCAGATATCTTGGAGGCATTCCCACACTTAAACCCAGGGTCGTATCCAATTACGAACTTGGCTGGGACAAGGCCCTGCCCTCGTTCGGCGGGCAGTTCCGCGCCTCCGCCTTCTACGAACGCACGCGCGATATTATGTCCTTTTACGGCGGCCGGTTGCCCGCTTTGGGGCTGGATGCAACGCCGACGAATATCGGTAGCTCAGAAGCCATAGGGCTGGAGCTTTCGCTTAACGGCACCTTCTCCAAATCCTGGCGCTGGGGCCTAAGCTACACGCCGGAAATTATCACCGATCATTTTGCGTCACCCTTTAACGTCCCGACTTTCGACGTCAGTTATCAGAGCAGACACCCGGTCCATGTCGTAAATGCCAATCTGGGCTGGACCAACGGCCCCTGGGAGGCTGACGCATATCTGCGCTACGAATCCTCCTTCCGGGGCGTTCAAAACGTTAATTTTGTTGGATTTGGTACGCTGGTACGCATTCCAAATTATGTTTCGATGGATGCGCGCTTCGCTTACCGCGTCAACGACAACCTGACGCTCGCGCTATCCGGACAAAATCTGCTGCAGTCGCCGCAGAAGCAGACGTCGACCGCCGAGGTCGAACGCCGCATAAATTTCACCGCAACCGTCGGCTTCTGAATGATCGAGGAACGGTTATTGCCCGAACAAAACAGGCGCGCCATGAGCCCGCGCCGGATTGTGTCCATCACACTCGCCGTTGCCGTCGCCGTCAGCGCGTCGACAATACCGGCCACAGCCGCAATCACGCAAACCGATATGCTCGTTGCCGGTCGCGCAATCGATTTCATAGAGAACCTTAAGCACGGCGACGTGCGCGTCGGCATCATCTATGACCCCAGCAACGCCCAATCCGCGCAACAGGCCGCGGAACTCAAAGTGCTCATGGGCAACGGCCTGCGCATCGGCAATCTGACGCTCAGACCGGTCCTGCTGTCCGGCGGAACCTTCGAAGGCAGCGGAGCCGATCTATATTTTATGGCCGAAGGGCTCGGCGCGGTGGCCGCAAAGGTCGGCCGCGCCAGCCGTGATCGCAAAATTCCATGCATCACCTTTGATTTGAGCCAGGTGCGCAACGGCACCTGCGCCATCGGCGTGCAGGCACGGCCAAAGATAGAAATCATTGTCAATCATGCGGCCGCAGAAGCCAGCGGAACAATCCTGGCTGCCGTATTTCGCATGATGATAACGGAGATTTAGGGCTATGGAGCATCCCATTCACCATGCGCGCGCAGTAAAGTGCGGGACACTGTGCGCCCTGGCCGCCGCCCTTATGATCACGGTTGCGAGCGACGCCCGCGCCCAATCGATGGATTATGGTTCTCTGGAAAGTCTGTTCGGCGAACCCGTTACCACATCCGTGACAGGCTCTCCGCAACGCGCCAGCGACGTGCCGGCCACCATGTCGATTGTTACCCAGGATGAAATCCGCCGTTCCGGTTCTCGCGATTTTCCCGGTATTCTTCAGCATGTTGCGGGAATGGACGTACTGCAATGGTCGAACGACAATGCGGATGTCGCCGCGCGCGGCTATAATCAGGCCTTTTCACCCCGCCTGCTGGTGCTCGTCAATGGCCGTCAAGCCTATGCGGATTATTATGGTTATACGCCCTGGGGCACTTTGCCGGTCGAGCTATCCGACATCCGGCAGATCGAAATCGTCAAGGGCCCAAACTCCGCATTGTTTGGGTTCAATGCCGTTGGCGGTGTCGTCAATATCATTACCTACGATCCGCTCTATGACGATGTAAATGTAGGTACCGTCACCGGCGGAACGCAGGGTCTGGTACAGGGATCTGCCGTCGCAACTTTCAAACTTGGCGATAAGGCTGGGTTGCGCCTCTCGCTCGGCGGCCGTCAAAATACTGACTTCTCGACGCCACAGCAGGCCGCCGACATCGGGTCACGGCACGGCGACGCGCGCATGGCCATCGACATTCTGGGGCACGCGCAACTTACCAGCAATATAGATGCCCATTTCGAAATATCGCACAGCGAAATAGAGGAGCCGACCCTTCTTCCAAGTTATACGACTTTTTCCGCCCGTTACCGCAAAACATCAATAGAGGGCGGGTTTTCCGCGGATAGCGCTCTGGGGCTTCTCCAGGCAACGGCCTATGCAGTCTGGCTCAAAGGAATTTCAACTTCGCCCGACCCGTCGACGTCTGGCCTTCCTCTCGATAATCCGCTCTATGTGGTGAAACTCAGCGATAATTTCAAAATCGCGACGGCGCACACAATCCGTCTGTCGGCCGAATATCGGCACACCGATATGGCCACAACGCCGCTGGGTGGCGCCCAGGTCTACTATCAGGTTTTCTCCGCCGAGGCGATGTGGCAATGGAATATCCAGCCCCAGCTTTCACTGACCAATGCTGCGCGCGTCGACAATCTTCTGCTGGGCCGCAGCGGACTTGTCCCACCGGGCTTTGGCTTGACCAATGCCTATTGGAGCAATCGCGCGCTAACCGAAATCAGTTTCAACAGCGGCTCTTGTTTGGCAAGGGCGACGAAAACAATACGCTGCGGCTCACAGCGGCGCGCGGCGTGCAACTTCCCAACCTTACTGATCTTGGCGGCTTATTGTTTCCGCTCCCCCCCTTTGGTTTCGCAGCCGGCATTCCGACCCTAAAACCGACGATTGTAATGAATTACGAACTGGGCTGGGATCGCAAGCTTCCGACCTGGGGGGCGCAACTACAGCTGCGCCTCTTTCACCAGACCTCACAGGATATTATCGCCAATAGCGGCGGCACTTTGTTCGCGGCAGGTCTGGTCAGTACGCCAGCGAATATCGGCGATTCCGAAGCAACCGGTTTGGAAATTACGCTGGACGGGACATTCCTGGACAATTGGCGCTGGGGCTTAAGTTATACGCCGGAGATCATCAAAGATCATTTCTTGCCGACCCTTTCTATCGCGACGACATTTGTCGACTATGAACACACGCAACCCACGCATGTCGTAAAAGCCGATCTGGGCTGGGGCAACGGGCCCTGGGAAATCGATAGCTATCTTCGCTATCAGTCCGAAATGGACAATATTCAAACGGCGGGAACTGGCTTGGTGACCGGGATCGCTTGTGCCCATTCCAGCCTATGTTTCGATGGATGCGCGTATTGCTTACCGCGTCAACGACAATCTGACGCTGGCGCTTTCCGGACAAAATCTGCTGCAGTCGCCGCAGAAGCAGACATCGTCGGCCCAGGTCGAACGCAGCGTAAATTTTACAGCCACGGTTGGCTTCTAACGGTTGCCCATGCCGGTTCAATGCCATGCGTTTCGAGCTTGGAGTAAGTAATGAGGGAGAATGGCGGCAAGAGGATATTGTTTGCCCTGGACGGCGCCAGCGGAGCCGGTAAAACGTCATTGGCCCTTGCGGCGGCAAAGACAATTCCGGGACTGATTTTTGTGCCGCGCTATACCACGCGCAAATCGCGCGGCTCCCAAACCGATGCGCGCGAATATATTTTTGTGAGCCCGCAGCGCTTCTCGGAGATGATCGAGGAAGATGCCTTCATCGAATATCGGAGTTACAAATTCGGCATGCGTTACGGAATGCCCCGCAAGGAAATAGATGCCGCGCTCAAATCAGGCAACAACGCCATTGCCATCATGAATCTCGGAAATGTGGCGCAGTTGAAAACACAACATCCCGGGGCCGTGACGATTCTCATTGATGTTTCTCAAGACACGCTTCAACGGCGCTTGGTTGCGCGAGGTGCAAATACTGCAGAGCAAATCGCCGAGCGCCTGGAAAGTGCCCGCACAGTCGAAAAGCTTCGCCCGCTTTATGACGAGATCATTCACAACGAGGACGAATTCGACAAGACGCTGAGTGCTCTTTCCCGGATTGTTAAAAGCCGCACCACAAAGGAAAGCGGCCTTGCACCGCGCCGGAAGCCGTCATCGGACTAGTTTTGCATCATGTCGACGATTGTTCTCCGTCTGTGACGGAAACGCCTATCGCGCCACCTTTGAAACCGACCCCAGCTTGGCGGTAAGAGCCAATCTGGCCAGGGCCGGAAGCGAATTTGATCCCGTCTTTTTCATGATTGCGGCACGATGGCTTTCGACCGTGCGCTGGCTGATGCCGAGATCTGCCGCGATATTTTTATTAAGCCGGCCCGCAAGAATCATATCCAGTATCTCGTGCTCGCGCGGCGTAAGAGCCTCGATAATGCCGGCCGCCTTCAGGCGGGAGGCTTGTTCATCAAAGTCCGACGACGGTTCCAGGGCGCGCCTGACGCTTGCAATCAATTCGCCTGCACCGGTCGGCTTCTCGATGAAGTCGCAGGCACCCGTCTTCATGGCTTCTACCGCCAGGGCGACGTCACCCCTGCCGGTGATTATCGCAACCGGCATATGATCGCCTCCATTGCGAAGCCGACGCAACAGATCGAGCCCGCTCATACCGGGCAAATAGGCATCGAGGATGAGACATGTGTTGCCGCCGGCACGATAGGATTTGAGAAATAACTCGCAGTTTGCATAGGTTTCAACGGTGAACCCGGCCTTTTGAAGGATGGAGCGCATTGCCTCAAGGACCTGCCGGTCATCGTCGATCACGAATACTGTGGGCGGCCCATCTCCGGCAGCCGTTGTCGCACGGCGCTCGGTTGGCTCAGCCACAGATTTCGCAATTGGCAGGATACGCTGAATAGTCTGGGTTAACTCCCGCACGTTCACCGGCTTGCTGAACTGCATGCAGTTCTGCAGGGAGACGCGACGGATCGCATCGGCCGAGATATTTCCGCTCAGGACGATGACTGGAATCTGGCGTTGAAAATGCTCCCGCAATTTTGCGACGACCTGCAGGCCGTCCATACCATTCGGCAGATTGAGATCGGCAAGGATCAGATCGGGTCTGATCGCCTCTCGCGCCACCAGGTCCAAGGCTTCGAAGCCGTCCGCCGCCGCCGCCACGCGATAGCCCTTGTCTTCAAGGTGCTGCTTAAGGAGTTCGCGCACATCAGTTTCATCTTCGACGATAAGGATGACGCTCAAGCGGCCGGAACGCTCAATTCTCCGGTCTTCGCCGGTATGATCCTCGCGATGCTCCGAAGCCACCTGTTCAACGCCCATCGCGAGCCCCACCTCAACGGCGAACATGGAGCCCCGGCCCGGACGGGATTGAACGCTCACTTTGTGGTCCAACATCGAGGCCAAACTTTTGACGATTGAAAGGCCGAGACCGAAGCCATGGTTTTCCGCGATGTCCGACTTATTGAGTTGATGGTAAGCGGAAAAAATAGCGTCGCGCTCTTCGGCCGGAATACCAACTCCGGTATCCCACACCTCGATGCTCAATGTTCTCTTACGGCGACGACACCCTAAAAGTACCTTTCCGCGATTGGTATATTTCAACGCGTTCGCCAAAAGGTTTCGCATTATTTGTTCGAGCAGGCGCGGGTCGCTGTTGACAAGCACACTGCAATTCACCACCCGCAGCGAGATATCCCTCGCCTGCGCGATATAATCAAACTCCTGCTGCAATCGCGCAAGCAAATCGCCAACCGGGAACGCGGCCACTTCGGTTGCGATAGTGCCGGCCTCGATCTGGTTTATGTCGAGCAGCGCATTCAATATTCCCGACATGCCCCTTAGCGTTTGGTCAGCTCTCGCCAGCAATTGCTGCGACTTCTCGTCCTTAGCGGATTCCGCCAACATGGCATTGAGCAGGGCCAGCGATTGAAGCGGCTGTCGAAGGTCGTGGCTGGCCACCGCCAGAAACCGCGATTTCGCCAAATCGGCCAGCTGGGCCTGTTTTTTGGCGGCATCTATCACCGCGGCCGCGCGCTTTTCCTCAGTGGTCTCTATGAAAGTGACAACGACGCCGGAATTTTTTCCGCTCCGGTCCCGGTAGGGCGCGATACGCCGGACAAAGCTTCGCGATTCACCGACCCCGATTTCCTGGTCAACTGCAATTTCCGTATTCAGCACTTTCAGAGTCTGGGCCTCGATATCGTGAAGGCAACCATCCAACGCGTTGAGGTCCGTGATCGGTCTGCCGATGTCGGAGCGAATGACGTGTACGATCGATTTTGCCGCGGGTGTAAAAAACAGGATATTCAAATCCGAGCCGAGAAAGAATATCGCGACGCCAACATTGCTGAGAAGATTCTGCAAATCATCGGAGGCCTTTTGAGCCACTCCCAATGTCTCTTGAAGCTGACCATTGAGAGAGATCAACTCCTCGTTGAGCGATTGCAGCTCTTCCTTCGATGTCAGCAGTTCTTCATTCGCCGACTGCAATTCCTCATTGACCGATTGCAGATCGGTGTTGGCGCTCATTTGTACCTTGTTGGAGACCTCAAGGCCTTCTATAATGCTCTCCAACTCTCCAGCTGCCGCGCCTCCCCCCAACTTGGCCTCGGCGAACTCGGGGGAATGCGGCGGGTTACGCGAAAGCTCCCGTTTTCTCTCGCGTGAGGTCTTTTCAATAAATGAAATCAGCATCAGCTCCCGCCCCCCGTGCGGAGCCGGCTGCACGACGATGGAGAATGCGCGTTCGACACCGCCGCGCAATGCGTGACAATCATGCGCGATGACGACAGAGTTTTCCTTATACGCGCGCTGGATTGCAAATCTCAGCTTGTTTGCGATGCCCTCGGACGCCATGGCGAACAGGTTGTGGCCGGCCTTACCCTCGGGCACTTTCAGGTAATTGTTGATCCTTCCGATAAAGTATAGGCACTGATTTTCCCGGTCGATGAGAACGGACGGCGGCGCGAACGACTTCAGCAGCAATCGTTCGCAGAAATCGACAAGGGCGGTTTCGTTAATAGGCTGCGGAAGCGATGTCGGTACTTGCCTGCCTCCGGCGGCGTGCGGAGTAGAAATCAATTGTCCGTTCTCACGCCGTTCATGTCCCCGAATATGTCTATACACCCGGCCCGCCTTGGATATCACGGCGAACAACGTGTCGATGCCGGAAATCATTTCAGCACTGCCAAGAAGGAGAATGCCGTTGTTGATTAGCGAAAAATTGAAAAGCGAGGCCGCTCTTTTCTGCGCCTCAGGCGTCAAATAAATGAACAGATTCCGGCACGAAATCATGTCGATGTTCAGGAATGGCGCATCAACCAACAGATCGTGCACGGCGAAAAGTACCGTTTCCCGCAGCACGGGCAACGGTCTGTATTCATCACGTTCCTTGAAAAAATAGCGTTCGAGTAGCGTTTTCGGCACATCCAGCACTATCGCTTCCGAGTAGACGCTCTGGCGGGCGAACGCAATTGCATCCGCATCAATATCAGTTGCAAATATTTGCAATTTCGTGTCGGATTTTGTTGCCTCGATCCGCTCCAGAAAAAGCATGGCAAGCGAATATGCCTCTTCGCCCGTGCAGCAGCCAGGAACCCATATGCGCAAGGGCCGGTTGGGCGGGTGGTGGCGCAACAGATCGGGGACGATGGTGGTTTTGATAAATTCGAACACCGTCGGATCGCGGAAGAAACTTGTGACGCCGATGAAAAGATCATTGATAAGCACCTGTCGCTCTGCCGCGTCCGTACGCAATAATTCGCAATAGCGTTCTGCGTCGGCGACGGAGAACCCGGCGATCGCCATGCGCCGTTCGATTCGGCGCTGAAGCGTGCCGCGTTTGTAATAGTTGAAATTGCGACCAGAGTTCAAATGAAGCAATTCAATAATCTTCCCCAACCAGGCCGGTTCCTCCTTTTGCTGTTCCGGGTCGTGCCGCGCGCGCGCAGATGCCATCAGGCGGGCATAATTGGTGAGCGCCTCAGGAATTCCTGCCACGGGAAGCACGAGATCCACGGCGCCGGTGAGAATTGCGCTTCGCGGCATACCGTCAAAACTGGCTTCCTCGGGTTGCTGTACAATTGCAAACCCGCCATTTTCCTTGACCGCTTTCACGCCCATGCTGCCGTCGGTGCCAGTGCCGGAAAGCACAACGCAAAAGGTGCGATCACCATACTCCCTGGCCAGCGATTGCAGCAGAAAATCAAAAGGCATACGCGCGCCGTGAAGCGTCGATGGTTTGGACAGACATAAGCTGCCATTGCCGACCGAAAGATACGTCCCGGGCGGAATGACATAGGCATGATCGGGCTCGAGAACCGTGCCGGCCGTTGCTTCGCGGACAATCATCGATGTGCGCGCGGACAACAGATCCGCAATCATACTTTTATGGGCTGGGTCGAGGTGTTGCACCAGGATGAAAGCCATGCCGCTGCGAGGCGGCAATGCATCGAGAAATTTCCCCAACGCATCTAGGCCGCCGGCCGAAGCGCCCAAGGCCACAATCGGAAACTCGGACGTGCCGTCGTGGCGGCCATCCGGAGGCGGAGCGGCGCCCATATGGGCTTGCTTTATTTTCTGGCCCGCAATTTTGGTTACTACCTTAGATTTTTTGCCCATTCCCGTTTCGTTCTCGAAACTTCCGGACGCAACAGGCGACTAATACACCTAGTCCCTTATAGTCCCATTTTATGCGCCAAAAAGTCACGAAAGGCCGATCTTAGCCAAAATGGAGCCTCAACACCCGATTTGACGGCAGCATTTGTGCAAATGAACGCCCCGTTGCAAAACCGGAACGGGGGAGGTGGCGTGAGGAGCGGTTCGGCACCCGCCAAAAAACCAAACTATGTATTGCTAGCCTGTCGGTCTCCAATGGCCTCACAGGATCGTAAAACCTATCCGCAGTAGAGGCCGACTCTGTTTGCCGTGACCGCTCTATTCATTCTGACCGTTACGACTTCGGGACACCACAAGGAGACGGCCTTGGCGGCGCTTCGGACAGATTTGGGAGGAAGCCCCGGCCCGGGATGCTGAATTCAGCGCGGCATGCCCGAAATACCCGAAAAACTTTTTGAATTTGCGGGTATGAACGCTGGTATTATTTTTCGCGGTCCGTAAAACAATAGCCGGGTCAGTAGCCTTAAAAAATATTTTGGGCGGTGCCGGGGCACCGATCTTGCGGCGCAATTGGGGAGTTGCTTATGCAGCCAGTCCGTTGGGGAGTTTTGAGCGCGTCGTGGATTGCGCGCACCCGTGTCATTCCAGCCATGCAGCAAAGTGATCTTGCCCGGGTGGTGGCGATCGCCGCGCGCGACAAGTCCCGTGCCGAAGAGGTCGCAAAAGATAACGGCATCGAACGGGTTCACGACAGCTACGAAGCCCTTCTGGCCGACAAGACTGTCGAGGCCGTCTATGTGCCCCTCCCCAATCCGATGCATGTGGAATGGAGTATCAAGGCGATGGAAGCGGGCAAGCATGTGCTGTGCGAAAAGCCCGTGGCCATGAATGCCGCCGAAGCGGCAAAACTCATCCCGGTACGCGACCGCACCGGCATGATCGTCGAGGAAGGCTTCCCCTTCGTCAATCATCCGCAATGGACCTACATTCAGGACGCCATTGCCGGCGGCGAGATCGGCGAGGTTCGCTCGGTCAGCGCCACCATGGCTTATAACAATCACAAGCCCGACGATCTGCGGAACAACAAGGCGCTGGGCGGGGGCGGTCTCTATGACAATGGCTGCTATCTCATCAATGCGGCGCGCATCATCTTTAAGCAGGAGCCGGTGCGCGGCATTGCCCTGTTCGACTATGATCCCAATTTCGGCACTGACCGGCTGACATCCGCCATTCTGGAATTTCCCGGTGGCCATGCCTCGCTGGCAATGATGACGCAAGCCGGACCCACCACCGGCGGATCGCACCAGCATCTGGGAATTGTGGGCACCGGAGGATGGATGCGCGCCAATTTCCCGCTGTCGCACTCTACAGCTTCGCCCTGCAGCATTTTCGTGGGCGGACCCGGCGCCCTTGGGGGCCTGCACACCAAGGAAGTGCCCTTCCCGGTCGTCAATCAGTACCAACTGCAGGCCGAACGTTTCTCGCGACTGGTGCGCGGCGAAAAAGCCCGCGCCTGGCCGATCGAAAACGGCGTCAACAATATGAAGGTGATCGACGCGCTGTTCCGATCCGGAAAAACCAAGACCTGGGAAACAATTTAAGCTTCAGATCGGATCGTCGTCGTTGGACGGCGGCTGCGGCGGCAGATCCTGTTCCTCTTCCACCACGCCGGGGATGGCATAGCCGCCCTTGAGCCACTGGCCGAGATCCAGATCGGCACATCGCCTGGAACAAAACGGCTTATAGCGTTCATCGCGCGGTTTGCCGCACAGCGGACACTCATTCGGCGCGGACATCGAATTCCTCGCGGGTAAAATTGGGTTCCGCTTCAAAGGATACGCGCGCCAGGCCACGGCGCTCAAGCCGCGGCATGAGATTGTCGCGATGCGCCTGCAACCACGCGACCACACCCGAACCGGCGCGAATAACAATTGAACGGCCGGGGTTGGCGCGCGCTTCCCGCTCGGCACGGCGCAGAGCCGTCCAGGCCACGGTGTCCTCCGCAGACACCCGGCCCGCACCGGAGCAACAGCTACACGAAACAGTGAGACGTTTTGCCAGCGGCTCGCCCGCACGCCGGCGCGTGACCGTAACGAGGCTGAGATCCGACATGGCCGAGACCTGCGCCGGAACCGCGTCCTGTGCCAGCGCCTCCCGCAAAGCGGAAACAATCCGGTCTCGTTGCCGCGTGCCCTCCGTGTGGATGAAATCGACGACGATCAGCCCGGCGATGCCGCGCAGGCAAAGCTGAGCGCCGATTTCCGCCGCGGCCTCCAGATTGACGGACAAGGCGGTGTCTTCCCGGTTTGCGCTTTGCAGGAAGCCGCCGGAATTGACGTCAATCGCAGTGAGCGCTTCGGTGGACTCTATGGTGATCCAGCCGCCGGACCGCAAAGGCACGCGTGCGTGCCGCAATTTTTCGATCTCGTCTTCCCAATCATCCAGCAACCCGCCGGGACCGGAAAATAATTCCACACGCTGCTCAAACGCCGGCATGGCGCGGCGGCAATATTCTCGTGCTTCAAGCAAGGCTTCTGAATCATCAATGACAATGCGCGTGACATCCGGTGTCACCACGTCGCGCAGGGTGCGCGCAACGGGGCCGAGTTCGTGATGAAGCATAGCCGGCGGTTCGGCGCGGGTTTCGGAAACGCGCTTCCATGTGTCCATAAGATTTTCTACATCGTTCGCGAGATCTTGCCGCGACGCGCCCGCGGCTGCCGTGCGCAGGATCAGACCCATGCTGTCCGAAACCAGTTTTTCACACAGGGCGGTAAGGCGCTTCCGTTCGGCATCGTCTTCTATGCGCCGCGACAGAGTGAGCCCCGGACGCTCAGGCGTAAGCACGCAGAGCCGTCCGGCCAGCGACACGGCGGCGGACAGGCGTGCGCCCTTGTCGCCTATCGGGTCCCTCGTGACCTGGAGCACAAGCTTTTCACCTTCGCGGACGCAGGTGCTGATCTGTTCGCCGCCGAGAGGCAGAGCGTCGCGCGCGCTCAGAAATCCGGAGCGTTCCCGGCCGAAATCGACAAAGGCCGCATTCAGCGCCGGCACGATTTTTTCCACGCGCCCCAGTACGATGTCGCCCACCAGACTGCCGTGCCGCCGGTCCGCATCCTCCAGCGTGCGCTCCAGGGAAAACTGGACCAATCTGCCGTCCCGCACGGCCGCGATGCGAATTTCGCCGACGCCGGCATTGATCAGAAGTTCACGGGTCACGGCGCGCGATACCCTGCACCTGCCAGCAGCGAAACCGTCTCGGCCAGGGGCAAGCCCACCACATTCGAATAGGAACCGTTCAAGTTGCGGACAAAGATTTCGGCGAGGCCCTGAATGGCATACCCGCCCGCCTTGCCCAGACCCTCGCGGGATTGAATATAGATTTCGATTTGTTCCGCCGTCAGGCGCGCAAACGAGACCCGCGTCTCGACCAGGCGCCGGCGAACTTTGCCGTCAGGGGCGACCAGCGCAATGGCGGTCATCACCATATGACGGCGACCGGACAGCAATTGCATGCAGGCCCGCACCTCGTCGTCGCTTTGGGCCTTGGGCAATATGCGGCGACCGCACGCCACCACCGTATCCGCGGCGAGAATGAGCGCGGGCGCGCCGTTCCACTCGGCAGCGACTGCCCGCGCCTTTTCGTCCGCAAGGCGCATGGCATGCCCGCGCGGCAGTTCATTTTTCGCGATCTGTTCGCCGATATTGGCGGGAATGACAGCATCCGGCACAATCCCGGCCTGCCCCAAAAGCATCTTGCGCCGCGGACTCTCGCTCGCCAGCACAAGCAGCGGGCGTTTAGCGGAAGCGATAGGTGATGCGCCCTTTGGTGAGATCATAGGGGGTCATCTCGATCATGACCTTGTCGCCGGTCAGCACGCGGATGCGATTTTTGCGCATCTTGCCGGCAGTGTGCGCAATAATGACATGGTCATTGGCAAGCAGCTTGACGCGGAAATTCGCGTTGGGAAGAAGCTCCTCAACAATACCTTCAAATTCAAGCAACTCTTCTTTGGCCATTCGTCCTCTAGGGCTTTGCGCGTTGGGGCGGGAGATTGCACCGAAACCGTCCAAAAGCAAGACTTTCCGCCCCTGTTTTTAGGTATCAGAGGCGACCGGTTTGCCAAATCGCTTGCGAATATGGGCCAAAAGTTCGTCCCGGACAGCACGGTATTCCGCCAAACGGCGGTCGCGGGAGCCCTCCACCGCCGTGGGATCCATTGTCGGCCAATATTCTATCTCCACCGCCATGGTGCGTGTCAGCTCCACCGCCTTGTGCTGAGCCTCCGGCGACAGCGTAATGACCAGATCGAATGCGGAATCTTCCAGATCCTCGAAACGGCGGGGTTTGTGCCCCGCAATCGGAATTCCGATTTCCTCCATCACTTCGACAGCCATGGGATCGAGTTCACCGGCACGGGCGCCGGCCGATTCCACATAGCTGAACTTTCCGTACAGATGGCGCATCAGCGCCGCGGCCATTGGCGAACGGACGGAATTCATGGTGCAGGCAAACAGCACCGCCCCCGGCAGTTCCTCGCCATGCGGGCCGCGCATAGCCCTACGCCTTCATATGCAGCATGCAGATCAGCGCGAACAGGCGCCGGGCCGTGTCGTAATCGAGTGCGATCTTGCCCTTGAGCCGTTCCTCTAAAATGGCGGCGCCTTCGTCATGCACGCCGCGCCGCCCCATATCGAGCGCCTCGATCTGCGACAGCGGCGCCGCGCGGATGGCCCGGTAATAACTTTCGCAGATCAGGAAATAGTCCTTGATCACGCGGCGCAGCGGCGTCAGCGAAAGCATGATGCGACCGTGCGGCGTGTCGTCTACCAGCCGGACATCAAAGACAAGGCGTCCTTCAGCGATGGTGAGATATAGCAGGTAGGGACCGCCGGGCGAGCCGACCGGTTCAAAATAATTGGATTCCAGAAGATCATAGATGGCGATTTCGCGTTCCTGATCCATCTCCCGGCTGTGGTTTTCAACCATGGCCTCGTCCATCGTAACGCCGATCAGACGGTAGTTCGCCTTATTCGCCATGCGCGCTCAGCCGTTCAGCCGCGCGGCGATGGAACGGGCATGCGCATCCAGCCCTTCGGCTTCGGCCAGCGCGATGGCGTCGCGGCCGATTTTTGCCAGGGTACCCGGATCGCAGGCCAGCAGCGTCGTGCGCTTGACGAAATCCAGCACCGAAAGCCCCGACGAGAATCGCGCCGTGCGCGCCGTCGGCAACACATGGTTTGGCCCGGCAATATAATCGCCCATGGCTTCGGGCGTATGCCGCCCAAGGAATATCGCACCGGCATGGCGCACCAGTTTCGAAAATTCCTCCGGATCTTCCATAGCAATCTCCAGATGTTCCGGCGCGATGCGATCGACCAGCGGCGCGGCGTCCTGCAAATCCGGCACCAGGATTATCGCGCCATTGTCGCGCCAGCTGGCACCCGCGATATCCTTGCGCGGCGAGACTTTCAAGCGCGCGGACACAGCTTTTTCTACGCGATCCGCAAACGCGGCATCGTCGGTGATCAGAATGCTTTGCGAGGAGACATCATGTTCGGCCTGGCTGAGCAGATCGGCCGCAATCCAGTCGGGATTGCTGGCGGCATCGGCCACCACCAGAATTTCCGATGGGCCGGCCACGGAATCGATGCCGACGCTGCCCGAACACCTCGCGCTTGGCGGCGGCGACATAGGCATTGCCCGGACCGACGATCTTGTCGACCGGCGCGATGGTTGCGGTGCCATAGGCCAGCGCGGCGACAGCCTGCGCTCCGCCGACGCGATAGATTTCGGTCACCCCGGCGCGCTGCGCGGCCGCCAGCACCAGCGGATTGATTTCGCCGCCGCTGGCCGGCGTCACCATGACGATGCGTTTGACGCCGGCGACGATGGCCGGGATCGCATTCATCAGGACCGAACTGGGATAGGACGCGGTGCCGCCCGGAACATAAAGTCCGACGCTGTCCAGCGCCGTCCAGCGCCAGCCCAGCCTGGCGCCGGTGGCGTCGGTGAAACATTCATCCTTCGGCAATTGGCGGCGGTGATAATCCTCGATCCGTTTTGCGGCGACATCGAGCGCCTTCAGCAATGGGGCCGGGCAGGCGTGCTCGGCAGCCTCGATCTCCGCATCGCCGAGCGCGCAAATTTTCGGGCGACAGCTCCACACGGTCGAATTTCTTCGACAGCTCGATCAGCGCCGCATCGCCGCGCGCGCGCACATCGGCGATAATGGCGCGCACCGCTTGCGCAACATCCTCTTCGGTCTCGCGCTTGGCGGAAATCAGGCCCGTAAATTCGGCCTCGAAATTCGGATCGCGGGCATCAAGACGCCGCGCCATGTCAGGCCTCACCATGTTGCGGGCGGCCGCGGGCGGCCCATTCGCCGCCGACATCGGCAAGCCCGGCATCGATGCATTCAACGGCAAGCTGAATTACTCCGCCGCCGGAAAACAGCAATTCAACCTCGCCGGCCGGATCCTCGCCCCCTTTTGGCGTGAAGCGGATGGCCAGCAGCGAGACCACGGCATTGGGCGTCGCCGCGTTTCAAATTGCGAGACTTTACCGACAGCACGTCATCGAAATGCAGCCGGGATGCGGGCACGCACATTCTTGCCCGCTTCCCATTTGAAGCGATTGAACAAGCGCGGCGAAGCGGCGCTTTTTCGGCAAAAAGACGAGATCCCTCATCTGCGCCACGGCATCCTGCAGTCGCGCGGATATTACTTCGAGATCTTCGGCATCCTCGGCTGCCAGCAGCAAATCCGCTCATGCCGGCACCCGCGCGATATCGGCGCCGACGCCGGAGAGTTTTTCCTCCAGCCGTTCAAATCCGCGATCCAGATGATAGACGCGATTGACCATGGTTTCGCCTTCGGCCACCAGCCCGGCAAGCACCAGACTGACCGAGGCGCGCAAATCGGTCGCCATCACCTGCGCGCCCTTGAGCTTTTCGACGCCGGTCACGATAGCCATCTCGCCTTCGACCTTGATGTTGGCACCCATGCGCGCCAGTTCCGGCACATGCATGAATCGATTTTCGAACACCGTCTCGTGAATGTGCGAGACGCCGTTGGCAATCGTCATCAGCGTCATGAACTGGGCCTGCAGATCGGTGGGAAAGCCCGGATAGGGCTCGGTGGTCACATCCACCGAAATCGGGCGTACGCCATTGCGGGCCACAACAGGCCGCGATCGGTCTCGTGCACCGCGGTGCCGACTTTTTTCAACAGCGTCAATCAGCGCGCCGATCATGGGGACGCGCGCGCCGATCAGTTCGACTTCGCCGCCGGCAATCGCCGCGGCCAGCGCATAGGTGCCGGCTTCGATCCGGTCCGGCATCACGGCATAGTCGGTACCGTGCAGCGCGTCGACGCCGTCGATGATGATTTCCGGCGTACCCAGCCCGGATATTCTGGCGCCCATGGCGATCAGGCATGGCCCCGAGATTTTGCGTCTCGGGTTCGCGCGCGGCATTTTTCAGCACCGTGCGGCCCTTGGCCAGCACCGCACCGGTCATCAGATTTTCCGTCGCGCCCACCGACACAAAGGGAAATTCGATGGTCGCGCCCGTCAGCCCGCCAGGCGCGCTGGCAATGACATAGCCGTCGGCCAGATCGACCCTGGCGCCCATCGCCTGGAAGCCCTTGATGTGCAAATCGACCGGCCGCGCGCCAATGGCGCAGCCGCCGGGCAGTGAAATCTTGGCGTGGCCGTGACGCGCCAGCAAACGGACCCAGCACCTGAAAGCTCGCCCGCATCTTGCGGACAATGTCATAGGGCGCGAGCGCGGAGTCGATTTTGGCGGCATGCAGGCGAAACACATCGCCTTCGCCCAGCGCGCTGCCGCGCGCGATGTCCACCGACACGCCGAATTGCGCGCAGCAATTCGACCATCGCCCCGACATCGGCCAGCCGCGGCACATTGGACAGTCGCACCGGCTGATCGGTGAGCAGGACAGCCGCCATCAACTTCAGCGCGGCGTTCTTCGCCCCGCTGATGGGGATTTCGCCCTTCAGGCGCGCGCCACCTCTGATCCGGATTCGGTCCATATGCCCTCGACAGCGGCGGCATCAGGCCGGTCCGCGATTTGGGACCCTTTTAGCCCGGCTTTTGCCGCCGCAACAATGCGCAGGGCGCGAATGTCGCTATTGCGGTTTTGGCTGCGCTTTTTGCGGCTTTTCGGCCTGCCTGATCCACAGGCTGGGACGGGGCTTGGCGGGCCTTGGCCTTGCGGCGCTTAAGGTTCTCGCGCAGGGCGGCGGCCAGGCGTTCGGCGCGCCGGTCGGACTTATTGGCCATGACGGGAAACGTGCCCTTTCCTCTGGCAAAACCTTGGGTTATAGCAGCCGACCTTTCGGCCGGATGTTTCCGTTCGGCCTCGGATGCCGGAGTAGCGTAGTGGTAGCGCAACCCCTTGGTAAGGGGTAGGTCGAGAGTTCAATTCTCTCCTCCGGCACCAGTTTTATGAGTCCAATTGCGCGTGATACGGCTGAATTGGATGTGACCTCCATGAGGTCCCCTGCCCCTGCGCTGCGCTGCAGCTACCAGGCACCCGCCTCACTTGCGGGTGCGTCCAATCGGGAACTTGTGCGTTATCTCATCGTTAAAGCCAGGAGTTCGCATGCCTATTCATGTCGACATCTTTATCATTCAGCCGCTGGTAGCGCTGATTTTCGGAATATTGATCCTTATCCTGCCCCGGCTGCTCAATTATCTGATAGCAATCTATCTTATCTTTATTGGCGTTGTCGGCCTGTGGCCGAATATTTTCCATGGAGTGTGAGATGACCCAGGAACATTCCCGCAATCAAACGCCGCCGCCCAAAGTCGAGGGTGTCACGGAGGCCGAGAAGAAAAAGCTGGAAAAGAAGGTGGACGAAGAGTTGGAAGAGTTCTTTCCCGCCAGCGATCCGCCCGCCTTCAATGCCGGTGACGCCGTCGGGGCGCCAAAGCCCACGACCGGCAAGTGACGACCAGGACGGGTGCGACACCGAAAGGGTCAGCGCCGGAATACCGGACAGCTACTGCGCTATCGCCGCCGCTATGGCGTCTTCGGTCAAAATCTGCGGCAGGATAACCGGCGCGGTACTGCCCGGTGCATAATAGAGATAGAGCGGTACGCCCGAGCGGCCCTGGTCGCGCAGCAACTGGGTAATGGCGGAATCGCGGTTCGTCCAGTCGGCGACAAGGACCGTCACGCCCTTATCTTCAAATAATTTCCGCACCGAGGCGCGCGACAGCACGACCTGTTCATTCACAAGACAGGTAATGCACCATGCCGCCGTTGCATTGACGAAAACGGGGCGCTGCTCCGCCCGCAAGGCATCAAGACGTTGCGGCGTAAAGGCATCCGCCTGTTCGCTTACCTCCGGGCGATAGGTACCGGTGCGCAGCAGGTACAGCGATGACAGCGTCGCGATCAGCGCGACCAGTACGGCAAGGCCGCCGAAAGTGCCGACACGCGAGCTCTGATGCCGCGTCGCAGTCCAGACACCGGCCCCGATGGCCACCGCCAGCATCGCCACAACCAAAAGGGCAACGCCACGCGTACCGGTCTGTTGTGCCAGCACCCAGCCCAGCCACAGCGCAGCGCCATACATCGGCAGGGCCAGAATGTGCTTGAGCCGCACCATCCATGGACCGGGTTTGGGAAGCGCGCGCACTGCCGCCGGCCACACACTCAAAACCAGAAAGGGAGACGCAAAACCCAATCCCAGTGTCAGGAAAACGGCCAGCGCCATCGGCATGGTCTGGGTCAGGGCATAGCCCAGCGCCGCCGCCATGAAGGGCGCGGTGCACGGTGCGGCAATGGCCACGGCAAGAACGCCGGTAAAAAAGGCTCCAATCGCGCCGCTTTTTTCCGCCAACGCGCCGCCCGCGGTGATGGGTTCAAGCGCGAACACACCGGATAGATTCAACCCGATGGCAAACATCAAAAGCGCAAAGCCGGCCACCACCACCGGCTCCTGCAACTGAAAGCCCCAGCCCAGAATGGCGCCGCTTTGCTGCAGCCCCACAATGACGAGCCCCAGCGCCGCAAAGCTGACAAGCGCGCCCAGCCGCATAGGACGCACCCTCAATGCGCGCTTCCACCGTGCCGGCGCGGGTCAGCGCCAGCGCCTTCAATGCCAGCACCGGCAGCACGCAGGGCATGACATTCAGGATAAGCCCCCCGGCAAATGCGAACAGCAATGCCCAGACCAGCCCCAGTTGAGAGCCTTCGGAAAAATCCGCCGATGGGACTGCACCCGGATGCGCATCGATTGTGATGGCCTGAACGGAAGAATCCGACGACGTCAGTACCAACACGCCCTGCAGCGCATCCGTCAGGTCGGCAATGCGCCGGCCCGGCGCGAGCCGCAATACGATGCCGGTATCGGCAAATCCCAGGCGCTGCGGTGCCGCGCCTTTAATGAGACCGGAGGTCAGCGGAAAGAATTCGACACTGACCGGGCGGGCCGCAGACAGATTGGGAGAAGCAATGAAAAGATCGAGACCATTTTTCCGTGAATAGGAAACCGGCCAGGGGGAGGCCGTCGGCAGATTGGCGCGGGCCTGGGAAAATTCAGCGGCGCGCGCCGGATTTGGCGGCACCGGCCCTGTCGCCACACGCAGCTGCAACAGAAGATTGGTTTCTTCGGGGATGCAGATATCCTTGCATACCAGCCAGCTGGCATTGGCCTTCACTGTTACGATGCTGTCGGGGCGGGCGTCCTGGGGCACCGCCATATCCGTCAGCAGCCAGACTTTATTTTCGTAGCCATAGTCCATCAGTCCAGCGACGGCGATGGGCTTTGGCGTCGGCCATTGAATGGGACCGGCTTGCCAGCCGGGCGGCAAATCCCAGTTGATCATAGTGGGCGCGCCGGCATCGCCGGGATTGACCCAATAGGTGTGCCAGCCCGGATTGATGGATTCTTCAAGTGCAATGGTAATGGTCTGGCCCGGCGCAACTGTTTCGCGCTCGGCGATCAGGCGCGCCTGCACATTCTGCGCGGCAGGCGCCTGGGCGCGGGCCGGCATTGCCAGAATGAAAATCGCGGCTGCAAAACACAGGACACGGATCATGAATGCCGCTATAGCCTTGACCCACGCGTTTGGCGAGACACATGCATGCGAATAACGGGCGGAAAATATGGCGGGCGGACGCTTGTTTCGCCGTCGGATATGCGCGTCAGACCCACATCGGACAAGGTTCGGCAGGCCGTTTTCAATATTTTAATGCACCGCGATTTCGGCAAGGATTTCTCCATAGACGACGCAAAAGTGATTGATCTGTTCGCGGGAACTGGCGCCCTCGGTATCGAAGCCCTGAGCCACGGCGCGAAATTCTGCCTGTTCGTCGAAGAGGCGGCGGAAAGTCGCGCCCTGATCCGGACCAATGTGGAAGCATTGCATTTGACGGGTGTCAGCAAAATCTGGCGGCGGGACGCCACCGATCTGGGACCATTGAATGCCGGTGCGGGCGGGCCGTTCGATCTGGTTTTTCTCGATCCGCCTTATCGCAAAAATTTGATCGCCGGTGCCGTCCAGAGCCTGGAGGCAGGGGGCTGGCTGTCCCCCAACGCGCTGGTCGTGGCGGAATGCGCCGCAGATGAGGATGTGACCATCGATGGATTCACCATTCTGGAAAGCCGGGACTATGGCGACACCAGAATTCTTTTTTGCGTGAAAGGCTGAGCCATGGCGCGCGGCATGATGGGACCGATGGGCGGCGGCCGCGCATTGCGCCAGGACGCGTCGGTCCTGAACGAAAAAATCCGGCCCGGCACCACCGAACGCATTCTGCGTTTTGCCCTGCCCTATTCGGGCATGCTGATCCTGTTTCTGACCGTGGTGGGACTGGATGCCGGCGTCGGCGTGATCAATCCGCTGATCTATCGCGACATCATCAATAACGGCATTCTGAAAAGCAACGAAGGCCTTGTTATTCAACTGGCCCTGCTGGCCGCCCTGCTGGTTCTGTTCGATTCCGCGCTGGGGCTGGCCCAATCCTATTTGTCGGCAAAGATTGGCAGCCGCGTGGTGCTTGCCATGCGCACAAGGCTGTTCGACCATATTCAGCAGATGCCGCTGGCCTTTTTTACCCGCGCCCAGACCGGCGCCCTGGTCAGCCGTCTGAACAATGACGTATCCGGGGCGCAAAGCGCCTTCACCGACGTGCTGTCCTCGGTCATCGGCAATATCATCACGGTAACACTGGTGCTGGGCGCCATGTTCTTCCTGTCCTGGCAAATCACACTGGCGTCCCTTGTGCTGTTGCCGTTTTTTATATTGCCGGCGCGCCATATGGGCCGGAAATTGCAGGCCATTGCGCGCGAAAGTTATGACATCAGCGCCACCATGAACAACACCATGATCGAGCGCTTCAATGTTGCCGGAGCGCTTCTCGCCAAATTGTTCGGGCGGCGCCATGATGAAACCACTCTGTTTGAATCGCGGGCAAAAAACGTCGCCGACATCAGCGTCAAGCGCAGCGTCTATGGCCGGATTTTCTTTACCGCCCTGTCGCTGATGGCCTCGCTCGCCACCGTGGTGGCGTTCGGCTGGGGCGGCGTGTTGGCCATCCGGCACGAACTGGATGTCGGAACACTGGTGGCGCTGGTGTCCTATCTGGGACGCCTGTACGGACCGATCACGGGCCTTTCCAATATTCAGGTCACGGTCATGACGGCACTGGTATCGTTCGAACGCGTCTTCGAGGTTCTGGACCTGCCGCCGGCAATTCAGGAAAAGCCCGGCGCGGTGGCTATTGCCGCCGGTCCCGCCAGGATCGAATTCGATCATGTGTCCTTTCGCTACCCGACCGCAGCAGAGGTATCGCTGGCCTCGCTCGAATCCATCGCCGTGCCGGACAAAACACCGGAAAAGACCATCCTGCACGACATCAGTTTCACCATAGAACCGGGCCAGCTTGCCGCGCTGGTGGGTCCGTCCGGCGCCGGCAAGACCACCATCACCATGCTGGCGGCGCGGCTATACGATGTGCAAGGAGGGGCGGTCCGCATCAACAATATGGATGTGCGAGACCTCACGCTGGAGTCCCTTGCGGCGCGCATCGGCATGGTGACGCAGGATGCTCATCTGTTTCACGACACCATCCGCGCCAATCTTTTATATGCCCGTCCCGGCGCCACGGATGCCGAACTGACCGATGCGTTGCGCGCGGCGCAAATCCTGCCGCTCATTCAGTCATTGCCCAAGGGGCTGGACACTTTGGTGGGCGAACGCGGCTACCGATTTTCCGGCGGCGAAAAGCAGCGGCTGGCGATTGCCCGGCTGCTGCTCAAGGCACCCGATATCATGGTGCTGGACGAAGCCACCGCCCATCTGGATTCGGAATCCGAGGCTGCCATTCAGGAGGCACTCGAAATTGCACTGGCAGGACGCACGTCCATCGTCATTGCCCATCGCCTGTCCACCATTCTTAAGGCGGACCAGATCCTGGTGGTACAGGACGGACGTATTGTCGAACGCGGCAAGCATGCTGCGTTGCTGGAACGTAAGGGCCTGTATGCCGATCTCTACCGCCGGCAGTTCTCCGAAGCCGCAAACTAGCGACGGCCGAACAGTCTTTCGATGTCGGCAAGCTTGAGTTCGACATAGGTCGGACGGCCATGATTGCACTGCCCGGAATGGGGCGTTGCCTCCATCTCGCGCAACAAAGCGTTCATTTCATCCGCGTTAAGGCGCCTACCCGCGCGCACGGATGTGTGACAGGCCAACGTGCCGGAAACATGTTCCAGACGCTCCTTCAGCGATAGAGCGTTGCCGGTTTCGGCGATATCGTCGGCCAGATCGCGGATCAGCGCCCTGATATCGAGCTTGCCCAGCATTGCGGGAACTTCGCGCACTGCCACCGCGTCGGGGCCGAAGGCCTCGATCACAAGCCCCAGTTCGGCCAATTCGCCACTGCGCCCCACCACACGCTCCACCTCTGAGGGATCGAGCTCGACGACCTCCGGAAGGAGCAGCGGCTGGCGCGCGATATTGCCCGTCTCCAGTGCCTGTTTCATCTTTTCATAGACCAGGCGTTCATGGGCGGCATGCTGATCCACAATGACAATGCCGTCTTTGGTCTGCGCCACGATATAGGTTTCGTGTACCTGCGCCCGCGCAATGCCGAGCGGCAGATCGCCCTGCGGAAGCAATGAGGTTTCTTCGACGCGCGCCGATCGTTCCGCCCCGGCTCCGAAGAAAGAATGGACAATGGGCGCCAGCTCGTCGGTGGAAAAATTGCCGCGAAACGGTTGCGGCGCATCGTGAAAACCGCTGCCATAACCGGTGGAACGATACTGACCCGGCGGTCCGTCATGGGGGCGCAATGCCGAAAGGATGTCGGCACCCACGGTGGTCGATGCGCGATGGCCTGCCTGGGCGAGCGTGGCTTTGAGCGAGCCGACAATCAGTCCGCGCACCAGACCGGCATCGCGAAACCGCACTTCGGTCTTGGCCGGATGTACATTCACATCGACGAAGGCCGGATCGCAGGTCAGGAAAAGCGCCAGTGCCGGATGCCGGTCGCGGGCCAGAAAGTCCGCATAGGCCCCACGCACCGCCCCGATCAGCAATTTGTCGCGCACCGGCCGTCCGTTGACGAACAGGAACTGCATTTGCGCGTTGGCGCGATTATAGGTGGGCAATCCCGCAAAGCCGGATAGATGCACGCCTTCGCGCTGCGCCTCCACGGGCGCGGCATTGTCGCCGAAATCGCGCCCCATAATGCGGGCCAGGCGTTTCAATTGAGCGCCCAGCAGATCGATTTCAGCCGGCAGATCGAGTGCGCGACGACCGTCGAGCGTCAGCGAAAAGCCGACATCGGGCCGCGCCATGGCCAGACGCTTGACGATATCGGTGGTGGCAAGATCCTCGCTGCGCGCGGATTTGAGAAATTTCAGGCGCGCGGGCGTGGCAAAAAACAATTCGCGCACTTCCACGCGCGTGCCCGGCTGGCCCGGTGCGCGAAAACTGGCTGGCGCCGCGGCGGAAACCAGCCCGCCATCGACGCGAATGGCGTGGCCTTCGCCGTCCGCGGTGCGACTGGTGATGACGAGGCGTGCGACGGCCCCGATGGAAGGCAGTGCTTCGCCGCGGAATCCCAGCGTTTCGATATGCGACAGGTCATCTGCACCATTGAGAACCGGCAACTTGGATGTCGCGTGGCGTTCGATTGCCAGCGCCAGATCGCCGGAGGCCATGCCGCCGCCATCGTCCTCAACGAGAATAAGATCGGCGCCGCCCGCAGATGTGGCAATGTCGATGCGGCGCGCCCCGGCATCGAGCGCATTTTCGATCAATTCCTTGACGGCGCTGGCCGGCCGCTCCACCACTTCGCCGGCAGCGATGCGGTTGATCGTACCCTCGGCAAGCCGGCGGATGGTCATTCATTGTCCAGATACTGGCGAGCCAGAATCTTGCCCTCTTCAACACCCGGTTGATCGAATGGATCGACGCCCATCAGCCGGCCCATCAAAATGGTCTCCAGCATGAAATGCATCATCAAGGCGCCGACGCTTTTTTCGTCGACGCGCGGAATATGGATCTGCCGGACGGGCCGCCCGTTGCGGGCCAGAGTTTGCGCCGTCGCGCGCGCCTCGGCGTCGACCAGATCCCCAATGGGTTTACCCGCAAGATAATCAAGGCCAAGGGATTTGGCGCGTTCCAGGGGCGCAACCGGCCCCTGCCCCTTGGTATCGGTGCTGAGGATCGTGAACAGCGCCCCACCCGGACCATCGCGGAACAGCTGAAGCTGACTGTGCTGATCGACCGGGCCGACCGCGGCCACCGGCGTGGACCCCTTGCCGTCCTTGCCGAGGCTCTCGGCCCAGAGTTGCCGGAACCAGCCGCCGAATACCGCCAGCCGGTCGGAATAGGCCCACAGCACCGTCTCGCGCAGCGTTTGGCCCATGGCGTGATGGAGGGCCGCCCCAGCCGCGGCAGGCGCATCCGCAGCGGATTTGGCGCCCAGCACCTGGTTCTGTGTCGCCTGCGCGCCCGCGCGAATGGCCGTCACGTCCAGCCCCATGAGAAGGGCCGGCAGCATGCCAACCAGCGAAAGCACCGAATAGCGGCCGCCAATGCCGGTCGGATGATCCAGCACCGGCGCCTTGATGCTATGGGCAAATCTCATCAGGGCGCTGTCATGCGGCTCGGTGACAATGATGAAATGCCGCGATGGATTGCAGCCCGCTTTTTCCAGGGCTTCAGCCGCGGTCAGCGCCTGCATCAGGGTCTCGGCCGTGCCGCCCGATTTGGATATCGCGATAAAGCGCGTGCTTTTCAGATCAAACCGCGATAGCGCATCGCCCCAGGAAAATGGATCTGGATTATCGAAGAAATGAACGCGCGGTTGCGCATGCGGGGCCAATGCCCGCAACGCCTGCCCGCCCAGACTGGAGCCACCAATGCCAAGCACGGCAATATCGCTTGCGCCATCGCGGAAGGCGGGCACCAGGGCGGAGGCAGCCGCAAGATCGTCGGTGCGGGCGCAGATCGAGAGCAATTCCAGCTGCTGGCCGCGCAACCAATTGAGCGCGGAATTTGCTTCGAGCAGTGCGGCGTCATACGCCGCGCGCGCAATGGCGCCCTTGCCTTCCAGAGCGAGATCAAGCGAGACGGTAAAAAGCGATTCCTGTGTCATGGCGATACTCTAACAGAAGACGCGCAAGGATCGTCTTTCCGCTCAAGCTATCAACAGTCTCAAATCCTGGGCACAGGTCGCTTTGGACCGCATCGTCCGGAGCGGATTAAAACCAATCAAACCAGCCGCTCGATTCCTTTTGCGGCGGTGTATCTTGCGGCGTTGCAGGCGTGGTGGTGGTGGTGGCGTTCGGATCAACCGGACTGTCGCTTGTTTGCGGTGCCTGCCAGAAAAGAAGCGAATTGGTAAAGCCGTCATCGGCGCCCTGCATGGCAGCTTCGTCAGACTGAATTTGCTGACGGATGCCCGGATTGGCGCGTTCGACGTGGGCGGCCATCAAAAGCGCCTGTTCGCCCTGGCTATAGCCACCTGCTGCAGGCTCGGTCGCACCAGACGCGGCCGCGGGACTGCCGAACAGGGCTGTCTGGGCGGCTTCGGTTGGCGGCACCTCGTTAATGGGCGCGCTGCCGGGCGTGGGCGGACGCAAATTGTAATCCGGCGGAATGATCAGGGGCGCTTTGCTGACCACGGAAAATTCATCCGGGGCCACTTTGCCAAGGCCTGCCGCATTCCGAATAGTGGTGCAGGCCGCCAGCGAACACACGGCGCAGCCTACAAGGACGATTTGAAGCATTCTGGTCATGATCGTTCCCTGCTTAGGCGTCTTTCTTCGCCTGCGGTTCTGGCTTCAGCACGTCATACATCAAGACGATGGCGCCGAGGGTGATAGCCACATCCGCGATGTTGAACACATACCAGTCATAACCGAATCCGTAAAAGTAAAAAAAATCGGCCACTTTGCCGTAAATCAGCCGATCGATGACGTTTCCCAGGGCGCCGCCTATGACCAGCCCCTGCCCGACAGTCAGCGAGCGGCGCGAGGAATCCCACATCCACCAGCCCAAACCGGCCACTGCGGCGATCTGGAACACCACCAAAAGCGCCGTACCAAGGGGACCGGAGGCCGGAAAAAGCCCATAGCTCACACCGGGGTTCCACACCATGACCAGATTAAAAAACGGCAAGACTTCGATCGATTGGCCGGGCGCCATATTGATAAAGCCGAATGCGAACAGCATCAGCAGCTTGGAAAACTGGTCGAGCGCCAGGGCACCCGCCGCCACGGCAAGTCCAAGGTCGCGCGGGCTCATGCGGCATCTCCTACGGCGGCAGCGCAGCGGTTACACAAATCATCATGCGCGGGATTGATGCCTACCTCCGGCAGGATCATCCAGCAGCGCGCGCATTTGTTGCCTTCTGCCGCCCGGAACGCGACCGCAACGCCGGTCACGTCGGGTAACCGGAACGCGTCGGGCAGCGCAGCGTCCATGGTGGCGGAGGCCGCCGACGTGATGGCGATCTCCGCAAAATCAATTGCTTGGACCAGAGCTTTGTCCGCCGCATCCGTCACATACAGAACCGGCGCAGCTTCCAGACTGGCGCCAATAACCTTGTCACGCCGGGCGATTTCCAGCGCCCCCGTCACAACGCGCCGTAACGTGCGAATGCGCTCCCAGTCTTTCTGAAGTTTGTCATTACGCCATTGCGGCGGCGTTTCCGGGAAGGTGTGCAGATGCACGCTTTCATGCTCGCCGGGAAAGCGCAGCAGCCAGGCCTCTTCCATGGTGAAACACAGGATGGGCGCAAACCAGGTCACCACACGCCGGAAGATTTCATCGATGACGGTTCGGGTGGACCGCCGGCGCGCCGAATTTACCGTGTCGCAATACAGTGCATCCTTGCGAATGTCGAAGTAGAACGCCGACAATTCGTTGGTGCAGAATGCAAACACAAGATTGAAGACGCGGTTGAAATCATACTCCGCATAGCCCTGCCGCACGACGATATCGAGTTCGGCCAGCTTGGACAGCATATAGCGCTCCAGCGCCGGCATCTGGTCAAAGCCGATGCGTTCGCTCTCCTGAAAGCCGGAAAAATTTGCCAGCATGAAGCGGATCGTGTTGCGCAGGCGGCGATAGGCATCGACGTTCGACTTGATGATGTCCTGCCCGATACGAAGGTCGGCGGTAAAATTCGAACTCGCCGCCCATAGGCGCAATATGTCGGCGCCGTTCTTGTCGGCGATCACCTGCGGCAGCACGGTGTTGCCGATAGACTTGGACATTTTGCGGCCCTGCTCGTCGAGCACAAAACCGTGCGTCAGAACCTGCGCATAGGGCGCACGACCGCGCGTGCCGCAGCTTTCCAGAAGAGAGGATTGAAACCAGCCGCGATGCTGGTCCGAGCCCTCCAGATACATGACCGTGGCATCGGAGGCGCGATCCACTTTCGGCCATTCCGGATACAGCGGATTTTCCAGCACGAATGCATGTGTCGATCCGGAATCGAACCAGACATCGAGAATGTCGCGCACCTGTTCATAATCCTTGGCGACATAATCCGGTCCAAGAAAGTCCGAGGCCGGATGACTATACCAGGCATCGGCGCCTTCCTGTTCGAAGGCCGCAATAATGCGGGCATTGACCGCATCGTCATTGAGAATCTTGCCCGTGGCCTTTTCCACAAAAATGGCGATGGGTACGCCCCAGGCGCGTTGGCGCGATAGCACCCAGTCGGGCCGGCCCTCCACCATCGAGCCGATGCGGTTGGCGCCCATTTTCGGAAACCATTGCGTGGCGCCGATGGCCGACATGGCAATCTGTCGTAAGGTCTTTCCATTGGAGCCGGTAAACGGCTTGTCCATGGCGGCAAACCATTGCGGCGTGGCGCGGAAAATCACCGGCGCCTTGGAGCGCCAGCTATGCGGATAGGAATGCCGCAGCGATCCTTTTGCGAGCAGCTTGTCGGCAGCAATCAGTTCCTTGATGACGGACCCGTTGGCGTCGCCATCCTTGCCTTCCGGCGTCAGCACGCGCTTGCCGGCAAAGATCGGAACATTCGGCGCGAAAGATCCATCCTCCTGCACAATGGCAAAGGCATCCGGGTTCGCCGCGGCGTAACCGGGAAAAGTATTCTGCATCAATTCGAAATCGTCTTCGCCATGGCCGGGCGCCGTATGCACAAATCCGGTTCCGGTATCAGCCGTGACATGCTCTGCCGCAAGGACCGGGACCTCAAAATCATAGCCTTGTCCACGGAATGGATGGGCTGCAACCAGTCCCTTCGGATTTGCGTCGCCGATACGCTTGAGCTCGATCTTGGCATGCTTGGCGATCTGCTCGGCCAGCGTGTCGGCGAGAAGAATTTTGTCGCCCATTTGCGCCAGCGAGCCTTCGGCGACGGAAACGATTTCGTACTGTCCATAGGTAATCGCTTCTGAAAACGCGACGGCACGATTGCCCGGAATGGTCCAAGGTGTGGTGGTCCAGATGACGATGCTCGCACCGGCATAGGCGCCACCGATTATCGGAAATTTCACATAGATCGTAGGCGACTGTTTTTCGTGATACTCGACCTCGGCTTCCGCCAGCGCGGTTTTTTCCACCGGCGACCACATCACCGGCCGGAAGCCACGATAGAGCAGGCCGTTGTCGACGAATTTGTGCAGCTCGCGGGCAATCACCGCTTCGGCGCGCGTATCCATGGTGGTGTAGGGCCTGTCCCACAAACCCATCACGCCCAGACGCTTGAACTGCCCGCGCTGGACATCGATCCATTTGGCGGCGAATTCGCGGCAGTCCCTGCGCAACTGGCCGATCGGCACATCATCCTTGGATTTGCCCGCAGCGCGATATTTTTCCTCGATCTTCCATTCAATCGGCAGGCCGTGACAGTCCCAGCCCGGCACATAGGGCGCGTCCTTGCCCAGCATGGTCTGGGAGCGCACCACGAAGTCCTTCAGGATCTTGTTCAGGCCGGTGCCGGAATGGATTTCGCCATTGGCATAGGGCGGGCCGTCATGCAGCACAAAAAGCGGTCGGCCCTTGGCCTGTTTGCGCAGGCGGCCATACAGGTCCATCGCCTGCCAGCGGGCCAGCCATTTGGGCTCGGCCTCCGGCAGGCCCGCTTTCATCGGAAAATCCGTGGCGGGCAGGAAGAGCGTGGCGCGGTAATCGCGTTTATCGGGGGGATTCGACATGCGTGGCGGTTCTTAACAGCGGTCAGGGACCGGGTCTAGGCGGTGGCCAAAGCTGCCCGGGCCGCATCGCAGTCCCTGGCTATCTGGGCCTTCAGCGCCTCCAGTCCGTCCAGCTTCAGTTCGGGCCGCAACCAGGAGACGAATTCCACCAGCAAATGCCGGCCATACAGATCGCCCGAGAAATCGAACAAATGCGTTTCCAGCAGGGGCGCGGGGACTTCAAACATCGGCCGGATACCGAAACTGGCGACGCCCTGATGCCGGGAAACCGGCGTCTCGTTTTCCATGAGGGCGGCCCGTACGGCGTAGATGCCAAAGGCGGGCGCCAATATTTCGCCCAGGCGCATATTGGCGGTGGGAAAGCCCAGGGCGTGGCCGCGTCCGTCGCCATGATCGACGCGCGACTCAACGCCCCAATAGCGCCCCAGCAGCCGGGCAGCCTGATCGGGATGGCCGCTTTTTAGGGCGGCGCGAATGCGCGATGACGAAATTTTTTCGCCATCCTGTCCGGCGACCGCGCCGAAAATTTCCACGCCAAAGCCCGCATCATCGCCCGCCTGCGTGAGCATATCGGTATTGCCGGAGCGGCCCTTGCCGAACTGAAAATCCGCGCCCACCACAACACAGGAGACGTTGAGCGCATCGATCAGTACATCTTTGATGAATTCCTGCGCCGGCTTCGAGGCCAGTGCCGCATCAAACGCCAGGGCAAACAAGGCGTCGGCGCCTGCTTCGGCAATCAGCCGCGCCTTGATGCGAAAAGGCGTCAAGCGAAAGGATTCCGCCGACGGCCGAAAGTACTCCTGCGGATGCGGTTCGAACGCCATCACCGCAAAAGGCACGCCGCGCGCGCGCGCCAATTCGCGGGCCCGCGCGAACAAGGCCAGATGGCCAAGGTGGACGCCGTCAAAATTACCGACCGCGACAACGGCGCCTTTCACAGAATCCGGAAGGCCCGCATAGTGACGAAAAATGCGCATGTGGTGTGGAAGCGATCAGCCCTTGGAGCGCGAGGGCGGCATGACAACCACTTCGGCTTCGACCACGACAGTTTCTCCCACTTTGCAGACACAGTCGAAATAGACGCGCCGCTTTTCCGGCACGACTTCACGCACAGTGCATGTTGCCGTGACGGTGTCGCCGATGCGCACCGGCGCCTTGAAATGCGTCGTTGCGCTAATGAAGATCGTGCCGGGTCCGGGCATTTTCATACCAAGCACCGTGGACAAAAAGGAAATGCTCAATACGCCATGCGCAATGCGGCCGCGGAAGATCGTGCTTCGGGCAAATTTTTCGTCGAAATGAACCGGGTTCATGTCGCCGCTGACTTCGCCGAATAGCTGGACGTCGCGCTCTGTCACCGTCTTGGTAAAGCTCTCGCTCATACCCGGCTTGAGCTCGTCAATCGTATAGGCCATCCCGGATTCCCCTTCCCCGCAGTCCTGGTTAACCTGTCTTATCGGGCGTAGCCCTACCACACAAGCGCGCGCATGACCGCCAGGGCCTTGGTGCCGGACTTATCGAATAATGTGTGCAGCCGGCCGGGGGCCAAAAGGTCCAGTTCCTCGCCATGTATCCCATCGGCGATGAAAAGCGCGTCGATTCCCGCATTATTGGCACCTTTTATGTCGGTATGAAGACCATCGCCAATGGCCAGGATGCGGCGGGCGCCCTTGGTTGCCGCACGCGCCAGATCATAAACCGGCAGCTTGGGTTTTCCGTAATATACGACTTCACCACCCAATTTTTCATATTCGGCCGCCAGCGCACCCGCGCACCAGATCAATTTGCCGTCGCGCTGCACCACCAGATCGGGATTGGCGCACAACATGACAAGACCGCGCGCGGCCAGCGGCCTGAAGCGCGCGATATAATCTTCCGGCACGTCCCGCGTATCGTCGAAGGGACCGGTGTTGAGAATGACTTCGGCACGCGCTTCCTCCACGCAATCGACCGGTAGATTTGCAAAAAGGCCGCGGTCCCGTTCCGGCCCGATATGCAAGAGCGCGAGACGGCCATTGCCGGCCCGTTCGGCCAGACCTGCCCGCGCGGCAACACCCGAGGTAATGATTGTGTCGTAACAGTCGCGCGGAACGCCGAAGCGATCGAACTGAATTTCCACTTCCTCTGCCGGACGCGGCGCATTCGAAAGCAGCACAACAGGTCCATGGCTGTTGCGAAATTTCCTCAACGCATCGCACGCCGCCGGGTATGCGGTATTGCCATTGTGCATCACGCCCCAAACATCGCAGATCAGCGCGTCATAGGCGGGGGCCAGTTCGGAGAAATGGGCAAGTATGGGGGGCTCGGACATGGCGCAGCGTTAGCCTGCACGGCATTTTCGCGCAACACCCTCAAACGACACAGGCGCCCCGCGCATTGTGCGCGGGACGCCTGCCCGTGTGTTTAAAAATGCCGGGTTACCAGCCCAGAATTTCCATGCGTGCCTGGGTGCAGGCGCGCACGATATTGAGATAACGCGCCGTCCGGTCCTGGCCATACAACAGCGGGTTTTTCCCACCCTTGGCCAGTGTGTCGTAATTGTCGTTGACGTATTTCACCCGTGCCAACAGGTTCATGTTGGTGTTGGGGTGAACCTGCATCACCGACTCGACCTTGCGGGCAATGCCGATATCCCAGATATGCTCGTATCCGCCGACAAAGGCTTCGCGGTTGCTGACATCCGAACCGGCCGTGACGATCAGGATCGGATGCTCGGTACCTTGCCACTTCACCGGCACAACCATGCCGATCGAGCCCGGCGTATGACCGGTCATCTGGTAGATAGTGGCGGTTACGTCGCCGACAGTGACGTTCATGCCGTCTTCGGCATCGATGTCATGTGTCATCGGCACCTTGTCGTCGAGTCTATCAAGGCGCGAGGCATTGGCCGGATCGTTGTACATATCCAGATACAACTTCCAGTCGTCCCGGCCCATAATGGCTTTGGCGCCGGTCAGTTCCTGAATGTAGTGTCCGCCGCCGGTATGATCGCCGTGCCAGTGACCGAAGATCATGTATTTGATCTTCATCGGATCGAGCCCGACCTTCGTCATGGCATCGACGATGACTTCCTTGGCTTCCGCTGCATTGTTTGACGCATCGAACAGGATATAGCCGTCGTTGGACGTCACCAGCCACGAACCCACGCCGGTATCGCCGAGCCACCAGAAATTGTCGAACATGTGCTGCGCGGCCAGATGGACGGCCGGTTTTGGCGAAGGCCAGGCCGGATAGGGTGCGCCTTCCGGTACGCCAATGGTGGCGCGGTCATTATTGCCGGCGCCGCCCGACGCTTTGCAGAATACGCTTAAATCAAATTTCAGATCGGGATCGTTGCCTGCAAGGGCGACAGCCTGATCAACAAACACCTTGGCCTTCGGGCTCATATTGGCCCACTCTTCCTCCGTCGGAAGCTTTTTAGGACGCGCCGGAGCACTTGCCGCGCTGCCAGCATCTGCAACCGCGGTGCCGGGCGCATCGGCTGCCGGCATCTCGTTGTGCTGGGTATAAAGCACATACCCCAGTGCACCCGCGACGACGATAACCGCCGCGCCGGCGAGTAATTTTTTCATCATCAATAAGTCCTCCCGATAAGATTGCTGCTGAACGCCTGCCGTAGAAACAAGGTCCGCAGCTATTGTGCGCGGATGTAACCGGTTCTTTCGCGCCGCAGCAACCGCTCGCGGATGACAACTCGTTGTTGGAACAAACGATTGTTTCGTTGTTGGCGCGCTAAGCGCATGTATGTGCGGGAAAATTACCAAGACGGTAACGTTGCCTTGAAACACAAAAAAAACAGGCGCCCCGCGCATTTTGCGTGGGGCGCCTGCTGGTTATCCAAATAGGCCTGTTACCAGCCCATGATTTCCATGCGTGCCTCCGAACAAGCGCGCACGATATTGAGATAGCGCGCCGTCCGATCCACGCCATAAAGCAGCGGGTTGTTGCCGCCTTTGGACAGTTTGTCGAAATTATCGTTGACGTATTTCACCCGCGCCAGCGTATTCATGTTGGTGTTGGGGTGCACCTGCATCACAGACTCGACCTTGGCCTCAATGCCCTTGTCCCAGATGTGTTCGTAACCGCCGATAAAGGAGTTACGGTTGCTGAAATCCGAGCCGGCCGTGACGATCAGGATCGGATGCTCCTTACCCTGCCATTTCACCGGAACGATCATGCCGATCGAGCCAGGTGTATGGCCGGTCATTTGATAGACCGTCGCCGTAACGTCGCCGACCGTGACCTTCATGCCGTCTTCGGCGTCGATGTCATGCTTCATCGGCACCTTGTCATCCATTCTGGAGACAAAGGACGCTGATGGATCGTCATACATTTTTTCGTACAACTCCCAGTCGTCGCGTCCCATGATGGCCCGCGCACCGGTCAATTGCTGGAGGTAATGACCGCCGCCGGTGTGATCGCCATGCCAATGACCGAAGATGATGTATTTGATCTTCATCGGATCGAGACCGACTTTCTTCATGGCATCGACAATTACCTCCTTGGCCTCCTCGGCGCTGTTGGTGGTGTCGAATAAAATGTAACCATCATTGGACGTCACCAGCCACGATCCGACGCCGGTGTCGCCCATCCACCAGAAATTGTCGAACATATGCTGGGCCGGCAGACGGACGGCCGGTGATGGCGATGGCCATGCCGGATACGGCGCGCCCACCGGCACACCGAGCGTGGCGCGATCCTTCCCTGTCGCGCCGCCATCGGCCTGACAGAAAACACTGAAATCGAATTTCAAGTCGTTGTCATTGCCGGCAAGCGCCTTGGCCTTGCTAACATAGGCCTTCGCCGCGTCGTTCATGTTGGCCCATTGTTCTTCTGTCGGAAGCTTGGGGGCGCGCGCCGGCGCACTTCCGCGACCGCCACCAGGCGCGGCTGGCGGTGTATTTTGCGCATAGGCAAGTGTTGTTGCGAGCAGCGATATGCTCACACCGACGAGTAATTTCTTTAACATTCCGTCCTCCCAATTTTTTGCGTTATTGGGATTAACCTATCCGTTTCGTATCTCATGCAGCAATGGTGATACGGTCCCATCATTCAGGACGCGTAATATGTCAGAAACGAATGGGACAGATTTAAGCGCTGCGCTTGAACGGAATAATCGGTGCGCTTGATTCCGCGGCGGCGGGTTTATCCATTGCCTTCAGCGAATCCTCGCGCACAGCACGCGGTTCACCGAACAAATAGCCCTGGGCAAAGTCGACACCATAGTCGAGCAGTTGCAGCACGGTCTTTTCGTCCTCGACGCGCTCAGCGATGAGGTTGAGACCATGACGCTCGAGAAGCTTTTTAAAATCCTCGGCAGCGACGGCGGCCTGGGCCGTGCCCATGCCGCCTGTCAGGATGGATGCCTTGAGTTTCAGGTGACGGAAGCCCAGCGATTTCAGTTTGGCGAAATCCAGCGCAAGCGTATCGACATGATCCATCGACAAAGCAAAGCCCAGCGCTGCAAGGAACTTCAGATTTTCTTCGCCCTTGGCGCCCGCTTTTAAAACAGAAAGCTGTTCGAACTCGAATACAATCTGGCCGGCCAGGTCGCGATTATTCTGCATATAGTCGAGGAATTGCGGAAAGAATTCCGTATCGGCCAGCGTGTCGCCGGAGATGTTGCAGAACACGCCAATGTCGCGGTGCTTCTGGGTCAGGCGACGCACGATCTGGACGCAACGAAAGAGCAGCAGATTGTCCACCACCGACATCAGACCTGCGGGCGCGGCAACCTTGATGTATTGTGCCGGCATTATAACGGAACCGTCTTCGGCGCGCAGGCGCGACAAGGCTTCGTAGAATCGAAGCTTGCGCTGCGGCAGGCTGACGATGGGCTGCAGATACAGATCGACGCGATTTTCTTCGAGGCTGGCGCGGATTGTCTCAAGCAGGCCCGGCTCGTCCAGCGAATTCAGATAGGACTGCGCGGTGCCCCGGGCGCGGCGCTCTATCAGACCTTCGTCCTGCGCGGCTTCCGGCGCAGCCTCGCGCGCCTTGTTGGAAATCTTGCCGGCAAATTCGCGCATCAGGCTTTCCAGCACCTGCAGCTCGGAAACGATTTTTTTGCTTTGTGCCGTGGTGCGGGCCTCGATGGTCTTTTGCATGTCATCCATCTTGGCGCGCGTCTGAATCAGCGCCTGTTCGAACTCCATGCTGATTTTCCGCAGGCCCGCGATTTCACGCGCCGTGGTGCGTTTGTCGCGACGGCGCTGATAGGCACTATGAATTTGATTGAAGAACAGGAACGCGACAGTGCCGCTCAGCGCGCCGCCGGGCCAGCCGGCAAACAACGCTATCGAAGTACCGACTGTTGCGGCCAGCATTAGCAAAATGAATGTGATCAGTGCCCTGGTCATATTGGCGCCCCGTTAGACAGCGGCAATAATTGCCGATGGGGCGTTTCCAATCGGTTAACCAAGCTGGGGGGCGGAAATCGGCGTTTTTCCCTAGCCCGGCCGGGCGGTTATGCGGATTTCGATACGCCGATTGCGTGGTTCGTCGATATTGTCGCCAGTGCTGACACGCAGACGGGTCTCCCCAAAACCCTGGGCCGAAATCCGCTGGCCAGAGACCCCGCCCTGGATCAGCGCATTCAATACCAATTTGGCGCGCGTCTCGGACAGAGTCAGATTGCGTTCCGGCCTACCTATTGTATCGGTGTATCCCTGCACCTGAATCGCGCTGCGATCGTAATGACGCAACACATCGGCGATGGTGGCAAGCAGCGAGGCGCCGCTGTCCGTGACAGCCATTCCGTTTAGAAGCAGATCGGTGCGCAGCACGATTACCAGGTCATCGCCGGGACGCGTCACCACCGCGCCGGTGCCTCGCAGGCGGTTGCGTAAATCGGATTCCTGCGCGTCCATATAGCTGCCGATCCCGGCCAGGGTGAGCGGCCCGGCATTGCTGGGCGGCGGCGGCGGCAGATCCAGGGCCTCGGCAGGCATATCGCGCGGCGGCACCATTACTGGTGGTACGGGCGGGCTCTCCGGCGCATAGCGGCCATCTCCGCCGCCACAGGCGGTAAGCATCAGCAGAACCGGCAAAACGGCAAATCTGGGATTCATGTCGGCATTTCCCGCGAACGCACTATAGCTAAAGCATAAAAGGCGGCGGATGTTGGGCAAACTAGGCCAGGCGCGCCAACACCCGGCGGATGCCGTCGATGGTCCGGGCAATATCGTCTTCGCTGGCGATAAGCGCAGGCGCAAGCGCAATCGTATCGCCGGAAATGCGGGTCACCAGATTTTCATTCCAGAAGGCGGCACGCATAAAGTCATAGCCGCGCCGCCCGGGCGCGGCGGGATCGGCTTCAAGTTCAATTCCGGCAGCCAGGCCGCAGTTGCGGATATCAACGACCAGAGGCGCGTCCCGCAAGCCATGCACGGCCGCTTCGAATTTTGGCGCCAGCGCCGCACCGCGTTCAAACAATCCGTCGCGTTCATAAAGATCCAGCGTGGCCAGCGCCGCCGCGCAGGCCAGCGGGTGACCCGTATACGTATGGCCGTGAAACAAATCGATGGCATGGTCCGGCGCGCCATCGCCGGGGAATGCCGCACGGATGTCGTCGCTCACAATGACCCCGCCCATCGGGACCGCGCCGTTGGTCACGGCCTTGGCAAACACAATCATATCGGGCGTCACGCCATAATGCCTGGCTGCGAAATCTGCGCCGAGCCGGCCAAATGCCGTAATCACTTCGTCAAAAATGAGAAGAATGCCGTGACGCGCAGTGATGTCCCGCAAACGCGCCAGATAGTTTTTAGGCGGTGCGAAGACACCCGCAGATCCCACCATGGGCTCGACAATGACAGCGGCAATGCTCTCGGCGCCGTGCTTTTCCACCAGCCCTTCCAGCGCATCGGCATAGTCGGCTCCCGTTTCCGGGTCGCCTTTTGTAAAAGCCATCCGCGATCGGTCGTATGGCAACGGCAGATGGTCTTCCGTACCGGGCAACAGCGGCGAATAAGGCTCGCGGTTGTTGGGAATGCCGCCGACCGAAATGCCGCCGAAATTTACGCCGTGATAGGCCTTTTCGCGACCGATCAGCCGTACGCGTTCGGGGCATCCCTTCTTCTTCCAATACGCGCGCGCGATTTTCAGGGCGCTTTCGCAAGCTTCCGACCCGGAATTGACGAAGAAGACATGGTTGAGCGGATCGGGCGCCATGGCGGACAGCCGCGCCGAAAGCGCGAACACACCGGGATGTGCGAATTGAAAGGCCGGCGCAAAATCCAGTTCGCGCGCGCTGGCGGCAATGGCGTCGGCAATTTCCGCTCTGCCATGGCCGGCATTGCAGCACCAAAGCCCCGAACAGGTGTCGAGCAATTCCCGGCCGTCGGCTGAATAGAAATGCATGCCATGCGCCCGAACGATCAGGCGCGGCTCCGTTTTAAAATGCCGGTTGGGTGTAAACGGCAGCCAGAAAGAGGCCAGGTCATTTGGAAGGCTCATGGCCGGTCTCTACCGCGATGCGGTCAAAAGAAAAAGCCCCGGCAGAAAGCCGGGGCCCAAGTTCGGGGGAGACTTAATTATTCTTGTTGTCACGGGCGCGCTGGCGCATTTGCTGCATATCATCAGCCCGAGGATCACGTTGGCCGGGCCCCGGCTGCACATTCGCCCGCGAATTTTGTGTAACGGGCGGCGGCGTCTGCGTTTGCTCGCCATAGCGCGCCCGACCCATACCGCCCAGATCGAACTGCCGCTGAACCTCCGGATTGCCATCACGCGGATCGTTCTGTGTACGGCCGCCCTGGTTTTGCGGCGGGGTATTGGCCTGCGGCGGTTGCCGGTCCGTCTGCGGCCGCGCCGCACCACCATTGCCGCGGTTGTTGGCGGGCAAATCCGCATTGCGTCCCGGAGGCGGACTATTGCGGTCATTGTCTGCGCCCGGACGATTGCGATCGTCCTCGTCACGTTGATTTGGACGGCGATTGTCAAATCCCGGGCGATTTCCAAATCCCGGAAATGTATTGAACCCACGATTCCAGTTTGGGCCGTAATAATCTCGCCGCCACTCGTCGCGTAACGTGAAGCCGTTGCGGTCGTACCATTCAAAGCCCAGGGCTGGTCCTAACCGGGAATTACGCGCCCAGGCAGGGCGCGAACCGCGCCATTCATCGCGATACCAGCCGCCATGAATCCAGAATTCGCGTATGCCGAAACGGATGCGGTAATAGACCGGGCCCTGATACCAGGCACCCCTGAAATAAACCGGGCCGTAATAGATCGGCAGATCCCAGAAACGGGCCGGGCAGCCCCAGCTGTCGCAGTATCCGCCCGAATTGTACGAGAAGGTAACGCCTCCGCCGCTGCTGAATCCAAAGCCGAAACTTTGGGCCGAGGCTGGCGCCGAGATTGTCGCTATTGCGCCGGACAAGGCAGCGGCGGCAATGGCGGTTTTCCAAAACTTGCGCATAAACGTTACTCCAAAAATCATGAGACCGACTTTGCTCTGTCCGGCCTGAACCGCGTCTGAACCGATAAAGGCAAAATTGCGTCGAAGCTTTCGCCCTTTAAGCAATAAGACCCCGGTGGGGTGCACCGGGGTCTTCAGAAAAATTGCGCAGATTTATCTGCGGCGGTCCAAACGCGGACGCGCTCCGCCACGCCATTCGTCGCGCCGCCACCCATTGTCGATCCAGAAATAGCGCGTACTGCCAACCCAGCGGAACTGCGTCGGCGCGGTGTACCAGCGCTCGCGGTAAAACACCGGATCGTACCAATAGTTGTTGCAAGAGCGGTAGACGCGCGGACGCGGATCGCAATCGTCGCGATAGCGCGGCGGCGGCGCATAATATCGGCCATAGCCGGGGTTACCGAATTGCAACGAGAATGACACTTGAGCGCTTGCCGGCGACGTGGCGGCAAATGCCGCACCGGTCACCATCGCAGCGCCCAAGGCGAATTTCGCAAAGGTCTTCATGGCTCCATCTCCTTTTAGGCATTTCTGCCCTGTTTCTGGAGCCAGACTGGACCGCTGCGGCTGAACCCAGCATGAACGCCTTTGTCAGAATCAAAATTCCGCGCAAAACTGCGAGTATGAAAAGCTTTTATTCTCCTGTTCATCTGGAACACGCGCTGACGCCGGACTGTGCGGTGGAACTGCCGGAACGGGCGGAAAATGTCCGGGCGGAACTTGAAGCCCGCAAACTGGGGCCAATTTTGCAGGCTGGGTCCTTTCCAGACGACGCAATTCTGAAGGTTCACCGGCCAGAGCTTTTGGCGGCATTTCAGGGTGCCCCCGCGGGAAGCGCATTCGACCCCGACACGCCCATATTGCGCGGTACCTATGCCGCCGCCCGCAGCGCAGTGGACGTCGCCTTGTCGGGGGCGGAAGCTCTGCGCGGCGGCGAGACGGGCGCATTTGCCCTGACGCGCCCGCCGGGACACCACGCCAACAGCGTCGACCCGTCTGGCTTTTGCTATTTCAATAATATCGCCATCGCTGCGCAGCATCTGCGTGATGCCGGCCTGCGTGTCGCAATTCTCGATGTGGACTATCACCACGGCAACGGCACGCAGAAAATCTTCTATGACCGAAGCGACGTGTATTTCACCTCGCTCCACGCCGACCCGCGCTATGACTATCCCGGTGTCGGCTTTGCGGATGAGACCGGCACGGGCGCCGGTGAAGGCTATACGCGGAATTTTCCGCTGCTGCCGGGCTGCGATTGGGAGCGATATGCCCCGGCGCTGAACGAGGCCAAAAAGGCGGTGGCGGCGTTTGGACCGGACGTCGTTCTGGTCTCGCTGGGGCTTGATACCTATATCGACGATCCGATTGCCAGGTTTCGCCTCAAGCCGGATGATTATTTGCGCATGGGAGAATCGCTTGCCGAACTAAAAAAGCCGACACTGTTCGTGTTCGAAGGCGGTTATAATCTCGACGCCATCGGCGCCATTACGGCCAATGTGCTGGAAGGTTTTAGCGGCTCTTAAAGGTTGCCGGGAGCATGCGCATCAAAACGCCATCGCGCTGAATAAAATGGTGCCAGAGCGCCGCCAGAATATGAATGACAATGACGGCCAGCACCGGCCACACCATCTGGTGGTGAAGTTCGCCGATCTCGCGCCCCAGCGCCCAACCGACAGGCGCAATCGGCGGAAGCGGAAAATAGCCAAAGAAGCTCAGCGGCCATCCATGTACGGAAGAAAATATCCAGCCGGTCAGGATGAAGGCCAACAACAGGATATAGAGTAATCCGTGAATCAGATGCGAGAGCGTGCGCTGCCAGCGCGGCAAGCTCGGTTCGTCTGCGGGCACGCCGTCTTTCAGACGAAAAATCAGGCGCACCAGAATAATCGCCAGAACCAGGAATCCGAATGACATGTGAATTTCGTTCAGGGCCTGGGGGGGATTGTTCCCGCGTATATGCGGCATCAACCAGCCCAGCGCATATTGCACGCACAAGACCAGCACGGTGAGCCAATGCAGCAGCTTGGCCGTGGGCGAATAGGATGTGCGTGCGAACAATGTCATGGGCCCCCCGAATGCGGCTCGCTGAATTGGCAATTTGGCCGCGAATTTTGACCACGTTGCGAAATACCCGCCAAAAATTATGCCTCGCGTCAATGGCCCCCTGCCCTTGACGTGCCACTCCCCCCCTCCTACATACCGGACACGCGGTTGGCACTCTACCCTTACGAGTGCTGCTGCGTACAATTTTGTCTAATTTTATCAAAGGCTTGGAGGAGTAGAATGAAATTCCGTCCGCTTGGCGACCGTGTGGTCGTCCGCCGCGTCAAGGAAGACCAGAAGACCGCAGGTGGGATCATTATCCCCGATACGGTTCAGGAAAAGCCCCAGGAAGGCGAGATTGTCTCCGTCGGCCCCGGCGCCCTCGACGACAATGGCAAGCGCGTCGTTCCCGAAGTGAAAGCCGGCGATTACATCCTGTTCGGCAAATGGTCGGGCACGGAAGTGAAGATCGACGGCGAGGAACTCCTGATCATGAAGGAGTCCGACGTCATGGGCGTCATCGAAGGCAAGAAACCCTCGAAGAAAGCCGCCTAATTAATTTTTCGCCGGAGGCATACCTCCGGCGTTTTTGCAATCGAATTGGAGTAAAAGACAATGGCAGCGAAAGACGTAAAATTCGGCTCGGACGCGCGCGAAAAACTTCTGCGCGGCGTGGATATTCTGGCCGATGCCGTTCAGGTGACGCTGGGTCCCAAGGGCCGCAATGTCGTTATCGAAAAAAGCTTCGGCGCCCCACGCACGACCAAGGACGGCGTGACGGTAGCCAAGGAAATCGAACTTGCCGACAAGTTTGAAAACATGGGCGCCCAGATGGTGCGCGAAGTCGCGTCAAAGACCAACGATGCGGCCGGCGACGGTACCACAACGGCGACGGTTCTGGCCCGCGCCATCGTGCGCGAAGGTTCCAAGTCGGTTGCCGCCGGCATGAACCCGATGGACCTGAAGCGCGGCATCGAAAAGGCCGTGGACGCGGTGGTTGCGGATCTGAAGAAGCGTTCGAAGAAGGTGAAGTCGAACGAGGAAATCGCCCAGGTCGGCACCATTTCCGCCAATGGCGACAAGGAAGTCGGCGACATGATCGCCAAGGCGATGGCCAAGGTCGGCAACGAAGGCGTCATCACCGTCGAAGAAGCCAAGTCGCTGGCCACCGAGCTCGATGTCGTCGAAGGCATGCAGTTCGACCGTGGTTATATCTCGCCCTACTTCATCACCAATCCGGACAAGATGGTGGCGGAACTGAGCGAGCCCTACATCCTGATCCACGAAAAGAAGCTGACCAGCCTGCAGCCCATGCTGCCGGTTCTCGAAGCCGTGGTGCAGACCGGCCGTCCGCTGCTGATCATTGCCGAAGAAATCGAAGGCGAGGCCCTGGCCACCCTGGTGGTCAACAAGCTGCGCGGCGGCCTCAAGGTTGCGGCCGTCAAGGCACCCGGCTTCGGTGATCGCCGCAAGGCTATGCTGGAAGACATTGCCATCGTCACCGGTGGTCAGGTCATCAGCGAAGACCTCGGCATCAAGCTTGAGAACGTCAAGCTGAACATGCTGGGCACCGCCAAGAATGTGAAGATCGACAAGGACAACACCACCATCATCGATGGCGCGGGCAAAAAGGCCGACATCCAGGCGCGCGTGGGCCAGATCAAGACGCAGATCGAAGAAACCACCAGCGACTATGACAAGGAAAAGCTGCAAGAACGTCTGGCGAAGCTCGCCGGCGGTGTTGCGGTGATCCGCGTCGGCGGCGCCACGGAAGTTGAAGTGAAAGAACGCAAGGACCGCGTCGATGACGCCCTCAACGCCACCAAGGCGGCGGTTGAGGAAGGCATTGTTCCGGGCGGCGGCACGGCCCTTCTGTATGCCTCGAAGTCCCTGAAGGACCTCACGGGCGACAATGAAGACCAGACCCAGGGTATCGCCATCGTCCGCCGGGCGATTCAGTACCCAATCCGTCAGATCGTTGACAATGCCGGCGTCGAAGCCAGCATCGTGGTCGGCAAACTTCTGGAACAGAAGTCGTCCACCTACGGCTACGACGCGCAAGGCGAAAAATATGTCGACTTTATCGATGCCGGTATCGTCGACCCGACCAAGGTCGTGCGCATCGCGCTGCAGAACGCAGCCTCGGTTGCCGCGCTGCTGATCACCACCGAAGCCATGGTCGCCGACCGTCCGAAAAAGGACTCCGGCCCCTCCATGCCCGGCGGCGGCATGGGCGGCGGCATGGGTGACATGGACTTCTAAGTCCTGCACTTACCGCAGAAATAAAAAAGGCCCGGGAGAAATCCCGGGCCTTTTTGTTGGATCAGCTCTGATCGCGCCAATAGGGCTCTACCTGACCGGTATATTTCACCGTCAGGGGATTGCCCTTGCGATCCACCGTCTTGCCCACCGCAAGCCTTACCCAGCCCTCGCTGACGCAATATTCCTGGACATTATTCTTATCGACACCGTTGAAGCGCACGCCGACGCCGCGATCCAGCATTTCGGCATTGTAGAAAGGACTATTGGGATCGGCACAAAGACGGTCTGGTAAAGTGTCTGTCATGGCATTTCGCCTTGGTTTCGGGCGCGTGATAGGCGATCTGCCGGGGTTTTCCAACTCTTTTGGCGGTTCATGCCCCATTCAGGTTGAAAGGATCATGGTCGTGGGCATGGGCGGATCTCCCGCCAGAAAAGGATCAGGACCATGAAAAGGACCAGCACCAGAATTATCAGCGCCGCCTTGGCTGCCACGCTTTTGACGGCAACGGCAGCCTCCGCGGCGCCAGGCAATCAGGCCTATCGCCCGGTTGCGCAAACGCACAATAACAACGCGGCGGCATTGGGCTTCGGCCTGTTCGCACTCGGTCTGCTGGCGGTAGTTGCTGCGTCGAACAATCAGCACAACGACAGAGACCGTTACTATGCGCCGCCGCCTCCGCGCCGGTTGCCTCCCCCGCGCTACAATGATCGCTATTATGGCCCGCCGGCACACTATTACGATGGCCGCTATAACGATGGCGACTATGATCGCGACTATGATCGCCGTGACGGTTACGGCTATCGCCGCTGATCGGCGCACGCAAAGTCTCCAATATTCAAAAGGGCTGGAGTTTCTCCAGATATTTTCGCTTCCCACTTCCAGTGAGCTCTGCTTCGCAATTCCCTGAATAAATAATTCCAACGTCCGCTTGTGGCCCAAAGCGGACTTTGCTTGCGGCCCAAACTACTGCTTCACGTTAGTGCCTTTTCGTACCTCGGCTACCGCCTTGAGCACCGCGTCGATCACCGCTTGCGGCTGGTCCATCTGAATATAATGGTCGCTGTTTGGGACGATAATGTTGCTGCCACGGGTGGATAGCGCCGCCATCTGGTTATGCCCCTCGTTAAAGGCACGCTCTATTGCCGCATTCTGGCTAGCCGTGAGTTCAGGATTCTGCATGCTCTTGCTATGCGTAAGTATGATCAACGGCTTGTTGCCAAAATTGGGCGGCACCGCTTCCAATTCCTTTTGGTCAACGGATTTTTGTCCGTTTTTCGCCACGGTGCTTTCAAATTCCGAGGCGTTGGCGAGAATATAGCTGCGGCGTGTGACGCGCTTGCGTTCCAGTGACGCCAGTTCGGTGTCGCCGGGCCCAGTTTGTAAATCGGTGCCCAGACAATCTTTTGGGAGAGGGCCCTGCATTGCTGCACATTTCCTCATTCTATCGATCGTACTCTGATTCCCGGCAAGCCATTCGGCGCGCAGCTTTGGCGTAAGCGGTGCCGACATGGCGAAGTATTCATTGGGGAGTGTCGGATCAACCAGCACCTCTGCGGCAACATCTCCGGGATAAGTCCCGGCCAGCAACACGCCGTAGAGACCGGCAATGGAATGCCCCACATAGACAATTGGGCCTGTGATCGGGGCGGCGACAATTAGCCGGTGAATGTCGGCAACTGCTGCTTTTGCGTCGGAGGGGCCGACTGGTGGATCGCTAAATCCATAAGCTGCGCGGTCATAAGCGCAGGCGCGTGTGGTTTTGGCGACCACGGGCTGAACCAACCGCCATACCGCCGTGGAATCGGCCGCCCCAGAGTCGAACAGCACAGTCGGACTGCCCTGACCGATGCAGTAGAGATTGAGACGCCGCGCCCCTTGAACTGCCACCAGTTGCTGGGGATGCAGATAGGCTGTCGGCGGTGCAGCAACAGCGACGCCGCATAGAAAAAAAGCCACAAGAACTGAGATCGCTCGCATGCGCCGCCACCCTCTGAACACAAAGGGAGCTTCTACTGAACCCGTCGCCCATCTTTGTCCGTGCGCGCAATAAGCGTAACAAAGTGTTGCGGAATTGGGCCGCCTGCAATGTCAGTGGTAGGTGAATGTCCGCTATCGGCGCAAAGCGGCCCTACAGTCAGTTTATATTGGAGTCTAAGGGAGAATCTGATTGATAACTCGCGCGAGACGCCTTGCCCGCTTCTGCAATCGTTAGGAACATTTTCGTAGAGTCATATTGCGCGGTTGACGCTGTTAATTAGTCGGCCCAGTGGCATCTCTTTTGGGCGTACATCAGACCGCTTCACAGTTTCAGTGAAATGCAGGCCGCTATTGCATCCTTTCCGGACGGGTCCGGTAAGCCTCCCTAGACGGTGCCCCGCTACGCCCGCACGGGTGGAGGCGCCAGCTAGGCAGTCGTCTCCACCAGTAAGCCGTTGAGCTTCCTGTCAATTATTACCATTTGACGTCGTTATATGTCGTTTGCTATCGTTTGGTTATGGAAAAGCATGCTGTCGAGTGGCTTTCTCTGGAAGAAGCCGGCGCTTATTTGAAAATCGGAAAGACCGCCCTTTACGCAATGGCGCGCGAGGGGCGCATCCCTGCGTCAAAGGTGAGGAAGAAGTGGACATTCGACCGCGCCCAGCTCGATTTATGGGTGAAGAATAACCAGCCCATCGAAAACTACTTCGAAAGCCTCGACTTCAATATTGAAAACAATCGCAGCCTGCGTGAGCCGCAAAGGGAAGGCTATCTTAAGACTGCCGAATTTTTTGCCGCTGGAAAGAATAAAGCCATTCTCCAAATTCCCGTCGGCTGCGGGAAAACCGGGCTTGCGTCCATACTGCCCATGGGCATTGCAAAAGGACGCGTTCTTGTAGTTGCACCTAATCTGACTATCAAAGACTCGCTTTATGAAGCGATGGACATCACGAACAGGCCTAAGTGCTTCTGGCGTAAGGCCGGTATTCTTTCCGACGTCCAAATGACTGTCGGGGCCGTTCGCGTCGACGCTTGAGACTGGCAATATGAGCGTCGCCAACAAGTCGCACATTATCATAACAAACGTTCACCAACTTGCGACGAACGTCGATAAATGGCTCAACCAGTTTCCCGATGGCTTTTTCGACATGATCATCGTTGACGAGGCGCATCACAGCGCAGCTGAAAGCTGGAAGAAGGTCATTGAGCGGTTTCCGAGCGCAAAAGTAATTCATCTGACAGCGACACCATTCCGCAGCGACAGGCAGGAAATCGACGGCTACTTTGATCTACCGCTATCCGTTCCGGAGCGCTACGTTGAAGGGCTACATCAAGCGCCTTAAAGCGAGCTATGTAGCCCCGTCGGAAATCGAATTCAGTATTCAAGGATACGAAAGGTCGGACCTATTCGCTCGATGAGGTTGTAAAGCTTAAAGAGGAAGATTGGTTCAGCCGTGGCGTTGCCCTCGCACCGTTGTGCAATGCGCATATTGTATATTCAAGCCTCGCAAAGCTGGAAGAATTACGACAGACAGGCAGTCGTCATCAGCTTATAGGCGTCGCATGTTCGATCAATCACGCCCGCGACATTCGTGCGCTTTATATCGAGCGTCGTTACTCGGCTGATATCATTCATAGCAACCAGAGTGATGACGAGCAGCAGGGCGTGCTCCAGTCGTTACAGAATGGAACATTGATGCCATCATCCAGGTGCAAATGTTGGGCGAAGGTTTCGATCATCCCCACCTCAGCGTTGCGGCGATCTTTAGGCCGTTCCGGAGCCTGGCGCCCTATATCCAGTTCGTCGGACGTATTATGCGCGTGGTCGTGCAGAACGATCCATCTCACCCGGATAACCTTGGCCATATCGTCACCCACCTGGGCATAAATCTTGATCAACGTTTAAAAGAGTTCAAAGAATTTGAACGCGACGATGAAGCGTTCTGGGAGAAGGTGATTGGTGGGGCCGAACCAGATGTGCCTACCGATATAAAGGAAGGCAATACAAGACTTACGGCCGGCGAGCATGTCGTTGTCAGCGGCGAAGTTGTAGAAGGCCTTTGGGAAGAGGATTTTGCGTCGCTCGACGAAAAAGAAATCGTCGACGATCTCCGAGACAAACTCAAGCAGTTGGGCTTAGACCCAAGCGTAGCAGAGGAAATGGTGCAACGCGCCAAGCCTGGCAGCATGACAAAACGCGCTGCCGCAGATGCGTTTCCAGTTCAGCCGCAGCGGGCACTGGAGCAGGCGCGCAAGCTAGTTTTCGAACAGGTTCTCAACTCGCCAAAATCCTCTTGAACAATGCCGGTTTGCCCATAAACGGTAGGGAACTTCCATACCAGTATACCTCGCTCGGCGTATCTGTCGGACTCATTTGATTGCGGCAATCACGATGGTGAATAACGAAATAAACAAGAGTCTTGTCAAAGATCGTAGCCAGTGTTCAGTCGAAGACTTTAAAACCATAAACGATAGTGCAGAAGATATACTTCAGACCTTAGTTCGGCGTGTAAAGAAGGCGCAGAGCGAATATGAAAAACGGAAAGCCTAAAGGAAAAGAGCCGTGTTTAATTGGTAGCACTCTCTGCACACCGAGGAGTGCCGTTGTTGAGCGGAAGCGTACCTGCGACCGATGCGAGGGCGACTTACCTAAGGGCGTGGTCTGTGTCGAAATCCCGCAACTCGGTGGGACGTTTGCAAACTACCGACCTTATTGTCCCGAATGCTTCTGGCGCATTCTTGCTAAGACACAAGAAAAGCTGGACCAGCTTAAAACTCTTTTGACCACCTAGTCAGCCGATTGAGGCCAAGCGATTGTGCGGACGATGACAGACCCGTCCGATCATTTTTTCAACAATGAAGATGTTGGTCCGCGCGGACGCTTGTTAACTGTTTCACGGGCCTCCTCTCCATCCCAGGTTGCGACCATGGCCCAGGCAGCTGAGAAGCTCGACCAAAAATTGCGAAGCAGACGCCCCACTTTTGAGGTGGGACATCTGCTTGCAATCCTTATATCCCCTGGAGTTTCTCCAGCCCTTTTGTCATTTGCAAACGCGCGCATTGGAACCGGTTAGCGGAGTCGTACGTTAAATGGGGTGCAACGGAGGGGCGAAACCTGCATAGGCGGATTTAAGGCCTATCGTAAAAAGGGAAACCCCTATGAAACCTGTTCTTATAGTGACTGCCGCGACGCTTATATCGGCTGCGTCCGTCGCTCCCGCCATGGCGGCCTGGGATCGGATCGGTTCTGTAAATGTCGATTACCGGTCGGACCGAAATGTGGAAAGTTTCCGCTTTGGCGGTCCGGTTGAGAAACTGCAATTCCGCGCCGAAAGAAGTGACGTGCGCTGCAACGCGATCCAGGTCACATTTGCCAATGGCCGGACTCAAAAAATCTATTCCGGCAATCTCAATGAGAACCGTGATGTGAACGTGGACCTGCCCGGGCAAGCGCGCAATCTCAGTTCGCTGCGCTTTAACTGCGGCGCGGAAGATCGCCGTGGCGCAACGATCCGGATTTCAGCTGATATCGGTAGTTATCAGAATAATTGGCGCAAGGACGCCGGCTGGAGCGCCGTCTGGTCGAACATTTTCCCATGGGGTAATACGCCCGACAGGGCCGCACGCTGGGACACGCTCAACAACGTCAGATTCCAGGATACGGTCGTGCCCTTCGCCGATTCACGTGGTCGCAATGTGGAGGCCGTTGCGCTGATGCCGTTGGACACCGACGCGCGCTGCAGCCGCGTGACCGTCACGTTCGGTAATGGACGGACCACCAATCTGGAAGTGAACCGGGGCAACGTCATGCGTCGTGGCCAGACTTACCCGCTAGATTTGCCTGGAAATGACCGCAACATTCGCGATATCAGGTTGCAGTGTCAGTCGGAAGGTAGTCGCGCCGTGACCATGCGGGTGCTCGCGCGTCGCTAGAGCTTGTCTGGAATGCACAAGGGCCGGAAAAACCATCCGGCCCTTGTGCGTATTTTTGATCTATATCCAGATAAATCCGACGGTATAATGTATCATGGAACTATGCAGGTCCGGCTCGCGTTCCCCTCGGGAAGGCAGGGCCGGCAATTTCATTTTAAATTTCCACGAGGACATCATGGCAAAGACAAGCAAAACGTCACAGCGTAGCGGCAAATCGGTTGCCTCGCGATTGGAAACGCCAACTGATTTATCGGGCAACGCAACGCCGGAGATTGCCGAGGCCCTGAACGGTCTGCTGGCCGATTCCTTTGCGTTGTATTTCAAGACCAAGAATTTCCATTGGCATGTTTCCGGCTCGCATTTCCGCGACTATCACCTGCTGTTTGACGAGCAGGCAGCCGAAATCTTCGCCACCACCGACGACCTGGCAGAGCGCGTTCGCAAGCTGGGACAAAGGACGCTTCATTCCATCGGCGAAGTGTCCAAGCATCAGACCATCAAGGACAACAATAAGGACTATGTTTCGCCGGGCGATATGCTGCGCGAACTGATGGACGACAATAAAAATGTTATCAAGGCCATGCGCGCCGCCCATGAAGTCGCCGACAAGCACGACGATGTGGCGACAGCCAGCATTCTTGAAAATTTCATCGACGCGGCGGAAAAGCGGAACTGGTTCCTGTTTGAGGCCAGTCGCAACGCCTAAAGATCTGGCCGCCGATCTAGCCGATCTATTTGAACTTCCGGGTGGACTGGGTTTCCGGCGGCAGCTTGACGAAATCGCCGAGCCGGCAGGTTTGCGCCGAGCGCAGCACGTGAATTTCGATCATGTTGCTGCAGATTTCGTCCATGCCGCCCCGGAGAACGTAAACAAAGCCGCTGAACTTGAGATCGCTGCAATCTCCCTTGAGAGAATTGCGCCACACGGAACCGTCCCTCATATGGAAATCGATGGTGCGGCCGTTGGGAGAGGTCGTGTTCAGAACCTCCCGGGATCGCAGGCAAACGGGCGGGTCGCCGGCCTGGGCAGGTTGCCCGGACAGCAGAGCCGCGGCCACGACCAAGACCAGCACCAGGACAGGAAGTTTTGTATACATAGCCATATAACTGGTGTCCGCCCTTCCGAACCGTACTTTATAGGTCATCTTCGCCCGGTCCAGAGCGCCACTCAAGCTCGCAAAGCAGGCTAGTTCCGGCTTTATCTTGACTTGCGAGCCGGTGCTGGCAATGGTCCGGCGCAATCTCAGCTTTACCTAGGATTCTTCGTGTCCACTTCACACCACGCTCCCGAAAACGTGACCGTTACCCTGCCCGACGGCAAGGCGATGACATTTCCGTGTGGCGTGACCGGTAATGATATTGCCGCTGCGATCGGACCGGGCCTCGCCAAAGCTGCGCTCATCCTGATGGTAAATGGCGAGCAATGGGACCTTTTTCGCCCGCTCGAACGCGATGCCAAAATTCGCATTATTACCCGCAAGGATCCGGAGGCGCTGGAACTCATCCGGCATGATGCGGCGCATGTGCTCGCCATGGCAGTGCAAGCGCTCTACCCCGGCACGCAGGTGACGATCGGTCCGGCGATCGATGACGGCTTCTATTACGACTTCGCCCGCGACACCCCCTTCACGCCCGAGGACCTGCCCAAGATCGAAGCCAAGATGCATGAGATCGTGAAAGCCGATCTGCCGACGCGGCGCGAGGTCTGGCCGCGCGACAAGGCAGTCGAACATTTCAATGGCATTGGCGAAAAATACAAAGCCGAATTGATCGCGGGCATTCCAGCCGGCGAAGATGTCTCCATATACTGGCATGGCGATTGGCACGATCTGTGTCGCGGGCCCCATTTTGCCACCACGGGCAAATTGGGCGATGCCTTCAAGCTGACCAAGATTGCCGGCGCCTATTGGCGCGGCGACTCCAAGAACGCCCAGCTGCAGCGCATTTACGGCACGGCGTGGCGCGACAAGAAAGAGCTCGACGCCTATCTCCTGCGCCTCGAGGAAGCCGAAAAACGCGACCACCGCAAGATCGGCCGGGAAATGGATCTGTTCCATATTCAGGAAGAAGCCGTCGGCCAGGTGTTCTGGCATCCCAAGGGCTGGGCGCTATATCGTGCGCTTGAAAATTATATTCGCCGTAAAATCGAGAAGGCGGACTATCGCGAAGTCCGCACGCCGCAATTGATCGATCGCAAATTGTGGGAGCAGTCGGGCCACTGGGAAAATTATCGCCCCAATATGTTCATTGCCGAAGTCGATGAAGGGTCCGAGAACAAGCATATATTGGCGGTCAAGCCGATGAACTGCCCCGGCCATGTCCAGATATTCAAGCAGGGCATGAAATCCTATCGCGATCTGCCGCTGAAGATGGCGGAATTCGGCTCCTGCCACCGTTATGAGCCGTCAGGCGCCCTGCATGGCATCATGCGCGTCAGAAGTTTTGTGCAGGACGATGCGCACATCTTTTGCACCGAAGAACAGGTCGTGGAGGAGACCGCCCGCTTTGTAAGATTGCTGGCGGAAGTTTATCGCGAACTGGGCTTTGACAGCTTCATTACCAAGCTTGCGACCCGCCCGGAGATGCGCGGCGGTACGGAAGAGCAATGGGACCATGCCGAAGCCGCCCTGGCCAAGGCCTGCGAAAGCATGAACCTGCCCTATACCGTCAATGTGGGCGAAGGCACCTTCTATGCGCCAAAGCTGGAATTCGTGTTGCGCGACGCCATCGGCCGGGACTGGCAATGCGGCACCATCCAGCTCGACTATGTTCTTCCCGAACGGCTGGATGCCAGTTACATCGCCGAAGACGGAAGCCGCAAACGGCCGGTGATGCTCCACCGCGCCATTACCGGCTCGCTCGAACGCTTTATCGGCGTGTTGATCGAGCACTATGCCGGCAAGTTCCCGCTCTGGCTGGCGCCGGTACAGGCCGTTGTTGCCACCATCGTGTCCGACGCGGACGCCTATGCCCAGGAAGCCTTTGAGGCGCTCCGGGCGGCGGGCATTCGGGCGGAACTGGACCTGACCAATGAGAAGATCAACTATAAGGTCCGGCGCCATAGCCTGGCCAAGGTGCCCTATCTTTTGGTTGTAGGGCGCAAAGAGGCAGAAAACCGCACAGTTTCCATACGAAAGCTGGGGTCGGATGCGCAAGAAAACCTTGCGTTAAGCGACGCCATTCCTATGCTGTCGGCCGAAGCGACCCCGCCCGACATGCGGTGAGGCCGTTTTTTTCGCGACGTGCGTATTTTACACGCTCTCGCCCATGCCAGATGAGGATTTTGCCCTGCGCTCATAAGTCGAACCATGGTTTCGCGAGGCAGGAAGGGTCCTCGCGAAAAGCATGTGCGCGGGCTTTTCAAAGGAGAGAGTCATAGTACCCAGGCGTTTCCAACAGTCCGCTCCGGCCCCGGCCAAAGACGGACCCCGAGTTAATGAAGAAATCTTTGCCCGCACCATCCTCCTGATCGGCGACGACGGGCACAAATACGGCGAAATCGGTACCGAAGAAGCCCGCGCCATCGCGGAAGAAAAAGGTTACGACCTGGTCGAGGTTTCGCCCGAGGCCAAGCCGCCCGTGGTCAAGCTGATGGACTACGGCAAATATAAATACGAACAACAGAAAAAGGCCGCTGAAGCGCGCAAGAAGCAAAAGGTCATCGAGATCAAAGAGATCAAGATGCGCCCGACCATCGACGATCACGATTACGAAACAAAAATGAAGGCCATGAAGCGCTTCTTCGACGAGGGCGATAAAGTGAAAGTCACCCTGCGTTTTCGCGGACGCGAATTGGCGCACCAGCATCTGGGTATGGCGCTGCTCAACCGCATTACCAAGGATACGGAACCTTTTGCCAAGATGGAGCAGTATCCCAAGATGGAAGGCCGCCAAATGATGATGGTGCTCGCCCCCCGCTAGGCGGAGCGGTCATTCGCTCGGGAATGTCGGCTCAAGGATCCGGAAAGCGGCTGCAGGCATTCGCGACCGCCGCAAAATCGCAATTTCCGCCGCTAATCACCAGGGCGACCGTCTTGTTGCGGGCGACAAATTTCCCCGTCAACAGAGCGGCCAGCGCGGCGGCCCCGCCCGGTTCCACGATCAGCCGCAATTTTTGAGCTGCATAGCTGACGGCATATTCGATATCGCCATCACCGATGGTTAGACCCGGCTGCAGCCGGGACGAGGCAATTTCAAAGGGAATTTCGCCGGGCAATGTCGTCAGCAGAGCATCCGCAAGGCTGACGGCGGCACCCGGCGCCTTGACCCGCGCGCCAGCCGCCAGCGATCTGCGCATGCCGTCGTAATTTTCGGGTTCGACACTGATGATGCGCGTTTCTGGTGACAAAACCGAGAGCGCCAGAGCGATGCCGGAAATCAGCCCGCCGCCGCCGCAGGGCGCCACAACGTCTTCCAGCCGCACGCCGGCATCCGCCGCCTGATGTGCCATTTCCAGGCCCACCGTGCCCTGGCCCGCGACAATTCCGGGATCGTCGAAGGGGCGTATCAAAGTGGCGCCGCGCTCCAGGCAGATCGCCTCCGCAATCGTGGCGCGGTCATCGCCGCGGGCGCAAAAAATGACTTCGGCGCCAAAGGCCCGGGTGCCCTCGATCTTGGCATGCGGCGCATCGGAGGGCATGACGATCGAGGCTTTCATCTCCAGCAGGGCCGCAGCGGCAGCCACGCCCTGGGCGTGGTTGCCGGAAGAGAATGCGACCACCCCCTTGGACTTGACGGCCTCCGGAATTTGGCTGAGGCGATTGAAGGCGCCACGGAATTTGAAGGCGCCAGTCCGTTGCAGATTTTCCAGCTTGAGGAACACCCGGCCGCCGGTCCGGGCGCTCAGCGGGAAGCTTTCGATCAGCGGGGTTCGTACCGCATGCGGGGCCAGCCGCCCGGCTGCCGCCACAATATCGTCATAGGTTGGTAGCATTGGAGACATTTGAGATCGGGCCCGCTGCGCCTTATTAGTCTATGCCCAAACCGAAGGGGCGCCGATGCTTTTCCGTGTTGCCATTGCGATTTTACTTTTGGCCGCCGCCCCCGCTCGGGCGGCGCCCGAAGTTCTCGCGACCATCAAGCCGATCCACTCGCTGGTTGCCGCCGTCATGGGCAACGCCGGCAGCCCTGTCCTTCTTATCGGGGGCGCGACCTCGGAACACAGCTTTGCCCTCAAGACCTCCGATGCCCGAAAAATCGCGCAGGCAAAAGTCATCTTTCAGGTTGGTCCCGAATTGGAGACCTATCTCGTGCGGCCTCTGGCCACACTGGCACGCAATGCCAAAGTCATCTCCCTGAGCCAGGCCAAGGATGTTCATCTGTTGCCCGCCAGGACGGGCGGACTATGGGCCGGAGTACCGCGCGGCAAGGGCCCCACCGACCCGCATATCTGGCTGGATCCCGAAAACGCCATCGCCATGACCTGGGCCATTGCGGCGGCATTATCCGAGGCCGATCCCGCCGGGCGCAACCTCTATGCCACCAATGCCGCGCGCGCCGTATTTCTACTGAAGGCGCTTGAGAACCGGATTGCCGCGCAAACCGCAGCCTTGCGGGGACACCCCTATATCGTGTTTCACGATGCCTACCAGTATTTCGAAATGCGTTTTGGATTGTCGCCCGCAGGCGCAGTCATGGTCGCGCCCGATCGCCCCGTGGGCCCGCGCCGCATAGCGGATTTGCGCCGCGCGATTGACAAGCAGGACATCGGTTGCATTTTCAGCGAACCGCAATTCACCCCAAGGCTGATCAAGACATTGACCGAGGGCCATGCCGTGAATGTCGGCGAACTGGATCCGCTGGGCGCAGACCTCGAGCCGGGCCCGGACCTGTATGGTAAGATGATGGAGCGGCTGGCGCTTTCGCTGCGGCAATGCCTTGCGGCCCCGCAAAAAAAAGCTTAGCGAAGACCACGAATTCGGGTTTAGGGTCGCGCTGGTCTTTGGAACGGCCCTGAAGCCAATAACGACAATCTCTTACCGGTTGCGAGACGTCGCATGCTGAAAGTCTATCAGCGGCAAAACGGCGGCCTCAAGGGCGCTTTGATTCCGGAGGGTGAGGCCCTGCCGGCCGATGGTGTCTGGGTGGACGTGTTCAATCCGACGCCCGAGGAACGGCGTATGGTCAGCGCGGCGCTGAAGCTGGAAATGCCCAGCCGGGCCGACATGGAAGAAATCGAAGTATCCAGCCGTATCTATCAGGAAGAGGGCGGCACCTTCATGACCGCTCTGGTCCTGGCCAACGCCGATTCCGACAGGCCGGTGGCGGACGTGGTGACCTTCATCCTGACAGGCGACAAGCTGGTTACCCTTCGTTACATCGATCCCCAGCCTTTCCGCACCTTTGCCGCGCGTTGCGAACGCGGTGTTATAAACGCGATCAATGGCGAACTCGCCATGACAGCGTTGCTGGACGTCATTGTCGACCGCATGGCCGACATCCTTGAACGGATGGGCGCCGAAGTGGAGGGTGTGTCGCGCGATATTTTTGGCGACCCCGCCTCCAAGCCAATGGTCTCGCGCGATTTCCAGAATGTTCTGCATGCGCTCGGCCGCAAGCACGACGTATCAGGAAAATTGCGCGAATGCCTGCTGACGCTTTCGCGCATGATGTCGTTCCTGGCCCAGGCAATGGACGATAAACGGCACAAGGAAGTCCGCGCGCACATCAAAACGCTGACGCGCGATATTCAATCGCTGCAGGATCATGTGGGTTACATGCTGAACAAGATGGGCTACCTGCAGGATGCCACTTTGGGCCTGATCAACATCGATCAGAACAACATCATCAAGATCATGTCCGTTGCGGCGATGGTGTTCCTGCCGCCGACCCTGTTTGCCTCCATATGGGGCATGAATTTTACCCATATGCCGGAGCTGAACTGGGAATGGGGCTATGCCATTTCCCTCGGCGTTATGGTCGTTTCGGCGGTGCTGCCCTATTGGTTTTTCAAGCGGCGCGGCTGGCTATAGCCGATGTCGCGCATTTCGCGCGGGATAGCGCTCAAAATAGCCAGCACCCTGGCCTTTACGCTGCAATATACCGCCATAAAGCTGGCCGGAGAGGTTCCGGTCGGCCAGATCATTTTTTTCCGTGCCTTCTTCGCCCTCATCCCGATCGGGATTCTGATCATGTTCACCATCGGCCCGCGTGCGGCGCTGCGAACCAGCAATCCGCGCCTGCATCTCGGCCGCTCCCTGATCGGCCTTACGGGCATGTTTCTGAATTTCGCGGCCGTCAAGACGCTGCCGCTGGCCGACATCACCGGCTATAATTTCGTGCAGCCCATATTGGCAGTCATTTTCGCGGCGCTTCTGCTGAAAGAATCCGTCGGTCCCTATCGCAGCGCCGCCGTGGCCGTTGGCTTTGCCGGCGTCGCCCTGATGCTCGAGCCACAGGGCGGAATCGCGGGTCTGATTTATCAGGGCTTTTCCGCCGGCGCCCTTCTGGCGCTGGGAAGCGCCACAATCTCCGCGCTGGTCATAACCTTTATCCGGCAGATGAGCGCCAGCGAGCACGGCGAGACAATTGTTCTTTATTTCATGCTCACCTGTTCGACCGTGGGCGCCGTCACCATGATCTGGAGCCGTGTAGCACTGACGGAGCAGATGGCTTTCTGGCTGATCACGGCCGGAATATGCGGAGGCTTTGGGCAGATCGGCATGACCTTCTGCTACCGCTATGCCCAGCCTTCGCAGCTGGCGCCCTTCGATTATCTCGCCATGGTCTGGGCCGTCACGCTGGGCTATTTCGTATTCACCGAAATTCCACAGAAACTGGTGCTGATCGGAACCGGAATCGTGATCGCGGCCGGCGTCTTTATCGCCTGGCGCGAACACCGCCTCGGTCGCGTATTGCCGTCACGCACGCCCAGCGTCTGATTTGACCGCGTCCATTTCCGCGACCAGGTCGTAACCGAAGTAATATGCAATTTCGTCGCGTACGCCGTCATATACGCTTCCTCCCTGCCCGCTGCATACAAGGCTACGATCCTTGACCTCCGACGAGGGCCCCAATACGCCCATGATCGAAGGTAGCGGGGAAAAGAACCGAAATCATCGGTTTCAGCACGTGATAGTCGACCCCGTTCTCCACGCTCCAACTGTGAATCTTGCAACCGCGGGATTGGCGGTTGAGAAAAACGCACGCACCGTCCAGCGTTCGGGTGCGAACATGCCGGCCCGACGGAAATTCAGCGTCTGAAATTTCTTCCGTGGTAAACCAGTCCGAGGCCGGAACGCCAACATAGGCTTCAAGCACCGAGGAGAATTCCTTCAGCCTTCGCGCATTCTCCACGTCAATATCCACGCCGTAGGTACAGCAATGATCGTGGCAAAAATCGCACGCCATGCAGCGCGTAAAATAGCGCAATGTAAAAATATCCGTGTCGACGGCCCGAATGACCGGATTGCCGAAAATGGAGGCAAAGCCTCTTGTCAGCGGGACAACGGCCATCAATACCAGCCCGGCAGCGCGGCGCCGACAATGCGCGCCACCAACTCTTCATAGTCCAATCCTGCCCGCGCCGCAGCAGCCGGCAATCCAGCATCCGGTGAAATGCAGGGATTAACGTTGATCTCCAGTATCAGCGGATCACCGTTTGCCTCGACGCGGAAATCCACGCGTGCATAGCCGGCAAGTGCAAACAGATTCCAGGCCTGTCCCGCCAGCGCCCGCAGCTTTGCCGCAAGCACAGGCTCCCGATCTTCAACCCCGAACGACCGCACAGTCTGATTGGCGTCGAAGGATTCCTCCTGCCATTTCGCGGTATAACCAACGATGCGCGGTTTGTGTGCGGGCCAGTGTTCGAACACCATTTCCGCCAGCGGCAACACCCTGGGCCGGCCGTCTTCCTCGATTACGGCAATATTGAATTCCCGCCCTTCGATATAGCGCTCGGCAAACCAATACCCGCCATATTGGGCCTGCATCTCGTCCGCGCGCCGTCGCACGTCGGCGCCCGTTACGATGCACTTGTCGTCAAGGCCGATCGACGCATCCTCGATGGCGGATTTCACGATGTACCTTTGCTCTGCCACCAGACCGGTCCAATGCGGCGGCACCGCCCATGCGGGCGTCGGCAACCCGGCATTGCAAAATATGTCTTTGGTAAGCGGCTTGTCGGTGGTTGCCCGCATGGCTTCGGCGCCACAGCCCGTAAATGGCACCTTCAAATCGTCCAGCATTTGCGGCGCCAGATAGGCCAGCCGCCCCTTGCCGTCGACACCTTCGACAAGATTGAACACAAGCTCAGGCCTGTGCGCTGCCAGGGCGCTCGCGAGTTTTTCAAGGTCGGGAAAAAAGGCGGCACTGGCAACGGCGTGCCCCCGCGCGGCAAGCGCGGCGTGCACCGCTTGCGCCTGAACCAGGGTATCCAGATCCTCAGGGGGTGCATCCGGCGGCACGTCGGAATGCAAAACAAGAATACGCATGAATTATTCCGCCGCAGCGCGCGCGCGCAGGTGCGGATGACGGGCCAGAAACGAATCCATGAAAAGCCCGATCAATTCGACATAGGTCAGCCCCTTGAAGTCGGCGATAAAGCATAGATCGGAATAGTGCGGCCGCAGACCCGCCAGCGGATTGACCTCGATAAAATTCGCAATACCCGCTGCATCGGCGCGAACATCGATGCGCCCGCCGTCGCGGCAACGCAGCGCCCGCCAGGCCGCAAGCGCTACGGCGCCGGCCGCCAGGGCGTCATCATCTTCGACAAGACGGACATCAACCTTGTCCTCCCACTGTTCCTTGTTCTCCAGCCCATATCCGTGGCCGACAAAATTTTCCTTCGGCGCGATTTCCATGACGCCCAGAACACGCGCGTCGGCGCCCGTGCCCGTGATACCCACGGTGAATTCACGGCCCGGAAGAAAACTTTCCACCAGCACGGGCTGATCGAAGCGCGCCAGCAGACTGGCGGCGGTTGCGCGCAACTGCCGCTTGTCATCGACCCGCGAATGTTCGTCCACGCCTTTGCCCGAACCCTCGGCAACCGGCTTGAGGAACAGCGGATAGGTCAGATCGATTGCGTCCACTTCGGCCAAATGGTTAACGACCCAAAACGGCGCCGTCGGTATTCCGGCATCCCGGACAATGCGTTTGGCCCAGCTCTTATCAAGTGCAATAGCCAGCGTCAGCGGGTCTGAAAATACATAGGGTATGTCATAGGCCTCCAGCAGCGCTGGAACCTGCGCCTCCCGCGCCACGCCTTTCAGGCCTTCACAGATGTTAAATACCGCCTCCCAGCGCTCGCCGGCGGCCAGCGCCTGTGTCAGCGGCCTGATGCCGCCAATGCGAACGGGATCATGGCCCAGAGCCGTTAGAGCCCCGCAGATGGCTTCAATGGTGACTTCGGAATTGAACTCGGCCGTTTCTTCTTCGCTCAACCCCTGAGCGAGATAGTCGGCACGGAGGTCGTAGGTGACCCCGATACGCATCTTTGTCCTATTCCGCCGCCTGCGCCGGCAGCTCCTGTCCCAGGCGGCCGCCCGGATCGGGATAACGGTACACCTTGCCCTCGAAATTGCGCAGCAGGATGTCATCGCCCTGGCGGCCAATCACCGGATCGGGCGCAAGCTGAATCTTGCCGCCGCCGCCCGGCGCATCGACCACGTAAATCGGCGTGGCGTAACCCGTGGTGTGTCCGCGCAGCGCCCGGATGATTTCCAGGCCCGCATCGATCCCGGTGCGGAAATGGCTGGAGCCGCGGATCGGATCGCACTGGTACAGATAATACGGCTTAACCCGGCGCTTCAGCAGGCCATGCATCATGGGCACAATCACGGCCGGATCGTCGTTGATGCCCTTAAGCAGCACCGTCTGGCTGCCCAGCGGGATACCGGCATCGGCAAGCCGCGCGGTGGCTTCCGTTACCTCGGGCGTCAATTCCTTGGGGTGGGTGAAATGAATGCTCATCCAGAGCGGATGGTGCTTGCGCAGCATCTTGACCAGATCCTTGGTCACGCGCTGCGGCAGCACCACGGGCATTTTGGTACCGATACGCAAAAATTCGATGTGCTTGATGGCGCGCAGCCGCCCCAGCAGCCAATCCAGCTTGTCGTCGCCGATGGTCAAAGGATCGCCGCCGGACAGCAGCACGTCGCGTACTTCGGTGTGCTGTTCCAGATAGGCCAGCGCCTTTTCCCAGTTCCGGGTGTTGAATTGGTATTCGCCGCCGGGATTGCCCACCAGGCGCGAACGCGTGCAATAGCGGCAATAGGTCGAACAGGTTCCGGTAGTCAGAAACAACACACGGTCGGGATAGCGATGAACCAGCCCCGGCACGACGGTGTCATGGTCCTCACCCAGCGGATCGTCTTCTTCGCCCGGCGTGCGGACATATTCGTCGCCCGTCATGATATGCGTGCGCCGCAGGGGCTCGCTGGCGTCGGTCAGGCCCATCAGGCTGGCATAGTAGGGCGTAATGCCGACCGGGAGCGCGCCCTCATGGCGGCCTACGGCATCGTGCTCGTCGTTCGACAGCCGGAAGATGCGGGCCAGTTCTTCCAGGGTGCGAATGCGGCTGCGCATCTGCCAGCGCCAGTCATTCCATTCGAACGTGGAGGTCCCAGGATAAAAGCGGCGGTAAAAGGCGCGGGTATCTGGATTGACCGGAAAGCGCAGCGCGCCCTTGGCCGCCTGAGGCGCCGGAGCTTGGACGCGAGCCGCTTCTTGGAGAGTGGGGCCGGTGCTGTTGCCCGGCTCGATGCAGACAGGACGCAACGGAGGTTGCAGCGCCCTACCCCGCAACACTTGGAGACTCATTTGGGTCTCATGTCATCCCGTCGATTGCGGCCACTGCGAAAACCCCTGCGGCTTCCATAAGAGGGCAGCAATGAATTGCCGGATCATTAGTAGCTTCTGAAAAGCCGTCAAGAGCGGCAGCAGATGGCCATGGCTTGCCCGGGAGGGTTAGACGTCTGTTCCGGGCGGTCGCACCGCAGGCATTTACATTCCGTACACCATGCTGTCGACCGGCCTGCACGCCGCCGGCAACGCAGCAGAAAATTCCTGAAAATAAAGGACGAAATGCGCGATGCGGACAATGGACCAGACGCACCGCAGGACATGCACTATGCGACCCGAGCTGCGCGCTGGGCAGCGCCCGGCAGGGGCAATGACGCTCTCAGGCATCTGTGCATGAAAATTTTCAGTTGCCGGCCTCGAACACGCGTAAGTCCGCCGGTTGAGTTGGGTGCGTGCTATTCCGGCGGCGGGTAGGTCAGCTGGGGCACCGCACCCACCCGGTAGACATTGATGTGCACCTTGCGGCCGCGCGAATAGTTAAGACCGGAGACCTCGGCGACGCGATCGGCGTCGGCCTCCATCTCGGCCAGATGAGCAAAGAAGGCCATCCTTTCGCTATCTTCCACCAGGGCAAGGCCGCCTTGCGTGGCGGAAACTCTCGCCGCCCCTTCGGCGTTGGATATGCGGGTGTTGGTCCCAAGCTCGAATACCAGGCTGGGCTCCTCATATCCCGCCAATACGATTGGTGGGTCGTCTGGAAGGGAATTGGCTTTCGCGACCGCGGCCAGACGCTGGCTGACCCACAGCTCCGTCAGGCGAGGCGCCGTAGCGACCGTCAGCGTCGGATAGAATACCAGCGCCGCAAGCAGCGCCCAGACAAAGGCCCGCACCGGTGTCTGCCGCAAGAACAGCACCGCGGCCGCAATGCCCAGACACGCGCCGGCGCCCGCAAGCAGATACAGCCACCAAACCGCGCCCGGGCCATAAAGGCTGGGCAACAGGATGGGCGCGACG
>CAWINU010000014.1:0-47135 GCA_963837555.1 uncultured Alphaproteobacteria bacterium | reverse complement strand
TCGCGAAGAAGTTTCGGTGCAGCTGTCCAACGGCGTCGGTTTCTGATGAAGAAGCACAAGATCACGGTGATCGCGGGCGAGGCCAAGCTGACCGGCAAGGGCAAGCTTTCCGTCACCAAGGACGGCAAGGCCATCGAATATGCCGCCAAGAACATCGTCCTGGCCACGGGCGCCCGGGCGCGCACCTTGCCGGGGCTGGAGCCGGACGGAAAGCTGATCTGGACCTATCGCGAAGCGATGGTGCCGCCGGCATTTCCGAAATCGCTTCTGGTCGTGGGCAGCGGCGCAATCGGCATCGAATTCGCCAGCTTCTACCGCACCCTGGGCGCGGAGGTGACTGTGGTCGAAGTGCTCGACCGGGTGCTGCCGGTGGAAGACGAAGAAATCTCCAACTTCGCCGCCAAGTCCTTCGCCAAGCAGGGCATGAAGCTCAAGGTCGGCACCACCGTCGACCGAGCTGAAAAAAGGCGCGGACAATGTCACCGCGACCTTGAAGGCCAAGGACGGCAAGACCGAAACCCTCACCGTGGACCGCGTGATCCTGGCGATGGGCATTGTCGGCAATGTCGAGAATATCGGCCTGGAAGCGGCCGGCATCAAAGTCGACCGCACCCATGTCGTCGCCAAAATAGGGCGAGACCGGCGAGCCGGCGTCTGGGCGATCGGCGATCTGGTCGGCGGCCCCTGGCTGGCGCACAAGGCGATGCATGAAGGCGTGATCGTGGCCGAGCGCATTGCCGGGCGTGAAGGGCGTGCATCCGCTCAATTCTCAAACGTGCCGGGCTGCACCTATTGCTGGCCGCAGGTGGCCAGCGTGGGCCTGACGGAAGCCAAGGCCAAGGAAACCGGCCGCAAGATCAAGGTTGGCCGCTTCCCCTTCATCGGCAACGGCAAGGCCATCGCGCTGGGCGAGGCGGAAGGCCTGATCAAGACCGTGTTCGATGCCGAGAGCGGCGAGCTGCTGGGCGCCCATATGATCGGCGCCGAAGTGACCGAGCTGATCCAGGGCTATGTCATCGCCAAATCGGGCGAACTGACCGAGGAGGATCTGGCGCACACCATCTTCCCGCATCCGACGCTTGTCGGAAATGATGCACGAAGCGGTGCTGGATGCCGACAAAAAGGCCCTGCACATCTAAATCCGTATACGGATCAGTGCAGCAGCTTCTCCACATCCGCCGCCATCGCGGCGGTGTCGCTGGTGTCGGTGGTGACCAGCCGGACGCGGCCGGTGGGATCGAAGAAGAACACCGCATTGGAATGCGTCACGGTGTAAGGCGATTTGGGATCAACCGAATAGGCGACGCGATAGCGCCGGGCCAGACCGGCCAGCTGATTGTCCGTGCCGCGCAAGCCTTCGATCTGGGGCGAGAAGGCTTTCGCATATTCGTCCAGCAGCTTCGGCGTATCGCGGTGCGGATCGACCGTGACGAACAGCACCAGCACATTCCTGCCTGTCCAACCGATCAGCATGCCGGTGAGATTGGCCAGGGTGGCGGGACAGACATCGGGACAATTGGTGTAGCCGAAATAAAGCGCCACCACCTTGCCGCGATAGGTTTCGCCGCTGACGGGGGCGCCGTCGCTGGCGCGCGTCATGTGAAGGTCCAGCCGCGGCATGCGCGCCCGAAATGTCGGTCATGTGGAAATTGGAACGGCCGCAGGCCGCGAGCATCAGGGGCCAGGAACAGGGCGGCATATCGCATGGCCGCGTCCATATCACGCTTTTGCCCGGGGCCAAAGCGCCGCGCGGCGTTAAGTCGCTACCATGCATGACGCGGATTTCACCCTGGGCCTGGTATGGCCTGTTGCTGCTGGCCATGGGGCAGCGCTGTGGCACCATGGGCAGTTGTTTCCCGGCCATCTTCCGGTTCTCCTGCCCTGGGAATTTCACTGGGTGGAATTTCTTGCCATCTTCCTGGCGCTGGCCTGGTTTGGCGCGGGGTTCAGGCATCGCCACGGGCCGAGCGCCCGCCCGCCTGGCGCTCGCTCTGTTTCGTATCGCCGTGCTCGCCTTCTATATCGTGCTGCAGACCCGCATCGACTATTACGCCCAGCATCTGTTTTTCGCCCATCGCTGGGCGCATTTCGTGCTTCACCATGCCGGCGCCTTCCTGATCGCGATGGGCATGAGCGGCCCGGTGCTGTTTGCCGGGATGCCCGTGTTCCTCAAGCCGCTGGTTGCCGCCGCGGCCGGTGCGCGCCTTCGTGAATGTGCTCCAACATCCGGCGGTCGCGCCGGCGCTGTTTGTCGGGTCTGCTCTATTTCTGGCTGATCCCGTCCATCCATACCCGGGTCATGCTGGACGAAAATCTCTACATGCTGATGAACTGGACCATGGCGATCAACGGCATGATGTTCTGGTCGTCTGGTGCTGGATTCCCCGCCCAAGCCGCCCGCGCGTCTGTCCCATCTGATGCGGGCGCTTATGATCGCTCTTGATCGAGCTGCCGCAAATGGTGCTGGGCGCAATCCTATCCGCTGACCAATGACGGATTTTTATCCCGTCTATAATATCTGCGGACGGGTGCTGGAGATGACGGCGCTCATCGACCAGCATTATGGCGGGCTGGTACTCTGGATTCCGCCGGGAATGATGAGCGTGATTGCACTGCTATTGATCCTGAACAATCTGCGGATAAATGACGAGAAAGCCGAGGCTGCACAGACAGGTCAGTCGCCGTGAGATACATGGCAGAAGGGCAGGTCGTTCTTTCCGAGATAGCGCCGGTGATATTCCTCGCCGCGCCAGAAGGCCGGCTATCTGCAGACGCGTGGAGTTCATTGTGAAGGTTATCATTATCGGCGGCGGCGTTGCCGGCCTCAGTATCGGATGGAAACTGGCCGGGGCCGGGGCCGAGGTCATGCTGTTCGAGCGCAGTGAACCCGGTCATGGCGCAACCTGGGCTGCCGCGGGCATGCTGGCCGTAGCCGGCGAACTCGGCAGCGCGCAAACCCCTGAAGCGGACATGGCGCGCGAGGCACAGCGTTTATGGCCCGCATTTGCGCAAGAACTGGAAGCGGCGTCCGGCGTTCCGGTCGATTATCTCCGCAATGGAGCTTTGCTTGTGGCCATGAATGCGCAGGCGCACAAAGCGCTTTCCGCGCGCATGGCAGACGACAAAACCGTCGAATGGATCGATGCCGCGCAGGCGCAGGCGCTTGAGCCGATGCTGGCGCCCGGCATTGCCGGGGCCTATTTTGCGCGGAACGAGGCGCAAGTCGATCCGCGCAAATTGTTGACCGCATTACGCGAAGCCTTCGTCCAGGCGGGCGGCGCGGCGCGCACCGGCGAAGAAGTGCTGAGCATAGAAAAGGAGCATGATCATGTCGTCGCCGTGCGGACGGCCTCTGGTCTGCATAGCGCCGATGCTTTTGTTCTGGCGGCGGGAGCCTGGTCGGGCCTGCTGGAAACCCAAATTCCCGTTCGTCCCATAAAAGGTGAGCTCCTTTCTTTGGCTCCGCCCGCGGGTTCGAACATTCCCGCGCATGTGGTGTGGGGCGACGGCGTCTATGTCGTGCCGCGCGGCGACCGGCTGATCGTCGGGTCGACCATGGAAGATGTCGGTTTCAATACGCAGGCAACCAAGGCGGCGGAAGAGCACCTGTTCACCCGTGCCGGCGATTTGATGCCGGCCCTAAGGGACTGGAAGATCGCCGATCACTGGGCTGGACTGCGGCCGCGCGCGCCGGATGCTCTTCCTGTGCTGGGGCGCACAAAGTTTTCCAATCTGTTCGCCGCTACCGGCCAATTCCGAAACGGATCCTGTTTGCACCCTATATCGCGGATTTGCTGTGTCGCTTTGTTCTGGAGCAGCCCGCATCCGCGCCGCACTTCGATCCCTGCCGATTTGCCTGACGGTGCCGCCGGTGCGGCGATGGCGATCGGCGCGGGCCGCGATGTCCTGTGCCGGCTGCGCAGCGGGCATATCTGCCATACCCGGCAGGCTTGTGGACGCCTGCCATGCCCGGGGCGTAAACCCGGGCCATGGAATTTGAACTGCATCCGCAATTAGCGGCCGACACGGTGTTTATCGCCGATTGGGCTTTGTGCCGTGTGCTGCTCATGAAGGATGCCCGCTATCCCTGGATCATTCTGGTGCCGCGGCGCATCAATGTTTCGGAAATTTTCGATCTCACGCCGGACGAGCAGAACGGCCTTGCGGCCGAGACCGCCTATGCCGCCAGGGCCTTGAAGGCGCTGACGGGCGCGCAGAAAATCAATACCGGCGCGCTGGGCAATATCGTACCGCAGCTTCATGTGCATGTGGTGGCGCGCAAGCCGGGGGATCATGCCTGGCCCGGTCCCGTATGGGGCAATGGCGCCCCGGTGCCCTATGAAGCCGAAGCCTGCGCGGCGCTGATCCGCCAACTCGTAAACGCGCTTTAACTATTCTGGCACGGCGGTTGCTCCTGTTTGAGCAAGGAGAACCGACGTCATGCTGGCAGAAGCCGCAAATGCCGTAACCGATACCAGCAGCATCATCGCCGCGCTCAAGCGCGCGGCGGCGGCTACTGGCTCGGATTTCAACTATTTGCTGGCAACCGCCAAGCGCGAATCCGGCCTGAAAACTGATGTAAAATCAAGTACTTCGTCAGCCACCGGGCTGTTCCAGTTTGTCGACCAGACCTGGCTCGGGCTGATCAAAAATCATGGCGCCAAATACGGTCTTGGCAGCATGGCCGCTGCCATCAGCCAGGACGGCGAGGGGCATTACCGCACGGCAAATCCCGCCGACAGGCAGGCAATTCTTGCCCTCAGGACCGATCCGCAAGTCTCGTCGCTGATGGCCGGAGAATTCACCAAGAGCTGCCAGAACAGGCTGGAGGGCGCGCTGGGCCGCGATGTTTGCAGCGGCGAGCTGTACGCCGCGCACTTCCTGGGCGCCGGTGCCGCCTGCAAGCTGATCAAGCTCAAGGAAGCCGACCCTGCCGCCAGCGCCGCGAATGCCTTTCCCGCCGCCGCCGCCGCCAACAAAACGGTTTTCTATAACCCGGACGGCAGCGCAAAGTCGGTCAGCGAAGTGTATAACTGGGCGATGAAGCATGCGGGCGGGCGCGCGGCGTCCAAAGCCGTGCCTGTGACAGCGTCCTCCGCGTCCATGCCCGCGCATGCCGCGGTTGATACGGGCTTCTGCCCGAGCGTGACGCCGACGATGAATTTTACGCGCTGGCAGCCAACACGCGGATTATTTTCAACGGATATGCTGGCGCAGCTTCCGTCCACGCCGCTGCTCTTTACGTCGGGGATATTCGACGTTCTGTCGGGCAGCCAGAGCGATTACGCGAAAAAGAATTAGGGAATTTTCGTCGCCAGCGTTTCGGCCACGCGCGCGTCCAGCTCGTTCATCAGGGCCAGCGCCGTGGCGTCCGATGCGCCATTGATCTTCTCGCGGAAAATTACGCGGATGGCCGCAACATGGGCATCCACCAGCGACAACGGCAAGGCCGAAATGGTTTTCGTCTCGTCGATCAATTTGGATAGAGACGCGGCAGCGCGCGCAATCAGGAGAAAGTCAAACGTGCCGGCCTGTCCCTTAATATCGTGACTGGCGCGCAAGAGATCGTCGCGGGCCGCCGCACTGCGTTCCTTGGTAAAGCGCGCATGCGCCTCCCCCAGCTTTTCCACATCCTTGGCGACCCAATCGGTGAATTCCGACTTGAGATCGTCCATGGCGGATTCAGCGCGTTTGATGGCGGACATATCAAGCCCGCCAACCGTGCCGGACACCTTTGCCTTGAGCATGTTCGGCGGCATGAAATAGTTCTATGGGCTGTTGTCTGGCCATGGATTTTCCCTTGATTATTCTGCCGCTACGTCTGCTGCGGCACCCGCCGGATGCGCGGCGTTCAGGACCGCGATATTCGTCAGCGCCGCGACGGCGGCGACAGGGGCCGAAATAGGCCTTTGTGCGCACATAGGGTCGCGGATGTTCGATCACCGATATCAGCCTTGTCATGATGGCTTTCACCGAGACCGGCTTGGCGAGAAATTCGTTGACGCCGGCATCGCGGGCCTGGCGCACATGATCGATATGGGTGTGGCCGGTCAGCATGATCACCGGCACAAAGGGATTGGGGCTGGTCTGGGGATGTTCGTATCTGCCTGACCACATCCAGCCCGGACATGCCTTCCATCATCCAGTCCAGCATAACCATGTCCGGATTGGTTTCGCGCAGGACGGCGAGGCGCGTTCTCGCCGTTTCGGCTTCGTAGATCTGATTTGCGCCGAAGGCCTGCAGGATCGTCACGACAAGCTTGCGCATATGCGCATTGTCGTCCACCACCAGAATCTTAAGCCTGTCGAAGCGATAGCCGCTCATACCAATACCCAAAGAATTGCCGGGCGGGTTCCGGCCAACGGCCGTGCCGCGTTCTTTATGAGACGTTACAGACCGTTGCTTAATTCGAAGTGAAGCGGCAGATGTTTCGAAATCACTAATAGCTGAACTTGCTCGGCCAGGATTCGTTCATCCAATGAGTGCCCCGCGTCATAGAGCAGGGTCATGGCGATGCGGCGGTCCTCAGACACATCCACGGCGTGACGTCCCGGACCTCGAAATCGTCGGCCACGGCGCTGACCGGCCGTTTGGCGCTTCCAGCATCTCGAACCGCACCCGGGCGTGATGGGGCAGCAGCGCGCCGCGCCAGCGCCGCGGGCGGAAGGCACTGATGGGCGTCAACGCCAGCAGGGCGGCGTCGATCGGCAGAATGGGGCCGTGTGCGGACAAATTATAGGCCGTCGAGCCGGCCGGGGTCGAGACCAGCACGCCGTCGCATATCAGTTCATCAATGCGCGTACGGCTCGTCCACCAGGATGCTGATCTTAGCCGCCTGGCGCGTCTGGCGCAGCAACGAGACTTCGTTGAACGCGAGGGCTTCGGTCGTTCCCGCCGGATTGTGCGCCGTCATCTGCAAGGGATGAATGGTGGCGTGTTCGGCAGCCGCAAGACGCGCGGGTCAGATCTTCTTCATGAAATTCATTCATGAGAAAGCCGACGGACCCGCGATTCATGCCGTAAATCGCTTTGCCCTTGCCGACAAAATTATGCGAGCGTCTGCAGCATGAAGCCGTCGCCGCCAATGGCCACGACGATCCCTGCCTTTTCCGGGCCCGCATCGCCGTGCAGTTTGCGCAGTGGCGCGAGCGCATCTTCCGCCTGCGGAGCGCCGCAACAAAATGAAGTGCTGGCACGGACTCAGCCCCCGGTCATCGACATATGGCGCGCAACGGCCGGGCGCGCATGATCGCGATCGATGATGAAATCGTGGCCTTTTGGCTTTCTGCCGCAATGGCGCGGTCGATAGCCTCTGAACAACGCTGCGTTATCGGGACTGGCGCGCAGCGGCGCGCGCAAATCGGCGGCGTCTTCCTGCCCCAAACACATGATAGAGCGTACCGGTGCAGGTCAGGCGCACACGATTGCAGCTTTCGCAGAAATTGTGGGTGAGCGGCGTGATCAGGCCCAGACGCCCGCCGGTTTCGGCGACCTCGACATAGCGGGCCGGCCCGCCGGTGCGATGGGTGCGAGCGGTGAGCGTGAAATTGCTTCGCCAAATTCGCGCGCACCAGCGACAGTGGCAGATATTGCGTCGAGGCGGTCTTCTTCGGTTTCGCCCATGGGCATGGTCTCGATCAGGGTGAAGTCCATGCCGCGCTGATGCGCCCACCGCATGATTTCGGGCATCTCGTCATCGTTTACGCCTTTCAGCGCAACGGTGTTGATCTTGACCTCGAGCCCGGCGGCCAGCGCGGCATCGATACCCGCAATGACCTTCGCCAGATTCGCCGCCAGCGGGTGATGGTCTGGAATTAGCCCGGGTCGCAGGCTGTCGAGCGAGACATTCACGCGCCGCACGCCGGCATCCCGCAAGCCGCGGGCATAGTGCGGCAAGCCTGCTGCCGTTGGTGGTGAGGGTGAGCTCCTGCAATTTTCCCGTGCCGAGCCGGCGCGCCCAGACTTCTCGAACAGGCGCATCACATTCTTGCGCACCAGCGGCTCACCGCCCGTGATGCGCAGTCGTTCGACGCCCTTTTCGACAAAGGCCGAGCACAGCCGTTCCAGTTCCTCGAGCGTAAGGATCTCGGACTTGGGGAGGAACTCCATATGCTCCGCTCATGCAATAGACGCAGCGGAAATCGCAGCGGTCGGTGACGGACACGCGCAAATAGGTGATGGAACGGCCAAACTGTCCTGCATTCCCGACGCTAGCAGGATCGGCACGGTTTTCACCTTCGGGAATAAGGGGGGCCGGTATCAGTTCAGGCTGTAGCGTCTGCAGCTCGGCCAGGGCCGCTCTGCTTGGTGAAGTCGGCGAACACCGCCTCGGCCTCGGTCCATGTCGGTCTCGGCCAGCTGGCCATGGGCATCTGCCGGGCCTGACGGGACAGATTATAACACCGTGGCGAAAACCGCGTCTGTCGATGCCAGCCGCCCGGCAGGCCAGCGCAACGGCCTTGGGGCCGCCATGGTAGAAGAGATTGCGCATGCGCTGAATGGGCAGTTCCAGCAGGCGCGCAAATGCCAGCTCGAACAGGTCAATCTGGCCCTGACTGCAGAACGCGCATGAGAAATCCGGCCTTGAGCTGGCCCGACGAGGCGAGCTTTTCGACCAGCTTCTGGCCGAACTGCCGGCGGTGGCGGATCCTTGGGACCGGCCGGGTACCGTCTTTGACCTGGGTTTCAGCCTGATCAATGGCCTTGTCCAGCTTGCTCGATGAAATCGCGTAATTCTTGGCGATATAGGCCTTAAGCGCGTCGGAAACCCATTCGCACATGCTGGTGGCAAGCACGGGCGGCAAATCGGGACGGCCGCACCAGGGTCCTGCAGACCGCGCTGGCGCGCGATCGTATCCACCAGCGTTTCGATAGCCGCTTTCGGAAATTTGGGCCGTGGCGTTGCGGACAAGTGCGACCAGAACGGATCTCGGAATCGCAGGTGACCAGCGCGTCGGTGACCGGTTCGCCGATATTGGGCCGCGGGCCGCGACGGCTTCCTGATGAGCGATGCCGGATTCGGCGATCAGCCGCAGCGTGTCCTTTTCGGTCAGCAGCGGGCTGCGGAGAATGAGAGGGCGCGCGACTTCGATGGTGTCGTCCACCAGCATCAGAATCAGGTCGTGAGGCGTGTTGACTTCGTCGGCCAGGCGTTCGGCCAAAGCGATCCGGATCGCCATTTCCACGTCCGGGTCAGACGGCGCAGGATGTCGCGCATCAGGCCGCGTTCGCGTTGTTCAGCCCGGTGCCCTGGATACGATAGAGCGAGGCGACCGCCAGATAGATTTCCTCGCGGCTGGCGCCGTCTGTGGGATTGATCGCGAGCTGAGCCAAGCGGCCCATGTCGCTCATATCGTTTGCGGTCAGCCCCAAAATACGTCCCTGCTGTCTTTAACGCGGTTTCCCCACTACCCCGGGGTCATCAGACCTAGCAAAATGGCGTTAACAGCGTATTAAGGTGGGCAGAAATCCGCTTGTTACCAAGGGTTTCCGGAGAGCATGACCCCCGAACTGACTTTTCTGCTGGCCATCGACCAGGGCACCACCAGCTCCCGGGCCATGCTGTTTGACGGGCTGGGTGCGGTTGCCGCAAACCACTCCATGGAGCTGCGGCAGATCTTTCCGGCCAATGGCTGGGTCGAGCATGACGCCGAGGAGATCTGGGAGTCGACACTGAGTTGCCTGCGGGCCGTGACAGCGGGCGTAAAACTTGCGGACATTGCCGCTATCGGCATCACCAATCAGCGCGAAACCACGGTGATGTGGGACAGGGCCAGCGGCAAGGCGCTCCACAATGCAATTGTCTGGCAGGACCGGCGAACCGCAGCACGTTGCCGGTCGCTGAAAGCCCGCAAGCTGGAAAGTAAGATTGCCGCGCGCACCGGGCTGCTGCTGGACCCGTATTTTTCCGCCACAAAAATGGAGTGGTTGCTCGACCATGTTCCGGGTGCCCGCGCCCGCGCCAAGCGCGGCGAGGTCGCACTCGGGACTATAGAAAGCTGGCTGATCTACAAACTGACGGGCGGCCGGACCCACGCCAGCGACGTGACAAACGCTTCGCGCACCATGCTGTTGAATTTGAAGACGCTGGAGTGGGACGACTGGCTGTTGGACCTGTTCGATATTCCGCGTGCGGCGCTTGGCGACGTGCGCGGCAGTACCGATAATTACGGTGAAATCGAGGAACATTTGCTGGGTCGCGCCATTCCGATATTGGGCGTGGCCGGTGATCAGCAGGCGGCCAGCGTCGGGCAGGCTTGTTTCAAGCCCGGAGAGGTCAAGAGTACGTATGGCACCGGATGTTTCGCGCTGGTGAATACCGGCAGCAAAATCGTTGCCTCGAAAAACCGGTTGCTGACTACCAATTTGTACAGGATCGGCGGCAAGGCGAGCTATGCCATCGAGGGCAGCATCTTCATTGCCGGCGCAGTGGTGCAATGGTTGCGTGATGCCCTGGGCGTCATCCATACCGCCCCTGAAATCGAGGCATTGGCGCGCACGGCAAAGCCGGCGGAGGGACTGTATTTCGTTCCCGCGTTTACCGGGCTGGGCGCGCCCTATTGGGACCCCGAGGCGCGGGGTGCGATCGTGGGGCTGACGCGCGATATGGGCCGCGCGGAAATTGCGCGCGCCGCATTGGATGCCGTGTGCTACCAGACACGCGATCTGCTGGACGCCATGGTATCGGATATGAAACGGGCCGGGCTGGGCCCGCTCAAGCATATCAAGGTGGACGGCGGCATGGTGAAAAACGACTGGTTCTGCCAAAGGCTGGCCGATCTTGTCGGTCTGGCGGTAGATCGGCCGAAAGTGACCGAGACCACCGCATTGGGAGCTGCCTATCTTGCAGGACTTTCCGCAGGCGTGTTTTCCAGCCTCAACGACATCGCTGCCCATTGGGCATTGGACAAACGATTCAAGCCATCCATGAAACGGGCCGAACGCGACACGTTATATGCAGGCTGGAAGGAAGCAGTAAGGCGCGTGCAATGAAATTTGGAATGGGCCAGAGCGTTCGCCGGCATGAAGACATCCGCTTTACCACCGGAAAAGGTCAGTATACTGATGACATCAGGCTGCCGGACGAGGCCTTTGCGTGTTTTCACCGCTCCGCCCAGTCTTATGCCAGGATCCTGTCCATCGATACCTCTGCCGCGAAATCCGCGCCCGGTGTGCTCGCCGTCCTGACGTCCGCCGATTTGCATGGTGTCGGGGCCATGCCAGCCAATGCCCCGATGAAAAATCGCGACGGATCGGCCCCGCATTCGTCGCCCAAGAAATTGCTCGCAGAAGGACTGGTGGTTTTCACCGGCGAAGCTGTCGCCATGGTGATCGCCAATAGCTATGCCCAGGCGAAGGACGCGGCAGAGCTTATCATGGTGGACTATGAGCCGCTGAGCGCTGCGGGAACATTGGAATCCGCGCCCAACGGCGCGCCCTTGTGGGGTTCGTCCGGCAATCAGGCACTTGACTGGGTGGCGGGCGACGAGGCGGCAGTGACTGCCGCATTTGCGGCGGCGGCGCATGCGGCCTCCATCGAAGTCGTGCAGAACCGGGTCTCGGCCATGCCCATGGAAACGCGCAACGCCATCGGCGCCTATGACCCGCAGAGCGAAGGCTACACGCTGTATACCGGCTCCCAGGGCGCGGCGAACATCCGCAACAACATTACCAAATCGATACTGAATATTGCGCCGGAAAATTTGCGCGTGGTCACGCCGGATGTCGGCGGCGGCTTCGGCATGAAGGGGTTTGTCTATCCGGAACAGGTATTGGTTCTTGTTGCGGCCCGGGCTGTTGGCCGTCCGGTGCGCTGGAGCGCCGAGCGGATGGAAAGCTTTCTGGCGGATGCCCATGGCCGCGATACCAAAATGCGGGTCGAGCTGGCGCTGGACGCTAATTATCGGATTTTGGCGTTGCGCGTAAACGGACGGGCCAATCTCGGCGGTTATTTGTCTTTATACGCATTGTTTATTGCCACGGTGGCGGGCGGGAGGATTTTTGGCGGCGTTTACCGGGTGCCGGCAGTCTTCGCGAACATAAAGGGATATTTTTCCAATTCGGCGCCAGTCGACGCCTATCGCGGGGCGGGCCGTCCCGAGGCCGCCTATATGATGGAGCGGCTGATGGATGCGGCGGCTGTCAAAACCGGACTTACGCGCGCCGAAATTCGAAAGCGCAATCTGATTGAACCCGAAGAACTGCCCTACAAGAACTGGAACGGGGCCAATTTTGATTCCGGAAATTATCCGCTGCTGTTGTCCAGGGGACTGGCGCGCGCCGATGTCGACGGATTTTCCGCGCGCAAGGCCGACAGTCTTTCGCGGGGACTGCGGCGCGGGCTTGGCATTGCCTACTATGTGGAGATTACCGCCGCCACGGGTACCGAACCGGCCGCCGTGCGCTTTCGATCCGACGGGATGGTTGAAGTGCTCACCGGCACGCAGTCCAACGGGCAGGGGCACGAAACGGCCTTTGCGCAAGTCGTTTCAGAACGGCTTGGCATTCCGTTCGAGAACATTTTCGTCAAACAGGGCGATACCAATGGCGTCAATGGCGGCGGGACAGGCGGATCGCGCTCTCTGAACATGTCGGGCGGCGCTTTGCTGGCGACAGCGGACACCATTATAGAAAAAGGCAAAGCCGCCGCCGGCCATATTCTGCAGGCCGGCGGGAGCATGGTGGAATTTTCGGCGGCGGATGCGGTCGGACGGTTCACGGTGGCGGGTACCTCTCGCACTGTAACGCTTTTGGATCTGGCCGCGACGTTGCGCGCCGAACCGATTGCAGGATTCGAAAGCGGCCTGGACAGCGATGGCGCCTATCAGGGCAGCGCCCCGACTTTTCCCAATGGCTGCCATGTCTGCGAGGTGGAAATCGATCCCGAGACCGGCAAGACGGATGTGGTGTCCTATTGCGCCTATGACGATTTCGGACGCGTTATCAATCCCATGCTGGTGGCGGGGCAGGTTCATGGAGGGATCGCGCAAGGTCTCGGTCAGGCCCTGATGGAAAATATGGTCTATGACCCGGAGTCCGGCCAGTTGCTGACGGCCAGCTTTGCCGACTACGCCATGCCGCGCGCCTGCGATATTCCGGATATCGATTTCGCCTATGAAGAAATTCCCTGCAGGACAAATCCGCTGGGCGCAAAGGGCTGTGGCGAGGCAGGTACTGTGGGCGCCCTGCCGGCTGTTATGAGCGCTGTTTGCGACGCGATCGGCATCGAACATCTGGACATGCCCGCCACGCCGGAAAAAGTGTGGCGGGCAATTCAGGGTATATCGTGAAAATTTTAGTTAAATAATTCTCTAAATTCTCTTCGAATGCCGCGCAATTCCTTGACGTAGCGGGAACACAGCTCAGCTAGGCTGTACCCCATGGGTAATGGGGAAAATATTTCCGCTGGCGCGGAAGCGGCCAGCCAGGAAGTGAATGCGACGGCACCGGGCGATGCCTGGCTTGAGCGTCGCCTGCGGGTGTTCGAGCGCGCTTTGAAAGCACTGGAAGAGCGCCAGGAAAAATCCGAGCAGACCTATTCACTGGAACTCAGAAAACTTGAGGAACGGATCGCGGCGAGCGAAGCAGGGCTCGAACGCGTCGAGCTTGAGTTCGGCGAGAGCCATAATGCGCTGGAAAAAACCATCGAAGAAGCTACCAGGCATCAGCATGCCCTTGAGTCAGCCATAGAAGAAACAAAACTACGCCAGGCGGACGAGCCGGATCTGCTCGACCAGCTCCAACAGGAGTCGGTACCGGCCCAAGCATTCCAGGAAGGCGAGCACCAGGAAATTCCCGAGGAAGAGATTGCCAGCGCCGATGTCATGGCGGCTGTTACACCGCAGAACGCCGGCCTTGAATTTCTGGCAGTCGCCAGACGTCACGCCATCGAGGCGGCGAGCAAAGCCGAAAGCGGGAAACGCAAACCGCTGTCGCGCACAAAACCCCTGCTAATCGGCATTGCCACTTTGGCCCTGACCGTGGCGGGAGCAGGCATGGCACTGCGGCACGCGCCCGGCTCCAGCGCCGCGGCGGCAGTCACCATGGGCAGCGGCAGCGTTCCCCGGCGCGTGGCGGTTGATCCCGACCGGCGGCTTCAGGTGCTGTCAGACGCCGGCAATCGCAAGGCCATGCACGCCCTCGCAATGCAATTTGCCGACAACAAGGACATGGTCGGCGCCGCGCGCTGGTTCGAGCGCGCCGCCGCGCTTGGCTATGGGGATTTACAATTTAATCTTGCGGTTCTGTACGAGCGTGGCGAAGGCGTGAAACAGAGTCTGGTCGAGGCGTTTGTGTGGTATTCCATCGCCGCCCAAAATGACGATCTGGAGGCGGCGGAGCGCGTGGAAGCGCTTCAAACGCAACTGACACCGGCGCAGATCATTGTGGCGGAACGCGCCATTCGCCTGTTCAAACCAGAGCCGGCGGACGATACCGCTGAGACTACGGCCCTGAAGACTCGCAGTTAGGCGCCATGGGCGCGGGTCGTACCAAGCCCGGAATCCAGAACCTTGTGGCGCTGACCGCTGCGATGGTTAGCCCGGAATTTTGCGCGTTCCGCGGCGCGAAAGAATCCTCCGGGCCCGGCCATAGACGCGGATCAAATGCACGATCAGCCAACGGTCTGCGCCACGGGGCGTACAGAAGTGATTGTCTGTGATGGTCCGACCGAGAATAATTTATCCGGCCCGGAACAGATGCTTCGTGCCGATCGCGCCTATCGCGCTGTTGCCCCCGCACTGTCCGCCAGAAAATGATCAGATCGCAAGAAAGCGCAAAATCGCATTGCGCAGCCGCGGCGAGAGGCCGGCCACAAGGCCCGCCAACAGCGCGATGAACGAGGCAAGAAATGCATTGTCCTGCGCAAAACCGCTGACCTTCTCACCCAGCAATTCCGCGAAAACCGATTCCATGTTATCGCGCTTGTTTCTGCGGGACTTGCGGCGCGGAAATCTGGCAAGTCCGCGCGCCATCAAAATAAAGAACAGACAGGATAGTATCGCGATACCCGCGATGATCAGGGCCGCGGCCCATGACGGCACAATGAGATTGAGCGCGTTGTACGCCGCGACAAACAGAAAAATCAGGGCAAGCAGGAAGCCGGTGGCGGCAGCCAGTAATGCCATTGCCGCAATAACCAACTTGATAAAGACGCGTCGAAGCAAAATTTAGCGCCGACCGCCGAAGAGGAAGCCGAGCAAAAGTCCCACGCCGAAGGCAATGGCGGCATAGGTGACAGGCTTTTCTTCGATCTGGGAAATTACGTCTTCGGCCTTGTCGCGGGTCGTCTGCCAGGCCTGCTCGCCGGCGCGGCGGGCTTCGCGCGTGGCGCCATTGCCCGCATGCCGTACGCTTTCACGCAGAAGCTCGGCCAGCTTGGTAAACTCGGTGCGCAGCTTGTCGAGATCGTTGCGCAGGACTTCATAATCAACGTCGCTTTGTTCGCTCATAATCATAACCTTTCGTTAACGGACATCTTAACACACCTTTTAGGCCCATCCCCGTCAATAAACTCTAAAGCCCAGAAGTGGGGAGCGTTCCTCAATGCGGGCCAATATCAGCCGCTTTGTCCGGATTCCGCCTATGGTGCCGGGTGCAGGGATCGAACCCGCGACCCCCTGATTACAAATCAGGTGCTCTACCAACTGAGCTAACCCGGCGCGGCGGCTGAAATACGACGCTTCCCGCCGGATCGCAATGTCGCGGGCCGGGGAAAGGCAGGTTTTTTGAAGTATACAGGGTGGACGGCGGGCTGCGGAAAGCTAATCTCCGCTCTCATTTTATTGATTTCATCTCCTGGATCTCTATGACCCGCATTCTTGTTACCTCCGCGCTTCCCTACATCAATGGCATTAAGCACCTGGGCACGCTGGCCGGGTCGCTGCTGTCGGCCGATGTTTTCGCCCGTTTTCAGCGCGCCCGCGGGCGCGAAACTCTGGCCATCTGCGCCACGGACGAGCACGGCTCGACTACCGAACTGGCGGCAGCCGAAGCAGGACATGGATGTGGCGGAATTTTGCGCCGAACAGTATCGCCGCCAGAAGGAGGTTGGCGAACGTTTCGGCCTGTCCTGGGATCATTTTGGCCGTTCGTCCAGTCTGCAGAACCGCGAACTGACGCAGCATTTCGCGCGGCAGCTTTGGAAGAACGGTCATCTGGATGTTCGCACCACCAAACAGGTCTATTCCAGGGCGGACAAAAAATTTCTGCCGGACCGGTATGTGATCGGCACCTGTCCGCATTGCGGCTATGACCGGGCGCGCGGCGACCAGTGCGAAAATTGCACGCGCGTGCTGGATCCGATCGATCTGATCAATCCGCGCTCGGCCATATCCGGTTCGACGGACATTGAAATCCGCGATTCGCACGCATCTGTTCCTGAAGCAATCGCAATTCGTGCCCCAACTGCGCGCCTGGATCGACAGCCACAAGAACGACTGGCCGCAGCTTGTGACCTCGATCGCCTACAAATGGCTGGACGAGGGGCTGCAGGATCGCGGCATCACGCGAGACGTGGAATGGGGCGTGCCCGTGCCGGACGACATCGCGGACGGCCAGCTCAAGGGCAAAGTATTTTATGTCTGGTTCGACGCGCCGATCGAATATATCGGCGCCACCAAGGAATGGGCCGACGCCAATGGCAAGGGCGATGCCTGGCGCGACTGGTGGTTCGGCGATAACGGCCAAGGACGTGCGCTATTACGAATTCATGGGCAAGGACAATGTGCCGTTCCACACAGTAGGCTTTCCCGTCACCATTATGGGTTCGGGCGAACCATGGAAACTGGTCGACCGGCTCAAGGGTTTTAACTGGCTGAATTATGATGGCGGAAAATTCTCGACCAGCGAGAAGCGCGGTGTCTTTATGGACAGCGCGCTGGAACTGCTGCCGGCCGATTACTGGCGCTATTATCTGATGGCCAATGCGCCGGAAAGTTCGGATTCGAATTTTACCTTCGAACATTTCGCCGGAGTCGTGAACAAGGATCTTGCCGATGTACTGGGGAATTTCGTCAATCGGGTCACGAAATTCTGCGTGGCGCGGTTCGACGGCAAGGTTCCGGGCGAGGGCGCGTACGGCGCGGACGAACAGGCCCTGATCCGCGATCTGGACGGGCGCGTCAGGCAGTTGGCCGATTATCTGGAAGGCATGGAATACAGAAAGGCGCTCGGCGAACTGCGCGCCATCTGGGTGGCGGGCAACGAGTATCTGACAAAGGCCGCACCCTGGACGCATATCAAGACCGACCGCGCCAGAGCGGCGGTTGGCGTGCGCATGGGCTTAAACCTTGTACACCTGTTCGGCCATCTGACCTCGCCGGTGATGCCGACCATCGCGCGCGCGGTGCATGAATGCATTATGCCGGCGCCGGAAATTATTCCGTGGCCGGACGAACCGATGGCGGAATTCCTGGATCAGTTGGATGCCGGGCAGGCTATCCATTCGCCGGACGTGCTGTTCGCAAAGATCAGTGACGAGCAGGTGGCCGAGTGGACGGCGCGATTCGGCGGAAAAGATTAGTCGTTCAGCCGGGTCCAGCCGTCTTTTCCGAGCGCTTCCAGAGGGCGATAGCGCGACTTGTAGTTCATCTTGTCGCTGCCCTGGACCCAATAGCCCAGATAGACATATTCGAGGCCGCGCTGGCGCGACGCCTGTACATGATCCAGGATCATATAGGTTCCAAGGCTGCGGGCGTCTTCGCCGGGATGAAAAAAGCTATAGACCATCGATAACCCGTCGCGCAGCACGTCGGTCAGCGCGCAGGCCAGCAGATCGCCCGGCTTGCCGTCCTGTGACGGGCGGCGATATTCTATAATCATGGTTTCGACCGGCGTCTCTTCCACCATCGCGACATAGTCGAACAGCCCCATGTCCGACATACCTCCGCCCGAGTGGCGGGAATCAAGATAGGTGCGCAGCAACGCAAATTGCTCGCGCGTTGCCTCGGCCGCGACATTGGTACGGATCAGATCGAGATTTCGCCGCAGAAGCTTTTTCTGGTTTCGGGAAGGTTCAAATTCCGTTGCCACGATACGCACCGAGACGCAGGCCGAGCAGCCCTCGCATGCCGGCCGATAGGCGATGGTCTGGCTGCGGCGAAAGCCGGAATGGGTCAGTGCTTCGCTGAGGGGTTGGGCCAGCGCGCCGGTCAGGCGAGCAAATACTTTACGCTCGGTGCGTCCGGGCAGATAGGGGCACGGCCCACCTGGTGTGAGAAAAAACTGGGGAACCCGCGCATTACGTTGGTCAGTCACAGATCATGCAGCCCGGCAGTGCGCTCGAATTATGACAATGGAATGCCAGTCCGCGCTAGTGTGGAAATACGCCAAATTTTGCTTGCAATCTACTGAATCTGGTGTCCAGGCGGAACCGGCGGTGCTTCGCGCAGCAAGGTGATGGAAACACGGCGGTTGGCCGAAGCGTTGGGATCTTCGGGCAGCAACGGCTCGGATCCCGCTTTGCCCGCCACTTCGTAGATTCGGTCCGAGGACAGGCCATTGTTTGCCAACAGCGCACGCGCGGCGAGTGCGCGATTGGAAGAAATATCCCATGTCGATCCGGCATCCGCGCCCGTGGTATGGCCGGCGACCGAAACCCGGTTGGGCAAATCATCGATCACCTTGGCGATTTCAGACAACAGCTTCACCGTGTAGGGCATCGGTTCTGCGGTGCCCGGCTGGAACATCGGCCTGCCGTCCTGATCGACCAGCTGAATACGCAGGCCTTCCGGCGTCATTTCGGTGATGACCTGTGTCGACAGCCGCGCCAGATCCGGCTGATCCTGAATCGACTGATGAATTGCTTCGGCGGCGCGCGCGAACTGGCCGTCCTGGCGCGAAGCGGCGGCACTGCTTTCAGAGTTTTGCGCATCGGAACCGACGCTCGCACCGCCGGCCTGACGGCCGTTCTGGACCGATTTCACGTCTGACTGGGGCGAGGGCGGCGAATTGCGCTGAAATACCGATTGCGCTCCTCCTGCGCGATTATCTTCCTGACCCATGACTTTGCCGCCGAGAACACCCCCGGCGCCTGACAGAGTCTGGGATATCGATTGCGGCGCAAAATAATCTGCAATGCCGCGCTTCTGTTCGGGCGTGGTGGTATTGATCAGCCACATCAGCAGAAAAAACGCCATCATTGCGGTCACAAAATCCGCATAGGCGACTTTCCAGGCGCCGCCGTGATGGCCGCCATGCCCGCCTTTTTTAATGCGTTTTATGATGACCGCGTTGTCGCCGGCCATGAACCACCTATCCCATATACCCGTGTCTGGCGGCTCGCCGGTCTTTTCGCCGGACAATGCCTCGCCTAACGTGTCTAGAATGCCCACAATCGCCTTAACCGAGTGTGAAACACGATGACCTTCGATTCCCGCGCCTTTCGCGATGCTCTTGGCCTTTTCCCGACCGGTGTGGCGGTAGTCACGACCTCGGGCCCTGACAGCGACGTGGGAATCACCGTGAACTCCTTTGTCTCGGTGTCCCTGGACCCGCCCCTGGTGTTGTGGTGCATAGACAAGGCTTCGGATCGTTACGAAGCATTTACCAAAGCCAAGTGCTACACGGTGAGCGTGTTGGGGAAGGCGCATCAGGCGGTCTCGGCGCAGCTGGCGCGGGGCGGGGCGCATCAACTGGCGGGCATCCCGGTGATCGCGACAGAATCGGGTCCGCCCGCGCTGGCGGAGGCGCTGGCAGTATTCGAATGCGAGACCTTTGCAATGCATGATGGCGGCGACCACGCCATTCTGGTGGGACGCGTGATAAGATTTGCGCGACGTGATGCCGGCGCGCCACTGGTATTTTTCCGCGGAAAATATGGCGCGCTGGCCAGTTCCGCCTGATTTCCCACAGGGAGCCAAGCCCTGTCACATTAGTTTCAAACAACCGTCATTTTGCTGTTGCTCGCTCCTGCGAAAGGGCTCCGTGAAAAGCCGATCTATTGCCTCGCTGGGAGGCGAGGGACGGCGGTTCTGACGGGAAAGCCGCAGCGGTTTTCTCCTATTTCAACGAGGGGTTCCTATGAGGAAGACGAGTATATTGATGGCCAGCGTCGCGGCCGTGGCTCTCAGCGCGGGCGTTGCGCGCGCGCAGGACAGCCAGCTGGAGCAGCGGGTCAGCGCGCTGGAAGCCGAGTTGCAGAATTCGGAAATGCGTCAGGCTGCTGATCACAGCCAGTTGGGCACGATAGGGTCGGCCAGCGGCTGGTGGAACAATACGTCGATTAGCGGTCGCATGTATTTTGACTTTACCAATATCGAGAACAAAGTGGCCGGCGTGAAGTCGGGTACGAACAACGGCGTCAATTTCGACATCAAACGCTTCTATGTTGGTATCGACCATAAGTTCAACGACACATTCTCCGGTGATATCACCACCGATTTCACTTACGACAGCGGTGTCGGCGCGTCGCAGATCTACATCAAGAAGGCCTATCTGGACGCCAAGCTGGATGATGCGCTGGATATCCGCCTCGGTTCGACTGATCTGCCGTGGGTTCCCTTCGCCGAAGGCCTTTATGGCAACCGATTCATCGAAAACACGCTGATAGACCGGGCTGGTTTCGGCACCTCTGCGGACTGGGGCATCCATGCTTCCGGCAAATTGGCAGGCGGCCTGCTCAATTATGCGATCGCGGTCGTCAATGGTGCCGGCTATAAGAAGGCCGGCCTGCGCACTGACAGCATGGATTTCGAAGGCCGCGTGAATCTGGCTTACCAGGGCTTCACGCTCGGCGTCGGGGGTTACAGCGGTAATCTGGGCACGCAGTTCGGCACCACCGTCATGCACACGGCGAATCGCTTTAACGCGATTGCCGCTTATTCTTCCGGTCCGTTCAATGTCGGCTTTGAATATTTCACGGCAACCAATTGGAAGAATGTCACCTCGGTGGCGACGGACAAGGCGGAAGGTTACTCTGGCTTTGCGTCCTATACTTTCGCTCCAATGTGGTCGGTGTTCGGCCGCTATGACCTGGTGAAGCCGAACCAGACAACCGCTCCAACCAAGGAAGACAATTATTTCAATGTCGGCGTCACCTACAGCCCGACCAAAATTGTCGATCTGTCGCTGGTATATAAGCGCGACGAGGTTTCGACCGGTTCCGTCACGAACAGCACCACCGACGAAATCGGCATGTTCGGCCGTTTGCGCTGGTAGCAGGGAATGGGTGTGACGCCTCCGCGGCTGTAGAGGCGTCACATATCGAGTTTACCGTCCCATCCGGGACTAACGAAGAGAGGACTCTATGAAAATCGACTCAAAGGCATGGCTTAAGCTGATTGCAGGCACGGCGTGCGCGGCTGTCGTCGCAACGAGCGCATTGGCGGCAAACATTACGGGTGCCGGCGCCAGCTTTCCGTTCCCAATCTATATGAAATGGGCGGCTGCCTATCAGACCGCAACGGGCACGGGCCTGAACTATCAATCAATCGGGTCGGGCGGTGGTATCGCCCAGATCAAGGCCAAGACAGTGACGTTTGGCGCATCCGACATGCCGCTCAAGCCGGAAGAACTGGACAGCAGCGGTCTGGTCATGTTCCCGACCGTGATCGGCGCGGAAGTGATCGTCTATAATCTTCCGGGCGTGGCGTCCGGCAGTATTGTGCTGGACGGCAACACGCTGGCCGACATCTATCTTGGCAAGGTCAAGAAGTGGAACGATCCGGCAATCAAATCGCTGAATCCCACCGTGGCGCTGCCGAACATGAGCATTCTTGTCGTTCATCGCTCGGACTCGTCGGGTACGTCCTTCATCTTTACGGACTATCTGTCGAAGGTCAGCAAGGAATGGAGCGACAAGGTTGGTGCTGCGACGGCCGTGGAATGGCCAGTGGGTATTGGCGCGAAGGGTAACGAAGGCGTTGCCGCCAATGTCGGGCAGACGGTTGGTACCATCGGCTATGTGGAATATGCCTATGCGCACCAGAATAACCTGTCCTACACGCGCATGAAGAATCGCGATGGCAACACCGTCAGCGCAAGCATGGAGTCGTTCCAGGCAGCCGCGGCGAATGCCGACTGGGACCATGCGGATCATTTCTACATGATCCTGACCAACCAGCCCGGCGCACAGTCCTGGCCCATCGAGAACCCGACCTTCGTGCTGTTCTACAAACAGCCGAAGGATGCGAATGCCAGCAAGCTGGCTCTCGATTTCTTCAAATGGTCCTATGCGAACGGCGACAAGATGGCGGAAGACCTGTCCTATATTCCGCTGCCCGACAGCGTCGTGAACAAGATTCAAGCCAGCTGGAAGCAGATCCAGGGCTCGGGAATGTAATTTCTCTGCACGTAACGCTGCCCGGCAGATTGCCCCCGCAATCCCTGCCGACGTGTGGTGGCGTTTCACAAAAGGCAGGTGCTTCCCCGGCACCTGCCTTTCTTTTTTTGACCAATACTAGAAGTTTGCAGTCAACAAAGTATTGTAAAAACAATAAGTTAGAATATATTAATATTTTGCCTTATAATCTTGCGCGTTATTATAACGTGGCTTATATAATCGCGCGATGAAGCAGGATTGCCCCCTCAATAACGACGTACTGGTCGTGCTGTATGACGTGGCGCGGCTGATCCGAACCCGTTTCGATCAAAAGGCGCGCGCCTATGGCATGACGCGCGCGCAATGGATCATTTTGTTGCGGCTCGATCGCCAGCCGGGCATGTCGCAAAACGAATTGGCGGGCATTTGCGAAGTGGAGCCGATTACGGTCGGCCGCCTGATTGATCGCCTTGAAACCCGCGGGCTTGTCGAGCGGCGCGCGGACCCCTCGGACCGGCGTATCCGGCGGCTGCATCTATTGCCCGCCGCTGCTCCGATACTGAAAGAAATCAGCAAGCACCGTGAAGAATTTCGTGCGGAGGTCATGTGCGGTCTCAGCCAAGAGGCGAGCAGCGCCCTTCTCGACGGTCTTTTGCAGATCAAGGAAAAACTCACAACAGATTCGGCCAACCCGAAACCAGTGGCCGGTGGAGAGCAATAATGGCGGTGAAATCCCAAGTCGCTGCTGCCGGCTATTCAGGGCCCGGCGGACGAAATTTCCTGGCGGAATTGTGGGCGGACAAAGCTCGTCTACGTAAAGTTGCGATGATCGGAGGCATTTCTCTGATCGCCGGGGTGGCGGCGTTCTTTTATCTGACGGGCGGGCGGTACGTCTCAACGGATAATTCCTATATCCGCGCCAAGAAATTGATGGTTTCCACCGACGTGTCGGGCCTGGTGCAGGAAGTCAACGTTAGACAGGGAGACAGAGTGAAAACCGGGCAGGTGCTGTTTCAGCTTGATCCGCACCCGTTCGAAATTGCCTTGGATAGCGCCAATGCCGCGCTGCTGCAGGCCAAGCAGGGTGTTGACTCCGACCGCGCTGCCTATCGCGCGGCGCTGGCGCAAATAAATGCGCAATCCGCACAGGTTCGCCTGGCGCAACAGAATTACGACCGCTATGCAGCTCTGGCCAAATCGGATGCCATTGCGGCCACACAGGTCGATCAGGCGAGTGGTACATTGCAGACGGCTCGGGCGACGCTGGCGTCCCTGAAACAGGATGCGCAAACGGATTTGGCCAAACTGGGCGGCAATCCCGATCTGCCTGCCGAACAGGCGCCGGCCTACATGAAAGCCCTGGCGGCCGTGGACGAAGCCCGGCGCCAGCTGGGGCATGCGGTTGTGCGCGCCCCGTTCGACGGCATCGTTACGGAAGTGGATTCGCTGCAACCCGGCACATTGGTGATTTCCGCCATGTCCGCGTTCAGCACCACCAGCGCCGTTGGCCTGGTTGCGGCGGATGATGCCTGGATTGAGGCCAATCTCAAGGAAACCGAATTGACTTATGTGCGCGAGGGTCAGCCGGTTACGTTCACGGTCGATACCTATCCAGGACGTACCTGGACCGGAAAAGTCAACTCTATCAGCGCGGGCAGCGATTCAGTTTTCTCGGCCTTGCCGTCGCAAAATTCCGGCGGCAATTGGGTGAAGGTCGTACAGCGCATCCCCGTGCGCATTAAAATCGACCGGCGGGCCGGCGATCCACCACTGCGTGCCGGCATGAGCGCGGTCATTTCCATCGATACCGGCGAACGCCGCTGGCATCGCCTGATGTTTGGCAACTAATTCAAAGCGCAAGCAATGCGGTCTGAATCCGGACATTCCCACGAAGCCTACACCAACAAGTTCGAACTTGTCGTGGTGATGGTCGCGTCGATGATGGGCGTTTTGATGCAGACGCTCGATACGACGATCGCCAATGTCGCGCTACCCTATATGCAAGGTCCGCTGTCGGCATCGCGCGAACAGATCACCTGGGTTCTGACTTCCTATGTCATTATGGCGGCCATCATGACCGGTCCGGTGGGCTGGATTGCTGCGCGTTTCGGCAAGAAGAATTTCCTTATGCTCAGTCTGGCCGGGTTCACCGCCGCATCGGCCATGTGCGGTGCCGCGCAGACCTTGGAACAGATCATCCTGTTCCGCCTGATTCAGGGCGCATTCGGCGCCGCGCTGGCCCCGCTGTCGCAGTCCATCATGCTCGACATGTATCCGCCCGAGAAGCGCGGCGCTGTGATGGCCCTTTGGGGCATGGGCATCATGCTGGGTCCGGTGCTGGGCCCGACGCTGGGCGGCTATCTGACCAATGCCTATGACTGGCGCTGGGTGTTTTACGTGAACGTCCCCTTCGGGGTCGCGGCCGTGACCGGCATCGCGCTCTGCTTCAAGGACACGACGCGCAATGTCGATCTCAGATTTGACTGGTTCGGATTTGGCGCGCTTGCCGTCGGGCTGGGTGCGCTGCAGCTCATGCTCGACCGCGGAAACCAGCTCGGCTGGTTTGATTCCTCTGAAATCGTCATGGAGGCATTGATCGCGGCAGGCGGGCTTTACCTGTTCGTTATCCAAATGATGACGGGAAAGATGCCGTTTATTCCGCCCCAGATTTTCAAGGATCGCAATTTCATTTCGTCCGTGATCCTGATGTTTCTGGTCGGCGCTGTACTGCTTGCAAGCTCGGCGCTGCTGCCGCCCTATCTGCAAAACCTCGCCGGCTATCCGGTGCGGTATGTAGGCTTGCTGATGGCGCCGCGCGGACTGGGCACCATGTTCGCCATGATGATCGCGGGACGACTGACCACAAAAGTCGATCCGCGGATCCTGATGAGCTTCGGATCCGCCCTGATGGTTTGGAGCTTGTGGGAAATGTCGGGCTGGACGCCGCAGGTCGACGAATTTACCCTGACCTACATAACCTTCTTCCAGGGCATGGGGATGGGTATCGTATTCGTGCCCATGAGCCTCCTTGCGTTTGCGACTTTGCCCGCCAATTTCCGGACGGACGGTGCAGCGCTCACCAATCTTGCCCGAAACATCGGCAGCGCAATTGGTGTTTCGGTGGTCACCACCGTAATGGCCAATGGTGCGCAAGTGGTGCATTCGGAGCTGGCAGCCTTTGCGACGCCCTTCAATCGTGCGCTTGGCGTGAACGCCCAGGGCGTGATGTTGAATCCGCAAATGCCGTTCGGCCTGAGGAATCTGGAAGCGCTGATATCCTTCCGTGCGCAGGAAATCGTATTTTCAAACGCGTTTCTCCTGATGGTCTATACCAGCCTTCCGCTCTTTCTGTGCATTTGGGCGATGAAGCGCCCGCGTTACAGCATGGGCACGCCGGCGCCCAAGGTTGAGGTGATGGAATGATGCGCCTGGCATTTCTCGGACTCGGCGTTATGGGCGGCCCGATGGCGGCGCATCTGAAGCATGCGGGCCATGAAGTGACCGTGTTCAATCGCACCCGCGCCAAGGCGCAGGCCTGGGTCGAAAAACATGGCGGCAAGCTTGCGGACACGCCTGCAGCCGCGGCGCGCGAGGCGGATATCGTGTTTTGCTGTGTCGGGCGCGACGACGACGTGCGTGCGGTGGCAATGGGCAAGGATGGCGCATTCGACGCCATGAAAAAGCATGCGGTGTTCGTGGATCACACGACGGCATCCGCGCATCTGGCCCGTGACCTGGCGAAAGCCGCGTCCATCCGCGGCTTCGGCTTCGTCGATGCGCCGGTGTCGGGCGGAGAGCAGGGCGCCATCAACGGAGCTCTGACTGTCATGTGCGGCGGCGGCGAAGCCGATTTTCGCAAAGCCGAGCCGGTAATGGCGGCCTATGCCAAGAAAATTCAGCGCCTGGGTGAGGCCGGTGCCGGCCAACTGACCAAGATGGTCAATCAAATTTGCATAGCCGGTCTGATCGAGGGACTGGCCGAAGGGCTCAGCTTCGCCCGCGCGGCCGGTCTGGATGCCCAGGCCGTGGTCGATGTCATTTCAAAGGGCGCGGCGCAAAGCTGGCAGATGGACAATCGGCACAAGCCCATGCTGGCGGGCAAATACGATCATGGCTTTGCCGTGGAATGGATGCGCAAGGACCTCGGCATATGCTTGGAAGAGGCCGCGCGTAACGGCGCGCAGTTGCCGGTAACGAAACTGGTCGATGAATTTTACGCAGAAGTGGAAAGAATGGGTGGTCGCCGATGGGACACGTCGAGTCTGTTCGCGCTTACGGAATCGAAACGAAAGAGACAATAGTGGAAAGAAAACATCGCTATCATCACGGCAATTTGCGTAACGCATTGCTGGATGCGGCGCGCGCCATTCTGGAAGAGGAGTCGCTGGCCAATCTGTCGTTGCGCGCAGTGGCGCGCAAGGCTGGTGTATCGCATGCCGCACCCTACCGGCATTTTCCCAATCATGAATCGCTTTTGGTCGAATTGGCGCATGAGGGTTTTGAGGAATTGCGCGCCGAAATTGCCGAGGCCTCCAAGCTGGACGGTCCCGAATCCGAGCGCATTTCGAAGATCGGCGCGGCCTATATGCGGTTCGTGGCAAAGCGCCCGGCGCTGGCGCGGCTGATGTTCGGGCCGCAATTGCCCAACCGCGATGCCTTTCCGAAATTGGCCGAAGCGGCAGACGCGGTCGGGGCCGAAATCGGAGAGGCGCTGCACGATCCCGCATTGGGACTTGCGGTGTGGGCGGCCGTGCATGGGCTTGCCATGCTGATTCTGGAAAACATTATCGATTTGGGTCAGCGTCAGGCTGGACTGGATGTGCTGCCGTCGCGCGCGGAGATATTGCTGCGCAGCCTGTTTTCGACACGCCGCGATTAGTCTCGGAGCAGCTTCGCCGCTTCGCAGGCGAAATAGGTGAGGACTCCGTTTGCGCCCGCGCGTTTGAACGCAAGCAGGCTTTCCAGCACCGCGCGATCCCGGTCCAGCCAGCCCCGTTCGGTGGCAGCCAGCATCATCGAATATTCGCCGGAGACCTGATAGGCGAAGGTCGGCACGCCGAATTCGTCTTTGACCCGGCGCACGATATCCAGATAGGGCATGCCAGGCTTGACCATGACCATATCGGCGCCCTCGGCCAGATCCGCTTCGACTTCGCGCAAGGCTTCATCGGAATTGGCCGGGTCCATCTGATAGGTGCGCTTGTCGCCGACAAGCGCCTTGGACGAGCCGACGGCATCGCGGAACGGTCCGTAAAAAGCCGACGCATATTTGGCCGCATAGGCCATGATCAGCGTGTTTTTAAAGCCGCCGGCCTCAAGCGCCTCGCGAATGGCGCCGACGCGTCCGTCCATCATGTCGGAGGGCGCAATGATGTCGCAACCCGCCTCGGCCTGCACCAAGGCCTGGCGCACCAGCATTTCGACCGTTTCGTCGTTGGCCACATCGTCATCGATGAGGAGGCCGTCATGGCCATGGGTCGTGAACGGATCAAGCGCCACGTCGCACAGCACGCCGATCTGCGGCACGGCCTTTTTGATCGCGCGCACGGCACGGCAGACAAGATTATTCGGGTTGGCGGCTTCGCGCCCGTCGTCGGTTTTCAATGCGGGATCGGTGTAGGGAAACAGGGCAATGACCGGGATTCCCAGATCGGCCGCTTGCTCGGCAGCAATAACGGCCTGGTCCACCGACAGCCGCTCCACGCCCGGCATCGAAGCGACCGGCACACGCTTCTTGTCACCATCTAGAATGAAAATCGGCCAGATAAAGTCGGCGGGCGAAAGGCGCGTCTCCGCGACCAGGCGGCGTGTCCAGTCGTGGCGGCGCAAGCGGCGCATTCGGGTCGCGGGATAATCCATGGGTGTCTGTAGCCAAACTCAGAAGCAAGTTGCAAGGCAGCTTAACACCGCTTGCGCGATTTAAGGGATTGTTAGCCGTGATGACAGGTTACACCGGTTCTCCAACTGTTACAGACTTTTGCGCCTATGCCTGTGGTTGTAATTTTACCCGTCTTTAAGACATCGAGCCTAGATTGGGGGCATAACAACAGGTGGGCCCGGCAAAATGCTGGGAAAGATGATGACAGCTTTGGCCAAACCGCAAGCGGCTGCGGCGTTTGAAAGCGCACAGTCGACCGGCAAACACTATCTCGAAACGCTCAACCTTGTGGAGCGGCTGCATCGACAGTTGCTCGATGTCATCAAGGACGAGCTGGATCGGCGCGACGAGCGCGAAATCAACAGTGTCCAGGCTCTTCTTCTTTTCAATGTTGGCGATCAGGAATTGACGGCGGGCGAATTGCGCACGCGCGGTCACTACCTTGGATCGAACGTATCCTACAATCTGAAAAAGCTGGTCGAGTCCGGCTATATCCATCATGAGCGGTCCGAAACCGACCGCCGGTCCGTATTGGTGCGCCTGACCCGCAAGGGCGAGGCCGTTCGCGACACGCTGCACGAATTGTTCGTGCATCATCTGGGGTCGCTCGAAGCCGTGGGCAATGTCGGCACGTCCGACCTGGAATCTCTCAATGTCAGCCTCAAGCGTCTGGAACGCTTCTGGATCGACCAGGTGCGCTTCCGGCTCTAGGTTCCCGATCCGGTCTGTGGCATGAAAGGGCGCTTCCTGCGGGGCGCCTCAATGGGTTTTGCTTCTCGTCATCTTCGCCATCACGGCCGCTTTTACGTCGCGCTATTTCTGGGCGCGCTGGCCTATGTCAGCGCGCGGCCATTGCATTCTCCGCTACCCGAAACCATTGCCGGCGACATTTTCTTTTTGTCTTATTTGCTGATGAGCGGATGGCTGCTGTCGCGGCTAACCGCCAGCGATCTGGCGAACCGCGCGAATATCGAAGATGAGGGGGTGCCGATCGTCGTGGCCATAATGCTGGCCGCCATAACCGCAACCTGCGTGGGTATTTTCGTCGCGCTCGGCCGCGGAACACTGACCAGCCCGATGACGCTTCTGGCCTCCATTGCCGGTGCGCCGCTTGCATGGTTCATGCTGCACACGGTTATGACTTTCCATTACGCGAATTTGCATTATGGCGGTTTGCGCAAAAAACGGCATGTGCTGGAATTTCCCGGTACGGAAAAGCCCGGTCCCTGGGACTTTATCTATTTTTCCTTCGTCATTGGCATGACGGCCCAGACCTCCGACACGCTGGTGAAGGATTCTGTCGCGCGTCGAACCGTAACACTGCACGGCATAGTGTCGTTTTTCTTCAACACCGTATTGATTGCATTGGCGGTCAACGCCGTGGTCGCGGGTGTCCACTAGATTTTCCTTTTGGGCCAGGGAAGGAAGGCGCTGGTTTCGCGAATATATTTTGCGTAAGCCGGGCGGCGATCGATGATGTCGTGTTCCAGCAACGACACGCCGGATACTTTCAACAGCAAAAGCGTCATGGTCAGCGGGCTGATAATCACCCAGGTCGGCGCGCCCGCCGCCAAGGCAATCACAAAAAATCCCCACCACATTGCGCAGTCGCCAAAATAATTCGGGTGGCGGGACCAGCGCCACAGCCCGTGATCCATTACGTTGAATTTGTTGAGCGGGTCTCGGCGAAAGCGGGCAAGCTGCCAATCGGCTGTTGCCTCGAACGCCATGCCCGCCATCACCCCCGCGGCACCGATGAGATCAAGCATATTGGTCGGGATGGGCGACACTGTGGCGTACTGAAGGGGCCAGGAAATCAGCCAGATGAGAACCGCTTGCAACAAGAAAACCTGAAAAAGGCTGCGCCAGCGCCACTGCTCGGGCTCAACATTTTCCCGCATAGCGGCATAGCGGCGGTCTTCGCCGCTATGGCGTGCATAAATGTGAAGGGCCAGCCGGGCGGCCCAAACAGTTATCGCCGCCAGTACGAAAATATTGCGAAAATCCCAGTAAAACCGGCCATGGGACGCAATCCAGGTCGTCATGGCAAAGCCCGGGCCCCAGGCAATATCGGCGATGCTGGCGTCCTGCAGGCGTAGCGACCACAGCCACAAAATGGCAGCAGCCAGTGTTAACACTAACAGTGTGGTAATCAGATCGGTCATGTGACAATTCGCAAAGACTTGCTAGGCACCTGTCCGATATCTTATTGCAAAACCAAGCATCGCGAACCGGTGGCCCCGGGACGGATGCGGCGCTAGGCAGGCAGACATGGCATTTTCCTATCAGTCAAAGTTCCAGGATGCGTTGGCCCAGTTGAAGGACGAGGGCCGCTATCGGGTATTTGCCGATCTCAAGCGCATTCGCGGCCGTTTTCCCCATGCCACTTATACAGGACCGCAAGGGGAGCGCGAAGTTACCGTCTGGTGCTCCAACGACTATTTAGGTCAGGGCCAAAATCCCGTAGTGCTGGATGCCATGCACAAGGCTGTTGACCAGGCCGGTGCCGGTTCGGGCGGCACGCGCAATATTTCCGGCACTACCCATTATCATGTCGAGCTTGAGGCAGAGCTGGCCGATTTGCACGGCAAGGAAGCGGCTCTGCTGTTCACCTCCGGGTACGTCTCAAACGAGGCGACATTGGAGACGCTGCAGAAGATTTTGCCGGGCCTGATCATATTCTCGGACGCCAACAACCATGCCTCGATGATTGCCGGAATCCGCTATGGCGGCGGCAAGAAGCATATTTTCCGACATAATGATCTTGCCCATCTGGAAGACCTGCTCAAAGCGGCCGATGCGCGCGCGCCCAAGCTGATTGCATTTGAAAGCGTCTATTCCATGGATGGCGATATAGCCGACCTGGAGGGCATTGTGGCGCTGGCCAAACGCTACAATTGCATGACCTATCTGGACGAAGTGCATGCCGTGGGCATGTACGGCAAGCGGGGCGGCGGCGTCGCCGAGCGCGACGGCTTGATGGGCGAAATCGACATCATCGAAGGTACGCTGGGCAAGGCGTTCGGAGTCATGGGCGGCTATATCACGGCCGACGCCGTGGTCATTGATGCCATTCGCTCCTATGCGCACGGGTTCATTTTCACCACCTCACTGCCGCCGGTGTTGACGGCCGGCGCTCTGGCCAGCGTGCGCTGGCTCAAGGAGCATGATGAGGTGCGCCAGAAGCATCAGGAGCGCGCGGCCACGTTGAAGCGGCGCTTTGCCGAAGTTGGCATGCCGGTGCTGCCATCGGTCAGTCATATTGTGCCGGTGCTGGTTGGCGACCCCGTTCATTGCAAGGTGATTTCGGACACGCTGCTCAACGAGCATGGCGTCTATGTGCAGCCGATCAATTACCCCACCGTCCCGCGCGGCACCGAGCGGCTTCGTTTTACGCCCACGCCGTTTCATGACGACGCCATGTTCGATCATTTGGTGACGGTGATGGACAAGCTTTGGGCACGCTGCAACGTCAAGCGGGTGAGCGTCGCCGCCTGAATGAGCGAGAACGAGATTTTCGTGGAATTTGTCGTTCAGGGAAATTTTGTCAAAGCTACGGCTATTCACGCAAATACAGGACGCGAGGTCAGCATCATCGGACCGGCCTCTTCGCCGCGCGATGCCCTGGCCCAGGCGGCGCTACGCAAGCTTCAATATGTCTTGAATAAGGGTACGCCCTAGCGGTGCTTGGCCCGGCGCGGCGACGCGTGGCCCAGGCCCATATCTTTGGCAAATTGCGAACGTCTGGCCGCATAGTTCGGCGCCACCATCGGATAATCGGCGGGCAGATTCCATTTAGAGCGATAATCGTCCGGCGACATGTCGTAGCGCGAGCGCAAATAGCGTTTGAGCATTTTCAGTTTCTTGCCGTCTTCCAGACAGACCAGATAGTCCGGTGTCACAGATTTTTTTACGCTCACCGCAGGCTTTTGCTCGATGGCGGCATCGCCCGGCGCGCCCGACAGACCCAGTAACGTGTTGTGCACATTCTTGATCATTCCAGGCACATCGGATGCCGCGACCGAATTATTGCTCACATAGGCCGCGACAATATCGCTGGCCAGTTTGAGAAGGTCTTCATTCCTTGGTTCGGGTTCGGAGGACATGGCCTGAACTGATTGAGTTGAACTTGGGTATCACGGTGCAAGTAACTGGATTCGCTTAATATTACGCGATAGAGGCGTAATATTCAAATTTCTATTCTTGTTCGCGATCAAGGCTTTGTTCGGGCTTTATTTATGCAATACACAAAATACAACCAAGGGTAGCGTCTTCAGGCGCTCGTCATTGCGGTCCATGCAGTCACATGACACCGGCCATGACCATAATTTCGGTCGGGCTGGCGCTAGATTTGGTAAAGGGGTAGGGGTACGCACGCGATAGGTACCGGATACGTCTAGAAGAGATCGGTACCCGTACTGGCAATATGTGGGGAAGACGGAATGTCGGCAGTGGCAAACGAAAATAGACAGCAAAGCGAAGGCTTTTTTACCCAGGGACTGGCGGCGGCCGATCCCGAGGTAGCGCGCTCCATAGCCGATGAACTGCGTCGCCAGCAGAATAAAATCGAACTTATTGCCTCCGAAAATATCGTCTCCAAGGCGGTGCTCGAAGCGCAAGGTTCGGTGCTGACCAACAAATATGCCGAAGGCTATCCCGGCAAACGCTATTATGGCGGCTGCGAATATGTGGATGTCATCGAGACGCTTGCCATCGAGCGCGCCAAGCGCCTGTTCGGGGCCAATTTCGCCAATGTGCAGCCTAACTCGGGCAGCCAGATGAATCAGGCGGTGTTTCTGGCGCTATTGCAGCCGGGCGATATCTTCATGGGTCTGGATCTGGCAGCGGGCGGACACCTGACGCATGGCTCGCCGGTCAATATGTCGGGCAAATGGTTCAAGCCAATTTCCTATGGCGTACGCCGCGACGACCAGCGCCTCGATATGGACGAAGTCGCGCGGCTGGCGCGAGAGCACAAGCCCAAGCTTATTATCGCGGGCGGAACCGCCTATAGCCGGTTCTGGGACTTCGAACGTTTTCGCCAGATCGCCGATGAAATCGGCGCCTATCTGATGGTCGACATGGCGCATTTCTCCGGACTGGTAGCCGGCGGCGTGCACCCCAATCCGGTGCCGCATGCCCATGTCGTGACATCCACAACGCATAAATCCTTGCGCGGCCCGCGTGGCGGTTTGATCCTTTCCAACGATGAGGCCATTGCCAAAAAGATCAATTCGGCCATTTTCCCGGGCCTTCAAGGCGGACCGCTGATGCACGTCATAGCCGCCAAGGCCGTTGCCTTTGGCGAGGCGCTGCGACCGGACTTCAAGATCTATGCGAAGAATGTGATTGAAAATGCCCGCGCGCTGGCAGAATCCGTCAAGAGCGCGGGGCTGGATATCGTTTCGGGCGGCACCGACAACCATCTGATGCTGGTGGATCTGCGCCCCAAGCAAGCGACGGGCAAGGCGGCGGAAAAGGCGCTCGACCGGGCCTTTATCACCTGCAACAAGAACGCGATTCCGTTCGATCCCGAGAAGCCGTTTGTGACCTCCGGCATTCGCCTTGGCACGCCCGCCGGAACGACACGGGGTTTCGGCGCCGCCGAATTCCGAGAAATCGGCAAATTGATTGTGGAAGTGGTGGACGGCCTTGCGGGCAAAAATCACGAAGAAGGCAATGCCGAAGTCGAAGCCAGGGTGCGCGAGCGCGTCGGCGAATTGTGCAAACGTTTTCCCATCTACCAATAGGCGGACACTTCCATGCGATGCCCTTTTTGCGGACGCGACGACACGCAAGTCAAAGACAGTCGGCCCAGTGAAGACAATTCCGCCATTCGCCGCCGCCGGCACTGCCCGGAATGCGGGGGCCGGTTCACGACATTCGAACGCGTGCAACTGCGCGAACTGATCGTCGTCAAGAAAAATGGCCGGCGCGAAACCTTCGATCGCGACAAGCTGGAACGTTCGCTGACCCATGCGCTGCGCAAGCGGCCGGTGGAGCGCGAACGGATTGAGCGCATGATTACCGGTATTGTCCGGCGCCTGGAGAGCATGGGCGAAAACGAAATTCCGTCGACCGTGATTGGCGAGCTCGTCATGCAGGCGCTATCGAGTATGGACAAGGTTGCGTATGTTCGTTTTGCGTCCGTTTATAAAAACTTCCGCGAGACGCGGGATTTCGAGGAACTGCTCGGCGAACTTCAGGGCGATGAAAAGTCCGACAAGGACTGATCCGGGATCGTGGACGATAAAGATCACATGCGTCACGCGCTGACTCTGGCCCGTCGCGGGGTAGGGCGCACAGCGCCTAATCCGTCCGTTGGCTGCGTTATCGTCAGGGAAGGCCGCGTTATCGGCCGCGGCCGCACGGGCGATGGCGGGCGCCCGCATGGCGAACAAATTGCGCTGGCCGAAGCAGGCGCCGCCGCCAAGGGCGCCACGGCTTACATTACGCTGGAACCCTGCGCGCAGAACACCCAAACGCCGTCCTGTGCCGAAAGCCTTGCGGACGCACAGCTTGCCCGTGTCGTGGTGGCCATGCGCGATCCCGACAAGCGCACCAACGGCGCGGGCATTGCCAAGCTGCAAGACTCCGGAATTGCCGTCGACGCCGGACTGATGGCATCCGAGGCAGCCGACACGCATGCAGGATTTGTCATGCGCGAAACGGCGGGCCGGCCTTATGTCACACTGAAGATAGCGCAGAGCCTTGACGGCAAAACGGCCACGGCCGTTGGCGAAAGCAAATGGATAACGGGCGATGCTGCGCGCCGTTTCGGCCATCTGATGCGGGCGCAAAACGATGCGATACTAGTTGGCGTCAACACTGCTTTGTCCGATGATCCGGAACTGACCTGCCGGATTCCGGGGCTGGAAAGCTATTCGCCCGTGCGTGTGGTGCTGGACACGAGTTTACGCCTGCCGGATTTGTCCAGGCTGGCGCGAACGGCCACTAAAACGCCCGTGATGGTTTATACCTCCAGCGACGGCGGCGGTATCCTAAAGGCCCGCGGCGTTGAGGTGGTGAAAATCAAAAAAGATGTGCGCGGGCGCCCCGATATTGCAGCCGTGCTGCAGGATCTGGGCAAGCGCGGTATTACCCGCCTGTTGGTGGAAGGCGGCGCCACAGTACACGCCGCGTTCCTGGACCGCGGCTTTGCCGACCGACTGGAAGTTTTCACTGCGCCCATGGCGCTGGGAGCAGCCGGGCAGGGCGCTATTGAAGCGCTGGCCGTGCTGGGGCTGGACGAGGCATCGCGTTTCAGCCGGGTGGATATGCAGCGGCTGGGACCTGACCTGCTGGAAAGCTTTATCATCAAGGCCTAAAAGGGCAGCCATGTTTACCGGAATAGTCACCGATATCGGGCGTGTGCGCAAAATCGAGAAGCGCGGCGATACCCATATTGTCATCGGCACAAAGCTGAAACTGGGCGATGTTGCGATTGGCGCATCCATTGCCTGCGCCGGCGTTTGTCTGACGGTAACGGGAAAGGGCAGGGACTGGTTCGCGGTCACTGCATCGGCGGAAACGCTTTCGAAAACCAACCTGGGCAGCTGGAAAACCGGGACCGGTGTCAATCTGGAGCGGCCCTTGCGCATGGGCGACGAATTCGGCGGTCATATCGTGACCGGTCATATAGACGGAACGGCGCAGATCAAGACCGTCAAAAAGGACGGCGAGTCCGTGCGCATGACTTTCGGCGCGCCGCCAAAACTGGCCAAATTTATCGCGGCAAAAGGATCGATTGCTCTCGATGGCGTGTCGCTGACGGTCAACGAGGTGAAGGGGGCGTCTTTCGGTGTGAACATAATTCCCCACACCCTGGCTTCCACCACTTTTGGCAAAGCCAAGGCCGGCGGGAAGGTAAATCTGGAGATTGATCTGCTTGCCCGCTACGTCGAAAGGCTGACTGCGGCATGAGCCTGTCCGTCTATCACGATTATGTTTCGCAGATCGAAGACGTCATCGAAGACGCCCGCAACGGACGCATGTTCATTCTGACCGACGCCGAAGAGCGGGAGAATGAAGGCGATCTGGTTATTCCCGCGCAAATGTGCACGCCGCAAACGGTGAATTTCATGGCCAAGCACGGCCGCGGATTGATTTGTCTGGCGCTGACGCAGGAACGCGCGGCCGAATTGCAAATTCCCATGATGACGGCTGTGAACGGAACGCCCAACAAGACGGCCTTCACCGTCTCTGTCGAAGCCAAGGAAGGTATATCGACGGGCATATCGGCGCATGATCGGGCGCATACGATTTCGGTCGCGATCGATCCCACCAAGGGCCCTGCCGATATCGTCAGTCCCGGCCATGTGTTTCCGCTGGTGGCCCGGCATGGCGGTACGTTGGTGCGGGCGGGTCATACCGAAGCGGCCGTCGATATTGCCCGGCTTGCCGGACTCAATCCCGCGGGCGTGATCTGCGAAATCATGAATGACGACGGCACCATGGCGCGCATGCCCGACCTGATGCCGTTCGCGCAGCTGCACGGGCTCAAGATCGGAACCATCGCCGATCTGATCGCCTATCGCCTGAAATACGATCATTTCGTCAAACGCACGGCCGAGGTGCCGTTTCAAAGCCATTATGGCGGCGACTGGAAGATGCTCGTTTATACCAACACACTGGAATTTGCCGAGCACATTGCATTGGTCAAAGGTGATATTTCCGGACCGGAGCCGGTTCTGGTGCGCATGCATGCCATTAACATTCTCAGCGATATTCTGGGCTGGGCGCAGCAGGAGGATCAGGTATTGTCGCAGGCCATGCAGATCGTGGCCGCCAATGGGCGCGGTGTTGTTGTGCTGTTGCGCAGCGCCAAACCGACCTTCGTATCGGATGTGATGATGGGAAAAGCTGCCGACGATGCGGAACGCCGTCGGGTCAAGGAATATGGCGTGGGCGCGCAGATTTTGCTCGATCTTGGCATCAAGGATATGACACTGCTGACAGATACGCCTGCCAAGAAAATCGTGGCACTCGACGGATATGGCCTCAACATCGCCGGCACACGCGGCATCAAGAAGAACGCATGACAAAAATTCTTATCGTCGAGGCGCCTTATTATTCGCATATCGCGGGGCCGCTGTTGGACGGCGCCACATCCGCGCTGGAAAAGGGCGGCGCGCATTTCGAACGGATATTCGTGTCGGGCGCGCTGGAAATTCCGCCCGCGATCCTGTTTGCCGACCAGACCGGCGGCTATGACGGGTATGTCGCGCTGGGCTGCGTAATTCGGGGCGAGACCTATCACTTCGAGATTGTCGCAGGGGAATCGGCGCGCGGCCTTATGGATCTTGCTCTTAATCGGGGGCTTTGCATCGGCAATGGCATCCTGACCGTGGAAAACGAACAGCAGGCGATTACCCGCGCGGCGCGGGATCGCGGCGACAAGGGCGGCGATGCGGCGCGCGCCTGCCTGGCACTGGTCAATCTGCGCAACCGTCTTGGCGTCAAACGATGAGCGCAAAGAGCAATGCGCAAGCGCGCCGGGCTGCCCGGCTTGCCGCCGTTCAGGCCATGTATCAAATGGAGTTGACCGGCAGCGAAGCAGAAGACGTGGCGCGCGAATTCGTCGAACACCGCTTTGGGCGCGAAACCGACACGGCAGTGGCTGGCCAGCCGGATGAGGAATTTTTCACGGTCATCCTGCATGGTGTCCCAAAGCATCAGGTAGAGATTGATGCGGCCATTACGCAATGTCTGGCGTCAAACTGGAAACTGCCGCGGGTGGATTCCATCCTGCGCGCGATATTGCGGGCTGGCGCCTTTGAGTTGATCGGCCGCAAGGACGTTCCGGCAAAAGTCGTGATCGACGAATATGTCGAAATCAGTCACGCGTTTTTCCAGGGTGACGAACCGTCCTTCGTCAACGCGGCGCTGGACAGACTGGCGCGGCGCAAGCGTGCTGTCGAATTCGGAGAGACGCCTCCCGATGACGAACTCCAGTTCTAGGCCCGATGAATTTTCCCTGATCGCCGGGCTGTTTGCCCCGCTGGCGGGGGCCGGTGCGTTTGGCCTCAAGGACGACGCGGCTGTTATTGCGCCCGCCCCCGGTCATGAGCTCGTGGTCACCACCGACGTCATCATCGCAAGCGTCGATTTTTTTGCCGGCGATCCTGCCGATACGGTGGCAAAAAAAGCCTTGCGCGTGAATCTTTCCGATCTTGCCGCCAAGGGAGCAGAGGCACGTAGTTATCTGCTTACGCTATCGCTTCCGGCGCAAATCGAAATGGCGTGGCTGGAAAGTTTTGCCCGCGGGCTGGCGGAGGATCAGGCCGCCTTCGGCATTTCGCTATTGGGTGGCGATATCTCCGGCACGCCTGGGCCGTTGTCGATTTCGGTGACCGCATTTGGCGAAGTGCCGGCCGGGCAAATGATTCGGCGCGGCGGCGCGCAGGCGGGCGATTTTGTTTTTGTGACCGGTACCATTGGGGACAGCGCCGCCGGACTCGCCGTCCTGAAGCAGGGTGGGGGCGACACCGCTCTGATACAGCGCTATCGCGTACCGGAGCCACCTGTGCGGTTCGGCCCGGCGCTGCGCGGCCTGGCCACGGCTGCGTTGGATGTGTCCGACGGTCTGGTGGCCGATCTCGGGCACCTTGCCGAGGTTTCGGGAGTGGGCGTGGAAATCGACGGGGAAAAGATCCCGCTGTCACCGGCCGTCACAGCGCTATGGGGTGATACCGCCTTCCGGCGTGCGGCAGTATCGGGAGACGATTACGAAATAGCGTTTACCGCCCGACCCGATAGCCAGACTGCCATTGCCGCCGCCGCGAGCCGTTTGGGCATCACCGTCACCCAAATCGGACGCGTGACAGCCGGCGCGGGTGTGCGGCTTCTGGATGGAAAGGGACAGGAAATCCCGGTTTCCAGCGCCGGATTCCGCCATTTTTGAACGTCATTCACTTTGTATTAGCCACCTTTTGCCAAGGTGCCAGGATGCGAAAAGCGCTTGTTCTTCTGCTGTCTGTCGCGTTGATTTCCGGTGCCGTCGCTGCCGAGGGGGAATCTGCGGACAAGGCCTCCGGTCCGGCGGCCCCCGGGAACAATGTGGACATGCCACCATTGATCGCGCCTGTTTTGGTGGAAGGCCGGCTGGTGGGCTATTTTTACATATCCAGCCGTCTGAAGACCGCGTCTTCCGGCAGCACCTCCGCCATTCGCGAAAAGATTGCTTTCATACAGGACCTGTTTGTCCGAGACGTGAACGCCAACCCGTTTTTGGACAGTGATCCGGCCAAACTGGATCGCGCAGAGCTTGGCAAGCGTCTGCTGGCGGACGCCCGCAAAATCATTGGCGCAAGTACCATTGTCGGCATTACCTTTGGCGACGGCGACAAGGATATTGGTGTCAAATATTCTCCGCTGCGCGTGGAAGACACCCCGTCGGTTGCGCCGGTGCCGGACCTACCGCCGATAGCGGAAGCCCAACCGGCCCCCCCGCAAGAAAGCCACTAAAGCCGCCAAACCCGATGTGGCGGGCGCATTGCGTCCGGCCCGCGCTTTTGGCATGGTCGCCCCGGTTCCTGGACCCGCTTCGCGCGGGTTTTTCACTGGTTTTTTTGGGGGAAAGGGCCGCGCGTCCGCGCAGTCTGATTGATAATCATAAATAGCGTTTAAGGAAGAGAAAGCGATGAGCTTGGAGCTTGTACTAATTCTTGTGGCTGGCGCTTTGGCGCTGGTTTACGGCGGATGGACAATCAGATCGGTCCTGAGCCTCAGTGCCGGTAATGCGCGGATGCAGGAAATTGCCGCCGCCATTCAAGAAGGCGCGGCGGCCTATTTGAACCGGCAATATACCACCATTGCCATGGCGGGCGCGGTGATCTTTATCCTGGCTTTTGTATTCCTTGGCTGGCAGGTCGCTGTTGGCTACCTGATTGGCTCGACGCTGTCCGGTTTGGCCGGCTATGTCGGCATGAACGTATCGGTACGCGCCAATGTGCGTACCACCGAAGCCGCGCGCCAGGGACTGGCGCAGGGCCTTTCGGTTGCGTTCCGCTCCGGTGCCGTAACCGGCATGCTGGTTGTCGGCCTAGGCCTAATCGGCGTTGCCGGGTATTACGCCTTTCTGACAGCCGGACTTTCGCTTGATCCCAATGATCCCACGCAGAGCCGCATCATTGTCGACTCGCTTGTGGGGCTTGGCTTTGGCGCTTCGCTGATTTCCATTTTTGCCCGTCTTGGCGGCGGCATCTTCACCAAGGGCGCGGATGTCGGCGGCGACATGGTCGGCAAGGTCGAAGCCGGTATTCCCGAAGACGACCCGCGCAACCCCGCCACGATCGCCGACAATGTCGGTGACAATGTCGGCGACTGCGCCGGCATGGCGGCGGACCTGTTCGAAACTTTTGCGGTGACCACGGTTGCAACCATGGTGCTTGCCAATATTTACTTCGATGGCGAGATGAAAATCGCGTTGATGCTGTATCCGTTGGCGATTGCCGCGACCTGCATCATCACCTCCATCATCGGCACCTTCTTTGTGCGTCTGGGCAAGAGCAACAACATTATGGGCGCTCTCTACAAAGGCGTGATCGCCACAGGCGTCTTGTCGCTCATCGCGCTTTGGCCACTGACCGATTATCTGATCGGCATGAATACCGAACTGGCCAGCAATGGCATCGGTTACACCGGCCAGACCTTGTTCTGGTGCGGCGTGGTTGGGCTTGGCGTGACAGGCGCGCTGATCTGGATCACGGAGTACTACACCGGCACGGAGTACCGTCCGGTGCGGATGATTGCGCAAGCGTCCGTTACGGGACATGGCACCAACGTCATTCAGGGTCTGGCGATTTCGATGGAATTGACCGCCATGCCCGCTTTGGTGATCTGCATTGGTATCGTCGTTACCTATATGCTGGCGGGCCTGTTCGGCATCGCCATCGCCGTGTCCACGATGCTTTCACTCGCAGGCATGATTGTGGCGCTCGATGCATTCGGCCCCGTCACGGACAATGCCGGCGGTATTGCCGAGATGGCCGGGCTTGAAGGCGATGTCCGCAAAACCACGGACGCACTGGATGCAGTCGGCAACACCACCAAGGCAGTCACCAAGGGTTATGCCATCGGTTCGGCGGGCCTTGGCGCGCTGGTGCTGTTCGCGGCCTATACCGAGGACCTGAAATACTTCATCGGCCATTCCGACGTGTACGGATATTTCGCCGACCTTAACGTGCCGACCTTCAGCCTGGCCGATCCCTGGGTTGTGGTAGGCCTGTTTATCGGCGGCCTGTTACCATACCTGTTCGGCGGCATCGCCATGACGGCGGTGGGCCGCGCGGCCAGCGCCGTGGTCGAGGAAGTGCGCAGGCAGTTCCGCGAAATGCCGGGTATCATGCAGGGCACGCAAAAGCCGAACTATGGCCGTGCCGTCGACATGCTGACCAAGGCGGCGATCAAGGAAATGGTAATTCCGTCGCTGTTGCCGGTGCTGTCGCCAATCGTGTTGTTTGTCATTGTCGATCAGGTTGCCGGCAAGGAGCAGGCGTTCAATGCGCTCGGCGCCATGCTGCTTGGGGTTATCGTGACCGGTCTATTCGTCGCCATTTCGATGACGTCGGGCGGCGGCGCATGGGACAATGCCAAGAAGTACATTGAAGACGGGCATCATGGCGGCAAGGGCTCGGACGCCCACAAGGCCGCCGTGACCGGCGATACGGTCGGCGATCCCTACAAGGATACCGCCGGCCCCGCCGTGAACCCCATGATCAAGATCACGAATATCGTGGCGCTGTTGCTGCTGGCAACGCTGGCCCACGCGTTCTGAGATCTTGATTGTTCGACAATAAAAAAGCCCGCGGGCAACCGCGGGCTTTTTTGCAAGCAGAACGATCAGGGCGTGTTGCCGCCGCCGGGATTCGGGTCGCCGATGGGGTTCTGACCAGTCGGTGCCCCGGGTGTGGCCGAAAACAGATTCTGCAGGAAGGTCAATTCGCGTCCGCGCGCCGGCGTTTCGCGCGCTTCGAACGCAACCACATGTCCGTCTTCGAGGGTGTAATGGTTCAGGCCGTCGACCTTGCCGTCCTTGTCGAAGGCAATGGCAAGAATGTCGCGCGATTGAACCGTCGGCGAGAAGAAGGCGACCTGCCGTTCGTGGCTGGAAATATAGTACCAGGTTTCATCGTCGAAAGTGGCCTGGGTCGTGGGATTGCCGAAGCGCTCCTGAATGGTCGACTTGGTATCGACGCCCTTTTGAACCGTGGCCTCCAGGGCGGGATCGGCAAGATAGCCGCGCTCGTAAGTCACAGGGGTACACGCAATAAGGCCTGCACAGATCAGGGTAAGACCGGCATATTTCATGTTCTATGTTCCTGACGCCATCCGCCCCGCCGCAGTGTGCTAACCTTGGACAAAGCCCGTGGCAAGCCCCGGAATTCGGAGCCCTGGTTTATGCTGAATTTGCTCAATTCCTCCGCCCTCCGCCGCAAGCAGGTGGCGGCCCTTCATGATCAAATGGTAACACGGGCGCGGGCGCCGGTTTTTTATGCCGCGCTTGAGGTTCCCGATACCATAGACGGACGCTTCGATATTTTGTCGCTGCATGCCTATCTGTTGCTGGAGCGCCTGAAGGCGGTGGGTGCCACGGCATTGTCGCAGGGCCTGATGGATACCCTGTTTTTGGGATGGGACGAGGGGTTGCGCGATCTCGGCGCAGGCGACATGGGCATGGGCCGAAAAATGAAGAGTCTCGCCAACGCGTTTTATGGGCGGATGAAGGCCTATGGTGAGGCCGCCGATGAAGCGGCATTCGCCATGGCCATCGTTCGCAATATCTATCGCGGAAGGCCCGGGCACGATAAGGCCGCCGCTACGCTCGCCGCGTATGCGGGAACCGCACGCGCAGCACTGGCCGGTTCCGACGTAACAGACGGGATTGCCGACTTTGGTCCCTTGCCGCAGATTTAACCAATGACCGAATTACCCGTAACGCATCTGTATGATTTCGGCAGCCTTTCGCAGGCTGGCGCAGCGGTTCACATCGTCCTGAAACCGGATGCGCTGGAAAAGCTGGCGCAATGGGCCGGGGTTAAAGCGGTGGATTCCTTTACCGCCGACTTCGCGTTGCAGAAGCTGTCCCAGAACCGATTTTCTTTCGATCTGCACTGGAGCGCCGATGTGGTGCAGTCCTGTGTCGTGACACTGGAGCCGGTGAAATCGCATTTGAGCGGCGAGCTGAAGCGCGAGCTCAACCTTGTCCGCCGGCCGCGCCGCGGCTTGCCGGAGCCGGAGATGCCGCTGCCGGAGCTGGACGAAGACGGTCCGGAGGAGATCGAAAGCCCGGTCTATGACCTGGCGATGCCGCTTCTGGAGGATTTCGCCCTGGCCATTGATCCATACCCGCGTAAACCGGGCGTGATGTTTGAGTCGCCCGCGATTGACGCTGAAAAGCCCGAAAGCCCCTTCGCGGCCCTCAAGATTCTGAAAACCGACCGTTGACAAGCAGTTTTTCCAGGGATTTCAAGGCTTTTTCCTGCTTGAATCCCAAGGGGCTTTGCTGTTCACTCCGCGCCTTGCTTTGCCAACCCCCCGGACGGCGATGCGCCTGACTATTGCGTTCATGCCGGCCAAAGGGCCTTAAGGAGTGTTCCGCCATGGCGGTCCCAAAAGAAAAACGTCGCCGTCCAAGCGTAACATGCGTCGCTCGCACCACGCCTTGGCCGTGCCGTCCCATAACGAATGCCCCAATTGCGGTGAACAGAGGCGTCCGCATCATGTTTGCGGCGCCTGTGGCCATTATGGCGACCGTGAAGTGGTGAAGACGAAGAGCTAGGGCTTGAGCCTTTTGCTGTTCTTCTTCTCAGTTGGGGCAGCGAGGTAGCGTGGCCCGCGATCTGACTGTTTCAGTGGATGCCATGGGCGGCGATGCCGGCCCACCCGTTGTCGCGTCTGCCCTGCTACGCGCGGCCGAACGTCATCCCAAAGCGAAATTCCTGGTGTTCGGCGACGAAGCGATTTTGACGCCGCTGTTTGCCGGTTTGCCCAAACTTGCGACGCGCGTGACCGTGCGGCACGCGCCGGAACGCGTGCGCATGGAAGACAAACCCAGCGCCATGCTTCGGCGTGGGCGCAATACCAGCATGTGGGCCTGTATCGAAGCCGTGAAGCAGGGCGAGGCCGAAGCTGCAATTTCGGCGGGCAATACCGGCGCGCTGATGGCGATGGCGATGTTCAATCTCGGCATCATGGAAGACATTGCGCGCCCGGCCATCGCCTCCATCTGGCCGACCATGCGCGGGCAGACCGTGGTTCTGGACGTGGGTGCGACGGTTTCGGCCACGGCGGAGCAGCTTGTCGAATTCGCGGTAATGGGCGCGGCCTTCGCAAGGGTACTGTTTGGCCTCGAAAGGCCCAGCGTGGGCCTGCTGAATGTCGGCTCCGAAGAAATGAAGGGCATCGAATCCGTGAAAGAGGCCGGACAGATTTTGCGCCAGTCCCATCTTGCCATGGAATATGCCGGCTTTGTGGAGGGCGACGACATTACCAACGGAACTGTGGATGTCGTGGTGACGGATGGCTTTACCGGCAATATCGCGCTCAAAACCGCGGAAGGCGCCGCCAAGCTTGTCAGCAGCTATCTGCGGTCCGCACTGAAACGGTCTGTGATGGGAATGATCGGCGCCGTCATCGCCAGCGGCGCCCTGAATACGGTGCGGCGCAGGCTGGACCCGCGGTCCAGCGGCGGCGGCGTGTTTCTGGGCCTGAACGGAATTGTCGTGAAAAGCCATGGCGGCAGCGATGAAATCTCCTTTGCCGCGGCGATAGACCTTGCCATCGACATGGTCGAAGCGGATATCACCAAACGCATCGCGGCAGACCGGACGGGCATCGTGCTGCCGGCGGCGGAAGCGGCGGCATCATGATCCGTTCGCGTATTATCGGCTGCGGCGCCTATCTGCCCAAAACGATTCTGACCAATGACGACCTGGCCAAAAGGGTCGACACCAGCGACGAATGGATTCGCGAGCGCACCGGTATCCGTCAGCGCCATGTGGTGGGCGAGGGCGAGGCGACCTCGGACCTTGCCGTGGAAGCGGCGCGCGCGGCTCTTCAGGATGCCGGCATCGATGCCAACGAGCTTGACCTCATTATTGTGGCCACCACCACGCCCGACCGGACCTTTCCGTCGACGGCTACGATGGTGCAGGCCCGTCTGGGCATGACGCATGGCGCGGCCTTTGATGTGCAGGCCGTGTGTTCCGGGTTCATTTACGGACTTTCGGTGGCGGACAGTTTCATCAAATCCGGCCAGGCCAACACCATTCTGCTGATCGGCGCGGAAAGCATGTCGCGCCTCCTGGACTGGACCGACCGCTCAACCTGCGTGCTGTTTGGCGACGGCGCCGGCGCTGTTGTGATTACCGCAGGCGAGGGCACAGGCGCCGTCACGGATCGCGGCATTCTCAATACCAAACTGTTTTCCGACGGACGGCTGCAGGACATGCTGTATGTCGATGGCGGCCCGTCATCCACCCAGACCACCGGCTATCTGCGCATGCAGGGCAAGGAAGTCTTCCGGCATGCCGTGACCAATATTTCGGCGGCCATCGAGGCCTCGGTCAAGGCGGCCGGCCTGACCATCGAGGATGTCGACTGGTTCGTGCCGCATCAGGCCAATCAGCGCATATTGGACGGCACAGCCAAAAAACTCGGTATCAAACCCGAGCGCGTGATTTCGACCGTGGCCCTGCATGGCAATACCTCGGCCGCGTCGGTACCGCTGGCTCTGGTCGCCGCGGTCAAGGACGGCCGCATCAAGGCGGGCGATCTGGTGCTGATGGAGGCCATGGGCGGTGGCTTTACCTGGGGAGCTGCCCTGGTCCGGTGGTAAGCCGCCGTCTGAGGAGTTCCGCCTATCCCCTTGCCATAGCTTGCATTTGCCGTTGACGGTTAATCTGCATACACCTAACCTTTGTTCATTCCGAAGGAGTTGCGGTCGATGACCACCACTACGCTGACGCGCGCCGATTTGACCGAAGCCGTGTTTCAGGCCGTGGGCCTGTCGCGCAATGAATCGGCGCAGATGGTCGAAGACATGCTGGAAGAAGTCTGCGCGGCACTGGTCCGCGGCGAGACGGTCAAGCTGTCGTCGTTCGGAACTTTCGCTGTACGGCAAAAGTCAGAGCGCATGGGCCGTAATCCCAAGACGGGCGATGAAGTTCCGATCGCGCCGCGCCGTGTCCTGGTGTTTCGTCCCAGTCATGTGCTCAAGGCCGTTATCAACGGCCAGGTGCCAGATAATCGCATAGAGGATTAAGATTCATGTCCCAGGCGGCGCTCGCCTCCCGCGCCAAATCACCCGAAGCCTTTCGCACCATCAGTGAAGTGGCGGACGAACTGGACGTGCCTCAGCATGTGCTGCGCTTCTGGGAAGGCCGGTTCACTCAGATTCGCCCGGTAAAGCGGGCAGGCGGGCGGCGGTATTATCGCCCGGATGATATCGACCTGCTGCGCGGTATCCGCTCGCTTTTGTACACGGACGGTTTCACCATCAAGGGCGTTCAGAAAATTCTGCGCGACCGTGGCCTTAAACATGTCATAGCCATTGGACGCGGTCGCACCGCCCATACGGTGACTGTTGCGCCCGCACCGGTGCAAACCAGCCCAACGCCGTTCCGCCCGCGCGTGGTGAAGCCGAAAGCTGGAATAGAGCGCGGGCCGGATTTGTTCGATGCGACACCAGGTGCGGAACCCAAACGATTGGTGGCGGAAATCGAACGGGCCTATCAACCCCGCCCGAGCCAAAGCGCCCGGCCAAGCGGGAGCAGTCTGTGGCCCGGCAGGAGCGCCAGCGGCTGGAAGCCCTGCTGGAAGAGATGCTTTCCCTGAAATACAGGCTTAAAAAACGGGCGTCCTAGGCGGGCAGGACGGGCCTGATTGCCCTCATTTGACGATTGGACGCGCGTGGCTATAGTCCGCGGCCCTTGGCGAATTTCGGTTCGCCCTTTTGGTATCGGAGCGTGGCGCAGCCTGGTTAGCGCACCAGTCTG
>CAWINU010000013.1:0-7477 GCA_963837555.1 uncultured Alphaproteobacteria bacterium | reverse complement strand
GGGGACTGGGGGTCGTGGGTTCAAATCCCGCCGCTCCGACCAATAAAATTAAGCAATTGCCCAGCCACGCAAGAAGTCCATAAATCTTCGGGCTCCTCTTGGGCTCTCAAATGGCGCGAGCTGCTTTCATTCCACCCGCCCCGGCAGTCCACCCCAGGCCATTGCCGATGTGGAAGGCTTTCTGGATTGGCAGGAATTCCAGTCTGGCGATGTGGTCTGAGCTTGCCTTTGAGACAATGACCTTCCGAAGCAAGGCCGGTAGCGTTCAGTCGCTTCTGATAAATGATCCCGAGGGCATTCGCCATGTCATGGTGAGCAACGCCGTAAATTACCGGCGCCCCGTCTCCGTCCCCCGTATCGTACGCCCCCTTGTTGGTGATGGCCTCCTTCTCGCCGAAGGAGAGGAATGGCGGCGCCAGCGCCGGTTCCTGGCGCCGACATTTGCGCCGAAAAGCATTAGTCTTCTGATACCGCAGTTTCAGGCTGCGGGACTTCATCTGCTGCGCACGGTCGAAAAAACGGAACGGGTGAATCTCTCGCAGGCTTTCCAGGATACTGCGATGGAAGCCGTCCTGCGTGCCCTGTTTTCAATGCCGGAAAATAGTGCCCGCGGAAATTTAATCGGCTTAATGCGCGCGTACCTTGAAGGTCCCGGCCGGCCGATCTTCCTCGATATCTTTGCAAAGAGCGAAGAGTCATTCGCGTTCGTCACGCGTAAACGCAAGAAATTCCAGGGTATTCTGTTCGCAGAGATTGAAGCGATCATCTCGGGTCGCAAGACTGGGAGCGACGAAGGGGGAAAGCATGATCTGCTCGACCTTCTGTTGAGCATCAGAGATGTGGAAACAGGCGAACCGCTGTCGACCCGCGAAATCAGGGATCAGTGCTCCACTATGTTCTTCGCCGGCTCGGAGACGACGGCGCGTATGATGTTCTGGGCGACATATCTGCTGACCCAGGATATCGAGGAACAGAACAGGGTCCGGAGGGAGATCGCGGCATTTCCGCCGGAGCGGGTACGCGACCTTGAAGACCTTCAGAATTGGCCGCGTCTGCGCAATGTTCTGCTGGAATCTCTGCGGCTTTATCCTCCTGTCGCGCATCTCATCCGGGAATCTATCGGCCCGGATACAGTTGCCGGAGAGAGTATCCCCGCCAATACGCAAATTTGGATCAGCCCGTGGGTGATGCACCGGCACCGCAAATTCTGGGAGCATCCGACCGCCTTTGTCCCGGACCGCTTTGCGGGAATGACGGCTCCCTGGACGCAAATACCCGCCTATATTCCCTTTGGCGTCGGGCCGCGCATCTGCATCGGGCTCGCCTTTGCGCTGGCGGAAGCGCAGATTGTATTGGCGACCCTGCTGGCACGGTACTTAATTGCCTTGCCCTGCGCGAAACCCGTGCTGCCTGTCGCCCGTGTCGCAATCGAACCGTCTTACGAGCCGATATTTTCCGCCACCCGCACGACGGGTTGAGTACAAACATCACCGATTTTTGGGATCAACCTGACGCGTGCGGCGCGCCCGCGAACCGAAATCATCTGCCCTGCCTATCGCAGGTGAGGCGGCGGGTCGTAAGCATTCGGGCCCGGGTCGGATTTAAGCAAAGCGTTGCCGCCGAGGACGAAGAGTATCGAGATGATTGCGGAGACAATCGTACCGGGGATTGCGATCGCTTGCGCCCGCTCGCTGGCCATCGCCATGGCTGACGAAAAATCGGTAGGCTGGACAACCGGCTCCGGCGCGAATTGCCCGCTTATAAAGTGGCTTGCGCCAAAGCTGACGGCCAGCCAAAGCACAAATACGAGCAGAAACATCCAGCCGGACTTGCCGGCATCGTGAAAGCGCTTCACCCAGATCACCGTCCAGGGATAGAGCAGCACTAGACTGATAAATGATAACCACAGCGAACCCATCACCAGCGGCAGCAAGGAAAAGACTGCGCCGATCGCGATCAGGATCATCGCTGAACCGAGGAAAGCGTCCGGGCCAATCCGGCCCTCCGGGTCGAAAAGATTTTTCATGGCTTGGTCCCCCCTTGCCCGCGACGCCTATCGCCGCCTGCCCAATGCTACACCAATCCGGCCATTCGTGCCCTAGATGTGATTGGGCCTATTACAGGGCCGGGGACTGCCACCTGTGCGGGCCGTCCCGCCCGCCCTTTCGCAATCCTGTGGGGCAAGAACGCATCCAGCGACGTAATATGGCGGCGCTTCCCACGCACCAGAGGTTTGGATTCAGGTGCGGATCGGTTTCAATTCTGCCGTCGCGCATGTCGAAGCCGCATCGGCTGCACGTGGCATCCGGCCAAGGCTTGCCGACGAACCCGAATGGTCCCTAAGACGGTCCGATCACGTATGGAGACTTGCCGCAACTGGCGCGCGCGCGTTCAAACCTCACCGCTCCGACCAATAAATTTACTGGAAAAATTCGTTATAGCGACAAACTGATTCTCCGGCTGACCGCGACCGCTTTTGGATTGTGCCAACGTTCATGCGCTGAAGCGATGAACACAACGATGTGATCGTTCCGTTTCTTTTGTGACCGAACGGCGAGCCAATGACCGCCTAGATATGTGGCAATGGTGTTGTGCTTGCCTAATCCTAGTGCGCCGGCGGCCATGCGCTCAAAGAATTAGTGGCTCATCGTCAGTCAGCCGCTAGCGGGTTGCGGCTTTCTGTCCACAGCCAAAATACAAATTCGACTCGAAATCGTCACAAGAGAGAGCAAACTATCTTGCGTGTGGTGAGGGGTTGCCATGACCGATACGCATCATTACCGGCTTTATCGTTTCGATCCGTCCGGACGCATTGTTGAATTCAAGGAACTCAATTGCAGCACGGATGTTGATGCGATTGAACAGGCCCGGAAATTGGCGAAAAGCGAACCGCAAGAATTATGGTCCAGCGATAAACTCCTGGCGGTGATACAATCTCAATCCGCCGCATAAATTTGTGCGCCTGCATTTTCGTTATTGCTGATGCCGCGCTAGCCGCGCGTTGGAAACGGGATGCCCCGTCTTAAGCCCGCAGGTCCCGCAAACGTTTGGAGACAGAAACCATCGCCGCGAATGGGCAAGGGGCGGGGGTAACCGGGCAATGCTTTTCCCCAGGGCTAGCGGGTCCAGAGCGCCTACCGGGCGAACAGCCATGGCGCACCGGAGTACCCATAATATTCTGATGGGTATTCGCAAACCATTGGCGGCGCCTTGGAAATAAGGGCAGTGTGGCCGTGCTGTTTCCCGTCAACGCGGTTAACGGCCTAAGTCCGTCCATTCGCCTGCAACCGCTGTGGGATATAATTTCCGCGGCGACAATTTCACGATACTTTTCAGTGATTCGTTTGCTATCCGTACTAGTTCTAAAGGCCAAATAAGGCCCGCACGACCAGGGGAGGTCATTTTTCATGAATTTGTCGCCGCGCAATGTCCTGTTTCAGATTCATATGTGGGTCGGCCTGAGTGTCGGCATTCTGTTCATTTTGCTGGGCCTGTCCGGCAGCATCCTGGTGTACGCCACGCCGCTGACCAGGGCACTGACCGCGCCCGCTCCCAAGGCGACAGCCTCCGGCGCACCCTTACCGCTTGAAAATATCGTTGCCGCCGCCCGCCAGTCCGCGCCGCAAAGCGCCGGTCAGTCGGCCACCGTAACCCTGCCGCAGCAAAGCGGTGATCCCGCAACCGTGCGGTTTGTCGCCCAGCGTAATTTCGGACCGCCGGGCGAAGGCCGCGGTGAGGGTGCCGCCGGCCGCGTAGAAGGTCGCGGCGAAGGCGCTGCGCGCGGCGCAGCCGGTCCGGAAGGACGTGGCGGCGCGCGCGTTCCGCCGCAGGACATCTTTGTCGATCCGGTATCGGGTACTGTGCTGGGAACGCGCGCTGCGAGCCAGCCGACGATCGTGGCTATCGCCCATCAAATGCATGAAGCGATGCTGCTGGGGCAGCCGGGTCGCCAGCTGGTCGGCTGGCTGGGCGTCGGCATGTTTATTCTGGGCCTTAGCGGCCTCGTACTCTGGTGGCCGAAAAAGGGTCAGTGGAAATTCGCCTTTGGCGTGCGGCGCACAGCCAAGGGATTTCGCCTCTATCGCGAAATTCACGGCATGGCGGGCATCTGGGGCTATATCGTCTTTATATTTGTGACCTTTACGGCGATCCCGATTGCGTTCCCGCAGGTCGCGCAAATTCTGTCGCCGTCGTCCCCGTCCGAGGGCGGACCGCCTCCGGGCTTGCAGCGTCTGCCCGATCCGACCGTAACGCCGATTGATGGCGCGCAGATGATTTCGGCGGATCAGGCCATTGATCTGGCAAAGCAGGCTGTGCCCGATGCCACCATCCGGTCGGTTACGCTGCCGGTGCAGCGCAATCGCGCCATCAGTATTGCGGCGGTGACCGGCGACGGTCCGGGTACCAGTACGGTCTATGTCGATCCCTACAATGCGCAGGTAATCGAAACCCGCGCGCCGCAGGGCCCGCCAGGCGCTGGTCGCGGCGGCCTCAACTGGCGTGCCATGCATTCGGGCGAGGATTTCGGAGCGGTGTGGGAGTTCCTGGTGTTTCTTGTCGGTTTGCTACCGCTTGTGTTCGTCACAACCGGCGCGATGATGTGGTTCAAGAAGCGTCAGAACCGCGCGGCCGCGGGCGCATAAGACGCGAATGATTCTGGGTGGGGATCTCAATGATCCCCACCCAATATGCCAATGATCAGACCGGATCGGTCGGTTTGGGTGTCGGCGGTTCTTCCGGCAGCGGTATGAACTCGTCATTGTCGCCCGGCGGCAGTTTCATGCGACCGGCTTTCCACTCGGCTTTGGCGTCGTCCATGCGCGTCTGGCTGGACGAGACGAAATTCCACCAGATCAGGCGGGGCCCGACACTGGCGCCGCCCAGCAGCATCAGGCGTGCCGGTCCGCCTTCGGCTCGCACCATGGCGTCCTGGTTCGGCGCGAACACCAGTAGATGTCCGGGGCCGTAGGTATGGCCTTCTGACGAAACCCGTCCCTGCGCGACATAGGCGGCGCGTTCGTCATAGCCGCCGGGCAGGGCGAATTGAGACCCGGCCTCCAGATCGACATGGACGTAAAACAGTGGCGAAAAAGTATTGACCGCGCTCGTTACGCCATAAGCGCTGCCGGCGATAACCGTGCCGCGCGCCCCGCCATCGAAAAATTGCGCCAGCGCTTTTTCGCTGTAATGCGAAAAGCTTGGCTCGGTTTCTTCATGTTCGATGGGAAGTGCCACCCAGGCCTGGAGGCCATGCATATGCTGGCCGCTGGCGCGCAAGGCGGGCGGCGTACGCTCGGAATGAACGATGCCGCGCCCGGCCGTCATCCAGTTGACCGCCCCGGGACGGATGGACTGGGCGTAGCCCAGGCTGTCGCGATGAAAGATTTCTCCGTCAAACAGATAGGTGACGGTGGCCAGTCCGATATGGGGATGCGGCCGCACATTGATGCCCTGGTCGGTCGCGAAGTCCGCCGGTCCCATATGGTCGAGGAAAATAAACGGCCCCACCATGCGGCGCTGGGCAAAGGGCAGCACCCGCCCGACTTCCAACCCGCCGCCCAGATCCTTGCGGCGGCCTTCAATGACAAGCTCGATCATGCGGCAAGCTTAAGCGGCGCTGCGGCCCTTGTCGAACGTCGCCCAGACGCCGGCATTGCCGTCCCAGCTTCCCCGCGTGGCGGCCTTGGAATATTCCGTGGCGCGCTGTTCGAAGAAGTTGGCGTGCTCCACGCCGTTGAGAATTTCCACTAGCCAAGGCAGCGGATGGGGAACCAGCGGCTTGTATCCGCTTTCGGTTTCCTCAAAGCAGCCGAACACCGGGGTCAGCCTGAGCTGGGTCAACCGCCAGTCCGCGATATAGCGGATATAGGCCTTGATGTCGGCGGGGGTCATGCCCTGAATTTCGCCCAGGCTGAATGCGAGGTCGATAAAGCGTTCCTCAAGCCCAACCATGGTCTTGGCGACGTCGATAATGTCATCGCGGACGGACTTGGTGACAGCGCCGGTTTCCTTGTTCCAGGTGTGGAACAGCTTGATGATGCCTTCACAGTGCAGGCTTTCGTCGCGCACCGACCAGGACACGATCTGCCCCATGCCGTTCATTTTGTTGTGGCGCGGGAAATTCAGCAGCATGGCGAAACTGGCGAACAGCGCCATGCCTTCGGTGAAGGCGCCGAACATGGCCAGAGTCCGGGCCACGTCTGCGCAGGTGCCGACGCCGAAAGTGTGCATGTAATCGGCCTTGTCGCGCATGGCGGCATAATCGCGGAACGCGGCGAACTCCGCCTTCGGCATGCCCAGCGTCTTGAGCAGCAGCGCATAGGCGTCGATATGTACCGTCTCCATATTGGAGAAGGCCGCCATCATCATCTGCACTTCCAGCGGCTGGAAAATCGGGATGTAGCGCTTGAGATAATTGTCGCCGACTTCGACATCGCTTTGAGTGAAGAAGCGGAAAATCTGGGTCAGCAGCGAACGCTCGGCATCCGAAATGCGGTCCGAGGCCCAGTCCTTGATGTCGGCGCCCAGCGGCACTTCTTCGCCCATCCAATGGGTCTGCTGCTGGCGCTTCCAGAATTCATAGGCCCAGGGATAGCGTTCAACGTCATAGGTGCCGGTGGCGGTGAGCAGCCCGATTTTTCCGGTGCCGATCAGGGTGCGCGGATCAATATGGGTGAGTTCCATTATTGACATGCCAGGCACTCCTCATAGTCGGTTTTGGGCGCAGCAACGGCAATGCTCTGTTTGGTTTTTTCCTGTTGCCCGGCAAAACCCGCCCGGCTGATGGATTTGGAGCGGCAGTAATACAGGCTCTTGATGCCGTTCTTCCAGGCCGACCAATGCAGCATGTGCAAATCCCATTTGTCGATGTCGGCGGGCAGATACAAATTCAGCGACTGGCTCTGGCAGATAAAGGGCGTGCGGTCCGACGCGTGTTCGATGACCCAGCGCTGGTCGATTTCGAACGCCGTGCGGAACACGGCCTTGTCGTCTTCGCTCAGGCAATCCAGATGCTGGACCGAGCCTTCCTGTTCGACAATGGACTGCCAGGTGTCTGGCGTATCCAGGCCCTTTTCCGCCAGCAATTTCTTCAAGTATGGATTGCGCACCACAAAGGCGCCGGACAGCGTCTTGTGCGTATAGACATTGGCGGGGATGGGCTCGACGCAGGCGCTGGTGCCGCCGCAAATGATACTGATCGATGCCGTCGGTGCGATGGCCAGCTTATGCGAGAAGCGGGCCTTCATGCCGCGTTCCAGCGCATCGGGGCAGGGACCGCGTTCTTCGGCCAGCGTATAGGACGCGGCGTCGGCTTCGCGGCGGATTTTGCGGAACATGCGGTTGTTCCAGCTTTTGGCCATCGCGCTTTCAAAGGGGATATTGTTCTTCTGCAGGAAGGAATGGAAACCCATTACGCCCAGCCCGATGGAGCGTTCGCGCAAAGCGGAATAGGTGGCGCGCTCCATGCCCGGCGGTC
>CAWINU010000012.1:0-70317 GCA_963837555.1 uncultured Alphaproteobacteria bacterium | reverse complement strand
TTGCCGTGCGGTAATGCCCCTCGCCGTCCTGGCTGATGGCAGCGGCCATGCTGCCAAGACCGTATTTGGCGCTCGTGATTTTTGATCAGCCCGAGCCAGGTCTGGTCGACAAACTGGAACAGCCCGGTGGCTGACGAAGTGCTTGATTTTACATCGGTTTTGAGGCCGGATTTCGCGCTTGGCGATCTGCCAGTAAATAGTTGAAATCCGAGCCAGTAGCCGCCGCCGCGCGCTTGAGCGCGGCGATGATGCTGCTGGTATCGGTTACGGCATTTGCGGCTTCTGCCAGCATGACGTCGATTCTCCTTGCTCAAAATGGCAACCGCCGTGCCAGAATAGTTAAAGCGCGTTTACGAGTTGGCGGATCAGCGCCGCGCAGGCTTCGGCTTCGTAGGGTACCGGGGCGCCATTGCCCCATACCGGACCTGGGCCGAGGCATGATCCCCCGGCTTGCGCGCCACCACATGCACATGAAGTTGCGGCACGATATTGCCCAGCGCGCCGGCAATTGATTTTCTGCGCGCCCGTCAGCGCCTTCAATGCCCTGGCGTTATAGGCGGTTCTCGGCCGCAAGGCCGTTTTGCTCGTCCGGCCTGAGATCGAAAATTTCCGAAACATTGCATGCGCCGCGGCACCAGAATGATCCAGGGATAGCGCGGCATCCTTCATGAGCAGCACACGGCACAAAGCCCAATCGGCGATAAACACCGTGTCGGCCGCTAATTGCGGATGCAGTTCAAATTCCATGGCCCGGGTTTACGCCCCGGGCATGGCAGGCGTCCACAAGCCTGCCGGGTATGGCAGATATGCCCGCTGCGCGCCGGCACAGGGCCGATGCCCGCGCCGATCGCCATCGCCGCACCGGCGGCACCGTCAGGCAAATCGGCAGGGATCGAAGTGCGGCGCGGATGCGGGCTGCTCCAGAACAAAGCGACACAGCAAATCCGCGATATAGGGTGCGAACAGGATACCGTTTCGGAATTGGCCGGTAGCGGCGAACAGATTGGAAAACTTTGTGCGCCCCAGCACAGGAAGAGCATCCGGCGCGCGCGGCCGCAGTCCAGCCCAGTGATCGGCGATCTTCCAGTCCCGGAGGGCCGGCATCAAATCGCCGGCACGGGTGAACAGGTGCTCTTCCGCCGCCTTGGTTGCCTGCGTATTGAAACCGACATCTTCCATGGTCGACCCGACGATCAGCCGGTCGCCGCGCGGCACGACATAGACGCCGTCGCCCCACACCACATGCGCGGGAATGTTCGAACCCGCGGGCGGAGCCAAAGAAAGGAGCTCACCTTTTATGGGACGAACGGGAATTTGGGTTTCCAGCAGGCCCGACCAGGCTCCCGCCGCCAGAACAAAAGCATCGGCGCTATGCAGACCAGAAGCCGTCCGCACGGCGACGACATGATCATGCTCCTTTTCTATGCTCAGCACTTCTTCGCCGGTGCGCGCCGCGCCGCCCGCCTGGACGAAGGCTTCGCGTAATGCGGTCAACAATTTGCGCGGATCGACTTGCGCCTCGTTCCGCGCAAAATAGGCCCCGGCAATGCCGGGCGCCAGCATCGGCTCAAGCGCCTGCGCCTGCGCGGCATCGATCCATTCGACGGTTTTGTCGTCTGCCATGCGCGCGGAAAGCGCTTTGTGCGCCTGCGCATTCATGGCCACAAGCAAAGCTCCATTGCGGAGATAATCGACCGGAACGCCGGACGCCGCTTCCAGTTCTTGCGCAAATGCGGGCCATAAACGCTGTGCCTCGCGCGCCATGTCCGCTTCAGGGGTTTGCGCGCTGCCGAGTTCGCCGGCTACGGCCAGCATGCCCGCGGCAGCCCAGGTTGCGCCATGACCGGGTTCACTGCGCTCGAACAGCATGACCTCGGCCCCGGCCCCGGCCAGTTCCCATCCGATACTGAGGCCGGCAACGCCGCCGCCGATAATGATAACCTTCACAATGAACTCCACGCGTCTGCAGATAGCCGGCCTTCTGGCGCGGCGAGGAATATCACCGGCGCTATCTCGAAAAGAACGACCTGCCCTTCTGTCATGTATCTCACGGCGACTGACCTGTCTGTGCAGCCTCGGCTTTCTCGTCATTTATCCGCAGATTGTTCAGGATCAATAGCAGTGCAATCACGCTCATCATTCCCGGCGGAATCCAGAGTACCAGCCCGCCATAATGCTGATCGGCAATGGCGCTGATCGGCAGGATGCGTCCGCAGATATTATAGACCGGGTAGATGTCCTCATTGGTCAGCGCGATAATTGCGCCAACCAGAATTTGCGGCGGCACGATAAGAGCGGCCAGAAGGGCCCGCAGGCCGACGCTCAGACGCCCCGGCGGCTTCGGGCGTGGGTCGAGGACAAGACACCAGAAAAAGATGCCGTCTATCGCCATGCTCCAGTTCATCAGCCTGTAGAGATTATCGTCCAGCATGACGCGGGTATGAACCTGCGGGATCAGCCAGAAATAAATCAACCCGACGAAAAGCGTCGGCGCCACCACCGGGTTTTGAATTCCGTCCACGAAGGCACGCACCGGACGGGCGGCAAGCAGCGGTTTTGCGAACGCGGGCATCCCGCGCCACACCACAGGACCTGATACGCCCAGCGCAATCAGGAATGGACCGAGGTGGTGCAGCACCAGATGCTGGATCCGGTGAAGGAAAAACATGTGCTGCGCGTAATAGTCGTAGTGGGTTTGCTGCACCGCGTAGATGGCAAGCACGCCGATCACAAAGAAGATCGAGCGCCACAGGGCCGGTCGCTCCGCCCGTGGCGTTGCGCCCAGCCCCTTGAAAAACCAGGCCAGCGCAAGGCTGGTCGCGAGATATTCCGGCCAGGAAAATTCCCACGGCATCCAGAATGGCAGATGCGCCGGGAAATAACGCACAATCGTATCCAGCGCTGCGCCTATGGCCAGTAAAAGGCCGTACCAAAGCCAATCGCCGGTGCCGGAAATCTCGGATTTCAGCGCAATCTGCATGGCCGCGAATTAACGCCGCGCAGGCGCTTTAGGCTAGGGGCAAAAACGCACACATGCTATGGCGCGGGCATGATTTTGCTCCGCATTGCCGCCCTCCTCTGCCTCCTGCCGCTTGCCGCCTGTGGCAAAGACCAGTCCTGGCACGCAACCGACATTACAGGCGGCATGCCGCGCCTGTCCTTCCACATGACCAGCGCCGAAAATGGGACGGCCGTGACGGCGGATGCTTTTCGCGGCAAGGTCGTGCTGCTCTATTTTGGCTATACCCATTGTCCCGATGTCTGCCCGGCAACGCTGGCTGATCTCACCGAGGTGCTTCTGCATCTTGGGAATCAGGCGGACGGTGTCAGAGTTCTGTTTGTCACGGTGGATCCTGACCGCGACACGCCGGGCGTCCTGAATTCCTATACCAAAGCCTTTGCGCCCCAGATTGTCGGTCTGCGCGGCAGCCCGAACGAACTGGCCAGGCTCGCCCGTACGTATCGCGTGGCCTATGACGTGCAGACCGCGCCGACTTACTAGGTCTTCCACTCCAATGCGCTGTTTATTTTTGATCGCACCGGACGCGCGCGACTGGTGACAACGTCAACGAACGACACGATCCCGGATTGGCACAGGATATTGCGCGACTGCTGAATTCAGATATGCAGTGCCTTCTTGTCGGCATCCAGCACAGCTTCGTGCATCATTTCCGACAAGGTCGGATGCGGGAAGATGACATGGCCCAGCGCCTCCTCGGTCGCTTCCAGATTTATGGCGATGCCATAGCCCTGAATCAGTTCGGTGACTTCCGCGCCGATCATATGCGCGCCCAGCAACTCGCCGGTCTCGGCATCGAACACAGTCTTGATCAAGCCGTCCGCCTCACCCAGCGCGATGGCCTTGCCATTGCCGATGAAGGGGAAACGGCCAACCTTGATCTTCCTGCCGCTGGCCTTGGCCTTGGCTTCGGTCATGCCGACGCTGGCCACCTGCGGCCAGCAATAGGTGCAGCCCGGCACCTTTGAGGTATCCAGCGGATGCACGCCCTTCACGCCCGCAATGCGCTCAGCCACGATCACGCCTTCATGCATGGCCTTGTGCGCCAGCCAGGGCGGCGCCCACCAGATCGCCGATGGCCCAGACGCCCGGCGCGCCGGTCTCGCCCCATTCATTGGCAACGACATGGGTTTTCTCGACTTTGATCCCGGCTGATTCCAGCCCGATATTTTCGACATTGCCGACAATGCCCATGGCCAGGATCACGCGCTCGACCGTCAGACTTTCGGTCTTGCCGTCCTTGCCCTTGATTATGGCCGCGGTGACGTTGTTCGCGCCCTTGTCGAGTTTCTCCACAGTCGCGCCGGTCTTCAACTTCATGCCCTGCTTGGCAAAGGCCTTGGCCGCCATCGCGGAGATTTCCTCGTCTTCCACCGGCAGCACGCGATCCAGCACCTCGACCACCGTCACTTCCGAACCCAGCGTCCTGTAGAAGCTGGCGAATTCGATACCGATGGCACCCGAGCCCACCACCAGAAGCGATTTGGGAAATTCCGTCGGCACCATCGCTTCGCGATAGGTCCAGATCAGTTTTCCATCCGGCTGAAGACCTGGCAGGGTGCGCGCCCGCGCGCCGGTCGCCAGCACGATATTCTTGGCGGCATATTCCGTTGCCTTGCCGTCCTTGGTGACGGACATCTTGCCCTTGCCGGCCAGCTTGGCCTCGCCTGCAATCACCGTGACCTTGTGCTTTTTCATCAAAAAACCGACGCCGCCGGAGAGCTGCGCCGAAACCTTGCGCGAGCGCTCCACGATCTTGGCGATGTCGAATTTGAAATTGTCGCCGGAAAACCCGAACTCCGGCAGACGGTGCATCAGGTGCCAGATTTCCGATGAGCGCAGCAGCGCCTTGGTCGGAATACAACCCCAGTTCAGGCAAATACCGCCCAGCTTGTCGCGCTCAACCACGGCGGTCTTTAGACCAAGCTGTGCCGCGCGAATGGCGCAGACATAACCGCCCGGCCCGCCGCCCACCACAATGACGTCGAACGTTTCGCTCATAACAGCATCGAGGCCGGTTCCTCGATATATTGCTTGAATATCTGCAGGAATTTCGCGCCCGTCGCGCCGTCGATCACGCGATGATCGCACGACATGGTGCAGGTCATCATCATGGCCACTTCAGGCTTGCCCTTCACGGCAATCACGCGTTCCTCACCCGCCCCCACGGCCAGTATTGCGGCCTGCGGCGGATTGATCACGGCGGTGAAATTCTTGATCCCGAACATCCCCAGATTGGACACCGAAAAGCCGCCGCCCTCATATTCCTGCGGCTTGAGTTTTTTGTCCTTGGCGCGTGCCGCCAGCGATTTCACTTCGTTGGAAATATCGGCAAGGCCCTTGGTCTCCGCCGCAAACACAATCGGCGTGATTAGTCCGAAATCCAGCGCCACCGCCACGCCGACATCGGCATGTTTGTGGCGCAGAATGGCGCTGTCGGTCCAGCTTGCATTGACGTCGGGGCTTTTCATCAACGCCATGGCCGAGGCCTTGATGACAAAATCATTGACCGAAAGCTTGTAGCTGCCCTTGGCGGCATCATTCAGGCGTGTCCGCACCTCCATCAGATTGTCGAGGCGGCAATCGATGGTCAGGTAATAATGCGGGATAAGAGTCTTGGCGCTGGTCAGGCGTTTGGCGATGGCCTTGCGCATCGAGTCATGCGGAATTTCCTGGTACTCGCCAGCCTTGTAAAACAGCTTGGCGTCCGGCAGCGCGGCAACGCCAATGCCCGCGCCGGTTGGTTCCGCTGCGCGCGCGGACGGTGCAATCGGTTTCGATGTGCCCGGCCTGGCAGATTCAATGTCAGCCTTGACGATGCGCCCGCGCGGTCCGCTGCCGGTTACGGCCGACAGATCGACGCCCTTCTGCTGCGCAATGCGCTTGGCCAGCGGCGAGGCAAAAATCCGCGAACCGGGTTTGGGTGCATCCGGTTTCTGTGGTGCAGGCTTGGCCGGTTCGACTTTCTTTTCGGTCGGGACCTCGGACACCACTGCTTTTTTGATGTCCTGCATGGCCGCGGAAATGTTCAGCGGCTCGCCGGCCGGTTCACCCTCGCCTGCCAGGGTTGCGATCGGCTGATTGACCTTCACGCCTTCGGTGCCTTCCGGCACCAGAATTTTTTCGATGCGGCCTTCATCGACCGCTTCGAATTCCATGGTTGCCTTGTCGGTTTCAATCTCGGCGAGGATGTCGCCTGACTTGACGGTGTCGCCTTCCTTGACGTGCCATTTGGCCAGTTTGCCCTCTTCCATGGTGGGCGACAGCGCGGGCATGAGGATATCGGTCATCGCTAATCCCGATAGCACACGGCTTTAACCGCCGCGATCACATCGTCCACCGTCGGCAGCGCCAGTTTTTCCAGATTGGCGGCATAGGGCATCGGCACATCCTTGCCGGTGACCTTGATCGGGGGCGCGTCCAGATAATCGAACGCCGCAGCCACCACCTGCGAGGCAATTTCCGAACCGATAGAACAGATCGGCCAGCCCTGCTCGACCGTGACAATACGGTTGGTCTTTTTCACGGACGCAATCACCGTCTCGGTATCCAGCGGGCGCAGCGTGCGCAAATCGATCAGTTCGGCATCGATGCCTTCGGCCGCCAGTTTATCGGCCGCCTCGATAATCAGTCCAACGCAGATTGAGTGCGCCACCAGCGTCACGTCCTTGCCCTGCTTCACCACCCGCGCTTTGCCGATGGGAACGACATAGTCATCCACCTTGGGCACCGGAAATGACCGGCCATACAGGATTTCGTTTTCAAGAAAGATCACCGGATTGGGATCGCGGATCGCCGCCTTGAGCAAGCCTTTGGCGTCCGCCGCGAAATAGGGCGAAATCACCTTCACGCCGGGAATATGGGCATACCAGGAGGAATAATCCTGGCTGTGCTGCGCGGCCACGCGCGCGGCCGGACCGTTGGGGCCGCGAAATACAATCGGGCTCGACATCTGCCCGCCGCTCATATAGCGCGTCTTGGCGGCGGAATTGATGATCTGGTCGATTGCCTGCATGGCGAAATTCCAGGTCATGAATTCCACGATCGGCCTCAGGCCCGCAAACGCTGCGCCGACACCCAGCCCGGTAAAGCCATGTTCGGTGATAGGCGTATCGATCACGCGCCGGTCGCCGAATTCGTCCAGTAGCCCCTGGCTGACCTTGTATGCGCCCTGATATTGGGCGACTTCTTCGCCCATCAGGAAAACATTTTCATCGCGGCGCATTTCCTCGGCCATGGCATCGCGCAGGGCTTCGCGCACCGTCATGGTGACGAACTCGGTGCCCTCCGGCAGATCGGGCGCGTCTTCGATTTTGACGTGCGGCGGGGCCGGTGTTTTGGCGGTGGGCGGCGGCGGTACCGGTCTTGTTATCCTGCTTGGGCGCGGGTGCGTCCTTCTTCTCCTCCCGGACCGGAGCGGCGCTGGCCGCGCCGTCGCCACCGGCCAGGACTGCAATCGGCTGATTGACCTTCACGCCCTCGGTCCCTTCGGGCACCAGAATTTTTTCGATACGGCCTTCATCGACCGCCTCGAATTCCATCGTTGCCTTGTCGGTTTCGATCTCGGCGAGAATATCGCCGGATTTGACGCTGTCGCCTTCCTTGACCAGCCATTTGGCCAGCTTGCCCTCTTCCATGGTGGGCGACAGCGCGGGCATCAGAATATCGGTGGGCATCAGGCGATAACATCCGTGTAAAGTTCTGCCTCGGCGGGCTCGGCACTTTCGGTCGAAAATTCCGCCGCCGTGTTTACGATCTGACGGATTTCCTTGTCCAAGGCCTTCAGGTCGTCCTCGCTCACAACCCCACGCGCAATCAGCTTCTGCCCATAGTGCTCGATGGGATCGTGCTTTTCACGCATGGACTGGACTTCCTCGCGCGAGCGGTATTTCGCCGGGTCCGACATGGAATGGCCGCGATAGCGGTAGGTCTTCATTTCCAGAATGATCGGGCCATTGCCCTTGCGGCACCATTCCACGGCTTCGGCGCCCGCAGCCTGAACCGCTTCGACATCCATTCCATCGACTTCGCGTCCCGGAATGTTGAAGGAGGCACCGCGCTTGTGGAACTGCGAGACTGCGCTGGAGCGCTGCACGCTGGTGCCCATCGCATATTGGTTGTTCTCCACAATATAGACGACCGGCAGCTTCCACAGCTCGGCCATATTGAAGGACTCGTAAACCTGTCCCTGATTGGCCGCGCCGTCGCCGAAATAGGTCAGGCTGACATTGTCGTTGCCGCGATATTTGTTGGCGAAGGCAAGGCCCGTTCCCAGCGGCACCTGCGCGCCGACAATGCCGTGCCCGCCATAGAAGTGCTTCTCGCTGCTGAACATGTGCATCGAGCCGCCCTTGCCGTGCGAATAGCCAGTGGCCCGCCCGGTCAGCTCTGCCATGACGCCCTTGGGGTCCATGCCGCAGGCCAGCATATGGCCGTGATCGCGATAGGCCGTAATGACCTGATCGCCGTCCTTGAGGTTGGCCTGCATGCCCACCACCACGGCTTCCTGGCCGATATAGAGATGGCAGAAGCCGCCTATCAGACCCATGCCGTAAAGCTGCCCCGCTTTTTCTTCAAAGCGGCGGATCAGCAGCATGTCGGAGTAAAATTTGCGCTCGGTCATTCTTGTCTTGTGTTGGGCGATGGGTCACAGCACGGGGCCGCTGTTTCCACAATGCGCCAAATGGCTAAGGGACAGTTTGGCCCAGTTTTGCAGCGAACAGAAGACAGGAAAATGAAGCTATCAGTGCTGGTTACGCGGCACTGCAACCTGATTGGGTGCGCCGTCCATCAATTGGCCGCGGGCCAGTTCTTCCACCAGATCGGGATCCGCAGAGCCAGGCTCCATTAAATTGATCCGATGCTGCAACCGCACCCGTTGGTCTTTCATCTGGGCAAGCTGGTCACGGCTCAAATCTAGGTGCGCCTGCACACTCTGGAGTGCCAACATGCCGCGCTCGCCCCAAATGGCGAAATACCCGAAATAACCGACCAGAACGGCGGTCACCGTCGGCAGCACCAGCGCACTGAAAAAACGCGTCACACTTCGACTGATTCGCATGCCTCAACGAATCACAGAGTGATTCGTCTGAAGTCAAGAATAGATTCAACCCCTTAGCACGGATCTTCCGGCATAGACGGCCTGATCACCCAGCTGCTCTTCGATGCGCAGCAGCTGATTGTATTTCGCAAGCCGATCCGAGCGCGCCAGCGAGCCGGTTTTGATCTGACCGCAATTGGTGGCAACCGCCAGATCGGCAATTGTGGCGTCTTCGGTTTCGCCCGAGCGGTGCGACATCACCGCCCGATAGCTTGCACGGTGCGCGGTCTCCACAGCGTCCAGCGTCTCGCTCAGCGACCCGATCTGGTTGACCTTGACCAGAATGGCGTTGGCCGTTCCCTGGGCGATGCCCTGCTTCAAACGGACGGTGTTTGTGACGAACAGGTCATCGCCCACCAGTTGAATTTTGCCGCCAAGTGCCCGGGTCAGGGCGGCCCAGCCGTCCCAATCGTCCTCGGCCATGCCGTCCTCGATGGACAGGATGGGAAAGCGGCTGCACAGCCCCTCATAGAGTTTTACCATCCCGGCGGCATCCAGGGTCTTTCCTTCTCCCTCAAGGACATACTTGCCGCCTTTGAAGAATTCGGTTGAAGCGGAATCCAATGCCAACATGACATCGTCGCCCGGCTTGTAGCCGGCCTTTTCGATCGCCTTCATTATGAAGCTCAGGGCGTCGTCGGCGCTTTTCAGGTTGGGGGCAAAGCCGCCCTCGTCACCGACATTGGTGTTGTGGCCGGCATCCTTCAGGGCCTGCTTCAGGACGTGAAAGATTTCGGCGCCCATGCGCAGCCCTTCCCGGAAACTGGGGGCCCCGACCGGCATGATCATGAATTCCTGGAAGTCGATGGGATTGTCGGCATGGGCGCCGCCATTGACGATATTCATCATCGGCACCGGCAGCACCTGCGCCGTGGGCCCGCCCACGTAACGATACAGCGGCAGGCCGGAGGCTTCCGCCGCCGCCTTGGCCACCGCCAGCGACACGCCCAGAATAGCATTGGCGCCCAACCGGCTTTTATTCGGCGTGCCGTCCAGCGCGCACATCATGGCGTCGATGCGCGTCTGCTCTTCAGCATCCAGTCCGCACAGGGCGTCAAACAACTCGCCATTGACGGCAGTCACCGCCTTCTGCACGCCTTTGCCGCCATAGCGCCTACCGCCATCGCGAAGCTCGACCGCCTCATGGGCGCCGGTCGAAGCGCCTGATGGAACCCCGGCTCGGCCGAAGGACCCGTCTTCCAGCCTGACATCGACTTCCACCGTGGGGTTGCCACGGCTGTCCAGGATTTCACGGCCGGTAATATCGACAATGGCGGTCATTTGCTTGCGATCCCCTTGGATTTGCCCCGTCTTTACGGGAAGGCAGCCCGCTTCGCCACCCCGAAATTACGGGGGTGTAATCCGCCCGGCCTGCATAACTTTGCCGGCCGGCATGGCTTGCAAAATCTTCATGTTGACACCCGCTTTTGAGAGGGTTTGAGACAATCATCTTATGTCCGCGCATCGGGGGAAAGCCTATAAAGCGCCCATCAAAGTCCTCTTAGGGAAGGAACCCCAATGCGTAAATCGACTTTTGTTATGACTGCGCTTGCCGCCACTCTTATGGTCGGTTCTGCGCTTGCACAAACCCCACCCGCTGGCGGCGGTATGGGCGGTCGCGGCCAGTATACCCAGGAAGAACGTGCAATGATGTTCCTGGATCAAAAAGGCATGACGGCCGAACAGGTCGCCGACATGCGCACCAAGCAGCGCGCCATGTCCGACGAAGAGCGCGCCAAGCAGAAAGCCGATCTCGACTCGCGCTGGGCCAAACTCTCTGCGACCCAGCAGGCTGCCGCAATTGCGGAAATGCCGGCGGGCCGTGGTCCCGGTGGCGGCGGCGGTGGCGGCCAGGGTGGCGGTCAGTAATCGCGAAACGACAACACGCGTTTCTGCGTTATAAGGGCTTCTGCACCTTGCGGTGCGGAAGCCTTTTTATTTTCAGCCGCCAGATTCGATAAAAGGAAACGCGATGACAATGTTTGCGCCAGCCGCTTTGCTCTCCGTTGCCGTTACTCTTGTTGCGTTGCTGCTCACCATATTGATGGCCATCTTTGTCAGCCGCAGCCGCAGGACCAACGGCGTTCCGCCGCCCGCGATGGGCGGCAACGCGGAGGTGGACCGCGCCTTGCGCGTTCACGGCAACATGGTCGAGGCCATGATTATTTTTCTGCCGTCCCTCTGGCTTGCCACCATTTACTTCGCTGGATGGATTCCTGGATTGCTCGGAATTGTCTGGCTGATTGGCCGGGCGCTCTATTGGCCCGGCTACATGAAGGACCCGGCCAAACGTCTGCCTGGTTTCATTATTGCCCAGATCGCCTCAATCGCGTTGATCCTCCTGGCTATCATAGGCGTGCTTGGGGCGTGGTCGGTTACCTAGGACGCTTGGCGATCCGGTCGATTTCAATCCATTCGCTCAGCAAAGCCGCGAAGTCTTTCAGGCGCAGCATATTCGGTCCGTCGGACGGCGCGTGGTCGGGATCCTGATGCACTTCGGCGAATATTGCCGCCACGCCGACCGCCACGGCGGCGCGCGCCAGATACGGCACCATGGTGCGATCGCCACCGCTGGTCGTGCCCTGCCCGCCGGGCTGCTGCACCGAATGCGTGGCGTCGAACACCACCGGCGCACCGAACGCCGCCATGATCGGCAACGCGCGCATGTCCGACACCAGCGTATTATAGCCGAAGCTGGCGCCGCGCTCTGTCACCAGTACATTCTGATTTCCCGCGCCGGTTATTTTGGCAATGACATTCTTCATGTCCCATGGCGCGAGGAATTGCCCCTTTTTGACATTCACCACCTTGCCGGTATGGGCAGCGGCAACCAGCAGATCCGTTTGGCGGCATAGAAAGGCCGGGATCTGCAGAATATCCACCGCCTGCGCCACGGCTGCGCACTGGTCTTTTTCATGCACATCGGTCAGCACAGGCAAGCCGAGGCTTGAGCGGATCTCGGCAAATATTGGCAGGGCATTTTCCAGGCCCACCCCCCGGGCCGTCGCGCCGCTGGAACGGTTGGCCTTGTCGAAACTGGTTTTATAGACCAGCCCGACACCGGCCTTTTCCGTGATCTCTTTCAGCGCCGACGCCATTTCCAGCGCATGGGCGCGGCTTTCCAGCTGGCATGGACCGGCGATAATGGACAATGGCCTGGCGTTTCCGATTTCAACGGCGCCAAGTCGGACAACGGAATGGGGCTGGCTCATAGAGCGACTTCCTAGCTCTGCCGCCTGCCTGCGTCCAGTCTCGCGCTAGTTCAGCCGATCCTTGATCTTGTCCAGGCCGGCATTGGCACAAACCTCATCGGCCGCCGCGCCGGTCGGCCCGGATATGGCGATTGCCGCGATGATGTCGCCTCCGCGCTTTATCGGAATGGCGCCGGCATTGAGATTAAAATTGGGATCGCCTTCGACGGGCGGCGCGTTGCGGTCGCGCGGACCGATCATTTTTCCGAAATCGCCGGACGACATGCCTTTCTTGATCACGGTATAGGCTTTGCGCCGGGCGATGTCGGCGAATGCGGGCCGCGCGCCATCAGATGCCAGCACCACAATCGGAATAAGATTGCTATCCATCACCTCCACGGTGGCGGCGGCGTCATGCGCCTTACAATAGGCCAGCGCCGCTTGCGCAGCCTCCAGCGCCAGATCCAGCGACAATGTTTTCTCCGGCGGCAAAACTTGTAATTGTTGCGGTGCGCCACTCGGCGCCGCCGGCGGCGATTGTGCCCATGCGGCGGTCCCGAGAAAAAGAGCAATGGCCGATACCGCCCATATACGAAGCATAATGTCCTCCGATTGTTGACTGGGATCGCGCCGCAGGAGCCCGGACGGGTTTCCCGCGTGGCGTGTCCGGAATAGGAATTCCGCAGAAGACCATGCCTCGGGGCGCGCGGCTACTCAAAATATTTCACGGTCGAAGCACATTCCCGTGCGGGCCGAGCGCGGAAAGTCTTGTGACCATTGTAAAGGAAAAGATTTTTGGCTTTACAAACACAAATCGCCCCCTCGCGCACGCCTGATAGCGGGCATTTCCCTATTCCCATCCGAAATCCCGCGCTATCCTCGCTCCAAATTGGGCGAGGGACCACCATGGGATTTTCAGCTGCCGTATTTTGGGCATTCGTCGCGTTCTTCGCGATCATTGCGCTCTTTTCCACCTTCTTCACCGTTCAGCAGCAAAAGCGCGCCATTGTCGAACGGTTCGGAAAATATGTCCGCACCGCGCGGCCCGGCCTCAACCTGAAAATTCCGTTCATCGAGCGGATCGTGCAGACCGTGTCCCTGCGCGTGCAGCAGCTGCTGGTCGAAGTCGATACCAAAACCCGCGACAATGTATTCGTGAAGCTGTTGGTCGCCGTGCAATACCGCGTGGTGGAAGGCAATGAAGCGGATTCCTTTTACAAGTTGCAGGACCATTTCGAGCAGATCAAATCCTATGTGCTGGATGTGGTGCGCGCCAAGGTCCCGAACATGAGCCTGGATGAAGTATTCGAGAAAAAAGATGATGTCGGTCAGGCGGTGAAATCCGAACTCGACATTTCCATGAAAATTTATGGCTTTGAAATTCCCAACGCCCTGGTGACCGATGTCGATCCGGCGGAAAATGTCAAAGTCGCCATGAACGAAATTCAGACCCAGCAGCGCCTTCAGGTCGCCGCCAACGCCAAGGGCGAAGCCAACAAGATTTTGGTGGTCAAGAATGCCGAGGCCGAAGCCGAATCCAAGCGCCTGCAGGGCGAAGGCATTGCCCAACAGCGCCGCGCCATTGTCGACGGTCTGTCCGCCTCGATCGAGGATTTCAAGGGCAAGATTGACGGCGTTTCGTCCTCGGACGTGCTCAATCTTGTCCTGCTGACCCAGTATTTCGACACCATGAAGGAGATCGGCGTGTCGTCCGGCAGCAAGGTCATCCTCATGCCCCATTCGCCAAATGGCATGGCCGATATCGCCGACCAGATACGCGCCAGCATCATTACGGGAAACGAAGCAACGGGACGCTAAACCAGCCGGCTCTTGTGTACCGCCGCCGCGATGAAGGACGAAAACAGCGGGTGCGGATCGAATGGCCGTGATTTCAGTTCCGGGTGGAACTGCACGCCGATGAACCAGGGATGGTTTGGAATTTCCATGATCTCCGGCAGGCGTCCGTCCGGCGACCAGCCCGACACCATCATGCCATGGCTGGCCAATTGGTTGGCGTAATTGGTGTTGACCTCATAGCGGTGACGGTGACGCTCTGAGATTTCCAGCGTGCCATACACCTCGGCCGCGCGGCTGCCTGGCGTCAGCACTGCCGGGTAGGAACCCAGCCGCATGGTACCGCCCATCTCGCCGTCGGCGGCACGCTGTTCGACGCTGTTGCCTTTGACCCATTCGGTCATCAGCCCGATCACCGAATGCTGCGGGTGGCCGTTTTCCGTTGTGCCGGCGCCTTCCAGCCCGGCCAGATCGCGCGCGGCCTCAATCACCGCCATATGCAGGCCATAACAGATGCCGAAAAACGGCACGTTGCGCTCACGCGCGAATTTCACGGCATTGATTTTGCCCTCGGTGCCGCGCTCGCCGAAACCGCCGGGTACCAGAATACCGCCGACATTTTCCAGAAAGCTCGCGGCATCGTCGCGCTCGAATATTTCGCTGTCGATCCAGTCCATATGGACCTTCACATTGTTGGCAAGCCCGCCATGCACCAGCGCTTCGGTCAGCGACTTATAGGAATCCTTGACCTGGATATATTTGCCGACAACGGCAATGCGTACTTCGCCTTCGGGATTCTTCACCCGGTCTACCACCCATTGCCAGCGCGACAGATCAGGCGGCGGGGCATCGTGAATACCGAATACCTTGAGCAGTTCGGTGTCCAGCCCCGCGGCATGATAGGCGCTGGGCGCTTCGTAGATGGTTTTGAGATCGAGCGCCGGAATAACGCGCTCGGCCGGAATATTGCAGAACAAGCCGATCTTGCGGCGATCCTCGTCAGGAATGGGACGGCTGGATCGACACAACAGCAAATCGGCTTGAATGCCGATTGCGCGCAGCTCTTTCACCGAATGTTGCGTCGGCTTGGTTTTCAGTTCGCCCGCGGCCTCAATAAAGGGCACCAACGTCAGATGCACGAAAGCCGAGTTGCCGTGCCCCAGATCGTTGCCCAATTGGCGGATGGCCTCGAAGAATGGCAGGCCCTCGATATCGCCCACGGTGCCGCCGATTTCGACCAGCAGGAAATCCAGATCCTCCGTGCCCGCAAGGACGAACTCCTTGATCATGTCGGTGACATGCGGGATCACCTGCACGGTACGGCCGAGATAGCCGCCCTTGCGTTCCCGCTCGATCACCCGGCTGTAAATACGGCCGGAGGTGACATTGTCCGACCTGAGGGCCGAAACGCCGGTAAAGCGCTCATAATGGCCTAAATCCAGATCCGTCTCCGCGCCATCGTCGGTGACATAGACTTCGCCATGCTGAAACGGGCTCATCGTGCCCGGATCGACATTGAGATAGGGATCCAGCTTCCGCAATCGCACGCGATATCCGCGTGCCTGCAGAAGCGCACCGAGTGCGGCAGACGCCAGACCTTTTCCCAAGGAAGAGACCACGCCGCCGGTTATGAAGATCAACCGCGCCATGGAAGCCCAACATGTCGAAGAAGGCGCGCGCACTCAAGCGCAAAGATACTCTTTTTTTGCATGCGGGCTGTGACCTGACTAAACCGCCTGATTAATGGGGGTTAGTTCGGGCGCGGCACACTCGGAAGCTGTGGAGCGGCGGGTGTCGGCGCAGGCTGCGGAGCAGGCAAGACCGGTTTTGCCGCCGGCGCGGGCGAATCGCGCAGGATCGAATTCGAATTTGCGCCGTGCAGCGCGTAAAGATTGAGCGCAATGCATACCAGGAAGAACATCACCGCCAGCACTGCCGTCGTGCGCGTCAGGACATCGCCTGCCCCGCGCGGCGTAAACAGGCCACCCATGCCGCCGCCACCGCCGCCGCCCATTCCAAGGGCGCCGCCCTCGGATTTCTGCAGAAGCACGAAAATGATCAGCGCCGTTGCGATGATCAGTTCGATAAATAGAAGCAGGTTTTGCATGATGTCTTGATCCCGGAACTTGGCCCCGGAGGACCGATGGGGGGGTATTAAAGGAAAGGGCGTCAGGCAACAAGCCCACGCTATCGATTTGAAAAACCTGGGAAAAAGGCTAGCAAGCCAATTGGGTTTGGCTGCGGGCGCGGATTATGGCCACGGTGGCCTCGATCTCGGCCAAATGGTCGCCGGCGGATTTTTCGGGCGAAAGTATCTGTATCAGACCCAGTGCTCCCTGCCCCAGCAAATGCATGGGGGCGTTGCGGTCAGTGCCAAGCTCCAGCTGTTCTGCTGCACCCAGTATGGATTCACACCATTCCAGTCCCATATCGAAATTGCTTGCGCGGCAGCGGAGTTCGATCTGCCTGGTCAGCATCGCCAGCTTGGTCAATTCCGCTGTGTATTCCGACGAACCCGGCACATTTTCCTGAAGCAGCCGCCAGAGAATGCATATCTGGAATGCGTCGCGCCGCAATTTCTCGCTGTTCAGGACTTCGCGCGCGCTGGACAGCTCGGCGTCCAGCCGCTTGGTGATTTCGTCCGCTGTCAGGCGTTCCTTGGCCTTCATCTTGAGCGAGTTGGGCGGCACGAACAGATCGATGTCCGAGGCGCGCTCCGGATCGTTGCGGCGGTCGGGCCCGACATAATCGGTGGTAATTACAAATCCCTTGCGGCGTTCGACCTGCGCCAAAATGCGCGTATTCAACTGCGCGGTCGAGAATGGCCGCAGGATCAAATCGTCGGCGCCGGAATTGACCACGCGACGTACCAGGCTGTTGTTCTTATCCCAGGCGGTCACAATGACAATGAGAAACGGATTATGGCCTGCCGTACCTTGCCGTAATTGCTGAATGGCGCTGCACAGCTCGCTATCGGCGCCCTGCGCTTCGCACAGCGCAAGATCCGGCGGACGCTTTCTGATCGCCTCCAGAAAGGAATCGAGGTTCGCCACTGTTTCGATACGGCGAAAGCCGATCGTATACAGTGCCGCGCGCGTCGCATTGCGGTTCGCCGATACGGGATCGTAAATCAAAGTTTCGGCGGTGTCGTATGACAGCCGGCTCACGCGTATACCCTCACACCATGCCCTGGCGCGGCTTGTCCGCGCACTGCCGCAAAAATCCCATGCCGGGTGTTAAGGAGCACTCAAGGGAATTGGTTAAAGAAGTCTTGGGCTTAACGAATGGCAGAGACGATGGGTAAAAAGTCCGACGCTTTGAGACTGGCGCCGCCGACCAGCGCACCTCCGACATCCGGCAGGGCCAGGATTTCGCCGGCGTTTGATGGTTTGACGGAGCCGCCGTACAGAATGCGCATTGAACCGCCCTCTTCCGCCAAACGCATTTTCAGCACGGCGCGAATATGGCCATGGACTTCGCCGATGTCCGCGCTGGTCGGTGTGCGACCGGTGCCGATTGCCCATATCGGTTCATAGGCGATTGCCGTCATGGCCGCCTTTGCGGATTCGGGAACGCTGCCCAATATCTGGCGCTCGCACACCGTAAGAGCGGCGCCGTCTAGGCGTTCCTGCTCCGTCTCGCCAATGCAGATGATCGCGGTAAGCCCTGCCCGCCAGGCGGCCCGCGCCTTTCCCGCCACGATTGCATCCGTTTCGCCGTGGTATTGGCGGCGTTCCGAATGGCCCACAATCACGGCCGAAGCGCCTGCGTCCTTCAACATTTCGGCGGCAATATCGCCGGTAAACGCCCCTCGCGGTTCCGCGTGGCAATCCTGACCACCTATGGCCAACCGCCCGGCGGCTACCGCTGCGGCCCGTGCAATGAGGGTCGCTGGCGGACAAATCAGCACTTCCGGGCCGCCCGATTTGGGAATTCCCGCTGCAACACGCTCGATTTCGTCCAGCGCCGCTTGTCCGGCGCCGTTCATTTTCCAATTCCCGGCGATCAGCGCCCGCATGGCTCCATAACCCCTTACATTCCCGCAACTTGCCGATTATAGGGGCCCTCCCTATCATCCGCCGCTTCGCGCCGCCAGCTATTGGAAACGCCATGCTTCAAGGAATGAATAAAGTCGCCAAATCCTGGGTCGCGTCCATTTTTTTGGGCGCCCTGGCACTGAGCTTCGGCGTCTGGGGTATTGCGGACGTTTTCAAGGGCGGCATTGGCTCGGACACGACCGTCGCCACTGTGGGCGGTACCGAGATCAGCCGTGACGCCTTTCAAAGCGAATATGACCGCTCCTTGCGGTCGGTAAGCCAGCAAAGTCAGATGACGCCTGAAATGGCGCGCGCCATGGGCGTGCCGCAGCGCACGCTACGTGCCCTGATCGGCAGCGCCGCCCTTAATAATGTGAGCAGCCAGATGGGCGTGACGGTCTCGGACGAACAGGTCAAGACCGCCATCCAGCAGCAGCAGTTCTTTCAAAATGCCACCGGTCAGTACGACTACAATATTTTTCTCTCCCGCCTTCAGGCAGCCGGATATACCGAGCGCGAATATATGGATGTCGTGCGACGGGGCCTGATGACCCAGCAATTGACCTCCGCCGTGCAGAGCAATTTCAAGCTGCCGACAGATTACATCCACACGCTGTATGATTTTGTCGATCAGACGCGCGCCGCGGATTTTGTGGTCGTGTCCCCCACCAGCATTGGCAATATATCTCCCCCCTCCGACCAGGTGCTGGCTGACTATCTGAAAAAAAACGCGGATCGTTTCTCTACCCCCGAATACCGCAACATTACCTTCGCGGCCGTCACGCCCGCCGACGTAAAAGATCAGGTTGAAGTGCCCGAACAACAGGTCGATCAGGCCTATGAGGCGCGCAAGGACAGCTACAGCACGCCTGAAAAGCGCGACATTGAGCAGATCACCTATCCGGACGAGGCTGCCGCCAAGGCCGCACGCGCCAAGATCGCGGCTGGCGAAAGCTTCGCCGATGCCGCCAAGGATCGGGGCCTGAAACCCACTGACATTGAGCTGGGCGAACTGGTTCCCGCCGACCTTCCAGGCGAGCGCGGCAAAATCGCCTTCTCCCTGACCGACGGCGCGGTCAGCCAACCGATAAAAGATACCTTCGGCTGGATGCTGCTGCGGGTCACGAAAATAATTCCCGGCACCACCAAGGATGAAGCGGTCGCCAAGTCCGAGTTGCGCCAACAAATTGCGACCGCGACCGCCAGCGCCAAAATCGACGAAATCGTCAACGCGCTTCAGGATGCGCTGGCGGCAGGCGACGACCTTCCAACAGCGGCCAAAAAGGTCGGCATGAAAGGCGGGAAAATCGCGGCCATGGATTCCAAAGGCCTGACGCCCGATGGAAAGCCGTCGGGGGCGCCGACCGATCCTGACTTCCTAACTCAGGCGTTCAAGGCAGAGGTGGGCGAGGACGCGGTTCCATTTCGCACTGCGAACGGTTCGGCCTATGCGGTGAAAGTGGAAGGCGTGGTGCCTCCCAAGCCGCGGCCGCTGGCGGACGTACGCGACGCCGTTCTGGCCGACTGGATGGCCGATGAGCGCGGCGCGCGTCTCAAGGCCAAGGCCGAAGAACTGGCGGCGCAGGCCAAAAAGGACAATTCCCTGAGCGGCATCGCCAACGTGCTGCACGTCGCCATCCAAAAAAGTCCCGGCCTCAGGCGCAGCACGGTCGACCAGCCCATGCTGTCCTCGGTGCTGATCAATCAATTGTTCGAACAGCCGGCCGGCGGCATCGCCGTCGCACCGCTGCCCAAGGGCGAGGGCTATGTCGTGGCCCGTGTCACGGGAATTGCGCATCCCGCGCAAGACGAAAAAGCGCCGGCCTTCACCGCTCTGGCCGATCAGGTCTCGGCGCAGGCGGCCGGCGAAATGCCCGACCTTCTGGTGGGCGCGGAACTGGCGCGCAGCAAGGTGACCACCAATCAGCAATTGCTCGACCAGATCGTTGGCGAGGGACAGTGAAACCGCGATGGCGATCCACCCTGAATATTCCGCGTTCGCGCGCGCCTATGATGCTGGGCAGCCCCAGGCGGTATACACCAAGCTGATTGCCGATCTTGAGACGCCGGTTTCGGCCTTTCTCAAACTGGGCGAAGGCAGCGATAACGCCTTTTTGCTGGAGAGCGTTCAGGGCGGTGAAGCCCGCGGGCGTTACTCCATCATCTGCCTCAAGCCGGATCTGATCTGGCGCTGTCGCGACGGCAAGGCGGAAACCAATCGCAATGCGCTCCATGCGTCCGATCAGTTTGTGCCGGAGTTGCTCTCCGACAGGCCGCTGGAATCCCTGCGCGCGCTCACGCTGGAAACGCGTATGGCGCTGCCGCCCGCTCTGCCGCCCATGGCGGTCGGCCTGTTCGGCTATCTCGGCTACGACATGGTACGGTTGATCGAGCATTTGCCGCCGCCGCCGCCCGATACGCTCGGCCTGCCCGATGCCATCATGATCCGGCCGACCATCACGGCCATCTTCGACAGCGTGCGCGATGAAATTCTCATTGTCACGCCGGTCTGGCCCAAAGCGGATGTGCCCGCGCAGGCCGCCTATGCCCGCGCGCTGGAGCGGCTCAACGATACCGTCACGGCGCTGGAACGGCCCGCGCCGCCATCGGTTGCGCCGCCTGACAACCTGCCCATGATCAGCGACATCGAATCCAACACCAGCCATGCCGAATATCTGGCCATGGTGGCGCGATCGAAAGAATACATTGTTGCCGGCGATATTTTCCAGGTGGTGCCCAGCCAGCGTTTCCGCCGCAGTTTCAAATTGCCGCCTTTCGCGCTGTACCGCGCGCTGCGGCGGCTCAACCCGTCGCCGTTTCTGTACTATCTGGCGTTGCCGGGATTTGCCGTTGTCGGCTCCAGCCCGGAAATTCTGGTGCGGCTGCGCGATGGAAAAGTCACCATCCGCCCCATAGCCGGAACGCGCCCGCGCGGCGCCACGCCGGAAGAGGATCAGGCCCTGGCCAATGAACTGATGGCCGATCCCAAGGAGCGCGCCGAGCATCTCATGCTGGTCGATCTCGGCCGCAACGATGTCGGGCGCGTGGCCGTGATCGGCGATGTGAACGTCACCGACAGCTTCTTCATCGAGCGCTACAGCCATGTCATGCATCTGGTCTCCAATGTCGAAGGACATCTCCGGGACGGACTTGATGCTATTGATGCCCTGGCCGCCGGCCTGCCTGCCGGCACGTTGTCAGGCGCGCCCAAAATCCGCGCCATGGAAATCATCAACGAATTGGAAAAGGAAAAGCGCGGCCTTTACGGTGGCGCTGTGGGGTATTTCGCCGCCGACGGCTCGATGGACACCTGCATTGTGCTGCGTACCGCGCTGGTCAAGGACGGCACCATGTATGTGCAGGCGGGCGGTGGCGTCGTCGCCGACAGCGTCCCCGAAGCCGAATATCAGGAGACCGTCAACAAGGCCAAGGCACTGGTTGACGCATCCGAGGAAGCAGCGCGCTACGCCTCAAGCGCAAAGCGCGGCCAGTAGATTTCAGCGCGCCGCCAGCTGCGTCGCGCGCATGGTTTTCAACCGGATCGCCTCGCGCAACGGCACCAGCGCAAAGCCCCGCTGTTCGATACTTCTCGTCCAATTTGCCAGCGCGCCCAGCGTGAGATCATGGGGATGACCGATGGCTATGGCAACGCCGCTGGCTTGCGCCTGCGTCTCCAGCATCTTCAATTGTTGGGCAATGCCCTCCGCCGTAACCGTGTCGTCGAGAAATACGTCGCGCGCGGCGCTGGCCACGCCCAGACGGCGGGCCAGTGGCACCACTTGCGAGGTCGCCACCGTGCGGGAATCCAGGAAAAACACCTTGCGCGCCGCCAGCATTTTCACCACAGGCATCAGCGCGGCGGCGTCGGCGGTAAAACGGCTGCCTTCGTGATTATTGATGCCAACGAACCCGGGCACCTGCGCAAAGGCCCATTGAAGGCGGCGTTCGGTTTCCGCAGGCGTGAGATCGACCGTCAATGCCATTGGTCCGGCGCTGGTGCCGCCAATGCTTTCCATCGGCACATGCACCAGCACCTCGTGTCCGGCCTTGGCGGCAATTGGCGCAAGCCAATGCGAGGACTCCGCAAACGGGAGAAAAGCCAGCGCTACCTGAGCGGGCAGCAGCATGGCCCGATCCGAGCGCGCCAGATCCTCACCCAGATCGTCCACCACAATGGCAATGGCCGGACGATCCGGCACGGCATCGGAGGAACCGGGCAACGCCTCCCGTTCGCTCGGGGACGCGGAAAATGACGGGAGCGCGAGACGCACGACGGCCGATTGCGTTTCGCCATGCGCCTGCGCCGCCATCAGGCCCGCGGGAAACAGAATGTCGGCATAGCGGGGCAGTCCGGATAGCGCGGTTGCGCCGCCTGCCGCGAAGGCGAATAGCAGCACAATTGCGAACGCGGCATCCAGCGCACGGCTGGGCACGCTGACGGCGCGTTTGCGCTGAATCGGTCTGAGGCGAAACATGCTCCACTAGAGCACGATTCGGCGGACCTCAGAGACGGCCGTGGATCCGGTCCAATGCATCGAATAGCGCGTCAAGCTCCTGCTTGCTGAAGCGGGAGGTGAAATGCTTTTCGTGCTCGTCCTGGATTTTCCGCAACCGGCGCAGCAAATTCTGGCCGTCCTTTGTCAGGAGCAACTCCTGGCGTCGGCGGTCGATGCGGCTGCGGCGGCGTGTGAGCAGGCCCCGGTCTTCCAACCGGTCGACCACGGCCATCATGGTGGCCCGGTCCGTTCCCAGCGTATTGGCCAGATCGACCTGGCTGACCCCGGCATTGGCGGCGATCAATTGAATGGTCGCCGCCTGTTTCTGGGTCAGGTCCAGTTCCGACATGTTGCTCATGAAATCGCGATAGACCGCGACATGAGCCATGCGCAGATGGAAACCAAGCAGCTCGGGCAACCGGCCAAGAGACAATGATGATTTGGTGTTTATAACCGGGTCGGACACTTCGACCTCTGAAGTTGAAGACAATGTGTTCATGCGTGCACCGGAATTCCGTCCGGACGCGCCGAATTTGCGTCGTTATACGATTGAACCATGATCATGATAAATTCGCCCCCCCTCGATCAGGATAGAGGAATAACGGGGGCGGGCGAAAGCTTTTTTGTACAATCTGGAACATTTAGTTTGCTTCTCGCACATCTCCGATCTGCCTTAACCAGATACAAGTTCCGTGAAGCTGGCCCTTTCATTGAGGAATAGGCATGGCTGTCCGGGCCTTTCTCCGGCTTTCCTATCTCCTGAGCATTGCCTAAAAGGGGGGAGTTAGCCGCCGCAACGGGCGAACGCCTGCCAATTTGCGGCAATTTTTTTTGCATTTTTCTGTGGGATAGACCATTGCTGCTTTTGATCGATAACTATGACAGCTTCACCTATAACCTGTTCCATTATCTTGGGCAGCTGGGTGCCAACGTCGTCGTCAAGCGCAACGACGAAATGACGGCGCGCGAGCTTCTGGCGCTGAACCCGCAATCTATTGTGCTGTCGCCCGGTCCCTGCACCCCGAACCAGGCCGGCGTCTGCCTTTCGCTGATCGCCGAGGCGCGCGGCAGGGTACCGATCCTGGGCGTCTGCCTCGGTCACCAATCAATCGGTCAGGCCTATGGCGGCGAAATCGTGCGCGCCCCCGAACCGATGCACGGCAAATTGTCCCGCATCCATCACACCGGCAAAAGCGTGTTCCGCGGCCTCAACAATGATTTCCTCGCCACCCGCTATCATTCGCTCACCATCGCGCCGGACTCCGTGCCCGATGTCCTGGAAGTCACGGCAACCAGCGATGACGGCGTCATCCAGGGTGTGATGCATAAGACGCATCCGGTGCATGGCGTGCAGTTTCACCCGGAGAGCATTGCCTCGGAACACGGCCACGCGCTGCTTGAAAACTTCCTGAACCTTTCACGCGAATTCGAACCGGCATGAGCGAAAATCTTTTTGCAGGTTTGCTGCGCCGCGTGGCGCACCGGAAACGCTGAATGCGCAGGACGCCGCGTCGGCCTTCGGCGAAATGCTGACCGGCCGCGCCAGTGAAATGCAGATGGCGGGATTTTTGTCCGCCCTCACCGTGCGTGGCCCCACCGTCGAAGAAATGGCTGGTGCGGCGATGGCGATGCGCGCCAACATGATAAAAGTGAATGGCGTGCCCGGCGCCATCGATCTGTGCGGAACCGGGGGCGACGGCCATGGCACCTTGAACATCTCGACCGCCGTTTCCTTTGTGGTGGCAGGACTGGGCGTGCCGGTAGCCAAACACGGCAATCGCAATATGTCCTCGAAAAGCGGCGCGGCCGATGTCCTGGAAGCGCTGGGCGTAAAGATCGACATCACGCCCGAACAGGCATCGCGCTGTTTGCGGGACACCGGCCTGTGCTTCCTGTTTGCGCAGGCCTATCACCCCGGCATGAAATATGTGGGGCCGGTGCGTAAAGCCCTGGCCTTCCGCACGATATTCAATCTATCCGGACCGCTATCCAATCCGGCCGGCGTCAAACGCCAGCTGGTTGGGCTGTATGCCGCCGAACTGCTGGAAAGCTATGCCAAAACGCTCAATGCGCTCGGTGCGGAAAAGGCCATCGTCGTGCACGGCAATGATGGCCTGGATGAAGTCACCATTACCGATGTCACGCATATCGCGACGCTGAGCGGCGGTCGGGTAACGCGCGGAGAAATCAAGCCGGAAGATTGCGGCCTGTCCCGGGCCTCGCTCGATGCCATTAAGGGCGGCGAAGCCAGTGAAAATGCAGCGGCCCTGTGCGCGCTTCTGGAGGGAGAGAAAGACGCCTATCGCGACATTGTAATGCTGAATGCCGCCGCGGCATTGATGGTGGCCGACAGGGCGAAGGATATGAAGGAAGGCGTGGCGCTCGCCGGCGAATGTCTCGACAAGGGGCACGCGGGCGCCGTCCTGACCAAACTGGTCGCGGCGAGCAACGCATGACTATTCTCGACCAGATCGGCGCCTATAAGAAAAAGGAAATCGCCGACGCCAAGGCCCGCACGCCTTTGTCCGCGCTGAAGGCCGAAGCGCGGACGCAGGAACCGCCGCGCGGATTTCTGGCGGCACTGGAAACCGCGCGCGCCGCAGGCTGCTATGGGCTGATCGCGGAAATTAAAAAGGCCAGCCCGTCAAAGGGCCTGATCCGCGCCGAATTCGATCCGCCCGCGCTGGCCCGCGCCTATGCCCAGGGCGGCGCCGCCTGCCTGTCCGTGCTGACCGATGCGCCATCTTTTCAGGGCGCGCCAGAATTTCTCAAATCCGCGCGCGCGGCGGCTAATCTTCCGGCGCTGCGCAAGGATTTCATGTACGATCCCTATCAGGTGGCGGAAGCCAGGGCCTGGGGTGCGGACTGCATCCTCGTTATCATGGCCGCCGTCAGCGACGATGAGGCGCGCGCCCTGATCGACTCCGCGCGTGAGTTTGGTATGGACACCTTGGTGGAAGTGCATGACGACACCGAACTGGATCGCGCTTTGGCGCTCGACGCCAGGCTGATCGGCATCAACAATCGCGATCTGAAAACTTTCGTCACCGATTTGGGCACGACCTTGCGTCTGGCGCCGCGCATTCCCGGCGACCGGCTCGTCATTGCCGAAAGCGGACTGTCCGGTCCGGCGGACCTCAAACAGCTGGCCGATGCGGGCGTCACCACCTTCCTGATCGGCGAAAGCCTGATGCGGCAGGCCGATGTCGCGGCCGCCACCAGGGCCATGCTGGCGCGATGAGCAAACTCAGCCACCTCGACGACAAGGGCGCGGCCCGCATGGTGGACGTCTCCGCCAAGCCGCAAACCGATCGCGAAGCGGTAGCGGAATCCTTTATCTCCATGACGCCGGAAGCCTTCTCGGCTGCCACCTCAGGCGGCGGACCGAAAGGCGATGTTTTCGCCGCGGCGCGCATCGCCGGTATCATGGCGGCGAAGAAGACGTCCGAACTCATACCCTTGTGTCATCCGCTGGCGCTAACCAACGCCGGCATCGCGTTCGAGGCAATTCCGGCCAAAAGCACGATCCGCATTATTGCCACCGTCAAAACCAGCGGCCAGACCGGCGTTGAAATGGAGGCGCTGACTGCGGCCAGCATTGCGGCTCTCACCATTTACGACATGATCAAGGCCGTCGACAAGGCGGCTGTCATTGAAAGCGTAAAGCTGATCTCCAAATCCGGTGGCAAGTCGGGTGACTATGTGGCGACGGACGCGCAGGCATCGTTCAAGTCTCTGGGACGATTATCCAGCACGGCGCCGCAAACCGCGCCGAAGCGCGGACTCGCCAAACCGACCACACTGATGGGTGAAGTCGCCGCGCCGCGCGCCTCCAGCGGGCCGAGCGAGCAGCGCGATGCCTTTCGGACCTTCATGACCACCAATCGTCTGCGCGCCACGCAATGGGCCAAGGATGCCGATGTCCCGGCAGCGCAGATCCTTGCCTATCTGACGGGACGCCTCGCGCGTTTTGCCCACCGACATTGCCGAGCGTCTTGCCAAAGCCGCGCGCGTCCGCGTGGAAGACATGTTCCGGTAAGCGATGCTGTCGGTCGAACAGGCCAGTCGCCGCATCCTCGCCGCTTTCAAGCCGGGCGGTGCGGAGTCCGTTTCGCTACAGGCCGCCGCCGGACGCACACTGGCTGAAAACATCACCGCGCGCGAAAATCAGCCGCCCTGCCCGGTCTCCGCCATGGATGGCTATGCGGTGCGCAGCATCGATACCGCCGCGCCGCCCGCGCGCCTGAAATTGATCGGAACCGCGCCCGCTGGCAAACCCTTTGCCGGAATCGTGAGGCCAGGCGAAACCGTGCGTCTGTTTACCGGCTCGGCTGTCCCCGATGGGGCCGACGCCATTGTCATTCAGGAAAACACCAAAGCAGACGGCGATTTCATCGTAATGGATTCCGCATCGCCGCCGGGAAAACATATCCGGGTCGCCGGCCTCGATTTTAAAACCGGTGACATTCTGTTGCGCGCCGGAAAAAGATTGACGGCGCGCGATGTGTCCTTGATCGCCGCCGCCGACTGGCCCCGGGTCGCGGTCCGCAAAAAGCCCGTTATTGCCGTTGCCGCCACCGGCGACGAGCTCTCGCGCCCCGGCGAACCGCGAAAACCCGGCGGCATTGTCTCTTCTTCTGTGTACGGATTATTTGCCCTGATCGAAAAATGGGGTGGCATTCCCAGGGATCTCGGTATCGTGCCGGATACCGCCGAGGCGGTTGCCGCCATCGCGCAATCGGCCGGCGGCGCCGATCTGATTGTCACCACCGGCGGGGCCAGCGTCGGCGATTATGATCTGGTGCAAAGCGCGCTGGGACCGCAAGGCTTTGCGCTCGATTTCTGGAAAATCGCCATGCGTCCCGGAAAGCCGCTGATCTTCGGGCACCTGAAAGATACACCGCTGCTTGGACTGCCGGGCAATCCGGCGTCGACGCTGGTCTGTGCGCATCTGTTTTTGAAGCCAGCCATCGCCGCGTTGCTTGGTATATCCGCCGAGGAGGCCTTGCTCACGGCTCGCTTGACCGCGCCGCTGAAAGCCAATGACACGCGGCAGGACTATATCCGCGCCGTCCTCGAGATGCGCGCCGGCGAGCCTTGGGCGGCGCCCTTCCCGCTGCAGGATTCCAGCATGCTGAGGCCCATGGCCGAAGCCTCCTGCCTGATTGTTCGCGCGCCGAACGCGCCGGCCGCCGCGGCTGGCGATGGAGTTTATGTGCTGCCTTTGGACTAGATGCCCGCTGCCAGCGTAACCGCTGTTTGGCGTCTGAACGCAGCAAAACATGGGACGAACACGGGCAGCGCCATACAGAAAATCCTCCAATTTTGCTGGAATACCCACGCGACGTCTGCGCGAAGGGGTGTTAGGCTTTGCGCATCATTTTCTCGATTTGCATAAACAAAAAAATGGAGGAAAAAATGAACAAGATTTGCGCTTTGGCGAGACTTCTTGCGGTCCTTCTATCAATCGTATCCGCCTTTGTATTTATTCCGACGTTGGCGGTGATCCTGCTGGTTCTGGGTGGAATATCAGCGATCACCGGCAACTCCGAGCAAAATACCCGAACATTTCTCATCACAATCGTCCTTCTTCTCGCACCGGCTGCGTTGAGGGATATTCCCGCCGTGGGAGAGCAGCTCATGACCATTTTCGTGAGCCTGGGAACGGCTGCGATTGGTGCGTCAATTGTTGCGATCGCGATCACCTTCGTTGTTCGGATCAAGCACGACTGGGTAAAATAGGAGACGTAACGCGGCACAAGCCCGCCGCTGCGCCTGTCCGCCATGCTGTGGCCCCTGACCAGGGGCTCCTGCCCGTTTGCTCGCTTCCAAAAAGCGCCCGCTGCTAGGGCCGGAATCGGGGTTTCTGTGCGCCCCGGGGCCGGGCCGCGCTGTTGACCCGCCCATGCGAACTAAAGTAGAACGATTCTCGATGTTTCGGCTTTGTTCGCCGGGCAATAAGGCGGGAGGACCCCCATGCTGACGCGCAAACAGTATGAACTGCTTATGTTTATTCATGAGCGGATTCGCGAGACCGGAGTTCCCCCCTCCTTTGACGAAATGAAGGATGCGCTCGACCTGAAATCCAAATCCGGCATTCACCGCCTGATTACGGCGCTGGAAGAGCGCGGCTTCCTGCGCCGCATGGAAAAGCGCGCCCGCGCACTGGAAATCATCAAGCTGCCCGACAATGTCGCCGAAACCGCACGGCCGGCCACCACCCGCAGCCAGGCCCAGCGCATGGCGCCTGGCCGTCACGGCCGCAACGAAACCCGTATGGGCGTTGACGCGCGCGGTGCCGGTTCGCCGCGCCGGGCGATCGGTGAAAGCAATGAAGGCTCGGTGAATGTACCGCTGGTTGGTCGCATCGCGGCGGGTACGCCCATTGAGGCTCTGCAGAACAAACTGAATGATATTCCCGTGCCCGGCGGCATGCTCGGGCGCGGCGATCATTACGCCCTCGAAGTCACCGGCAACTCCATGATCAATGCCGGTATTCTCGATGGCGATACGGTCATCATTCAGGAAGCCGACACCGCCAATACCGGCGAAATCGTAGTGGCGCTGGTCGATGATTCCGAAGCGACATTGAAACGTCTGCGCCGCCGCGGCAACTCCATTGCGCTTGAAGCGGCCAATCCCGCTTATGAGACCCGCCTGTATGGCGCGGACCGCGTCCGCGTGCAGGGCAAGCTGGTCGGGCTGATCCGGCGGTATTGACCGCCGCGCACCCGCAAATCAGATGCAGTTAAATCCGTCCACTGCACCATCGGCGCGCTGGCGCATTCCACACAACCGCTCGCCAGCCGCGAATTCCACGGCATAGATATCAATCGGCCTGTCATTTGACGGCGACGGTATCCGCTGCAGCGTCGCTGCAGGCGCATCCTTCATTGCTTCGCCCAGGTGGGCAGGCGACCGAGATGGACCACGCTTTCCACAGTGCCGAGATCGCGCAACTCCTCGGCCCGCATCGCGGACCAGATCACTGGCCATGTTGACAGCGATGGAGCCGAAGCGCCATCCCTGATGTCGGCCAGTGTTTTGTCGACAAGCGCCGATTTGCCGTCTGCGTCGGGGGCTATTTGTGAAAGCACTATCTTGCTGATTGTGAATGGTTCCGTACGCGCGACAATGATTCCCGACAGCTTGAACCTGGTTTCGCCGACAAAGCTCCCGGGGGATTGTTGCCGTGCGTCGATCGACACGCGCGCCATCATTGTGCCCCAGGCGATGTGAAGCGTATCGCCGTCCAGACTAACATTCCCCAAAATCCCAATCATGTTCTGCCTGGGGAAGCACATGATGTGCAAATCGCCTTTGGCGCCTTCCACGCGGCAGAACTCATCGGCGATGGGCCCAAATTTTATCTCCATGCCTACCCGCTGGCTCCATACTGGCCAGCCGATTTTCCACGGCCCGGTCATATCGTTGGCGGTAACGGTAATGCTCTCGTCTTGCGCCCGCGCCGCCAGCGGCGACAGCAGCGAGGGCAACAGCGGAAGCAAGGCAAACAATCTGCGCACGGAAAACTCCCTCGCTTCAAATCGTCATTGAAAATTCAGACGCAACGCAAGTCTTCCACCACGCCGTCCGGGCGCTGATAGAGGGCGCATAATCGCTCGCCATTATCGAATTCGGCGGCATAGACCGACGACGCATCCGCATCGGAGGGCGGCGGCTTTGGCGGCGCCGCGCTGTCCTCCGCTTCGTCTTCCTTCCTCGGGAAGTCCTTGTACAACGCCGCTTCCTCGGCCGAGGACGGTGTGCGGCCCAGAAAGACCACACGCGCCAGACGCCCCAGCGGGCGCAAATCCTCGGTGGTGGGCGGCACCACGCCTTCGCGCAACTGCGTCATGGAATTTACGTCGGTGCCCTGCGCTATGGCATTCAGAAGCTGCTCCAGCACGGGGCCTTTGCCGTCGGTATCGGGCATGTCGTCGGAGAGAACAAACTTGCTGGCGCTCGACTGCTCGGGCGCGCGAAAAGGAACGAACAGAAATCTGGTGGTGTAATAGCCCGTGAAAATTCCGGACGGCTGTTTGGTCAGATCCAGCGTCCCCTGCACCATCAGCGAGTTCCAGGCGATATGCAGGGTGTTGCCGCTCAGCTTGACGGCGCCGGGCTGGGCTTTTCCGCCGGCGCGCCAACGCACGTAAAGGCAGGCGAGCGTGAGATTGTCGCGCGTCCCATCCAGGCGGCAGAAATCGTCATGCACGGGCCCAAATGTGTAATGCAGAAAATCGCTGTAGGTCCAGGCGGGAAACCCGATTTTCCAGAGGCCCGGCAGACTTTCGGCCGTGACCGTGACGGTTTCATTCTGGGCAAAAGCATCGCTGATCGGAAGAAGCGAATACAGCGTAAACCAAACGGCGAGGGAAAATCGCTTCATGCATCAGCTCCACGCCCCCGCGCTCGCTGCTATGTCACGCTAGCCGCACAAGGCGTCTCGCGCAAGCCATTGCCGCCTCGCAGATGGGGCGTTGACCTTTCCGCGCGGCGAAATAGCATGAAAGTATTCGCGCTTGGGCCGGCGCTTTTTCGCCGCGGATGGGAACTATGCTGAGCAGCAAGACAGTGCTTGAAATGGCCCGGGGCATGCCCGGCGTTTCAGAGAAAAGCCATTTCGGCAGTGATGGTCTCTCCGCCAACAAAAGAATGTTCGCAACGGTCTGGCATAGCAGGAACGAAGTTAATCTTCGCCTTTCTCCGGAAACGCAAAAATCATTTTTGAAGGCAAAACCGGAAGCCTATTTCCAGATTCCCAACGCCTGGGGACGGCAGGGCTGGACAACAGTACGGCTGAAATTTGTGGACAGGAAATCCTTCGCCAAAGCGTTGGAGGCGGCCTGGGAAAATTCCGCCGTCAAAGCCGCGCGCAGATTACGCTCCTGAATTTATCGGGAGAGTGATCTGGCCGAGGAGAATAGAATAACGGCACCAACCGTTATCCCGATCATCGCTATCCCGTATGTCGTAAACGCCGCTGCAGCCAGCACCTGACCTGCATTCGTGAATGGCAGTATCATCATGGCCAGCACCACCAGACCCATGCATACTTCCGTCACCAGGCGATCCCGGCGCATGCGCTTCAATTCCATCCGCGCGTCGAGTTGCGCCATGACGCGATTGGAAAAACCATTGTCGGGCATCTCGGTCAAAGGTCGAGATAGCAGCGTGTCGAGAGTTCTGGCTCATGGAATACCTTCCCGGTCCATCAGGGTCTGTAATTTCTCGCGGCCGCGAAGGACGTGCGACTTTAGCGTACCCAGCGGCATATTCAAAATCCGCGCGGCTTCAGGGTGCGAAAATTCCAGCGCGTAACAGATGGTAAGCGCGGCGCGTTCCACCGGCGCAAGGCGCGCCATGGCGCGCTCCAGATCGAGCCGGTCTATATTGCCGTCGCGCGGATCGTCTGTACCCCACTCCTTGTTGCCCAGTTGTTCCAGTTTGCGGCGGCGCGCCTCCATCAGAAAGCGCGACCAGCCAATGCGCAGGAGCCAGCCGATAAAGCTGCCCTCGCCCCGGAACTGGCCGATCTTGCGCCAGGCATCCAGAAAAGTTTCCTGCGCCAGATCGTCGGCGAGCGCATGCCGTCCGCCGGTCAGACGCAAAAGAAAAGCCCGCACCCGTGACTGGTGCAGCCGTACAAGCAGATTGAACGCCGCGGCATCGCCTGCCGCGGCGCGCTCAACGGCCCGTTCGCTTTCAGTCATGCTTTGGCTGGAGCCATCCAACAAGGAGATACGCGATGCCCGTAAACAACGGGAAGGCGCCCAGATAGGGAAGCCATAGGGGCGCCGCATCCCGTGTGTATGTCGAGGTTTCCGTTATGACCCTCTGTCCCGGCTCAAAATAAATCATGGCCGAGAAGAATGTCACGGTGGCCAGGCCAACCGCGATCAGAATAATACCGCGGGCGATGTAGCGGGCGCGCATATCCTGGGTATCCGCCTTGCGGAACAATTCGGGGGGAATGGGCTGCCCCTTTTCCGCCAGGCTTTGCAGTACTTTGTCGGTGTGCATGCGGGCGCGAAAATAGAGCAGTGAAATTAGAACCGCGCCGATGATGAGGAAAAGCACTTGGGGGCCTTCCGCCAGTCTGTCCATCAGGATCTCCTGTGTTTATCCAAGGGGGCGTATGGCGGTCGGTACTCTGGCGGAACAAGCGCCCCGCCGGAAGTGTCGTCCATTTCCCCTTCGCTCCTAGATGCAGGCAGAGCGGCATTTGGATGCGGGCCCGCCTAAAATGCCGGTCTTGTCCCGCTTCGCCTGACCTGCCTGCTACGCCGATGTCACCCTCATCTGGTGCTCCACGGCCTTGTCCCGCGTTCGCCTTGCACCGATTTCACGCGCAGCGTATCGCCAAAGCCGATGCTATGTGCGCCCTCATCCAGCAGGGCAAAACGATCAACAACGAGTTTAGGGCCGGTGCAGCGTCCGCGTACCGGAACCGCGCTCACCACAATGTCGGCATTGGCGCAGTCGTCTTCCAGCGCTTCGACACGCTCAGCGGACGCAATGGTCAGTCCACTGACGGTATGGGTCACGCAGCCATAGACGTCGCAGCGGATACCGTCCGTCGCATTGCCGATGGCATCGGCGGGAAGGCGTTCATCGCCGTCGCGCAACAACCAGGTGGATGCCGCATAATCGTCGGCCGGCGGCCGCAGGAAAGCGAGCCTGCCTGTCCCCGTGCGAACGGCGACGGTCAGGCCATCGTCTCCGATCAGAAGATCGGGACCTCTGGCCGTTTGAACCATCAGGATTGCCGCCGCTATCGGCAGCAATCCGAACCAGCGCCAGGAACGCTGCCACAGTGTCAGCCACAGTCCGCCGGCCACCACCAATAAAAGCGCGATGTCCGGCCACACCGCCAAAACGGCCGCCGCGCCCGGCAGGGACGCGACCCAGTGGGCGATGGACAGCATCATATCGATGCCCGCGCCCATGATCCGCAACGGCCATTGTTCAAGCCCGAACGGCATCAGCACCATGGCCGCGGTCGCGGCGGGCATCACCACAAATCCCACCACCGGCATGGCGGCAAGATTGGCCAGCACACCGAACTGCGCCGAGCGGTCGAAATGAAATATGGCAAATGGCGCGGTGGCCAGACCGGCAACCAGACTGGCTATCGCAATGCCGCTTGCATGCCGCCCTATTCGATGCAGCCATGTCTTGCGCTGACCTGCGTATGGGCGTTTGCGGGAAAATTCCCACTCGCCAAAGGCAACCAGACCGGTCACCGCCGCGAACGACATTTGAAATCCCGGATCCATCAGATTTTCCGGCTTGATCAGAAGAAGAATGGTGGCCGCCAGGGCCACCGCGCGCATGGTCAGCGCGGGTCTGTCGAACAGCACGGCAACAAACATCACAGCCAGCATGATGTACGAACGAACGGCGGGCGGGCCGCTGCCGCTGATCGCCAGATAGAATCCGGCCCCGGCCAGAGCCGCCACCGCTGCCCATTTCTTGATGGGATAATTGAGTGCGATAGACGGAAACAGCGCCAGCACGGCACGCACCACCCAAAAGAAAAAACCGCCCGCCAGCGCCAGATGCAAGCCGGAAATGGACAGCACATGGATCAGGCCGGAATTGCGAAAGGCCTGATTGTCCGCTTCGTCGATGCCGCTGCGGTCGCCCGTAATCATTGCCGCCGCAATGCCCCCGGCGCTGCCGGGAATGACGGCGCGAATGCGCGCGGTCATATTGGCGCGCAGGGTTTCCAGCCGCGCCGAAAAATTTTCCGCCACGCCGGGCACCGGCGCGGCCTCCAATGCACGCGGGCCGCCATAGGCATAGCCCACCGCGCCAATGCGCTGAAAATAGGCCCAGCGCCCGAAGTCGTAATCGCCCGGCGAGGCGGGCGCGGGCGGCGGCATCAGCATGGCGGTCAGCCCAATAACGCGCCCGGGCGCCAGCAGATCGCTCGGTTTGCGAAACGTAACCCGCACCCGTGCCGGCGTATCCTGCGGATCTACGCGCGGCAGGCTTGTGACCGCGAGGACCGCGCGCATGCCCTCGCCGCGTAATTCCGCGGACACCACCCGCCCCTCCATCCGTACCGGCCCGACATTGCGGAACAGATGCGGCGCGGAAAGAGCCTCGGTGCGGAATTTGGCGATGCCAAAGCCCAGTGCGGTTGCGGCAACCAGCGAAAACATTGCCAGGCGCATGGGATTGCCGGATCGAAACGCCAAAAACGCAAACAGCAGGAACAGCAGGAATCCCGCACCGGCCGTCCAGGCGGCGGGTTCCACCGGAAGCTCGAAATAGCTCCCAATCCCGGCACCCAACGCGACCGGCAGCCACAGCGCCCAGCGCGCGCGTTCCGATAACGCGGCCTGCGAAAAGGCGCGCATTGCCATACCGCCAAATGCGGCTAGAACAGTTAAGTTCGGACGCGGCAACGCGCCTGTCCGAGCGCCACTTTGTGGACCTACCCCCACCCCGCCCCGTTTGCTAGAAGCCTTCGCCAACCCTACGAAAACATGATGTCCGAATCAAAAAAACCTGTCCTGCGCTTTGCGCCCTCGCCCACCGGTTATCTGCATATCGGCGGGGCACGCACCGCCCTGTTCAATTGGCTCTATGCCCGCCATATGGGCGGCTCGTTCCTGCTGCGGATCGAGGACACCGACCGCGAACGCTCCACGCCGGAGGCGGTTGAGGCCATTCTGAATGGCATGACCTGGATGGGGCTCAACTGGGACGGTGATGTCGTCTATCAGTTCGCCCGCGCCGATCGCCATCGCGAAATCGCCGAAAAATTATTGTCCCAAGGCATGGCCTACCGCTGCTATGCCACGCCCGCCGAACTGGACGAGATGCGCAATGCCCAGCGCGCCGCGGGCAAGCCCGTGCGCTATGATGGCCGCTGGCGCGACCGCGCACCATCAGATGCACCGCCCGGGCGCGCCCTTTGTTATACGCCTCAAAGCCCGACAGGACGGCGAGACCATCGTTACCGACAAGGTGCTGGGCGACGTGCGCTATGCCAATGACCAGCTCGACGACATGATCCTGCTGCGCAGCGACGGCTCGCCGACCTACATGCTGGCCGTGGTCGTGGACGATTACGACATGGGCATCAGCCATGTCATTCGCGGCGCCGATCATCTCAACAATTCCGCGCGCCAGATACAGATCATGCAGGCCATGGACTGGCCGGTGCCGGTCTATGCCCATCTGCCCCTGATCCATGGGCCCGATGGCGCGAAACTCTCCAAGCGTCACGGCGCGCTGGCGGTCGAGGCCTATCGCGACATGGGCTATCTGCCCGAGACCATGCGCAACTACCTGCTGCGCCTGGGCTGGAGTCATGGCGACGAGGAAATCATTTCCACCGAACAGGCCATCGCCTGGTTCGATCTGGACCATATCGGCAAAAGTCCGGCGCGGATGGATTATAAGAAGCTCGACAATCTCAACGGCCATTACATCCGCACCACGTCGGACGAAACGCTGGTGGCGGAAGTCATCGCCTTTCTGTCCCGCGAAATTCCACCGCGCGTTCTCGGCACGGAAGCGCGCGCGCGCCTGCTCGCCGCCATGCCCGGCATCAAGGAGCGCGCCAAGACCCTGCTCGAACTTGTTCAGGGTGCGGAATTTCTGTTTACGGACGGTCCGCGCGACCTCGATGCCGGCGCCCAGAAGCTGCTGACGCCCGAAGCCCGGGCCCTGATGGCCGAGATGATCCCGGCTCTGGAGGCCACGGACTGGTCCGGCCCGGCGCTGGAAGCTGCCGCCCGAACCTTCGCAGTTGCGAAGGGAACCAAGCTCGGACAGGTTGCCCAGCCCCTGCGCGCGGCCCTGACTGGAAAAACGGCATCGCCGCCCTTATTCGAGATGATGGCCGTGTTGGGGCGGCAAGAATCCGTAATTAGATTAATGGCTTACGCCCAATGAATAAAAAAACGCCAAGCCAAAACAAGTGATGACGACATTAACCCTGACCGATTATACTTGCTGCAGTGCGATATAGAGCGGGGTTCCGGGAGATGACAATGAGAGAGAGCAAAATCAAGAAAACAGGCTCGGCCACCCTGGCGGTGAAAGGAAAAACCTACGACCTTCCGGTTCTTAGCGGGTCCGAAGGCCCCGATGCGATCGATATCCGTAAGCTGTACGGCGATGCGGACATCTTCACCTACGATCCCGGCTTCACCTCTACCGCATCCTGCGAAAGCGACATCACCTTCATCGATGGCGACAAGGGCATTCTGCTCTATCGCGGCTATCCCATCGATCAGCTCGCCGCCCACTCCAGCTTCCTCGAAGTCTGCTTCCTATTGCTCTACGGCGAACTGCCGAACGCCGAAGAAATGAAGGCCTTCGATTATGCGATCACGCGCCACACCATGGTGCATGATCAGATGAATTCGTTCTTCCGCGGATTCCGCCGCGATGCCCATCCCATGGCCGTGATGTGCGGCGTGGTCGGCGCCATGTCGGCCTTCTATCACGACTCCACCGACATCAATGATCCGCGCCAGCGCGAAATCGCCAGCCACCGGCTGGTCGCCAAAATGCCGACCATCGCGGCCATGGCCTACAAATATTCGGCGGGTCAGCCCTTCGTCTATCCGATGAACAAGCTCGGCTATACCGAGAACTTCCTGCGCATGACCTTCTCGGTTCCGGCGGAAGAGTATGTGGTCAATCCGGTGCTGGCCAAGGCGCTCGACACGATTTTTATTCTGCATGCCGATCACGAACAGAATGCCTCGACCTCAACCGTGCGTCTGGCCGGCTCGTCGGGCGCCAATCCGTTCGCCTCCATCGCGGCCGGCATTGCCTGCCTGTGGGGCCCGGCCCATGGCGGCGCCAACGAGGCGGCGCTCAAAATGCTGGAAGAAATCGGCACGGTCGATCGCATTCCAGAATTCATCGCCCGGGCCAAGGACAAGAACGACAATTTCCGGCTCTCCGGCTTCGGCCACCGCGTCTACAAATCCTATGATCCGCGCGCCAAGGCGATGCAGGTCCAGTGTCACAAGGTTCTGGACGAGCTCGGCCTGCATGACGACCCGCTGCTCAAGACCGCCATCGAGCTCGAGCGCATCGCGCTGCAGGACGAATATTTCATCGAGAAAAAGCTCTACCCGAACATCGATTTTTATTCGGGCATCACGCTCAAGGCGCTGGGCTTTCCCACCAGCATGTTCACCGCGCTGTTCGCGCTGGCCCGTACCGTCGGCTGGATCGCGCAGTGGAAGGAAATGCTGGAAGACTCGCATCAGAAAATCGGCCGCCCGCGCCAGGTCTATACCGGCATGAAACGGCGCGATTACGTCGAGATCAAAAAGCGCTAGTCCCCGCGCAGGAAATCCACGATCGCCCGCGCCGCGCGCAGCGAGGGCTGTTCGGCCCCCTGCCCCAGCATCCGCACAGCCTCGTCCAGGCCGGCGCGCTGGCGCGCGGCCGCCGCCTTGTCGGTCAGCAGCGGCCATACGGCCTGCGCCAGAGTTTCGCCGGTGGCGCCGCTCTGCAGCAGTTCGGGTACCACGCCGCGATCGAGCAGCAGATTGACCAGGGTGAAATATTTCAGCCGGAAAAGCGGCTTTGCCAGCGCATAGGTCAGCCAGCCGAGTTTATAGGCCACCACCATCGGCGTGCGCGCCAGCGCCAGTTCGGTGGTCACGGTGCCCGAGGCCGCCAGCGCCGCGTCGGCGGCATCGAAGGCGGCGAATTTATCGTCTTCGCTTTCCACAATGTGCAGGACCGACGGCCAGTCTTGCGCGGCGGCGCGCACTTTGTCGGCCACATGCGGCACCGTCGGCATGATCGTTACCAGTCCCGGAATTTGCCTGGCCAGCAAGGCGGCCGCATCGCGAAACGCCGGCAGGATAAAGCGGATTTCGTTGCGCCGGCTGCCCGGCAGCACGCACAGCAGGGGCGCATCGGGCGCGATGCCCAGCCGCCGGCGCAACGCCGCTCCGCCGGTCATGCGCGCGGCCCGTTCGATGACCGGATGGCCGACAAAAACGGACTTCAATCCGAACTTTTCGAAAAACGGCGCTTCGAACGGCAACAGCGCCAGCACCAGATCGAAATAGCGCGCCATTGCCCTGGCCCGATAGGCGCGGCTCGCCCACACCTGCGGCGCCACATAATTGATCAGCTTGATCTGCGGCGCGATTTTTTTCACGCGCCGCGCGATGCGGTGCGTGAAATCGGGGCTGTCGATCAGCACCACGGCATCCGGCGCGGTCACGCGCGCAAATTCCGCGGCCTCGCGCACCCGCGCCAGTATGGCGGGAATGGCCGGCACCACCTCACGCAACCCCATCACTGCGGTTGCATCCAGCGGAAATAGACTTTTCAGGCCCTGCGCGGCCATGGCTGTGCCGCCCACTCCGGTGATGTGAATATGCCCGCCGGTCACCGCTTTCAGTCCGGCCATCAACTGCGCGCCCAATTGATCGCCCGACGGTTCGCCGCACACCAGCATCAGCGACAGCGGCTTTTCCAGTTGCGTCCCCATCAGGGCACAATGCCGATCACGAAAAGGCCGGCTTTGTCGGCGGCTGCGGCGACGCCCTGGCGGTCCATGATCAGGGCGGCCCCCGCTTCCATGGCGATCCCCGCAAGCCCGGCGCGCGCGGCATTTTCCACCGTGTTCACCCCGATCACGGGAAGATCGGTTTTCTTGTCCTGTATCGGCTTCAGCGCCTTGACCAGAACGCCCCGGCGCTTTTGCGGAGTCCCGCGAATATCCTCCGACAGCTCCGGCACACGCCGCAGCATCGCGTCGGTGCCTTCCGCCGCCTCGACGGCCAGAGTCAGTCCGGCGCAAACCACGGCGGCCTGGCCCACATCCAGCGCGCCAAGTTGACGAACCACTTTGAAGGCCGAAACGATGTCGGCATCATTTTCCGGCGACGGCAGAATTTTTCCGACCGGACCGGTCCCCGCCACCAGATCGGGCGCGGCTTCCGGAACGCTTACGGCGCGAAAGCCTTCCTTTTCGAAAAACTCCACGAAAAACCGCAACAGCGCATCGTCGCCCTTGAGCGCTGCGGCCGTTATTTTCGGAAGTGCCATTAGCGCCTTGCTGTCGACCTTCACGGCGGAGAAATTCGGCCGTGTTACCCGTCCCAGCAGAATGACATCGCCGCACGCGGCATTGCGCAGGGCCTTTATGGCCTTGCCGAATTCGCCCAACCCGACCTTTTCATGCGCGAAATTGCCGATCCAGTCTCCGGCGAAATCGCCCAGCGCCAGCACAAATACCGGACGTCCGCCGGCGCGCACGCTTTCGGCCACAAGTCTGGGAAGTTCGCCGCCGCCCGCGATAATGCCCAGCGCCGTTCCCATCGCTCAGGCGCCCTCTGCGGCGCGCCGCGCCGTGCAAACGGACTGTTTGGCATCCGCCAGGATAAAATCCGCAATTTCCCGCACTTCGGGTATGGCGGCCCACTTCTCTTTGGCCTTTTGCGCGCGCACCAACAGGCTGCCGTCCGTTTCGCGGAAAATCGCGCGATAGGCTGCGCGCACGGCGTGAATGGTGTCGCGCGGCAAGCCCCTGCGTTTCATGCCGATCAGATTGAGGCCGCCCAGGACGGCATGATCGCCGAACGCCATGCCGAACGGAATGATGTCGCGATTGACCCCGGTGAGACCACCGACCATGGCAAGCCGTCCGACGCGGCAGAATTGTTGAATGGCTGTATTGCCGCCAATGGTGACATTGTCGCCAATATGCACATGGCCGCCCAGCGCGACACTGTTGGCAAAAGTGCACGCGTCGCCCACGGTGCAGTCATGTCCGACATGACTATAGGCCATGAAATATCCGTGGTTGCCGATGCGCGTGACTCCGCCGCCCGTCTTGCTCCCGCAGCTCATGGTCACGCCTTCGCGTATGACATTATCCTCGCCGATGATCAGCCGCGCTTCTGGAAAGACATGCTTGCGGATTTGCCCCTCGCCGCCCAGCGCGGCATGCGGATGCACCACCGTTCTCGGACCAATTTCAGTCCGGCCGGTAACACTCACATGTGAAAGCAGGCGGACGCCGTCGGCCAGAACGGCCTCGGGACCAACCACGCAAAACGGTCCGATATCCACGCCGGAGCCCAGCGTGGCGCCGCTATGTACAACCGCCAAGGAGTGAACCGCCATCCCCTACTCGGGGCTGGCGGCGTCGGCGCCCGCCAGTTGAATCATGGCGCTGAATTCCGCCTCGGCGCATAATTTATCGCCGACATAGGCTTCGCCGGAATAACGCCACACCGGCCCTCTGTTGCGAACAGCCTTGACGGGCATGCGCAACACGTCGCCGGGGCGAACGGGATGGCGAAACCGCGCCTTTTCAATGGTCAGAAAATATACGGTCTGCTTTTTGCCTTTCTGCCCCAGCGAGTGCACCACCAGCGCGCCGGCCGTCTGGGCCAGCGCTTCGACGATCAGAACGCCCGGCATCACAGCATAGTCCGGGAAATGGCCCTGGAAATGCGGTTCGGTAATTGAGACGGCCTTATGGCCCACTGCGCTTTCGTGCGGCCTGATGTCCGTGAGACGCTCGACAAAAAGAAATGGCGGACGATGCGGTAATAGCTGCTTGATCTGTTCGACGTTCAAAACAAGATTTTCGGCTGCTTCGGTCATTTTGTTCGTTTCGGTTTGATAAGCTTGGCCAGGGTAGCCTGCTCCCGTTTCCATTCCATGGCAGTCCGTGCTGGCGTCCCACCATAATCCTTGCCACCGGGATAGTTACCCGGTGCGAACCCGGTCTGACCGGCTGCGCGCGCGCCGTCTCCAATCTTTGCATGATCGGCCACTGCTGCCTGACCGCCCAGTATTACGAAATCTCCTACCTCGGAACTGCCGGCAAGGCCCGCCTGTCCGGCAAACAAACAGTGGCGTCCGGTGCGTACGTTGTGCCCGATCTGCACCAAATTATCAATTTTGGTACCCTCGCCAAGCACGGTATCGCCCAGTGCGCCGCGGTCGATGGCGCACAGCGAACCGATTTCCACCCGATCCTGCACAATGACGCGTCCCAAATGGGGCATTTTCACATGCCCCTTGGGACTACTGGCAAATCCGAACCCGGATTGTCCAATTTGCGTGCCTGGTGAAATATCGACACCGTCGCCAATATAGGCATGCGTAATGGTGACATTCGCGCCGATGGAACACCGGGTTCCGATCGCCACCCCCGGCCCGATGACCGCATTGGGACCAATTTTCGTACCGGCGCCGATTTCGGCGCCTGCACCGATCACAACGCCAGGCGCCACCGAGACATCGGGCGCCAGCCGGGCATCGGCATGGAGGGCGGCATCGCCCCAGGCGATATTATTCCAGTCCGGATAAAACAGCGCGATGACGGCAGCAAAAGCATGTTGCGGAGAATCCGCCGGCAATGCGACCATCCCGTTGGGTACAGTCCACTGCTTGTTCCGCGGCACGAAACAGTAACCGGCCTGCGACGACGCAAGCTGTTCCGCCGCGCCGAATCCGCCCGCCAGGAATGTGACATGCAAAGCACCTGCGCCGGTCAGGCTTGCAACATCATGAATGGACCGGTTGCGGTCAATTCCGTCTGGAAGAGGCACAACCGCTGCGGCACATATATCGGCCAGGCTGAATGGTCCGCGATTGTGATAAAAACGTGGGTCAGCCATGGCGGCACCCCCTCAGCGCCTATGCACCCGATATCCTAGCGTTGCTGTGCCTGCAATGCCTGCTGCTGCTGCTGGCGCCTGGCGGCCTCCAGTACCTCAGGCGGCAAAGGCACCAGTTCGACTTTAACGGTGGGCATTTCCGCGTCCAGGCGGCTAATCGCTTCGTCGGTCACCTCGGCGTTGCCGGCTACGGACATGAACATCCCTTTGTCCATCAGCATGGTTGCGCCATGCTCTTTCATGAGAGCCGCCATGATGTCGCGCATCTTTTCGTTGACGGCCTGCTGCGCCTGATAAATTCCGCCCTGAATTAACTGCTCCTTGTTGGAGCTGTATTTTTCGAAGTCGGCGACCTTGGCGTTAAATTCCTTTTCTTTTTGCGCCTTGGCGCTGGCCGACAGAATGGATTCCTGCTGCTGAAGCTGTTTCTGCTCGGCTTGCAGCGCGCTCTTGCGCTGGTTGACGTCAGCCTCCGCGGCCTTGCCATAGGCCTCCACTTGCCGCTGAATATCCTTACCCACCTTGGAGTCGCGCATGATGCGGGCGCCCTCGATTACGGCGATCCGCTGCGGCGGCAATGCCTCCCCCGGCTGGGCCTGTATTGCCTGCGGCGGCGTAGCGTCCGCCTTCGAGAAAAAGCCGGAATAGGCCAGCCCACCGGCAATTCCCGCAGCGACCAGCACAATTGCTGCGCCGGCAATAAGAATGATGTTTTTCTGTTGCGTCGTCATTGTCGTTATCCTGTCTGCGCACCAAAGTGAATCAGTTGTGGCCTGTCGTATGGCGCTTTTATGAAGGGAAGGCCGAAATCAATTCTAATCGTACCGAGGAAGGACGACTTCCAGGATACGGATAGACCCGCCGAGGCGCGTAGCGCCAAATTATCCTTGATGCAGCTGAAGACCGTGCAGCCGAGGCGCGGGCCGTCCAGACGGCCGAGCGTGCCGAAATCGCTGAACAGACTGGCATTGATACCGTAGCTCTCGGGCAGGAAGGACGGAATGCGCAATTCGGCGCGGCCGATCGCATAAAGGTCTCCGCCCACGGCGCCTGCGTCCCTGGCGACGGCCAGGTCGCGCGGACCGATGCCCGCGGTTGCAAACCCGCGAAAACTGTCGCCGCCCTTGAAGAAGCGCAGATTGACCGGAACGGTCTGACCATTATACCCGGAAATATATCCTGTGCTGAGATCCAGCGAGCCGACAAAGAAGTCCCACAATATCGGGCGATAGGTCACGAACTCGGCTTCTGTTTTGACAAATTTCGACGTCCCGCCAAGACCGGAAAAATCCTGGTTGAAGGTGAACGCAAAACCCTGCGTGGGCTTCAGGGGATCATCCAGCGTGCTGTATTGATAGGTAAACCCGAAGATTGAACTATAGGTCGTGCCGGCGGCAGCCAGCACCTGGGCCGACGCATTGCCGTACGGCGTCAGCTTGTCGATAATGAACGAATACCGCAGTACCGCCGCACCGTGTTCGGAGGTGGGAAAGCCGAAATGCACGCCGGCGCCGGTTGTATCGGCCTGATAGGCCGCGCGATCATAATTCACCAGCGTCTTATAAACATCGACACCGGCAGCCAACGGCTTGTCCAGGAAATACGGCTCGGTGAAGCTGAATTGTATCTGCTTGCTGATCGATGAAAGCTGCACGCTGGCGCGCAGGAATTGATTGCGCCCGAACAGGTTGCGCTCGGTATAGCTGAATTCGCCCACAAACTGGCTGGACGATGAATAGCCTGCGCCGAGTGATAATTCACCCGTAGGCTGCTCCGTCACCTGAACGGTCAGATCGGTACGGTCGGGCTGCGATCCCGGCGTTTGACGCACGCTGACATCCTTGAACAGGCCCAGACTGCGAATGCGCGTGCGTGAACGATCGACCATCACGCGGTTATAGGCATCGCCCTCGGCCAGGCGGAATTCGCGGCGGATGACCTTATCAAGGGTTTTGTAGTTGCCGCTGATATCGATTTTTTCGATATAAACACGGGGGCCCTGCTTGATGTCAAAGGATATGTCCAGCGTGTGCGTACGCGCATTGGGCACGAGATGCGGAGTCACGTCGGCAAACGCATAGCCCTTTTCACCGGCCGCCTGCGTCAGCGTATCGATGGCCTTGGCCACTTTTGAGCGATCGTAGATTTCGCCCGGCTGAATATCCACCGAAGTGCGAAGCGTGGCGGGTGCAAGCTCCCGGATGCCGGAATTGATGGTGACATTGCTGACGCGATACTGAACACCTTCGTCGATGGTGAAGGTAATATAAAAATCCTTGCCGTCCGGCGTCAGTTCCGCCGTGGATGATATAAGTCGAAAATCCGCGTAACCGTGGTCGTTATAGTATTGGCGCAGCCTCTCCCCATCGAATGTCAACCGATCGGGATCGTAATTATCGCTCGTCTGTAAAAAATTCCACCAGACACTTTCCTGGGTTGCGATCTGGTTTCGAAGCGTCGCGTCGTCGAATACGCGGTTGCCGATAATGTTAATACGGGCGATACCGGTGGTCTCGCGCTCATCGATCGAAAAAATCAGGTCGACGCGGTTTTGTGGACGTTGAATGATCTGCGGATTGACCGCGGCGGCGAATTTACCGTGCGCGCGATACAAGTTGATGATCCGCTGGACGTCGCCTTGAACTTTGGCGCGCGTAAATACGCTGCGCGGTTTAAGTTGCACTTCCTTGGTCAGATCCGCGCTTTTGACGGCGGAATTGCCTTCGAACACAACCTGGTTGATGACGGGATTTTCAACAACGTTGAATGTCAGGACATTGCCCACCATCGTGTAGCTGACGTTTGAAAACAGCCCGGTATTGAAAAGCGTCTTTTGCGCCTGATCCGCGCCGGCCGTCGAATAGGTGTCGCCTTCCCGGAGTATCAGATAAGAAAGAACGGTCGACGTTTCGATGCGCTGATTGCCCCTGACTTCGATACGGTCGATCACGGGCTGCTCGGCGGGTGCGGCCACCGGAGACTGCGCCTGGGGCTGCACTTGCGCATAAGCGGGCGATGTCACACTGCCTGCTGCCAAAAAGGCAGCGGCCACGCGCAAGACTCGGGCGAACGGGGCGTCTGTAGTCATCCAGTCGTCTCGGACACTCGTTAATGCCTTCCCGCGGACGGGCGGCGAGGTTTCAGAAAAGGTTCAACCGAACAAGATCATTCCAGGTGGACAGGATCATTAATCCCAACACCAGGACCAGCCCTAGCCGAAACCCGACATCCTGGGCGCGCTCGCCAAGCGGGCGCCCCAGAACAGCCTCGCATCCATAATACAGAAGATGGCCCCCGTCGAGCAAAGGAATCGGAAAAAGGTTGACGAGCCCAAGGCTTACCGAAATCAGCGCAGCCAGATTTATCAATGCCAGAAACCCGGCCGACGCCATCTGGCGGGACGCCTGTGCGATCCCGACCGGGCCCATCATCTGGCTGGTATCTGACCGGCCCATGATCATTTGCCGCGCATAGGTGATCGTACTGTCCACAAGTGTCCAGGTTTGCCGCAGCGAAGCCTCAAAAGCGTCGATTGGACCAAGCCTTTCAATGGTCACGTCATCCGGTCTGACGTTATTGCGAAGCCCCAGCACCATCATATTTATCGTGCCCCCGACCGGGCTCTGCATTTCGGTCATGCGAGGCGCTGCATGAACTGTAATTAATTTGCCGGCGCGCTCGACCGTAATGGCAAGGTCCGCACCGCCGCTCAGAGCGACAATGCGCTGCATATCCGCAAAACCGACGATCTTCTCGCCGTCAATGGCGCGAACAATATCGTCCTTCTGAATGCCCGCTTCGGCGGCAGGGCTTCCCGGCGCCACGCTATCCACGCGCGGCGTAATAACCTGTCGGCCGAGCAGCATGAACATGAAAAAGAAGATCGCTATGGCGAGAAGGAAGTTTGCAACCGGCCCTGCCGCGACAACCATTGCCCGCTGATAGAGCGGCTTCAGCGGAAAAGCTACCTTGCGCTCCTCCGGCGAGAGCTTTGCCGTTTCGCCCTGATCCGGCATCGAAGCTGCGTTGGCATCGCCCAGAAACTTCACATAGCCGCCCAGGGGCAGCCAGCCGATCTTCCAGCGCGTTCCGTGCTTGTCGTTCCAGCCGACGATTTCGCGGCCGAAACAGATTGAGAAAGTCTCGACCTTTACGCCGCAGGCGCGCGCAACCAGAAAATGCCCAAGCTCATGAAAGAAAACCACGATCGTTATGACAAAAAGAAACGCGGGAAGTCCCAGCGGCAACCAATTTAGAAAATTTGATACGGCATCGAGCATTGTAATTTGAGTCCGTTCTAATTCGCCATGTGTTGGCAAGCTTTGCTCGCCTCGATCCGGGCCAGCCTGTCGACTTCCAGCACCGTCTCAAGACAATCTGGCGCTTTGTTGGCGCCGCGCATTACGCCAGCCTGCAGCGTTGCATCAACGACCCGCGGAATATCCAGAAAGCCAATTCGGCCGTTCAGATATTCCTGCACCGCGATTTCATTGGCGGCGTTCAATATCGTAGGGGCCATACCCCCCGTCTGCAAGCAGTCCAGTGCCAGCTTCAGGCACGGAAACCGGACCAGATCGGCCTCGCGGAAGGTCAGGGTGGCGATTTCCGCGAGATTGAGGCGCTTCGACGGGGACGCGATGCGGCGCGGATGCGCCAGGGCGTGCGCGATGGGCGTGCGCATATCCGGTGCCGACAGGTGCGCCAGCGTCGAGCCGTCGCCATAGGTTACGAGGCAATGTACGACGGATTGCGGGTGCACCAGCACGGCCAGCTTCTCGCGCGGCAATGCAAACAGGAAATGTGCCTCGATCAATTCGAGGCCCTTATTCATCAATGTCGCGGAATCGACGGAAATCTTTGCGCCCATCGACCAGTTGGGATGCGCCACTGCCTGCTTGGGTGTAGCGGCGCGCATCTGCTCCAAAGTCCAGTCGCGAAACGGGCCACCTGATGCGGTAAGCGTTACACGCTCGACTTCGTCGGCGCCCTCGCCGTTCAGGACCTGAAATACTGCATTATGCTCGGAGTTGACAGGAATGACGGCAGATCCGGATTTTTCGCGCGCATCGAGAAATACCGCGCCGGCGGCCACCACACATTCCTTGTTGGCTAGCGCCACTGTGGTGCCGCGATGCACGGCGGCAAGCGCGGGTTCCAGTCCTGCCGCGCCAATAATGGCGACCATCACGGCATCCGATGGACGCGCGGCGGCGGTAATAACTTCGGGCCGCCCCGCCGCAACTTCAATGCCGGATCCCGACAATGCGTCCTTCAATTGCGGATAAAGCTTTTCGTCGCCGATGACCGCAAGCTTGGGTTTCATGCGGCGCGCCTGCTCGACCAGTGCGTCCACCTGCGAATGCGCGGTGAGCGCTTCAATCGGCAATGCATCCGCGCCATAGGTCCGGCGCGCATGCGCAATGACGTCCAGGGTGGAAACCCCGATGGAACCGGTGGAACCCAGCACGGTCACGCTACGCGCCAGTACCGGACCCAGATCCGGCATTTCGTCATAATGGCATTTCGCAGCGATGGGATTCACAAACGCGCTCCAAATAGAGGATCAAGACCGAGTACCAAGACCAGCAGCGCCGCCACGGAACCTGCGGCCAGCGTTGAATCAATACGGTCCAGAATGCCCCCATGTCCGGGAATAAGCGAGCCGCTGTCTTTGAGGTGAAATTTGCGCTTGGTCCAGGATTCAAACAAATCTCCCAGATGCGCCATAACAGACAGGCCCGCGCCGTATAGCGCTGCGGGCCAGATCGCGCCGCCCAATATACTTATATATACAGCCTGCACGACTGAGGCCGCCACAATGCCGCCGAACGCACCGGCCCAGGTCTTGTTTGGCGAAAGTATCGGGGCCATGCGCGGACCGCCGATCAGTTTACCCACAACCAGCGCACCGGTGTCGGTAGCCCATACGGCAAGGAACACACCGATCACGACCCAGGCGCCGTTCGAGGCTAACTTATGGAGAGACACCATCGCCAGCGCCGGAATGCCGAGATATAGCACGCCGGCGCTTTGCCAGATCGCGTCCGTTCCACGAATTCCGGACAGGATCAGGCTAATCCCCGTTCCGCCAAGCAAAACGATCCAGGCCATTTGCGGCGTGGGCCACAGCAGCAAAAACGCCAACGCCACCACGATGGTAGCGGCCGTCACAATGGCTTCGGGCAGAAAGCGGCCAGCTCCCACCATGCGATGCCATTCGCGCGATGCCATGACCGCCGTGAACACCATGAGCGTCGCAAAGAAGTTTGGGCCCTTGAACAAGGCCGCCAGCACGATTGCGATCAGGACGATGCCAACCAGCGGTCGCCTGATCCAGTCGATGTGCCACTTGAGTGTGCGCAATCCGGGGGCCTGGTCGCGAATGTCATTCATACCGCGCGCGCTCAAGCCACGGCTTCCGAGTCGAGCGCACCGAAGCGCCGCTCGCGCTGCCCGAACTCCTGCAGCGCTGCGATGAATTTATCGCGGCCAAAGTCCGGCCATAGCGTGTCGACGAACAGCAGTTCCGCATAGGCCGATTGCCACAACAGGAAATTGCTCATGCGATGTTCGCCGCTTGTGCGGATGACAAGATCGGGCGCGGGCATGCCGCAGGTGAAGAGGTGCTGCTCGAATGCCTCCGGCGTGATATCGGCGGGATCGAGCTTGCCGTCCTTGGCGGCCTGCGCCAGTGCGCGCGCGGCTGCGGCGATTTCTTCCTGGCTGCCGTAATCGAAAGCGAATGTCAGATTGAGGCCCTTGTTTTCGGCCGAACGGCTTTCGGCTTCTTCAATCATGCCCAGTATGTCTTTGTCGGCGCGGGCCCGATTGCCGATGATGCGCACGCGTACGCCGCGCGAAATCAGATCGTCGAGATCATTTCTGAAATAGGTGCGGAACAGACCCATGAGCGCGCCGACTTCGGGCGCGGGACGTTTCCAGTTCTCCGACGAGAACGCATACATGGTGAGATGATTGAGGCCGATATCGCAGGCCGCGCGCACAACTTCCCTGACGGCGCTGACGCCCGCCACATGTCCGGCCTGGCGCGGCAGATGCCGTTTGCGCGCCCAGCGTCCGTTGCCGTCCATGATAATGGCGACATGCGCAGGCAGCGTTTCCAGTTTCGGCGCGGTCGGCATGTCTAAACCTGCATGATCTCCTGCTCCTTGGTGTGGAGCGCGGCGTCGATGTCCTTGATGTTTGCGTCGGTCAGCTTCTGCAATTCCTCGCCCAGCTTATGATGTTCGTCCTGCCCGATCTTATGATCCTTTTCGAGCTTTTTCAGGATTTCCATGCCGTCGCGGCGCACGTTTCGCACGGCCACCCGCGCAGCCTCGGCGTATTTGGAGGCCATTTTCGCAAGTTCCTTGCGGCGCTCCTCATTCAATTCGGGTAGCGGGATGCGAAGCAGCTGGCCGTCGGATTGCGGATTGAGGCCGAGCCCGGCGTCGCGGATGGCTTTGTCGACGGCCTTGACCAGGCTTTTATCCCAGACCTGGACGGTGAGCATGCGCGCTTCGGGCGCGGCGACGGTGCCGACCTGGTTGATGGGCGAAAGATTGCCATAGGCCTCGACCTTTACGGGATCGAGCAAGGCGGTGCTGGCGCGGCCGGTGCGCAGGCCGGCCATTTCGGATTTGACGCGTATCGACCGCGCCTTTCATGCGGCGGTCCATTTCGTCCTTGGAGTAGGTTTCGGCCAATTTTTCCTCCCTGGAAAAAATATCAACGAATCAGAGCTGCTCGAGAATAATGGTCGAGCGGCCGGTGCCCGCAAGCACGGCGGGCAAAGCGCCTGCTTCTTGTATGGAGAAAACCACGATCGGTATCTTGTTTTCTCGCGACAGGCTGATCGCCGATGCATCCATTACCTGAAGATCCCGCGCTAACACCTCGTGATAACTCAGAGAATCGTACCGGACGGCCTCTTTTACTTTTTTGGGGTCGGCGCTGTAAACACCGTCAACCTGGGTGCCCTTGAGCAGCACATCGCAGTTCATTTCGGCCGCCCGCAAGGCCGCCGCGGTATCGGTGGTGAAGAAGGGATTGCCGGTGCCGGCGGCGAAAATCACCACCCGGCCGCTCTCCAGATGGCGCATGGCGCGGCGGCGGATATAGGGCTCGCACACGCTGGCCATGGGAATGGCGGACTGGACCCGGCTGGAAACGCCCGAGCGCTCGAGCGCGGCCTGCATGGCCAGGGCATTCATGACGGTGGCCAGCATGCCCATATAGTCGGCGGTGGCGCGCTCGATACCCTTGGCCGCGCCCGACAGGCCGCGAAAGATATTGCCGCCGCCGATCACCATGCAGACCTGGGACCCGGCCGCGATGGCGGCTTTCACATCGCCCGCGATGCGATCGACGGTGCCGATATCGATGCCGAACTGCTGGCTGCCCATCAACGCCTCGCCGGAGACCTTGAGCAGGACGCGGCGGAATTTCGGCGCTGGGGTCATGTGAGCGTTCCTAGCTGGATCCCCGTCCCGCACGGCGCAAGGCGCCGTGCGCCGGGAATGACGATTAGTTGCCCGCCATTTGTTTGACTTCATCGGCGAAGTCGGCGGTGACTTTATCGATGCCCTCGCCCACCTGATAGCGGACAAAGCCTTCGATGGTGACGGGCGCGCCCAATTCCTTTGCGGCCTTTTCGACGACTTTGCCGACCGGGGTTTCGCCGTCAATGACGAAGGTCTGACTGAGCAGCACGCTTTCTTCGTAGAATTTGCGCATGCGGCCTTCCATCATTTTTTCGATGACGGCTTCGGGCTTGCCGGACTGGCGGGCGATATCGGCCTGCACGGCGCGTTCGCGGTCGACCACCTCCGGGGAGAGATGCTCGGGCGACAGCGCCAGCGGCGCGGCCGCCGCGACATGCATGGCGATCTGCTTGCCGAGGGCGGCGAGCTTTGCCTTGTCGGCGGTGGATTTGAGCGCCACCAGCACGCCGATCTTGCCCAGTTCCGGCGAGGTGGCGTTGTGGACATAGGCGGCGACCACGCCGGGACTGACCGCCAGCGCGGTGGCGCGGCGCACGGCCATGTTCTCGCCGATGGTGGCGATGAGCTCGGTCAGCGAGGCCTCAACCGTGGAGCCGGCATGGGGTTTGGCCAGCAGCTTTTCGACATCGCCGCCGACTTCCAGTGCATAGGCCGCCGCGCTTTTGACGAACTCCTTGAACTGATCGTTGCGGGCGACAAAGTCGGTTTCGGCGTTGACTTCCACCAGCGCGCCGGCATCGCCATTGACGGCAATGCCGATCAGGCCTTCGGCGGCGGTGCGGCCGGACTTTTTGGCGGCCTTGGACAGGCCCTTTTTGCGCAGCCAATCGATGGCCGCTTCCATATCGCCGGCGGTTTCCTTGAGCGCGGCCTTGCAATCCATCATGCCCGCGCCGGTTTTATCGCGAAGGTCTTTCACCAGGGTGGCGGTGATCTCTGCCATTTGGGGACTCCGTTCCATGGAGTCCTCACCCTTAATCAGGCGGAGGGTGAGGACAGTTTAACTCAGGCCGTGGCTTGCGCCGGGGCTTCGGCCATTTCGGCAACCGGGGCTTCGGAGGCGCCGGCATCGATGCCGGAGGCCTGCTGGTTGGCGGAGAGACCATCGATCACGGCGCGCGCGGCGAGATCGCAATACAGCGCGATGGCACGCGCGGCATCGTCGTTACCCGGAATGGGATAGGCGATGCCGTCGGGATTGGAATTGGAATCGACAATGGCGGTGACCGGGATGTTGAGCTTTTTGGCTTCGGACAAAGCGCCGGCTTCCTTGTTGGTGTCGATCACGAACAGCATGTTGGGGACGCCGCCCATTTCCTTGATGCCGCCGAGCGAGCGTTCGAGCTTGTCCTGCTCGCGCAGCAGGCCGAGCAATTCCTTTTTGGTCAGGCCCGAGCCTTCGGCGGTGGAGAGGGTTTCCTCGATGGAGCGCAGGCGCTGAATCGATTTTGAAATGGTCTGCCAGTTGGTGAGCGTGCCGCCCAGCCAGCGGTGATTGACATAATATTGGGCGCAACGCTTGGCCGCGGCGGCGATGGGCTCGGAGGCCTGGCGCTTGGTGCCGACGAACAGGATGCGGCCGCCGCCGGCCGCGACATCGCGCAGGGCCACCAGGGCCTGATGCAGCAGCGGGACCGTTTGGGTGAGGTCCATAATATGGATGTCGTTGCGCGAGCCATAAATGAAGGGGGCCATTTTCGGGTTCCAGCGTTGCTGGCGGTGGCCGAAATGCGCGCCCGACTTCGAGCAGCTGACGCATGGTGAAATCTGGCAAAGCCATGATTTTAGTCTCCTTTTCCGGTTGACCAGACGCGAGGAGTCACCCCCGAAGGGGCACCGGATGGGGACGGGGCAACACACCCAGAAACCCGCCCTCACGTGCGGAATGGCCGGGCTTATAGGGGGGAATGGGGGTTGGGGCAAGATATAGCGTCTGTTTCCCTCGCCTCATTGAATATTTATATTATTCTCCTACATAAATAACGGATTTGGAGTGGGATGAAGCAACGGCGCGGGAATTTCCAGAAGCATGGACTGGATTTTGACGAGCCAAAAAACTCGATTGGAATAAGCGACCAATTCCCTATTGAAGGATAATCACTTTATTTTCCCGAAATTCCAAATGATCTCGCGCAGGTGTTGATAGGCATCATCGGACAGGAGCTTGCCCCTTTGCTTTTTGCAGCAGGCAACGTGAAACCTACTATTGCTGACGATTTAGGATTCTGGGAACACACAATAGAGCAGCAAATTGTGAGCGATAGGACGGTGTCCGAGACCGAACGGCTAGCAATCGTAGGCGCGCGAAACGGCCAGGGCCTATTCCGGGATAGGGTAGCTAAGATTGAAAAAAGGTGCCGGATCACTGGGGTCGAAAATCCCGCACACTTGATAGCAAGTCACTGTAAGCCATGGCGCGACGCGACCAACGACGAACGTCTGAACGGTGAAAACGGCCTTCTTTTGACGCCAAGTATTGACCACCTTTTTGATCGCGGCTTCATCGGTTTCGAGGATAATGGGAGGCCAATCATTTCTCCCGTGGCTGATCGAGCGTCATTGAACCGGATGGGCGTCGAAACGACGAAAATGCTCAATGTCGGTGGATTCACAAATGGCCAGAAACGGTTTCTCGATTTCCATAGGAACTCAGTTTTACTTCAATCAATGAAATACTAGTTCGTAGCCATCGCCAAAATTCACTCAAATATACTCGTGGCGATTTACCTCACAAAGTAATTATTGAGAGCCCTTTCTCAAGCTAGGACGCACCTGCGATATATCACCCATGACAACGGAATTCTGGCCGGTATTGGAGATGCACCTAAGCGAAATAGCCGGGATCTGAGTAGACGCAAATCACACTCTTATTGCTTCTCCCGCTCCAACCTCGCCTTCAACCCGGCCCGCGCTGTCTGGGCGTAGCGGCGGCAGGCGGTGGGGTCGATCAACGCGTCCGCCTTCCCCTCGTCCCGCGCCTCGATACGCTGCCAGAAGTTTGAGGCGTCGGGATGCGGCGTCAGGAGAATGTCGCAGGGCAGATTTTCCAGAACGGCAAAACTCTTTTCGAAATCCGCCACGGCATTGGGATAGGCGGTGCTGCGGGAAAAAGTGAAATTATCCGCCGAGACGGCGGTGAGACTGTCGACATAGACCAGATTGAGGCAGCGCGCGGGTGCCGTGCCTTCGCAGCGACTGCCAGCTCCAGCTTGTGCCGCCGGGGGTGTGACCGGGCGTCAGATGGGCGGTGAGCGCAAGCGGGCCGAGGCGCGCCACATCGCCATCGCCGATAACGGCAACATTGGCAACGGGAGCGATGGGCAGCGCGATGCCGAATTGGGGATCGTCGCGCCCTACCGCGCCGGATTGAAAACTCTGGCGCTGGGCGCGCTGACCAGAACATGGGCGCCGGTGAGGCGCTGCAGTTCGGCAATGCCGCCGGCATGGTCGTAATGATCGTGCGAATTGAGGATCAGTTTGACGTCTTCCAGTTTGAAGCCGAGGGCGCGGATGTTGGCGGAATCAGCGGCGCGGATTCGGCCAGATCGCCGTCAATCAGAATGTGTCCGCTGCCGGAGGTGACCAGAATGGCGCTGAGGCCATGCACGCCGACATAATAGGTATTGCCGTAAATGCGGAAGGGCTGTTGCGGAGTGTTCCAGACGGCGCAATTGGAACAGTTCGGGGTTTGCGCCAGCGCCGCGCCGGTCAGCGCGAGGGTGAGTGCGGCGGCGAAGAAGAGCGCGGGTTTCATGGAGAGACCTGTTCGAGACTTTATTTATGCAGATCGGCCGGACGGGTGACTCCCCTCCCCGGTCCGGCAAAGTGTGACAGCGGCCCCGGGCGGATTGAGGGCACGATTGGGGCGGGAAAAAGATTGGCGCCTGCCGCCGGAAAAGTGCTTACTGGCGCCTTGAATTTACACGGTATGGTAATGCGACATGGCTGATGCCGGTGACGGAATTCTGGTCGGAAAAGGGGACGAGCCCGAATATCTGATGCTGGGGCTGGCCAATCGCCACGGCCTGATCGCGGGGGCCACGGGCACCGGCAAAACGGTCACGCTGCAGGTGCTGGCCGAGGGCTTTTCCAAAGCCGGGGTGCCGGTGTTCGCCGCGGATGTGAAAGGCGATCTGTCGGGCATCGCGGCGGCGGGCGAAGCCAAAGGGGCGTTCGTCACGCGGGCCCAGGGCCTGGGCTATGATTATGCGCCGGATCGCTTCCCGGCGATGTTCTGGGACCTGTTCGGCGAACAGGGCCACCCGATCCGCGCCACCATTTCGGAAATGGGCCCGTTGCTGCTGTCGCGGCTGATGGATCTGAACGATGTCCAGGAAGGCGTGCTGAATATCGCGTTCCGGGTTGCCGACGAACAGGGCTTGCTGCTGCTGGACCTGAAGGACCTGCGCGCGATGCTGAATTTTCTCGGCGAGCATGCCGGCGAACTGACCGACGCAGTATGGCAATGTGTCCAAGGCGACCATCGGCACGATCCAGCGCCAGCTTCTGGTGCTGGAAAACCAGGGCGGCGCGAAATTCTTCAGCGAGCCGGCGCTGGCGCTGAGCGATTTTCTGAAAACGGATCGCGACGGGCGCGGCTATATCAATGTGCTGGCGGCCGACAGGCTGATGGAAACGCCCCGGCTCTATGCCACCTTTCTGTTGTGGCTGATGAGCGAGCTGTTCGAGCAGATGCCGGAAGTGGGCGACCCGCAAAAGCCCAAGCTGGTATTCTTTTTCGACGAAGCCCATCTGCTGTTCAATGATGCGCCCAAGGCGCTGATGGACAAGATCGAGCAGGTGGTGCGGCTGATCCGGTCCAAGGGCGTGGGGATTTATTTCGTGACGCAGAGCCCGACGGATGTGCCGGACACGGTGCTGGCGCAACTGGGCAACCGGGTGCAGCACGCCCTGCGCGCCTTCACGCCGCGCGACCAGAAGGCGGTCAAGACGGCGGCCGATACTTTCCGGCCCAATCCCAAGCTGGATACCGCGCGCGTCATCATGGAACTGGGCAAGGGCGAGGCGCTGGTGTCGTTTCTGGAAGGCAACGGCACGCCGAAAATCGTCGATCGCACCATGATCTGTCCGCCCACGGCGCGGCTGGGCCCGGTGACGGCGGCGGAACGCCAGGCGGTGATCGCGGCCAGCCCGGTCAAGGGCAAGTATGAGCAAAGCCTGGATGCGGAATCCGCCTATGAAGTGCTGATGCAGCGCGCCAGCCAGAGCAGCGCGCCGGCCGACACGGACGCGGACTCCGGCGGCGGATTGCTGGGCGGACTGGGCACGGCATTGGGCGCGTTGTTCGGCGTGGGCCAGGGCCGCGGCAGACGCCTGACCACCGGCCAGACCATCGCGCGCGAAGTGACGCGATCGGTCACCAACCGGCTGGCCGGACAGATCGCCGCCGATCTGGGAAAATCGCTGGGCGGAAAAACCGGCGGTACAATCGGGCGCGCCATTGTGCGTGGCACGCTGGGCGGCGTGTTGCGACGCTGACGTGGCCGTTCGCCGATCCGGATTTTCGCGGCGCCAACCGCCCGCGCCTCCATGCGGCGCGCGCGGCATGGCGGTCACCAGACTGAAATCGGATTCAGCGTTCCGAGCCAGGCGACGATCGCCAGAACGGCAAAGCCCAGCAATTGTTCGGCCACCACATGACGGCGCAAACGGCCAAGCCATGCTGCCCTGTCCCGCGCATCCGCCGCGTTCAGCCTGGGGCCGATCCAGAAGCGATTAAGCGCGGCCAGCGAAACCATGGCCGCGAACAATAAAATCTTGGCGGCAAGCAGTGCGCCATACAGCGAGGCCATAAGTCCGGCAGGGGTGCCGATGAGAAAGCGGCCGTTGATGAGGCCGGAGACAAGAAGCAATGCGACAGCGCCCTGCCCCATCATGGAAAAACGCAAAAGGGTTTTGGCAGTCTGCGCGGGTTGGCGTTCCGTCCCGAGTGCGCGCGCGAGCGGCCAGAGGCCGCCGAGCCAGGCCCCGGCGGCCAGAAGATGGATGGCATCGGACGCCACATGCCAGCTGCGCGCCTGTGGGGGTTCCAGCGCATGGCCGGTGCCCGCCAGACTTGCCAGCAACAAGGCGGCGAGCAGCAGGACGAAGCGGGTGCGGCCCAGCAAAAGGAATATGAGCAGCGTAAGATTCACAATCAGGCGCGCGGACCATAATTGTCCGAAATCGGTTGTGTTGAGAACCGCGCCAAGAACAGAGGTGTTGGCGATAGCACCGATATCGCCCGCCATGCCGGCGGCGGCAAACAGGAACCAGGACAACAGGCTGAGCAAGGCGAGCGCCGCCATCGCGGTGAGAAACGGCCGGAGGCGAAGCGTGGCGATTGCGGTTTTGTCGCCGCCATAGAGCGGATACAGCGCGGCGCCGAACAGCAACAGAAGCGCGGCGTAATGCAGGAAGCGCGAGGCAATCAAGCCCGCTTCGAGCATCAGGGCTTGACCTGAAAACCGTAATGGCCGGTGACGCGGTGCGTGTCATCGCCGACCGCGTGCCATTGCACCGTATAAGTGCCCGGGGCGAGCGCAGCGCTGACCGGCACAATCAGCTCCTTGCTGTTTTGCGGATTGAGCGAGGCGGCGCCCAGCGCGACGGCCTTGCCGCTTTGATCGGTCATGTCCATGCCGGAAAAGGCCAGCTCGACCGGCTCGCTAAAGACGATGCGAATTTCATTGGGGCCGGACGTCAACACCGCATTGGGTTTGGGATTGTGCCGTTTTCGGTTGCGGGTGGGCGAAGGCAAGGCCGGCAAAACAGGTTATGCCGACCGCAATCAGCGATAATTTTGCATAGGTCATTGTCTTCGTCCTCAAAAAAGTTTGATCCGTGTGAACAGCATGTAGGAGGCCGGGTTGGAGCCATAAGCCGGTTGAATGGCAGACGGCAGCGCGGTGACGCTACCCATCGCGCCGAAGCCGAGCTTCAGGTGATCGGCAACCGGAAAGTCATAGATATAGCCCAGCGAAAAAGTGGAGACGCTGAAGGTCTGCCCGGCAAGCGGGCTGGGCGGCTCGAACAATTCATTCTTGTCGGCATTTTCCGCCCGCGCAAAAACCGTGTGATTAAACCAGGTGATCGCGGACTCCAGCAGAAAGGCGTTAAGGTCGGGCCCGGTGCTGAGGCCGTTGCGGCCCCAGGCAAACGTGGTCTGCCAATTGCCGTTTTCCATCGGCAGATTGTAACTGACCGAGGCAGTGGTGCGATGCTGACTGACAGTGGGCTCCAGCTGTTCCGGCGTTTTGATAAAGCCGTGGCTGACCTGCAGGGACCAGTTGGGTGACGGGTTCCAGTTCAAGCGCGCCGACGCGAAATCAAAGCGCGGCGTATCGAAATTCCAGCGGAATTGATCGGGCTCGCGACCGTTGAAGACGGAGGCTTCGATTTTCCAGGTGTCGCCGGTGAAGCCCGCAGTCACGACGCCGAAGGTAATATGCGTGGAATCCAGCCAGTGATGGGCGATGGGCGCGGCCGGATTATCGAGGCCGGAAAAGCGATGCATGAAGGTGGCCGGACCCAGTGCCGGTTCGCCCGGATAGCCGACATAAAGAGACAGCGCGCTGGTATCGCCGATGGGGTGGCTATAAACGCCCGCCAATTCCATGAACAAATCGTGGGGATGCTGACGATCGACCAGAGGCGCAGACGCCATCTGCGGTTTCACCGGTTTGCAGCAACAGCGGATAACCGCTTTTTCCATGAAGGGATCGAGCGACAGCATGGTGCGCAGCGTTAGCGTGCCTTCGCCAACCGGACGCTGAGCCATGGCCATCAGCATGCTTTCGCTGAAGCTCTTGCTGCCGCCGCGCGCGCCGCCCTGCTTGTCATAGACGGCGTTGATATAGCCGTGAAACATGGCGGACCAATCGCCGAACTGGGTATGAATTCCTTCCATGGGCGTGGAATCCGGCTGCCAGGCCGTGCCCGAGGCATCGCGCGTCATGGCATAGACGCCGGTGGCGCCGGTCATCATGGCGCCGGACATATTCATATCCATGTTCATGCCGGACATGCCGTGTGACATATCCATGGGATCGACGACCATGCCATCCATGCTGCCTTGGTCCGGCGTTTGAGCGGCAGGCATGGTTTCCGGCATGGCCTGCCCCTGCGCCTTGGATGCGCTTGTCGAAGCCAGCGCCGCCAGCGCGCCAAAAGTCCAGATCGTCCACCGCATGCCGCAGTCCCCTACACCCGCAACGTACGAGCTTGTTTTCCTGTACGCGCGGTCTATATTATACCCCTAGGGGGTATGCAAATGAAAAATGCGCCATCGAAAAAAATGCACACACATCCGCCGCATAAACAGCTTTTGACGCGCCTGACACGGATCGAAGGCCAGGTGCGGGGCGTTGCACGTATGGTGGAAGAGGATCGCTATTGCATCGACATCCTCCACCAGATCCAGGCGGTGAAGGCCGCGCTGAAAAAGGTGGAGGAACAGGTGCTGAAAGATCATGCCGCGCACTGTGTGGCGCACGCGATCAAAAGCGGCGACGCCAAGGATCAATCGCAAAAATTCAACGAACTGGTGGAGCTGTTCAGCCGCTATGGCAACTGAACACACAGTGCGCGATCCGGTGTGCGGGATGACGGTCGATCCCGCGACGGCCAAACACAAGACCAGCCATGGCGGCCAGGATTATTATTTCTGTTCGGCCGGGTGCCGGACGAAATTCGAAAGCGATCCCGGGCGCTATCTGAACAAGGCCGAAGCGCCGCCGCCCAAAGCCGCGGCAGGCACGATCTATACCTGCCCGATGCATCCGGAAATACGGCAAGACCATCCGGGCGCCTGCCCGATCTGCGGCATGGCGCTGGAGCCGCTGACCATCACGGCGGAAGAAAAGCCCAATGTGGAACTGGCCGACATGGCGCGGCGCTTTGGATGGCGCTGCTGCTGGCGCTGCCGGTGGTGGTGCTGGGCATGGGCGCGAGATGCTGGGCCTGGACCGGTTTGTTCCGCCGCGGTGTCGCAATGGATTCAGTTTGCCCTGGCCACGCCGGTGGTGTGGTGGGCGGGCTGGCCGTTTTTCAGCGCGGGCTGGGCCTCTGTCCTGTCGCGCAACCTCAACATGTTCACGCTGATCGCGCTGGGCACCGGCGCGGCCTGGACGACCAGTGTGGCGGCGACTTCCCCTGACCTGTTTCCCGACGGCTTCCACGTGCGACGGAACGGTCACCGGTTTATTTTGAATCGGCGGCGGTGATCACCGTGCTGGTGCTGCTGGGCCAGGTGCTGGAACTGAGGGCCCGCGGCGCACACCTCGGGCGCAATCCGCGCGCTGCTGAAGCTGGCGCCGAAGACCGCGCGCAAGGTCACCGAACGACGGCGAAGAAGATGTGGCGCTGGACCAGCGTCATGGCGGGCGACCGGGTGCGGGTACGACCCGGCGAAAAAATTCCGGTAGACGGTGTGGTGACCGAAGGCCGCTCGGCCATCGACGAAGCGATGGTGACGGGCGAGCCATGCCGGTGACAAAGACCGGGCGATAAGGTGATCGGCGGGACGCTGAACCGATCCGGCACGTTGATCATGCGGGCGGAAAAGGTGGGCGCAGACTCGGTGCTGTCGCGGATCGTGCAGATGGTCGGCGAAGCCCAACGCAGCCGCGCGCCGATCCAGCGCATGGCGGACAGGGTGTCATCCTGGTTCGTGCCGGCGGTAGTGCTGGCCGCCGCGACGGCGTTCGGCGTGTGGATGGCGTGTGGGCCGGGGATTTTCCTTTGCGCTGGTGGCGGCGGTGACGGTGCTGATTATCGCCTGTCCGTGCGCGCTGGGACTGGCGACGCCGATGTCGATCATGGTGGGTGTGGGACGCGGGGCGTTGCAGGTGTGTTGGTGAAAAATGCCGAAGCGCTGGAAACGCTGGAGCAGGTAGACACGCTGGTGATCGACAAGACCGGCACACTGACTGAAGGGCGCCCGGCAGTGACGGCGATCATTACAGCAGAGGGCATTGCCGAAAGCGATCTGCTCAGACTGTGCGCCGGTGTGGAACAGGCCAGCGAACATCCGCTGGCGGCCGCGATTGTGGAACAAGCCAGGCAGCGCGGACTGCCGCTTCCGGCAGTGTCGGGATTTGACTCGCCGTCGGGCAAAGGCGCGCTGGGCATCGTGGAAGGAAAAAAAGTTGCGCTGGGCAACCTGCGCCGAGGATGACCACGCGCGGCGGCCGCGCCAGCACCGCCTGCATGCGCGCCAAGCCGGCGGCACACACCGCCAGCGCCTTATCGTATCGGTGGAGACCCTCCAGCTGCTCGCGTGCGCTACGCAGTGCCGTCAGAAGCTCGTGCGCACTGCTGCTCATTGCGCCATCTCCGCCGGACGCTGCAGTCGGGTGCCGAGATCGTGGACGATGATCTCGAGCTGATGATTGAGGGCGCCGCAGCGCTTCAGCCTGTCCGTGAGCGACTGCGTCTGTTGCTTGCGCTCGGGCGCGCGATCGATGTCCGCCGCCCCGGCGCGGTCATCGCCGCCGAGCTTGCCGATCAGTTCGACGCGGCGCCGCGTGACCGCCTGGATGATGTTGACGCACAGGCCGAACGACCATTTGGACGACGTCGTCGCGTAGCTGGCCAGCACCCGTTCGGCGGTTTCGGCAAGGCCGTCGGCGACCGGCTGGAATTCCGTCTTGATCAAGCTTTCGATCTGCTCGCCGTAGGCGCTCGCGCTGGTGCGGCCTTTCCATAGCGAAGACCACCAGGAATCCTCGATGTCGAGGGCGACGAACCGGCTGAGTGCTGCCATCGACGGCGGCGCAATGAGCAACAGCCGCTTCTCGGGCTCGGCCGGCATTGCTATTTCGGGGGCGATAAGGCCCATGAGCTGCGCCAATTCCGGCGCCACCTTGGCCTGCAGCTCCAGCACGCGCGCCGCAGCGCGGTCGAAGCAATCCTTGAACTCCGCCGCGAGCGCACGCCGCAGCGCAACGCCTTCCAGAGTCCAGGTGCGCGGCGCGCGTCCGGCTTCCAAAGTGGCGATGAGGACGTCCCGCTCCTTGGCGGCATGGGAATTGACGACCGCCTGCAGCGACTGGCGCAGAGACGTCATTTCCTCGCCGATGATCGACGTGAACTGCGCGTCGATGTGCTTGGCGGATCGCTCCACATTGGCGGCGACCTCGTTGAGGACGTTTGTCTCCCGCTCCAGCGCCACGCGCTCATCGGCAACCCGCACGGCGGCCTGCGGGGGCTCGGCGCGCGAAGACTCCAGTTCGAAGTTGGCGGCCTTGGCGCTGGCGCTCGCCATATCGCCGAACCACCGTGCCGTCTGCATCTGGGTGAGCGCCGCCTGGCTGGTGCCCATGGCATCGGCCACTACGCGGTACATCGCGGGCAGCCCCGAGGCGGTGAACAGCGCGCTGCGCAGCCGCTCGCGGGCGGCGGCATCGTCCAGCGCGTCAAACTCCAGATCTTGCGGCTGCACGAGGCCGAGGTCGGCGAGATAGCGCGACGATGACCGCTCGAGCAGCCGGCTGAGGGTTTCGTCGTCGCCCTTGAGGGCGCCGTTGGCCCATGCGGCGCTGCCGGCAACAATCGGAATGCGCGCGCCGGGGAAGTTCACCTGCAGCTTCTTCTCAACGTACATGATCACTTCGGCGAGGTCGTAACCGACGTCGGCGAAGTCATCGACGCGGTTGACGAACACGACGATGCGGTCGCTGTTCAACCCGTGCATCAGGCGCATAAGATTGACGTCGGCGTCCGACAGCGGCTGGCGCGCGGTGAGAACGACGATGTAGAGATCGGCGGATTCCAGACTGCGCCGGGTGATCTCGTCGCGAATGAGGAACGGATCGTTGGTGCCGGGAGTGTCCGTCAGCGTGACGGGGAAGGCGAATGGCCCCTGGTCGAAGAAGAGATCGGCCTGCTTGGTGATGTCGGCGTACTGACCGAGCGTCGATTTGCCGGCAAAGTCGCCCGAGCACACGTAGCGGGCCAGCAATTCGGTGTTGAAGCTGTCGAAGCTGTGCGAGCTGCCGAGCATCTCGGCGAAATTGGCGCCAAGACGCATCACGGCACGCTGCTTCATCGCCTCGACGTGATGACGCAGCAGATCCGGCTCGAAGTTAGGATCGAGGTGCTTGACCAGTTCGCGCACGCGTTGGTCGCCGTTGGCGAGATCATGCCATTCGGCGGCGGAGAAAAACTGGAACGAGGCGGCGCCGGGCGAGGGCTCGCCGAAGTGCAAGTGCGTGACGGTGGTCGTCCACGGCGTTACGTCGGTCGGCAGCAGCCGCGGCTGGCGCACGAAGGCATTGATGAACGAGCTCTTGCCGGACTTGATCTGCCCGACGACGGCAACGCGGAACACCTGCTGATCGAGGCGGTTGATCGCCTCGCCGATGAGCGCCTGGCCGGCCGGCTCGACGAGACCGGCGAGCGAGCGTCCGCAGTTGACGATCTGCTTCTGCGCCGACGCCAACGCCGCACCCACGCCATCCGCCTCGAGCGGGCGCGGCACGCGCACCGCCGGCCCGAGGCCAAGCGCACGCGCGCCGTTCATGTAACCTTCCCCCATGCGCCAACTCCGAACCAATGGCGTCAATTACGACCGGGCAGTACGTCCCCGCGGCCCGATCACCCCGTCTGCGTCATCGCGCGGCGAGTTCCGCCAAGCGGTCATTTGCCTCGGCAACACCGAGATCCTTGGCCCGCTCGTACCAGACACGCGCGATGGTCGGATCGGCTTTAAGCCCTAGATTGGTAAATTGTGTGGCACGACCGGGGTCATACATGGCGCCCAGGGTCAGGGCGGCGACGCCCGAGCCGAGCTGCGCGGCCTGCTCCAGCACGACGCGCGCCTCGCCGGGCTTGCCGCCACGCAGGTAGACATCGGCGCGCTGCAGCAGCGCCTGGGCATTCGTCGGGGCGGTATCGGTGGCCGGCTGAACCGCCGGGGCGCTCGCGCCGGGGTCAGGCCGCTGCGTAGCACGGGCCGGTTCGCCCGGCGCATAGAAGGTCAGGCGGCGTTCGCCATCGCTCTGCTGGCCGCCGGTCCACAGCACCAATCCGGCAACGATAACCGACGACACCGCGGCCGCCGTCACGGCACCGATGACGATTGCCGAGGTGCTCGACGACCGGGTGGTCTTCTCGACCGTCGGTTGGCTATCGCGTGCACGATACGAACGTACATCGTGTGCAGGTCCGCTGCGGCCGTCGGAAACTTTGGCGGGCGCCGCACCGCGCAAGGCGCCGACATATTCGGCTTGCGGCTGCGCCTCGTCCGTCTCTGCTTTGCGTGCGCTTTCGTGCTTGGGCGCAGCGTCCATCGTCTCGAGCCGCCGCAGCAGCTTCGAAAGCTCGTCTAGATCTGGCTCGTCACGGCGCCCCATGCCGTTTGTCCCATCAGCGCGTCGCGAAATGTCCGACGCTGTTTCCCACCACGAATGGTGCAATGAAATCGGTAACAAAAAAGTTCGCGCCTGTGCAAAACTATTCGTCGTTGCAATTGTGGCCGCGGTAAGTTGCTGTGCTGACTTCATTTAATGCAGCGTGCTCAATCGGCGGGCAGTGGGTGGGTGTCGTTTCTAATCGCGCACGCGTCTAAGGTCAGCGTTGCGTATCGCGCCTCGGGGGAGACGAAGACATGCTGCTGCGGGTCAAGGCATCGACCGCGACAAGATTGCTGAGCGTTGCACTCGGCATCGCGCCGACCGCAGCGCTGGCAGCGCCCGACAAGGGCGACACGGCATTCCTGATGATCTCGACGGTGCTGGTCCTGCTCATGACCATCCCCGGCCTGGCGCTGTTCTACTGCGGCCTCGTGCGCACCAAAAACGCCATCAGCATGCTGATGCAGGTGTTCACGATCGTCTGCATCGTCTGCATTGTCTGGATGCTCTACGGCTTCAGCCTCACGTTCACCAACGGCGGCCAGTTCAACGACTGGATCGGCGGGCTGTCGAAGGCATTCCTGCGCGGCGTGACGCCGAGCTCGGAAGCGCCGACGTTCTCCAACGGCGTCTATGTGCCTGAGTACGCCTATATCTGGTTCCAGATGACCTTCGCCGCGATTACTCCGGCTCTGATTGTCGGCGCCTTCGCCGAGCGCATGAAGTTCTCGGCGCTGATCGTCTTCATGATCCTCTGGGTGACGTTCGTCTATTTCCCCATCGCACACATGGTCTGGTACTGGGCGGGACCAGATGCCATCGCCAACGCCGCGCGCGAAGTGGCGCAGACCACCGGCCTCGCCAGGGTCGACGCGCAAAGCCACCTCTCCGCCGTCCTGCGCGACGCCGGCCTTGCCTTCCAATGGGGCGCTATCGACTTCGCCGGCGGTACCGTCGTGCACACCAACGCGGGCATCGCCGCGCTGGTCGGCGCGTTGATCCTCGGGCCGCGCGTGGGCTACGGGCGCGAACCGATGCCACCGCACTCCTTGACGCTGGCGATGGTCGGCGCGTCCCTGTTGTGGGTCGGCTGGTTCGGCTTCAACTGCGGCTCGAACCTCGAGGCGACTGGCACCGCGGCGCTAGCGATGGGCAACACGTTCGGCGCCACGGCGACGGCGGCGCTCTCCTGGATGTTCGCCGAGTGGGCAACGAAGGGTAAGCCGACAATGCTCGGGCTCATCACCGGCGCCGTCGCCGGACTTGTGGCGGTAACGCCCGCTTCGGGTTTCGCCGGGCCGATGGGCGCACTGGCGCTCGGCGTCGTCACGGGCGTCGTCTGCTTCTTCTTCTGCACAGCCGTGAAAAGCGCGCTTGGCTACGACGACAGCCTCGACGTGTTCGGCGTCCATTGTATCGGCGGCATCATCGGCGCGCTCGGCACCGGCCTGCTGGTCAATCCACACCTCGGCGGCACCGGCGTCGCAGACTACGTGTCGCGCCCCGGCGAGGCGGTGGCCACCTACGATATGGCCACGCAGATGATCTCCCAGTGCAAAGCCATCCTGCTGACGCTGGTTTGGTCCGGGTTCGGCTCCGCCATCATCTACCTGGTGATCGACCTGACCATCGGCTTGCGCCCGACGTACGACAGCGAACGCATCGGCCTCGACCTGACCGACCACGGTGAGCGCGCCTATAACGACGCGTGAGGCACGCGGCTATTTGCACGTCTTTGTAGCGTATTGATCAGCGTTCAAACGCATTTCACGGTGTCGTCGATAAAGTGCGTGTAATCTCCCGCCTTATCAGGGAGGGGGGAATGCGCTCAGCGCAGTTCGCCAGGAGCGTGGCCGCGTGGTTTGCGATTGCTGCCTTCGCATCGATGGCGCATGCGCAAACGGTCCAACCGGCGCCTCACCCGATCCAGCCCATGCCGGGCGGCTCGGGGACCATGCCTGGGCTCCCGACTCTAAGCCCCTCGATACCTATGCCGAACTCCCCTGTGCCGACGATTTCGGCGCCTACGTTTGTACCGATGCCGAGTGCGCCGGCGGCGGCGATGCCGACGATGCCGATGCCCGGCCCTCCCGATTTGGAAGCCACCGACGAAGCCCTCAACGCGCAATATCGGCAAATCGTAGAGCTGTATGAAGCGGGCACCTACGACGCGGCGATACCGTTAGCGAATGAACTTCGGAACTCAATCGAAGGACGATTTGGCAAGGATACGCCACCATACGCGGCTGCGATCGGCGTACTTGCCCGGCTCTACCAAGCAAAGGGCGATTTCGCCCAAGCCGAGTCCTATGTGAACGAAGCAATCGCCATCGACGAGCGTGAATTGGCGCCCGACCATCCCAATCTCGCCAGCGATCTCGGGGCCCTGGCGCAGCTCTACCAAGTGCAGGGCCGCTTCGATGAGGCCGAGCCGCGATGCAAGCGGGCTCTCGACATCAGCGAGCGTACGGGGGATCCGGCCAGCATCGGCCGCGATCTCAACAATCTCGCGTGGCTGTACCAGGGACAGGGCCGATATGCGGAGGCCGAGCCGCTGGTAACGCGTTCGCTCGACCTCATCGAGAAGTCACTGGGCACCAAGGCGGACTACGGCCGAGCGCTCGACACGCTGGCGAAAATCCATGAAGGACAAGGCAGGGTCAGCGAGGCGGAAAGTCACTATCGCCGCGCCCTGGAGATCCTCGAAGCTTCGCTTGGCGACGCGCACGAGAGCGTGGCGGCTACGCGCGAAAATCTTGGCGGACTGTTGAAGTCGCTCGGCCGGCTCGATGAGGCTGAGTTGTTGCTGAACCAGGCGTTGGACACCAAGCAGCGGGTATATGGACGCACCAATACAACACTCGCCAGCGTTCTGACGCAGCTGGGAGACCTCTACCGCACGCAGGGCAAGTCGGGCGCAGCTGAAGCGTACTTCCTGCGCGCGCTGGCCATTCACAAGGAAAATACCCGCGAGATCGACGTCTATTTCGCGACCAATCGTGCGCCCGTCGAAGGCGCAAAAACCGTCGCCTTCGGCAGCCTCCCAGCCCCGAGCCTGACGTTTGGCCTAGCCAAGGTCATCGTCACCAATCCGAACTCCGCCGCTGGCCGCACACTCTCCAGCGAGCCGTTCGTCGAGGGTGCCCAGGTCGCGCAAGCGCCACGCGTCGAGGTCACGGAGGTGGCGCGGCTGGCGATCCACACGATCACGACAGGCGTCGATTGGGCGTCGCCGCAAAGCCGCAAAGCGTTCGAAAAGCAGGTGTTCGTCTTCGTGCCGGGCTTCAACGTGTCCTTCGAGAACGCCCTGCGGCGCACGGCGCAGATCGCCTACGACGTGGATTTCGGCGGCGCCGCCGTCCTCTTCAGCTGGCCTTCGGGCAGCGGCTTGACGAGCTATCTCTACAGCAGCGACCGCACACGGGCGGCGGCCAATCAACTGATGGCGTTCCTGGAGACGCTCGTCGCGCAGACAGGGGCGACCAAGGTCCACCTTATTGCGCACAGCATGGGGAGCGTCGTGCTGCTCGACACGCTCGAGAAGCTAAAGATCAAGCGCGAAGCGGCGCACGACTCGGGTGCGGAGTTCGCCGAAATCATCCTGCACTCGCCGGATGTCGCCAAGGATCGGTTCAGCCAGGTGATGGCCGAGGTGAGCGGCCTCGGCAGCGGGGCGACGCTCTATACCGCCAGCAACGATCGCGCCATCGCGCTGTCGCGATGGATCTGGGGAGATCGCGTCGATCCCACCGTGTTCTCCGGCGTCGAGACGATCGATACCACCGACGCGGGATCGAGCTTCCTGGGGCTCAACCACGATCTCTACGTGACCAATCCGGTCATCTTCAACGACATGCGCTACATGCTCAAGCAGGGCAAGCACCCCCCGGACCAGCGTTCGGGGGCGTTTCAATCCACGGTGACGCCGGCTGGAACGCTGTGGCGCTACCACCGCAACGACGCTGCACTGTCCGTCGCCGCCGCGCCGCCCGTGTCGGCAGTAAGCAAGGCCAGCATCGACGGTGCGCGTCCAATTCCCATTGCGGTCCCTGCCGTCGTCGAGCACCGCGACAATGCACTCGACCTGAAACGGGCGCGCGATGAGAGCGATGCTCTGCAACGAAGCGCCGATGCGTTGCGCGCAGCGCTCTCGCAGGCGCAGGAGGCCAAGAGCGCGGCGGAGGCGGCCGCACGATCTGCAGTTTACACAGCGCAACAGAGTGCAATCGCGGCGCGTGAGGAGCTGGAGCGTGAGCGCCGCGCACGCGCGCAGGCCGAAAGCGATGCGGCGACGGCGCGCACTGAGCTTGCACGCGAGCGCGCCCTCGCCGCCCAGTTGTCCGAGGAAAAGAAGACGGCGACCGCCCCCATCGTCGTGCCCGCCGCGGCTCCGCTGACGACCGGCACCACGCCGGCGCCGCCCGACGAAAAGGCCGCGGCCGAAGCCAAGCGCGTGCGCGATGCCAGCGCCCGGGCGGCGCGCAAGCGGCGCGCGGCCAAGGAAGCCGCGCAGAACTGGCCGTTCAGCGGCTGGTAGCGGCGAGACGCGACCGCGATTTGCTCAGTCCGCCTTCGTCGGGGCGGCTGCCGCCGGCAGGTTCACGCGCCGCGACAACTCCTCGGCGCTTTCCTTGCGCTCGCTGTAGCGGTCGACGAGGTATCCGGCCCGATCCCGTGTCAGCAACGTGAACTTCACCAGCTCCTCCATCACGTCGACGACGCGGTCGTAATAGGCGGATGGCTTCATGCGGCCGGCCTCGTCGAACTCCTGGTAGGCCTTGGCGACGGAGGACTGGTTCGGGATGGTGATCATCCGCATCCACCTGCCGAGCACGCGCATCTGGTTCACGGCATTGAACGATTGGGATCCGCCGCTGACCTGCATGACGGCCAACGTCTTGCCCTGCGTCGGCCTTACGGCGCCAACCGACAGCGGTATCCAGTCGATCATCGACTTCATGACGCCGCTCATGGCACCATGCCGCTCGGGCGAGCACCACACCTGCCCTTCGGACCAGGCCGCGAGCTCGCGCAGCTCCTGCACCTTCGGATGGGTGTCGGGCGCTCCGTCGGGGAGCGGCAATCCCTGCGGGTCGAAGATGCGCGTCTCGGCGCCGAATGTTTCCAGCAGGCGTGCGGCCTCAAAGGTCAGGAAACGGCTGTATGAGCGCGCGCGCAGGGAGCCATAGAGCAGCAGGATGCGCGGCCGGTGTCCGGCAGGCGCCTCCACCGACAACTTACCGGCGGCGGGAATTTCGAGATGCGGGTGCGAGATGTTGGGAAGGCCATCGCCGGCGCCGTTCTTGCTCATTGCCGCTCACGGAATGGCGCCACGACCGCACCGTCCTCTTTTGTAAATGACCCGATGTCGGCATTGGGCAGGATGTGGAGAACCCGCTCCGATGGCCGGCACAGTGCCACACCCAACGGCGTGACGACAATCGGACGGTTGATGAGGAGCGGATGCTGCAGCATGAAGTCGATCAGCTCGTCGTCGCTCCATTTGTCGTCGGCGAGCCCGAGTTCGTCATAGGGCGTGCCTTTCTGGCGCAACAGTTCACGCGGCGTGATGCCCATGCGCGCGATCAGGTCGACGAGTTCGGCGCGTGAGGGCGGATTGTTCAGGTACTCGATGACGGTCGGCTCCTCGCCGCTCTGGCGGATCATAGCCAGCGTGTTGCGCGACGTCCCGCAGGCCGGGTTGTGGTAGATCGTGATGCTCATTCCGCCGCCTGATGGGCTTTGCTTGTAGAGGTCGCCGGGTCGCGCCCTGCGGCCAGAAGCCAGTTCGCCACCAGCAAGCCGGCCAGGGCGCCGACGAGCTGGGCTGCGACGAAGGCGGGTACGTCCCCGAGGCGGATGCCTGCAAAAGTGTCTGAAAAAGCGCGTGCGATGGTGACTGCCGGATTGGCAAACGACGTTGACGCCGTGAACCAATATGCAGCGATAATGTAAAGCCCGACCGACACCGGCACGGCGGCGGGCCTGGCGCGCAGTGTCGCCAAGATCGTCAGCAGCAGGCCGAACGTCGCAACACCCTCGGCGAACCATTGGCCCGGGCCGCTGCGAATCTTCACGCCGGCCTGCCAGAGCGGCAGATCGAACATGACGTGCGCGGCGCAGACGCCGACGAGCGCGCCGGCCACCTGCGCCAAGACGTAGAGCGCCGCGCCGCGCC
>CAWINU010000011.1:0-125308 GCA_963837555.1 uncultured Alphaproteobacteria bacterium | reverse complement strand
ATCAGGATTTTCAGCGCCGCTTCGGTGGTGCCGCCCGGGCTGGTGACCGCGCGGCGCAAGTCGGCTGCCTCGCTTTGATCGGCATCGAGCAAGGCGCCCGCGCCCGCCACGGTTGCGCGCGCCAATTGTCCGGCCAGTTTCGCATCCAATCCGGCCTTGACGCCCGCTGCGGTCATCGCTTCGACCAGATGGAACACATAGGCAGGTCCGGATCCGGAAACCGCCGTCACGGCGTCGATCAGCTTTTCGCTTTCGACCCATACCGTTTTACCCAAAGCGGCGAGCAGCGCGTCCGCCAGTTTCCTGTCCCGCGCGCGCACCGTCGGCGCCGCGAATAGTCCGGTCATGCCGTGTCCAATGGCGCCGGGCGTATTGGGCATGGCGCGCACGATCCTGGCTTTGCGGCCCCAGGCCTGGGCCAGACGTCTTCACCCGTGTGCCGGCGGCAATGGAAATCATCACCGCGCCCGCGTCCGCAAAGCCGCGCAGGGCCGGCGCTTCGTCTTTGAGGATTTGCGGCTTGAGCGCCACCACACAGGCGCGCGGCGTGAGCTCGGAAACTTTGGCAAGGGCCGGAACCAGTGAGAGCCCGGGCGTCTTGGCCAGTTTTTTCAGGGCGGGCGAAGCGTTGGGCTCGACCGCAACAATCGGCGTCAGGCCATGGGCCAGCCAGCCCTTGATCAGGGCGGTGCCCATGCGTCCGGCGCCGACGAGAAGTATGGGGTGTTTTACGCCTGTCCGACGCATTCCAGCACGGCGGCGGCCACCGCATCTTCGGCGGATTTACCGCCCCACAACACAAACTGAAAGGCAGGATAATAATGCTCGCAGGCTTCAAGTGCGAGATTGAGCAGGGCCTCGCATTGCTGCGAACTGGTCAGCGCATCGGGGAAAATCATGGCGTGACGGAAAACGATGGTGCCGTCTTCCGGCCAAAGATCGAAATGACCGATCCACAACCGCGCATTCACATACATCAGCAGATCGGAGACCGAGGACCGCCGCGTGGTATCGCCCACGCGCATGTCGAAGGCGCTGGACAAATGCAGCGACCGCAGATCGTCCCGCCAGGTGAAACTGAAATGATGATCCGACCAGCGGCCCGCGATCGAAAGATTGAGTTCGTCGCGGCCCGACCGTTCGAACGCCCAGCCATTGTCCTCCACCGTGCGCTCCAGCATGTCGAGCGGGTGGGGCATGCTGTACGGTTCGTCTTGGTGGATGACTTTCATTAATGTACCCCCGGATTGCACTAGATATCGGGTGCGTCGCAACGCGAAGCAGTTGCGGTCCAAACTGGCACAAGATTTTGTGGGGGCACAAGAGTCCGATTCATCTTATCGTCTTGATGAATCAAAAGATTCCACAGCTTTGCGTGGCACCGAAAAGGCGGGCGTTCGGCCTGGGCTACGGCGAATTCAGGAGTCGTTTCAGGGCTTTGCGGACAATTTGGACTCCAGCACATCCAGCCGCGCGGCCAAAGCATCATTCTCGGCGCGGGCTTTTGCCGCCATCGCCTTGACCGCTTCGAATTCTTCCCTGGGGACGAAATCCATATCGGCCACCAGGCGTTCGAGCCGTTGCTTCACGAAGGTGTCGATTTCGGCGCGCAGGCCCTGGGCCGCGCCGGCGGCATCGGTAAAGACCCGGGCCAAGCCGTCCAGGAAAGGGTTATCGGTCTGCGCCATCGGGATCTCCAATCCATACATATTCTATACGGTTATATGGCGGCTGGATGGGCGCACGGCAAGACGGCTTGACAGGGCGGCGCGAAGCAGCGCGTCTTAGCCCCAATGTTCGAAGCCGCCCTGCCTTTTCCGAATATCGATCCCATCATTTTTCAGGTTGGGCCGTTTGCCCTGCGCTGGTACGCCATCGCCTATATCGCCGGGATCATGCTGGGCTGGTGGGTGGTCCTGCGCATGCTGCGCGACAGCGCGCTGTGGAAAAATGCACCGTTCAACGGCACGCCGCCGGCCACCGCCGATCAGATCGGCGATCTGGTGGTGTGGGCCATGCTGGGCATCGTCATTGGCGGACGGCTGGGCTGGGACCTGATCTACGGCACCATCCTGTGCAGCGTCTCGGATCCCAAGGCCGCCTTTTGCGGCGACCTGCCGATGGATTTCATCCATCACCCGTTGCGCATCATTGCGGCCTGGGAAGGCGGCATGTCGTTCCACGGCGGATTGCTCGGCGTGGTGATCGCGGTGTGGTGGTTCTGCAGGCGAAACAGGCTGAGCGTGCTCAAGATCGCCGACATCATCGCGGTGGTGGCGCCGATCGGCCTGTTTTTCGGGCGCATCGCCAATTTCATCAATGGCGAATTATGGGGCCGCGTCACCGATGTGCCCTGGGCGATGGTGTTTCCGCACGCGCCCGATAATCTGCCGCGCCATCCCAGCCAGCTCTATGAAGCGGCGATGGAAGGCCTGATTTTATTCGCTGTGCTGCAGGTGGCGTTGCGGGTGTTGCGCGCGCACGAAAAACCCGGGCAGATCGCCGGATTATTCTTTCTGTTCTACGGCGTTTTCCGCTTTATTTCAGAAATGTTCCGCGAGCCCGACGGCGTCTTTATCGGACCGATCAGCATGGGCATGGCGCTGTCGATTCCGCTGTGGTTGGCGGCGGTCGGCTTCTTCTATTTCTCCTTCAAAAAGAATCCGTAGTGAATGCGTTCGGCGAAAAAATCGCCGCGCTGATCGGGGCCCAGGGACCGGTTTCGGTGGCGCAATTCATGAGCCTGGCGGTGCAGGAATACTACGGAAAAGGCGATGTTTTCGGGCTTTCCGGGGATTTCACCACGGCGCCGGAAATCAGCCAGATGTTCGGGGAAATGCTGGGCGTGTGGGTGGCCAATTGCTGGCAGGAGCAGGGCAAAACCAAGCGGATTCAGCTGGTGGAATTCGGGCCGGGCCGGGGCACGCTGATGGCCGATATGCTGCGGGTGGCGAAGCGTGTGGCGCCGGATTTCGAACCGGAGGTGGTTTTGATTGAATCGAGCGGGTATTTGAAAAATATCCAGCAAATCAAATTGCAGGACGCTCGAGCGCCGGTGCGATGGGCGACGCATTTCGAAAAGGAGATGGAGCAGCTGCCGCTGTTCTTCGTGGCCAACGAATTCTTCGACGCCCTGCCGATCCGCCAGTATGTCAAGACGGACAAGGGCTGGTGCGAGCGCATGGTGACCATCAGCGACGGCAAGCTGGCCTTCGCGCTGGCGCCGATCGCCAGCGGGATCGAGCGCGACGGCGAGCCGGGCGCGGTTCTGGAAGTGTGCCCGAGCGGGGCCGCGCTGGTCGAGGAAGTCGGCACTGTTATTGCCGAGCGCGGCGGGGCGGGGCTGATCCTGGATTACGGCCATGGCGGCGGACTGGGCGACACGCTGCAGGCGGTGGGCCGGCACAGATTTGCCGAGCTGCTGGAAACGCCGGGCGAAGTGGATATCACCGCGCATGTGGATTTCGCCGCGCTGGCGCAGGCCGCGGCGCGCAGCGGGGCACGCGCCTATGGCCCGGTGGAGCAGGGCGGATTTCTGAAGGCGCTGGGCATCGAAACCCGCGCCGAGCAGCTGAAGCTGAAAAATCCGGGCGCGGAGAAGGATGTCGATGCGGCGCTGGAGCGGCTGACCGGCGCCGGCGCGATGGGCACGCTGTTCAAGGCGCTGAGCATTATGCCGGACGGATTCCGGCCGGTTGGGTTTTAGCGATGCTGATGCTGCAAACAGACAATCTGAAGGGCATCGGCGCACGGATTTTTCGGGCGCGCGGGCGGATGCTCGCGCGGGATCTTCGCTTCGCTCAATTGCGGGCCGGGCTCGGGCGATGCGCCGGAGGCGATTGCGGACAATCGCGCGCGGGTGGCCGCAAGGCTGGCGCCGGGCGCAACGCTGGTGACGCTGAGCCAGGTGCATTCGCCGCGGGTGGTGACGGTGACCCAGGCCTGGGAAACCGGCGCAGGCGCGGAGGCCGATGCGATGGTGACGGCAACGCCAAATATCGCGCTGGGCATTCTGACGGCGGACTGCGCGCCGGTGCTGTTTGCGGATGTGGAGGCGGGCGTGGTGGGCGCGGCCCATGCCGGATGGAAGGGCGCGCTGGCCGGGGTGACCGAGGCCACGGTGGCCGCGATGGAACAACTGGGCGCGGCGCGCGCGCGCATTAACGCGGCGATCGGGCCGTGCATCAGCCAGCGCAATTATGAAGTGGGCGCGGAGTTCGCGGCAAATTTTGTTAACGCTGATGAAAAGAATGCGCGCTTTTTTGTGCCCGGCGCGCGCGAGGCCCATTACCTGTTCGACCTGGAAGGCTATGTGGCGGCGCGACTCAGGGGCGCGGGGCTTAACACTGTTTTGCCGCTTTCGACCTGCACCTATGCGGGCGATGGTGAATTTTTCAGCTTTCGCCGCACCACCCACAGGAAAGAAAACGCCTATGGACGGCAGATCTCGGCCATTGTGCTGAGGCGCTAATTCGCCCCTTCATTCCCCTGCCGCCCCTTGCTACAAGCGCCCTATCCGGCAACAGGGGGCATCAGCGGACATGGCGGCAAAAGGGGACATGCGGGGAATGAAACTTCTGGCCGGGAATTCCAACGGCGCGCTGGCCGATGCCGTGGGCACATATCTGAAGCTGCCGTTCGTGAAGGCGGCGGTGCGCCGCTTTGCCGACATGGAAGTGTTTGTGGAGATTCAGGAGAATATCCGCGGCGAGGACGTGTTTGTCATTCAATCGACCAGCTTTCCCACCAACGACAATCTGATGGAATTGCTGATCATCATCGACGCGCTGCGCCGGGCCAGCGCCAGGCGCATTACCGCGGTGATCCCGTATTTCGGCTATGCGCGGCAGGACCGCAAAGTGGGGCCGCGGACGCCGATTTCGGCCAAGCTGGTGGCCAACCTGATTACCGAGGCGGGCGCCAACCGCGTGCTGACGGTGGATTTGCATGCCGGGCAGATTCAGGGCTTTTTCGATATTCCCACCGACAATCTGTATGCCCAGCCGGTGATGGTGAAGGATATTCAGAAGAATATCGGCGCCGACAATCTGATGATCGTGTCGCCCGATGTGGGCGGCGTGGTGCGCGCCCGCGCGCTGGCCAAGCGGCTGGGCGCGGATCTGGCCATTGTGGACAAACGGCGCGAGCGGGCGGGCGAAAGCGAAGTGATGAACATTATCGGCGATGTGGAGGGGCGCAACTGCATCCTGATCGACGACATGGTGGATTCGGGCGGCACCATCTGCAACGCGGCCGAGGCCCTTTTGAACAACGGCGCCAAGGATGTGCATGCCTATGCGACGCACGGGGTGCTTTCGGGCGGCGCGGTGGCGCGCATCAGGGGCTCGAAGCTGAAATCCATGGTGGTGACGGATTCGATTGCCGCCACCAAGGACATGACCGAATGCCCGAATATACGGCGGATATCGATTGCGCCGTTGATCGGCGAAGCGATGCGGCGCATCAATCACGAAGAGAGTGTTTCGAGTTTGTTTGACTAGCGAGGCTCGCTTGCTGGCACCACCTATTTGGCCTTTGCACAGCTTTTCCAGGCTCACGATGTTCGCCAAGAAAAGCTAGTGTGTGTCGAGCTTGTTTGATTGAGGAATTAGCTATTCCGCCGCAAATCGAAAGTGGTTCGGAACCGTGGCTAGGCGTGACGCGGCGCATTTCCTTCAGGCCATCTTCCAGCCGCGCCCATTGATGCACGGTCGAGCTGGCCATCGCCGCGTCGAAGGATTTATCGGCAAAGGGCAAATGTTCGGCCCTGGCATCGATGGCGGGGGCCAGATGGGCCGGGCGTTGCGCCCGCATGGCGGCGGAGGGTTCGACCGCGACGACATCGCGATCACGCGGTTCATAGGAGCCCGCGCCCGCGCCGACATTAAGCACGGTGCGCGCATCGCCCAATGCGCGGTGGATGATTGCGGCGATGGCCGGTTCGGGCCGGCGATACAGCGCATAGCCAAGACCGATGACGCCGTAGTCGGCATCGCCTGCGCTGCCATCCGATGTTCTGTCAGTCATGGAGGCATCCTAGCGCAAAGTGTCGGCCAGGTTCGGTTCCCCCACTTACGGCGATCAGGCCTTTTTCTTCCGGCGCCTGGATTGGGGCACAACGCCGATCTGTTGGGCTTTGGAATGAGGCTCGGCGGCATAGCCCACGCCCATCAACATGGCTGAAATCGACGAGCGCAACAGAATGCTGGAGGCGAGGCCGAAGAAACTGGACCGGCTCATGCCCAGTTCGGCGGCCCGTTTGTCGGCCTGGGCGATCATGCTTTTCGACAGATAGATGTTTACCCGCTCGGACGGATCGGGCGGCTCCACGCCCACGACGAAAAAGGCCACAAATTTGCAGCCCTTGGGGATGACAATGTTCTCGATCAGGGTGGCGGCGGGCAGCGGCGCATCGCGTTCCGATAGAATGTCGACGGCGCGGGCCAGGGCGCTCTCCGCCCGTTTGACCGCCTCGTCCTGGGTGGGCGCGGCGGCCACGCAATCGGGGAAATCCGGAAACCAGACCCCGAAGGTGCTTTTCGGGCCCTTTTCCAGGATTGCCGGATAATAGCGCCTGACCATGGGCGTGCGCCCCTTTGTGTGTGAAATCACACACTAGCACGGGTGTGCGATTTCACACAACACGAAGCCTGGCGGCCGTTCAGGCGGCCAACATGGTCATCCCAGAGGTCCGAGATAGACCAGCAATCCCAGTGCCATGAGGCCGAGCCCGATCAACAGCGCCACCAAATTGACCACGCAGCCAAGCGGGCCGACAAATATCGCGGAACGGTCATATTCCGACGCGCCGAAGCCTTTGGCGATGGCCCACAGGCAAAGGCCCAACCCGGCAAGGGCAATGACCATCGGCACGCTCATCATTTCTCCCGCCGTTGCATGACAATGCTTTCGGGCGACGGGAATTCCCGCCCGCTTAACGTTTTTTGCTCTGCATAAATTTCTGCGACGGGCTTAACGCCTTGTCCTTGCGGTGGATGCAGCCGGGCCAGCAGCAGGGACGGCGGTCGCCATCCTTCAACTGCGAGATGACGCGCCCGACATGATCGGCCCTTGTTTGCGGGGTTTTCACCGAGATGGTCCAGCAAATCCATTCGTTGCGGGCGAGCGGGGTGATGTCTTCCCAGGCGGCAAGGGCGACGGCGTCGGACGCCAGGGCCCTGCGCAGGTCTGGCGGCAGATCATGCGCGACGCCGCCGGAAATCTTTTTGCTCATGCGCGGATGATAGCAAAAGCAGGGGGCGCCGCCAGCCGGTGCAGCGCGCGATATTGCCGGCGTCGGCGGGGCGATGGCGGCACGCGCGGCGTGGATTCCCTTCCCCGCATGATGCATGCTGCGCGCGCATCATGCGGCCGGGAATGACAGGTGAGGGACAAACCATGAAGCGCGTTACGGCATTGTGCGCGATTGCATGGCTTCAGGTCGCCGGCCTTCTGTGCGCCGGCGCGGCGCAGGCGCAGGACATGGCGGGGCAATGGCAGGGCATCTGGCATGCGTCCAATGATTTTCACATTGTGCTGCGGCTGACCAAGGATGCGAAAGGCGCGCTGAGCGGCGAATTGTACAACACCGATCAGGGGCCGAGCCCGACGCGTCTGGACAGCGTGGTGCTGGAGGGTTCGACACTGCGCTTTAGCTTCGGGCCCTATCATTATGACGGCAGCTATGACGCGGCGCGCGGCATTTTCAGCGGCAGTCTGGGAACCAGCAATCCGCGGCCGCTGGAGCTTGCCAGGGCGAGCGCGGCAGATGCCTGGCCACTGGACCCGTCGCCGCATAAAATTCAAATGGTGCAGGTGACGCCCGATGTCAGGCTGGAAGTGCTGGACTGGGGCGGCACGGGGCGGCCGCTGATCCTGCTGGCGGGGCTGGGCGCGAGCGCGCATGTGTTCGACACATTCGCGCCGAAGCTGAGCGGCAAATATCATGTCTATGGCATTACGCGGCGCGGCTATGGCGCATCGAGCGCGCCGGAGGCGACTGCGGAGAATTACGCCGCCGACCGGCTGGGCGATGATGTGCTGGCGGTGATGGAGGCGCTGAAAATCGTGCGCCCGGTGCTGATGGGCCATTCGATCGCGGGCGAGGAATTAAGCTCGATCGGCAGCCGGTATCCCGACAAGGTGGCGGGGCTGATCTATGTCGATGCGGGTTACGCCTATGCCTATTATGTGCCGGGCAGCATAACGCCGCCGGGATATACGCTGACAATGGCGGCGGGGGCGCTGCAACGCTCGCTGGATGGGCTGAGGGATTATACGGCAGAACCGCAATCCTATTTCGCGACGCGCCCGAAAGAGGCGCTGGCGCAACTGGCCGATGTCAAAGCCAATCTGGCGGCGTTCGAAACAGAACTTGCCGCAGCGGAGAAATCCCTGCGCGAGGCCCCGCCCTCGACCGGCGCGCTGACGCCGGATACGCCGCAGAACCGGATCAACGCCGCCGTGCGGATGGGGGCGCAGAAATATACCGATATCCCAGTGCCGGTGCTGGCGCTGTTCGCGCTGCCGCACCAGATCGCGCCGGGCACCAGTGAGGAAGACCGCGCCAATAGCGTGTTCGTCGATCAAGGCGTGGCGGTGCAGGCCGATGCGTTCTCAGCGGGCGTGAAGACGGCGCGGGTGGTGCGCATCGCCAACGCCAGTCACGCCATCTGGCTGACCAACGAGGCCGATGTGCTTAGGGAAATGACGGCGTTTATCGCGGGACTGAAGTAAGCGCGGGCGCAAAAGATGGGTGGCCGGGCCCCTCCCGATCAGATGGTGTTGGCGCGGAAGGGGACGGGTTCGTCGTCGATCCACATGCCCTGCAGGCGCTGACCGTCGGGCGTGATGACGACGCCGGGGCCGTTGCGCTTGCCATGGTCATACATGCCCTCGAATTCCATGTCGGGCTTGCCGTTTTCGGTCCATTTCAGCACGCCCTGGCCCGAGGCATAGCCATTGTCGCAGCCGCCCGACCAGGTGACGGATTCATCGGGCTGGGGCGCGGGATTCCAGATCTTGCAGGGCTTGTTGGAGGCCGTGATCCAGCCGGGTTCGGGCGCGGCGGGCTTTGGGGCCTGGGCGTAGGCGGCGGCGGCCAGCAGCAGAACAGCGGCAAGGACAAAAGCAGGGGTTTTCATCGGGCATCCCTATGGGGCGTGTGCGGGCGAGTGTGCCAGATTTTGACCGCCAACCATGGTGAAATAACGGCAAGGCCGCGCCAGGGCGGGGCGGCGCAGCCGCGTTTGAGGGGCCTTTCGAGGCGCGTCAGGCCGCGCTGGACAAGGCCAAACGCCAGATCGACGCCAGCGCGGCGTAACGTTCGGCGAACGGCTAATGCCGCCGCGCCGGGTCTGTTGCCGGATCGTCGGCGGTGAGCACGGACATGCCCATGACCTGGGCCACCTCCGGGCCGCCGAACGGCAGCCAGATCGATTCCACATGGAAGCGTCCGCTGTTGGTTTCGCGCAAGGCACGGCCGCGCACGGGCGCCGCGGTGCGCACGACTTCGCGCATCAAGATGGGATAGCGCGTGCGGACGCTTATGTCGGGATGGACGGAGACAAGCTTGCCGGTCTGATTTTCGTCAAGACACTGAAATACGGCGTCGCCCAGCAGGCGGAAGCGAAAATCCGCGCCGGCATCCACCACATCGGAGAGATGGATGCGCTTGAGCAACCCGGCAATGTCGCGCGCTATCTGAACCTGGGCGGGCATGGCGTCCGGCCCGCGCACACGCTGCCAATATTCCAGCAGTGTGCGCAGATCGGCATGCTGCGCCGTCGCCGCCGGCAGAATGTCGGGCGGCGTTACGGTCCGGGACAGTTCGCGGACAGCTGAATGCATGTTTGCAGTCTGCGCCAATATTTTTCCTATACGGCATAAATCTTTGCTGCTGCAGTGCTGCGCGAAACCCGCGCGCCGCCATCAGCCCGCTCTGGCGCGGGGCGCCTGGGCGGCGATCCAGGCATTGATGGCTGCAGAGGCTTCATCGGCCACGGCCCGCAATTGCGACAGCTGGTCGGCGGCCTGGTCGGGCTTTGCGGTGCGGCAGGCAATTTCAACCCGGCGGGCCAGCGCACTCAGTCGCCGGGCGCCGATATTGCCTGCCGTCCCCGCCAGAATATGCGCCGCGCGGCCAACGGCCTCGAAATCGACGCCGGCCTGCGCGGCCTCTATGGCCGCCAGCTGAATTTTCAGATCAACGAGAAAATCACTGCAGAATTCCACGGCGGCGCCGGGCCTGAGCGCCTGTTCCAGTTCAAAGAGCTGTTCGAGATCGAGGTCGGCTTCCGCTTCGGGTGGCGTCTCGATCGGGCGCGGCATGGCGGACACGGGATTGCGCGGAACAATGCCCGCCAGCGTGGAGGCCAGCAGCGCCTGGTTGACGGGCTTGGAGATGTAACTGTTCATGCCCGCGGCCAGACATTCCTTGTCGAATCCCGTCATGGCGTTGGCGGTCATGGCGATGATGGGAATGGAGCAGCCGGGGGCGGGCAACGCGCGGATCTGGGCGGTGGCTTCCATGCCGCCCAATTCGGGCATCTGGATATCCATCAGCACGACATCGTAAAGCGTGCGGCGCACGGCATCGACGGCTTTGTGGCCGTCATCGACGATATCGACCTTGTGGCCGGCCTTTTCCAACATGGCGCGGGCGAATTGCTGGTTTATCCTATTGTCCTCGGCGACAAGAATATAAAGACCGACGGCGGGTTGTGCGTTCTTCTGTTGCGCCATACCGGTGGCGGTGTCCTCGACCAGCGTGCCGGTGTCGCAATGGTAGAGATTGATGAAGCAGTCGAACAATTCGTGCTGGCGCACGGGCTTTTCCAGAATGTAGTCGATCTGTTTGTGCGGATTGGGCACGCCGGCGCGGCCCGCCGACGAAACAATCACGCATTTGAGATCGCTCAGGCCCGCCGTGGCGCGAATGCGTTCGCACAACTTATCACCGGACAAGCCCGGCATCATGTGATCGCAGAACAGGACGTCATAGGGCCGGCCCATGTGCCAGGCGCGTTCCAATTCGGCGATGGCGGAAAACCCGTCATTGGCGCAACTGACATTAATGCCAAGAGCCTCAAGCTGGCGGCGCATGATTTCCAGATTGATACCGATGTCGTCGGCCACCAGGGCGCGCAGGCCCTTCACATGGCCGGGCAGGTGGCTTTCCTTGGTATGGGCGGTCTGCGAGCGCGCAAAGGCCAGTTCGAACCAGAATTTCGAGCCGACACCCTGTTCGCTTTCGACGCCGATGGTGCCGCCCATCAGCTCAACCAACTGTTTGCAGATGGCGAGACCAAGGCCCGTGCCACCGTACCGGCGGGTGGTGGAGCCGTCGCCCTGCGAGAATTTCCGGAACAGGCGCTGGCGCACGCTTTCGGCCATGCCGATGCCGGTATCGCAGACTTCAAAGCGCAAGGGGATGGCGGCGCCGTGCGGGACATGGGCCATGAGCACATTGACCTGAATCGCCACCCCGCCCCGTTCGGTGAATTTGATGGCATTGCCGATCAGGTTGAGCAAAATCTGGCGCAGACGCAGCGGATCACCGCGATAGACGCCACGCGCTGCCGGCTCGACATAGACGCTGAGGTCGATCTCTTTCTCGCGCGCCTTACCGACCATAAGATCGACGGCGCTTTCGACTGTGGCAAGAAGATCGAAATCCAGGGTTTCGATTTCGAACTTGCCGGCTTCGAGTTTGGAAATATCGAGAATGTCGTTGACCACCGCCAAAAGGCTTTCGCCGGATTCGCGCACCACCGAAGCGTAGCGCATCTGTTCGGCATCGAGCGGCGTATCGATGAGCAATTCGGTCATGCCCAGAATACCGTTAAGCGGCGTGCGGATTTCATGACTCATATTGGCAAGAAATTCGGACTTGGCGCGGTTTCCGGCATCGGCCGCATTGCGCGCGGCGATGAGATGCTGTTCGATTTCGTCTCTGCGGCGAAAGCTTTTGATTAGCGCATAGCCGAGCCCGGCGAACACCAGCGAAAAGAAAAGCAACGCGGCTGCTTCACGCTCCTTGTCGCCATACCAGTTGGTAAACAGCATTTCGACCGGCTGAGTGCCAGTGATGACGATACCGTTCGAGGTAGTGGCGCGGTAGGACAGCGTATCGCCGGTGCTGAGATCGACGAGGTCAACGCCCGGCGGGCGGGAGGACGGACGGCGCTCACCCTGGTCAATGGTCTGCGTTTCGCCGTCTGTTGTCGCGAGCGACGAACGAAACTGTTCGATATGCGCCTGTCTCACGTCGGCGGGAAGGCGCGTGGACGATGTGCGTTCCATGGCGATGAAATCGGCATAGGCGCGGGTGTTGGCTGCCAGCACGTTTGCCGCGCGCTGCGTGACGCGGCTTCGCTCATTGGCGATGAAGAAGCCGTAGCCAACCCACAGGCTGGCCAGCAGCGCGACAACTATGACTGCAACCATCCGGTCGAGCCGGAGCATGGCAGTGAATTGTCTAGCTAAGGGAAACACCCCGGCGTCTCTTTGTTATTGTCGACCAAAAGTCCTACGCCGACACTGTTAACATGGTGTGTAAAGTCCCGGCGGGCGGTGCCGCGCCGTATATTGCGGAATGCGGCCCAAAGCCCATTTTCAAGGTAAAGGTTGCGTTTAGGATGGCCGCCGGGTGCTTTTAAGCAGCGTGAGCCGAGAATAACGGCCGACCCATCGATGCAGGCACACCTGCGAGGACCGGAGAAATATTGCGACTTCGCGCGGCGCAAGTGACGTTGCAATTGCGTCATATTTCGGGCCAGATCGAACTTATCTGACCCAGGTCAATGCGTTCCGGGGTAAGGTGTTTTTTCTGAGCCCGGCACGGACCACAGGAGAGACAGATGATCGAGATTCTTCCCGGATTTGCGGACAATGTGCTGGCGGCGGCCTGGCGCGGCAAAGTCACCGCCGAAGAGTATCAAAAAGTGCTGGAGCCGGCGGTGCGCGCCAAGGTGGCGGCACATGGCGGATTGCGCCTGCTGGCCCAGTTCGGAAAAGATTTCGACGCCATGACGCCGGGCGCGATGTGGCAGGACAGCGTGCTGGGCATTTCGCATTGGGGCGATTTCGGCCGCATCGCGGTGGTGACCGATATCGCCTGGATCGAAAGCGCGGTCAGAATGTTCTCGCCCTTCTTTCACCATCCGGTGCGCCTGTTCGCGGAAAAGGATTTCGCCGCGGCCAAGGCCTGGATCGAAAGCGCCGAAGCCGCCGCCGGCAGCGCATGACGGCAATGGGGTCGAGCGGCCGAGATGCCGCCGGCCGCAGATTGTCCTTCACCCGGGTGCCGGTTAGGGTTGCGGTCGAGAGGGACCCTCCATGCCGAAAAATTTGCTGCGTAATGCCGTTATTCTTGCGGCCGTGTTTGCCGCCGGATTTCTGGCCACGCGCCTTGTTACGCCGGAACCCACACCACCGGCGGCGGCGGATTTCGCCGACGTCGGCGATTTGCGCGTTGCGCCCACGCCTGCGCTGCTGAGCGGACCGGTGATCGGCAACGAGAATGGCGATGTCACCATTGTCGAATTTTTCGATTACACCTGCGTCTATTGCAAGGCGGTAGAGCCCCGGCTGGCCGAGGCCGTGCGCCGTGACGGCAATGTGCGGCTGGTGCTGAAGGAATATCCCATCCTGACACCGGAATCGCTGATCGCCTCCAGGGCGGCGCTGGCTTCGATTCAGCAGGGCAAATACGCCGCCTATCACCGCGCGATGATGGCGTATGCGGGTATCCTGGACGAGCGTGCGATATTCGATACCGCAGAGCAGGTGGGGCTGGATGTGGCGCAGTTAAAACAGGATATGGCGGCGCCCGACATCGCCGACGCCATTATCGCAAATTTCAATCTGGCGCGGGCGCTCAGACGCTTCCAGACGCCGAGCTTTATCGTCGGCAGCCGCATCCTGACCGAAGACTCGGCGGATATCGATTTCCCCAAACGGATCGCAGACGCGCGTGCCGGAAATTAGCGCCGCCTATTTCGTATCCTTTTTCCAGCCTTCGATCGCCGCAATGGTATTATCGACATGCAGATCGGGATCCAGGCTGCGATACTGGTAGAGGATCTTCCCCTGCCCGTTCGCGCCCGGCACGATGACATAGGAAATCCGGTCGGAATGCTCGTCATTGAGGCGGGCGTCATAGGCATTGGTGACGGCGCCGGAAAGATCCGAGGCGACGGGAAATTTGCTCTGGCATTCGCTGACCGAGAATTTGTCGAGCGTGGCGATGGAATCGCGCGAGACGCCGACCACGCTGGCGCCCAGCGCCTTGAAGCGGTCCATATTGGCGGCAAATTCATGGGCCTCAATGGTGCAGCCCGTGGTAAAGGCGGCCGGATAGAAATAGACCACAACCGGGCCTTTCTTCAGCGCGTCATTGAGAGAGAAATGAAACTGCTTTCCGGCCAGCGAGGCGGGCACGGAAATTTCGGGGGCGATATCGCCGGCCTTGAGCGCGGCATAGGCCGGCGCGGCGGCAAACAGACCAAAGGCGAGAAGCAGCAAAAACCGTTTCATGTGATCCCTCCATCCTGAGGGCGGGGACCATAGCGCAAACAGGCCGGTCTCGCATCCCCGCCCCTAAGCCTCTCCTGCGGTTTGGCAAGAGGCGCTAGTCGCCGTGCGCAGCGCCTCTAAGCCTCTCCTGCGGTTTGGCAAGAGGCGCTAGTCGCCGTGCGCAGCGCCTCTAAGCCTCTCCTGCGGTTTGGCAAGAGGCGCTAGTCGCCGTGCGCAGCGCCTCTAAGCCTCTCCTGCGGTTTGGCAAGAGGCGCTAGTCGCCGTGCGCAGCGCCTCTAAGCCTCTCCTGCGGTTTGGCAAGAGGCGCTAGCGTGTAGCGCGCAATACATGTGGGCCTGTACGGCGCGGCTCAGAAAATCATTCACGGCACGCAGGCGAAGGTCCGAATCGCCCTGCAGCACCGGGTCGTTGATAACCCCATGCAGGCCGCCAAGCTGTTGCGGCGTCAGCATATCAGGCAGCGGCACGGCATTGGCTTTCAGATAGCTCTTATCGTCGTCGGTCAGGGCGCGAATATCGGTTTTCAGAAAACGGGCATAACCCTGATATTCGGCTAGCGCCGAGGCCGCTGCCGGAATGTCCATGTCGGTTTTTGCTTTGGTGTAAACATCGTCGCAAACGCCCGGCTCGGGATAGAAACTGCAACTGACATAAAGGTCGATTGCCCCCGGATTGTCCTGCGCGACGGCAGAGGATGCCAGCGCCGTGCAAACGCCAGTGCGGCAAACATGACGTATCGGAAATTATGCATCAACATGATAGTCCCGCGATGCGGCTTTGGTCCTGCTGTCTATTGCGTCAGTAATTGTACCAAAGACCAAACAGCCAGAAGCCATTGAGCCAGTTATTGTAGCCGTTGGATTCGTGCCAAGTATAACGCGCATCACTCTTGATCCGCTGCAAATCGGAATCCGGAAAATAGGTGAATGTAATGTTCGGGACCTTAATATCGTTGCGGGCGCTATACCAGCAATCGCCGCCCTTGCTGCAGGCGATATAGGCAAATGCCGGGCTGGAGATGGTGAGCGCCCCGAGCACGATAGCTGCGGCCGCGCCAAATGCGGAAAACGGTTTCATGCCTGTCTCCCTTATGCGGTGTTCACGCTCCTCATGCGGAACACGTTTTACGAGTGTCATTTAATTTCGTATGGCTGCACATAAAAGCGTCACGCGGATTAAAAATTTTTAAGTGCCGGAATCAGGCTATAGTTTGCGTGCTGCATTGATGGAATCAGACAGCGTGGGGAACATTCCTTCCGGCGTGGGGCCGCAATATCCGCAAGTCGTGGTGCTGGTCGGCGCCACAGGCGATCTGTCCCGGCGCAAATTGCTGCCCGGACTGTTTCATCTGTCGCGCGCCGGCTTCATACCAGGTTGCAGGATCATCGGCGTGTCGCTCGACAATCTGGATGCCGACGGTTTTCGCAGCGTCACGCGCGACGCGCTGGATCAATTTTCCACACGCAAGCTGACCGACGCGGACTGGAGCGCCTTTGCCGAGACGCTGGATTACGTGCCGCTGGCGGCAGGCGCGCCGGCCCTGAAGGCGGCGGTGCAGAAAGCCGAAAAGTCCCTGGGAGGCGAAACCCGCCATATCCATTATCTCAGCGTGCCGCCCAAGGCCGCGTTGACGGCGGTGCATCTTTTGAACGAGGCCGGGCTGGTGGAGCGCGCCCGCATCATCATGGAAAAGCCGTTCGGCACCGATCTGGCCAGCGCGGTGAGTCTGAATGCCAAACTGCATGAGGTGTTTGCCGAGGAGCAGATATTCCGCATCGATCACTTTCTGGGCAAGGAACCGGCGCAGAATATTCTGGCCTTCCGTTTCGCCAATGGACTGTTCGAGCCGATCTGGAATCGCAACTTCATCGACCATGTACAGATCGATGTGCCCGAAACCCTGGGACTGGGCACGCGCGCCGGATTTTACGAATCCACCGGTGCCTATCGCGACATGGTGGTGACCCACCTGTTCCAGATTCTGGGGTTCATGGCGATGGAAGCACCGACCTCGCTGGAGCCCAAGCCGATCAGCGAAGAAAAGAACAAAGTCTTTCGCAGCATGCAGCCGATCCTGCCCAAAGACGTGGTACGCGGCCAATATAACGGCTATCGGGCAGAACCGGGCGTCGATCCCCATTCGGATACCGAAACCTTTATCGCGCTGAAATGCGGCATCGATAACTGGCGCTGGGCGGGTGTGCCGTTTTACCTGCGCACCGGCAAGCGGATGGCCGAAGGACAACGCATAATTTCCATCGCCTTCCGCGAACCGCCCAAAAGCATGTTTCCCGATGGTTCGGGCATCGGCACGCAGGGGCCCGACCATCTTACCTTCGATCTGGCGGACGCATCGAAAATGTCGTTGTCGTTTTACGGCAAGCGTCCCGGACCGGGCATGAAGCTGGACAAATTGAGTTTACAATTTGCCATGCACGATACCGACCTGATCGGCGATGTGCTGGAAGCCTATGAACGGCTGATCCTGGATGCGATGCGCGGCGATCACACGCTGTTCACCACGGCGGAAGGCATCGAACGTTTGTGGCAGGCGTCGACGCCGCTGCTGGAAGCGCCGCCGCCGGTGCAATTCTATGAGCCTGGCTCCTGGGGGCCGGACTCCATCCGGGACCTTGCCGCGCCGCATCGCTGGCGCCTGCCCTTCGAACGGGTCTGGCGCAATCCCAACGCCACCGCGAGCTGAACCCGCGTCTAGGGGAACGACGCCAGAATGACACCCTGCAATATCAGCACGGCCGTCCAATGGCCGCCGTCAATCAGCGTGAGCAGCTGTTTGCGTTTCTGAAATGCATTGTTGGCGGCCGTGGAGGTGATGATAAAGGCGATGCCGACGGCCAGGCCGAATGTTGCTGCTTCGAGCACCGATTTCAATGCCAAGATCCTTGATCAGGGCCGCCAGAAACAGGGCCATCACCAGATCGGCAACAAAGGCAAAGGCCAGCGGTGCCAGAGGCATTTTCTGATTTTTGCAGTCTTCCGGGTCCCAGCCGAGCGCGCGCTGCCAGGGTTTGCCGAGCGCGGCATACCAGGCCCAACCCAGAAAAAATCCCGCAACCGCCGCGCCCAGCACGGCCAGCCAATTTACTGTCATGACGTTTCCCCCTGCCCTATGACAGGGGGAATACTAGCATACGGACCGATTGCTCACAGAGTCGGGCCGGGCGGGATGGCGCCCTTGGAAAACAGCGAAAAAATCGATTGACCGGCAGGCACCGCGCCATTGCCGTGATGGGCCAGCTGCGTGTCGGGCAGGCTGGGCGTGGGCGGCACCGGCAGGCCGTCATTCTTATAAGCGGCCATAAGCGCTTCCTTTTCGGCCTTGAGGCGGGCACCGAGTTCTTCGACATCAAGCCCTGCCTCGCGGGCCTGCGCAAACATGCCTTCGGCGCGCTTTTCCTCTTCCTTGACGTGATGGCGGATCATTTCGGACAGAACCTTGATTTTGGCATCGAAAAATTCGTCGCCGGGATTGCCGGCTTCAATTTCGGCCACCAGCACCTTGGCGCCGTCATGTTCGACAATCGCCTCGTGCCAGAGATCGTCTCCAATTTTGCCGCGACAGGCGGGATAAAAAATATCTTCCTCGATTTTGGTATGGATTGTCAGTTCCAGACAAATTTGATCGGCCAGCGCCTTTTTGCGTTCGTTCTTGCGGGCCTTTTGATAGTGCGCAAACAGGTCTTCGACCTTGCGATGGTCCGCCTTGAGCATGGCGATGGCATCGGGACGCTGGGATGCGGGCATAATTACCTCCTTGGATGACACAGTGCGGGTGACCTCCCGGTAACCATCCCAAATGCCGATGGTTCCTGCCGGTCCCGCAAGGCAGATGCCCCCTTTTGCGATGCCTTGTGGCTGACCGGTTGTCTTTATCCCGGGCTTCCGTTAAATACCCCGGCTTTCCGGCACCTATACGGCCCGGCCCAACCACATAAGTGGCTGGAAAATCAAGGAATTTTACCATGCGTGACGCTCAGGATCTCGCCGCTCAGGCACGCCAAGGCACCGGCAAGGGCCCGGCCTATCAGACCCGCCAGCAAGGGTTCATCCCGGCAGTGGTCTATGGCGGCGCGGAAGCGCCGGAAAATGTCTCGGTCGAAACCCGCATGCTGGAGCGCCATATCGAAAAAGGCAGCTTCCTGACTTCCCTGTTCATGTTGGATGTCGGCGGCAAAAAGCAGCGCGTAATTCCGCGCGATGTGCAGCTGGACCCGGTCACCGACCGCCCGGTGCATGTGGACTTTCTGCGCCTGACCAAAGGCGCGACCGTGCGTCTGGCCGTTCCCGTGCGCTTTGTCGGCCAGGGCGTTTCGCCTGGCATCAAACGCGGCGGCGTGCTGAACATCGTGCGCCACGATATCGAGCTGGTCCTGTCGGCAGACAACATCCCCGAATATATCGAAGTCGATCTGTCGGAGATGGAAATTCACGACACGGTGCATGTCCACGATATCAAGCTGCCGGAAGGCGCCCGCGCGGTTGTGCGTCGCGACTTCACCATCGCATCCGTGGTGGCGCCGAGCAGCATTGTCGAAGAGCTGAAGCCGACCACTGCTGAAGCCGCGCCCACCGACGCCGCTGCTCCGGCTGCTGGTGCTGCTCCGGCTGCTGGCGCTGCTCCGGCTGCCGGCGCGAAAGCCGCTCCGGCAAAGAAGTAGGATTTTGGCGGCATGCGCCGCTAGGGTGGCGCCATGTCGGACTCACCGCTTCTCATTGCAGGGCTTGGCAATCCGGGCACGCAATATGCCCGCAACCGCCACAATGCCGGGTTCATTCTGGCCGACGCGCTGCACGACCATTACCGCTTCAAGCCCTGGCGCGCCAAATTCGAAGGCCTGCTGAGCGAAGGGACAATCGCGGGGCGCAAGGTCTATCTGCTCAAGCCCATGACCTACATGAATGTCAGCGGCATATCGGTAGGGCCCGCGCTGCGGTTTTTCAAACTTCAGCCGGACGCGCTGGTGGTGGTCCATGACGAAATGGATCTGGCGGCGGGCAAGCTGAAAGTCAAAACCGGCGGCGGCGATGCCGGGCATAACGGATTGCGCTCCATCACCGAGCATGTGGGATCGCATTACCGGCGGGTGCGCATCGGCGTGGGGCATCCCGGCGACAAGGCGCGCGTCACCGGCCATGTGCTGGCGAATTTTTCCAAGGCCGACGCCGACTGGTTCGTGCCGCTGATCGAGGCCATGGTGGCAGCCGCGCCGCACCTTGCGGAAGACGACGATAGCGGCTTTATGAACAAGGTGGCACTGCTGACGGCGCCGCCCAAACCGAAAAAACCAAAGCCGGAACCGGATAAGGAATAATGGGATTTAAATGCGGAATTGTGGGCTTGCCCAATGTCGGCAAATCCACCCTGTTCAATGCGCTGACGCAGACCGCGGCGGCGCAGGCCGCCAATTATCCCTTCTGCACCATCGAGCCCAATGTCGGCGATGTGGCGGTGCCGGACCCGCGGCTGGAAACGCTGGCAAAAATCATCCCGTCGCAGGACATCATTCCGACGCGCATCACCTTTGTGGACATTGCCGGGCTGGTGCGCGGTGCCTCCAAGGGCGAAGGGCTGGGCAACCAGTTCCTGGCCAATATCCGCGAGGTCGATGCCATCGCCCATGTGCTGCGCTGTTTCCAGGATGACGACATCACCCATGTGGAAGGGCGCATCGATCCTGTCGGCGATGCTGAAGTGGTTGAAACCGAATTGATGCTGGCCGATCTGGAAAGCCTGGAGCGGCGCATTGTGCCGCTGGAAAAGAAGGCCAAGGGCGGCGAGAAGGAGGCCAAGGAACAGGTCGCGCTGATGCAAAAGGCCATCGCCCTGCTGCGCGAGGGCAAACCGGCGCGGCAGGCGGAACTGGCGCCGGAAGAGCGCGAGCCCTATCGCCAGCTTGGGCTGATGACGCAAAAACCGGTGCTGTATGTCTGCAATGTCGAAGAAGCGTCGGCAGCCACGGGCAATGCCTTCTCAAAGCGCGTGGAAGACATGGCGCAAAAGGAAGGCGCGCGCGCCGTGACCATTTCCGCACGCATCGAAGAAGAAGTGGCGCAACTACCGGAAGCCGAGCGCGGCGAATTTCTGAGCGCGGTCGGGCTGGACGAGCCGGGCCTGAACCGGCTGATCCGCACCGGCTATGATTTGCTGGGCCTGATCACGTTTTTCACGGTTGGTCCCAAGGAAGCGCGGGCCTGGACGATCACCAAGGGCTCCAAAGCCCCGCAGGGCGCCGGTGTGATCCATACCGATTTCGAAAAAGGCTTTATCCGCGCCGAAACCATTGCCTATGCCGATTATGTGGCGGGCAACGGCGAAGCGGGCGCGCGCGAGGCAGGAAAATTCCGGCTGGAAGGCAAGGAGTATGTGGTTGCCGACGGCGATGTGATGCATTTCCGGTTTGCGTAAATCTAGCTGCCACGACCCGGGAATCCGGGCCGCCCGGTTGACGCGTGGATAGCAATCAACAGAATAACGCGTGATTTCAGCAGCGTAGTCCTGCGCTCACCTGGGTGGTCCGCATTTGCGGGCCATGACATTGGAGTGTGTTGATGGGCCAGATGATCAAAAAGAAAATGTCCGATGGTGCCGAGATCGGCGTTTATCATGCGCAGCCCAAGGGCGAACGGCGCGGCGGCCTGGTGGTGATCCAGGAAATTTTCGGGGTCAATCCGCATATCCGCGATATGGCCGATTCCTATGCCGCCGAAGGCTATGAAGTGCTGGCCCCGGCTTTGTTCGACCGCGAAGCGCCGGATTTTCAATCCGATTACTCGCCCAATACCTTCAAGGAAGCGCTGTGGCTGGCGCGCGAGGAGCATCCGTTTGATCTGTCGATTGCCGATACCCAGACCTGCATCGATGCGCTGAAAAGCAAGGGCCCGGTGTTCATGACCGGCTATTGCTATGGCGGCAGCGTGACCTGGGCGGCGGCCTGCAAATGCACCGGGCTGGCGGCGGCCTCAGGCTATTACGGCAGCTATATTCTCTCGAAGCTGAAGGACTGGCAGCCGCAATGCCCGACCATTCTGCATTTCGGCAAGCATGACGACGGCATTCCACTGGCCGAGGTGGAAAAGCTGACTGCCCTGCATCCGGATGTGCCGATCTACGTATACGACGCCGGACATGGCTTTAATTCAGACCGGCGCGCAGCTTATGACGAGGCCAGCGCCACGCTGGCGCGGCAAAGGACGCTGGAGTTGTTCAGGAAATTCGGCGGCTAATTTGCCGCGAGTTCGCACCAGCGGCCATGCTCGCCGATCCGATACGGCAAGGCGAGGTTGGCCTGTATCATCGTGTCGGCGATGTTGTGGCCGTCGGCATAGACATAGGCCAGAGTCCGGCCATAGACATCGGTTCCATCGCGTTGCATGCGGATATGGCTGTTGCTGAGGACGCCGCGAAGATAATCCCGTGCCTCGACGGCGGCCTGCTGTTCGCGCGCGCATTTCGCGCCTTTGCCGATCTCGGGTGCATCCATGCCAAGGATGCGGACGCGCTCGGCGCCAACGCGGAATGTATCGCCGTCATAGACCGATGTAACGCCGACATAGCCGGACATCAGGTCGGGGGCAGCCTCGGACGCCATTGCAGTCTGCGGGCTGGAATCGGACGCCAAACCGGGCGATCCGATATGCCCGACGAGGGCCAGGATCGTCAGCGCCGCGAGTAATCCGGCAACCGCAGGGGCGACCCGTGTTTTCCTTTTGAAAAACACCCAACGCTGCCTGCGAAATGCCAGAACCGTCATGCCCCACCGAAGAACCATTTTCCGGTGTGCAGGAGAACATGCCTCCCGTTGCAGGAGACTTAACAGGCCAGATAATATTCAACATAAGCTTTTGCGAATTTACCGGCTGATAACCGGAATTGGGGGCGGCGCGCCCATACTAAATTTACAAGTATATTCAACGGATTGGTGTTAATAGCCTGGGCGTATGCGCATTTGCATGCCCGATTACGGGCCGGGTCAGCGCAAGCTCGCTTCGATATTTCCGCCATCGACGGTGACGATGGCCGCCGTGGTCTTGTTGGCGGTGGCGAGATAGACAAAGGCATCCGCCACGTCTTTGGCCGTGACTTCGCGCGCAAGCAGATTGCCCGACATATAGGAATCTTCCGAGACGCCGCGCGCCCTGGAGCGCGCCGCCACCATCTCATCGGTGAGCAGGCCGGAGCGAATGCGATCCGCATTGACCGCACCGGTGCGGATGCCGTCCTTGCCGTGATCGAGCGCGTATTGGCGGACCAGGAACAGGGTCGCCGCCTTGGGCAGGCCATAGGGACCGAAATCCTTGCCGGGATTGACCGCCTGTTTGGAGGTGTTGAACAGCAGACAGCCAAAGGTGCCCTGGGCCTGCATGATGCGGATGGCATTCTGGGCCACGCTTTGATGCGCGAAGAAATTCAACTCGAACGATTTGCGCAGCACCGCGTCGTCCACGGTGCCGATGGTGCCCTGCCAGGCGGCACCGGCGTTGGATATCGACGATATCGACGCCGCCGAAAGCCTCGACAACTTTGTCGAAGGCGGCGCGCACGGCGGCCGGATCGGTGACATCGCAGGCCAGACCGATGGTCTTGCCGCCGATTTCCTTGGCGATCTTTTTCGCCGCTTCGCCGTCGAGATCGAAAATGGCGACTTCGGAACCCTGGGCGGCGAAGGCTTTCGCCGTGGCGGCGCCGATGCCCGAGCCGCCGCCGGTGACAATCGTCACCTGACGGGCCAGCGGCTTTTCCGCCGCCTTGCCCAGCTTGGCCTGTTCCAGCGACCAGTATTCGACCTCGAACATGTCGAATTCGGAAATGCATTGATATTCGCCGATGGCTTCGGCATCGGTGATGACGTCAATGGTGTTTTCGGCAATGTCGGCGGCGATGGCCGCATCCTTGGCCGAGGCGCCAAGGCCGAACATGCCGACGCCCGGCACCAGCACGACGCGCGGCAGCGGATCGAGTTCTTTTTTCTTCTGTTCGCTTTTGGCGTTGTTGACGGCGAAATAATCGTGATAGCGCGCGACAAACGCGTCGATAGCGGCCTGCACGTCCTTTTTCCATTGATCCAGCTTGCCGGCCTCGGGCGCGGGCACCAGCAGCGGCCAGTTCTTGGTGCGGATGGTGTGATCGGGCGTGACGACGCCGACCTGGCTGTAGCGGGCGACATCCTTGCCGCCCACGTAATCGAGAATGGCGGGGTTGGAGCGGAAGGCCAGAATCTGGCGCTTCACAATGCCGGTCTGCGGATTTTTTTCGAGCGCCACGGCACCGCGCAGGATCGGCGCGATATCGGCGACCGCTGCAATACCTGACGGCAGCGCGGCGGTAGCGCGTTGCTTTCGCTGACGCTGCAACCGTCTTCGGCCATGGTGACGAACTCGATCATCCGCGCATAGGCCTGTTTGGCATTGTCGCCGACGGTGAAAATGCCGTGCTGAAGCAGCACCAGTCCTTCGACCTTGGGGTTTTTGTCGAACACATCGGCGACGGATTTGGCCAGCGCAAAACCGGGAATGGTGTAGGGCACGTAAGCCACGCGCTCGCCATAGACCTCGCGCACCACGGCCTCGCCGTCGGGCTGATCGGTCAGCGCCAGCACGGCGGTGGAATGGGTGTGGTCGATAAATTTGTGCGGCAGGAAAGCGTGCAACAGCGTTTCCACCGACGGATTGGGCGAAGTGGAATCCAGCAAATTGACGCGCTGATAATTGACCATGTCCTCGTCGGACAATTTGGCCAGCGCGCGTAGTTTGCGCAGCGGTGCAAGGCGCACGGCGGGCAGACCGGCCGGTTCGATATTGCCCATGTCCCAGCCCGAGCCCTTGACGCAGAGGACTTCGGTCTCTTCGCCCAGCATGTCCTTGACGGTGGTTTTCACCGAGGTGTTGCCGCCGCCATGCAGGACGAGTTTGGGATCGGAGCCGAGCAGGCGCGTGGTGTAGGTGCGCAGCGCCAGATCCTGCGTTGACGCCGGATTTGGCGTAACGGGCGACAAATTCCTGGGCGTCGGAATCGGACCAGCGGCTTTGCATCGGCGTTTGAACCCTAAAGGCTATTTCGGAAACAGGCTGCGTAAGCCCTGCTCGCTGGCGGCGCAAGTGCCGCGTTCGGTGATGAAATCCGGATACCAGCCTTGCAGGCGTAACATCAAAGCCGGGATTGGCGCCCGGGGAACCCGGCGCAGCGATTTCCACGGTCGCCAGGCCGCCATCTGGCAGACGCCCGGTCATTTTCAGGAGTTCGTCGGACGAGCGTTCCTCAATCGGGATGGCGCGGCCGGACACCAAAGACCAGTCGATGGTGGAGCTGGGCAGCGCGACATAGAAGGGCACGTTGTTGTCCTTCGCCGCCAGCGCCTTGAGATAGGTGCCGATCTTGTTGGCGACATCGCCATTGGCGGTGACGCGGTCGGTGCCGACAATGCACAGATCCACCCTGCCCGCCTGCATGTAATGGCCGCCGGCATTGTCGGCGATGATGGTGTGATTGACGCCATGGCTGCCGAGCTCGAAGGCGGTGAGCGAGGCGCCCTGGTTGCGCGGCCGTGTTTCATCGACCCAGACATGGAGTTTGATGCCGGCATCATGCGCCTTGTAGATCGGCGCCAGCGCGGTACCCCAATCGACACAGGCGAGCCAGCCCGCATTGCAATGGGTCAGAATGTTGAGGGTTTCGCCCGGCTTTTTCTTCGCCGCCGCGTCCCGAATGATTTTGAGACCATGCTCGCCGATGGCCTCGCAGACTTCGACATCCTCGTCGGCAATGCGCGCGGCCTCGGCCCAGGCCAAGTCTGCGCGCTTTTCGCGCGGCTGATTGCGCAACACATCGCGCATGCGCTTGAGCGCCCAGCGCAGATTGATGGCGGTGGGACGGGTTTCGGCCAGTTCGTCATGGGCGCGATCAAGTGCCTCGTCGGAGGCATCTTGTTTCATCGCCAGTGCCATGCCATACGCGGCGGTGGCGCCGATCAACGGCGCGCCGCGCACCAGCATGGCCTTGATGGCATGGGCGGCCTCTTGCAGCGTGGTCAGTTTTACCGTGGCGAATTCATGCGGCAGCCGCGTCTGATCGATAATCTCGACGGCCTCGGTGCCGCGGGGCCAGATGGTGCGATAAGAGATGCCTTTAATCTTCATATTTCGCGCTCTTCGTTCCTTTGCACAGCATTTCTAGTCCCGCGCTCATACGCTGGCGCTCTGAGTCTCGACAAGAAAAGCTAGTGCGTGGCCAGATCGTGCGATAGGGGATTCCGCGTATTTTCATCTAGCTCATTCTTCGCTTACGTCGGCAGATGCGGTTGGGTGGCGATCATGGACGGGAATTTTTCGAATTTTTCAAACCATGCGCGCAAATGGGGATGCGTGCCGCGCCATTCCAGATCGGGCAGGCGAAAACCGACATAGCCGAGCGCGCAGGCCACGGAGATTTCACCGATGGTGGGCAGCTCCGCGAAGCGCGGCGCAAAGCGTTCCAGCGTGGCAATGGCATCGACAATCAGGGTGCGCTGATAGGCGACGACTTCGGCCCGGCGCTTGCCTTCGGGCATGGTGTTTTCAATCATGCATTGCAGGGCCGCTTCCGATATCCCGTCGCCCAGGGCAGCCAGGCCCAGGGCCCGCCAGCGCCCGGTGTTGTTGCGCCAGATGCTCATGCCGGGAAAAAACCGACCGCCGCCGGTTTCATTGAGATATTCGCAGATGACGCGGGAATTGAACAGCGAAGAGCCGTCATCCAGCACCAGAGTCGGCAGCTTGGCGATGGGATTGGCGCGATGCAGTTCCTCGCTGGTTTTGGCATCGACCTGGACTTCCTCCAGCTTGATGTCCAGTTCGCGCGCGATCACCCGCACCTTGCGGGCGAATGGCGAGGCAGGCCGGTAATAGAGCTTCATTCGCGTAGCCCCTGTCTGTCATTCCCGGCCGAGCGATGCTTCCGCATCGCGGGAGAAGGGAATCCATGGATGCCCTTCCCTCGCGCTTCGCGCTCGCCGGGCATGACAGACGTGTTTGCATCAATGACCCTCAAACGCGACCAGCGCCTTGACGTCCTTGCCGATGGCGCGGATTTTTGCGGCCCCGCCGATCTCGGGCAGGTCGATCACAAAAGAACAGCCCACGACATTGCCCCCTGCCCGTTCCAAAAGCTTGATCGCCGCCATGGCCGTGCCGCCGGTGGCGATGAGATCGTCAATGACCAGGATATTTTCGCCGGTCTGCACGGCATCGGCGTGAATTTCGACGCGATCCTTGCCGTATTCCAGATCGTAATCCTCGCCGATCACGGTGTGAGGAAGTTTTCCCTTTTTGCGCACCGGGATAAAGCCGACGGAAAGCTGATGCGCCACCGCACCGCCCAGAATAAAGCCGCGCGCCTCGATGCCCGCCACCTTGTCGATGCGCATGCCCGCATAGGGCTGCACCAGTTCGTCCACCGCGCGGCGGAAGGCGCGCGGATTGCCGAGCAAGGTGGTGATGTCGCGGAACATGATCCCCTTCTTCGGATAATCGGGGATGGTGCGAATGGCGGTTTTAAAATCCATTTCCTTGAAACCTCGTCATGGCCGGGCAGCGGAGCATTGCGAAGCGCGACCCGGCCATCCACGCGCTCGAAAATTCTGGATGGGCGGATCAGGTCCGCCCATGGTGAGTAAAAGTTATTTTTTCAGCACTCTCCCGGCAACCGCATCGAGTTTCGAGAATAGCACCGGATCGCGCTTCTCCGGCGCGGTAATGACGGCGGTGTCGAGCACCGTTTCGACACCAAGCGGCGAGGGTGTGCGTTCCGGCCCCAGCCTGGGCGCAACCGCCATCACCAGCTTGCGGGCATTATCGGCATTGCCAATCAACACCTTGATGACGGTATCGACGGTGACGTGATCATGGTCGGGATGCCAGCAATCAAAGTCCGTCACCATGGCGACAAGGCCATACGGCAACTCGGCTTCGCGGGCGAGCTTGGCCTCGGGCATGGCGGTCATGCCGATCACCGAGCAACCCCAGGCGCGATAGAGATTGGATTCCGCGAGTGACGAAAATTGCGGGCCTTCCATGGCGAGATAAGTGCCGCCGACAGAATGCCGGATGCCGGCTTCGCGGCAGGCCTCGGCCAGCGCGGCGGTCAGTTTGGGGCAAACCGGATGGGCCATGGAGACATGGGCGACAAAGCCCGGACCGAAAAAACTTTTCTCGCGCGAATGGGTGCGGTCGATGAACTGATCGACAATCACGAAGGTGCCGGGCGGCAATTCTTCCCGGAAGGAGCCGCAGGCCGAAACCGAAATCACATCGGTGACGCCGGCGCGCTTCAGCGCGTCGATATTGGCGCGGTAATTGATCGAGGTCGGCGACTGGATGTGGCCGCGGCCGTGACGCGGCAGAAAAACCAGATCGACGCCCTTGAAGGTGCCGAACAGCAGATCGTCCGACGGCGCCCCCCAGGGGCTTCTGACGCTCTGCCAACGCGGATTTTCAAGGCCCGGAATGTCGTACACGCCCGAGCCGCCAATTATGCCGAGTACAGTTTTTGCCATCGCCCTCACCGTCAAAAGTGAGGGACTCTTAGCATGGTGGGTCGAGGGCGCAACGCCTGACAGACGGCCAAAAGCAGCATGGCCCGGACAAGCCGGGCCATGACAGTTTCACGTCGATTTTATGAGGTTTTAGTGCTGTCCCTGCCAAAGCTTGCGGTAGGACAGGAACAACAGCGTCGACAGGCCCAAAAGGAAGATCATCACCGCCGTGCCGATATGCTTGCGCTGCTCCATCTTGGGCTCGGACGCCCAGGTCAGGAAGGTGACCACGTCATGGGCTTCCTGGTCGATGGTGGCGTTGGTGCCGTCGGAATAGGTCACGCTATCGGCCAGCAGCGGCGGCGGCATGGAGATGTTACCGCTGGGGAAATAGGGATTGTAATATTTGCCCTCCACCAGTTCGAAGCCCTGCGGCGGCGTGCGACCGAAGCCGGTCAGGATGGAATAGACATAATTGGCGCCGCCTTCGCGGGCCTTGACGATCAGCGACAGATCCGGCGGCACGGCGCCATTGTTTGCGGTGCGGGCGGCAGCCTCATTCTCGAATGGCGAGACCATGTGATCGGCCGGAATGCCCGGACGCTTTATGCGTTCGCCGCTTTCGTTGTAGGTCTCGCCCTTGGCATTGGGTTCGGCCGGGATCTGAACCTGGGAGGCCAGCGCCTTGACCTGGGCGTCGGTGAAGCCGGGGCCGCCTTCATCCGAAAGCGCATGGAAGGCCACATGGTTGAGGCCATGGCAGGCCGCGCAGACTTCCTTATAGACCTGGAAGCCGCGCTGAAGTGCTGCGCGGTCGTATTTTCCGAACGGGCCGTCAAAGGACCACGTCATCTTCTGGGGCGGCAGCGCGTCTTCTGCGGCAAGCGCCGCGCCGGAGAAAGCCAGACCGCATGCAAGGCCGAGCGATAGAGCGATTTTCATATGTGTCACCTTACTCGGCAGGAGCAGTGTTGCCGAACACCGACTTGGAAATGCTGTCGGGTAACGGCTTGGTGGTTTCAAATTTCGGTACGAGCCAAAGCAGCGCCCAGAAATAGACGTAGTAATAGGCCGTGCCGATGCGCGCCAGCCAGACCAGCGGAATTTCAAAGCCGCCTGTCTGGAAAACGGCATCCGGCGTCTGCGAGCCGATATAGCCCAGCAGGATGCAATCGAGCACGAGCACCCAGAAGAACTGCTTCATCATCGGGCGGAAGCGCATGGAGCGCACCTTGGAGCGATCGAGCCAGGGCGCGAACACCAGCGTGCCCACCGCCCCGAACATCACCAGCACGCCGAGCAGTTTTTGCGGCACGGACCGCAGCATGGCGTAGAAGGGCAGGAAGTACCATTCGGGCACAATATGCGGCGGCGTCACCAGCGGATTGGCCGGAACGTAGTTGACGGGCTCGCCCAGCGCGTTCGGCGCAAAGAACACGAACGCGGTAAAGATGAGCAGGAACAGCGCCAGATAGAAGCCGTCCTTGACCGTGTAATAGGGATGGAACGGCACGGTGTCCTGCGGCGACTTCACGTCGATGCCGAGCGGATTGTTGTTGCCCGGAACGTGCAGCGCCCAGATGTGCAGCCCGACCACGCCCGCGATCACGAAGGGCAGCAGGTAGTGCAGCGAGAAGAAGCGGTTGAGCGTCGGATCGCCGACCGCAAAACCGCCCCACAGCCAGGTGGTAATGGCGGTGCCCAGACCCGGAATGATCTGATCCAGCGAGGTGAAGAAATTGGTGATGACGGTGGCGCCCCAGAAGGACATCTGGCCCCAGGGCAGCGTGTAGCCGAGGAAGGCGGTGGCCATCATCAGGAGATAAATGATGACGCCGAGAATCCAGAGGATTTCACGCGGGGCTTTGTAGGAGCCGTAATACAGGCCGCGGAACATGTGGATATAGACGGCCAGGAAGAACATCGACGCGCCCACGGCGTGGGAGTAGCGCATCAGCCAGCCGTAATTGACGTCGCGCATGATGTTTTCGACCGAGTCGAAAGCCATCGTGGCGCTGGGCACATAATGCATTGCCAGCACCACGCCGGTGACGATCTGGATCGCCAGGCAGACGGTGAGGATGCCGCCAAAGGTGTACCAGATGTTCAGGTTCCGCGGCGTCGGGAACGTGATCATGGTGTCGTTGGCGAAACGCAGGATCGGCAAGCGCTGATCGAGCCAGCGCGTGAAGGCGTTTTGGGGAACGTAAGTCGATGGGCCTGACATTATGCGCTCCGTTAGCCGATCTTGATTTGAGTGTCAGAGACGAAAGTGTAGGGCGGAACGGCCAGATTTTCCGGCGCCGGGCCGCGGACCACGCGTCCGGCCGTGTCATATTCCGAGCCATGGCAGGGGCAGAGATAGCCGGTGAAGCTGCCTTCCGTGAATTGCGGAATACAGCCCAGATGGGTGCAGATGCCGACCATGATGGCCCATTCCGGCTTTTCCAGCCGGTTGGCGGCCGTTGCCGGAGCGTTTTCCGCCACATTGGCGCTGCGGGCAACCGGATCGATCAGGGACGAGACCGGGACCTGATTGGCCTTTTGGATTTCCGCCGGGGTGCGATGACGGATAAAGACAGGCTTGGACCGCCACATCACCGTGATCTGCTGGCCTTCCTGCACCGCGCCGATATCGACGTCGATGCTCGACAGCGACAGCACGGCAGCAGACGGGTTCATCTGGTCGATCAGCGGCCAGACGGAAATGGCGCCGCCGACCGCCGCAGCGGCCCCCGTCGCGATGTAAAGAAAATCGCGCCGTGTAACGTCGGCCGATGTCGTGCTTGCCACGGGTCTCACCCTTCTTGTCGTTTAGCCTTCCGGGAGGCAGGAAAAATGCACGGCGCGCCGCCCCCGGAAATGATGGGCACGCCTGCGAAGCTCGGCGGTAAAATAGAGAGTCGATATTATAGGGTCTTGCGGCACGATGACGCATAAAATGCCGGAATTTCACGGGCTTGGGCAAAAGGCCGCATGAAATCGGTCACGTGTGCTCCCCGGCCGGGACGCTAAGCCTGTGCATAGGCCAAGCCCTCGTGATCTTGGGGCGACCCAACCACGAAATCGAACTGACCACAAAGAACTGTCGGCCACCGTCATGTTGCGGCCAACGCAACTCTTCTTTGCGTGCAACGAACAGGATCAGATTCAGCAGGCCGTCAACTCGGTGCCAGCGAGCCGGCCTCTATCGTTGCCGGCGTTGAACTTGCGGGCGCGGCGGCGCTTGGACCTGTCGGTGCCGGAACAAATTGGACGTTGGCCGTGCTCGGATATTTGTTATCGGCTCCCGTCGCCGAATTGATTGCCCAACCAATTCCACCACCCAAAATTATGTTCCCGAACGTGCCGGCACCATAACCGCTTTCGAGATTCGCGCTCGCGGTCTGATACCCAGGTAGATCACAGGTTAATAGAATATCGTTTTTCGTTTTGTCGACTTTTACGGTACCCGGTGTCTTGTCCAATGTTGCGACGTGCTCACCCTTGCGCGTCAGATCACAATGAGCGCCAGGTGGCGTGCTCGTAATCGTAATATTCTGCGACGTACCCTGCGTAATGGTTCCGCAACCCGACAAGCATGTGGCGGCACCCATTAGAAGCGCTGCGTAATAATTGACTTTCATGTTGATTCCCCCTGCCCTGTTTAATGAAATTACAATTGGGCCGGAAAACTTTGATTTGCGCGGACACTTCCGTGCAGCATCCCGGCCATAAAGATTTACAATGTGCCGACTAAGCATTTTGCGAAGCGTAGAAGCCCGGTTGCGCATGACATGAAACGCAATGGCTGCAACCAGCGTTCGTGCCTCCGTAATCACACCCCTACCCGTTGAAACCTTGCCCCGAACAAGAAGCATAAACAATGATTAATGGAATGATTTACGGCATATATTTCTGATAATCCTTGTACGGATAATTATTCAGCACTCAAAAACCTGCAAATATCCGCTTCGCGCATAGTCCAGCAGACGGGCATCGCGCGTCATCACGGTCAGTCCCAATTCACGCGCGGTCGCAGCAACGATTCGATCAGCAGGATCGCGCGGCGGCGTGCCCGGAAGAATAGAGGACGCAATCAAAATTGCAGGCGACATATCCGCGAGCCTGATGCCCGGCACACGCAATACGCGTTCGAACCAACGCGTTGACGATTTCGGAGCCTTGAATTTTCCGCGCGCGGCGAGAAGACCGATCTCCCAAGCGCTGATGGGCGAGACAAAGACGGCCTCGCCCGCCCTGGCCGCATCCCCCAGCCGCTTGCGGGCATCGTCACTAATATCGCCATTCGCCGACCACAGCAGCGCGCAGGTATCAAGCAGAACAGGAGACGTCATGGTGGTGCCCCCTTTCCATAATCAGCATCGCGTGCAGCCGCCCATTCCGGCATGGCCGGTTCGGTGAGATCGCAGTCCGGCGCCACGGTGAAACTTCCCTTGAGGGCATCCAGCAAGGGATGCTCCCGCGCCTTTTCATCCTGGGGCAGGAAAGGGGCCGGCGGATCGGCAAAGCCCATTTGCAATGCGGGCGATTTGGTTGGAGCGCGGACAAAGACAAGTCTCTTGCCGGCCAGATCGACCTGCTGGGTGCGAAAGCCCGCCGCCAGCCATTGCCGGGTCATGACGCTGTTGGACGCGTTGTTGCTCCACCAGGGGCGGTACTTGTAAGCAGAGGGCGGCAGCCTGCCTTCGATGATCCGTTCGATTTCGGCGAAGGTCAGCGCAATGCGGGGACGCTCCTGGGCGCGAAGAAAATGGCCCAGTTTCTGGTATTTACCCATGGAGTTGTAACTCAAATATGTACATAGTTACTTGTACCTATTTGGGCTGAACCCGTCAATTTCCGAGGGGGCCAATGCGCCTTTGTCTTTATCAGCCTGACATTCCGCAGAATGCGGGCACCCTGTTGCGTTTGGGTGCCTGTTTGGGCGTCGCGGTGGACATTATCGAACCTTGCGGCTTTCTTTTCACCGACAGGCATCTGCGCCGGGCCGGCATGGATTATCTGGACCAGGCGACATGGGCGCGACAGAATCCTGGGACCGGTTCCTGGAAACGACCGGGGATAGCCGCCTGATATTGCTGACCACCAAGGCCGCGACGGCTTATACGGATATTGCCTTTAGGGCCGACGACATTCTGATTGTGGGGCAGGAAAGTTCGGGCGTGCCGCGCCCGGTGCATGAAAGAGCGGAGGCGCGCATCCGCATCCCGCTGAGGCCCGGCCTGCGATCCCTCAATGTGGCGCTGGCCGGCGCTATGGTATTGGGCGAAGCATTACGCCAGACAAAAGGCTTTCCGGATTTCATGACCAACGATCGCAAACAACGCGCCCGCATCTGGTTCGAACAGTTGCGCGATTCCATCTGCGCCGCCTTCGAGGCCATCGAGCGCGACCATACCGGCCAGATGGCGGATCGCCCGGCCGGTAGCTTTGACCGCAAAAGCTGGTCCAGGCCGAGCGAAGACGGCAAGCGACGGCGGCGGCGGCACCATGGCGATCATGCAGGGCCGGGTGTTCGAAAAGGTCGGCGTCAATGTCTCGACCGTTGATGGCCGCTTTGCGCCGGAATTCGCCAAAGACATTCCGGGCGCCGACAAGGACCCGCGCTTCTCGGCCACCGGCATCTCGCTGGTCGCGCACATGGCAGAACCCGCGCGTGCCCGGCGGTGCATATCAACACGCGCTATCTGGTGACGACCGAAGACCTGGTTCGGCGGCGGCACCGACCTGACGCCGATGATCGCCGAACGAGGCGGACGCCGAACGCGATTTTCACGCTGCGCTGAAGACGGCCTGCGACGCCGCACGGCGCCGATTATTACGCGAAATTTACAAAATGGTGCGACGACGTATTTCTACCTGCCGCATCGGGGCGAGCCGCGCGGCGCCGGCGGCATTTTCTACGACCATCTCGAGTCGGGCGATTGGGAAAGGACTTCGCCTTCACCCGCGACGTGGGCAGCGCGTTTCTGGACATTTATCCCACAGCTCGTGCGCCGCCGACATGGATGAGCCATGGTCAGAGCGGCCGAGCGCGAACGAGCAATTGGTGCAGGCGCGGGCGCTATGTGGAATTCAACCTGCTCTACGACCGCGGCACGCTATTCGGGCTGAAGACCGGCGGCAATATCGAGGCTATCCTGATGTCCCTGCCGCCCGAGGTCGCATGGCCCTGATGCGACAGCCGCCTGGAGGACTATTTCGATTTCCGGCGAAGTCTGTCGTCGCTGGCCCAGGTCATTATCATCGACCTCACCATGGCCGGCGACAATGCCGTGGTCATCGGCATGGCGGCGGCCGCGTGGCCGCGGATCAGCGCCGACAAGGTCATCTTCTGGGGCCTGGCCGCGGCCGTGGTGCTGCGCATTGTGCTGGCGGGTCGCCGCCGAACCGATGGCCATCATCGGGCTGATGCTGGCGGGCGGAATACTTTTGCTTTGGGTGTCGTGGCGGTTGTTATCGCGACATGCGCCATGCGTCAGACGAAAAAGGCCGACGGCCAGCCGCCGGCGTCAAGCACGGGGCCAAGAAGACGTAACTCACCTTAGCCGGCGCCATCGTGCAGCATCTCGCTCGCCGACCTTTCCATGTCGCTCGACAATGTGCTGGCGGTGGCGGGCGCGGCGGGCAATCATCCCTATGGGTTATGATGGTCGGCCTTGTTCCTGTCCGATCGCGCTGGTGGGCGTGGCGGCGGCGATATCGCCGGATTTCTGGCCAGGTATCACTGGATCAGCCTATTTCGGCCTGGATCGTCGTCTATGTCGCGCTGGCCGATGATCTGGAAGGGCACGGACAGTGCACCGAAGCGATGTATCTAGCCGGCGCGCAGCAACAGCGCGGTGGCGTCGTCGCTTTGCTTGAAGCGCGGAAATTCCGCGCCTTCGGGATCGTCGGCCTCGATGGCGCGCAATTCCGCGCCCAGCGCCGCAAGCCCCTTCGCCTCCGCGGCATCAAACCGTCGGCGCCGTATAGCGGGCATAATCGGTGCGAAGCGCGACGAACCCGTCCGTCGCCAGCAACATGAGGTGCCCGGCGGCGCTTCACAGTTTGCGCGCGGCAGACATGCCTGGCGGCGCGCGCGTCCGGCGCGAACGCCCAGTCCGCCTGGCGCTGTTCATGGGGTTGCGCGCATGCGCGAGCGCCGGAACAATTTGCGCGACGATTGACGGCGATGGAGAGATGCCCGTCTGTTCGGCCAAGGCGGCAGGCGCGCCGCGTTCGGCAGCGCGGCTTTTCAAGCCGTCGCCGATGAACTCGGCGTCGCCGTCCCGGTGTTTGCACCATCAGCCCGCAATCGCCGAGCCAGAACGCCTCGCATGCCGCCATCTTCGGCGGCGACCAGCATCAGCGCGGCATAGCGGGATCTCATATTTTTCCCGTGGGGCGCGGCGGCGCAAGGCCGGCAAAGACTTTTCGGCGTCTTCAGCGCGTGCTTGATCGCCGAAGCGCGGCTTCGCCATCGTGAGATATGCGCCATCAGACGGCGCGCGGCGAATCCGGCCAGCCACGCGGCATCGCTCGGCCCCGGCATCAATGATTCGCCGATTGCCGTGGCGCCGTCGAACACCAGCCGCCATCGCATCGGTATGGGCGAAGGAATCCTCGTTCGCTTTTTCCGGGATGGCCGGGCAGGGACAGGGACGCGAGAATTTCCAGAGGTCGAGTTATTTCACGCCTGCCAGTTCCTGAGGCGTGCCAGGAGCGCTCGCGTTGCCGGGCCAAAATCATGATCGATCCACCGTCTTCGAGCAGCGGCAGCATCTGGCCGACACGCGGGCCCTCGGGAATGCCGGCCGCCATGGCGTCGCGTCCGGCCAGCGGAAATTTCAGGCGGCCCCACCGTCAGCCACCGCAATCAGCGCCAGCCGATCGGGCAACTGCCATCGCACGCCCAGCGCACACGAAGGAGATCAGCGAAAGCCGCGGGGCCCGAGCTTGTAAAGTCTTGCGCGCCGCACATTTCCTTGGGCCGCGCAATGAGGTCAACCGTCGTGGTCGCGGCCAGATCGCTCGCGATCGGCATTCGACAGCTTCAGCCGCCCGGCACAAGCAACGGTCGCAGGGATGCGGGGCAACAACGCGGCCAGCCGCAACAGCGGATCAGCCGCGAAATGCGCCTTGCCGTCGATCATGACCATGCGGCCGAGCCAATCGAGTTGCAGCGGCGTGGGCAAGATTTCGGCGAGGATTTTGCGCTTTTCCATTTCACCAATCGCCGGCATCGGATCGACGGCGCCGAGCAGTTTCAGCATTTCCCTCTGAATGCGCTCGCCGGAAAGGCTGTTTCAATGCCCGAGCGCCAGCCCACCGCCGCGGCGAGCGCGGCGCCATCGATTTCGCCCTTGCCGTACCAGGCATGGAACCGGAACAGCCGCAGGATACGCAGATAGTCTTCGCGAATGCGCGCGGTCGCATCGCCGATGAAGCGCACGCGTCCGCCTTGCAGATCGGCCATGCCGCCATGGGATCGAACACTCGCCCTCCGCGGATCGGCGTAAAGCGCGTTCATGGTGAAGTCGCGCCGCCCGGCGTCTTCCTTCCAGTCGGTGGTGAACGCCACCACGGCGCGGCGGCCATCGGTGGAGACATCGCGTCTCAAAGTCGTCACCTCGAACGGTTTGCCGTCGACGATCGCCGTTACGGTGCCGTGTTCGATGCCGGTTGGGACGACGTTTATGCCGGCGGCCTTGAGCCGTTCCGTAACCTCAAAGGGCAATAAGGGGGTGGCGATGTCGATGTCGCCGACCTTTTCATGCAGGAGCGCGTTGCGCACCGCACCGCCGACGAACCGCGCATCGCGCAAGCCCGCCATGACGCGTTGCGTTTTGGCGTCGGACATCCAGGCCTGTTGTGCAGGGTCGAGCTTCAAGGCCCTTTCTCCACATGGCCCGGGACCACCTGGCCGTCCTGTACATGGGGCGGAATATAGATGCCCTGCGTCTGGGGCGCTTCACTGAAGCGCCAGACCACAAAGCTTGCCGAGAACAGCGACAGACCCACAATGAACAATGTCGCCCAGGGCGTGCGCGGCGGCGCATGGCCGGGCCGCCAGCGGATCAAAAACAGATAAAAGCTGTAAAGCCCGAACGGCAGGGCGAACAGCAGCAGCCGCCACGCTACTTCGCGTATCATGTGCGCAGCCTTTGGAAAAAATTGACCAGCATTGCCGCCGTAGCGCCCCAGATGTATCGATGTTCGTATCTAATAGCGTAAAAACTGCGGGTCTGACCCCTAAATTCGCGACTTTCGCGCCGTACGCTGTCCGGATGCAGTAAATATGTCAGCGGCACCTCAAACACGTTGGCGACTTCATTGCAATCCGGTTCCAGCACAAATCCTTCGCGCAACAGGCCGACAACGGGCAAAATGGCATAACCCGAGCCGACTGTGTGCGGATCGAGAAACCCTGCGACCGTAACAAACTCCGGCGTGATGCCGGTCTCTTCCTGCGTCTCGCGCAATGCCGTCTGGATCAAGGAGGCGTCGCTGTCCTGTGCGCGGCCGCCGGGAAAACTGATCTGGCCCGCATGACGCGACAAATGGGTTGTGCGTTCGGTAAACAGGATTGCCGGTTCTTTCCGCTGCACAATACCGACGAGTACCGCCGCAGGCGCGAGCTCGCGTTCGGGATCGACGTTTGGGAACAGTATGTGTTCGGGATCGGTCGGCACGCGGGGCAGCAACGGCGCTTCGCGCAAAAGATGCGGGCGCAAGACGTCAAGTCCGCCGCGCGCAATACGCGCCACGATTTCGGCGGCGTCCGTCATGGCAACGGCCCCAGCCGGAAAAACACCCCATCGCTCCAAATGCCGAGATGGTTTTTGTCCGCGCCGCTTCCCGCGGTTGCGAGATCGACCAGGTCATAAAAAACGGTGCGCGCTATGCGCGCGTTCAGGCCCTGGCGGACATGAAGCTGGGGCGATGGTTGTTCGCTGCGCGGATCGATGTGCACGATAATGCGATGGTCCGGGCCGGCGACAACCTGATCGCCGACATTGGTGGTGAAGACAAGATTTTGGCTTCGCCCCGCGCCCTGCACCGACAGCAGAACGGCAACGAAAGGAAGGTCATCGACCATGATCGACAATTTCTCGGCGGGCGTGACGAGAAAGTAATCTTCCTCATCCTTGCGTAAAATCGTGGAGAACAACCGCACCAGTTCCATGCGACCGATGGGCGTATCCTGATGGAACCATGTGCCGTCGCGGGCGATGCGCATAAAACTGTCGCCGCAAAAGCCCGGATGCCATTTTTCGACAGGCGGAAGGCCCCGCCCATGCGCCATTTCGCGCTGCAGTTCGGCCAGTCCACGGGGAAGCGACAAATCGGGCATCGAAAGCAATTGTCGTGTAAGCGCCGGTATGAATAAAGACTATTCCCCCGGTTGCACCAAAACAGTGAGGGTGCAACATAGCCCGCGCTCACAATAAAGCGGACCCAGCGTATGGCAGACATGAACACATTGGCGGAACCGGCTCCCAAAACGACGGATGACGCCGTTCTGGCCCATGCCGAACGGGCCGCCGCGACCATGAAAAATGCGCGCGCCGCCGTCGCAAAATCCATTTTTGGACAAGAGGCGTGATCGAGCAGACGCTGGTAACGCTGCTGGCGGGCGGTCACGGACTGTTGATCGGCGTACCGGGCCTGGCCAAGACCAAGCTGGTGGAGACGCTGGGCACGGTATTGGGCCTGGACTGGAAGCGCATTCAATTCACGCCCGACCTGATGCCCGGCGATATTATCGGTTCGGAAGTGATGGAGGAGCATGGCGACGGGCGGCGCGACTTCCGTTTCATCCGGGGACCGGTCTTTACGCAGCTTCTGATGGCCGATGAAATCAACCGCGCCTCGCCGCGCACGCAATCGGCACTGCTGCAGGCGATGCAGGAACGGCATGTCACGGTGGCCGGCACGCGTTTCGATCTGCCCAAACCCTTTCACGTCCTGGCGACGCAGAATCCGCTAGAACAGGAGGGCACCTATCCGTTGCCGGAAGCGCAACTCGATCGCTTTTTATTGCAGATCGATGTCGGCTATCCCGACAAAAACGCCGAACGCCAGATGCTGATGGCCACCACCTTTGCCGAAGAAGCAAAGCCGGAGCGTGTGTGCGGACCGGACGATCTGACCGACGCACAAAATGTGGTGCGCCGGATTCCCGTGGGCGAGAAAGTCGTCGACGCCATTCTGAACCTGGTGCGCGCGGCGCGACCCGGCGAAGGCGATCCGTCCCTGACAAAGACCATCGCCTGGGGCCCAGGCCCGCGCGCCAGTCAGGCCTTCATGCTGGCGATCAGGGCCCGCGCGCTGCTGGATGGACGGCTTGCGCCATCGACCGACGATGTGGTGGCGCTGGCCGAACCGGTGTTACGCCATCGCATGGCGCTGAATTTCGCGGCGCGCGCCGAAGGTGTCACCACGTCGTCGGTGATCGACCTTTTGTGCCGGAGTTCTTCTTTGACATCCACGCTTCAGCATGAAGCAGACATTCTTGCGGAGGGAATGCCGCCGCTTCTGATTGCCGCCGAGCGCCTGGCTTCCGCGGCAAGCCTGGGCGTGCATGGCCGGCGCAAAGCGGGGATCGGCGAGGATTTCTGGCAATTCCGCCGCTATCGCAGCGAGGATTCCTCCAGCGCCATAGACTGGCGCCAATCCGCCAAATCGCAGCACCTGTTCGTGCGCGAACGCGAATGGGAGGCGGCGCAGACGATCCTGTTCTGGCGCGACGGCTCGGCGGGCATGCGTTTCAGCTCGGGCACCGTGGCAAAATTGGAGCGCGCCAATCTCATCACCATGGCGCTGGCGGTGCTGCTGGTGAAGGGCGGCGAGCGGGTGGCGCTGTTCGGCGAACCCGAGCCGCCTTCCAATTCGCGCCTGGCACTTAGGCGCATGGCCCACCGGCTGGAAACAAAGCCCCGCGACGCGGCCTTGCCGCCGGACGGCGCTGTTACGCGCAACGGACATTTTGTCTGGCTGAGCGATTTTCTGTCGCCGCTGTCCGACATCGAAGCCGTGCTGCGGCGTCTGACGCTGACTGCGGCCCATGGCAGCCTGGTGCGTATTGTCGACCCCGCAGAGGAAGACTTTCCCTATAGCGGCCGCATCCGGTTCGAAGACGCCGGCGGCCGGGACAGCGAAATTCTGGGACGCGCCGAGAGCGTGGCCCAGGCCTATCGCGCGCGCTTCAAGGCGCATGGCGATGCCATTGCCGCACTTGCGGGGCGCTTTGGCTGGGCTGTCATCTCGCATCGCACCGATCGACCCGCTCAAACGGCCCTCATCGCGCTATACGCGCAATTGAGCGGCGGCCGAAATTTCTGAGGCGGCGCGATGGATTTTCTTTCCAGCCTCAGTTTTGGTACCCCCTGGCTTCTCGCCGCCCTCGTGGTGCTGCCGGCAATCTGGTTTCTTTTGCGGGTCACGCCGCCCGCGCCCAAAAGCGTGGTGTTTCCGCCATTGCGGCTGCTTCTGGGTTTGCGCGACGAAGAACAAACGCCGGCCCACACACCCTGGTGGCTTTTGCTGCTGCGGTTGCTGGCCGCCGCCTTATTGATTGTCGCACTGGCCGAGCCGCTGATCGGCGCCGCGCCGCAGCTTTCCGGCAAGGGGCCGCTGGTGTTGATGGTGGACAATGGCTGGAGCGCCGCCAGTGCCTGGAACAAGCGCGAAGCGGTGATGGACGATATCCTGCGCCAGGCCGCGAAAGCCGGCAGGCCAGTCGCCATCGTACCGACGGCGGACACACCGGATGTCAGCCTGATGGATGCCGGAAAAGCGCAGCGTATGGCGCGCGAACTGGTTCCACGCGGCTGGATGCCCGATCAGGTGCGCGCGTCCGAGGCCATCGCCAACGCCAAATTTCCCAGCGCGCCGGAAATTCTGTGGCTGAGCGACGGGCTGGAACATGGATCGGCGCAAAGCGTGGCGGCACGCCTGAAGAAGGCCGGACATACCGTGATCACCATCGACGCCGGCAACAGCGCGCGTGCCGTGCTGCCGCCCGTGACCGACGCCAACGGATTCGCCGTCACCGTGATCCGCGCCGGCGAGAATGGCGCCGACGGCGAAGTCGCCGCGATCAATGGACGTGGCGGCCTGCTGGCGACAGCTCCGTTCCATTTTGAGGCCCGCAGCGATAAGGCCGTGGCGCATTTGCGCCTGCCACCGCAGGTGCGCAACGATACTGCACGCATATCCATCCAATCCGAAGAATCCGCCGGCGCGACCCAGTTGCTGGACGGCGGGGGCCTGCGCAAAACAGTCGGGCTGGTATCGGCGGGAAGCACGGAAGACCAGCAGCCGCTTTTGTCCGACGTGTATTATCTGGATCGCGCGCTATCGCCCTATGCCGATCTGAAAAAGGGATCGATATCCGATCTTATTAAAGACAATGTCGGCGTGCTGGTGCTGGCCGATGTCGGCCGCGTGGCAGGCGCCGATCACAACAGCGTAGCGAAATTTGTGCAGGACGGCGGACTGCTGATCCGTTTCGCGGGCGAACGCGTGGCCAATGACGCCGACGACCTGATGCCTGTGAAACTGAGAAGCGGCGGGCGCTATCTTGGAGGCGCGATGGGCTGGGCCACGCCGCAAAAATTGGCGCCGTTCGGTGACAACAGTCCATTCAGCGGCTTGAAAGTGCCCAATGACGTGACCGTGTCCCGGCAGATTCTGGCCGAGCCCGGCATTGCGCTTTCTGAAAAGGCCTGGGCAAGCCTTGCGGACGGCACACCTTTGGTCACCGCGGAACAGCGCGGCAAAGGCTGGATCGTGCTGTTTCACGTGACGGCGGGACCGAACTGGTCGTCGCTGCCCTTGTCCGGTCTTTATGTGGACATGCTGCGCCGCGTGCTGGCCCTGGCTTCGGGCAAGCGTCCGGAAAATCTGGGTACGCCCGTTATGATCGCGCCACTGGAAACCCTGGACGGCTTTGGCCGCTTCCAGCCGCCGCCGGGCGAGGCGTTGCCGCTGCGAGCCGATCAATTGGCGACCACCGAGGCCTCGCCGCAGCATCCGCCGGGACTTTATGGCCGACCGGGCAGCGAAATCGCATTCAACGCGGTCAAGCCCGATGCCTTGCTGTTGCCTTTGCGAAATCTGGACCTCGCCGTGGCGGCGTATGAGGATACCCGCACCATCGCGCTGGCGCCTTACCTGCTGACGCTGGCAATGCTGCTGCTGCTGGCCGATGCCGCAATCTCGCTGTGGCTGCGCGGCCATTTGCGATTTGGGCGCGGCCTGGCGACGCGCGCGGCGACGGCGCTGCTTGCCCTGTTGCTTCTGCATCCAGGCCATGCACGCGCGGCGGACGATGCCTTCGCGCTTCATGGCGCACTGGAGACACGACTCGCCTATGTGCAGACCGGACTGGACGATGTCGATTCCGTCAGCCGGGCCGGGCTGACCGGACTGGCGCGGGCATTACGGTCACGCACCTCCTACGAGCCGGAAGAACCGGTTGCGGTCGATCTGGAAAAAAACGATCTGGCGTTCTTTCCCCTGCTCTATTGGCCAATGGACCCGCGCGAAAAAGATCTGTCGCCCCAGGCCCTGTCCAAAATTTCCAACTATATGCGCAACGGCGGCACCATCCTGTTCGATACGCGCGATCTGACATTGGGGGCCGTGCGCGGCGCCAATTCCGCCGGAGAACTGACGCTGCGCCGGCTGCTGGACAAGCTGGACGTGCCGCCACTGGAGCCGGTACCGCCGGATCATGTGCTGACGCGCGCCTTTTATCTTCTCAAGAATTTTCCGGGACGCTGGGACGGCGGCCAAGTCTGGGTCGAAGCGTTGCCGGACACCGATCCCAAGGCCGAACCTGTGGCGGCGCGCGGCGGCGACGGCGTTTCACCGGTGATCATCGGCAGCAATGACTACGCCGCCGCCTGGGCGGTGGACGATCAGGGCCGGCCGCTAATGGATGTGACGCCTGGCGGCGAAACCCAGCGTGAAATGGCAATCCGCTTTGGTATCAATGTGGTGATGTACTGTCTGACCGGGAATTACAAAACCGATCAGGTGCATGTGCCGACCCTGCTGAAAAGGCTGGGCAAATAATGTCGTTCAGCGTCGATTTCGCGCCGCATGTCGATCCGTTGCTACTGTGGCTGATGACGGGCGCGGCCCTGTTGCTGACTGCCTACGCTTTCTGGAGACGTGCGCGGGGAGCCTGGGCGCGGCTGCTTGCCTTTGCACTGATCCTGACGGCGCTCGCCAATCCGCTGCTGGTGCGCGAAGTGAGACAGGGTCTTCCCGATATTGTGGCCGTGGTCGTCGACCGTTCGCAAAGCATGCGGGTCGGAAATCGCAGCGAACAGGCCGATGCCGCCCTGGCCGATGTGAAAAAGCAATTGTCCGCCATGGCCGATATCCAGGTCCGTGAAGCCGCTGTCTCCACCACCACAAGCGGGGAAGACAATGGCACACGGGCATTCGCCGCGCTGAACGCGGCATTGGCCGATGCCCCGCCCAATCGCGTTGCGGCGGCCATTCTGATTACCGACGGCCAGGTGCATGACGCCCCTTCGGCCAATCAGGTGAAGGCGCCCCTGCAGGTATTGCTGGCGGGCCAGCCGAACGAGCGCGACCGAAAACTGACTGTGGTCAGTGCCGCACGCTTCGCGATTGTCGGCCAGCAGGCCGGCATGACGGTGCGGGTGGACGATTTCGGCAGCGCTGGCGGCGGCCTTGCCACTCTGTCGGTGCAAATCGACGGCAAAGAGGTGGCAAACCAGATTGTCGAAATCGGCAAGGATGCCACTCTGCGCGTGCCGGTGGCGCATGAAGGCGAGAATGTCATCGAAATCCAGGTGGCCGCCGGACCTGACGAACTGACGCTGCAGAATAACCGCGCCGCAATTACGGTGTCGGGCGTGCGCGACCGGTTGCGCGTTTTGCTGGTCTCGGGCGAACCTCATGCCGGCGAACGGGTCTGGCGCAACCTGTTGAAGGCCGATCCCAGCGTCGATCTGGTGCACTTCACAATTTTGCGGCCGCCCGACAAAATCAATAATACGCCGCTCAACGAGTTATCGCTGATCGAATTTCCGACGCGCGAACTGTTTTCGGAGAAGCTCAGTTCGTTCGATCTGGTGATTTTCGACCGCTATCGCGAGCGCGGCATCCTGCCTTACGTTTATTTTGAAAACATCGCCTCCTATGTGGAAGAAGGCGGCGCGCTTCTGGTGTCATCCGGACCGGAATTCGCGGAGGCACAAAGTGTCTACCGCACGCCGCTGTCCGCCGTTTTGCCGGCCCAGCCCAGCGGCGACGTCATAGCGCAAGGCTTCAAGCCGAAAATCACCAGCGCCGGATTTGCCCATCCCGTGACGCGCGGACTTTCCGGGGCCAACACACCGGCGGGTGCCGCGCCGAGCTGGGGACGCTGGTTCCGGTTGATCGGTACCAACACCGTGTCCGGCGAAACCGTTATGAGTGGCCCCGGCGACAAGCCGCTTCTGGTGCTGGACAATGTCGGCAAGGGCCGTGTCGCCGAGCTTCTGTCCGACCAGGCCTGGTTGTGGGCGCGCGGGTTCGAGGGCGGCGGACCACAGGCCGAGTTGCTGCGCCGACTGGCCCATTGGCTTATGAAGGAACCGGAACTGGAAGAAGAGCGCCTGTCGGCCAGCGTGGTGGGAGATACCTTGCGCATCGAACGGCGCAGCATGGCCAAGGACATAAAGCCCATCACGCTGACCGCGCCATCGGGAAAAGTTCAGACCGTCACGCCGGAAAAGACCGAGCCCGGTATCTGGGGCGCCAGTGTGAAAATCGATGAACTTGGGCTCTATCGCCTGACCGACGGCACGCTGTCGGCGGTGACGGCTGCCGGACCGCTTAACGCCAAGGAAGTCGCCGATATGCGCGCAACCGATACCGTGCTCAAGCCGCTGGCGGATGCGAGCGGCGGCAGCGTGCACTGGCTCAAGGATGGGGTGCCCGAATTGCGCCGCGTTGACGCCGGCGACACCAAGGGTGGAGCCGGATGGATCGGCCTGAAGCGCAACGGCGGCTATCGCGTCACCAGCGTGGAGCAGCAACCTCTGTTGCCGGCCTGGCTGGCGCTGGCGCTGTTGCTGGGAATGCTGCTGCTGGCATGGCGCATGGAAGGCCGCTGAACCCCGGCTAGCCCAGCGGCACGCTGTCGGCGCAGACAAATTCATTTAACGGCGCGCGCAACACATTGCCCGCAAGATTTTCAAGCGCGCCTTGTACCAAGGCCAGGCCGAGCAGGCGGGATGCATCGACCGGACCGGGAAACCGCAGCCGACCGGGCGGCAAGGGCGTAAAACCCACACGGCCATAATACGGTGCGTCACCCACGAGAATGATGAGGCGATGGCCCGCCTGGCGCGCCGCTTCGATGCCGGCCTGCATCAGGCCAATGCCGATACCCAAACCCCGCAAATCCGCTTGCACCGCCAAAGGCCCCAGAAGCAGAGCAGGCGTTGCGCCAATTCGAATTGGCCAGAAACGCACAGAACCGCGCAAAGTGGTGCCGTCATCGGCGACAAAGCCAAGCCCCTGCACCGGCGCAACGCCTTCGCGCAGGCGCCAGGCGGATTTGGCAAAACGCCCCGGCCCAAAGCCGGATTCGGTCAGGCGCTGAATATCCTCGGCGTCGCGCGGTTCTTCGGGGCGGATTCGCCAGCTGGGTATGGCAGGACGCACGTATCAGGAACCGCGTTGTTGCTGCCTGTGGGTAATGCCATGGCGCGACGCCAAACGCTACCAGCGCGACTGAATGGGAGCGTTGTCGAAATATTCGGCCAGCCGGCGCAGAACCCCCGGCGCCGTGCCGGGCGGCGGCGACAACGGATCCGCCCAGATCAGTTCGCAAATTTCCCAGCCGGGTTTGAATTCGACCTGACCGCCCGTCACGCGATACAGTGCGATGCGATTGGTAACGAAACCGGCAGTGCGCGTGTACAAGCCCAATAATTCGGGCGGATGGGCGCCGCTGAGCCCGATTTCCTCGCGCAATTCGCGCAACAGCCCCACGACTTCGACTTCGCCGCGATTGACGCCGCCGCCGGGCAGGTGCCAGCCCTTACTATAGCGTTGGCGGACAAGGGCCACCTTACCCTCGCGCACCACAAGTCCGGCCACCCCGAATGCAACCGGAGCGAAAAATGCCTTGGCCGTTAAAATAAATGTGAGCCGCGCCCCCATTGCAAAACCACCCGAAATCAGCCGCTTGTGCGACCCTTACGCCCTTGCCGAATCATGCACGGTAAGGAATCAATAACCAAGCGACCCTAACCTAGGGTAGTAGCGTTGTGGGGGAGCGCAATGACTAGATCGGCCATGCGGATGTCGGCGCGCGCGTATCGGGGCGCCGCTTTATTCTGGCACCCATGCATGACCGGTAACGGAGCAATCGGCTGATGCCAGCAGGGCCATTTGAGAATCTCAAAGTGCTGATTGTCGAAGACAATCAGCACATGCGTACGCTGCTGAAGACTCTGCTCAATGCCCTTGGCATCAAACAGATATTCGAAGCAACGAACGGCGAGGAGGCTTTTGTCATCCTGCGCGACAGAATACCGGATCTGATCATGACCGATCTGACGATGAAGCCGGTGGACGGTATTGCCTTCGCCCGCGAAATTCGGATGTCCGAAGACAGTCCCAATCCCTATGTGCCGATCATCATGGTCACCGGCCATACGGAGAAACATCGCGTCGAGGCGGCGCGGGACGCCGGCGTGACTGAATTCCTGGCCAAACCGATCACGGCTCAAAATATTTTTCTGCACATCGCGGAAATCGTGGAACGGCCAAGGCCATTCGTGCGCTGCGATAATTATTTCGGCCCGGATCGCCGCCGCAAACATATAGAGGACTATGCCGGTCCCTGGCGCAGACGGGAAGATTTCGAGAATGATCTGGTGATCGAGGAGCGCAGGCCCGCATGATCCACAGACAGCCGCCAAAACCGTCCGCCAGGCCCGGCCGGATCATTCCGGTTGATGCCTATCCGCCCATGATGCGCAAATCACTGGTCTCCAAAGCAATCTTTGAATTGCGCAGCGAAAGGTTAAGGCAGCATGCCAGTGATATCCTGTCTTCCAGCGGCGACGCCCTGCGCGTCGCAGTGCTGCAATACGTGGATATAATGGAAGACGCGGCTAAACGCGGCGACATGGAAAATGTCTATGCCCAGGCGCATGAAGTCCGCGGTCTGGCGGCCACAGCCGGCATGGCCGAGCTTGGTCAAATCGCCAATGGCCTTTGCCAGTATCTCGACACCGCCCTGCAGGACCGCTTCGGCGTGGACGGCCCGCTGGTGAATTTATATCTGGACGCCATCGTCCGGGCCGCGCGGGCCGGCGACGAGGCCATCGCCTATGGCGGCCTGGTGGCAACCGAACTGGCGCAACTGGCACGGAAAAAGCTGGGCGGCGTTAAGGACTAATAAACCCGCCGCATAACGATTTTCACCGGTCCTTAAGCCCTTGTCTTAATACTGACCCAAATTCAAGCGGGTTCGTTATGCTTCAGATCGGCGGCATTATCTTTCTTTTTGCGTGCGTGTTCGGCGGCTTTCTAATGACCGGCGGCTCGCTCACCGTGGTGATGGAGGCTGCACCCCACGAATTGATTACGATTTTCGGCGCGGCCCTGGCGGCCATGCTGATCGCCGGCTCGATGTACAATATGAAAAAGATCGCCGGCTCGCTGAGCATGATCATCTCGGGCCCGCGCTGGAAGCATTCGGACTATTCGGACCTGCTGTGCCTGCTGTTTCTGCTTACCAAGACAATGAAATCCAAGGGCCTGATTGCGCTCGAAGCCCATATCGAAAAGCCCGAAGAATCCTCGATCTTCAAACGCTATCCGAAAATCAGCAAAGACCATTTCGCGCTGTCCTTTATCTGCGACACGCTGCGGATGATGACCATGAGCCTGGAAGACCCCCATCAGGTCGAAACCGCCATGGAAAAACAGCTCGAAAAGCATCACCACGAAGCCCTGATCGGCGCCAACGCGCTGCAATCCATGGCCGACGGTCTGCCGGCGCTGGGCATCGTGGCCGCCGTGTTGGGCGTGATCAAAACCATGGGTTCGATTTCCGAACCACCGGAGGTGCTGGGCGAAATGATCGGCTCGGCGCTGGTGGGAACGTTTCTGGGCGTGTTCCTGGCCTATGGCCTGGTCGGCCCGATGGGTGCGCGCCTGAAGGCCATTATCGATGAAGACGCGCTGTTCTATCACGTCATTCGCGACATTCTGGTCGCGCATCTGCACGGCAATGCGGCACAGGTTTCAGTGGAAATCGGTCGCGGCAGCGTGCCGAGCGAAGCTCAACCGACATTCCAGGAACTGGAAGCAGCACTCGGCGCCATCCCGCCGGATACGGCCTGAAATGCCTAAATCCTGGCGGCCTGCAGCCGATATTCGGAGGCCGCAACGAAAAAAGTTGCCAGCGCGCCCGACATGATGCCGAGCGGGACGGCAAAAAATACATCCATATCGGTGCCGAACACCACAATCGTGGTCACCAGCAGGCCGGTCACTTGCGCTACGCTTTTGGGCATCTCTTGATAACTCCCACCCACCGCGAAAAGCCTAAAGAAGGATCCATGGAGCGGGAAGCATATGCTTAAGAGAGAGTTAATTTCGGCGCGACAAGCTTAATCGACGGAATACCGGCGGTTTTTGTGCGTTTCGCGCATGGAAGCCGTTCGGCGCGATGCCGAACCGCGTATAAAAATTGGGGATACGAAAAGATTGGTAGCAGCGGCTCGGTACCATCAGTGCCCTGGCCGCGATGGCGCGCCCGTATGTATCCTTCGGGATTTCCCACATCGTCCTCTCTATTATTTCCGGCGGCGGCTGCGTGAAGCTTATGGGACCTTGCTTGGCCCAATCACGAAAGACTTCTGCTTGTTCTTTCGACAGCGCGATAACGGGAATGGGATTTTCGGGCGTGGCTATGCCTGCACTGGTTTAACGATGGGGCATGAGGGAATCACTCCGGAAAGCGATTAGGCCAGTACAACCTAGATTGATCACAGCGCGTGCAAAACCACAATAGCTTGATCAGATATGCGCCAGGATGAATTCAATTGAACGAACTTCCTATCCTGCGTAGAGTTCCGCGGGCTTTGGGGTGAGATAATGCACGCTGAAAGGTTGCATTCAATCGCAAATGAGATTGTCGAAGACTTCTCGCGTGTGAAATTTCGGACAATTCGACGCTCTCATCACATCATTGGAACAGAGAATTACAAATCCAGCGGACCCTGGCTTTGATCGGCGGGTTTCCGAAGCGACTAAAACGCTGTTCACCGCACTTGCCGAGCTAAAGATCAGTGCGCTCCCGCCTACATGGCGAAAGCTTCTGGAAGAGCTTAAACTACAATCATTGCTACCTGAGAATATTCGCGAGCAGATAGAAGACGCTTTTAAAAATAGGGTAGTGGACTCGGACACCGTAGCTTCACTGAAAACAGCCCGCAAAGGCCTCCAAAAACAGCTTGATGCACTGCAAGCGTTGAAGACGGGATTTGAAGCGGTTGGCATTAACACCAACTCGCTAGAAATTAGCGCAGTGGAATTCGACGTCGCCATGCCCCGCGAGGCCATTGACGACAAACTGAGCGGCTTCACTAAAGAGCTAAAGAGTTAAACATTGAATTGGCGCGGATCGCGTCCGTCACAAAGACCGGAATTACTCACCTTCGCATAACAGCATTCTACCAACGATTTTACACTCGCGGTTAATATAGACATCAACTTGGGAGAAATTATCGGTTACATTCTGGTGGCTCTCGCGGTCATGCGCGTCAACTATCGGGACAAGGTGCAGCGCTAAAATCAGCATTGAAGACTTGCCTTCTGCCTTCCAGATCAGGTGACCGAATGGTTAACAATTACGCAAAGAAGAGATTAAAAAAATAGTGACCACCTTCCGACTGAAGCGCTCACGCCGTTGATCCTCAAAAATTCGCTACCCACCGCGAAGCCTCATTCGCGCGGTGGAATATGTTGAGAAAAACAAGAAGTCGATTAATGATGTTCGACGGGTCCCGCGCCGGAAGTTCCAGAGGAACGCGAGAGAACAAGTTAATCCATCCAATTGCAGCGGCAGCGCTTGTAAAAATGCGCAGCGCTCGCACAGCTAAAAGTATTGGAGCGCAGTCGTCGCCGGTGCTGCGCCTCACGAGAGATCAGCGATGAGGAATAGCGCGCTAAGCGCTGCTGTAATTTTATCATCTCTATTCGTCTGGCCATTGGCGGCGCAAGCCGATCCATGTACTGCACCTCTGACTAAACGGCACCCACTTTGATGCACGCTGACGCCGCTCCCCGACGTTCCTGCGCTAGCCGAACCGGAGCTAGAGCACAGGCTGGACGAAGCAATTTATGTCCAGCGGAACGTCGTCCGCATTCGAACCCATTGATGCAGGGATTTTATGCATCATTTTCCCCGATCTCAACGCCCTGGATAGTAAATTGCGGCGTAGGTGTATCCGTCACGTTCGGTAGCGCCGTAAAGTGACGGGTCCGGCGTCACAAACCAAAATACGTCGGTTGGCGATGGGGATGGTGATTAAAAGAGACGTGCGATGTTGTCGGTTTTGCGTTGGCAGAGCATCTTCAGAAGACGCTTACTGAGCGATAAACGACTTGCAGCGCCGGGATTCAAAGGGAAAGCGATTGCACTGATGATCCGATCACACGGGATAGCTGAAATAGTGTGCGACACGCCCTACAACCTGGAGGGGAAATGCTTGGCGCGACTGCCGGATGGCGCACCAAAGGTAATAAAGCACCAAGCGAGAACCGCATCTGACGCTCGATCTGAGATTAAGGAGATTGCCTTGAAAGCGGGGTGGAGGCCTTATCCGGGTGCCGATGAGTTATGGATGTGCCCAGAGTGCGCGAAGGCCGCTTGGCTATAATAGCGGCGCTGAGAATGCCAAAAAAAGGCAGCGTGCGCGCGTTCGCGCAACCACATTCAATACGGTGTCCCCAGTTGTGCGCCCGCGCGTATTTTTCTCGCGGTGGCGCCTTCCAGAGTAACGCTAAGTCTTTGAGGGGATGCGAAAAGATTGGTAGCAGCGGGGTGATTTGAACACCCGACCAAGGGATTATGATTCCCCTGCTCTACCCCTGAGCTACGCTGCCAAACCGGCGCGGATGTAAGGGGCGGGGGCAAGCCCTGTCAAGGTAACCAGAATTGGGCGCCTCGGCCGCCGAAAAGCTTCGTAAAAAGCCCTTTCTACGCCACCCGTTGCAGCGGTTCCGCCGCAGCAATCCAGCCGCCGCCCAGCACGCGGCTGCCGCCGGTTTGGTACAGGACACAGGCCTGTCCCGCCGCCACTGCATCTTCGGGATCGAGCAGCGTCACGACAGCGCCGCCGTTTGGGCCGGGCGCAATGCGCGCGGCAACCGGCGGGCGCGCCGAGCGCACCTTGACCATGCAGTCGATCTCGCGATCCGCCGGCACAAGCCAGTTCATGTCGCGCAGCGTAATGGCGCGGGTGGCCAGCGCATCGCGCGGGCCGACCACAACACGCGCATTTGCGGCATCGAGCTTCAGAACAAAAATAGGTTCTTCGTTGCCGGACAGCCCCAAACCCTTACGCTGACCCACGGTGAAATTGATGATGCCGTCATGGCGTCCGAGTACCCGGCCGTTGAGATCGACAATATCGCCGGGCTTTGCCGCATCCGGCGCGAGACGGTTCACGACATTGGTGTAGCGGCCCTCGGGCACAAAACAGATGTCCTGGCTGTCGGGCTTGTCGGCGACGCCGAGGCCCAAATCGGCCGCGATGGCGCGCACCTCGCGCTTTTCGATGCCGCCCAGCGGAAAGCGCAAATAGTCCAGTTGCGCCTGCGTGGTGGCGAAAAGAAAATAGCTTTGGTCGCGTGCCGGATCGATGGCGGCATGCAGTTCCGGGCCATTGGGACCTTCGAGGCGACGGACATAATGACCGGTCGCCATCGCTTCGGCGCCAAGCTCGCGCGCGGTCTCCAGTAGATCGGCGAATTTTACCCGCTCATTGCAGCGCACGCAGGGGATTGGCGTCTCGCCCCGGGCATAGGTCTGGGCAAAATCCTCCATCACCTTTTTGCGAAAGCGCTCCTCATAGTCGAGCACATAATGGGGAATGCTCAACTGCTCCGCGACGCGGCGCGCATCATAGATGTCGGAACCGGCACAGCAGGCGCCCTTGCGCTTGGCGGCTTCGGCGCCATAGAGCTGGAGCGTAACGCCGACCACATCGTAACCGGCGCGCGCCAGCAAGGCGGCGGTGACGGACGAATCCACACCGCCGGACATGGCAACCACAATGCGCGTCTTACCGGCCTTCATGGCGGCACCTCTTAAGGGAGGCCCGCGCCGGCTGCAATAACTGCCCGGAAGCCCTTGCTAGGACAGGAAATTCAGGAGCGAGAGATGGTTCATCTGCGAGGCGACCTGAAGCGCGGCCTGCAAGGCAACCTGGTTCTGGTTGAGCCGGGTGATGGCTTCGCCCATATCCACCGACTGCAGGTTCGAAACAAAGCCGTCATACAGGGTACCCAGAGCCGTCTGGCGATCCGAGGCATCCTGTAGCTGGTTGTAGACGAAGCCGTTGGTGGCCGTGACAGAATTCAAATTGCTGGCCGCGGTGATGATCTGCGGCAGCTTGCCGGACAGAAAATCGCTCTGCGCCGACGTAATGGTGGTGGAACCGCTGAAGTTTCCGGTACCGCCGGCATCGAACGTGGCAATGTCCTTCAGCGTCTGCATCAATTCGGTGCCGATATCGGATGCCAGTACGCCGACCTGTACGCTTTCACCGTCACCAACCAGCAGGGATTTTTTCTGGGTGCCATTGGCGAAGGCATTGGCAACCGAAGGCAAACCCGCCAATTGCGACAGCGACGTGGCGGTAAAGGGCGCCGTGTTGTCGTTCTCGCCGCCATAAAGAAAATTTCCGTTGGAATTCTTGGAATTGAGGATCTGCGAAGCCTGGTCAAAAATGCTCTGGGCTTCACTCATCAAAGTGGATGCGTCGCCATTGGCAATGGCCTGGGTCATGGCCTGACGCAGCTTGTCGGCAAGGCCCGCAAGCCCACTCAACTGGGTATTCTGCAGATCCACCTGATTGAGTGCCAACTGCGTGCTGGCCTGATAGGCGGCCGTGCGGCCCTGTGCCGAGCGGGCAGCTTCGAGAACGCTCGTCTTATTGCCGAAGCCGGCATAATCGTTGGCGACATTGCCGCTGGCAACCTGAGCCTGCGTTTTATTCAACGTATTGCTGGCCCGCATGATCTGCGCCAGCATGATCTGGGCCTGGCCGTTGGTTGAGACGCGATCAATAGTCATGTTCTAATTCCTTACGCGATCTTGAACAGCGTGTCGTAGAGTTCCTGGACGACCTGGAGCATGCGCGCACCGGCGTTGTAGGCCTGCTGATAGACCATCATATTGGACAATTCTTCATCGAGATTGACGCCGGATTTCTGTGCCTGACGGCTTTGTGCTTCCGCAAGGCGATCGGTCTGGGCGGCACCCGCGGTGTCGGCAGCATTGCTGCGTGTCGCAACATCCTGATAAAACGCGCCGGCATAGTCTGCCAGCGTCGATACCTGCGCGCCGAGATTGCCCACGGAGGAAAAGCTCTGTTGCGCGGTGCCGATATTCTGCAGGGCGATGGCACCAGAGGCGTCACCATGACCGACAATAAGATCGCCGGCCGTCGTGGACGCCGTGATGGTCGGCTTGGCGAATGCCAGCCTCTGTGGAGAACCCGATAGCGAGCTGGTCAGCGAAAAATTGTTCGCCAGCTGGGCGTGGGTATTCGCGCCAATGCCGAATATCTGACTAAATCCGAGGCCCGTGGTGCCGCGCTGAGTCGTATCTCTGGTAACATTGACCTGATAATTCGAAAGCGCCGCCGCCACGCTCTCGCTGATAGAGCCGTCGCTGTTGAGCGTATAGGTCGCCGCGCCGCCCATGGCGGTATTCATCGCGTTCACGACATCATCTATGGTCATGCCGGCGGTAATGTTAACCGTGCCGGTTTTCGCCACATCGCCATTAGGACCCTTGAGCGCCAATGTGATCTGACCGCCGGCGGCCAGACCGCTGGAATCGGTGCCCGACAGGCCGGTGGAAAGAATATTGGGAACGGCCGACTGAAACAGGTCGTTAAGGCCGAAATATTGCGATACCCCGAAGCCCCCGCGCGAAGACGGCGTGGATGCATCATCCTGAACGACAATGCCGTTGGTGCCGGTAGCCGCAATCGACAAAACACCATTGGCAAAGCTGGCGCTGCCGTTGGCGCCGAGCGCGGAATTAAGCGCGGTGGCAAATCCGCCTACCGTATTGGTGAACACCACCGCCGGGCCGCCATCCACGCTGTACGAATGGGCGCCGAAATCCACGTCGATGCGCGATACCAGGCCGCCGTTGGAATCTGTCACGGCGAACGTGCTGTTGCCGGTGAAATTCAGCGCGTCGCCCGATACAAGACCGGTATTGCGACCGGTCAACGTGGTGGGTGGCGGAAATGCGGCATTGGCGTTGTGGACCTGATTGTAGGCCAGCGCCGTCTGTTGGGCGAACTGGCCGAGTTCCTGCGCCAAACCGCCAAGGACACTGTCGCGCGTTTCGATCAACCCCTTAATCCGGCCGCCGTCCAGATGTTGATCCAGCGTATAAGCGGTACCAATTGTCTGACCGGAGAGCGGATTGATGTTCTCAATCATTATCGGCCCGTAGGCACCATTGGTGCCGCCGCTGGTGTAAGAAAGCCTGGCATAGGAATCGCCGACAATATTGATGCCGTCGTTTGTCATGACCGCAACACGGCCATCAGATTGTTCCACGGTGCGGACGGAGACCAATTGCGCCAGGCTTTTCAGGGCGACATCGCGCTGGTCCAGCAGAGCCGAGTCGGTATTGCCTGCCGCCAGCGCCGATTTAACCTGCGTATTGAGATCATAAATCTGCTTGATCAGGGCATTGGCGCTGCCGGTAGTGGCGGCGACCTGCTGATCAAGCTGACTCTGCAGGTTGGAAATCGAACTTGAGATATTGGAAATCGACCCCGCCAGCCCGGTCATGGAGCTTAGCAAGCCGACACGGGCGGCCGAATCGCTGGGAGACAGCGTGGCCTGACCAATCGATGAAAAGACATTGGTAAGTTGCGTGATAAGCGATGAGGCATCACCTGGAGTGCCCAGCAGACTGTTCAATTGTGCGAAGGTGGAATTCTGAACGTCATAGCGCGCTGCAGCCCCGGTGGCCGATAGCGTTTCGCGGTTGATGAACTGGTCTACAACACGGGTAATGGAAGCGATGTCAACGCCGGCGAGCTGGCCGCCGGCGGACAATGTCTGCAGATTGACGACACGGCGGGAATAACCGTCCGTGTTGACGTTTGCCACATTGGTGGAAACCACACGCAGGGCCGTAGAGTTCGTCTGGAGTGCGGTGAGCGCACTCGACATGATTCCGTTGAGGCCCATAACGGGGAAACCTTGAAGATACTTTGTTGCCGAAGACCATGATCGCAAACCCCGTGCCATGATTTCGGGCCGAATTCCGCGGAAAATTCCGACCTCCCCGGCAAAATGCGCGTGGTGGTGCGGCAAAGCTTGCCGGGTTTGGCAGATCATGCCGTACGCGAGACCGGGGCAAAAAATCGAATTCCCATAGATAAAGAGGCAAACAGCCGTCGAGAAAAAACTGGTCCGGCCCTTGCTATGTGCTGAGGCGGATCATTGTGAGATTTCTTTCGTGGCATCTGTCGCCGTCAACGCATTACAGCCTCCGGCGCAACCCAATAGCGCCGGACCCGCCAACAATAACGCGTTGCAGGCTGGCGACGTTGACGGACTGTTTGCCATTCTTCTCGCGGAAAAAATGCTGCCGGATGCCGCTGCACAGACGGATCTGATTCCGGCAAATGATGCCGCGGTACAGGCCCTGCAGAACGCCAAGCTGCTTCCCAACGCAGCGCCGACCGAGGATGATGGCCCGGTCGCGCCGGATTCCAGCGACGACAAAGCCAAGAAGAACGCGCAGGATCCGTCAGCGGATGAGCCCGACGCGCTGGCTTTGCTGATGGCGGCTCAACTGCCGCAGCAAACGACGAAGCAAAGCTCCGCTAAGACCAGTCCGGACGCCGATGCCGGAGCAGCGCCGCCTGACACGGCAGCGCCGAAATCCAAGTCCGGGAAAATTCAACCTGAGGCCGTCGACCCGCAATCCGCTGCGCAGACACCGCCGGCGGGGCCGCAGCCGCCAGCCGATCAGGATAGTACCCGGCAGACAGGCCCGGCTTCCGCAGGGCTGGAAATTGCGAGCGCAAAAGCCGCAGGGACTGCCGCAGTCCTGCCGCAGTCCCCGGCCCTGTTGACGCCGATCCTGGCAACAAAGTCGACAAAACCGCCGGCACGCAACGCTCCGACAAAGCAACGACCGCATCTTCCGACAGCGCAACCGATTCCGGAAAAACCGATGTTCCCAAGGAATTGGCGGCCGCTACGAAACCCGCGCAGACACCTGCGCCAGCGCCGCAAAGCACCGATGCCAAGTCCGGCGATAAAATTGCCGATGTTCAGACCGGCACCGAACCGCAGGCGCAGGATCATCAACAGCAGAACCGCGACGACAACGGCACGCCGGCGCAATCCCTGCCGCGCAACGATGCGCCAGCCAATATTGCCGGCGGCAACGCGGCCGCGCCGACGCAAACCGCCATGCCCGACCCCGTTAAGGTTGACCTGCCGCAGAATTTTGCCGCCAACAGCGTGCAGCAGCCCATGCAGATTTTGCACAATACGGCTGCCACCCTGCATTCGGTCAATGCCCTTCGCGATACCGCGCCGATGCCGCCGAACCTGCAAAGCATGGCCGTTCAGATCGCCAGCTATGCCGACAAGGACATCAAACATTTCGAAATCCGCATGGACCCGCCCGAACTCGGCAGGGTGGAAGTTCGTCTGACGCTGGATGATACGGGAAAGGCCCATGCCGCGCTGGTGGTGGACAAGCCGCATGCGCTGGACATGCTGCAAAAGGATTCCGCCGGTCTGGAGCGGGCCCTAAAGGATGCCGGCATCAATCTGTCCAATAACGGACTGAATTTTTCGCTCAAAGGCCAGGAGCGCCAGCAGGACAATAATGCGCGCGCAGCATCTCGTCACGCGCCGCCGGCATCACGGCCATTGCAAACATCGAAGCCCCTGCCATGAGCAGCAATCACTATTCGTCCGGAAATTCCGGACTTGATATCCACGTCTAAAGGACAATCCGATGACGATCGCCATTCCCAGTACGACGAGTGCCGCAGCGACAGGTTCCGCCGCCGCCAAGCAGCTGGCGGGCAATTTCGATACCTTTCTGACGCTTCTGACCACGCAACTGCAAAATCAGGACCCCTTGTCGCCAATGGATTCCAACCAGTTCACGCAGCAGCTGGTGCAATTCTCCGGCGTCGAGCAACAGATCGATACAAACCAGAATCTCAAACAGCTGATCGGCCTTGGCCAGACGCAGAATAATACCTTCGCGATCGGCTATCTGGGCAGAAGCGTCGTCATGACGAACGGCGAAGGCTCGCTGTCCAACGGCAGCGCCAGCTGGAGTTATGGCCTCGATAATGCCTCGGCCGCCACGGCGCTAACGATTTCGGATGCCAATGGCAAGGTTGTGTACGCCACAACCGGCGAAACGACACCCGGCAGCCACACCTTCAATTGGGACGGCAAAGATGCAGCCGGAAACTCTCTGCCGGACGGCGGATATACGCTGACAGTCGGCGCCAAAGCGGCTGACGGCAGCAATATCACCACCTCCGTCGCCAGCAAGGCGATAGTCAATGCCATCGATATGAGCAGCGGTACGCCGCAACTCGTCATTGGTTCGATGATCGTGCCGCTGACCGACGCAACATTGATTGGAACGAATTGATCTCAACCCGCGGCCGAGAACGGCTGCATCCCAACGCAAGGTACGGCGGCGAAGACCGAGCGGCCTTAAAGGAACGAAAAATGTCTCTCTATGGCGCATTAATGACCGGCGTGGCCGGACTGAACGCGAACTCCACCGCGCTCAGCGTCGCCTCGGCGAATATCGCAAACGTCAACACCATTGGCTATAAAAATGCCACCAGCTCCTTTTCGACCTTGCTGGCTTCGGCATCCGGTACCGGCGATCCGTCTTCCGCGGGCGTAATTTCGCGCGCCGGACAGAATGTGGCGCAGCAGGGCCTTCTGACCACGACGCAGAGCGCCACCGACCTGGCCATCAGCGGCAATGGCTTTTTCACGGTCAGTAAAGATGCGAGCGGCAACGGCGTGTTGTACACGCGCGCCGGCTCCTTTGCGCCGGATGCCAGCGGCAATCTGAAAAATGCCGCCGGTCTCTATCTGCTGGGCTGGCAGTTGGATTCCGCCGGCAATCCGCCGACGAACCCCAACACGATGTCGGCCATCAACGTCAGCAATCTGGCGGGCAAGGCGCAGGCCTCAAGCACCATGTCCCTTCAGGCCAATTTGCAGGCCAGCACGACGGCCGTTGGCGCTTACACCGCCGGTGACATGAATGCGGGCACGGTAACGCCGCAGTTCCAGCGCACGATAAACGTCTATGACAGCCAGGGCGGTTCGCAGCCTCTGGAGTTGTCATTCGTCAAAACCGGCGCCAACACCTGGGCTTACGAAGTGAGCTATCAGGGCGCGGCGGCCAATATCGGCGGCGCGGGCAACAACCCAATCGCCACCGGCACCATGTCGTTTAATTCGGACGGCTCTCTGGCCGACGCGGATACAGGCACCGCCGGCGCGCAAAACACGATCAACGTCACCATCCCCTGGGCGGCAGCGTCGGGCCTGACATCGCAGCCCATTACGCTCAGCATGGGCACAGTCGGATCATCCGACGGCATGTCGCAGTTCGACACGCCTTCGACAATGACCAATGCCAGCGTCGACGGCGCGGTGTTCGGCAGCGTCACCGGACTTTCAATTTCGGAAGACGGAATTGTGGCGGCCCAGTTCTCGAATGGCCTGTCGCAGGACGTGTTCAAGCTGCCACTGGCGACGTTTGCCAATCCAAACGGATTGTCGGCCGTTTCCGGCAATGCCTACACGACCACAATTACGTCGGGCACCCCGATCATCGCTTCCGCCAATTCCGGCGGCGCGGGTTCAATCCTGTCCAGCGAACTGGAAAGCTCGACTGTCGATCTGGCGACCGAGTTCACCAACCTGATCACGACGCAACGCGCCTATTCGGCGTCGGCACGCATTGTGACCACGACATCGCAAATGCTGGATCAACTGCTGCAAATGCAATGAGGAACTTCCGGCGCTTCGTAATTGATTCATAAACGAGGCGCCGGAAAGGCTGATAATTAGGAATGTATAGGCAATTTTACCGTTTCGTTTACCACAGCTCTTGGCCTTTTCTTAAAAGAGAAACAGCTACTTTGCGCGTGGGTAATGACTCTGGAGTTCGATAGATATGGGCGAAGAGCGAAAAGGTAGCGTGAGCTATGTCATCGGGCCGGATGGAAGCCCGTTGACGCTCGCCGACCTGCCGCCACCGAATACGCGGCGCTGGGTTATCCGCCGCAAGGCCGAAGTCGTGGCTGCGGTGCGCGGCGGCCTGTTGAGCCTGGACGATGCCTGTCGGCGTTACACGCTGACCGTGGAAGAATTTCTGGCGTGGCAGCGTGCCATTGACCGGTTCGGCATTCCCGGCCTGCGCGCGACACGCGTGCAGCAATACAGGAATTGAGGAGCGGCGGATTTTTCCGAACGATCACGCAAGGAGTTGTTAAGACTTTATTTCCACGACTTCCTGGCTAAGCGCTCCCGGCGTTAAGCACGCCTTTACCACATACACGGCAATGTTTGCCTAGCACAGCGGGGACGGCTGACGGGCAAGGCATGCCCTGATGCGTCGCTGATCACGCGGAGGGCTTACCAGTTGCCGGATTTTTTCAAAGCGATAGGCGCGGCGCGTTTCGGCGTCATGGCCGGCGTTGCCGCCGCCCTGACCGCCTTCTTCCTTTATGTCGCAGGCGTAATCAGCGAACCCCCGAAAGCCATTTTGTTTGCGGGACTGGAAACCCGTGACGCCGCTGCGGTCACTACCAAGCTGGACAGCATGAATGTGCCCTATGAGACCAAGGGCGATACAATACTGGTTCCGGCCGATCAGGTGACAAAGCTGCGCATGGATATGGCGGCGCAAAATCTGCCTGCCGCCGGCGTGGGCTATGAAATCTTCGACAAGACCGACACCTTCGGCACCACTGCCTTCGTGCAGAACATCAACCGCCTGCGCGCCACCGAAGGCGAACTGGCCCGCTCCATCCAGACTATTGAAGGCGTGGATTCGGCCCGGGTGCATCTGGTGATTCCCGAACGCCAGATCTTCAGCCGCGATGCGCAGCCGCCCAGCGCGTCCGTGGTCCTAAAAACCCGCACCGTCATGCAGCGCGGTCAGGTTCAGGCCATTCAACATCTGGTTGCCGCCGCCGTTTCGGGCCTGCACGCCGAGAATGTCGCCATTGTGGACGACCGCGGCACGCTGCTGGCGGGCGGGGATGGCGACAGCGGAGCCGGTGCGTTGGCTGCAAACCAGGACCAACAGACCACCGATCTCGAAGAGCGTCTGCGCAATCGCATCGATTCCATCGTCTCCAGCGTTGTCGGCCCCGGTCACGTCCGGGTGCAAGTTACCGCCGACGTCGACTACAACCACATCGTCACCAACAGCGAGTCATATGATCCGGATTCCAAGGTGGTGCGGTCGACCCAGACGGTCGAGCAGAATTCCAGCGATGCCAATGGCGGAACGGGTGGCGCAGTATCGGTCTCAAACGCCCTGCCCGGCCAGGGCCAACCAAGCACCAGCGACGTCGCCAGATCCAGTTCCGACCGCACCGAGGAAACCACCAACTACGAAATTTCCAAGACGGTGAAGACCAGCACCGTGGATTCGGGCCAGATTAAACGCGTGTCCGTTGCCGTGGTGGTGGACGGAACAACCACGGTCAACAGCGACGGCAAGACGGTCTACACCGCCCGCCCGCCCAAAGAGATGACGGACATTGAAAGCCTGGTGAAGTCGGCCATCGGATTCGACGCGCAGCGCGGCGATCTGGTGAAAGTCACCAATATGCCGTTTGCGCGCATCGATGCCGTTGAAGGGACGCCCGCACCAGAACCGCTGCTGGGTCTGGATTCCGCGCACTGGTTCAAGATCATCGAGGCGGGCATTCTCTCCTTGACGGCTCTGTTGATGGGCTTCTTTGTCGCGCGGCCCCTGATCAATCGCATGTTCTCGGCCCAACAGGCGGGCAACTTCGAACTTGCACCGACGGCACCGAGCGCCGTTGCCGGTCAATTGCCCGCGCCGTCCGCCGGAAAAGCGGATCGCAGCCAACAGGTGGCAGGGCCCGGCGGTGCAACGCCTGCCCTTCCTGCACCACACGAAGGCATTGACGTGTCGCGCATCGACGGCCAGGTGCGCGATTCCGCCATCAAAAAGGTCGGAGAAGTGGTAGGCGCCCATCCCGAAGAAGCGCTCGCCATTCTTCGTACCTGGCTGCATCAACCGGTGTAATTTATGAGCAGATCCCTAAAACCCGCCGTCAAAGAAGACGTCCGCTCGCTGTCCGGCGCAGAGCGCTCGGCCATCATTATGCTTTCGCTTGGCGAGGAAAACTCCTCCAAGCTTTGGCAAATGATGGACGAAGAGGAGATAAAGGAAATTTCCCAGGTGATGTCGAACCTGGGAACCGTGTCCTCGACCTTGATTGAAAAATTGCTGGTCGACTTTGTCTCACAAATGTCCGGCACCGGTTCGCTGATGGGTTCCTATGAATCCACCGAACGCCTGATCTCGCGCTTCATGCCCGAAGACAAGGTCAGCCAGATCATGGAGGAAATCCGCGGTCCGGCCGGTCGTACCATGTGGGACAAGCTCGCCAATGTGAATGAAACCGTTCTGGCGAATTATCTGAAGAACGAATATCCGCAGACCGTTTCGGTGGTGCTGTCCAAAATCAAACCGGAACATGCCGCCCGCGTGCTGGGTGCGCTGCCGGAAGAATTCGCGCTCGAAGTGGTGCAGCGCATGCTGCGCATGGAATCGGTGCAAAAGGATATTCTCGACAAGGTCGAGCAGACGCTGCGCGTTGAATTCATGTCGAACCTGGCGCGCACGGCCAAGCGCGATGCCCATGAGCACATGGCCGAGATTTTCAACAATTTCGATCGCCAGACCGAAGGCCGCTTCATTACCGCCCTGGAAGAACGCTCGCGCGACAGCGCCGAACGCATCAAGGCGCTGATGTTCACCTTCGAAGATCTGGGCAAGCTCGATCCCGGTTCGATCCAGACACTGCTGCGCAGCGTCGAAAAGGACAAACTGGCGCTGGCATTAAAGGGCTCGACCGACTCCCTGCGCGACGTGTTCTTCTCGAACATGAGCGAGCGTGCCGGCAAGATTCTGCGCGAAGACATGGAAGCCATGGGTCCGGTACGCCTCAAGGACGTCGACGAAGCGCAGATGCGCATGGTCAATGTCGCCAAAGATCTCGCCAATAAGGGTGAAATCATGATCGCCAATAAACAGGGCGAAGACGAGCTGGTGTACTGATGCAAAACGCCGGCAGCAAATTCACCTTCGACACGGAATTCACCGCCGCTCGCGACGTGGTGTCCGAAGCTGCGCGCGGACGCCAGCGCAAAACCTATCTGCTGAGCGAAATCGAAGCCATGTGCGAAAAAGCACGGGCTGAAGGATTTGCGGCCGGTGAAGTGCGCGCCATCGAGGCCGTGGCCGCCGCGACCCGCGAAGCCGCCGCCGCTGTGCGCGAGACAATGGCTCAGGCGCAGGCTGATATTGAAATGGTGCGCGCGGAAGCGGCGACCATAGCCCTGGCCATCGCCAGGAAACTTGCGTCGGCCGCCGTGCGGGCCCTGCCCGTTGCCGACGTCGAAGCGACCTTTCGGGACGCCATGCATCAGGCCTTGGGCGAGCCGCGCATCGTATTGCGCGCATCCGACAAAGTCATTGAAGCTCTGAAGGGCGCTATCGAAGAGATGGCCCATCAGGAAGGCTTCGAGGGCCGCGTCATGCTGTTCGCCGACGCGGCGCAGGCCGGCGCCGATTGCCGCATTGAGTGGCGCGGCGGCGGCATGGAACGCAAGGCCGACGCCATCGAAAAGGCCGTCGCAGAATTAATTGAACGCCGTTTCTCACAATCCACCCAAATCCTGTCACCGGAGGAATAAACCCATGGCCGCAGATGACGTCGATCTGCCAGATCTCGCCCAAGATCAGGACAACAGCGGCGCCGCGCTTCTGACCGCGGATCAGCCCAGCGATACCGATACCAAGCGTTCGGCACAGGATCTGGAAGCCGTGTTCGATGTGCCGGTTACGGTGTCCGCCGTATTAGGCAAGAGCGCGATGGAAGTATCGGAGCTGTTGAAGCTGGGCAAAGGCACGGTTGTGGAACTGGACCGCAAAGTCGGGGAAGCCATCGACATTTATGTCAATGATCGGCTGGTTGCGCGCGGCGAGGTCGTTCTCGTCGAAGAGCGCCTGGGCGTCACGATGACGGAAATTATCAAGGCCGGCCAATCCTAATCACCTATCGCAAGGAACACGACAATGCGTCTACTCATCATCGGCCAGTTGCAAGGACAGATCGGCACGGCGACCAAAATCGCCATGAGCAAGGGTGCAAAAGTCACCCATGCCAGCGACATCGATCAGGCCATGGCCACCTTGCGCGGCGGCACCGGCGCGGAACTGGTATTCTGCGACGTGATGTTCGACATCGCCAGGCTGGTGACTGCTCTGGCGGATGAACATATCTGCACGCCGGTTGTGGCTTGCGGCATCGGCACCGACGCACGCCGCGCCGTGGACGCCATCCGCGCGGGCGCCAAGGAATATCTTCCCCTGCCCGCCGACCCGGAACTGATTGCCGCGATTCTGGCGGCGGTGGCCGACGAAAGCCACCAGATGATTTTCGAGGATGAGGCCATGGGGGCGGTCATCGCCCTCGCCGATCAGGTCTCGGGTTCGGATGCTTCGATCCTGATCACCGGCGAATCCGGTACGGGTAAGGAAGTGCTCGCCCGCTATGTCCATCGCAAATCGTCGCGCGCCGACAAGCCGTTTATTTCGGTGAACTGCGCCGCCATCCCGGAAAATCTTCTGGAGTCCGAACTGTTCGGCCATGAAAAGGGCGCCTTTACCGGCGCGGTGGCGCGGCGCATCGGCAAATTCGAAGAGGCCAATGGCGGTACATTGCTGCTGGACGAAATCAGCGAAATGGATGCCCGGCTGCAAGCCAAATTGTTGCGCGCCCTTCAGGAACGCGAAATCGATCGCGTCGGCGGCACCAAGCCGGTCAAGGTCGATATCCGCGTTATCGCAACCTCGAACCGGGACCTGGCGGAAGCCGTAAAACACAATTTATTCCGCGAAGACCTTTTGTATCGCCTGAACGTGGTCAATCTGCGCCTGCCGGCCCTGCGCGAACGTCCCAAGGATATTCAAGCGCTGGCCAAGCACTTCGCCCACAAATATGCCGAAGCCAACGGCGTCCCCTTCCGCCCCTTGTCGGCGGCAACGGAGCGCCTGCTGGCCTCGCATGGCTGGCGCGGCAATGTGCGCGAACTGGAAAATACCATGCACCGCGCCGTGCTGCTGGCGACGGGCCCGGAGATCATGCCCGAAGCCATCCGCCTGCCGGACGGCAGCCATGTTTCAACCGGCCGCGCGCCGGATCTGCCGCAGCCCGTGCAATCTGCCGTCAGTTCGGCCGCCGCGGTGACCCGCGGGCTTGTCGGCCGCACCGTTGCCGATGTCGAACGCGATCTCATTCTCGACACGCTGGATCATTGCCTGGGCAATCGCACCCATGCCGCCAACATACTGGGCATCTCCATCCGCACGCTGCGCAACAAGCTGCGCGAATATAGTTCTTCGGGGGTGAGCGTTCCCCAGCCCGGCGGCGACACCCGGATGGCGGGCTGATCACTCTTATTTATAGCGATAGACAATGACAGACATTACGGCAGGCCAGGCAGGAGCCCCGAATTTATCGGTGCGCGGACTCGCAGGTCATTTAAAGCGCGCCGAATTGGGTCTTGCCATAGGCATCATGGCGATCCTGATCGTGCTGCTGCTGCCCCTGCCGCCCTGGCTGCTGGACATCAGCCTGGCCTTCTCGCTTTCATTCTCGATCCTGATCCTGATGACGGCGGTGTTCATTCAAAAGCCGCTGGAATTCTCGTCCTTTCCGACCATCCTGCTGATCACCACGCTGCTGCGGCTGGCGCTGAATCTCGCCTCGACTCGCCTGATTCTGGGTCATGGCAATGAAGGCACCGCGGCCGCCGGCGGTGTTATTCAGGCTTTCGGCACGCTGATTACGCAGGGTAATTTTGTCATCGGCGTGATCGTGTTCGCCATTCTGATCATCGTGAACTTCATCGTCATCACCAAGGGTTCGGGCCGCATCGCCGAAGTGGCGGCACGTTTCAGTTTGGATGCCATGCCCGGCAAGCAGATGGCGGTGGACGCCGATCTGTCCGCCGGTCTGATCGACGAAAAGGAAGCCAAGCGCCGCCGCAAGGAACTGGAATCCGAATCCAACTTTTTCGGCGCCATGGACGGCGCCAGCAAATTCGTACGCGGAGATGCCATCGCGGCCCTTCTGATCGTCGCCATCAACATCATAGGCGGCATTATCATCGGCGTCGTTCAGGAAGGCATGAGCTTTGCGGATGCCACGCACACCTTCACCCTGCTGACAGTCGGTGAAGGCCTGGTCAGCCAGATGCCGGCGCTGGTCGTATCCATTGCCGCGGGTCTGATGGTCTCCAAGGCGGGCATCGACGGCGCCACCGACAAAGCCCTGATGGGCCAGTTGTCGAACTATCCGCAGGCGCTGTCGATGGCCTCCGCCGTGATGGGTATTGTTTCATTGATACCAAGCATGCCGCACATGGTGTTCGCCGGTTTGTCGCTGGCAGTGGGCGGCCTGGCCTACACCGCCTACAAAAGCAAAGATGCCCGTGCGCAGGCGGAGAAGGCGGAGGAGGCCAAGGCCATGACCGAAGCCGCGCCGAAGGAAGAGCCGATCTCCACCGCTCTTGCACTCGACCAGCTGCGCGTCGAACTGGGATACGGGCTGCTGCCGCTGATCAACGATGTCAAAGGCCATCGCATTACCGACCAGATCAAGGCCTTGCGCCGTCAATTGGCGCAGGAAATGGGCTTTGTCATGCCTGCCGTGCGCATCCTGGACAATATGCAGCTCAGCGCCAACGAATACTGCATTCGCGTGAAGGAAGTGGATTCCGGCCGCGGCGAACTGATACCCGGCAGCCTTCTGGTCATGGATCCGCGCGGTCTGCCGATCGACATGCCGGGCACGCACACCACCGAACCGGCCTTCGGATTGCCCGCCACCTGGGTGTCGGGGGATTTGCGCGAGGAAGCTTCCTTCCGCGGTTACACGGTTGTCGATCCCGGTACCGTGCTGACCACGCATCTGACCGAAGTCTTGAAATCGCACATGGCAGAGCTTCTGTCCTACACCGAAACCAAGAAGCTGCTCGACGAGTTGCCGACGGAAAACAAGAAGCTGGTGGACGAACTTATTCCATCGCAGATTCCCGTCACGGGCGTGCAGCGCGTGCTGCAAACCCTGCTTGGCGAACGCGTCTCCATCCGCGACTTGCCCGCCATTCTGGAAGGGATTGCCGAGGCGGTCGGACACACCAAGAACGCACTTTATATCACCGAGCATGTGCGCGCGCGTCTTGCCCGCCAGCTGTGCAACGCAAACCTGGCCCCGGGCGGCTACCTGCCGATCATCGCCTTGTCGCCGGCATGGGAGCAGGCCTTTGCCGAAGCCATTGTCGGCCAGGGCGAGGACCGCCAGCTCGCCATGGCGCCGTCACAGCTTCAGCAATTCATTCAGGCGGTGCGCGACCGGTTTGAGGAAGCCGGCCAGAAAAACGATGTGCCTGTGCTGCTGACCAGCCCGCAGATCAGGCCGTTTGTGCGTTCGATCATCGAGCGCTTCCGCTCCCAGACGGTAGTCATGTCGCAGGCCGAAATACACGCCAGCGTCCGCCTTCGCACCCTCGGCCAAATATAATCCGGCCACCCGGCGTTAACCAAAAATCGCCTGCTGCACGGCGCAGGAATAGACAAACCGAGGCTCGGCGGCGGCGGCTTTTCGGTGTATGCTGTATATTCAAGCTATAGGGCCATTGCGCAAATCCACGGCAATCGGATGGCGCGGCACATGAGGCGACTATGTGGGCTGTTACAGGCATCTGGAATAACATTGTGGCCATCGCGACTTCGACGGAAATCGCAATGCTGATCGTGGCGGTCCTGATCGTGATCGCCGCAGGGCTTGTGATGCGCGGCTACGGCATGATCGGGTCGGCAACGACCCTGGGGCTGATCGTATTCGCGCTTGCAAATTATGCCCAGGGCGTGGCCCTGCAGAGTGAAAGCGCCCTGGCGTCGGCAGGCACGGCCTGGCAGAAGCTGCTGGACATGCAGGCCGGCATGCTGATCGCCTATTTCCTCAGCTTTGGCGTGCTGATTTCCTTAGTCTATTTCGTGCGCTCGTTGCTGTTTCCCCGATAAGTAGACGGGCAAAGCGCAAGCCGTTAGGCTGACGTTATGGCGTTTTTTGTGATTCTGGGCCTTGTTGTACTCGCCGGGCTGTGGGCCGTTACGACCTACAATGCGCTTGTGCGTGGCCGGAATCTTGTCGCGGAAGGCTGGAGCGGCATTGATGCGCAACTCAAGCGGCGCGCCGACCTTATTCCCAATCTGGTTGAAACCGTCAAAGGGTATGCCGCGCACGAACGCACCACGCTCGACGAATTGACTCGCCTGCGGGCGGGACACAGTCAGGATCTGGCGGCGCGCGAATTGGAAGAAAATGCCATTGCGGCGGCAATCGGGCGTATCATGGCGGTGGCGGAAGCCTATCCGGACCTGAAAGCCAGTGCCAATTTTCAGTCACTGCAAAACGATCTGTCCGACATCGAAAACCAGATCCAGTTGGCGCGGCGTTACTATAACGGCACGGTGCGGGACTTTAACGTCAGGATCGAGCAGTTTCCGTCCAACCTTGTTGCAAATTTCGGTGGTTTCAGGATTGCCTCGTTCTTCCAGGTGGAAACTGCCGGAGACCGCCAGGCGCCGAAAGTCTCCTTCGGTTGAAGTGGCCGTTCGGCATCGCGCTGGCCTTGTTGCTGAGCGCACCGGCCGTCGCACAGGACCAATCGGAACGCATTAAAAATTTCGTCAGCGATATCACGGTTGCCGGAAACGGACAGTTGACCGTGACCGAAATGATATCCGTGAATTCCACGGGCAACCAGATTCGTCATGGCATCTATCGCGATTTTCCGACGCGCTACCAAGACGCCCATGGCAACCGCATTCGCGTGCGGTTCGATGTAACGCAGGTCGTGCGCGACGGCAGGAACGAACCCTATTCGATTGAGTCGCTGGATAACGGCGTGCGCGTCAGAATTGGCGATGCCGACACGCTGATCGCGCCCGGCGAACACGAATACAGCATTACCTATATCACGGATCGCCAGATCGGCTTTTTCGAAAATTACGACGAACTTTACTGGAACGTCACGGGCAATGGCTGGGCGTTTCCCATTGATCGGGTGCGCGCCGACATTCATTTGCCACCCGGCGCGCGCATTCTGCAGCAGTCATTTTATACCGGCCCTCAAGGCGCAACCGGATCCAATGCGCGCTATATCCGCCTGACCGACAACAGCGCCGAATTTGTTACGACCGCACCGCTGGGCAGTTACGAAGGACTGACCGTCGCTATCGGTTTTGCAAAAGGCGCCGTGTCGCCTCCCAGCGAGACCGAACTGCGGCGCGCCTTCATATTGGACAATGCCGGCACGGTTGTCGCCCTACTCGGACTGCTGGCGGTGATCATCTATTATGTAGTTGTCTGGCACCATTTCGGACGCGACCCGGCGCGTGGCGTGGTGATTCCGCTTTTTGCGCCGCCGTCGGACCTTTCTCCCGCGGCACTGCGCTTTATCCGGCGCATGTCCTATGACCGAAAATGCTTTTCGGCCGCGCTGATCGACATGGCGGTAAAGGGATATCTGAAAATCTCCGAGCAGCATGGCACCTTCCGTCTCGATTGGACCGGACGATCATCTGTGGCCGCGAATCTGGCGGCGGGCGAACGATCGGTGGGTTCGGCAATGTTTGCGGGGTCCGAGAACTCCATCGAATTGAAGCAGGTCAACCACAGCAAGATCGCCAGATCCATCAGCGCCCTCAAATCGGCGCTGAAGACCGAATATGAAGGCCAATATTTCGTCACCAATCTGGGCTGGTTTGCCGGCGGCATGGGAATATTGGCGCTGTCGGGACTGGGCGCCGCGCTTTTGTCCGAAGACGCGGGCGCCGCAGGCTTTATGCTGTTCTGGCTGGCGGGCTGGACTACCGCGACGTCCTTTCTTCTTCATAACGCCGCCATGGGCTGGGCCGGCGTGTTCGGCCGGATCGGCAGCGTCGGCTCGCGCATCGCCAACTTTTTTTCCGCAGTCTTTATGTCGGCGTTTGCGGTTCCGTTCCTTGGCGGCTGGATATTCGGCGTCCATTCTTTCAGTTCGATGGTCTCGGTCTGGACCATGGCCGCGCTGTCGGTCGGCGGTATTGCCGCCTATCTGTTTTATCATCTGCTGAAAGCGCCCACCCTGGCCGGTGCAAGACTACTCGACCAGATCGAGGGCTTTTCGATGTTTCTGTCGACGACCGAAAAGGAGCGGCTGGAGATCCTGCATCCGCCCAACGTCACGCCCGAACTGTTCGAAAAATACCTGCCCTATGCCATCGCGCTCGACTGCGAAAATCAATGGAGCAAAAAATTCGAGGCCGCAGCAGCCGCGGCCGGCCGCGCGCCCGACACCAGCTATTCGCCCGGCTGGTATTCGGGGCCGTCCTATAGCCGCCTGGGCACGGGCGGATTTGCTTCGGCGATCGGGTCCAGCATTGCCGGGGCCGCAGCCAGCGCCTCGACCGCGCCGGGTTCAAGTTCGGGCAGCGGCGGCGGCGGCTCGTCCGGCGGCGGCGGCGGTGGTGGCGGCGGCGGCGGCTGGTAGCGCTGCCGGCATTCAGTGCTTTTTACCCTTGCCGCCTTCGCGTTTGGTGTCGAAGGCAAAGGGGCCGGAGCCCATACCCACGATAAAGAGCAACCCGCCGCAAATGGCGATATTGCGGGCAAAGGTCTGATAGTCGTCCACGCGCAGACCGGTATCGGTGAAGTGCCAAAAATCGTGCAGCAACAAGGTGGCAATCAGCGTCACGGTAAACAGCACCATGGCGCCGTGTCGGGTGTGAAAGCCAAGCACCAGCGAAATGGCACCCAGGATGATCAGGATCAGGGCCAGCGCCAGCAACAATGGCGCAAGCGGAATTCCCTTGCCCTGCATCTCGGAGATGGTCGCGTTCCAGCTGCCGCCATAGTGAAAAACCTGGTTGAAAAAGAACCAGGCCATCACGCAGCGGCCGAACAGAGGCGAAATATATTCGGAAAAGGACATGGATCCCCCGCGGCCCAAATCAACCCGAAGATCAACTTAGAGCAAAAACAGGCGCAATTGAATCGCGATTATGCCGGTCAGGCGCTGCGCATCGCGTGCTTGCGCAGATGGCGCACCAGCGCCATTTCGTCGAGCCGGGACTGGGCGCGGCGCGCCTGACTTCGGCCAGCCGCTTCGGCCTGCCTGCTCGCTGGCGAATTCGAGGCTCTTGAGATCCTGAAAGGCGGCCGTCAGTTCGTCCTGCGCGACGGCCGCGTTCGCGTTCGATTTCCTTCAGCGTTGCGCGAAGATTTTCGCGGCGCGCTTCGATCGAACGCAGGAAGGACGGGAAGGCCAGACGGCCGATGTCGGAATCGTTGGCGCGCTGACGTTCGCGCGCCACGCTGTCTTCGAGATCGGCGAGCTTTCGCTCGAGATCGGCCTTCATTTCGTCGAGCGTCGCCAGCCGGCGCTTCATTTCGTCGACGCGGAAGCGCTTCAAGCGCAGCAATGTGTCCCGGCGTTTCATGGCGACTCACCTTTCCCACGCGGCCGATGATCTTCTCTAATTGCGTGCATAACCCGCCGTAACGTGCGCGCATCGTCTTTCGTTCTGCGCCAGAAAGTCCTCGAGCTGCGGGTAAAGACGTATGGCCGTCGTCCACTTCCGCATTCGTGCCCGCTCTTGTACGCGCCGAGCCGGATCAGTTCGGCCATGTCTTCATAGACGGCCAGCGGCGCGCGCGCGCGCGCCACGAACTCCTGTTCGTCCGTCGGTATTGCAGGCCGGCATGGCGCGCGACACCGACTTCAAAATGTTGATCGCCGGAAAGCGGCCGCGTTCCGCAATGGCACGGTCCAGCACGATGTGGCCGTCGAGAATGCCGCGCACCGCATCGGCGATCGGTTCGTTATGATCGTCGCCTTCGACCAGAACGGTGAACAGGCCGGTGATGGAGCCGGCCTGCCCTTCGGCGCCCGGGACCGGCGCGTTCCAGCAGCCGCGGCAATTCGGCGAACACCGTGGGCGTATAGCCCTTGGTCGCCGGCGGCTCGCCGGCCGACAGACCGATCTCGCGCTGCGCCATGGCGAAGCGCGTGACCGAATCCATCAGCAGCAGCACATGCAAGCCCTGGTCGCGGAAATATTCGGCGACGGCCATGGCGACATACGCCGCCTGACGGCGCACCAGGGCGGGCTCGTCCGAGGTCGCGGCGACCACCACCGAACGCTCCAAGCCCTCCTCGCCCAGATCGTCCTCGATGAATTCCTTGAGCTCGCGGCCGCGTTCGCCGACCAGGCCGATGACGATGACGTCGGCACTCGGTATTGCGCGCCAGCATGGCCAGCAGCGTCGATTTGCCGACGCCCGAGCCCGAGAAGATGCCCATGCGCTGGCCCTTGCAGCAGGTGGTGAAGGCATTGATGCGCGCGCACGCCCAGATCGAGCTTGCCGCCGACGCGCGCGCGCGAGGGCGGCAGGCGGCGGCGGCGCTGAGCGGATAGGCCATCGGTGCCCTGCGGCAGCGGACCCTTGCCGTCGGCGGGTCGCCGAAGGCATCGAGCACGCGGCCGAGCCAGGCCGTGCAGGGATAGATCGCTGCGGGCCGGTCGTCGAAGTCGGCGCGCGCGCCGAGCGCCATGCCGTCGAGCTGCCCGAGCGGCATGGCCAGCGCCCGGCCGTCGCGGAAGCCCACCACTTCGCAAGGAATTTCCTTGCCGGTTCCGGCCGTAGCGTGACCTGGCCGCCCAGGCTGATGGCGCCCGGCGGCGCCGGTCACCTCGACCAGCAGGCCCTCGATCCGGGCCACGCGGCCGAAGCGGCGGACAGGGCTTGACACGGCTTCGATTTCTTTGAGCAGCGCGTGCATCGAAATCCTTTTCCGGCGCGAAATTCTTCCGCGCCGGCTTCCGCTGCATCTTGCCCGCAAGGATTTAAGTGGCGGTAAACTTAACAAAGCGAATCAAGGGGATGAGCGGCCCTGCCGACCCGTTGAGAAGATTCCGATTAAGCCGGGGTTCGTAAGGCGTGAACCTGAGGAACGGCGTTAAAGTCGTGTTAACCATTTCCGCTTACCGTTAGAGCCATTACCGTTAACCACGCGCCAGGGCGTGGCACGTGCCGCAGAGGGGTTACTGACATGCGCGTTCTCTTGATCGAAGACGACAGCGCCATGGCGCGCAGCATCGAGCTGATGCTGCGTAGCGAGGGCTTCAACGTCTACACCACCGATCTCGGCGAAGAAGGCATCGATCTCGGCAAGCTCTACGACTACGACATCATCGTGCTCGATCTTCAGCTGCCGGACATGAGCGGCTTCGAAGTTCTGAAGTCGCTGCGTCTCGCCAAGGTGCAGACGCCGGTCCTCATCCTTTCCGGCAACGCCATCGTCGAGGCCAAGGTCAAGGCGCTGGGCTTCGGCGCCGACGATTACATGACCAAGCCGTTCCACAAGGACGAGCTGGTCGCCCGCATCCAGGCCGTGGTGCGCCGCTCCAAGGGCCATTCGCAGTCGGTCATCACCACCGGCAAGCTGACCGTCAATCTCGACGCCAAGACGGTCGAGGTCGACGGCAGCCGCGTGCATCTGACCGGCAAGGAATATCAGATGCTGGAGCTGCTTTCGCTGCGCAAGGGCACGACGCTGACCAAGGAGATGTTCCTGAACCATCTCTATGGCGGCATGGACGAGCCCGAACTCAAGATCATCGACGTCTTCATCTGCAAGCTGCGCAAGAAGCTCGCGGCGGCGACGAACGGCGACAACTATATCGAAACCGTCTGGGGCCGCGGCTATGTGCTGCGCGATCCCGAGCGGCGAGGAAATCGTCGCGGCGTAATTCTACGCTACGAGCGAAGGGATACGAAAAGGGCGCCGCGACGGCGCCCTTTTTGCGTCAATGCTCCATCGTCGCAGTCGAGCATTTGTTCGTCGAGCACGGAGCCGATCAGGAGGCGATGCCCGATAAACCGCCGCCGACGGATGCGCCGCCGATCTGTTCGCCGTTGTTGACGTAGACGGAGGTCGCCGATTGCGGGATGCCGTTCCGCGAGCACGACCTCGAAGACCGCCGATGGCGCGGCTTTTTGGGATCGTCGCGGAACGCCGCCATGGCGAGGGCCTTGGGATGGCCGCCGATCCACAGATTGCCCTTCGAATCCAACCGCAGATTGTCGAGGCCGGACGGGATCGCCGAGCGCGTCGACCTGCTTCAGCGATCCCGACAACATGCCGCGCTCATAGCTCGACAATTCGCGCCCGGCTCTCGCCGGCATAAAGGTATCGGCCGTCGGGCGACAGCGCCAACCCGCTCGGGAAACTCAGTTCTTTGGCGGCCACGCGGAACACCGCGCCATTGAAGTACAGAATGATTGGCGCGCGGCAGGACGAGCAGAAAATCGAGCAGCGGCCGAGCGCACTGGGCTGGTATGATCGTTGCCGATATAGAAGCTGGCTGGGTCCATCGCATGCAGATCGCTTGGGGCTGATCGAGTTCGCGCTCTCGATGCTGCCGATCTCGCTCAGCGTGGCCGCGCCGTTTTCGACGGCAATGTCGAACTCCTCGATCGACTGCTTGCCGCTGGCGCGGTGATTGATGACGAACAGCCGGCGCTGCCGTCCGGCCCGAGCATACAGGCTGATGCCATGGGGATGGAAATCCGCCGGGGTTCCGGCCAGTTTGACCGGCGGCAATGACGTCTCATCGAGCTTGAGCGTATAGAGCCCGTCCTGCGGATCAGGGCTGGACGACGGCGCGCGACGGTTGAAGGCCGAGACAAAAATCAGATTGTCGGGCGCGTCGATCTCGAAATCTTCCGGCCCCTCATGCCGTGATCGTCTCGCAGGTGCCGGAAAACTGTCCGGAAAACCGTTGAATACGCCGACCGAGCGAATGGCGCGCACGGCATGGCCAGCAGCATCAGGACCACAACAGTGACCCCGATCAGGGCAAGGCGGGTAACGCGGTCAACGGAGGCTCTTTTCATAGGATTTTCTATCCGGCGAGCGCCATGGCGCTGGAGAATTGCAGATCGGCAAGGTGTGCATATAACCCGCCCCGGGCGACGAGTTCGCTGTGCGTACCTTCGCCTACGACGCGGCCCTGGTCCATGACCACGATGCGCGACAGACGCTGAATGGTGGCAAGCCTGTGGGCGATGACAATGGTGCGTGCGGCCGGCCATGAGATTTTTCAGGCCCTGCTGTACCAGGCGTTCATTTTCGGCATCGAGCGCGCTGGTCGCTTCGTCCAGCAGCAACAGCGGCGCGTCGCGCAGCATGGCGCGGGCTATGGCAATGCGCTGGCGCTGACCGCCCGACAAGGTTACGCCGCGTTCGCCGACCAGGCGTGTTCAGACCATTGGGCATGCGCTCGATGAATTCGGATGCCGCCGCCGCGTGCGCGGCGCGGGCAATATCGGCGTCGCAAGCGTCAGGCCGGCCATAGCGAATATTGTCGGCCAGCGTGCCGGAGAAGATCACGCTGTCCTGTGCCACCACGGCGATATGCTTGCGCAATTCTTCGGGCTCCAGATCGGCAATGTCGACGCCGTCGAACGATGATCGTCCCTGCCTGGGGCGCGAAAAAGCGCAGCATAAGCTGGAACACCGTGGATTTTCCCGCGCCCGAAGGGCCAACCAGCGCCACGGCTTCGCCCGGTTCAATATCGAGCGAGAACCCGTTCAACGCCGCCTGATCGGGGCGCGTCGGATAATAAAACTGCACATCGCGGAACGACACGGCGCCTTTGGCCGGTTCGGCGATTGTTTCGGGATCAAGCGGCACGGCAATGCTGGGTCTGACGTGAAGAATTCGGTCAATCTTTCCGATGCCCCCGCAGGCGCGCTGAAGATCGCCCCAGGTTTCCGACAGCGCGCCGACGCCGCCTGCAACCAGAACACGCATACAAAATGAATTGCAGCAGATGCCGCCCGTCATACGGCCGGCCAGAATATCCTGCGCGCCGACCCAGCCCACAGCCGCCAGACTGCTGAATACGGCAAATATGACCAAGGCCGTCATCATCGCGCGTGCCAGTGTCCGCGTAACAGCGATGGCAAAGGAGGCTTCCACAGCGGCGGCATAGCGCACGCGCTCGGGATCTTCGCGGGTGAAGGCCTGAACCGTCTGCACCGCGTTCAGGGTTTCGCTGGCATGGGCGCTGGTATCGGCAATGCGATCCTGGCTGTGCGGCTCAGGCGACGCACCAGCGGCCAAATGCAATCAGCGGCACCATGATCACCAGCACCGCGCCGAGAATGAGGGCAGTCAATTTGGGCTGGTAATGGACATCAATACGATGCCGCCCGTCAGCGTCACCAGATTGCGCAAGGCCAGCGAAGCCGAAGACCCGATGACCGTCTGCACCAAGGTGGTATCGGCGGTCAGACGCGACAGTACTTCGCCGGTGCGCGTCACTTCGAAAAATTCCGGCGTCAGGCCCAGAACATTGTTGAACACGGCTTTTCGGATATCGGCCATTACCCGCTCGCCCAGCCATGTGACGAAGTAGAACCGGGTACCCGAGGCGACGCCCAGCACCGCGGCAGCCGCGATGAAGGCCAGGAAATATTGTCCGACCTGTCCGGCTTCGCGCGCCGAAAATCCATGGTCCAGAAGACCGCGGGCGAAAAAGGGCAACACCAGGGTGGCAGCGGACGAACAAATCAGGGCCAGCAGGGCCGCACCCATGCGGCCGCGATAGGGGCGCAAAAATGGCACCAAAGAAGCAAGCGGGCGCAGCGATTTGGCTGCCGGACGGGCATTCAAAGCCGCCTGTTCGGCGTTATCGACGCTGTTTCTCGCCATATTTCCTCAATTGGAACCTTCTATATAGGAGGGGTTCCCCCTGCCAAAGGCTTGTCAGGCCGGGCGGTATCGCCTATAAGCCCCGGCCTTATCCAAGAGACGGTTCGCCATGCGCAAGGGCATTCATCCAGCCTATCACTTTGTTAATGTCGTCCTGAACGACGGGACGACCTATCGCACCCGCACGACCTGGGGCGAGGCCGATGCCAAACTGACGCTGGATATCGACCCGACCACGCACCCGGCCTGGACCGGCGGCCAGCAGCAGTTGCTCGACCGCGGCGGAAGACTCACCCGCTTCAACAAGAAGTTCGCCGGACTTCGTTAAGGGCTGATAAGCCGCGTCCGCCGCGCCGTTGCGCTGTCGCACGGGGCCTCGCAGTCCAGATGAAATTCGCCGAATTCGTAAAAGGTACCAGCTTTCAGGCGGATTCGCCGCCGAATGCCTGTTGCAGCCTGTCGAACTGGTCCTGAACGCCAGGCGTTTTGCCGACGTCGCCAAACAGCACATCATCCAGCCTTGCGATGCGGCGATAGAGATTGATCGCTGCGCAACAACAGATCCTGCAGCATGGCGGGCAACATATCGACGCCTTCACTTGCGGCGCCGAAGCAAATTTCCTTGGAACCAAGACGATAGCGGTCGCTGGAGGCATCGGCCGCCTCCATGTCGCCATCATGCACGGCGCGCTGCACCAAAAGCCAGCTTGCCGCCTGCATTAGACGCGTGGTGACGCGCATGCTTTCACCGGCATAAAGCATGGCGGCCTTGCGGGGCAGATCGCGCGACTCTTCGCGCCCGCGACCGTCAAGATAGCGCGCGGTTTCTTCGACCAGCGCCATGCCTTCCTTGAAAGTACGCTCGAACAGCGCCGAGCCGGTGAATTTTTGCAGCGTCATGTGACGCACGTCTTCGTCGTTCTGAATGTCCAAAAGGCACCCCGGCCGCTTGTGTAGGCGGGGACGCTAACAAGGCTTGAGGCGAACGAGAAGAAAATGAAAACGCGCATTTACGCATTAATCTCCAACATGGTTGCCGGCGGGCAATTAGGCCTGTGGTTATTAATCATTCCCGGCGAAAGTTCTCACTTCTTGAAAAATGTATCCGCCGCCGCCTTGGTGGTCTGACGCGCCTTGATAGCCGCCTTGCTGCGCGCGATCTCGGCTTCGAGTTCGAAAATGCGCGCGCTCAGCTCATGTTCCGACATGGCCGAAAGATCCTCTCCCAAAACAATGGCGGCCGGTTTTTTCCGCGGCAGCAATTCTTCAGGATCTATCGCCATTTTGTTCCCCTTCGCTGAAAGGTTGGATAGTCTCCAGCAGAGGCAAACCCCGCGCAAGACATGAAAATCATCGCCATAGACAGCCCTGGCAAGGACTACAGGTTAAGCTTGTCGGAGGCCGAAAAACCTGTGCCCGGACCGGGCGAAGTGCTGATCAAGGTCGCAGCGGCCGGCCTCAATCACGCCGATCTCTTGCAGGCTCAGGGCGCCTATCCGCCGCCGCCCGGCGCCTCGCCTGTACTGGGCATGGAAGTGTCGGGCGTGGTGGAAAGCGTAGGCGATACCGTAAACAGCGTTAAGCGCGGCGATGCGGTGTGCGCATTGTTGCCCGGCGGCGGCTATGCCGAATTCGCCATTGCCTCGGAAAAATGTCTGTTGCCGGTGCCAAACGGCGTATCCCTGATCGAGGCCGCTGCGCTGCCGGAAGTCCATTTCACCGTGTGGACCAATCTGATTGACAGCGCCCGGCTAAAGCCGGCGGTGAAAGCGTTCTGATCCATGGCGGCTCCAGCGGCATCGGCACCGCCGCAATCCAACTCTGCGCGGCGCGTGGGCACTGGGTGTTTGCTACCGCAGGTAGTGAAGAAAAACTGCGCCGCGTGCCGCGCGCTGGGCGCGAACCGCGCAATCAATTACCGCGAGGAGGATTTCGTTGCCGTGATCAAGGACGAAACCGGCAAGCGCGGCGTGGATGTGATTTTGGACATGGTGGGCGGCGATTATATTCAAAGGAATATGTCCGCCGCGGCGGTGTGGGGCCGCATCGTCAACATCGCCTATCAGAGCGGCATGACCGCGAGCGTGAATTTCGCGCCCATGCTGATGAAACGACTGTCATTACTGGCCACCACCTTGCGATCGCGCAGCAACGCGGAAAAAGGCGCCATCCGCGACGCGCTGTTGGCCGAGGTCTGGCCGCTGATCGATAGCGGAAAAATCAGGCCGGTAGTGGACAGCAGCTTTTCCCTGGCCGAGGCCCAGACAGCCCATGCCCGGATGGCCGAGAGCCGCCATATCGGCAAGATTCTGCTGAAAATATAGAGAAGAGCCTTTTTTTCGGCAGCCGGAGGGTCTAAAAGACCCGCCTTCCTCGAAAAGACTGGTGTTCGAGCGAAGGGACGGGGTGGAAAGCCTCGCCCGGGAAAGGAAAGATTTTATCATGGCCGTTGAACAGAAACCGCTGATGCCCAAAGCGACCGCCGTCTGGCTGGTCGACAACACCGGGCTTACCTTCGAGCAGATCGCCGATTTCTGCGGCCTGCATCCGCTTGAGGTCAAAGGCATCGCCGACGAAGACGTGGCCAAAGGCATCAAGGGCCAGGACCCGGTCACTTCGGGCCAGCTGACGCGCGAGCAGATCGCCGAGGCGGAAAAGGACCCCAAGGCGCGCCTGAAAATGGCGCCGCCCAAGCATAAAATGCCACCGGTCAAGCAGAAGAAGGCGCCCCGCTATACGCCGGTGTCCAAGCGCCAGGACAAGCCGGATGCGGTATACTGGATCATCCGCAATCATCCAGAATTTGCCGACGCCGACATCATCAAGCTGATCGGCACCACCAAGGCGACCATTCAGAAAATCCGCGAGCGTTCGCACTGGAACGCGCAGAATATCAAGGCTGTCGATCCGGTGACGCTGGGCCTGTGCTCGCAGCTGGAACTCGATCTGGCTGTTACGCGCGTCTCTGCCAAGCGCGAACGCGCCGTCAAGCGTGCCGCCAAGCGCGGCGAAACCCTGAAGCCGCTGGAAGGCCAGATTCAGACGGACGGACCGGAAGCGGCCGCGGAACCACCAGCAGCGGAAACAAGCAGCGAATCGGCGTCAGAATAAATAGTGGGAGGCCAGAATGCCTCCCACAAGCAGCGCCAGCGCGCCCATCAGCACCCATTCGAGCTTTTGCTCGATAAACCGGCCTGCCGGTTCGCCGAAATAATAAATCGCCACCGCTTCAAAGCCGAAGCGCGCCCCGCGCGTAATCGCGGACAAGAGAATAAAGAGCGGAAAATTGTAGGCGGCAAAGCCAGAGGCAATGGTTACCAACTTATAGGGGATGGGAGTCAGTCCCTTAATCAGGATGACCCAGATGCCGTAGCGCGCATACCAGTCGTGGAATTCTTCAAAACTGCCGGACAGCCCATAGGCGCCGATCAGCCAATGACCCACCGACTGAAACAATAATGCGCCAATGGCGTAACCCAGTATCCCCCCCAGCACCGAAGCAATGGTGCAGACCAGCGCCAGGAAAAAGGCGCGCTGGCGCTGCGCCAGCATCATGGGCAGCAACAGCAGGTCGGGCGGCAGCGGAAAGAATGAGCTTTCTGCAAAAGAAATCAGCGCCAGCCAGCCAATGGCATGGGGATGCCCCGCGCGAGCCATGGTCCAGGCGTAGAGACCGCGCAGAAGTCCGCCGCGCGCAGGCGAGTCACCGTGATCAGACATGGGTATCCTTTACCTGTTCCTCGCGCATATGCACGCGAGACGCCTTGCCGCATTATCGGCGTTTCATTAGCCTTTTGCGCTCAACCCAATTCATTGATGATGCTTGGCATGGCGCGTAAGAAGAAAACTGCGAAACTCCGCAAGGCTGCCCGAAAAGCGCCTGTCAAAACAAGGGCAAAGACTGGTAAACCGGCGAAAACCAAACCGCGCAAACCGGCCAGGGCCAAATCCGCCAAGGCCAAAGCGACCGGCATGCCCAAAACCGGCAGGCCGGCCAAGCCGTCATCGCCACCGCGTCCGACGTCGCGCGCACGCAAATCGTCGTCCCGGCGCGCCGTGCCCCATATGCGCCTGAAATTCGGCGGTGGCATCTACGATCAGGGCCTGGACAAGAACGCAGCCAATTATCAGCCGCTGACGCCGTTAAGTTTTCTGGAGCGCAGCGCCACGGTGTTCCCAGACCACACCGCCATCATTCATGGTGCGCGCAAATATTCCTATGCGGAGTTTTACCGCCGGACACGTCAACTGGCCTCGGCATTAAAAAAGGCCGGTATCAAGCGCGGCGATACGGTTGCAGTGGTGCTGGCCAATTCCCCGCCCATGCTGGAAGTCCATTACGCCGTGCCGATGACCGGCGCGGTGCTCAATACGCTGAACACAAGGCTGGATGCCGCGGCGCTCGCCTTTATGTTGGAACATGGCGAAGCCAAGCTTCTGATCACCGACCGGGAATTTTCAGCCGCCGTCGAAGAAACCCTGAAGCTGAGCAAACGCAAACCCATTGTGATCGACTATGACGATCCGGAATTCCCGCAAAGCGGCAAGCGTCTGGGCTCGATCGACTATGAAGCCTTCCTGGAAGCGGGCGACCCGGACTTTGTCTGGGACTACCCCGCCGGACGAGTGGGATGCCATCACGCTGAACTACACTTCGGGCACCACCGGCAATCCCAAAGGCGTGGTTTATCATCATCGCGGCGCGGCGCTGATGGGGTACGGCAACATTCTGGCGGGCAATCTGCCGCGTCACGCCGTGTATCTCTGGACCCTGCCGATGTTTCACTGCAACGGCTGGTGTTTTCCCTGGTCGCTTTCCGTCATTGCCGGCACCCATGTCTGCCTGCGCTGGGTCCGGGCCAAGGCAATGTATGACGCCATTGCCGATCACAAGGTAACGCATATGTGCGGCGCGCCGATTGTGATGTCGACGCTGCTCAATGCGGCGCCGGAAGAGCGTCGCAGCTTTGACCATCTGGTGACGTTTATGACGGCTGCCGCACCGCCGCCGGAATTGGTTCTGGCCGGCATGGCCGATGCCGGATTTGCGGTAACCCATGTCTATGGCCTGACGGAAACCTATGGTCCTGCCGTGGTCAATGAATGGAAAGCCGACTGGGACGCTCTGGACAAGCCGTCACGCACGACCAAAAAGGCGCGCCAGGGCGTGCGCTATCATGCCCTGGAAGACCTGACGGTGCTGGATCCCGAAACCATGGAGCCGACGGCGCCCGACGGCGCCACCATTGGCGAGGTCATGTTCCGCGGCAACATCGTCATGAAGGGTTATCTGAAAAACCCCAAGGCATCCAACGAAGCCTTTGCCGGCGGCTGGTTTCATTCCGGCGATTTGGGCGTGATGCATCCCGATGGCTATATCCAGCTCAAGGACCGCTCCAAGGACATTATAATTTCAGGCGGCGAGAATATTTCATCCATCGAAGTGGAGGACGCGCTGGTCAAACATCCCTCGGTGATGTTTGCAGCCGTAGTGGCGCGGCCCGACGAAAAATGGGGCGAGACACCGTGTGCTTTTGTCGAACTGCGCACGGGTCACGGCCATGTCATGGCCGAAGACCTGATCGCGCATTGCCGCACAATGCTGGCGCATTACAAATGCCCCCGGCATGTGGTGTTTGTTGAACTCCCCAAAACCTCGACCGGCAAGGTCCAGAAATTCAAATTGCGCGATCTGGCCAAATCCGTCGGTTAAGCGGTGCGCGCCCGTCCGTCGAACGCGCACGCAATTTCCCCGACGGAGCGAACCGTCGCCAGGCTTCAAATGGAAATTTAATAATTTAGTGAACGCTGCCTTTCAGCCGTTCCAGCTCGTCTTTTATTCGGAGCTTTTGCTTTTTCAGCGAGGCCACCCGGGTCTCGTCCCAATCGGGATGCGACATTTCCGAAGTGATCAGTTCTTCGAGTTTACGATGTTTATCGGACAATTCTTGGATATGTCCCGCTAAGGCCATTAGATACCTCGCCATTGGAAACAGGAAAATTAGATCACTATCCAACCCGGCTGTCACGACTAACTTTTTTCATTTTTCTCACGGGGCTTCCGTGAACGCCGTTCGTTCTGTAGTAGAGAGCCATGGTAGGGAACTCTCAGGTGCAAAGCCCAAAAAAGCGGTTGGTTATTGGACTTAGCGGCGCGTCCGGCGTGGCTTATGGAATCCGCCTGCTGGAGGCCGCGCGCGAGCTGGCGGTTGAGTCGCATCTGGTCATGAGCAAGGCGGCCGAATTGACCATCGGCTACGAAACCAGCCTGAAACCCAAGGCGGTCGCGGCCAAGGCCGACTTTGCCTATGCCATCGGCGATATTGCTGCCCCGATTGCCTCGGGCTCCTTCCGCACCGACGGCATGGTGATCGCGCCCTGTTCCATCCGCACCATGAGCGAAATTGCCACCGGCGTCACGACCAGTCTTTTAACGCGGGCCGCAGACGTCATGCTGAAAGAGCGCCGCCCGTTGATCCTGCTGGTGCGCGAAACGCCCCTGCATCTGGGACACTTGCGCAACCTGACCCAATTGGCGGAAATGGGTGCAATAATATTACCGCCGGTTCCTGCCTTTTATGCGTCTCCCCACACACTGGAAGATATGGTCGATCAAATGGTCGGACGCACCCTCGACATTCTGGGTTATGATTGGCCCAAAGTGCGCCGCTGGGGCGAAGATATCGCCAAGAGCCGGCGCAAGAAGCGCTAGGTGTTCATGAGCGGCGAAGTCACCAAACCCGATGAAGTGGAGCTTCGCGCCAAACTGGCCGAACTGATGCAGGACCATCGCGATCTGGATGCCGCGATCCTGGCACTGGAATCGGGTCTTGCCGATCCCTTGCAATTAACGCGGCTGAAAAAGCGAAAGCTGCAACTGAAAGACCAGATCACCAAGATCAACGACCGGCTTCTGCCCGATATTATTGCCTAGCCTTTTTGCTTCCGGATTTCGGTCTTGTGCGCATACATGGCTTCGTCCGCGCGGGCCATCGCCACGGCCGCATCGTCGCCTGCACTCAACTGAAAGGCGCCATAGGCAAAACTGATCGGAATGGAAATTCCATTCCATTGTGTCGGTGAAGACCGCAATATGTCGGCGAGCTGATCGGCCTTTTTGTGCGCCTGATCCTGGCTTGCATGCGACAGCAGAATGCCAAATTCATCGCCGCCAAGCCGCCCGACGCAATCGGAATCGCGGACATTGGTCAGCATGGTGTCTGCGAAATGCGCCAGCGCCGCGTCGCCCGCAGCATGGCCGTGGGTGTCGTTCAGATCCTTGAAACCGTTCAGGTCGAAATAGACCAGGCTGGCCGGCGTGTTGTAGCGGCCAGTGAAGGCTATGTAGCGCGTCAGCTCGCGCACAAAGGCGCGGCGGTTGAGGATCGGCAGCAACTGATCCTGATCGGCGGCTTTTTCGATTTCTTCCAGACGATTGCGGGTTTGGGACAGTTCGCGGCGCAAATTGTCCACTTCGCCCATCAGGGCAACAATGGCCTCGCGCACGCGCGGCGTTAGCTCGCTTTCCGGAATACCTAAAAAGCTGGCGCTGACCAGCGGCTCTGGCGCCTCCACGGCCGTGGCGGCCATGGTCCGCTGGGCATAGGCGGTCGTGCCAACCCTGCCGGCGGCGCGCGTCTGCGTATTCCGTTCGACCTTCATGGCCTAGCCCCTGGCGATTCTCGCACGTGGAAACCTTAACACGGTGATTTTAACAATGCATTTATACTGGCAAAAGAATGGTTAACGCCGGTTCCCGGACGGCTTCCCCTCGGGCGCGCCCTGCCTATAATGCGCCGCTTCCCGGGGCCTTCGCGGCCATCTTTGAGACAAGAAGCATGTCCCCCAAAAAGCCGCTGGTCGGCATTATCATGGGCAGCCAGTCCGACTGGCCCACGCTTAAAGCCGCCGCCGATATGCTGGCCGCGCTGGGCGTACCCTTCGAGACGCGAATCGTATCGGCGCACCGCACGCCGGACCGCATGTCGGCCTATGCCAAAACCGCCTCCAAACGCGGAATCCAGGTGATTATCGCCGGTGCCGGCGGCGCGGCGCATTTGCCGGGCATGACCGCAGCCATGACGACGCTGCCGGTGCTGGGCGTGCCGGTGCTGTCCAAATCTCTGAAGGGACTGGACAGCCTGTTGTCCATTGCCCAGATGCCCGGCGGCGTGCCGGTGGCCACCTTTGCCATCGGCGAAGCCGGCGCCAAAAACGCCGCGCTGCATGCCGCCGCGATTCTGGCGTTGAACGACAAGCCCCTGAGCAAGCGCCTGACCGCCTGGCGGAAAAAGCAAACCCTGTCGGTTGCGAAAATCCCGGTCGACAAATGAACGACACAAAAAAGCTGACAGCGCCGGTCGCGCCCGGCGCAACCATTGGTATTCTCGGCGGAGGGCAACTGGGCCGCATGCTGGCGCTGGCGGCCGCGCGGCTTGGCCTTAAAACCCATATTTATTCGGATGAATCCGCGCCCTGCGCCTTTGACGTGGCAGCGCAAACGACCACCGGTAAATATGACGACGCCGCCGCGCTGGAAAAATTTGCGCGCGCCTGTGCGGCCGTCACGTTCGAATTCGAGAATGTTCCAGCCGCGGCGATCGAAACTGTCGCGCAATTTGCGCCCGCAAATCCTGGCGCACGGGCGTTGAATGTGGCGCAGGACCGGCTGGCGGAAAAAACGTTCGCACGGAAATTAGGTTTGCACACGCCGCCATTTTTTGCGGTCAGTTCGACGGATGAGGCGCGTGCGGCATTCGCCAAGCTGGGCAGCAAGGGCGTGTTGAAAACGCGCCGCTTCGGCTATGACGGCAAAGGCCAGGCCAAGGTCGGCAGTGCCGAGGAATGCGCCACCGCCTTTGAAAGCTTCAAAGGCGCGCCCGCCATTCTGGAAGGCTTTGTCGATTTCCAATTCGAAGCCTCGGTCATTGCGGCCCGCGGCCTGGACGGCAGTTTTGCCGCCTACGATCCGCCGGAAAATTTCCATCACGATCATATTCTCAAACGTTCAACCGTGCCCTCGCGCCTGACCGAAGCGCAGATTGACGACGCCAAAACCATGGCCCGGAAAATGGCAGAGGCTCTGGACTATATCGGCGTCTTTGCGGTGGAACTATTCGTGGCGCGCGACGGCACATTATTGATCAATGAAATCGCGCCGCGCGTGCATAATTCGGGGCACTGGACGATTGAAGCCTGCACCGTCAGCCAGTTCGAACAGCATATCCGCGCCATTGCCGGCTGGCCGCTGGGGGATGCCGCGCGCCATTCCGATGCCGTGATGGAAAATATCATCGGCGCGGAAGCAGACGATTGGCGTCGCCTGTCACAGCAAGGCGCGCTGCATCTTTACGGCAAGGGCGAAGCCAGACCGGGCCGCAAGATGGGCCACATCACGCTTTTGTCGCCGAAAACCTAGACACGGCCCCGCCGATGTTCTACATTTGTTCCGCGCTGTCTTGTGATGGATTCGATGCGGAAAATCATTCACATCGATATGGATGCTTTTTACGCGTCGGTCGAACAGCGCGATAACCCGGCGCTGCGGGGAAAGCCTGTCGCCGTCGGCGGATCGTCCAAGCGCGGCGTGGTGGCGGCGGCCAGTTACGAGGCCCGCAAATTCGGCGTGCACAGCGCCATGCCTTCAGTAACGGCGGCGCGCAAATGCCCGGACCTGATTTTCGTGAAGCCGCGCTTTGAGGCCTATCATGCGGCCTCCAAGCAAATCCGCGCCATCTTTGCCGACTACACGCCGCTGGTCGAACCGCTGTCGCTGGATGAGGCCTATCTCGACGTCACCGAAAATCTGCGCGGGCTTCCCACCGCGGCGGCCACCGCGGCAGAAATCCGGGCGCGCATTTTCGAACACACGGGGCTGACCGCTTCGGCGGGGATTTCCTACAACAAATTTCTTGCCAAGCTTGCCTCCGATCACAGAAAGCCCAACGGCCAATTTGTGATACCGCCGGAGAAAGGGCGCAAGTTTTGCGGCCTCGCTGCCAGTGGGCAAGTTTCACGGCATCGGGCCCAAAACGGCGGAGAAAATGAATCGCCTGGGCATACTGACCGGCGCGGATCTGCGCGACCGGCCACTGGATTTCCTGACGGCTCATTTCGGAAAAAGCGGTCGCTGGTATTACGCTATTTCACGCGGCGAGGACGAACGTGAAGTCAGACCAAACCGGACGCGCAAATCGTCGGGTTCGGAAACCACTTTTTTCGACGATCTGACCGAAGCCGCCGCCATCGAGGCCAAGGTTCTGGATCAGGCCGACGACGTGTGGGCATGGTGCGAAAGGGCGAAAGCCTTCGGCCGGACGGTCACGGTGAAAATCAAATATGCCGATTTTCAGATCGCCACCCGCAGCCGCAGCGTGACCGTCCCCATCGATACGCAGGCCATGCTGCAGGATTTAAGTTTAGATCTGATCCGCTCGGTCTTTCCGGTATCCAGGGGCGTAAGGCTGGTCGGCGTCTCGGTATCGAATTTCGCAAGCCGCCAAAAGCCCGCAACTGCGCAGATGACGCTGGCGTTAAGCGCATAGACGCAAGGCCGGGGCCGCGCTTACGGTTTAGCCTGTCCTCGAAATTTGCCGAGGATGTCGGCAAAGCCGGGGAGGTCCTTGGTTTTCTCGCGCACCTGCGCCTTGAATTTTTCGAACTGCATGACGTTTTCGATGCGGGCCGCCAGAAAATCCCTGGTGCTCTTTTCGTCGGCGCTCTGATCGGTGAACCAGCGCAACAGTGTCGAAGAATAAACCCCGCCCAGAATTCCGCGCTTGGTGTAGAAATTAAAATCCGTGGAGGTATCGCCCGCAGCGCGCCACATGGAATCCACGGTGCGATACAACAGCTTGGTTGCCAGCGGCATATTTGGCGGCAATGTCAGCATGGCGGCGGCGCGCCGAACCGCCTCCTTGTTGGGGCGCAGAATGTCGAGCCGCGTCAGGACGCCTTGCGCAATGCGTTCGCGGATTTTCATGCCGGAAATATCTTTTTCCGCCAGCCGACCTTCCATTTCCCTGTCGACAAATACCGAATAGGCCTCGATCAGGCTTAAGGGTCCGTCGGGAAAAAGCTCGGCCAATGTTTCGGGGTCCGCGCCTGCGTCCCGCCCGGCCTGTTCCAGCACTTTGCCGGTGAAGCCGTCAAAGGCGGCATGTTTCACCGCCGCGGCCACGATGTTTTCCTTCAGCGAATAGCCTGGCTCCGGCTTTGCCGATAATTTCGGCGCCTCGGGCTTTTTCTTGCGCGGCTTTTTGGGTGCGTCCTTGTCTGTCATTCGTCCGCTCCCTTTGCCCAATGGCGCACTTCGGATTCGAATATCAGTTTTGACAGGTCATTCATACGGCCCGGATACAAAATGCCGTCCAGATGATCGACTTCATGCTGCACGACCCGGGCATGAAAGCCGCGTGCGGTACGTTCGATCTTTTTGCCGTCCTGATCGAACCCGCGATAGCGGATATGGGCCGGCCGCTCGACATAGCCGCGCAATCCCGGCACCGACAGGCAGCCTTCCCAGCCACCGTCCGTTTCTTCGTCCAAAATTTCGATTTCCGGATTGATCAGTACGGTCAGCGGCGCGGTGTGATCGAAGACCTCGTCTTCGCCGAGATCCGGATCACTACGTTCACCCGGGGCCTGAAACACGACGACACGCAATGGAACATGGACCTGCGGCGCGGCGAGCCCGGCGCCGTTGGCATCGACCATGGTTTCCACCATATCGGCGACCAGCCGGCGGATTTCCGGCGCAGCCGGATCGGCGACCGGCGCCGCTTTTTTGGCGAGAACCGGATGCCCCATTCTGGCGATTTTAAGAATTGCCATTTAATTCAATAACTTACGTTAAGCGTCGGCAGCCTTCAGCCGACATAAAGGATGCCCGCCCATTATAGGGCGGTGGTGGACAGGTAAAAACCCTTCTGTTATCTACCCCGCCCTCGACGGAAAACGGAGTTTCGCCTTTGCAGATCATCGTTCGCGACAACAATATCGACCAGGCCCTCAAGGCCCTGAAGAAGAAAATGCAGCGTGAAGGCATTTTCCGCGAAATGAAGCTGCGCGGCCATTACGAAAAACCCAGCGAAAAGCGTGCCCGCGAACGCGCGGAAGCCGTACGCCGGTATCGCAAGCTGCAGAGAAAGCGCATGCAGCGCGAAGGCCTGCTGCCGCGCTAATCCGCCGAACAGGAATTCGAAAAGGCCGCCCTATCGGGCGGCCTTTTTGTTTGATCCTGAAGGCCTGTATCCTGTCCCCATGATGGTTCGGAACATAGCTTTGTGTTTATGCCTGATGGCGTTGCCGATGGCGGCGCAGGCGCAAGCCGTTGATCCTCCCGCGGCCTCCTCCTCCGCGCAGCCGGACCAGGATGGCGCGATCGCGGATCGCGCGGCGCAGACCCTGCGATGCCAGACTGCGAACGATGCCGATCTTGCCATTGGCGGCTGCACGGCGCTTATCCAAAGCGGGCGTCTATCCGATTCCGAACTGGCCTCGATTTTCGCGCGGCGTGCGCAACTTTTCGCCCAACAGAACAACAACGAAAAAGCGCTTCAGGATCTTGAGCAGTCGCTGCTGCTGGAACCGGGAACTGCCGGCACCTATGCCCTGCGCGGCACCCTTATGCAGGCGCTGGATATGCGCGCGGACGCCATTGAAAGCTTTCGCCAATGCCTGGATCGCGATCCGGACAATGCCACATGCACAAGCAACATGGCCCAGCTCCAGGACAATGCCAAAAAGGAGAATGATGCCTGCAGCGCCGAGGGCGACCCGGATGCGGTGATCGATTCCTGCAATCTTCTGATCCAGCGCTCGCCGAACGTGGCGCGCTATTACAATGCACGCGGCGTTGCCTACTTCAACAGAAAGGACTTCACGCGCGCGCTTCAGGATTTCTCTGCCGCCATCCGGCTGGCGCCGCAGAACACGGTCATGCTGACCAATCGCTGCAATGCCTATATCAGAACCCGGCAATTCGATCGTGCCATCGATGATTGCAACGACGCCCTGCGCGCCAAGCGCGACAATGCACAGGCGCTATATGCGCGCGGCATCGCCAAATTCAGCCGGGACGATGCCGAAGGTGCGATTGCAGATTTCAATGCCGCGCTGAACTACAGTCCGCCCAGCCGCGAACCCATTCTGGGATATCGCGGCGCAGCCTATTTGAAAAAAGGCGATTTCCGGGCGGCCGAAAATGATCTGAAGGACGCGCTGGCATTAAACCCCGACAGCGCGGGCGCACATGCCTATCTGGGCGGACTCTATCTCGAACAAAACCAGCCCGACGACGCCATCAAGGAAGCAAATATCGCCCTGGGCCTGAACCCGTCGCTGAGTGTGGCGCTGATCTATCGCGGGCGCGCCTATATAAAAAAACGTCAGACGGCGCGCGGAATGCGCGACATCGATGAAGCCGTTAAGCTTGAGCCGGACAACGCGCTTGTATTTCAGGCTCGCGGGCGGATTTATGTCAGCCTCGGTCAAGCCGCAAAGGCGGCTGCGGATTTCAAAGCCTGCCGGGTACTGGACCCGTTCGCGGCCTGCGTCGATGCAAAGCCGGCCATCCCGGAACCGGCAAGCGCGCAATCCTTTGCCATTCCACAGCCAAAACCGGCGCCGCCGGGCATGCCCGTCAGCCAGCCGGCACAGGCCGGTGCGCAAAAACCCGGGCCCTAGTCAGCGCAAAGTATAGCTGACCGGACGCCACTGGCCGTCTTCCAGACGCAATGAAACGGATTCGGTCGCATCGCGCTGCCTGAAATAGCTCGCCCGGTACTGCACCGTGGCATAGCTGCCATCGGGATAGCCCTGAAGCGATTTTGTAAAGACGATGCCCGACACGCTGCGCATGGACAGATCACCATAAGCGGCCCGCAATCGCTTCATTCGCGCCAGCCATTGATCGGGTGTTTTCTGCATGCGCAGCAGCGAGGAGCTATAGGCCCAGCTGTCATCATATTGTCCGGCATCAATCATCTGCAGCCAGTGCAGACTGCTGCGCGTGACATCGGAACTGGCCCATGCGGGTACCAGACATGCCGCCAGCACAAGCACCAGACACAGCCTCCGCAGCAGCGCGATTTTCATAGTCGCGCGCAATCCGGACAGACCGCGATTTCCACCGTCACATGGCTGAGATCTGGGTGGCGCGCGCGCAGGGTCTGCTTGATATCCTCGGCAGTGGCGGCATCGGCGCTGACCAGGGACAGGATCAGCCCGCGATGACCCGGTCCCAGATGCCACAAATGCAGATCGGCGACGCGCGCCTTGCACTTCGTTTCCACCAGATTACGAATTTCAGCCGACAGCGCCGGATCGGCCTCGGCATCGAGCAGGATCAAGCCCGCATTGCGCAGCAAGCCATAGGCCCAGACAAGAATGACCGCCGCGCCGAGAATACCGACGGCAGGATCGAGCCAGCGCCAGCCGAAATAAAGACCGCCCGTCAAAGCCACCAATGCCAGCACAGAGGTTGCCGCATCGGCCACAACATGCATGTACGCGGCGCGCAAATTATTGTCATGGCCATGGTCATGATCATGCGAACCCTTGAGCAGAAAGGCGCAAACGATATTCACGCCCAGACCGATCACCGCGATCATGAGCGCGTCACCATAATCTATCGATGTAGGCGTCAACAGACGCGAGACGGATTCCACCGCGACGCCGATACCGGCCAGCCCCAGAATGATGGCACTGGAAAAGGCAGCGAGGTCGCCGAATTTGCCCGAACCGAACGAAAACCGCGCATTGCGCGCATGACGGCGGGCAAGCCAATAGGCCGCCGCCGCCAATCCCATCGCCGCCACATGGGTTGCCATATGAATGCCGTCCGCCAGAAGCGCCATGGACCCGAACAAAAGCCCGGCGGCAATTTCCACCATCATGAAAACCGCCGTCAGGACGGTGGCGAGGCGCGTGCGGGCTTCGGCATGGCTATGGCCATGCCCGAGATAGATATGTTCGTGCGTCCAGGAGCCGTGGCTGTGATCGTGCAACGTCATTATTTCGGCTGCGGAACGATGCGCAGATAGGGCCGGGGCGCCTTCCAGCCGTCCGGATAAATCGTCTTGGCCTCATCATCGCTGACCGAGCCGCCGATAATGACATCGCCGCCCGGCTTCCAATTTACCGGCGTCGCCACGCGATGCTTGGCGGTCAATTGCATGGAATCGATCACACGCAGGATCTCATCGAAGTTGCGGCCGGTTGTCATGGGATAGGCCAGATAGAGCTTGATCTTCTTGTCAGGGCCAATGACGAAGACCGTGCGCACAGTCTGATTGTCGGCGGGCGTACGTTTGGTCGGATCGCCCGAGGTTTCGGCAGGCAGCATGTTGTAGAGTTTCGACACTTTGAAATCCGTGTCGGCGATCATCGGAAAATTCGGCGCCGTGCCCTGGGTTTCCTTGATGTCGTTGGCCCATTGCGCATGGCGATCGACCGGATCGACGGACAGGCCGATTACCTTCACATTGCGTTTGTCGAATTCGGGCTTGAGCTTGGCCATGTAGCCGAGTTCGGTCGTACAAACCGGCGTAAAGTCTTTCGGATGCGAAAAAATAATGCCCCAGCTGTCGCCCAGCCATTTGTGAAAACTGATACGGCCTTCGGTGGTTTCGGCTTCGAAATCGGGGGCCGTGTCGCCAATGCGCAAGGACATGTTTGCCACTCCGTTGATAAACGCAGGCGCGAGTTTAAAGGTGCGCATGGCCTGCCCGCAATGCGTGTTTGGAAATTCCGTCACACGAAACAGGCCGTTTGGGCGCCCTACGGGGTTTGGCGGCCTTTAAAGAGCCATCCGCCCAGTGCCGCGGCCAGCGCACCGCCAATGCATTGGGCCAGCACAAAGGCTGGAACATCGGACGGCGTGATACCACTAAAGCTGGTCGTAAAGGCGCGCGCGATCGTCACTGCCGGATTGGCAAATGACGTAGAGGCGGTGAACCAGTAAGCCGCAGTGATATAAAGGCCGACCGCGCCCGCGACATAGTTTTTTCCGCCACAGCCCTGAATGGTCAGAACCAGACCGAATGTTGCTATGACTTCGGCAAGAAATTGACCGGTGCCACTGCGCATATGCGTGCCAAGCGTAAGGGCATCCATGCCGAACATCAGATGAGCGGATACGGTGCCGGCAATCCCTCCGAAAATCTGGACAAGGATGACGATGAAGGCGGCGGCGCCATGCAATTCACGGCGAATGACGGCGACAGCCGTCACAACCGGATTGAAGGATGCGCCCGAAAGCGGTGCAAAAATCAGGATCAGCACAGTGAGCAAGGCGCCGGTCGCAATGGCGTTACACAATAGCTGAAGCGCAACGTCGTTGGACAGGCGCGTCGCCATGATGCCCGAGCCGACCACGCCTGCCACCAGCATGGCGGTACCCAGCGCTTCGGCGGCAAGGACCCGCGGACTAGCTGCGGCCAATGTCATCGAGACGGGCTTTGAGTTTCAGGCGATCCAGCTTTTTGATCGGCAGCGCGACAAATACGCGAATGCGGTTGGTCAGGAGGCGCAGGGTTTCGCGAAAAGCCCGTTCCGCGCCCTCGCCTTCCACCGCAGCCGGATCGGGAACGCCCCAATGCGCCGTGACCGGCTGGCCCGGCCAGATCGGGCAGACTTCATTGGCGGCATTGTCACAGACCGTAAAAACAAAATCCATTTCCGGTCCGGATTTGAATTCGTCCCAGCTTTTCGAACGCAGGCCTTCTGTCGGCAACCTGACCTGCTTCAACAGGGACAGTGCCAAAGGATGCACTTCGCCTTTGGGAAAGCTGCCGGCGGAATAGGCCTTGAACAGGCCCTTGCCTTCGAAATTCAGTACCGCCTCGGCCAGAATGGAGCGGGCCGAATTGCCGGTGCAGAGAAACAGGACATTGTAAGGACGATCAGGCATCGCAGCAGGCCTTTGCCAGGGAAGGACCGCAAATCTCGGGTTTGCCGCCGCAACAATCCTTCATCAGATGGGCAAGAAGATTGCGCATGCGGTCATAGCGCGCGGTGTAAATGATGTTGCGGCCTTCGCGCCGCTGCTCGATCAGCCCGGCATGCTCCAATTCCTTCAAATGAAAGGACAGGGTCGGCGCGGGCGCGCCGATGACATCGGCCAGGGCGCCGGCCTTTTCGCCTTCCGGCCCGGCCTTTACCAGCCGGCGGAACAGCGCCAGCCGCGTTTCCTGGGACAGGGCGGCCAGACAGACCAGGGCGTCTTTTGATTTCATATTTCCAGAATAATGGAAATATATGACAAATAAAAGACAGCCAGCGGAAGGAATTTTTCGGACTAGGTGGGCGGCGGGCCGTGCAAATAGCTCTCGACCAGAGAGCCCGCGATCAGGTGCCAGCCATCGACCAGCACGAAAAAGATCAGCTTGAAAGGCAGCGATATAATCACCGGCGGCAGCATCATCATACCCATGGACATCAGGATGGAGGCAACCGCCATGTCGATGATGAGGAAGGGAACAAATATCAGAAAGCCGATTTCGAACGCGCGCTTCAGCTCCGACAGCATGAAGGCCGGCGCCACGGTCGTGAGGCTGGCATCCTCGGGCGCGGCCGGAGCACTGGTTTTGGCCATGTCGAGGAACAGTTTGTAATCGCTTTCGCGCACATGCGAGAGCATGAATTTTTTCATCGGCACGGCGGCCCGATCAAAGGCCACTTCAGTGGTAATCTGATTGGAGACCAGCGGCTTGATGCCCTGATTATAGGCATCAGTCAGCGTCGGCGTCATGACGAATAACGTCAGAAACAGCGACAGGGAAATGATGACGCTGTTTGGCGGGCTCTGCTGCAGACCCATGGCGGTGCGCAACAGTGACAGCACCACCACGATACGCACAAAGCTCGTCATCATGATGAGGATGGACGGCGCGATCGACAGAATGGTGATCAGCGCCACCAGCTGCATGATGCGGTCGGTGAAAACGCCGCCGCCGCTGAAATCGATGGACAGGCCCGTATTGGCCGCATCTGCGGCCTGGGCATAGGCAAATTCCGGCGCAGTCAACGCCAGCACCACGACAAGCAGACCCAGCCAACGGTTGTTCATTGCGGATCGCGTGTCCCAGGTTCGACTGCAACAGTGGCAGGCGCGGCAATTCCCGTTTCAACAACAAGCGCGCCGTCCGGGCCCGAAAAAATCAGATGCTCGACATTGTCGCGCCGGATCAGAAACAGTTTCTGCCGCGGCGCCACCATCAGTGTTTCCACCACGGCAAGACGGCGCTGACTGCCGGGACGCACGATACCGGGCACACCCCAGCGGCGCGCAATCAGGGCGGCGAGACCGATAAGCGCCAACACAAGAAACAGGGCGCCGAAGTAACGGACGATGTCGATGAATTCCATGGACGGCACGTTGGCCGGTTAAGCTTAATCGCCAGTTAAAATTCGGAAGAAAGTGCCGGGCAGCTTTTTCCCGTTTTGTTAAGCGGGACTTAATCGTTCGGGCGCATCGTCAAAGCGGTAAGGATAATGCTTCCTTAATCGAGAGGCTCCGCGATGAACATGCCCGACATGCCCTTATTGTCGATGCTGCGCCAACGCATGAGCTGGCTGAACGAACGCCAGAACGTGCTGTCGCAGAACGTCGCCAATGCCGATACGCCAGGCTTCACCGCCCGCGATGTCCGGCCGATCAATTTTGACGATATTCTGCAAAACACCACCAGCATCACCAGGCCGGATGTGAGCGCTCTGTCTACCACCAATGCGCGCCATATAGCTGTGGGCAACCCCAGCGGAAGCAACGGCTTCACGCCATACGACTCGCCCGACACCGAAGCCACTCCGACCGGCAACACCGTCTCGCTGGAGGAGGAAATGATCAAGATTTCCGATACCCAGGCGCAATTCCAGGCCGCGACCAATCTATACGCCAAGGCGATGAACATGATGCGCGTCGCCATCGGCCGCGGCAACTAGAACATCTAAGGAGAATATAGCATGGATTTTTCGACCTCGATGGCGGTAGCCGCAAGCGGCATGCGCGCGCAGTCACAGCGCATGCGCATCATTTCAGAAAATATCGCCAACGCCAATTCCACCGCCGAGAAGCCGACGGACGACCCCTATCGCCGCAAAATCGCAACCGTGAAAAGCGAATTCGACCGCGAATTGAGCGCCACAGTCGTCAAGTCTACCAAGCCGGTCACGGACTATTCCGATTTCCGTACGCAATACGATCCGGGTAATCCGGCCGCCGACGCCAAGGGCTATGTCAAGCTGCCCAACGTCAACAGCCTGATCGAAATCATGGACATGCGCGACGCGCAGCGGTCCTACGAAGCCGACCTGACGGTGATGGACGCCAGCAAGCAAATGCTGTCGCGCACCATCGACCTGTTACGCCGCTGATAAGGAGATAGACCATGGCCGTTCTACCAGCCGCCGCAGCCGCCGCGTATCAGGCAGCCGCCAATGTCGGCGTCGCCGCCACGCCGACACCGGGCGTGGTGCCGGCAGATGTCAGCAGTTTTTCGGACTTTCTGTCCAGCGCGGTGAAGGATTCCATTTCCACCATGAAGCAGGGCGAGCAGATGGCCGCCAAGCAGGTTGCCGGACAGGCCAATATCGTCGATGTCGTCAATTCGGTGAACGCCGCGGAAATGACTCTCGATACCGTGGTGGCCGTGCGCGACAAGGTGGTGCAGGCCTACCAGTCCATATTGAACATGCCGATCTAGGAACAGACATGACACCCGCCGACGCCATCGATTTCGCCCGCGAATCCATCATTGTCCTTTTGCAGGTGATCGCGCCCGCCATGCTGACGGCATTGGTGGTCGGCCTTGTCATCGGCCTGTTGCAGGCGCTGACCCAGATTCAGGAAATGACCCTGGTGTTCGTGCCGAAAATTATCGCCATTTTCGTGGTGCTGCTGATTGCCCTGCCCTTCGCCGGCGAGGCCATGAGCGGAATGATGACCGATATCGCCCAGCGCATCGCGCAATACTAGCCGACTTCGCGCTGCGCCGCGCCAAGGCGAGAAGCAACAAAGGGCCGCATAGCCTGATGCACATTCATCTTCCTGATTTGTCAGGCATCGTACTGATCTATCTTCTGGTGTTCGCCCGCACCGGCGCCATGGTCATGCTGTTGCCGGGCATCGGCGACACCACCGTACCGTCGCGCGTGCGCCTGGTGCTGGGCCTGGCGATTGCCTTTGCCCTGACGCCGACGCTGTCGGGCTATTATCAGCAGGCCGCGCCGCAAAACTCCGTGCAACTGGGGCTTCTGATTGCCCAGGAAGTGACGGCCGGTGTGCTGATCGGCACCATGGCGCGCATTATCATGAGCGCGCTGCACATCGCCGGATATCTCATCGCCACCCAGACCGGCCTGGCCTATGCCCAGACCATCGATCCCACCCAGCATGAGCAGGGCGCGGTGCTGGGCAATTTCCTGACGCTGCTCGGCGTGGTGCTGATTTTCGCCAGCGATCTGCATCATCTGGCGATCGCCGCCATTGCCGGAAGCTACAAACTGCTGCCGCCGGGCGGCACACTGCCGACATCGGACATGGCGCAGTTGACCGTCAATCTGGTTGCGGGCGCATTCACGCTGGGTTTTCAGCTGGCCGCACCCTTTCTGGTGTTCGGTTTTGCGGTTTACGCCGCGCTGGGCGTGCTCGCCCGCCTGATGCCGCAGTTGCAGGTCTTCTTCCTGGCCATGCCGATCAACATTCTGTGCGGCTTTTTGATCATGATGCTGCTGATCGGATCGATCATGACGCTGTTCACCGACTATTACACCCAGTCCATGGCGACGTTTCTCTGAACCATGTCGGACGATAAGGACCCATCACAACAAACAGAAGAACCGACACAAAGGCGGCTCGACGAAGCACGCGAACATGGCGACGTCGTCAAATCCACCGAACTGAGCACCTTTATCGTTCTGGCCGGCGGCACGCTCTCGCTGGCCTTGTTCGGCAAGTCGGGCGCCGAAGGCCTGGCAATCACCATGACCCGCTTTCTGTCGGAACCGGAGGCCATGGGCACCAGCGGCAGCGATATCATGGCGCTGATGAGAAGCGCGCTGTGGCAGACCGCCATTGTGATGGCGCCCGCTGTTCGGCGTCTTCTTCGCCGCCGCCCTGGCCGGACATCTGATTCAGGGACGGCCCGTCTTCACCACCGAACGCATGAAGCTGGACCTGACAAAATTGTCCCCGCTGGCAGGCCTTAAACGCATGTTCGGCTTTGAAGGCTGGATGAATCTGCTCAAGGGTCTGCTGAAGATCGCCGTTGTCGGCCTCGCCATCTGGACCCAGCTATGGCCGGAACGCGGCGGGCTGGAAGGGATCCTGAACGATACCGCCTACGGCGTCAGCGCCAACATGATGCATCTGCTGTTCAAGGTCATGATGGCGTCGCTGATCGCACTGGGGCTGATCGGCGGCGCGGACTATGTGGTGCAGCGCTTCCGCTTCATCAAGCGTAACCGCATGAGCAAGCAGGAAATCAAGGACGAATACAAACAGACCGAGGGCGATCCCACCGTTAAGGCCAAGGTCAAGCAGATCCGCATGGAACGCGCCCGGACCCGCATGATGGCCGAGGTGCCGAAAGCCAGCGTCGTCATCATGAACCCGACTCACTATGCCGTCGCGCTCAAGTACGAATCCGGCAAGACCGCCGCGCCGATCTGCGTGGCCAAGGGCCTGGACGGGCTGGCCCTGAAAATCCGCGAAGTCGCCGAAGAACATGGCGTGCCGGTGATCGAAAACCCGCCGCTGGCGCGCGCCCTGCATGCCAGCGTCGAAATCGATGAAGCCATCCCGCCCGAGCATTACAAGGCCGTGGCGCAGATCATCGGCTATGTCATGCGGCTGTCCGGAAAGCTAAGGCCGAACTAGGGCTTATCCCCAGGGCCCGCCGCTACCTCCGGGCGCCATTACCCTATAATCTCGAATCATGCAGGCGACTCGCCCCCTCACTCGGATGAATTTCGGCGTACCGACCGGTGCCTGGCGCTGGGCGGCCATCGGCTTTGTCCTGATCGCGCTGGGCGCGGCGGGCGTGAGCGTCACCGCCGCCGATACCACGGGCTGGCTGGGAATCGCGCTTTTGGGCGGCATCGGCGCGGTCGCCTGTCTGTTCGCCTATGCCGTCTGGCCGCGCGAAGGCCTGAGCGCGGCGGATGCCCGGCGGGTGGCCGAAGCGGCGACGCGGGCCAATGTGGCCTGGGCCATTACCGGCAGCGACGGCGCGGTGCTGGATTGCAATGACGTCTACCGGCGCATGGCCGGAGCCGGCGAAAGGGACGCGCCGCCCCCGCCGGAACTGGCGCTGGCCGGAGAGAAATCGGCCGGCGTGCTGTATCGCCTGTCCAAGGGCGCGGCCGAGCGGGTGGCGCGCGAAGAATCCTTTCTGGTCGTGCCGGGTCTTGAAATCGTTACGGCCGTGCGGCCGCTGTCCGATGGTCAGACCGCCTGGTGGTTCACCCCCAGATTGGCGGCAAGTGCGGCCGCCGCCGCTTCGCTTCCGGCCAGGACCGAACCCGCCAGGCCGGTCGTGGTTTCGCCCGGCGTCAGCGAATTGTTCCGCGACGCCCCGATGGGCGTGGCCTTCACCGACTCCGACGGCAAAATCGAAGAAGCCAACCCGGCCTTCGCCGCCTTCTTCGGATTGTCCGGCACGCTGAAAGGCCGTGCTTTGGACAGTCTGGTGGAAGAGCGTGACCGGGCGCCGCTGCGCGACCTGATTGCGCGCAGCACATCGGGCAGCAGCGGCACCAGCGTGGCCGAATTGCGCGCCGCCGGACAGGACGACCGCATGGCCGAATTGTTCGCCAGCCCGATGCCTGCCGGACGCGCCATTCTCTATCTGGTCGATGTCTCCGAGCAAAAGGCGCTGGAAATCAAATTCGCCCAGTCGCAGAAAATGCAGGCTGTCGGACAATTGGCCGGCGGCGTGGCGCATGATTTCAACAATCTGCTCACCGTCATCATCGGCAATTCCGAATTCCTGCTGATGCGCCATGTGGCGGGCGATCCGAGCTTCAAGGAAATCAACGAAATCCATCAGAACGCGCTGCGCGCCGCCACGCTGGTGGGACAACTGCTGGCCTTCTCGCGCAAGCAGACGCTGCAGCCCAAATTGCTGGCGGTGCGCGATGTGGTCAGCGAACTGGCGCTGATGCTGCGCCGGCTGCTGCGCGAAGGCGTGGAGCTGAAACTGGAGCATGGCGCCGATGTCTGGCCGGTGCATGCCGACGAGGCCCAGCTCTCCAACGCCATCATCAATCTGGTGGTCAATGCGCGCGACGCCATGCCCAAGGGCGGCACGGTGACCATTTCGACCGCCAACGAAACGGCGGAAGCCGCCGATGGCGCTCGGCACCGCCATCATGCCGGTGGGCGACTATGTGCGCATCGAAGTCGTCCGACACCGGACCGGCATCGCCAAGGAACATCTGGGCAAGATCTTCGATCCCTTCTTCACGACCAAGCCGGTCGGACAGGGCACGGGCCTGGGCCTTGCCACCGTGTACGGCATCGTCAAGCAGACCGGCGGCTTCATCACGGTCGATTCCGAAATCGGCAAGGGCACGACCTTCCGCATCTTCCTGCCGCGCTACCGGCCCGAGGAAAGCGCCGCGCCGCGGTCGAGCCCGAGCGCGCCGCGCCGCGCGACGTCACCGGGCAGGACACGATCCTGCTGGTCGAAGACGAGGAAGCGGTGCGCAGTTTTGCGGCGCGCGCGTTGCGCATGCGCGGCTACAATGTGCTGGAGGCCAGCGGCGGCGAAGAAGCGCTGGAGATCGTGCGCAATGCCACCGCGCCGATCCATCTGCTCATCACCGATGTGGTCATGCCCAATATGGACGGGCCGACCATGGTGCGCGCGGTCAAGCGCATCAAGCCCGAAATGGCGGTGATCTTCATGTCGGGCTATGCCGAGGAAGCCTTCCGCCGCAACGACGAAAAAGCCGAAGACCTGCACTTCCTGCCCAAGCCGTTCGGCCTGAAGCAGCTGGCGGCCAAGGTCAAGGAAGTGCTGTCCGGCGCGCCCGCGCCCAAGCGCGCGGCACCGGCGAATAGCCGAAACATTGAATTTCACACGTTAGAGCCAATATAGAGAAACGGGGGGCGTTTTCGGCCGCCCATAAAGTGGGAGAAGTCCATGCCTGGATTGAGGAATCTGTTTCGGGGATATGGCCGGCTTGCCGTTCTGATGGCGCTGTCGCTGCCGCTGATGGCCTGCGGCGTCAACACCATTCCGACAAGGACGAGCAGGTGAAGGCGGCCTGGGGCGATGTGCAGAACCAGTATCAGCGCCGCGCCGATCTGGTGCCCAATCTGGTCGCCACGGTGCAGGGCTATGCCAGCGCAGGAAAAGACCGTGCTGACAGAAGTCACCGAAGCGCGCGCCAGCGCCACCAAGGTGTCGATCGACGCGTCGACCATTAATGACCCCGAAAAGTTCAAACAGTTTCAGGAGGCGCAGGATCGCCTGTCGGGCGTGCTGGGCCGCCTGCTCGCCATCAGCGAAAATTATCCCGATCTGAAGTCCAGCCAGAACTTCCTGGCGCTGCAATCCCAGCTTGAAGGCACGGAGAACCGCATCGCCGTCGCCCGGCGCGACTTCAACGAAGCCGTGCGGCAATACAATACCGCGCTGCGCACCTTCCCCACGGTGATCTGGGCCAAGACGCTCTATTCCGGACAGGAACCGGCGCAAAGCTTCGCCGCTTCGTCGGCGGCGCAGCAGGCCCCCACGGTCAATTTCCAGACCGGCCAGTGAACGGCTTGAAAGCATGGTTCGGTGCCGCCGTATTGCTGGCGGCGGCACTGTTTTTTCCGGGCGCGGCTATCGCTGCGCCGCAATTTCCCGCGCTGACCGGGCGCGTGGTGGACGATGCCCATATCCTGTCCGACGCCACGCGCGCGCAACTGACGCAAAAACTCGCCGCGCTGGAACAGGCCACCGGCCGCCAGCTTGTGGTGGTCACCCTGCCCTCGCTGCAGGGCTATGAGATTGCCGATTACGGCTATCAGTTGCGGCCGCGCCTGGGGCATCGGACAGAAAAGCAAAAACAACGGCGCGATTTTTATCGTTGCGCCCAACGAACGCGATGTCCGCATTGAAGTCGGCTATGGCCTTGAACCGATCCTGACCGATGCGCATCTCGAGCGTCATTCTGACAGCAAAAAGTGCTGCCGCGTTTCCGCGCCGGCGACATGGAAGGCGGCGTGGTGGCGGGGACCGACGCGCTGATCGAACAATTGTCGCTGGGCGAAGAGGCCGCCATGGCGCGCGCGCAACAGGCCAAGCAACAGGTACAGGACAACCAGCGCGGCAACCCGTTCTTTGTGCTGGTGATGATTTTCATTCTGCTGTCCGTTTTCGGCCGGCTGTTCGGCGGACGGCGCGGCGGCGGCTGGTGGTGGCTGCCCTTGCTGTTCCTGGGCGGCGGCGGAGGAGGAGGACGCGGCGGTTTCGGCGGCGGCGGATTTAGCGGCGGCGGCGGCTCCGTTGGTGGCGGCGGCGCTTCGGGGCATTGGTGATGATCGACGACGCCGGACATCAGCGCATTGTCGAGGCCATCGACAGGATTGATCAGCAAAGCGACGGCGAGATTTATTGCCTGATCGCCGCCGAGGCTTCGGACTATCGCGAAGTCGCGTTGGCCTGGGCGGCGCTGGCCGCGCTGCTGCTGCCGGTTGCCGGCGTGATGCTGGGCATTTCGCCCGATATGTTTCTCAATGGCGGCTGGAGCGTGCAAGGCAGCAGCCCAGACCTTTTCCACCTGTTGTCGCTCTATGCGCTGGCGCAGGCGATTGTGTTTGCCGTCGTCGCCCTGATCGCTTCGATGCCAAAACTGCGCCTGATGCTGACGCCGCGCTTTCTGAAAAGGTCTTATGTGCGAAAGGCCGCGCGGCAGCATTTCGTCTCCACCGGCATTCATCTGAAAAAGTCCCAGCCGCATGTACTGATTTTCGTGTCGCTGGGCGAACGCCAGGTGGAAATCATGGCCGACGATGTCATTCATGCCGTCACCGGTTCCAGCGTATGGGAAAAGGCGCGCGATGTGATTATTGCGGGCATGACAGGCGCCGATCCCGCCGAATTGCTGGTGCGGGCGGTGGAAATTGTCGGCGAGCCCCTGATTGCGCATTTCCCGGCTACCCCGGAACATCCCGACATTAACGCCGATGGCGTGGGGATAATTTCGTAAATTCAGCCCTGCGCCGGGCCGATAGTCGCCATGCCCCCGGCCCGGTTTGCGAAGCCCCCATCCAGGGCTTATGATGCATTGCATTCAAAAAAGGTGAGTTGTATTGCCCCGTATTCCCGATTTATCGAAAACCTTCGTTCTTAAGCGTGCCGCCATGACCGAGGCCGCCAAGGCCGCGCGCGACGCCGAGCCCAAAAAGGTCGAGCCCAAAAAAGTCCGCATCGCCAAGCCGAGATAATTGTCTCGCGGGCTGCCGTTCGAAATCCCTAGCGGCCTATTGCTGTTTTTCGCGCTTTTCCACGCCGGCCAGATTCATGGTCCAGCCTTGCGCTGACTGACACCAGATCTGCTTTTGCGGCGGCAGTTGCGCGCGCTCGCGCAACGGGCCGACGCGCAGGAAATAGGCCGGCGTATTTTCGACCATCGCCGAATAGATAGCGGTGCCGCAGGTGCCGCAAAAACCCTGGGCCCGCTTGTTGCCGCTTTCGGCTGTTTTCACATAGATGTTCGGCGTGCCGCGCTTGAGCACGAAATGCTCGGCGGGCGCCACCACGCTGGCGCGAAAGGGCGCACCGCTGAGCGTCTGGCAATCGCTGCAATGGCAAATCATGGTTGATGCCGGATCGACGTCGGCTTCATATTCGATTGCCCCGCAATGGCAGGCACCGTGAACCTTCATGCCGGTCTCCATGAGTCTCGTATTTACCTAGAAGGCCGCATCTTGCGACGACGGCGTCCCTACTGCGATGCTACCCAATCCGACAACAGTGTGCGCTTCTATCGGTATGAAGGGGATGGCTAGCATCACAACGGCACCCACCAGCGCCATCCAGAATCCGATAGAGAACAGCACCGCCATAATGCGGCTGAGTTTCCTGGCGCGATCAAAAGATGGCGACAGAACAGGAAGAATGGCAGTGGAAGCAGTCATGGCAGGCCCCTGTAAACTTCACAGTGCTACAATATAGTGATAATTTATTATTGGAATACGATAATTTATTGCTTTGATGCAAAATTTATTGCTGTATTGCATAAATAGCACGGCACGAATCTACAAACCACAACGGAACGGGATAAGAACAAACTGTTTGATTTGTTTGTTATACCAATACCTTATTCTGTATCTTGCCAATGAGAACAAAGCGTGTACTGTCGCGACCCATTCGGCGGGCTGGGCATTCTCGCCGGGCCCATGAAATAAGGAGGCGTTTTTCATGTCACAGGCGGCTTTGCGGGTAGTGGGCAAGGAAGAAAATTCAGAGAAAAAGCGGGCGCTCGAGGCCGCGCTGTCCCAGATCGACCGGGCCTTCGGCAAGGGCTCGGTGATGAAGCTGGGCGCCAGCAATCTGCATGTGGATCTCGACACGGTCTCCACCGGCTCGCTGTCGCTCGACATTGCCCTGGGCATTGGCGGCTTGCCGCGCGGCCGCATCATCGAAATCTATGGCCCGGAATCCTCGGGCAAGACGACGCTGGCGCTGCATTGCGTGGCCGAGGCGCAGAAAAAGGGTGGCGTCGTTGCCTATATCGACGCCGAGCATGCGCTGGATCCGATCTATGCCAAGAAGCTGGGCGTGGACACGGCCGAGATGCTGATCTCCCAGCCCGACACCGGCGAACAGGCGCTGGAAATCACCGACACGCTGGTGCGTTCGGGCGGCGTGGATGTTGTGGTGATCGACTCGGTCGCCGCGCTGACGCCCAAGGCCGAACTGGAAGGCGAAATGGGCGATCAGCTGCCCGGCCTGCAGGCCCGCCTGATGAGCCAGGCCCTGCGCAAATTGACGGGATCGATTTCGAAATCGAACACCATTGTCATATTCATCAATCAGATTCGCATGAAAATCGGCGTCATGTTCGGCAATCCGGAAACCACCACCGGCGGCAACGCGCTGAAATTTTATTCGTCGGTGCGCCTGGATATCCGCCGCATCGGCGCCATCAAGGACAAGGACGATGTGGTCGGCAACCAGACCCGCGTCAAAGTGGTCAAGAACAAGGTCGCCCCGCCCTTCAAGCAGGTGGAATTCGACATCATGTACGGCCAGGGCATTTCCAAGACCGGCGAATTGCTGGACCTCGGCGTCAAGGCCAACATTGTGGAAAAATCCGGCTCCTGGTTTTCCTATGACGGAGACCGTATCGGCCAGGGCCGCGAAACCGCCAAGCAGTATCTGGCGGACCATCCGGCCGTCGCCGCCAAGATTGAAACTGCCATCCGCGCCAATGCCGGGCTGATCGGCCAGGCGCTGGCGGAAGGCAAAGAAGACGAGGTCGCGGAAGAGGATTGATCTTTCGCCGCATGCGTCTGTTCCTTTAGGCATGAAGGAACGACTCCGGAAGAAGGGGGGCCTCGAAAACCGGGGCGCCCCTTCTTCTTATCCGGTTATCCGCGCGCGGCCCGCTTTTTGGGCCGCGCGGCGCCGTCCCGCACGGCATCCCGTCCGGGGCGGGTGACAAGGCGAAAACCCGAGGCTACAAGCGTTTCCATGCAAAGCTTGGCAGACATCCGCAGCGCGTTCCTGGAATTCTTCGCCGGCCACGGTCATAGCGTGGTCCCGTCCTCGCCTTTGGTGCCGCGCAACGATCCGACGCTGCTGTTCACCAATGCCGGCATGGTGCAGTTCAAAAACGTCTTTACCGGCACCGAAAAGCGGCCCTATTCGCGCGCCACATCGGTGCAGAAATGCGTGCGCGCCGGCGGCAAGCATAACGATTTGGACAATGTCGGCTATACCGCGCGCCATCACACCTTTTTCGAAATGCTGGGCAATTTTTCCTTCGGCGATTATTTCAAGGACGACGCCATCCTGTTCGCCTGGGATTTTGTGTCCAAGACCGTCGGCCTGCCCAAAGACCGGTTGCTGGTTACCGTGCACCCCTCCGACGATACCGCGCGCGGGCTGTGGAAGAAAATCGCCGGGATATCCGACGACCGCATTATCAATCATGACAGCAATCTGTGGGCGATGGGCCCGGTAGGGCCGTGCGGCTTCTGCTCGGAAATTTTCTTCGACCAGGGCGACACAGTTGCGGGCGGTCCGCCCGGCAGCGCCGATGAAGACGGCGACCGCTTTCTGGAATTCTGGAATCTGGTGTTCATGCAGTTCGAGCAGGTGGATGACAAAACCCGCCTCGATCTGCCGCGCCCCTCCATCGATACCGGCATGGGTCTGGAGCGCATCGCCGCCATCCTGCAGGGCGTCACCAACAATTACGAAACCGATCTGTTCCGGCACCTGATCGCGGCCTCGGTGGATTTTTCCGGCACGCCCGCCAAAGGCGAGGCCCTGGCCAGCCATCGCGTCATCGCCGACCATTTGCGTTCGACCTCCTTTCTGATCGCCGATGGCGTGTTGCCGTCGAACGAAGGCCGCGGCTATGTCCTCAGGCGCATCATGCGCCGGGCCATGCGCCATGCCCATCTGATCGGCTCGAAGGACCCCTTGATGCACCGGCTGGTGCCGTCGCTGGTGGCCGAGATGGGCATTGCCTATCCCGAACTCAAACGCGCCGAAAGCCTGATCGCCGAAACGCTCAAGCTGGAGGAAATCCGCTTCCGCGAAACGCTGGTGCGCGGCCTCAAGCTGCTCGACGAAGCCACCGGCAAGCTGAAATCCGGCGACCGGCTGGCGGGCGATGTGGCATTCAAGCTGTATGACACCTATGGCTTTCCGCTGGACCTGACCGAGGATGCGTTGCGCCTGCGCGGCATCAGCGTCGACAATGACGGGTTCAACACCGCGATGGAAAAGCAGCGCGCCGAGGCCCGCAAAAGCTGGAGCGGCTCGGGCGAAGCCTCGACCGACGCGCAATGGTTCGCCATTCATGACGAAGTCGGCGCCACCGAATTTCTGGGTTACGACACCGAAGAGGCCGAAGGCGTGATTGTCGGCATGCTGAAGGACGGCGCCCGCGTGACCGAGGCCCATCCCGGCGACACGGTGCAGATCCTCACCAACCAGACGCCCTTCTATGCCGAGTCCGGCGGACAGGTCGGCGATCAGGGCATTATCCGCAGCGCCAGGGCCGAAGGCGATGTCATCGATACGCAAAAGCGCCTGGGCGCGCTGCATATTCATGTGGTGAAAGTCACCACCAGTACGTTCAAGATCGGCGACGCCGTCGATCTGCAGGTCGATTCCGAAAAACGCCGCGCCACCCGGGCCAATCACTCGGCGACCCATTTGCTCCATGCCGCGCTCAAGCGCGTACTGGGGCCGCATGTCTCGCAAAAGGGCTCGCATGGTTTCGCCCGACCGGCTGCGGTTCGACTTCAGCCATCCCAAGCCGGTGACGGCGGACGAGCTGATGCGCATCGAAGCGCAGGTCAATAGCGTGATCCGCCAGAACACCGATGTCTCCACCCGCCTGATGCCGACCGATCAGGCCGTGAAGGCCGGGGCCGAAGCCCTGTTCGGCGAAAAATATGGCGACGAAGTGCGCGTGCTGAGCATGGGCCATGATCACGACGCCGAGAAAAATTATTCCGTCGAATTGTGCGGCGGCACCCATGTCTGGCGGCTGGGCGATATCGGACTGTTCACCATCCTGTCGGAATCCGCCGTGGCCTCCGGCGTGCGCCGCATCGAGGCGCTGACCTCCGAAGGCGCGCGCGCCTATCTGGCCGGACAGGCCGAGCTGGCGCGCGAAGCCGCCGCCGCGCTGAAAACCAGCGCCGCCGAATTGCCCGCCCGCGTGGCGCAGCTGTCCGAAGACCGCCGCCGCCTGGAACGCGAACTGGCCGACGCCAAAAAGGCGCTGGCGCTGGCCGGGCCGTCAAAAGGGGCCAGCGGCAGCGAAGCCAAAATCATTGCCGGGATTAATACCGTTCTGCGCAGCGTCGACGGCGTCAGTGCCAAGGACCTGAAAAGCCTGGCCGACGAGGCCAAGACCAAAATCGGCTCGGGCGTGGTGGCATTTGTTGCGGTGGCCGACGGCAAGGCCTCGCTGGTGGTCGGCGTTACCGACGATCTCACCGGCAAAATCAGCGCGGTCGATCTGGTGCGGCTGGGCGCCGAAGCGCTGGGCGGCAAGGGCGGCGGCGGACGCCCCGACATGGCGCAGGCGGGCGGTCCGGATAACGGCAAGTCCGGCGATGCGCTGGCCGCGATAGAAAAAAGGCTTGGAGAATTGAGCCCGGCATAAGGCCTGAAACCCGCTAATCGGGATGCGAACTTCCTTAGCGTAACGAGTTCATAAAATTTTACGCTGGTGACCTTCTCTGAGCCATTTTCAGGTTTGGTAAAAATGGTTATGCCAGCGGTACTCCCATCAATGCCAAACCAAATATCGTGACAATTGGAATCGATGTAACCATTTCCATCGTGACAAGCGAGCATATGGTCGAATTTCTGACGCCCAAAATCTGAGATATTTTTTCTGCATTCACCTTCGGACACACCCTCGCATTCGAACCCCAATGGTTCTGGCCATTTGTGCCATACGCAAGACGTTGCTGAAATGCAACCACGGACCTCACCACGTCGTCGTAATCGATGGCGCTATCAATTGTGAAAAAATTATCGTTCGCAGGTTGAAGCTTCTCGCACTGGATATCGTCTTTTTGTTTATCGACATCGTTCTAAAAACAAGCGCTCCAGGTCTTCGCCAGACGCCAATTCTGGCAGTTCGAAGAAATAAAAATATGTTCTTGCCTGCACGCCCTCAATGAGAGTGGGCGTATCGGCGCCATTTATGGTTGCCGACGGCTTAAAGTTGAAAATCACCTGATCCGCTGCACAAAGGCCGTGGATATTGGTCGAATGCGGAATGGTCCAGTACAGTAATTCTTGAAGCGGACGTGTAGGCGGTGGGCCGCCACTAGGGTAGGGAACAAGCGTCAAGATTGAACGAAGTTGATCCATTACACGCTGCGAAACAGACGTCGGCTGGTAAACTTCGCAGATTCCAGTTTCGTGATCGGCATCGGGTCGGCGGCGCAAGCGGGCAAACAAAATGATTGCAGAAGAAAAAAACACACTTGAGCCCAATAGCGCATGAAATGCTCCCCCGAGGCAAAGTACTAGGACATTAGCCCAACTTTGGTTTTTTCACCGCCAAAGAAAAAGGCCGGGCGTTTCCACCCGGCCTCTGTTTAGCGTGTAAATGATCGGCGTCGCGGTCCGGCCATCACATGTTTTATTCCGCCATCGCCTTTTTCAGATTTTCATCGACCTTGTCGAGGAAACCTTCGGTGGTCAGCCATTTCTGCTCGGGGCCGACCAGCAATGCCAGATCCTTGGTCATGAAGCCGGCTTCCACGGTCTCGACGCAGACGGTTTCCAGCGCGGTGGCGAATTTCGCCAGCTTGTCGTTGCCGTCCAGCTTGGCGCGGTGGGCAAGCCCGCGCGTCCAGGCAAAGATCGAGGCAATCGAGTTGGTCGAGGTCGGCTGACCTTTCTGATGATTGCGATAATGGCGCGTCACCGTGCCATGCGCGGCTTCGGCTTCGACGGTCTTGCCGTCGGGCGTCATCAGCACCGAGGTCATCAGGCCGAGCGAACCATAGCCCTGCGCCACCGTGTCGGACTGCACATCGCCGTCATAGTTTTTGCAGGCCCAGACATATCCGCCGGACCATTTCAGCGCAGCAGGCCACCATGTCGTCGATCAGGCGATGTTCATAGGTGATGCCCGCCGCCTTGTACTTGTCGGCGAATTCGGCGTCGAAGATCTGCTGGAACAGATCCTTGAAGCGGCCGTCATAGGCCTTCATGATGGTGTTCTTGGTCGACAGATAGAGCGGATATTTGCGGTGAAGCGCGAAATTCATCGAGGCGCGCGCGAAATCGATGATCGACTGATCGAGATTATACATCGACATGGCGACGCCCGAACCGGGGAAATCGAAAACCTTCTTTTCGATCTTGGCGCCATCCTTGCCGACAAAAGTGATGGTCAGCGTGCCGGGGCCGGGAACCAGAAAATCGGTGGCGCGATATTGATCGCCATAGGCGTGACGGCCGACCACGATGGGCTGGGTCCAGCCCGGCACCAGGCGCGGCACGTTCTTGCAGATGATCGGCTCGCGAAAAATCGACGCCGCCCAGGATATTGCGGATGGTGCCGTTGGGAGATTTATACATCTCCTTGAGGCCGAATTCCTTAACCCGGGCTTCATCCGGGGTGATGGTAGCGCATTTGACGCCGACGCCGTGCTTCTTGATGGCTTCCGCCGCGTCGATGGTGATCTGGTCGTTGGTTTCGTCGCGTTTCTCGATGCCGAGATCGTAATATTCGAGTTTGATGTCGAGATAGGGCAGGATCAGTTTCTTTTTGATGAGATCCCAGATAATGCGGGTCATCTCATCGCCATCGAGCTCGACGACCGGATTGGCAACCTTGATCTTGTCCATAAATATTTTCCTGAATTTGCGGGATTCTGGCGCCCCTCATAGCGGGGCCGTGCAATGACGTCAAAGACGCCAAATACCGCGCCTGCCGTCATTCTGGCCCAACCGCAGCTGGGCGAAAATATCGGCGCGGCGGCCCGCGCCATGAAGAATTTCGGCCTGGCCGATCTCAGGCTGGTGGCCCCGCGCGACGGCTGGCCCAACGACAAAGCCGGGACCATGGCGGCGGGCGCGGCCGACATCGTGGAAAGTGCCCGGGTCTTCACCTGCGTGGCCGAGGCTGTGGGCGATCTGGAGCTGGTTTTGGCCACCAGCGCGCGCGAGCGCGGCGTGGCCAAGGAGGTGCTGACGCCGGCCGAAGCGGCCAGCCGTTTGCGCGCGGCGGCGCGGGCAGGCGCGAAAACCGGACTGCTGTTCGGCGGCGAGCGGGCGGGCCTGGACAATGACGATCTTTCGCTGGCCGATGCGGTCATCACCATTCCGACGGCGGAATTCTCCTCGCTCAATCTGGCGCAGGCCGTGCTGCTGACCGGCTATGAATGGTTCAAGAGCGGCGATGACACGCCGGCAGCGCGCATCGAACATGGACCGATTGCAACGCCCGCCACACGCGAGGAATTGTTCGGCCTGTTCGCGCATCTGGAAGAGGAATTACTCAAGGCCGGCTTTCTGTACCCGCCCGACAAGGAGCCGCCCATGATCCGAAACATCCGGGCCATGCTGCACCGCGCCCAGCTGACCGATCAGGAGGTGCGGACCTGGCGCGGCATTATTGTCGCCCTGGTGCGCAACAAGCGGCGGATGAATCCGCAATGAGATGTGCTAAGGCAGCGCCATGACAATATTACTTGTCCTGCTGGCCGCCATTTTTCTGGTTGTCGCGTGCGTGGCCGTGGGCTTTGCCGTCTGGCCTGTGCTGCGCGCCCGCGACAAAACCGTCAAGGCGCGCGCAACAATGGCGGCAGCACTAGGGTTTGCCATTATCGGCATTGGTGGCGGCAGCTATGTGATGCTGGGCCAACCGCAACTGGCCCTGCGCACACTGCAAGGCGACAACGCCACCGATCCCAATGCCCTGATTGCCCGGCTGGCCCGGCACATGGTGCAATCGCCCGGTGACGCCCGTGGCTGGACCTTGCTGGGCCGCGCCTATCTCAGCATGGGCGACCCCGAGCAAGCCACCAAGGCCTTTGCCCAGGGCCTGTCGGTGGAGAAAAATCCGAACTCCCAGCTGTTATCGTCCTATGGCGAAGCGCTGGTAATCAGCGCCGACGGCGCAGTGACGACGCAGGCCGAAAAGGCCTTTCAGCAGGCCGTGGCGCAAGATCCGCAGAATAATGCCGCGCAATATTATCTCGGCCTGGCCGCCAAGCAGAACGGCAACGCGCAAAAGGCCGAAACGACCTGGCAGGGTGTTGTCGACAGCATGAAGAGCGACGATCCCTTCCGCTCGTACGTGCTCGACCAGCTGGCACAACTGAAAGCGCAAAGCGGCGGCAATGTCGATATCAGCGCCATGGTCGAAGGCCTTGCCGCGCGGCTGAAAGTCGAACCGCATGACGGTGAAGGCTGGCGCCGACTGGTGCGCGCCTATTCCGTTCTGGGAGACGCCGACAAGGCAAAGGCGGCGCTGGCCGACGGACGCGCGGCGTTGGCGGCCGATCCCGCAGCGCGCGACGCGCTGGAAGCCGAAGCGCGGGACTTAAAGCTGAACTGAGATTTATTGCGGCGGCGCCTGCGTTTCAGGCGGCTCATCCGGCTCAACCGCTGTGGCTTGCGGCGCGGCCATTGCGAGTTTTTGCTGCTTCATCCAGCGCCTGCGGAAAATCCAGAATACGATCGCGCCTACCGGAAGTCCGGTGAAGAAAACCCATGGTCCGAACACGCCGAGTTTTCTGAATTCAAGTCCGAAGAGAACGGCCCCCAGCGGCGAGATGGTCAAATTGCCGGTCGTCCACACCATGCTGAAGCGCCCGATGCCGAGCAGGATGAACAGCACCCACAGCCAGCGCCAGCGCCAGCGCGGCGCCGGACCGCGCACGCAGAAATACAGCGTCGCAAGTATGAAGGCGAAGATGGCGAGCGCGGCCAGGAAATAGATGTAGTTGAGAATTGACTTGCCCGGCGCCAGGAAAGCATTGGCGTCAATATCGGCCTGGGTGCGGGGCTGGAAATTTACCAGACTGACAAAGTAGCTCTGGTCGCTGGGCGCCAGCACGAATAAAACGTCGAGCGCGTCGCTATCGGAAAACACATAGCGCAGCACCATGCGATAGCGGGTGATTTCGTTCGGGGCGCCGCTACTGACGGTCGAGACCACACCCTGGCTGTTCTGGAATACCTGGACCCAATCTATAACGCGGGTGGCCAGGATGGGGCGCTTGGGAAAGCTTTCAGCGGCATTTTCCAGAAAGGCGCGCGCCCTGTCCCGGTCTACGGACGGATCAAGCGAGGTCAGGGCGGCATCGACCGCACCGGCCTGTATCTGGCTGACAAACTGGCTGGCGAAGCCGAACTGATCCTGGGGGACGCGGTTTGTGACGTCGGGTTCCGCACTACAGGCGCAGAGCAGAAATCCCAACAGAACTAGTAAACCGTATCGCCTAGCCATGGCCCCATCCGTCACGTTGCGCGGGAGCACATAACCCCTAATCCGGAAACTTTTTCAATCCTGCGCCGCCGCATTTCCATCAAGGCGGGGCAATTGCCGCCGAGACACAAAAAAGGCGGCCAATGGGCCGCCGCCTGCGTTCTATGGCGCCTGAAAGGACTAACCGGAAACCCGACCCTGCCAGACAGGCCAGCAGGTGGTGCGGCCCTGCGCCTTGTTGCTGTCATAAAGCCTCATCTGGGCATCTTCCGCGGACGATCCGGTTTCGTAGGCGGTGTAATCGCCGCCCGTGGAGCACCAGACGTAGAATTGATGCTTGCCCGGCGCGAAAAAATCCGTGCGGTGCGATGAGGTGAAATTCGCGGCCACGGCAACACCCGTCACCGCCAGCAAAATGCCGGCTGCGGTTGCGCCAAGAACACGTTTCAAGCTCATTGCACTTCAACTCCCAACGCCAGAGGGCCGGATTTCTGGCCCTGGACAAGTTGCCGAACCTCGGCCCTCGTCCCATGTGATTTTTCCGGTGGCCGTTTTTGGCCCCATCGGGGCCCGGCTCCGTGGCCGCCCCGTTTACCCAATAAATTCACGATACACAGTAAACGCACGGGAGAAAAGCTTTTTGTGTGGCAGACCAAAGTGTTAAGGGGAACTTTGGTTAGGGAATTCTGCGCGGCACCACGCCAAATTGAGATAAAAGCGCTTCCACGGCCTGTGCCGCCGCCTCGACTTTGGCCAAATCGCGCCCCCGTACCACCAGTTGGACCGCAAATCCGGTCGGTGAAAAGGCGGGATAGCTGCCGATCGACAGCCCGCTAAATTCGGCCTGAATCTGGGCCAGGCCCACGGCGATCTGCCCCTCGCCAATGTCGGCGGCGATGGTGCGGGAATGAACCAATTGCCCGCGCGCCAGTTGCGGGGCGATGTCTTCCAGCATCGCACGCATAATCATGGGCACGCCCGCCATGACAAAGACGTTATCGAGACGAAAGCCGGGTGCCACCGAAACGGAATTGCGGATCAGGGAAGCGCCCAGCGGAATGCGCGCCATTCGCTTGCGCATGTCGTTGAATTCTCCGGGCTTATAGCGCGCGCCCAGCAACGCCATCGCCTCGGGATGATAGTCGATGCCAACGCCGAAGGCGGCCGCCACGGCATCCGCCGTAATATCGTCATGGGTGGGCCCGATACCGCCGGTGGTAAAAACATAGCTATAGCGCGCACGTAGGGCATTCAGCGCCGCCACGATTTCGGCCTGATCGTCCAGTACGGTACGGGCCTCTTTCAGGTCGATGCCCAGAGCGGCAAGAAACTGCGCAATGGCGCTGGTATTGGTATCCTGGGTACGGCCTGACAGAATTTCATCGCCGATCACCAGCACGGCGGCGGTCGGCTCATTAGGCTGGTCCATCAGCGTCTGCCGGTGTAGATATTGGGTACGATCATAATGCTAGAAAACACGCCGATCCCAGGTCCGCAAGAAGCATGAACACGATAGCGCCAGTCCAGGAAGGTTTCGATGCTGCCCGCCGGGCGCATTTTGCAGTGACCTTGCACAACCCTGAAGATTTCGAGGGCATGCGCCGGGCCGGACGGCTCGCGGCCGAGATTCTGGACTTGATGGTGCCCGCGGTGAAGCCGGGCGTGACCACGGCGGAATTGGACAAGATTGCATTCGACTATGCGCTGGACCATGGCGCACTGCCGGCGTGCCTGGGGTACCGCGGCTATCGTCACACGGTCTGCACCTCGATCAATCATGTCGTGTGCCACGGAATTCCCAACGACAAGCCGCTGCGCGACGGCGACATTGTCAACATCGACGTGACGGTCGTGCTCGACGGCTGGCACGGCGATACCAGCCGGATGTATCTGGTCGGCGACGTGAAGAAGAAGGCAGTGCGCCTGGTCGATCTCACCTATGAAGCGATGATGCGCGGCATTGCCCAGGTAAAACCGGGCAACACCACGGGCGATATTGGCCACGCCATTCAGCATTTTGCCGAAGGGGAGGAACGTTGCGCCGTGGTGCGCGATTTCTGCGGCCATGGTCTGGGCAGGATTTTCCACGCGCTCCCCAATGTCGTGCATTACGGAAAGCCGGGACACGGCATAGAACTGAAGCCGGGCATGTTCTTCACCATCGAACCCATGATCAATCTGGGCGGCTATGGCGTGAAAATTCTCAGCGATGGCTGGACCGCCGTGACACGCGACCGGTCGCTTTCCGCGCAATTCGAACATTCCGTAGGTGTCACCGAGGATGGCGTCGAAATCTTCACAAAGTCGCCCAAAGGCTGGGACAACCCGCCATATCTCTGAAGCGGCTTCGGACTTTGACCGCGCTTTCGAGCAGGTGCCGCACTACACCGGTCATCGCGCGCGGTTGCGCGCGCGTTTTCTGAATGGCGGCGCCGATGCCCTGCCCGATTATGAATTGCTGGAGCTGCTGCTGTTCGCGGCCGTTCCGCGGCGCGACGTCAAGCCATTGGCCAAAACCCTGTTGAATCAATTCGGCGGTTTTGCGGATGTGATCGCCGCACCGCGTGCAAGGTTGCTGGAAATTGACGGCGTCGGCGATGCCGTTGTGGCGCAACTCAAAATCGCCGAGGCGGCGGCCCTGCGCCTGTCCAAAACGCAGATCATGGGAAGGCCCGCGCTCAGCTCCTGGCAGGCTTTGCTGGATTATTGTTCGGCCGCCATGGCACGGGCCACCGTGGAGGAATTCCGCGTGCTGTTCCTGGACCGCAAGAATGTGCTGATCGCCGACGAAGTACAAATGCGCGGCACGGTCGACCACACGCCTGTTTATCCGCGCGAAATTGTAAAGCGGGCGCTGGAATTGGGCGCGTCGGCATTGATCCTGGTCCACAACCATCCCAGCGGCGACCCGACCCCCTCGCGCGCGGATATCGACATGACACGGGAAATCGTGAGCGCGACAAAGCCTCTGCGCATCACGGTGCACGATCATCTGGTGATTGCCCGAAGCGGCCATGTCAGCTTCAAGGCGTCTGGCTTGTTGTAAGGCGCAGCGCATTCGGGGTCGGATGCGTGCATCCAACGAAGACCAGCCTTGCGCCGTGGTGGCGCCTGCAATGGCGGCAGAGCCTTTCGCCCCGGGCGCTGCCAGCGTAGAAGAACAGGCCGAAGGGGCGTGTTCAGCCCGGAGGATCCCTATGCTGAGGCTTAAAGATTCTACACTGTTGAAAAAGGACGCCTATGTCGGTGGCGTCTGGCGCAGTGCAGGCAAACGCTTTGCCGTGCGCAATCCCGCAAACGGCCAGGTCTTGGCCGAGGTTGCCGATTTGGGCGCCGAGGAAACACGCAGCGCCATAGAGGCCGCGGCCAGGGCTTTCTCCGACTGGTGCGGCAAAACCGCAAAAGAGCGCGCCGCCATTTTGCGCACATGGTTCGATCTGCTGATGGCCAATCAGGAAGACCTTGCCCATCTGATGACCGCGGAACAGGGCAAGCCGCTGGCGGAATCGCGCGGCGAAATCGCCTATGGCGCCAGCTTCATCGAATGGTTTGCCGAAGAAGCCAAGCGTGTCTATGGCGACGTCATTCCGGCGCCCAAATCCGGTCAGAAAATTCTGGTGATGAAACAGCCGGTCGGTGTGGTCGGCGCCATCACGCCCTGGAATTTTCCCAATGCCATGATCACCCGCAAGGCCGCACCCGCATTGGCCGCCGGCTGCACCATTGTGATCAAACCGGCGGAAGCCACGCCGCTATCGGCCCTGGCGCTGGCCGAACTCGGCGAACGCGCCGGATTGCCAAGGGGTGTGTTGAATATCGTCACCGGCAGCGACCCTGATGTTATCGGCCGCGAATTGACCACCAACCCGCTGGTGCGGAAATTTTCCTTCACCGGGTCGACGGCCGTGGGCAAAAAGCTGATGGCGCAATGTGCCGGAACGGTGAAGAAAGTTTCGCTGGAACTGGGCGGCAATGCTCCCTTCATTGTTTTTTCGGACAGCGATCTGGATGCTGCCGCCGAGGGCGCGATGGTCAGCAAATTCCGCAACGCCGGGCAAACCTGCGTCTGCGCCAACCGGCTGTTGGTTCAGGACAGCGTTTATGACGCCTTCGCCGAGAAAATCGCGCAGCGCGTCGCAAGCCTGAAAGTTGGCGATGGCACTGAGGACGGCATCACCATCGGACCGCTGATCAATGAAAAGGCTGTCGCCAAAGTTGAGCGCCTGATTGCCGACGCGCTGAGCAAAGGCGCCAAGATCGTCACCGGCGGCAACCGGCACAGTCTGGGCGGAACGTTTTTCCAGCCTACCGTGCTGCGCGATGTCACCGCCGAATGTGCCTGTGCCCGCGAAGAAATTTTCGGACCGGTGGTGACGCTGTTCCGGTTCAAGGACGAGGCGGACGCCATTGCCCAGGCGAATGATACCGAATTCGGACTGGCGGCCTATTTCTATGCCCGCGATGTGGGTCGCATTATGCGGGTGGCCCAGGGCCTTGACTATGGCATCGTCGGGATCAATGAAGGCCTGATCTCAACCGAGGTCGCGCCCTTCGGCGGCATGAAGGAATCCGGTATCGGGCGCGAAGGCTCGAAATACGGCATCGAAGATTATCTGGAAATCAAATATCTCGCTCTGGGCGGGTTGAACGACAAGGTGGATTAATGATCCCGCGCTATGCACGGCAGGAAATGACGGCGATCTGGTCGCCGGAAACAAAATTCCGCATCTGGTTCGAAATCGAGGCCCATGCCACCGACCGCCTGGCCGAACTGGGCGTGGTGCCGAAGGAAGCCGCTGCAAAAATCTGGGAAAAGGGCAAGGACGCCGACATTCAATGTCGAGCGCATCGACGAAATCGAGCGCGAGGTCAAACATGATGTCATCGCCTTTCTGACTCATCTGTCGGAAATCGTCGGCCCCGAAGCGCGCTTTGTGCATCAGGGCATGACGTCTTCGGATGTGCTGGACACCTGCCTGAATGTGCAATTGGCGCGCGCCGCCGACATCCTGATTGCCGATACAGATGCCCTGCTGGCCGCGCTGAAAAAGCGGGCGCTGGAATTCAAGATGACGCCCACCATCGGGCGCAGTCACGGAATTCATGCCGAGCCCACAACCTTCGGCATCAAGCTGGCCGACCTACTACGCCGAATTCGTACGCGCCCGCGCCCGTCTGGTGACTGCCAAAGAGGAAATTGCCACCTGCGCCATTTCCGGCGCGGTCGGCAGCTTTGCCAACATCGATCCCAGCGTTGAAGACTATGTCGCCAAAAAAATGGGCCTGAAGCCGGAGCCGGTTTCGACACAGGTGATTCCGCGCGACCGGCACGCCGCCTATTTTGCGGCGCTGGGCGTTGTCGCCTCGTCGCTGGAAAGGCTGGCGGTGGAAATCCGCCATTTGCAGCGCACCGAAGTGCTGGAGGCCGAGGAATATTTCTCGCCCGGCCAAAAGGGCTCGTCCGCCATGCCCCACAAGCGCAACCCGGTGCTGACGGAAAACGTCACCGGGCTGGCGCGGATGGTGCGTTCCTATGCCTTGCCGGCGATGGAAAACGTCGCGCTGTGGCATGAGCGCGATATTTCGCATTCCTCGGTCGAACGCTATATCGGCCCGGATGCCACCATCACGCTGGACTTTGCGCTGGCGCGCATGACCGGCGTGGTCGAAAAGCTTGTCGTCTATCCGGCGCGCATGCAGGAAAATCTCGACAAGACCCATGGCCTTGTCCACAGCCAGCGCGTGCTGCTGGCGCTGACGCAGGCCGGTCTGGCGCGAGAGGATTCCTATCGCCTGGTGCAGAAGAATGCGATGCGCGCCTGGAATGGCGAAGGCGATCTGCTGAGTTTGCTGAAAGCCGATCCGGATGTGTCCAAGGCGCTGCCCGCCAAGCAGCTAGAAAGCCTGTTCGACCTTGGCTATCACCTCAAACACGTCGATACGATCTTCACACGCGTGTTTGGATAAGCCAACGCATACAGACATTCGCATTTGTCGGGTCCGCCTTTGCAGTGCAAATATGCGCTGTGCTGGGGGATCGGAATGGGCATCGTTATAAGACCGGCAACACCGGCGGACGCGAATTTTCTTGCTTGGGCGATGCTGGCTTCAACCCGCGCGCCAGGGTCGCGTGGCTGGTTTGACATCATTCTGGAGCGGCCAGAAAAAGAATGTCTCGAATTCTTGCGGGAACTGACGCTGACGCCGACGCATTCCTGGTGGCACCATTCGCGCTTCCTTGTGGCGGAATTCAACGACATCCCCGTGGCAGCACTCACCGCGTTTCGGGCGGGCGATGGCTACCCACTTTCAGGTGCCGCCCTTGCTGAGGCTTGTACCGCCTTTGGCTGTGGCAATCCGGAGGTGGAACAGATGTGGAAGCGCGGTTCTTACGTTTTCACCTGTACATTCAACAGCGGCGACGATCTCTGGACGATAGAGCATGTCGCAACCTTGCCACCCTATCGCGGAAAGGGTATTTCCACCGCCCTTCTGACAGAGGCACTTTCACAAGGGCGTCAAAAAGGCTTTCTGAAAGCACAGATTACGGTGCTGATCGGCAACACGACAGCAGAACGCGTATATGCGCGACTTGGCTTTTCCTTTGAGGAAAGACGTAGCGCCGAATACGAAGCGGCAACCGGTGTGCCGGGCCTAAGACACGGGATCTGTGATCTCTGATTTTACTTCCCGGCTTCGGCCATAACCTGTTCGCCCGCGGACAGCATCAGATCATTCATCTGCTTGCGGATGACCGCTTCCTTGTCGGCACCCAGATCCGCAGCGACCTTGCGATAGACGTCTTCCTCGCCCGCCTCTTCCAGATCGGAGGCCACAACCGTCCTGGCATAGGCCTGGGCGGCCTCGCCGGTGATTCCCATTTCGGCGGCGGCCCACAGGCCCAAAAGCTTGTTACGGCGGGCAGCCACCTTGAACCGAAGTTCCTCGTCATGGGCCCATTTGGATTCAAAACCCTTGCGACGGTCGTCCATAGAGTCAGTCATTTTATAACCTTTTGAAATTAAACAACTATTCCGCGCGCCCGGGCGTATCAGCGAAGTCGGGCGCAAGCCTGTGGATCATACATTACATGGGGCCTGCTGCGCGCATTGGCAATGTTGCTCCCGCCCCGGCCCGGCCCTATTTTGCACCCTCGACGGGCCCCCTAAGTCGAGGGCCTTTTTCATTTTATCGTCCAAAGGACGCCCCCCATGAAACGCCGGCGCATGATTTACGAGGGCAAGGCCAAGATCCTCTATGAGGGCCCCGAGCCCGGCACGCTGATTCAGTATTTCAAGGACGACACCACCGCCTTCGACGCGACCAAGAAGGCCGTGCTGGACGGCAAGGGCGTGCTCAACAACCGCATCAGCGAATATCTGATGACGCAGCTGAACGCGATCGGCGTGCCGACCGCATTTCATGCGCCGCCTCAACATGCGCGAGCAGCTGGTCAAGGAAGTGGAGATCATTCCGCTGGAAGTGGTCGTGCGCAACGTCGCCGCCGGCTCGCATGTCCAAGCGCCTCGGCATCGAGGAAGGCACGGCGCTGCCGCGCTCGATCATCGAATATTACTACAAGAACGACGCTCTGCACGATCCCTGGGTCAGTCGAAGAGCACATCACCGCCTTCGGCTGGGCCAGCGCCGCAGGATCTCGACGACATCGTCAATCTCACCATCCGCATCAACGATTTCCTCTCCGGCCTGTTCCTGGGCGTCGGCATCAAGCTGGTCGACTTCAAGGTCGAGTTCGGCCGGCTGTGGGAAAACGATTACATGCGCATCGTGCTGGCCGACGAGATCAGCCCCGATTCCTGCCGGCTGTGGGACGTCAAGACCAACGAGAAAATGGACAAGGACCGCTTCCGCCGCGACCTGGGCGGCGTGGCGGAAGCCTATTCGGAAGTCGCCCGCCGGCTCGGGCATCATGCCGGAATCGACGCAAGGCGAGACACAAGGGACCGCAGTTCTGGTGAAATGAAAGCACGCGTTTTCGTCACTCTGAAAAACGGCGTTCTCGATCCGCAAGGCAAGGCCATCGGCCATGCGCTGAACGGCCTGGGCTTCGAATCGGTCGGCGATGTGCGCCAGGGCAAGGTCATCGACATCGAGCTGGCCGAGAGCGGACGAAGCCAAGGCCCGGGCCAGCCTCAAGGACGATGTGCGAGAAGCTGCTCGCCAACACCGTGATCGAGAAATACGAAATCGAACTTGAATCATGATCTTCGACGATGCGCGAGTTATGGGTGGCCGGATCGCGCGTCGCCCCGCTCGCTGTCCGGCCATGACGAGGTTTTAAAGTGAAATCCGCCGTCATTGTTTTTCCCGCCTCCAATTGCGACCGCGATGCGACAGACCGCGCTTGAACGGACTCACCGGCAAGAAGCCGCATATGGTCTGGCACCAGGACACCGATGTGCCCGATGTCGATCTGATCGTGCTGCCGGGCGGCTTCTCCTATGGCGATTATCTGCGCTGCGGCGCCATGGCCGCCAGTCGCACATCATGCGCGACGTGAAGGCGCAAGGCGCGACAAGGGCGTCGCGGTGCTCGGCATCTGCAACGGCTTCCAGGTCCTGACCGAAAGCCAGCTGCTGCCCGGCGCGCTGATGCGCAACGCCGATCTGAAATTCGTCTGCCGGCCGGTCGAGCTGGTGGTCGACGAAATCGCAATCGGCCTTCACCCGCAAATACGAGAACGGCCAGCGCGTGCGTCTTTCCGGTCGCGCATGGCGACGGCAATTATTTTGCCGACGAAGAAACGCTCGAACCGCCTCGAAGGCGAAGGCCGGGTGCGTCTTCCGCTATGCGCCGGGCGACAATCCCAACGGGTCGGCGCGCAACATCGCCGGCATCCTCAACGAAAAGCGCAATGTGCTGGGCCTGATGCCCCATCCCGAGCGCGTGGTCGATCCGCTGCTGGGCGGCACGGATGGCCGCGCGCTGTTCGAAAGCCTGATTGAAGCGCTTCGCATGACCGCGATCACACCGAGATCGTCCGCGAGCATGGCCTCTCCGACGATGCCGAATACGCGCGCATTCAGGAGCTGATGGGCCGCGAGCCCAATCTGGTCGAACTCGGGCATCTTCTCGGTGATGTGGAGCGAGCATTGCTCCTACAAATCCACCCGCGTGCATCTGCGCAAGCTGCCGACCAAGGCGCCCGTGGGTCATCCAGGGCCCGGGCGAAAATGCCGGCGTCATCGATATCGGCGACGGCGAGGCCGTGATCTTCAAGATGGAGAGCCACAACCATCCCTCCTTCATCGAGCCCTATCAGGGCGCGGCGACGGGCGTGGGCGGCATCATGCGCGACGTCTTCACCATGGGCGCGCGTCCCGTCGCCATGATGAATGCGCTGCGCTTCGGCGAGCCCGATCACCCCAAGACGCGCCATCTGGTTCGGGCGTCGTCGCGGGCATCGGCGGCTACGGCAATTGCATGGGCGTGCCGACGGTCGGCGGCGAAGTGAATTTCCATCGCCGCTATAACGGCAACATTCTGGTCAATGCGATGTGCGTGGGCCTCGCGCGCAGCCGACAAGATTTTCCTCTCCGCCGCCAAGGGCGCGGGCAATCCGGTCGTCTATGTCGGCTCGAAGACGGGACGCGACGGCATTCACGGCGCCACCATGGCATCGGCCGAATTCAACGAGGACTCCGAGGAAAAGCGCCCGACCGTGCAGGTCGGCGATCCGTTCACCGAAAAACTGCTGCTCGAAGCCTGCCTCGAACTGATGGCGACCGACGCCATCGTCGCCATTCAGGACATGGGCGCGGCGGGGCTGACCTCATCGTCCGCCGAAATGGCGCGACAAGGGCGGCAGCGGCATCGAGCTCGATCTCGACAAGGTGCCGCAGCGCGAAGACGAACATGACCGCCTACGACATGATGCTGTCGGAATCCCAGGAGCGCATGCTGGCGGTGCTCAAGCCGGGCCGCGAAGCCGAGGCCGAAGCGATCTTCAAGAAATGGGAGCTGGATTTCGCCGTCATCGGCATCACCACCGATACCAACCGGCTGGTGGTCAAGCACAAGGGCGAGATCGTCGCCGACATGCCGGTCGCCGCGCTGTCCGACGAGGCGCCGGTCTATGAGCGGCCCTTCATCAAACGCGCAGCCGCGCCAGGATCGGCCGGCCTACGATCGATGCCCACGGCCCGTTCTCGATTCGCTGATCAAGATTCATCGGCTCGCCGGACATGTGCTCGCGCCGCTGGGTGTGGGAGCAATATGACCACACGGTGATGGCCGACACGGTGCAGCTGCCCGGCGGCGATGCCGCGGTGGTGCGCGTGCATGGCACGCAACAAGGGCCTTGGCCATCACCACCGATGTCACGCCGCGCTATTGCAAGGCCGATCCGTTCGAAGGCGCCAAGCAGGCCGTCGCCGAAGCCTGGCGCAATCTCACGGCCGTGGGCGCGACGCCGCTGGCGGTGACCGACAATCTCAATTTCGGCAATCCGCAAAAGCCCGAAACCATGGGCGAGATCGTGGCGGGCATCGACGGCATCGGCGAAGCCTGCCGCGCGCTCGATTTCCCGTCATCTCGCGGCAATTGCTCGCTCTACAACGAGACCAATGGCGAAGGCATCCTGCCGACGCCCGCCATCGGCGGCGTCGGCCTGTTCAGGAATGTCGCGCGCATGGCCACTATCGCGCTTCAAGCGCGAAGGCGATGCCATCATCCTGATCGGCGAAACCAAGGGCCATCTCGGCCAGTCGATCTATCTGCGCGAAATCGAGGCAGGGAAGAGGGCGCCGCGCCGCCGGTCGATCTCGCCGCCGAAAAGAAGAATGGCGATTTCGTGCGCGAACTGATCGAAGCGGGCCGCATCGACACCGTGCATGATCTTTCGGATGGCGGCCTTCTGGTCGCGCTCGCCGAAATGGCGCTGTGCCGGCAACATCGGCGCGGAGATCGCCCTGCCCGGTGAAGCGCGGTGCGATTCCGTTCCTCTTCGGCGAAGATCAGGCGCGCTATGTGCTGGCCGTTCCGGCGCCGAAGCGCGACAAGATTCTGGCGAGGCAAGAGCCAATCGGCGTCGCGACGCTTTGCTCGGCACGACCGGCGGCGATAAGATCGCCGTCGAAAGCAACGGCGAGATTGCCGGTCGGCGTGCTGCGCGACGGCCCATGAAGGCTGGTTCCCGCGCTACATGGCGGGCGAAGAAATTCCGCCGACCAATTGAGGAACAATCGCCATGGCCATGCCGGCCACCGAAATCGAAAAACTGATCCGGGCGGCGTTTCCCGACGCCGATGTCACGATCACCGATCTTGGCGGACGACAATGACCATTACGCCGCCATGGTTACGTCCGCCGCCTTCAAGGGCAAAAGCCGCGTGCAGCAGCACCAGATGGTCTATGACGCGCTCGAAGGGCCGCATGGGCGGGGAACTGCACGCGCTGTCGCTGCAAACCGTGCCCAAGGATTGAGCGGACTTGACGCCGTGCGTGCTTAACCTCAGACGGATCGCAACAACGAGACCTCATGAGCCATGATCCGATCCGACCCATGACCAGATCGCCAAGCGATATCGCCGAGCAACGACGTGCGTGCTCTTCATGAAGGGCACGCCGGTGTTTCCGCAATGCGGGTTTTCGGCCGTGACGGTGCAGATGCTTTCCCATCTCGGCGTGAAGTTCAAAGCCGTCGATGTGCTGAAAGACCCGGAAATCCGCCAGGGCATCAAGGAATTCTCCAACTGGCCGACCATCCCCCAGCTTTATGTGAAGGGCGAATTCGTCGGCGGCTGCGACATCATCAAGGAGATGTTCGAGAGCGGCGAGCTGCACGCTTCTGGCCGATAAAGGCGTGGCGCTGCAAAGGCCTGATCCGGTCGCGCCGCCAACAAAAAAGCCGCCGGATAACCGGCGGCTTTTCGTTTTGCAGATACGCAATTACTTAGCGCGAATAGAATTCGACGATAAGATGCGGCTCCATCTGCACGGCGTAAGGCACGTCGGCCAGTTTGGGCGAGCGCAAGAATTTGGCTCATCTTGGCGTGGTCGACTTCGATGTAATCGGGCGTGTCGCGTTCGGCGCTTTTGCGCGCTTCCAGCACCAGCGCCATGTCGCGGGCCTTGTCGGACAGTTCGATCGCATCGCCCGGCTTGACGCTGTAGGAGGCGATGGTAACGCGGCGGCCATTGACCTTGACATGGCCGTGGCTGACCAGCTGGCGCGCCGAGAAGGTGTCGGCGCGAATTTGGCGCGATAGACCACCGCGTCCAGACGGCCCTCCAGCAGGCCGATCATGTTCTCGCCGGTGTCGCCGGGCCGGCGCGAGGCTTCGGTGTAATATTGGCGGAACTGCCGCTCGGTGATGTTGCCGTAATAGCCCTTGAGTTTCTGCTTGGCCTGAAGCTGGGTGCCGTAATCGGAAAGCTTGCGTGGCGCGGCGCTGGCCGTGCTGGCCCGGGCCGTAAGAGCGCTTGTTGACGGGGCTCTTGGGGCGGCCCCAGATGCTCTCGCCCATGCGGCGGTCGATTTTGTATTTGGAATGTGCGCGCTTGCTCATTTTCGGTCCGTAAATTTCAAGAAAAAGCCTGTTTTCGGGGAATTTTTCCCGAGAAGGCGGGCACTATACTCATCGGCCTCTGCCTGTCAACGCTTGTTTAAAAAGGCTTCTCCCGAGCATACTCAACCATAAGTTGTGTG
>CAWINU010000010.1:0-19605 GCA_963837555.1 uncultured Alphaproteobacteria bacterium | reverse complement strand
ACGCAAAGCAACTGGCGCTTTGAACCAACCCCGCGCATTTCCTGTAAAGACAAGCACGATTGCCGTGACGATTAGCGCGTCTGTGATCAAGGAACGCGCGTTGGTCAATAACGCCAGAAAATCATAACTGGTTTGAGCTGTCCTGCTTAGGTACACGCCAACAACCAAGCCCACAATTCGCGGGGTAACGACTACTATTGCAAATACCCATCGCGCCCAATTCTGATGACGAAGGCGGCAATCCACGCCAACGCTAGCGTCACGCATTGCAGACTGATTGGAACCAGCCAAATGAATATCAAAGTCTCGCCACGAACTTCTTGCTGACCTTCCGGCGATAGCTTTGCAAACGCCGCTATGTATTGAGCAGTTGGGTACAGTTGAGCCCATATTGACGCGACAATAAAATATGTCGCAAGCGCGAAACTAATCCACCAAAACGCCTTCACATTTGACGGCATCATTGCGCCTCCCAATCCTCAATGACCTTCACAATATCACCAATGTCCCAAAGGCGGTCAGATATTCCTGCGGCCATAGCGGGGGTGACCTTCACCGCTGAATTGATCCGCGCGAAATTGTACCAAACGGCGTACAGCGCGACCATGTGAGCGTGGTTTTCGATCTTCTTGCTATGCCCGGCGGTTAGGCGCGTGAACCGGCGCATTTGCTGGCGCATGGTTTGATTATGCTTTTCCACATAGGACGTGGAAACGTGCGCCATGTCGGGGTCGCCTGTAACGGCAAGCTTCCGGATGCCAGTGCAGATACCTGGGCTATATTTGCGCGCAGGGCCTTTATCCGGCGTTTCGGAGAAGATTTTCACTAGTTGCGCAAAGTGGCCGCGATTGCCGAAATGGGCGTCCATAACGCCGCGATAGACAGCCAGGCCGTCTGTCGTGATTTGCAGATCGTCCTTGGCCTCATCCGCAATGCGATAGGCGAGGTCTTCAATAAACATGGACGCTGCTTCAAGGCTGCGGTCCGAAATCAGCCATGATATAATCAACTTGGATTTGTCAATTGCGGTCCACGTCCACACGTCGCCTGCGCCCTCTGGGGCAGCCTTGGCGGTCTTAGAGTGACCTCTTGCAATAGTTGAATGACCAGATTTCGTCGCACTGGACTTGCTTGGGCCGGACGCCGCACGTTCTCACGTGGAATTTCAGGCAGGCCTTACCGGCCAATTCGAGGTAGCGCAGGACCGTCACCGGCGACACGTCCACCAGCCGGGCTATGCCCCGGATGGAATTGCCTTCCACCATCATGTGGAGAATTTGGCGGCGTTTCTCGAAGGGGAGGCGGTTCATGACCTAGGCTCCGCAGTTGGAGTGAGGGCAGAACAGCGCTATATTGTAGCTTGTGGTCATAGCCTGGGCTCCAATCCCGGGTTGGTGATCTGGCCCGCCGGTGCGCTAACACCGGCGGGCCGTCTTGACGCCGATTACGGGCCGTTTCCAGTAAGTCCTTGCAGGGATGGGGAAACGGCCCTGATCCTCGCCCGTACTGCTCGGCCAGCGCCAGCACGGGCTCTTACCCTCCTAGCCATGATTTTGAAGCCTTTCTGCGCCCAGAGTGGCTGGCGCAAGAAGAGTAGAGCATTTATCCCGGCTGTTCGCAATATGGAGATTGCGATAGTGGATAAAATTATTCCCTTGATTTATCTCGTTTGAAATCCTAAAAGGGTGGCGCTTTGAAGGAGTTGGCTCATGGCCAAGGTTCGCAGCCCAAACTACCCTAATATCCCCCTAGGTGCCGCCCTGGAGGCGCTGCGTCCCGCTTTCATTCGGGCATCGCAACAAGATGTCCCGTAATGTGCTGGCAAAGCACCTTGGGTACACCAGCCTGAACGGGCGCGCGTTGGGTAAGATCGGTGCAGTACGTGCCTAGGTCTTATAGATGGATCTGGGGACGAATTACGGATCAGCGATGATGGTCAGGCTGCGCTGCCGCTCCCATGGGGTCGGTGGAAAAGCAAGGGCAATTTTACGATTGGCGGCACGTCCCTCTCTATTTTCCGAAATCCGCAAGCAATTTCCGGAGACGCACCCGAAGTCTCGACAATCTGACCTTCTGGCTCGTCACTCAGGGCTTCACACAGAAAGCTGCGGAGAAAGCGGCAAAATCTTATCTCTCCACTATGAGCCTTGTGATGGGGAATCCAGACCCCTATAGTTCCGGAAGCGACGAAGATGAGGGCGAAGACGCCGAGCAGCCAGCGGGAGCCAAGACGACGCGCTCCCCTGCGGGCTCTCGGTAACTATCCCCCTCCCGGGAACAAGGTAAAGGTGATGGTGGGCGAACGCGAACTGACAACGGGGCTCCTCTCTAAGGATGCCAATTTCCGCCTGATTGTCAGCGGGCCTGTAGGCGTGAAGGAAATCGAGCGCCTGATTGCGAAACTGGAACTGGATAAGGAAATTTTGGCTGAAATCGACCCACTGGACGATGTGCTCGAATAATTAGCGCTTCTTCTTAGGTGGCTTTGCCTTTGGCTTCTTGCGTGCGCTTTCTTTCGCCTCCCCCGTCGCTATCCGCATGACATGGACGGCGTTGCCGATAACATCGGCAGGGCGTTTTTCGCCTTTAGGGCCTCTGGGCATGGTCATACTTTCGTAATCAGTCTAGACCTTATCACGGGCAAAAAACCCGCGGAAAGCCTAGAAAAATCTAAACTGTAACAGTGCCCCGTTTTCCTGATATCGCGCAACCGGGCGTTAAGTGACCCTGTCGTATTTTTAACCCTCGACCCCGGGGGGATCATATGCGCGCCACGCAATCGATATGGACGTCCGAAAAGGGCTGGAGCACCACGCCAGCCGCCAGCAATGCCAATCTGGTTCTGGCCTTTGGATCGCCCGGAACCGTTCAAGGCAATCAATGGAGCGAACTCCAGCGCCGTCATCCCGGGGCCATTGTTCTGGGCTGCTCCACGGGCGGCGAAATTCACGGTTGCGACGTGATGGACGACACCCTGTCGGCCACCGCAATGGAATTCTCCAAAACTGAAATTCATGCCGCCGAAGCCGATGTCTCGGCGGCGGGCGGTTCCTTCGCCGCCGGTCAGCAAGTAGGCCGCAAGCTGGCCCGTCCCGACCTGAAGGCACTTTTCATTCTGTCCGATGGCACCAAGGTCAATGGCAGCGAGCTGGTCCGGGGGCTGCGCGACGCGGTCGGGAGCAATGTCGTGCTGACCGGGGGGCTGGCCGGTGACGGCGCTAATTTCGGCACCACCTATGTCGGTCTCAACGCCCCGCCCATGCCGGACAAAATTGCCGCGATTGGCTTTTACGGCGACGCGGTGAATATCGGCCATGGCAGCTGCGGCGGCTGGGACGTGTTCGGCCCCGAGCGCACCATTACCAAAGCCAGCGCCAACATTCTCTACGAACTGGACGGTCAGCCGGCGCTTGATTTGTACAAGCGCTATCTGGGCGAGGACGCCGATCAGCTTCCCGGCAGCGCCCTGTTGTTTCCCTTGCGCATTTATCCCGCCGATAAACCCGATCACGCCATCGTCCGCACGGTCGTCGGCATCGATGAAGAAAAGCGGACCATGACATTTGCGGGCGATATGCCGGAAGGCTATTGCGCCCAGCTGATGCGCGGCAATTTCGATCGCCTGATTGAAGGCGCGGCCAATGCCGCCGAACAGGCGCTGGCTGCCGTGGCCGATGAACAGGTGGCCATTCTGGTCAGCTGCATCGGCCGCAAATTGTTGCTTGGCCAGCGCATCGGCGAAGAGGTCGAAGCCGTGCAGGGTGTCCTGGGCAACCGCACGCATCTCGCGGGATTTTATTCCTATGGCGAGGTATCGCCGCACGAAATTACCGGCTGTGCCGAATTGCACAACCAGACCATGACCATCACAACGCTGGGCGAACGCGATATTGCATAAGCTTCTGACCCATCAGCTGCGCGGCCTCACCCGCGAAGACGGCAGCCCGGATGCCGAGGCGCTGATCGCGGTGATTGACCGCACCTATGCGGAATTCGACCGGGAGCGTCGCCTGAACGACCGCGCGGCCAAGCTGATGGAAGAAGAGCTCAAGGATGCCAACGCCCGCATCAAGAAAATCGGCGAACAGCGTCTTGCCGATGCGCTGGAAAGCGTCCCGAGCGCGGTGGCCCTGCTCAACAGCGAGGGCGTCGTGCAGAATATCAACAAGGCCTTGGCGTCACTGTGCGCCGGACACAGATCATCTCCCTGCCGCGGTACCCGCTTTGCCGACCTTCTGATTGCACTGTGTCCCGATACGGATGCAGAATTCAGTATCGCGCAGTTGCTGAACGGCGAATCATTGGAATTCAATATCCGCGGCCGCTGGTATCTCGGCATCGTCAATCGGCTGAGTGATGGCGGTTACGCGCTGGATTTGTCGGATATTTCGCCGCTGAAGGAGCGAGAAAAAGTATTGGCCATGGCGCGTGACGCGGCGGAATCGGCCAACAGGCTGAAATCGAAATTCCTGGCAACCATGAGCCACGAATTGCGGACGCCGTTAAACGCCATATTGGGCTTTTCGGAAGTAATTCGCGACCATGTGCTGGGCGACGGCGAAAAACCCTGGAAGAAATATCGGGAATATGCCGGCTCCATTCATGACAGCGGTTCGCACCTGCTGCTGCTGATTTCGGAAGTTCTGGATCTGTCCAAGATTGAATCCGGCTTATACCGCCTGCACAAAGAGCGTTTCAATCTTGCCGACCTCATCGGCGCTTCGCTGGTACTGGTCAAGCCGCAAGCCGATCGCGGCAATATTACCATCATGCCGGTGCGGATTGACGGAGAGATGACTGTGGAAGCCGATATGCGCGCCGTCAAGCAGGTCGTCGTCAACCTTCTGTCCAACGCGGTAAAATTTACGCCGGCCGGCGGCGAGGTGGAAATTACCTGTGAGGACGCGCCGGACCATGTTCAGGTCACCATTCGCGATACCGGCATCGGCATAGAAGCAAGCCACCTTGAGAACGTGTTCGAACCGTTCCATCAGGGCGATGCCGAACTCGCCCGCCAGTATGAAGGCACCGGCCTGGGCTTATCGGTGAGCCGCGGACTGATGGAAATGCATGGCGGCACGATTGCACTTGAAAGCACGCCCGGTGTCGGCACCACAGCGTATTTCCGTTTGCCGAAGCAGAATGCAGCCGGCAAAGCGGTCGAACAGGCGGCCTGAAAATTCCTGAAAACAAACAGGCCGCGCGGCTTGACGCATTGGGGCTATCGCCTCAGTTTGCACGCCCATTGGCCCCGTGGCGGAACTGGTAGACGCACCGGACTTAAAATCCGTTGTTCCGAAAGGGACGTGCCCGTTCGACTCGGGCCGGGGCCACCAACGCCCGCGCATTCAATCGCGGGCTGCTGCCAGGATCGGCCCGCCCGCCCCTTTTTGAATCAGAATGGCGCTGCGCCATCCCGGCTGCGCTGCCTTGGGCAGCCGGTAGCTTTGCGCCTTGCCTGACCAGTCACCGAGTTTAACCAGCGCCTTCACCACATTCCTGTGCGGCAGCGTGCTGCCGCCATTTTCGCCGCGCGTAATCGGGACTTGCACGATATTGGGATCGAACCGCACCAGCCAGATCTGGCCGGTTCCTTTTCCGGCGCTGACCATTGCCTGACCGTTTGTGATTGCAATCTGCGGCGCGCCGGACACAGGCTTTTGCGCGGCTATCGCCGCTTCGAGTTCGGCGCGATTAGTGCCGACCAGATCGGTTCGCCCGTTGATGACAATTTGCGGCGTGAAGACATTGCTGTGATGCAGGGCATGGGCGTAATCCCATTGCCGCTGCGTGAACTGGGGCGAGGCAAACGTATCTTTCCAGCCCAGATAATCCCAATAGGTGACGCCGAAACTCAGCGTCAAAAGCTCGGGCCGCCCGCTCAGTGCCATGACATTGGCGTTGGCCGGCGGGCAGGAGGAACAGCCCTGGCTCTGAAAGAGTTCGACGACGACGGGGTGGGCGCGGTCGGCGGCAATGACCGGATTCGCGGTGAAAATACCCCAGAGCGCCGCCGCGGCGGCAACGCTGAATATCGGGCGCGGTTTCGGATGCAAAGTCACTCCTGAAGCTAACCTCAAAAGGGACTTCGCCGCCACCGCACCAGGGGTTACACAATTCCCCGGAAATTGCCGGTTTTTATCGGTAAAAGTCGGATTTGGGACCGGCTTTTTCTGTCGCGCTCCCGTTCCCGATATGTAACCTTCCGCCCCGACCCATCGAACTCCTGTGAGAGAAGGCGTGTACGCTTCGGAAACAGACCTGAAGGCCCTGATGCTCGCCGGACTGGACGGCGATGCAGCGGCCTATCGCGCGCTGCTGGAAACGTTGCGCGAGCGCCTGATTGCCTTCTTTCAGCGCCGCCTTGGCTATGGGTCTGCGGAGGTTGACGATTTGGTCCAGGACACGCTAGTCGCCATTCATACGCGCCGCGGCACGTTTGACCGGACTCAGCTTTTCACGGCCTGGGCCTATGCCATCGCGCGGCACAAAATGATCGACCATTTCAGGCGCAGCGGTCGCAGGCCGACTGTTCCACTGGATGAGGAAAACGATCTGTTCACCGAAGACGACGGGCAAAGTGTTCACGCCCGTCATGATATCGAAAAGGCCCTGGAAATTTTGCCGCTGGCGACCCAAACCCTTATTCGCGATATCAAGCTGCGCGAATTATCCCATGCCGAAGCCGCTGCCATGCGAGGCATGAGCGAAACCGCGGTCAAGGTTGCGGTTCATCGCGGCCTGAAGAAAATGACCGCCTTTCTGCGCAGCAGGAGCGATGCCTAATGGCGGACGAATTGCTCGACAGGCTGACAATCGACCTGACGCCGGTGCCGCCCGGGCATGTGGCGCGCCGGCTTCTGATCGGAACGGGCGCCGGCATGGCGGTATCCGCCATCCTGCTGTTCACGCTGATGGGATTGCGTCCGGACCTGGATGTGGCGGTGACGACGCCGATGTTCTGGCTCAAACAAAGCTACACCGTGGCCATGGCGCTTGCCGCAGGCTTTGCGGCGGAACGCCTGGCGCGTCCGGCCGCCAGCCTGGGGCGTCGCGCAATCTGGATCGCCGTTCCCGTGCTGTTTCTGGCCTGCATTGCGGCCATTCAATATTTTGGCGCACCACAGGCCGCGCGCGGGCCGCTGATACTGGGGGAAACCGCGCGGGTGTGCTCATTGCGCATTCTGTTGTTCGCGATTCCGCCGCTCGCCGGTCTGATCTGGGCGATGCGCGGACTTGCGCCCGTCAATTTGCGCCGGGCCGGCGCCGCCATCGGGCTTGCCGCCGGTGGCGCGGGGGCGTTCGTCTATGCGCTGTATTGTGCCGAAAGCGCCGCGCCGTTTCTGCTGATCTGGTACACGCTGGGCATGGCTGCCGCTGCCGCGGCGGGTGCGATTTTAGGCCCTCGATTACTGTATTGGCGCTAACGCCGCCTTACATCTGCATGGTCCAGCCTTCGACGGCCATGGCGGCCTGACGTACGGCCTCGGTCAGAGTCGGATGTGAATGACAGGTGCGGGCGATATCCTCTGACGAGGCGCCAAACTCTATGGCCAGCGCTGCTTCCGCTACCAGATTGCCCGCTTCCGGACCAATCACATGAACGCCCAGTACGCGGTCGGTCTTGGCATCAGCCAGGATTTTCACAAAGCCATCGGTGGCGGCAATGGTCCTGGCGCGCGCATTGGCAGTGAATGGAAACTTGCCGACCTTGTAGGTTACTCCGGCGGCCTTCAGTTCTTCTTCGGTCTTGCCGACCGTGGCCACTTCCGGCGCCGTATACACCACGGATGGAATGGCATCGTAATTGACATGGCCGGCCTTGCCCGCAATGCGCTCGGCACACGCCACCGCCTCGTCCTCGGCCTTGTGGGCCAGCATCAGGCCTTCGCGGCAATCACCGATTGCGTAAATGCCCTTAACGTTGGTCTGATAGTGCTCGTCGGTGACAACGCGGCCGCGACCGTCCATTTTGACGCCGACTTTGTCGAGCCCGAGCCCATCGGTGAAGGGACGACGGCCGATAGCAACCAGCATGACGTCGGTTTCGATCACACTCTTATCGCCACCGGCGGCTGGCTCGATCGTGACCTTAAGTACCGCGCCCTTTTTCTCCACACCCACCACTTTGGTGGAAAGTTGAAAATTCAAACCCTGTTTGGTGAGAATGCGCTGAAATTGCTTGCTGATTTCCAGGTCGAGCCCAGGGGTAATGCGATCGAGGAATTCTACCACGGTCACGTCCGAGCCCAGGCGGCGCCAAACAGAACCGAGCTCAAGACCGATTACGCCTGCACCCACCACCAGCAGACGCTTGGGTACGGTTTGCAATTCCAGCGCGCCGGTGGATGACACTATCTGCTTCTCGTCGATGGTAACGCCGGGTAACGGCGTCACATCGGAGCCCGTTGCGATGATGATATGTTTGGCGCTGAGATTGCGGACTTTGCCGTCCTTGCCTTTCACCTCAATCTTGCCCGGCGCGGTAATCCGCGCTTCGCCCACAATGGCTTCGGCCTTGTTCTTCTTGAGCAGGAATTCGACGCCCTTGGTCAGTTCGCCCACCACCTTGTTCTTGTTGGCAAGCATCCCCGGCAGGTCGAGCGAGACATTGGCCTTGATGCCCAGCTTGGCGAAATCGTGATTGGCTTCATGAAAGCGCTCGGAGGCGTGAAGCAGTACTTTTGACGGAATGCAGCCGACATTCAGGCAGGTGCCGCCGAACACTCCGCGCTTGTCGATGCAGGCGGAGGAAAGACCCAGTTGCCCCAGACGAATTGCGGCGTTGTACCCGCCAGGCCCGCCGCCGATGATGACTGCATCAAAAGTATCAGACATTAGACAGTTTCCAGATGTTCCATGAGGGGCGGACAATAGCGTCGGATCGCGGTTGCGCAACCCTTTGGACATGCTTGTTTTGCACCTACTTCATGACAAAATGGCTGGTCTTGGTCAGACCGCCCCCCGGGGCAATGCTATCGGCGGATTGACGCCGCCCTTCGGGCTCTCACGTTGAGTCTGCCGGTCCAACAAACCGATTCGGCGGTTCGGCGGAATTTACAAACTACGTTGCTCGGCCGCTTCCAGAGGCGGTTCTGGAAATACCAGTTCCACGACGGTACCGTGGTCCGTCCTGGATTGCACAATGGTTTTTCCGCCAAGCTGGCGTCCGAAATTTTCCATAAGACGCGAGCCAATGCTGCGGCCGCCCGGGGGGCGGCGCATCCCAACCCCGTCGTCCTCAATCAGAAGTCTGAGTTTACCGGCTGCTGGACGCGTCAGGGAAACGCGAATGGTGCCGCTGTTACTTTCCGGATAGGCGTGTTTGAAGATATTCGTGAGAGCTTCCACGGTGAACAACGCAATCGGTACCGCCGCGCTTCCCGGAAACTCACGGTCTATGATGTCGGTGACGATATGCACGGCATGTGTATCGCCCATGCCCTCGGTAATCTGTTTGGCAAGCTCCTGCAGAAGACGATTAACGTCTACCACCGTCTGGTCCTCGATTTCGTTCAGGATGCGGTGAACCAGCGCCAGCGCATTGATGCGGGTCTGGGCCTGCATCAGGGCGTCACGGGCCGCGGCATCGGTGACGTGACTGGCCTGCAGACTCAACAAGCTCATCACGATCTGAAGATTGTTCTTCACGCGATGATGAATTTCCTTGATCAGAACCGTTTTCATGCCGATGGCGTCGCGCAGGCGCTTGTCGCGATCCTGAATGGCGGCGGCCATTTCGGACAGTGCGCCGCCCAGCAGGTGAAATTCTTCCGGTGCGCCGTTTAGTTGGGGGCGGATGGAGTAGTGTCCGCTTCGGTAGGCCGACGCGATCCGGCGCAGATATAAAATCCATTGCGTTACCTGTCGCTCGGTTGCGATCCAGATCGCAACCCAGGCCACGCCGATCATCGCAAAGGGAAGAATGAAATCGATCCCCATATGGATATAGGTTTGCCCGAACAGTAACTGGTCCGGCATGGCAAAGCCGACAAAGACCGCATTGCCAAGGCCGGATACCGCATAGCTCCAGTCCTTACCGGAATCATCTGCACTGGTGAGCCATTCGCCTTCGCGCACATCGCTGGTCAGGGACCCGGTGAACAGCTTTTTGGCAACCGCTTCGTTGTTGGTACTGACAATGGTGCCGGTGCTGTCGAACACCGCGATGACGGCATCCTCGGGAATATCGGCGCTGCGCATCATGTAATCGACCCAGCGGATATTCAGTGCCGCCGTCACGCCGCCGTCGAATTGTCCCGTCTGATCGTAGATCGGCAACATGGCGGCAATAACAGGCTGGCTTAATATTGTGCTGTACTGAAGATTACCGATGGAAAGCTTGTCGCCGGATTTTGTGGCACTGATGAATACCGGATTTGTGGACGCGTCCCGGCCAACCGCTTCGCGCAATGCGGAACAAACTACCTGACCGTGCGAATCCAGGCGGGCGAGATTGAGAAAATAGGTAACGCCACGCAGGGCATCAGAAAGAACGGCGGAGCATTCGCTCGACACGTCCCGCACGTCGGAAATATGACTCACTGCGCGGAGTAACTGTTCCGCCGAAGCGGTAAGATTCTGCTCTTCGGTTGCCGCTGCCCGCGCAGACTGGATCAGGCGCTCGCGAATATTTTCGACATCCAGCCGCGAACGCTCAAATCCCTGGAGCACGATCACTGCGGCTATAGGCAGAAGCGCAATCGTCAGGGCGACCACTAACCGTCCGCGAAGCGTCCAGCCGCGCTTTTCGTCAGGATGTGGGTTTATGAGGCCGCCGCTTTTCGGACCCGCCGCTCTGGTCCGAAGAGAGTTCATCCAGTTGCGCCATGATTTCACGAGCGGCATCTCCCCCGCCGGGTCGCGGCACCGACGACAAAACTTCCGAACCTTCAAGGATGGATATTAGCGCTTTGCGGGCTCGAGCGACGCGGCTTTTTACAGTACCCACAGCGCAATTGCAGATGGCCGCGGCATCCTCATAGGAAAATCCGCCTGCCCCGACCAGAATGAGGGCCTCGCGCTGTTCATCCGACAGCGTGCGCAGGGCGCGTGCGGTGTCGGACAACTCGGCCGCCCAAACCTGATCTGCGCCGCCTGCGGATATGCGCTCGGCCGCCTCTTGATCCCATGGCGCCTGACGCCAGGCGCGACGGCGGTCTGAGTAAAATTGATTGCGCAAAATCGTAAACAGCCAGGCCTTGAGATTGGTGCCCGGCATGAAGGAATTGCGCGACTGCCAGGCCTTGACCAGAGCTTCCTGCGCCAGATCGTCGGCGCCTTCATGGTTGCCGCATAGCGAGCGTGCAAAGGCCCTCAAAAACGGAATCAATTCGAGCAATTCGCTCTTGAAATCCGTCCCTGCAGGTGACGACGATGGGTGATTAAGGTTGGCGTGCGCTGTCACGATATTTTCTTTCCCGGCGTTCCGCTCGCATCGTCAATTTTGCGAAGCAGATCTAGGAATTCGTCCGGGACGGGCTCTTGCGCCACATTATCGTACATGCGGCGAAGTTCGCGGCCTATGGCGCGCTGACGCGCACGGACCGCGCGAGCCATCTCCCGATTGGAGTCTTGCTCATTTGACACGTTACGTTCCCGCTGTTCCGGTTCACCCTGCAAGGGTATACTCCTGGTGGTTGACCCTTACGCAACCCCTTGTCCTCACTTGAGGAATTGGGATTGCCCCTATCCTTGCTAGTTTGAACGTGTGGATGGAGCTAGGGTTCCATGATCCGCAGGAACTATTTTGGGTGGCGGGAGTTCCCGTTGGAGACTGTAATTAGGGCCGAAGGAGCACCCCCTATGAGCTTGACCCATAACACTCGCCCCGCACCTTCCTTATTTGCGTAGATATGCCAGAGCCTTAACCGGCAACGCGCACAGCGGAGACGCCCATGTGCGCGCCGCCCTGACGGCACTATTGGCCGGCGAGCAGGCCCTTTCGGAGGGCGTCTCTCCGCGAGTCGGCCTGTACCGGCTATTTCACGCCATATGGGGAAGCGCTGGCGAACATTTCGAGGTTTCAGAAATCAATGCTGACGATGTCGGCAATTCGCCGGAAGGGCGGCTGAAAATGCTGGCGGCGCCCAAGCGGGCCGCATTGCTGCTGACCGCGGTGGAAGCCTTTAGCCTGGATGAAACCGCCTTCATTTTGGACATCGACGCCGCAGAAGTCGAACGCGACATTCTGGAAGCGCAAAAGGCCATTGACCAACAATTGGCCAGCCGGATTCTGATCATCGAAGACGAGCCGATCATCGCACTGGATCTCGAAAATCTTGTTACCGAACTGGGCCACAAAGTGGTTGCGACAGCCGCCACGCGCGAGGACGCCGTGGCAAAAGCCATGTCAGAACGTCCCGGCCTGGTGTTGGCCGATATCAATCTCGGCGAGGGCGGCTCGGGCATCGACGCGGTCAACGACATTCTCAATAGTTTCGACATTCCGGTGATTTTCATTACCGCGTATCCGGAAAAGCTACTCACCGGCGAAAGACCGGAGCCGACCTATCTGATTGCCAAACCATTCCTGCCGGAGACGGTACTGGCAACCGTCGGTCAGGCGCTGTTCTTTCATAAGGTGCCCAATCAGGCGGCGGCCTGACGCCCCGCAGGACCGCAACTGCCAGCCCAGAATTTCGGTAGTTTTGCTTCCCGTCTGACTGACGATCGCCCGCGCGAGCGAGCCATCTCACGTGGGCGCTGGATCGGAACGCTATACTCCAATTGAGCGTTGCCAATTCAGGACAATACAGGAGCCGCACCATGCTTGGATGGGCACTTACCTTTCTTATTCTGGCAATTGTTGCCGGATATTTCGGCTTTTTCGGCCTGGCGGGCTTGTCCGCGGTCATCGCCAAGCTTTTGCTGTTGGTGTTCGTGGTGCTGTTGATCGTGAGCGCATTCTCCGGCGCGCTGCGAGGCCGACCGCCGGTATAGCCTGCGCTGTCGGCTGCTATCCTTTTGTTTGCTCTGCGGTTTGCGGCTAGCCGCAATCGATCGGCTTCTTGCAACAAAATCAGCACATCGACGGTCCGCTAAATTATTTCCCGCCTGCAGGAACCAAATCCCGGTCGCTGTCGTTGTTTTATCTGAGCGGACGTCTGATCCGGTACGCCCCAGCCCCTTCGACAGCCCGCATCGGGTGTCCGCTCACTTCCTCAAATAATTCGAAATCTCAGGGCAGGCGGCCTAACGGCGTGCCGCGCCAGCCGCTAACGCGATACATCCGGTAGAGCGCGACGGTCGAGCCGCGCGCGGAGCGCGCTGTCTCGGCTACCAGCTTTATGTCAGAGAAATAGGCCGTAAGATCCTGGTGCCGGTCCCGCTGCGCCTCCACCACATAGAGCAGCGGCTTTTGAAGCAGCGCAGGAGCAGGCGCCGCAACATTCCAGCGAAAATTCTCGGTCGCCGCCACCACGATTTCGCCTGGCATGTAAAAGCGCAACCAGCTGGTCGAAGCATAGTCGGTGGTAACGAGCGCCGATGTGCCCGTGCTGTTCTGCACGGTCGCTATGGCTTGGGTGACGCCATCCATGCCAACAGCAAGAAGACGGGCCATAGGATCGTTGCGGCCCATCGGCACGATATTGAACAGCGCCTGCATATAGGCCGTTGCCAGCAATAGTCCGGCAACGGGGATCGCAAGTCTGCCTGCCGCGTGCGCCGGCGCCCGTCGCCGGCCTGTCCAATCTGCACGCATGGCCGTAACGGCCAGAATCGCGAAAGCAGGAAATAAAAAACACGGCCAATTGCCCTGCACGCGGTCGTGCAAGGCATGCACCAGAAAATAGGCGATGGACGGCCAGCACAGAGCCGCCGCCAAAGGCATTTCGCGCCGCCGAGTCAGGGCCAGTACGCCGAGAATAAAAATAAACGGGGTCGCCAGCAGAAATTCGGCGCCGACAAATTCGAACAGATAGCGTGGCGTGAAATTGCCCGAGGAAATGCGCCCGAATTGAAAGGCAAAGGTCTCCCAGCCATGATTGGCGTTCCACCACACATTGGGCGCGAAAATGAGGGCGGCGATCAGCCCCCCCAGATAGGGAAAAGGCGATGCCAGCCAGCGGCGCTGCGCGGGAGCCGCAATCAACCAGAACAGGCACCCCACCCCGAGAAACAGTGCGGAATATTTGGCCAGCAGGCCCAATCCGGCCGCCATCCCGGCGGCTAGCCACCAGCGCCCATCCCGGCTTTGCTCCACCTTGGCGAGGCAAAACAGAAAAGCCGCTGCCATGGCAATGGACGGACTGTCCGGCGTGGCGGCCATGGTTTCCACGGCAATCATAAGAGTCACATTGAACAGCAATGCTGCCGTCAGGCCGGCCTTGCGATCGCCCAAAAGGATTGTGCCGCTGCGCCAGACGAACCAGCTGGCCAGAACGGACAGCAAAAGGCCGCCCAGCCGCACGCCCAGGGACGTATCGCCGAACAGCAGCGTGCCCGCGCGAATGACATAGGCAATTCCAGGGGGGTGGTCGTAATAGCCGGCGGCCAGATGCTGCGACCACAGCCAGTAATAGGCTTCGTCCGCCGACAGGGGCAGAACCGCGCCCACTGCAAAGCGCGAAACAATCAACAGAACCAAAAGCCACGCGGCGCCTTCGCGCCAGAACCTCATCGCGCCCGCCACACAAACAGCGTGGACATGGAATAATTCCAAAGCGCGCCCAGCAGCGCGCCTGCGCCCGCGGCAAACCAGACAACCCCCAGGACCTCGAATATCCAGCGCGCCACAGCGAAATTGGCGAAGGCTCCAACAGAGCCGACCGCACAAAATCCTATAAAGCCGGGGAGCATGGCGAGCCCATGCAAGCGGCGATCGCGATAGGTGAGCTGATTGTTGAGCAGAAAATTGCTGATCAGCGCAGCGAAGATTGCCAAAGCCTCCGCCAGCGCAAAAGACCAGTCGGTCAGTGCTTGCAGTATTTCAAGGGCGACGAGGTTGACGAAAATTCCCGACAGGCCAACCAGCGCAAAGTAAAGAAATCGCGGATCGAGTCTGCCTCCCGTGGCCTTGGTCAACAACAGCCCCAGAAACTCCAGTCCGATCTGGGCATCGAACTTGCTTTCGCCCTGGAAGCGCTCGCCGAAGGTGTAGGGCTGCTCCGCCACCACAAGGCGGGGTCCCGCCGTTACGATGTCGAGCAGAATTTTGAATCCGACCGGTGAAAGCCGGCCCGCAATGGCATCGAATTTGTCCCGGCGCATCATGAAAAAACCGCTCATGGGGTCGGATAGAGACGTTCCCAGGACTTTGCGGGTTATGCTGGTGGCAAGCCTCGAAAGCGCGCCCCGCCTTTTTGAAAGTCCGCCGCCGGCGCTGCCGCCTTCGATATAGCGCGTCGCCGCCACCAGATCTGCGCCGCCGGATTTCAAGGTCGTCAGCATATCGGGCAGCACCCGTTCGTCATGTTGCAGGTCGGCGTCAATCACAGCGACATAGTGTGCGGAGGAAGACAACATGCCTTCAATACAGGCACCGGACAGTCCGCGCCGGCCTATGCGCAACAGGCAGCGCACCCGATTGTCGCGCGCGGCAATGTCCTTGACGGCCTGTGCAGTGCCATCGGGGGAATTGTCGTCCACAAATACGGCTTCCCAGGAAATTCCCGCCAACGCGACATCGAGCCGGCGCAGCAATTCGGCCACGTTGCCCCGTTCCTTGAAGGTCGGGATAACAACAGTTAGCTCCGCCCCGGTGCCTTCGGCGGAATTAGGGTGCTGGTTGACCGATATATCCATGCAAAGCCGTTGGTGACGCGATTGGCAGGCCGCCGTCAAGCAAAGGCGTCGGAGGCACCGGCCGGGACCACAAACCGCTGTAGATCCGGCAAGCCAGGAATTCACCTAACCTATTGAATTGGCTATGAAATAGTTGGTGTTCGGCCGCAATTCCTACAAAAATCATGCAGCCCCGTGGCTCTTTGGCGCCCAATGGGCGTTCTCTGTACATGGAACAGAGTGCGGCCCGCGCGAACATTGCGCCCCTCGTCCCCGTCGCCCGGCGCGACGACGCGCCGGAATCTCTGCCGGTGGCCCCGCTCGTCCTGATCGTCGAGGACGAAATGGTCGTCGCCATGCTGATCAAGGAGATGGTAACGGGAATGGGCTGCGAAGTCGGCGGCGTCGCCTTTCACCTGAACGAAGGAGAGGCTCTGCTCGAACGCGATAGCTTCGATCTCGCCATTCTGGACGTGCATCTGAATGGAAAGCTGGTGTTCCCGCTGGCAGACATGCTCGCGCGCCGCGGCATCCCTTTTATGCTGACGACTGCCTATGACCGCAAAGGGATTCCGGAACGCTATCGAGACAGCCCGATGCTGCGCAAACCGTTTAGTGCCCTGGATCTCAAAAATGCCATGCTGCAGCTCGACCGTTGATCGGTCAGGCGAAATACGCCGACAACAATAAAACTCCCGCAATTGTCGCCAGGATCAGGCTGATGGCAAGCACGTAGCGCACAATGCCCGGTGCCTCCGCCTGACGTGCCTCCTGCGTGCCAATTACCGGCTTGGTGGTGTCATGCACGGGTGCTTGCGCCATACTGTTCCTCCGTCGCTATTGGTACGCGCCGTCATGCCTGCGCTTGAGCTCAGTCTTGGCATCCATGACCAGCTGCAAAATGGAAGGTGCCGCGTCCGGCGTTTCGTCGGAGGCCTCACATTGCCAGGCCTCCAGAATTTCCAACCTCTCCGCGTCGCGAAAGCGGCGATCGCGAATTACATCATTCGGCACGCGATAAAATCGCGCCGGATTGGTTTTAATGTCTTCGATCAGATTTTTCTTCATCTTTGTTGCGCCCGGTGCGGGAACTATGCGTAACCGAGAAGTGCAAGAACCAGAATGATGATCAACACCAATCCGATTGTGCCGGAGGGATAATATCCCCATTCGCGGCTATAGGGCCAAGATGGCCAGGCGCCAAACAGCAGCAACAACAAAACAATTATTAGAAGTGTACCCATACGTTAATCCTTACCTGCCTCACTTCTGGGAACACTTGAGAGATAAGGCCGTTCCGTCACCGCGCGAATCTTAGTTTCTTGGCCGGACGTCAATGTGCGCGGCGCTTCCTGGTAGCTGCGGCTTTGCGTGCGGAGGCCTTGCGTTTAGCGGCGGGGCGCTTGGCTGAAGCGGCGCCGCCTTTTTTTCCACCCTTGCGTGACGCGCTTTTGTTCGATTTCTTGCCGCGACCGGAACCGCTTTTCTTGCCGCCGCCCGTTTCCTTATTGACGGTGGCCCAGGCGCGCCTTGCAGCCTCTTTTGTGGAAACACCGCGCTCTTCATAGCCTTCCTCGATGTGGCGGGCTTTGCGCTTCTGTTTACGCGTATAACTGGATTTGTCGCCGCGCGGCATGTGCTACTCCGGGAACTTCAATCCAGCATGAAACGCGAAACGCATTGCGGGGTTCCGGCCGGAACAACGCGCGGTGCGGTTCGTTTCCATAGGGGGCCTGGGTTGAAAATATTACAGGAGATATTCATGAGATTTCAGCAGATGTTTTTGATGACGACGATTGTCGCTGCCTGCGCCTTTGCAGACAGTGCCACATGGGCGAGCGAGTCGACGCCCGCCGAGCGGCAGGAAACGCGGGAGCTCAATATCAAGGCTCTAAAAGGTGCGCAGGCGGCGCCGACGGGGGCGTCTGCCAATCAGGCCATGACAATGCAGGCCCCACCCATGCAGACGCCGCCCCTTCAAGCGCCCCGCGATACAATGCTCCTGCCCAGCTCCAATTTGAGTGCGGCGGTCAATCTTCCGCCTGTCATCGCGAACGCAAACGTCGTGTCGCGCGAGGGCGAGACAGTGGGGCTGGTGCAGAGAATTCAGATGGATTCCGCCGGCAAACCCGTCAGCGTCGACGTGGCGTTGAAAGGCACAAACAAAACTGTGACGCTTGATGCGCGTAACGTCAGCTATGACGCCATGGACAATCTGGTAATCGCCAGTCACTCGAGCGCCCAGATCCGGGAGCTGCCGGCAAAATACCAGCAGGGCTGATCCGCCCCGGCCGGCGCCCGGTGTGGGCGCGCGCGCCAGGGTCCGACCTATCAAATTGCCGAGATCGCATGGCGTGCTGTCCCATTTTTTGGGTGCGGTAGCGCCTTGGACTGACTGCCCTTTTGCGGAGCTACCCACCCAGGCATGACACGGCGGCGGAATTTCCAGGAAAGGCATGCCATTTTCCGCAATTTTTGCTATCAATAGGCGATCTTATGGGGAGCACGGCGTGAACCTGGTTTCATCCTCCTTCATAGAAAAACGCTGGAAAGAGGCGCTGACGCGACTTGAATACGGCACGCTGGATTTCGTCACGCCCGAAGGTGAAGTGATAACTGCAACCGGGCCAAATCCCGGTCCGCATGCGCGCTTTGCCCTCAAGGAATGGGAGGTGTTGCGGCGCCTGATCGCGCGCGGCGACATCGCCCTGGGCGAGGATTATATCGCCGGCGCATGGGAAACCGACAATGTCGAAACCCTGATAACGCTGTTTCTGCTGAACCTCGATCATTTTGAGGATTTCGCAAATGGCAGCCTGCTGAACCGCATCGGATTTGTGCTGCACAATGCGCTGGTACGGCGCAATTCGTTGAGCGGAAGCAAACGCAATATTCAGGACCATTACGACGTCGGCAACGACTTTTATTCCCTGTGGCTGGACAAAAGCATGACCTATTCGTCGGCGCTGTATGGCGGCGAGGACAAAAGCCTGGAGCGGGCGCAGCAAAGCAAATACGAACGTATCCTTTCGAAATTCCCCAAGCCCAATTCCTCCGTTCTCGAAATCGGTTGCGGCTGGGGCGGATTTGCCGAGCGCGCCAGCGCGGACCGGCACCGGGTGACCGGCCTGACCATCTCTCCCGCGCAACATCGCTTTGCCAGCGCCAGATTAAACGGCAACGCCGACATCAGACTGGAGGATTATCGCCTGACCAAAGGCCTGTACGACATGATCGTTTCCATCGAAATGTTCGAGGCTGTCGGCGAGAGTTACTGGCCGCGCTATTTCTCGACCGTCGCCGCGCGCCTGAAACAGGGCGGGCGCGCGGTCATTCAGACCATTGCCATTCGCGACGAGTTATTTTCGGGCTACCGGCGGCGCAGCGATTTTATCCGGCATTATGTTTTTCCCGGCGGCATGCTGCCCTCGCTACAGCGGTTCCGCGAGGAGGCCGAACGGGCGGGCCTGAAAGCGGTGGGGGCATTTTCCTTTGGCCGGGACTATGCGCGCACCTTGCGCGAATGGTCGGGCCGAATGCAGCAGCGCAGCGCCGACATCATGGCGCTGGGCCATGACCAGAAATTCCTGCGCAATTGGGAGTTTTATCTGGGCATGTGCGCCGCGGCGTTTGAGGTCGGCCGTACCGACGTGGCGCAGGTGGAGCTGGTAAAGGCGTAATATCTCGCGCCCTATAATTGTTCGCCGCGATAATAGGTCATCAACTCGTCAGGATGGATGAATTCGTCCCGGAACCAGGGATATTTCTCCGGCGAAAAGGCCTCTATTACCCAATCGATCAGACGCGAAATGCGCGGTATGCGTCTGGCATCCTGGCGAAAGGTCAGCCAGATATCTGCGAATTCGCGCAAGCCGAAAT
>CAWINU010000009.1:0-86582 GCA_963837555.1 uncultured Alphaproteobacteria bacterium | reverse complement strand
CAATGCCGCGCCGGACCAGCATCGGGCCGATATCGGGGTCTTTGCCGTAAAACGCTTTGAACTGGGTGGCATAGTCCTCGGCCCGGCCGCGCGACAGCACCATGTCCCGGAAGCGCTGACCGTTGGCGCGGGTCAGCCCGCCATGCGCCAGGAACCAGTCATAGCTGTCGTAGGCCAGCATCACCGTCCACTGATAGGCGTAATAGGCGGAGGCATATCCGTTCGCCCAGATATGCAGGAAATAGCTGGAGCGATAGCGCGGCGGCACATCGGCGAAATCGGTGTGGCTGGCTTTCAGCGCCGCGGTCTCGAAGGCATCGACATCTTGCTTGGCCGCATCGGCCGGCAGCATGTGCCATTGCATATCCAGTTCCGACGCCGCCAGCAATTCGGCCAGGCTATAGCCCTGATCCCAGGTTGCAGATTTCTTGATCTTGTCCACCAGCGCCTGCGGGATCGGAGCACCGCTCTTGTAATGCACGGCGTAGTTTTTCAGCACGTCGGGATACAGCGCCCAATTCTCGTTGAACTGCGACGGATATTCCACAAAGTCGCGCGCGATGTTGCCGTGCAAGGCGCCGAAGCGATGATCGGCAAACAGATAGTGCAGGGCATGGCCGAACTCGTGAAACATGGTCGTGACATTGTCGAAGCTGATCAGCACCGGCTCTCCGGGCGCGGGTTTGGGGATGTTCAGCACATTGATGACCACCGGCTTGTGGTTCAGCAGGCGTGACTGAGCCACCAGCGAATCCATCCAGGCGCCGCCTTCTTTATTGTCGCGCTTAAAATAATCCAGATACACAAGCCCCAGCGAAGACCCGTCCTGGTCGAATACCTCATAGACCATGACGTCGGGCTGATAGACCGGAATGTCGGTGCGCCGTTTGAACGTCACGCCATAAAGCTGCGTGGCGGCATAGAACACGCCTTTTTCGAGCACGCTGTGCATCTCGAAATAGGGTTTCAGTTCATTGTCGTCCAGATCGTATTTGGCCTTGCGCACCATTTCCGAATAGCGCTCCCAGTCCCACGGCTTGAGGGCAAATTTTTCGCCGCTGCTGTCGATTGCTGCTTGAATCTGGCGGGCTTCGTCGGCGGCTTTCCTGCCGGCGGCCGGGGTCAGTTCGCCCAGAAATTTCTCCACCGCTTCCGGCGTCTTCACCATCTGATTGTAAAGCGCATAGCTGGCGTAATTCGCATAGCCGAGAAGTTGGGCCTTGCGCGCCCGCAACTGGGCAAGTTGCGCAATGTCGCTGCGCGTATCGTTGGCGTCGCCTTTTTCGGTCGCCGTCCAGCGGGCGTTGAATAGCTTTTCCCGTGTGTCGCGGTCGGCAAGGTCGGTCAGCGCCGGTTGCTGGGTGGTGTTCTGCAGCGGTATGGCGAATTTATCCTTCAAGCCGCGGCTGTTGGCGGCTTCGGCCGCCGCCGCGATTTCGGCATCGGAAAGCCCGGCAAGCTGCGCCTTGTCGTCCACCACAAGCGCACCGGCCTTGGTGCCTGCCAACAGCCGCTGGCGAAAGTCGGTCTCCAGCGTTGCGAGCTGCTGGTTCATCTCGCGCAGTTTGGCCTTGTCGTCCTCTGACAGATTGGCACCGGCATGGACGAATTGCTGATAGACGATGTCCAGCAGCCGCGCCGACTCCGCGTCGAGATCAAGCGACGCGCGATTGTCATAGATCGCCTGCACGCGGGCGAACAGTTTCGGATTGAGATAAATAGCATCGTCATGCGCCGCCAGTTTCGGTGCTTCGGCGGTCTGAACGGCAATTAATTTGTCGTCGGAATTGGCCGAGACCACGGTATTGAAAGCCGCTTCGGCGCGATCCAGCATCTGCCCGCTTTTTTCCATCGCCGTCAGCGTATTGTCGAAACTTGGTGCGTCCGGATTGTTGGCGATGGCGTCGATCTCGGCGAGCTGCTGGCGCATGCCCTCTTCGATGGCGGGCTGATAGTCGCTGTCCTGGATCTGGTCGAAGGGCGGTGCCTGGAATGGCAGGCTGCTGGGTGCGGCCAGGGGATTGATGCGGGCAGTTGGCGGCGGCTCCTTAAGGGCGACATAGGCTGCAACGCCGCCGATCCATAGCACTGCAAACGCCGCAGCAAATGCCGCATTTTTCATGAGAGGCCTCCCATCAGATGTCATTGTACTACATGATATCGCGCGTAGGTTCAGCGTCTGGTTGTACGGGCCTGAGCCCCCGCGTGTTGGTTTAAGCCATTGAAATTGCAGTTAACCATAAGGTTTGGCTATCGCCGGGCGGCACAAATGTTAACATAATCGATAAAAATAAATCGAAGTCCGGGGAGAGTTGGAAACCATGACACTCTTGCACGCGCATATTTGCGAATTTGGGCGGAAGGCTGCGGACTTCTCGCTGCTTGGCGTGGATGGGAAAACCTATTCGCTTGAAGATGTGCGCGGACCCAAGGGCACGCTTGTGGTCTTTATCTGCAATCATTGCCCCTACGTGCGCGCCATCGTGGACCGGCTTGTGGAAGAGGTGACGGCCTTGAAGGCCCTGGGAATCGGGACCATTGGCATCATGTCCAACGACCCGGTTATCTCGCCAAGCGATTCCTTCTTGAATATGAAGGACTTTGCGGCGCAACACGCCCTGAATTTTCCCTATGTGATAGACGACACTCAGGACGTTGCGCGCGCCTATGGGGCCAATTGCACGCCGGATTTCTTCGGCTTCAATGACCGCGACGAATTGCAGTATCGCGGCCGTCTGGATGAATCCAAAACGCGGCTTGTCGCGAATGCGCGGCGCGAGTTGTATGAAGCCATGAAACTGGTTGCCGAAACCGGGCATGGTCCGGAACTGCAGCTTCCCTCCATGGGCTGTTCCATAAAGTGGCGGTACAAATAGCAAGCGGCCATCCTGGCGCGCGTGTCGAAGCATGAGCGGTGTGGCAAAACAAAAAGCCCGCGAGGCGAACCCCGCGGGCTTTTCGGTATTAAGCGTTTCCCGCGCTTAGCCGGGGAACGGATCGATGGTGTAGGTCAGCATCCCGACAAAGCCGTCATTACAGGCCTTTGGTGTTGCCATCCAGAAGGCCGCGCAATTCGTGCTGCCGATGTCGTTGCCGACATAGCGAAGATCCAGCGCCAGGTTGCCGTAAGTGGCAGTCGCGCCGAAATCCCAGTGGGTATAGTCGGCCGGCGCCGCCTTAACCGACTGATGACCGACGGTTCCGCTGACGGACAGCCAATCATTAACGGAATAGGACGCCGTGCCTGCACCGTACCAGCCTGTTCCGCCGCCGAGACTCCATTCCGGAGATTCGCTGCCGGTGGCGGTCAGCGTCAACGGACCGAAGCTGTGTGACAATTGCACAATGGTTTCGTAATAGCTGGCCGCAGGCGTGCCGCGATAGTCGGGATAGGAATAGTAAATGCCTTGAACGTTCAGGTCGGTGCCGTCTAGGTCAAAGTGTACGCCGCCGAAAAAGTCGGCTTCGAAAGAAGGGTTGTTGCCGCCCCAATTCGTTTTCGACGTCCAGGTGCCAACATAGATGTTTGCAGGCAGGCTCCAGGTAAGCGAGGCCTGCGGCGTCACTTCCATGCTGTTCTGCGAAATGCCGCGAAAGCGATAGTCGCTGGTCACAGCAACCGAGGCGGACAGGCCGCCCCAATCTTGCGCGTCGGCCGCGGTGGCGAAGGTGCCGGCAAGGCAGGCTGCGCCCAACAGTAGTTTGCTAATGGTTTTCATTTTGAACCCTCTTTCAATTATCGCGCGACACACGCGAATGGCCTAAAGGCGTTGTGTTGCCATGCGGAATGTCGGGAATGGCCCAGGCAAGTTCAATATCCGAACCGGCCCGAAAAGGCTGAAAATGAAGGCAAAAGTACGGATTAGGCAGACCGTTGTTGCAATGCAACATGTATTTGCCTCTATCCTGGGCAAAGCGCCGCCCATTTGTGCGGCAACTACTGTTCGGTGGCGCATTTGCAAGCCTTCGTGGTTGAGTGGTGCATCCGCGGGCGGCCTCGTGTCGTGGGGGCGGTCAAGTTGCGCTATGAAACCTTTGGGTCGTTCCGGAAGGAGTCGTCATTTCAACCTCCACCACCGTCTCTGTATTGCCCTTGCCCTTGCGGATTGTGCTGATCCGGCACGGACGGCCGGCAATCGAGACCAGTCCGCGTACCGGCCACCGGGAGTTTTCCGATTATATCGATGCCTATGAGGCCGCGGGACTCGATCCTGCCAATGCGCCGCCCGAGGAACTGCGCGATCTGGTCAGGGAACTGACCGCCATTTTTACCTCGGGCCGTCCGCGCGCCCATGAAAGCGCGCGTCTGCTGGCGCCGGCGGCCGAGCTGATTGCCGATCCGTTGTTCGCCGAAGCGCCGCTGGCTTCGCCGCGTATTCCGCTGCTGCGCATGACGGTGCCCAAATGGGCCGTGGTGGCACGCATTCTCTGGCATGCCGGATATCATCCGGCGATCGAGGATTATCCCAGGGCCAGGACGCGCGCCCATCAGGCCGCCGATATTCTGATCGCGCGGGCGCGCGCGGACGGCACGGCGGCGCTGGTGGCGCATGGCTATTTCAACGCCATGATCGGCAGACAATTGCGCAAGCGCGGATGGCGGCGCACCGGGTCGCACCGCGTCCGCTATTGGAATGCCGTGATCTACGAACTTTTGTGATTGGCGCGGATGCGCGTCACAGCATCGCCGGGATGACGCGGTCGGGCGGTTTGTGGCCGTCGACGAAAGTCTTGATATTGACGATGACCTTTTCGCCCATATCGATGCGGCCCTCGATGGTGGCCGAACCCATATGGGGCAGCAGGGTAACGTTTTTGGCCTTGAGCAGCTTGGGATTGACCGCCGGTTCGTTTTCAAACACGTCCAGCCCCGCGCCCGACAGCTGGCCGCCTTCCAGCATGCGCGCCAGCGTGTTTTCGTCGATCACCTCGCCGCGCGCCGTATTGACGATATAGGCGGTGGGCTTCATCAGCTTCAGGCGCCGCGCCGACAGCAAATGATAGGTGGCGGGGGTGTGCGGGCAATTGACGCTGACGATATCCATGCGCGCCAGCATCTGGTCCAGGCTTTCCCAGTACGTCGCTTCCAGCGCCTGTTCGATATCGGCGTGCACCGGCTTTCTGTTGTGATAATGAATTTGCAGGCCGAAGGCCTTGGCGCGCTTTGCGACTGCCTGGCCGATGCGGCCCATGCCCAATATGCCAAGGCGCTTGCCTTGCAGCCGGCTGCCCAGCATCCAGCTCGGTGCCCAGCCCTTGAAATGTCCGGCTTCCATTTCCTTGACGCCTTCGACCAGGCGGCGCGGCACCGCCAGGATCAGGGCCATGGTCATGTCGGCGGTATCTTCCGTCAGCACGCCGGGTGTATTGGTGACGGTGATGCCCTTGTCCAGCGCGGTCTTGACGTCGATGTTATCCACGCCGGTGCCGAAATTGGCGATCAGCTTCATCCGCTCGCCCGCGCGCACAATGACCTTCGAATCGATGCGGTCGGTGACGGTGGGGACCAAAACGTCGGCGGTCTGCATGGCCTCGACCAGTTCGGCCTGCGTCATGGGCTTGTCATCAATATTGAGTCGGGCGTCGAAGAGTTCCCGCATGCGCGTTTCGATCGCGTCCGGGAGCTTGCGCGTGACGATGACAAGCGGCTTTTTCGCGACCATGGGCGCGGGAGCCCTTTCAAATTGGCGTTTATAAATGAAGCAGAATTCAGTGTCTTTTGCTATTAGCAGATGAGTTGAAGCGGTCAAGGATCATGGTGTTCGGACGTGTCATTGCGGTTTTGTTTTTGCTTGCCGGTACGGCCTGGGCCGCCGAACCGGTCCGCTATGTCAGCCTGAAATCGGACGAGGCCTTTTTGCGCGAAGGCCCCACCTTCAAGCACCGCGTTCTGTGGATTTACAAGCACAAGGGCTATCCGTTTGTGCTGGTGGCGAAATACGATAATTGGATCCGGGTGCGCGATGTCGAAGGCACCGAGGGCTGGATGAACGATACGCTGTTGTCCAATGACCGCACGGTTTTGGTCACGGGCACGAATCGGATTTCCGTGCGCGCATCCGAAGATGCAGGCGCGAAAACAATTGCCTTTGCGGAGCCGGGCGCGATTTTGCACTTAAAAACCTGCAGCCCGGCGGCGTGCGACGTGGAGGCAGGCGATGTTGAGGGCTGGGTCGACCGCGATAAAATCTGGGGCGTCGGGAAAAATGAGGTTTTTGAAAAATAACGGCGTAATCAAAGCCCTCGAGCAGCCCGCGCGCGCTAGTGGCGGAAGTGGCGCATGCCGGTAAAGGCCATGGCCAGGCCCGCCTCATCGGCCGCCTGGATGACTTCGTCGTCGCGAATGGAACCGCCCGGCTGAATGACGGCGGTGGCGCCCGCCTCGACCACGGCCAGCAGGCCATCGGCGAAGGGAAAGAAGGCGTCGGACGCCGCAGCCGACCCTTTGGTCCGCGGTTCCGGCCAGCCGGCGGCGACCGCGGCTTCGCGCGCTTTGATGGCGGCGATGCGCGCGGCATCCACCCGGCTCATCTGGCCCGCGCCGATACCCGGCGGTGGACAGCCCCTTGGCATAGACGATGGTGTTGGATTTGACATGCTTGCCGACGGTGAAGGCGAACAGCATGTCGGCCAGTTCGTCCGGCGTCGGCTGACGCTTGGTGACGATCTTCAGGTCGGCCTTGCCGATATGGCCGTTGTCGCGCGTCTGCACCAGAAACCCGCCCGCCACGGTTTTCACGGTCCAGCCGGGCGAACGCGGATCGGGCAATCCGCCCGCGATCAGCAGGCGCAGATTTTTCTTGGCGGATAAAATCCGCCGCGCATCGGCATCGGCATCGGGCGCAATAATGACTTCGGTAAAGAGCTTGGAGATTTCCTCGGCGGTGGCGCCGTCGAGCGTCTTGTTGAAGGCGAGAATGCCGCCAAACGCACTGACCGGATCGCAGGCCAGCGCCTTGCCATAGGCCTCGCCCAGGGTTTTGCCCGTGGCCACGCCGCAGGGATTGGCGTGTTTGATGATGGCGCAGGCCGCGGCGTCCGCCGGGTCGAACTCGGCGACCAATTCATAGGCGGCATCGGTATCGTTGATGTTGTTGTAAGAGAGTTCCTTGCCCTGCAGCTGCTCGGCGGTGGCAACGCCGAAACGCTTTTCGCCGGTGACGTAAAACGCCGCCTGTTGATGCGGGTTCTCGCCATAGCGCAGAGACTGGCGCAGGTTCCCCGCCAGCGTGGCGCGGCGCGGCGGAACATTGTCGCCGTCTTTGGCGAGCTCACCCGCCAGCCAGCCGGAGACGGCGGAATCATAGGCGGCGGTGCGGGCATAGGCGACCTGGGCCAGCTTTTTGCGCAAGGCCAATGAGGTGGTGCCATGCTGCGCATCCATTTCCGCCAGCACGGCGGCGTAATCCTCGACATCGACCACGACGGTGACCCAGCCGTGATTTTTGGAGGCGGCGCGGATCATGGCCGGGCCGCCAATGTCGATATTCTCCACCGTCTCGTCATAGTCCGCGCCTTTGGCGACCGTGGCCTCGAACGGGTAGAGGTTGCAGACCAGCAGATCGATGCCTTCGATGCCGTGTTCCATCATGGCATCGGCATGCTTGTCGCGCAGCGCCAACAGCCCGCCGTGAATTTTGGGGTGCAGGGTTTTTACGCGCCCGTCCATTATTTCGGGAAAGCCGGTGACGGTTGACACGTCGGTAACCTCGAGGCCGGCATCGCGCAACGCTTTCGCGGTGCCGCCGGTGGAGAGCAGGGCGACGCCATGTCTGGCCAGACCTTTGGCCATGTCGATCAGGCCGGTTTTGTCGGACACGGAAATCAGGGCGCGGCGGATGGTGACCTGCGTCATGGGGCGACTCGCGGGCTGGCTGGGTTACGCGCGGGTTTAGCGTTCCTGATCGCAAAAAAACAGTGACCGATCCGCGCAACCCACAGGCGTCATTCAGGTAGTAAGAACAGAGATTTAACGCAACAGCCTGGTGGCTGTGGGCTAAAACCGCAGACTTATGGTCGCCCCGCCACCCGGGGTTTCCGCGACGCTGATTGCGGCGTTGTGGACAGTGGCAATCTGGCGGACAAGCGTAAGCCCGACGCCGCTGCCCTGACGTTTGGTGGTGAAGAAGGGCACGAAAACTTTTACGCGCTGTTCCGGCGCTATGCCCGGGCCATTATCCGCAACCGAGATGACGGTTCTGCCATCCGGATCGCGATGCGCGGAAAGGGTAATGCGTCCGTCCGGTTCGTTCTGCAACGCTTCGATTGCATTGCGGACAAGATTGATAAGGGCCTGATCGAGAAGTTCCAGAGTCAATCGCCATCTCCAGCGTCTCGGGTTCAATCAACGACTCCAGTCGAATGTTGCGGGCCGCAAGATCGCCTGCAAGGAGCCGTTGAAGCCTGGCAAAAATTCGCCGCACGGGCACAATTTCGAGTTGCGCCACCATGCGTTTGGTCAAACGGCGGTGATTTTGCACGAAGTGCAGCAATCCTTCGCTGCGTCGTGTCAACGTGTCGAGGGCTTCGCTTGCATCCGCGAGGCTGGCCCTGTGCGGATCGTCCGGCTGCATCTGCCTGATGACATCATCGACCAGTTCGCGCGCCGTGGCGGACAGGGACGACACAGGCGTCAACGAGTTCATGACTTCATGCGCCATAACGCGAATGACCGTCTGCCATGCCGCCAGTTCGTGTGCCGTCAGTTCGGTTTCGATGTTCTGAAGCGAAATGAGGCGGCGGCGGACGCCGCCAAGCGAATAATCCGTGGCGGCGGCTTTCAATTGCAAAGCCCCGGACGCCCGCTCCATCCTTAAAATGGCACCGTCTCCGGGCCGGAGCTGTTCCATGCCCGCCGCAAATACCTCACCATAGCGGGAAAACTCTGAGGTTTCACCGCATGCTTTTTCAAATAACCGACGCGCTGCAAAGTTCAGCAGTTGCACTTTGCCCTTTGTGTCCACAGTAACCAGGGCAACGGGAACATGCGCGATTACGGCCTGAACATGCTGTGCCTGCTCTTCACGGTCTGCGCGCCCCTTGCGAAGCTGGTCGAGAACGCGCGTCATGGCCAAGCCGAGATCGCGAAAGGCACCATCGCCGGCCAAGCCCGAAAAGCTCTGCGTGGTATCGTCGAATGATACGGCATCCAGAAAGCGTGCCACTTCGCGGCTCGACTGCGAGGAATAACGCAACAGCAACCAAGCCTGAACGAGGGCGGCGACCACAAACAGACCAATATTCACGTACCATTGCTTATTGAAAATTATCCAGGCGAGGATGGCCATGGTGGAAACGAGCGCGGCAACGCGCACGAAGATTCCGGTATAGAAGCGGTTAGAGACCATATTTCTCCATCCGTCGATAAAGCGATGTCCGTGTCAGGCCGAGGGCTTCTGCCGCGCGGCTTACATTGTTCTGGTGGCGCTCCAGCGCTCGTATGATAGCTGCTTTTTCGACCGCATCGAGACGAGAAACGTCCTGCGGAGGTTCGGGTGCAACCTGTTTGTCCGGCTCGGCGAGCGAAAAATCGCCAAGCCCCAGAAATTCGCCCTCGCTGAGGATCACCGCGCGCTCCACGGCATGACTAAGCGCGCGGACGTTTCCAGGCCATGGATAAGCGGCCAATTTATCGATGGCTGCTGCACCGAGCCGTTTGCCCGGCAGGTTATACTTCTGGGAATAGAGTCCGACATAGTGTTCGAGAAGTAGGGGTATGTCCTGTTGGCGTTCCCGAAGCGGCGGCAGCAGAATCTCCACAGTGTTGACGCGATAGAGTAGGTCTTGCCGGAAAAGATTTTCGTCGGTCAGGCGTTCCCGTGAAAGATTGGTCGCGGAAATCAGGCGAACATCAATAGGTTCCGGTTTTTCGGCACCCACCGGGACGACTTCGCGGCGTTCCAGCGCGGTGAGGAGTTTACTCTGCAGGTGCAGCGGAACATTGCCGATTTCGTCGAGGAAAAGAGTGCCGCCGGTGGCCGCGCGGAAATAGCCGGTGCGGTCCTGTTTGGCATCGGTGAAGGCGCCCTTGCGATGGCCAAACAATTCGCTTTCGAAAAGCTGGGGCGATAAGGCACCCAGATCCACGCGCAGGAAAACTTCGCTCGCGCGGTTCGACAGTCGATGAATTTCGCGCGCGACCAATTCCTTGCCGGTGCCATTTTCTCCCAGGATCAAAACATTTGCGTCGGTCGGCGCCGCGCGTCGGATGGCGCCGAAGACATTGAGCATGGGCGCAGACGTGCCGATCATGCCGGATCCGGCATGTGTGGCAGCGGCAAGCCCGCGATTGAGCCGGCGCAGCTCGGCAGTTTCCCGTCGTGAGCTGCGCAGATTGAGGGCCGCCTTCAGTGTTGCCAGCAGCCTTTCATTTTCCCAGGGCTTGGTGACGAAATCCGCGCCGCCGTTCTTCATAGCCTCAACGGCAACCTCAATATCGCTATGGGCGGTGACCAGCACGACAACAGCCTGCGGATCGATGGCCAATACCTCGGACAAGTATCGCAGCCCTTCGGTCCCGTCATCGGCGCCAGCCGTGAAATTCATATCAAGCAGGAGCACGTCAAAAGCATCCCGCCGGACGAGGTCGGGCAATCGAGACGGGTCGTTCAGCGTCTGGACAGACGTGAAATGGCGTTTCAGGAAAAGGCGCGCAGCGTGAAGGATATCCTCGTTGTCATCGACCACCAGGAGGCGCGCAGGTGCAGGGAAGGTGGGCAGACTCATGTGTACGAAAACGGACAGGTGTCCGTTTTTATGTACGCCAGCGGACACTCATTGACCAGGTTTATATCTATCGCATTGAATTTAAACAATAATTTATTGGCATGCGAGTTGCTCCATAGTGCCTCATGGGTATGAGCGCACAAAAGCCGAGCTTGAAAAGTCGTCTTCAGGTCCTGACCGGTCAGGGCCACGCAGACGCCTCAGATGGCGCCGGCAGCAATATGGACCGGGTCATCGCCCGCAAACCGGCCTGGCGCCGTTTTGCAGTGCCCGTCGTCGCGGGGACAATCGCCGTTGCTGTTGGTGTATGGGCGTTTTGGGGAATGGGCGGCGGCAGCGTCTATCGCGTGCCCATCAACCAACTGACAATCGCCACCGTCAGCGAAGGGCCATTCGAAGATTTTATCCCGGTCCGCGGCTCGGTTGCGCCTTTGACGACAGCCTTCCTCACCACCGAGCAGGGCGGCACGGTGAAACAGGTGCTGGTCGAGGATGGCGCCCAAGTAAAATCCGGCCAGCCGATCATCATTCTCTCTAATCCGGCATTGCAGGTGCAGGTTGCGGCACAGCAATTGGCGTTCGAACAGACGCGGCTGATGTATGAACGCGATCTGCTTGGTATCGAACATCAGCTCAGCAAATTGCAGGGCGATCTGGCGCGGGACAAAAGGCTGCTGGACGCAGGTGCAATCGCTCCGAGCACTTACAAGACAGAAGAAGAGGAATATGCCTATAACCTGAAACTCAGGGATGCCGTTATCGCATCGCGCAAAGTGGAACAGCGCGTGCGGGCCACTCAGATTACCTCACAAGGCGGAGCCGGGACTTCCACGTCGGTTGCCAATGCCGGCGTGGAAGCACTGACGATACGCGCGCCGATGGACGGACAGTTGACGGCACTGGATGCGGAGGTCGGCCAGTCGAAAGCGCAAGGCGCGGTGCTGGGTCAGGTCAATTCGGCGGACCGTTTCAAGCTGACCGCACAGGTGGATGAGTTTTATCTGGGCAGGGTTGTGCTTGGGCAGGAAGCGCTGCTTTCGGCAAACGACCGCACTTACAAAGCCCATGTGGCGAAAATTTATCCGCAGGTTGCGAATGGCACATTTCGGGCCGACCTTTACTTTGACGGCGCCTCGCCATCCGGCATTCATGTCGGTCAGGCGATGGACTTGAAGATCGAGCTGGGCGGAGCGTCCCAGGCAATCATCATAGCCAACGGCCCGTTTTATCAGGACACCGGCGGCAATTGGATATTTGTCCTGTCCGCGGACGGAAAATACGCGACGAAACGCAATGTCCGCCTGGGACGCAGGAACCCGCAAGCCATAGAAGTCGTGGATGGTCTGAAGCCCGGGGAGAAGGTGATTGTGTCGGGCTATGAGGCCTATCAGAAAATGGACCGCGTCGCGTTCGAAAAACCGGACAGCTCCGAAATTCACTAGTTGAGGGATAAATGATTACGCTCAATAAACTCGCGAAGATCTACCGCACGGCGGAAATCGAAACGACTGCCCTGCGCGACATCAATCTGGAGATCAAGTCTGGCGAGTTTATTGCCGTGATGGGGCCATCGGGTTGCGGCAAGTCTACCTTCCTGAATATTGTCGGTATGCTCGACCAGCCATCGGCCGGCGCATACTGGTTCGACGGCAAGAATATCGCCGGCTATAGCGAGGCGCAGCTTTCAGATCTGCGCAAGGACACGCTCGGCTTCGTCTTTCAAAGTTTCAATCTCATCGATGAACTCAATGTGTTCGAGAATGTCGAGCTTTCGCTTCTGTATTATCGGGATATTTCCGCGAGAGAACGCAAGAAGCGGGTGAACGAAGCGCTGGAGCGCATGAAAATCGGTCACCGGGCCAAGCATATGCCGTCGCAGTTGTCGGGCGGCCAGCAGCAGCGCGTGGCCATCGCGCGCGCCGTGGTCAAACAGCCCAAACTGATCCTGGCGGACGAGCCGACCGGCAATCTGGACACGGTCAACGGCGAAGAGGTGATGCAGCTTCTGACCCAGCTCAACGACGCCGGCACGACCATCGTGATGGTGACACATTCCCATTCGCACGCCGAATACGCCCATCGCATCGTCAATCTGCTGGACGGCGCCATCGTCACCGAAAGCATCCGTCAGGTTCTTTGAGGACAGCCATGTTTCAAAATTATCTTGTCGTAGCGCTGCGCAATTTCGTCCGGCACCGGCTGTACAGTTTCATCAATGTCGCGGGCCTGACCGTGGGCCTGGTCTGCGCGCTGTTCATCATTCTCTTCCTGAAAGACGAGACGTCTTACGATAAATGGATTCCCGATAGCGGCAATCTCTATCGTGTGGAAGCGGTATTTACGCTGCCAGGCCAGGCGCCAATGCATGTAGGCGGGGTTCCGTTCCCCATTCCGCCCGCGATGCAGGAGCATTTTCCCGAGGTCCAGGGCCAGACGCATCTGACAACCGAAGGGGTAACCGTCATCATCGAAGACCGCACTTTTTCGGAACGCGCGGATGTCGTCGATCCGGGATTTTTCCAGCTTTTGAAATTGCCGCTGGTAAGCGGGAATGCAGCCCAGGTTTTTTCCCAACCCGATAGCGTGGTGCTGTCCCAGACCATGGCGCGAAAATATTTCGGCGATAACAATCCGATGGGCAAGAACCTTACTGTCGTCAGCCAGACTTGCGATGAAACACGCAGCCTGTGTCACGCCGAAAAACATCTGATGACGGTGACCGGTGTCCTGCGCGACCTGCCGCACAATACCCAGATCAGGGGCGATATTTTCTTTCCCGTTACATCGAGCGCCGATCAGCTGCCGCAAAAAGAAAAAGAGGCCTGGTTGGACAATCACGGGTTTGGTTTTGTGAGGCTGGCGCCGGGTGCCGACCCAGCGGCCGTTGTTACCAAAACCCTCGCGCTCATCGATCGTTCCGTGGATATCAAGAAGCTAGCCGATATGGATCTGCGCGGAAGCCAAATATTGCAGATCAGGCTCACCCCTTTTCAGGATGTGCATCTTTCCACCGAGCAGTTCGGCGGCATGACCACCGCGGGAAGCTGGACCACGGTTTACGGTTTCGCGATCATCGGTATTCTGATTCAACTGGTTGCCTGCTTCAATTTCACCAATCTGGCAACGGCGCGCGCGACCATGCGGGCGCGGGAAGTATCCTTGCGCAAAGTGATGGGCGCCAAACGCAAGCAATTGATCGTTCAATTTATGGGCGAGTCTGTATTGCTGGCCTTGCTGGCACTTGTCCTGGCGCTGGCGCTGGCGGAAGTGCTGCTGCCCGTTTATGCCGAATTCCTGGATAGACCGATTACGTTCCACTATCTGCGGGACTGGCCGCTGACATTGGGTGTGATTGGGGTGGCTATCATCTCCGGCGTTCTCAGCGGTGTTTATCCGGCATTGGTGCTTTCGAAATTTCGTCCCGCCGCAATCTTGCGCACCAACCAGACCAAACAGGGTGGTTCCAATATCCTGCGCACCTCATTGGTTGTGGTGCAATTTGCCGTCTCCATCGGACTTGGCATTGCCGCGCTGGTGATTTTTGCCCAGACGTCGTTCGCGCGGAACATAGACATGGGTTTCAGGCGCGACAATATCGTCGTTATGGCTGCCAGCCTGCCAAGTGACGCGCGCGAGAGTTTTTCAAATGCGCTGAGGGCAAATCCAAACATCATACAGGTTGCGTCATCCTGGTCCGTGCCGCTGGACGGCAATAGCAGCAATTGGGTCGTACATGCGCCGGGGTATAAACGAGACTATGCGTGTTACGGGCATAGATCCGGAGTTTCCCATAATTTATGGCTTGCGTTTGCTGTCGGGCCGTCTGCTGGACCGCCAGCATGCCCAGGACGCCGCGCTGACGGCCGGCTTTGACAAGGGAGCGCCTTATAACGTTCTGCTGAATGAGACTGCCGCGAAGCGACTGGGTTTTACGCCGCAGACTGCAATCGGTAAAACATTCGTGGTCAACAAATCTCCGGTGACGGTGGTCGGCGTTTTGGCCGATCTGAAATGGTATGGCCTGCGCGAACCGATCAAGGCGACCATTTATCTGTTTTGCCCCGACAATGCGGACGATATTTCCGTCGGTATGCGCGGCGACCATGTTGCCGAAACAATGGCCTTTATCGAAAAGACCTGGCACGCCTTTGCGCCGATCTCGCCATGCGCAAACGCTTTCTCAGCGACGATTACAGCATGCAGTTCCATGGGGCGGAAAGGCAGGGTTCGATCTTCGGTCTGTTCGTCGGGATTGCGATATTCATTGCCTGCCTGGGCCTGTTCGGGCTGGCCGCCTTTACAGCGCAGCGCCGCACCAAGGAGATCGGCATTCGCAAAGTGTTCGGCGCAAAGACGCGGGATATTGTGTTTCTCCTGCTCTGGCAGTTCTCGATACCGGTGCTCCTGGCCAATGTGATCGCCTGGCCTATCGCCTATTATTATCTGCACAATTGGCTTGAGGGCTCGGCCTACCGGATATCGCTTAATCCGCTGTATTTCGTTGGCGTGGGTTTGGTGGCGCTGATTATTGCCTGGGTGACCATCTATGCCCATGCTTTGCGCGTGGCCCGCGCCAATCCAATCCATGCGCTGCGTTATGAATAGTCCATGCCATGACAGGCGACGGCACGCGGACACAGAGTAACGCGCGGCGGAACGCCAGCCTGAATTTCATTTGGATGTGCCGAGCCTCGCATGGCCGGTTATGCGCGGGGTTGGCGGTCCTGACCACAAAAAGAAGGGACACGCGCGCCGCCCGTGTTGACAGGCTCAGGCGCCGGGAGGAGGCTGATGCAAAGCCGGACAAATCCGGCAGTAGGGGCGCTCCAGGCTTTTTTTCCGACTCTGTGCATCGGGGCACCTCTTCATAACGCATGGAGAGGACATCATGGATAGGCGAGAACTTTTACAATTGGGCGCCGCGACAATCGCCGCGAGTGCGCTGTCGAAATCCGCACTGGCGCAAGGCGTCGCGCCGCCGGTTTTCGACAGGTTGCGGATCGATTGTTACACGCGGCATCTGCTCTGGCTGCACACCGCCGGCGACGTGGCCGATGCCATCAACGAAATGGGCTATGACGGAGTCGATATCGCGGTGCGTCCCGGCGCCATGGGCCATGTCGAACCGGAAAAAGTTGCGACCGACCTGCCGCCCTTCGTCAACGCCATGCGCCAGGCCGGCCTGAGCGTGCGGATGATCACCTGTCCGATTGTCGATGCGGATTCGCCTTTCGCGGAATTGATTCTGGATACGGCGTCCAAACTCGGCATTCATCACTATTGGTGGGGTTCGTTCCGCTATGAGCAGAACATGCCGCTCAATCCGCAGATCGAGGCGCTGAAGCCGCGTGTCGCCAAACTGGCGCGGCTTAATGAAAAATACGGCATGAAGGCGATGTATCATACCTATTCCACGGCGGCGACGGTGGGCTCGGCCATATTCGATTTGCTGGAAGTGCTGCGCGAAAACGATCCGCGCTGGGTCAGCTTTCACTATGACACCGGCCATTCCGTCGAAGCGGGCGGCGTCAATACCTGGACGCTCGGCCTGCGCGCGGCGGGCCCGTATATCGGCGGTCTCGCGGTCAAGGATTCGCGCATCGAACTGGTTCCTCCCGCACCGGCGCCTGTGGCGGCGGGCGCATCCGGCACACCGCCCAACGGGCCGCGGCGGTCAGCAGATCGTGGGGACCGGTTCCGGCCCCGCGCCGCTTCCCTGGCGCAACGTCTCGGTGCCGCTGGGCCAGGGCTTGTTGAATTTTCGGCTGCTGACGCAGATTCTCAAAGAGATCAATTTCAACGGCCCGGTGGAGATCCAGTCGGAATATCCCAATGGCGGCGCCAATAATGCGCAAACCACCCTGACGCTGCCGCGCGCCGAGGTGCTGGGAAATATGAGAAAGGATCTGCTGACGCTGCGCTCGGCCCTGGGACCTGCGGGCTTTCTCTAAATCGCGACGCGCCGGGCCGCAAAAGGCGATCAGCGCAACACATTGCGGATCGCCCCGCACAGCTTTGCCAGATCGGTTTCATCGATGGTCAGGGCAGGCGTCAGATAGACAATGTTGCGGAAGGGCCGGACCCAGACGCCTTCGTCCAGCAGGGCTTTTTTGAGCGCGGCCAGATCATTGATCTTTTCCAGTTCGACCACGCCGATGGCGCCGCGTACGCGGACATCTTTTACGCCCGCAAGCTTGAGGCAGGGGCCAAGGCCGTGGGTCATCTGTTTGCCGATTTCATTGGCGGCAAGCAGGCGGTTTTCGGTTTCGAACAAATCGAGCGAGGCGTTGGCCGCGGCACAGGCCAGCGCGTTGCCCATGTAAGTGGGGCCATGCATCAGCGCATGCGAAAAATCATCGGACAAAAACGCGTCGAAGATTTTGGATGACGCCACAGTGGCGGCGAGCGGCAGGGTGCCGCCGGTCAGGCCTTTGCCGAGCGTTATAATGTCGGGCACGATATCGGCGGCCTCAATGGCGAACATCGCGCCGGTACGGCCAAAACCGGTGAAGATTTCATCGCAGATCAGCAGCAGGCCATGTTTGTCGGCGGACGCGCGCAGCCGGCGCAGCACCATCTCGCTGTGGAAGACCATGCCGCCCGCGCCCTGAATCAAGGGCTCGACCAGAATACCAGCCAGTTCATGGGCGTGCTGTTCCAGAAAGGCGTCGAATGCGGCGGTGGTCTGGTCATCGCGCGGCAGATCAATGACATATTCCTGCGGCAACAACCCGGCGAAATGGGCATGCATGCCTTCTTCGGGATCGCACACCGCCATGGTCGCGAAGGTATCGCCGTGATAGCCGCCCCTGAAGGCGAGGAATTTGGTGCGGCCCTTCACATTTTTGTTCAGCCAGTATTGCGCCGCCATTTTCATGGCGACCTCGACGGCGACCGAACCGGAATCGGAAAAGAAGACGCGGGTCAGATCGCCCGGCAGCAAAGCGGCAAGGCGTGCGGATAACGTGAGCACCTGTTCATGCACCAGCCCGCCGAGCATGACATGGGGCATGACGGCGAGCTGTTTTTCGACAGCAGCGCGAATGTGGGGATGGTTATAGCCGTGACAGGCCGTCCACCAGCTGGCGATGCCGTCAATCAGTTCCGGCCATCGGCGAGGATGATGCGGGTTCCTTCGGTCGCGCCACAGCAGGCGGCGGCACGGAGGTTTTCATCTGGGTGTAGGGCAGCCAGACATGCGGAAAGCCGCGTGTGTACCAGGGGGGCGAGGTCATGGCGTTATCTATTCTGACATTAACCAAATTGCTACCGGAATTTTCCGAAGCGAATTTTCTAATCGTACCAGTCGAAAGGAAGTCGCCGTCTTACCCCTTTCTTGGTCACTCACAGAATTGAATTGAATAAGTTCGAGACCGCTAATGCGTGGCGTAAAATAAATCTGTCTTTGTCTCGATTTTAGTGGGTTTCAAATTCGGCGCTAATGTTGTCGGCATTTTAAGGCTGCAATACAGTGTCAGTGCTACCGGTTATCCGTCGCGCCAGCCATACTCTTTTTCGGAAATAATTTGCACGCTATTTGTGTTTTTCTGGTCTGCATCCGACTTGGGGGTGGCTTTGTTTTTCACGTGCATAGGGAGAGCGCTTAGCATTACACTTTCAAGTTTGCGAACATTTCTCTTTGCCAAATTGTGAGGGGTCAACAAAACAACAAAAAATATGAACTCTTCAAATTGGATAAAGCCTGTGTATTCGCGAATATCTGCATATTTTGGTATTATTGCTTGACGCAGCCGAGTTTGACCATCGTTTCTGTTTATTGTCGGTAGGTATTCAATAGTGATGTCCGGGAAGCTGGATTTCATCCTCTTTTCTTGGAGTGCCGTTAATGCTTCTAAGTCAAGCCCGTCCTTCTTTCGATCCCAGAACTGAACATACATAATTTCCCCGCGGGCAAAGGCATCGTGAATATTGCTGCCTCGCTGATAAATGTGGGCGCGTCCCGACGGTCTTTCATATTGTGTAGCGTCTATCACCCAACCAAATGGAGATCGAATTACTGCGGCGATCTCGCCAGCATAGGGAATGGCGCAAAGGCCTTGGAATTCCCGAAGCTCTTCGAAGCTCAGTATATCCAACTCAATGTCGTGCGGGTCATTGAATGCACGAGCTATTGCGGCGTCACTGTAACCTTTTTGGGTTATGATTAGGCCCTTATGTGCGCCGATGTCGTGGACCATTGAGATAAATGAGTCGACGCATTTTACGTCGACCTTACGATTATAAAACTTTGCGTCCACAACTACTGAAAAGCAATTCCCTGCGATTTGGCCTTCAATCCAGATATCAATTTGGCGCATAGTTTTTGAAAAGCGTCCCTCGCGCATCTGGTTGGGCACTATGTGTGCTTCGGGATATTCTTGCTTGAATAACTCAACTATTTCTGTCTCGTATGCTTTCCAATCGCTAGGCATGGAGTACTCGTTTCAAGATGATTTCGTGTGTCCTTCAAACTTAACTTAGGGCATACAATAGACAAAGTTATTCTAGTGCTGTTGGTGGTGCATACGGCTAAAATTCGCATTTGTTTAGACTGATGTTGTTGAATTTTGAGGAAAATCGCATGCCCGGTCCCAAACTGTTCGAACCGCTGCGGGTCGGTTCGGTCGAACTCAGCAACCGCATCGTCATCGCGCCGATGTGCCAATATTCGGCGGTCGATGGCTGCATGACCGACTGGCATGTGATCCATCTCGGCCATCTGGCCCTGTCCGGTGCGGGGTTGCTGACCATCGAGGCGACCGCGGTGGAGCCCGAGGGGCGCATCAGCTATGCCGATGTCGGGCTGTGGAACGACGCCACGCAAAGCGCCATGGCGCGCACGCTGGAGTCGGTGCGGCGCTGGTCGAACATCCCGATTGCGCTTCAACTGGCCCATGCCGGGCGCAAAGCCTCCACCGATCTGCCGTGGAAGGGCGGCGCGCAGATCGCACCGGGCATGGAGAATGGCTGGCAGACGGTGGCGCCGTCGGCGGTGCCGTTCAAGCCGGATGAAGCCGCGCCGGTGGCGCTCGACTGCGCGGGCCTGGCGCGCGTGCGCGCGGCCTTTGCTGCGGCAGCGCGCCGGGCGGCCGCTATCGGGCTCGATGCCATCCAGATTCATTGCGCCCATGGCTATCTGCTGCATCAATTCCTGTCACCGCTATCGAACCGGCGCGAAGACATTTATGGCGGCAGTCTGGAAAACCGGATGCGTTTTCCGCTGGAGGTGTTCGATGCGGTGCGCGATGCATTTCCCGCCGAGCGGCCGGTGTCGGTGCGGGTTTCGGGCACCGACTGGGTGCCGGGCGGCTGGGATATCGAGCAGACGGCGCAATTCGCACAAGCACTTGAGGCGCATGGATGCAGCACCATTCATGTTTCAAGCGGCGGCTTGCATCCCGGACAGGCGATCCCTATCGGGCCGAATTATCAGGTACCGCTGGCGCGCGCGGTGAAAGCGGCGACGCGGATGCCGGTGGTGGCGGTGGGGCTGATTACCGAATTCGAACAGGCCGAGGCCATTTTCGGAACCGGCGATGCCGATCTGATCGCGATTGCGCGCGCCGCGCTGTACGATCCGCGCTGGCCCTGGCACGCCGCCGCGCATTTCGGGGCGCAAGTGCGCGCGCCCAACCAGTATCTGCGCTCGCAGCCGCGCGGATTTCCCAATCTGTTCCGGAGCTGAGGTCTGCTGCGCGTTCAGACGCGGCGCGCCTTGCCGATTTGCGCGGCAGCCAGAAAAAACGCCAGCCCGGCGACAATGACGCCAGCAGCAGCAAGAAAGGCAACCGCCGGACCATAGGCTTGCCAGAGATAGCCGCCGCCAATGCCCGCAATCAGCGCGCCGAAACCGTTGGCGGCGCTGAGCCAGCCCAGGCCGCCGCCGCGCATATCTTCGGATGTCAGTTGCGCGGCATAGGCGCGCTGGACGCCGTCGGTGAGCGCGGGATAGAGCCCGAGGACAAGAAATCCAAAGACCAGCGGCCAGACAGTTTGGGCGGTGGCGAGCAGGGCGTAGCTGACGAGCAGCACCACGTAACCGGCCAGAATAACGGTGCGGGCGCCGATGCGGTCGCTGAGCTTGCCAGCCGCCATGGAAAATCCCGCATAAGACAGGTTGTAGACCATGTAAAAAAGCGGGACATCGGCGATCACCAGACCGATGGATTGGGTTTTGAGCAGCATCACGGCCACCGGCAGCGCGCCCATAGACAATATGAAGATGGCGAAGAGATAGACTTTGAATCCGGCGGACAGGCGCGCGAAGGCGGCAAACAGCGGCGCCCGCCCGGCACCGGATCGCACCACGACATCGACGACGAAATACAGCGACGCCACCGCCAGGGTGCCGACCAGGAAGGCGGTGAAAAAAACATAATCGAAGCGGGATGGAAAACTGCGCAGTATGAGATAGGCGACAAGCGGCCCCAGAATGGCGCCGACGGTATCCATGGCGCGATGATACCCGAAAGAGCGGCCCAGTTCGTTTTTCGGCGCCGACAGCGAAATGATGGCGTCGCGCGCCGAATCCCGCACGCCCTTGCCGACGCGGTCGAGAAAGCGCAGCCCGAGCGCGCCCGGCACGGCCAGAACCAGCGCATAAAACGGCCGCGTCAGGACCGAGAGCGCATAGCCCGCCACCACCAACGGCTTGCGCACCTGAAAGCGGTCGGAGAGATTTCCCGAATAGATCTTGAACAGATTGGATGCAGCTTCGGCGATGCCATCGACCAGCCCGAGCGAGGCCGCGCCGGCGCCCAGCACGGCGGTGAAGAAGGCCGGAAAAACGGCGTACACCATCTCCGACGAGAAATCGTTGAACAGGCTGGTGAGTCCCAGAAGGAAGACGTTGCGCGGCAATCCGAGAATTCGATCTTTCATGCCGGCATCCCGTTATCCTTCAGGCGATGAAGCGTATCATGCATTTTTGATGCGGGCATGACACTGTCGGCGGTTGGCGGTGTATCAGGCACTATTCTCCGCTTGAGGATATTCCTCTATGAGGGGTGAACACCGGACGGGCAACGGGTCCGGCCATGGAGCATGACGCGTGACACTTCCGCCGACCAGTTCGCCGCCCGATAGCGAAATGCCCGCGCCCAAGGACGGCCATGCCGTTCGCGCGGCTACGGGCCACGACTGCGCTGGCTGTATCACGGCGAGTCGCGCAAGGCGGTGCGATTCCGCTTTGCCGTGATTGCGGTCGATCTGGCGATTATCGCATTTTTCATCGCCGCGCCGATGCTGCGCCAGACCCGGTCGTTTCTCGTTCTCGATTATACAGTAGCCGGATTGCTGGCGCTGGACCTGGGCGCGCGGGCGCTGGCCTGGACCAATTTTGCAAGCTGGGTGAAGCGCCCGATTGTCTGGGTGGATTTGCTTTGTGCTGCTGACGCTTGCTGGCGCCGCAATGGCTGCTCAATCTGGCCTTTCTGCGGGTGCTGCGGCTGTCGACGCTGGTGCACAGCGAATTTTTCTGGCGCACGGTGGGGCAGCGCTATCGCAATCAGCGGCTGGAGGATTCGGTCCGTGCGCTGGCAACGCTGTTCACCTTCGTGTTCATCATTACCGGCTTTGTCTATACCAGTTTTTCCGGCGCCCATCCCGACATCAGCAATTATCTGGACGCGCTGTATTTTACCGTGGCGACGCTGACCACCACCGGGTTCGGCGACATTGTGCTGCCGGGGGCCTGGGGCAAGGTGATTTCCATCGTCACCATGATTGTCGGGATCACCTTGTTCGTGCGTCTGGCGCAGGCCCTGTTTCAGCCGCCAAAGGTGCGGTTTCCGTGCCCGACCTGCGGACTCGTGCACCATGATTTCGACGCGGTGCATTGCAAGGCCTGCGGCGCGCCACTGGCCATTCCCAACGAAATTTCCTGATTGCGCGGGCCCTAGCTTTTCGGCAGCACGCGTTCGATGCGGCGGTCGGGAATGAGCCACATCACCGCGACCCCGGCATAGAGTGCCTGTGCAATCCAGTGATTGACGAAGGACAACGCGATGGCCAGGGCATAGATGGCGGTGGACGCCAGCCCCTTGCTGTCCCGGCCGATGGCCTTCGCCAGAAGGCTGTTGTCGCCGTCGGCCGCAATAATGGCGCGGGCCAAAATCCAATAGGCGATGGAGGCCATGATCAGCACGCCGCCATACAATGCAGACGGCAGCGCGCCGAAATGGTTTTCGCCCATCCAGCCGGTGACGAAGGGCAGCAGCGACAGCCAGAACAGCAGATGCAGATTAGCCCACAACACGCCGCCGGTGACATGGCGGGTGGCATGCAGCATATGGTGGTGATTGTTCCAATAGATACCGATGTAAATGAAGCTCAGCACATAGCTGAGAAAGACCGGTAGCAGGGGCAGCAGGTCGGACAGGTCCTCGCCATGCGGGACCTTCAGTTCCAGCACCATGATGGTGATAATGATGGCAAGGACGCCGTCACTGAAGGCTTCGAGGCGGTTGGGTTTCATGAAACGCTCTTTGGGTATTATCCGGGGCAGCGGCGGGAAACGCTCAAGCAAGCTATCCGCAGAAGTATACAATTATTCAAGCTTTTCATTTTTCGCGCTTTTCCAGGCGAAATGCGCCTGCCGATGCAGTAGGGTTCTGCGCTTTCGACAAATTTGCCTTTGCCCACTGGCATATATTTGCCGCCCTCCAACACTATCAACACAGCAATCAAGGGGACGCCTTATGACATCCAAACGCCTCGCAAAATGCATGTCGGTAGCTGCACTGCTGTCGGCCGTCAGCGCCGTGGCACTTGCCGCGCCCGCCACCTATAAAATCGTCAATCGCATCTCTGTGCCGGACGGCCGCTGGGACTATGCCACTGTCGATACCGCCACCAACAAGCTCTATATCGCGCAACCAACGGGCACGTCGGTGCTGGATATCAAGAGTGGAAAGATCAGCACGCTGACCAGCGCCAGCGGCGGGCACATCACCCTGCCAATTCCGGGAACCACAATGGCCATCATCACGCAAGGCGCGCCCGGCATTGCGCGGATTATCGATATTCCGACAGACAAGATTCTGGCCGATATTCCGGTGGGCAAAAATCCGGATGCCGCGGCCTATGATCCGGCGACGAAAAAGGTCTATGCCATCAATCACAGCAGCGGCGAAGTCAGTGCCATCGATCTCAAAACGTTGAAGGTGACCGCGACCATTCCTGTCGGCGGCACGCTTGAATTCGCGGTTGCCGACGGCCAGGGCAAGCTGTTCGTCAATATCGAGGACACCGGCGAAGTCGCGGTGATCGATACCAAGGCGGACAAACTGCTGACGAAATACAAGATGGCCGATTGCGAAGGCCCGTCCGGGCTTGCCTATGATGCGCCGGACAAGCTGCTGATGGCGGCCTGCGACGGCATGGCGAAAATCCTGCGCGCCGACACCGGTCAGGAAGTTGCCTCGCTGCCGACAGCCACGGGCGCCGATGCGGCGTTCTTCGACGTCAAAAACCATCTGGGCTTTATTCCCACCGGCAGCGGCGAGCTGGATATTATTTCCGTCGCCGATCCGGCGCATCCGTCCGTGATCCAGAAAGTGGAAACGCAGCGTGGCGCGCGTACGGGTACGATCGATCCTAATACGGGCCTTGTTTATATGATGTCGTCGCAGCCCGCGCCGACCCCGCCGCCCGACGCCGCGCCTGCCGCAGGCACGCCTCCGGGCCGTGGCGGACGCGCTGGCGCCTTGCCCGGGTCTTATGCGCTGATCGTCGTCGGTCCCGGCTGACGCTTACGCCATCGCCGTGCAGAGAACCTGCACGGCGATGCATCACCGTGACCTAAAGTGCGCGGTTTCTATGAAATTTAAGGGGCGGGTTGAAGCGGCGTCCAATTGTTCAGGCGCCGTGCATGCCCGGTTTCTTTCTTCTCGTCGTTGAAATTTGTTTGCTGAATGGCCTGAGCCTGCTTTGCAATTTCCGGAAACAGGTTTATCCGGGCAACGGCGAACACGCCGCCCAATCCATTTGGATAAGCAGCATAAACGAGTTCGTTGCATTTATCGCAGAAATGAAACTCGACCGACCCGCTACCGTTGCGCTCAATATGCGTTGAGCCGCTATCGGATAAAATCAAATAGCCCTTCGGATCGGAAATCCAAACTCCATCGTTTTCAGCGCAAAATTGGCAAGCGTGTAAATCCGAGCGCGGCTTGAATTGGCCCGCGTGTAGGTCGCTATACAGCGTAAGAGATACTGCTCCGCAGCGGCAGTGCCCCTGATACTTATGTCGCAATGACAAAGGTTGTATTCCTATTTGTCGGACCTAAGGCAAAACCGGGATGATACATTTCTATCCCAATTCCCAGGGCGTCCGCCATGCCGAAATCAACAACGACCTATTGGAACACTCTGGCTTCCAGTGAATGCAATCGCTGGCAGCCCGTATCGGGCCTTGAAAATATGGCTGTAGAGCTCACCCTCAGCATTGATGAAGAGACCGGAGAATATACGCGACTGACACGTTTTCTCCCGGGGGCAGATACGTCCGCATTCGGGGGCAAGAGCCATGCTTATCCGGAAGAAATCTTCATTGTCAGCGGACGCCTCTACGACGCGGCGTTCGATATGTGGCTGGAGGCCGGTCATTATTGCAGCCGCCCGCCGGGCGAAGAGCATGGTCCATTCAAAACGCAGGATGGCTGCGTAGTGCTGGAGGTTTCTTTTCCGAACAAAAGTAAATCGTAAATTTATGTGGTCGGTCCGCGTTTCGCGTCCATTTGCTGTCGTTCACGGGCCTACGCTGTCCTGGTTGCATGCCTTTTCTAGCCTTGCGGCACCTTCAGCATCAGCAGCATGATGGAAATGATGATGGCGGCAACGGCGCCGTCACTGAAGGCTTCAAGGCGACCGGGTTTCACGGTTATGTGGTTTCAGCCGCAGAAAAATAGCTCTCTAATTCGTTTTCTGTGTTGTTTAGGTGCAATTCAAGAGCACTTGCTAAACTGGAGACGGCGGCAAGGTGTTGCAGCAATTCCATGTACGTGAGTTCAACGCGTCGTATGTGTCCTTTTCTATTGCGATGAACAAAAATAACGTTGTTGTCGCCAAATCTCATATAGCTATGGGCAATGACATTTCTAATAGAGTCAGAAGGTAACGTCTCCAGCACGCGCAATATCTCATCCTTATTGGGAAAAGATGATTGTTCTAATTTTTCAATTAGCAAATTTACTTTTTCTGAAATTTGCCAGCCGGTTGTTTTTCGTACTGCATCGGGGTGAGATAATTTGCAGAGTTTAGCTATGCCCAAATCCATCGCCAGCTCGAATGAACTCCAGTGGACGAAATAGAGCCCTATAAGAGCGAATAGTTTGCGCTGACCGTCAGTTATTCGAGACGCGCTGGTAGGCCAAGGTTGCGCCGTTAAAGATTCTTTGATGGTCATTGCTGACCTTTTTGGTTCGAACGGCATATTGGCTTCTTACAACGGCATCGGCCGCATGCCGAGGCGATCCAGCAACTGGCGGTCGCGGTTTTCGGCCGGGTTGGGCGTGGTCAGCAGTTTCTCGCCATAAAAAATAGAATTGGCGCCGGCCAGGAAACACAGGGCCTGGGTTTCGTCGGTCATGGCATCGCGTCCCGCCGACAGCCGCACCATGGATTTTGGCATGGTAATGCGGGCCACCGCGATGGTGCGCACGAAATCAAGGGGCTCGATGGGCGCGGCCTCGCCCAGTGCAGTGCCTTCGACGCGCATCAGCATGTTGATCGGCACGCTTTCTGGATGTTCGGGCAGCGTCGCCAGCGCATGGATCAGGCCGACGCGATCTTCGGCGCTTTCGCCCATGCCGACAATGCCGCCGCAGCAGACATGGATACCCGCGCCGCGGACATGCTCCAGGGTATCGAGACGATCCTGATAAATGCGGGTGGTGATGATGTCCTTATAATATTCCGGCGAGGTGTCGAGATTGTGGTTGTAGTAATCGAGCCCGGCGTCCTTCAATTTTTCGGCTTGCGGTTTGGTGAGCATGCCGAGCGTGACGCAGCTTTCCAGGCCGAGCGCCTTAACGCCTTCGACCATTTGGCAGACGGCGTCCAGATCCTTGTCCTTGGGCGAGCGCCAGGCCGCGCCCATGCAAAAGCGGGTGGCGCCGGCATCCTTCGCAGCCCTGGCGTCGGCCAGCACGGCGGTTACATCCATCAGCTTGGAAGCCTTGAGTCCGGTCTCAAAGGCGGAACTTTGCGAGCAATAGCCGCAATCTTCCGGGCAGCCGCCGGTCTTGATCGACAGCAGGGTAGAGATCTGCACCTCGTTGGAAACGAAATTCTGGCGGTGCACGCTCTGGGCGCGCCAGATCAGTTCGGGAAAAGGCAGCGCGAACAGCGCGGCGATTTCCGCGCGGGTCCAGTCATGACGCACGCTGTCCAAGAGTGATTGCGGGGCAGGGGCGTTCATGGGCACTTCCTTTGAGGGTACTCCCCGCATTATAGCGGGGGGGAGGGGTCCACAAGCAATGTCTTCTCTGGACGAATTCGCCGCAGAAAAGCTGGCCCGGCTGGAGGTCGCGCAATTGCGCCGCACGCTGGCCGAGACCGTGCGCGAAGACGGCATCTGGGTGGAGCGGGGCGGGAAACGGCTTTTGTCCTTTTCCTGCAACGATTATCTCAATTTCACCCATCATCCCGGCGTGAAGGGCGCGGCCGCCGCGGCATTATTGAAGTATGGCGTGGGCGGCGGGGCCTCGCGGCTGGTGACGGGCAATCATCCGCTCTACGCCGAACTGGAACAAAAGCTGGCGGCGCTGAAGGGAACGGAGGCGGCCTGTGTATTCGGGTCGGGCTATCTCGCCAATGCCGGAATTATTCCGGTTCTGATCGGGCCGGACGATCTGGTGCTGATCGACGAGTTCTCGCATGCCTGCCTGTGGGCGGGCGCGCAATTGTCGCGCGGGACGATGCGGACGTTCCGGCACAATGATGTGCGACACGCCGAAGAACTGCTGAAAACGATGGGCGGCAGCTATCGCCACGCACTGATCGTGACCGACGGCGTGTTTTCCATGGACGGCGATCTGGCGCCGGTGGACGCGCTTGTGGCGCTGGCCAAATCATATGACGCCTGGCTGATGACCGATGATGCCCATGGCATCGGCGTGCTGAATGACGGGCGCGGGTCGGGCAATCCGCAAATCGATCTGCAGATGGGGACGCTGTCCAAGGCGATTGGCTCGTATGGCGGCTATGTCTGCGCTTCCAGGCCAGTGATCGATCTAATCAAGACGCGGGCGCGGACACTTGATCTATTCCACCGCGCTGCCGCCCGCCAGCGTGGGCGCCGCCATCGCCGCGCTGGACATTATAAATAAGGACAAGGCGCTGACGGCGCAGCCGCTGGCCAAGGCGCGGGCGTTCACGCGGGCGCTGAACCTGCCTGTGGCGCAAAGCCCGATTGTGCCGCTGGTGCTGGGCGAACCGGAGGCGGCGCTGAAGGCGGCCCAGCAGTTGGAAGATGCCGGATTTCTGGTGGTCGCCATCCGCCCGCCGACGGTGCCGGACGGAACCGCGCGCTTGCGGTTTGCCTTTACCGCCGCGCATGACGATGCGGATATTGCGCGGCTGGCCGAGGCCGTGCGCACGGTGATGCCATGAGCGCCTATTTCATTACTGCAACCGGTACCGGTATTGGAAAGACCTATGTCACGGCCGGTCTCATCCGCCATTTGCGCGGACAGGGCAGGCCGGTTTCGGCCCTTAAGCCGGTGATCAGCGGACTGGACGAGACCAATGTCCCGCAATCGGATTCCGCTTTGTTGCTGGAGGCCATGGGCGAGGCCGTAACGCAGGACAGCATCGCGCGGATTTCGCCCTGGCGGTTCAGGGAGCCGCTTTCACCCGACATGGCGGCATTGCGCGAGCGGCGGCGGATCGATTTCGGCGCGCTGGTGGATTTTTCGCGCAAGGCGATTGCGCAGGCCAATGGCACGCTGCTGATCGAGGGCGTAGGCGGCGTGATGGTGCCGCTCGATCTGCGATTTACCGTGCTGGACTGGATGTCGGCGCTGAATATTCCGGTGGTGCTGGTGACCGGAAGTTATCTCGGCACCATCAGCCATGCCCTGAGCGCGCTGGAGGTGCTCAAGCGCGCCGGGCAGACGCCGGTGGCGGTGGCAGTCAATGAAAGCGAAGGCTCGACCGTGCCGCTGGCGGAAACGGTGGAAAGCCTGGCCCGGTTTGCCGACGGCGTGCCGGTTGCGGCGCTTGCCCGCAATCAGACGGATTTCTCGGCGCTTTCCGGCATTTTTGGCCGTTGACCGGACCGGTCTCGCCGCTATAGTCCCGCCGCGTTCGCCGCCAGCGATATATAAAGTGCCCGAGTGGTGGAACTGGTAGACGCGCCGGACTCAAAATCCGGTACCGCAAGGTGTGTCGGTTCGATTCCGACCTCGGGCACCATCCTGCGCCGCGAGCGCAGGCTGGCGAGCCCTGTCACGCGAGCGGAGCCCTGAATGATCAATCCCAATATTCTCGCGGCGCAGTATGCCAAGGCCGTCAAACATCATAGCGGCGGGCAGCTGGCCGAAGCGCTGACACTGTACGATTCCATTTTGCAGGAAAATCCAGCGCTGGAGCAGGTGCATTGCAACCGCGGTGTCGCGCTGGCCGCCATGAACAGATACGACCAGGCGCTGGCCAGTTTCGACCGCGCGCTGAAACTCAATCCGCACAATGTCTGGGCGCTGCGCAGCAAGGGCGAGGTGCTACACCGGACAGGGCGCTATGCGGCGGCGCTGGAAAGTTTTCAGCAGGCCATTCGCGTGCAGCCGGATTTTGCCGAAGGCCATTACGGCAAGGGTATGGCGCTGAACGATCTCCTGCAATTCGAGGAGGCATTGCGCAGCTTCGAGCAGGCCGAAAAATTCCAGCCCGACAATGTCAGCGCGCGAATCTATCAGGGCATCATGCTGCAGAATTTGCAGCGCTATGAGGAGGCGCTGGAACGCTTCGACAAGGTTCTGGCCGCGCATCCCGAGCTGCCGCTGGCGCATTGCAACCGGGGCACCGTGTTGCAGGAATTGAAGCGCGTGCCGGAGGCGCTGGAAAGTTTCGACCGCGCCATTGCTCTGGCGCCGGATTTTTACGAGGGCTATTACAACAAGGCCAATGCACTGCGCGATGCGCAACGCACAGAGGAAGCGCTGGTCTGTTTCGACGAAGTAATCCGCCTGCAGCCCGGGTTTGCGCCAGGCCATAACAATCGCGGCAATGTGCTTCAGGCGCTGGGCCGCTTCGAGGAAGCACAGCAGGCCTTTGACCGGGCGCTCGCGCTCGCGCCCCAACTGGCGATGGCCTATTGGAACAAGAGCCTGTGCACGCTTTTGACAGGACAGCTGGAAAAAGCCTGGCCGCTGTATGAGTGGCGCAAGAAACATTTCGGGCCGGTGGTGTTTCCGGAATACGCCCAACCGCTGTGGCTGGGTGAAAGCGACATTGCGGGCAAGACCCTGTTCGTGCATTTCGAGCAGGGGCTGGGCGACACCATCCTGTTCAGCCGTTACGCGGCGCTGGCAGCTGAAAAAGGCGCCAAGGTAATGCTGCTGGTGCAGGATCAACTGGTGCGGCTGCTGAAGAATTTATCGCCCGGCGTGACCGTGATCAGCAATAGCGGCGGCCCGCCCGCGCAGTTCGATTGCTATACGCCGCTGATCAGTCTGCCGATGGCTTTTAAAACGAACATGGAGACTATCCCGGCCAAGCCGTCCTATTTGCGCGCCGAACCGGAGCTGGTCGCCAAATGGCGCAGCAGGATCGGCGCAGACGGTTTCAAGATCGGCATTGCCTGGCAGGGCAACAAGCAGGCGCAGATCGATGCCGGCCGCTCGCTGGATTTGCGGCACTTTGAAAAACTCGCCGCCATCAAAGGCGTGCGCCTGATCAGCCTGCAAAAAGGCGAGGGCAGCGAACAATTGAAAGACGCGGGCTTTGCCGTCGCGGAACTGGGCGCGGATTTCGATGCCGGTGGCGACGCCTTTGTCGACACGGCGGCGGTCATGGAGAACCTCGATCTGGTCATCACCTCGGATACGTCCATTGCGCATCTGGCCGGTGCGCTGGGGCGGCCGACCTGGGTAGCCTTGCGCCATGTGCCGGAATGGCGCTGGTTTCTGGAGCGCGGCGACAGCCCCTGGTATCCGGGTATGCGCCTGTTCCGCCAACCAAAACATGGCGACTGGGACAGCGTCTTTGCCGCCATGGACGCACAGCTGCGTGCAATGATGACAGCGCACACCTCCTAGGACGGTTGGCGCGGAAATCGCTACTACAAATTCCGATCCGCCGGTACGATATTTGGACGTACGCAGTTATCGGACGGTGAGCATGGCGACGGGAAAGACTATCGACACGCGCCGGGAACAGATGTTTCCGGTGCTCGACAGCCAGGAAATCGATCGCCTGCGCCGGTTCGGCGAATTGCGGAATTTCAAAGCCGGAGACAATCTGCAGACCACCGGCCAGTCCGTTCCGGGCATGTTCATACTTCTGAGCGGCAGCGCCATCGTCACGCAGCGCGACGAATTCACGACGCGCGATCCCATTGTCAATCACGGCGCCGGGTCGTTTACCGGAGAACTGGCGCAACTTTCCGGCCGGCCGTCGCTGGTGGACATTCAGGTGACCAGTCCGGTCGAAGCGCTGCTGATCCCGACGGCAAGAATTCACGCGCTGATGGTGGCGGAGGCGGAACTGGGGGAACGCATTATGCGCGCGCTGATCCTGCGCCGGGTCGGCCTGATCGAAACCGGCGGCGGCGGCCCGGTCATTGTCGGGCGCGCCAGCCAGGGCAACACGCTGCGCCTCGAGGGTTTCCTGCGGCGCAACGGTCATCCGTTTCAGCATCTGGATCCGGACACCGATCCGGCCGCCAAAACGATATTGGAGCGCTTCCCGGTTGACGCCGAACAATTGCCGATAGTGCTGTGTCCGAATGGGCAGTTGCTGCGCAATCCGGACGAGACCGAACTGGCGCGCTGCCTGGGTCTGGTGCGGCCGGTGGATCCCGACAAACTTTATGATGTGGCGATTGTGGGGGCCGGACCCGCAGGACTGGCGGCGAGCGTTTATGCCGGTTCCGAAGGACTTTCCGTGATGGTGCTGGACTGCCGGTCTTTCGGCGGACAGGCGGGCGCCTCTGCCCGTATCGAAAATTATCTCGGCTTTCCCACCGGCATATCGGGCATGGCGCTGATGGCGCGCGCGTTCAACCAGGCGCAGAAATTCGGCGTCGACATGATGATACCCGATGAAGCCAGGAAGCTGTACGCCGGCAATGGCCATTTCGTTCTGGATCTGATCAATGGCGAACGGGTCAATACCCGAGCGGTGATCGTGGCCAGTGGCGCGCGCTATCGCCGTCTGGACATTGCCAATCTTTCCGAATTCGAGGGCACCTCCGTGCATTATTGGGCCTCGCCGCTGGAGGCCACGCTGTGCGACGGCCAGGAAGTGGTGCTGGTGGGCGGCGGCAATTCGGCCGGGCAGGCCGCGGTCTATCTGGCCAGCCGCGCCGCCAAGGTCTGGTTTCTGGCGCGTGGGCCAAATCTCGAAGCGAAAATGTCCCGCTATCTTGTCGATCGCATTGCGGCCCAGCCCAATATCGAGGTGTTGACGAACACCGAAGTCAGCGCACTGGAAGGACAGGGCGGAAATCTGGAGGCCGTGCGCTGGCGCAAGCGCGGCGCGGAAGATGAAACCCGGCGCGCGATCAAGCATCTGTTTCTTTTCATCGGCGCCGAACCCAATACCGATTGGCTGGCGGGCTGCGGCGTCGAACTCGACGGCAAGGGATTTATCCGCACCGACAAGATGCAGGAGGGACAGCTCGCACTGGAAACGAGCCGACCGGGCATTTTCGCAATCGGCGATGTGCGCTCCGGCTCGGTCAAGCGCGTTGCGGCCTCAGTCGGCGAGGGCGCGCAAGTGGTTGCAGCTCTGCACGCCTATCTCGCAACGCTTCAGCGTCAGGATTTGGAGAAAGCAGCATCATGACCGACACCTGCAGTCACATTCCGGAAATCAGGAAAGTCACGCCCAGCGCTCTGGGATGCGAAGAGTGCCTCAAGATCGGATCGGCGTGGGTGCATCTGCGGCTGTGCAGAATCTGCGGACATGTGGGGTGCTGCGATTCGTCTCCGCACAAGCATGCCCGCAAGCATTTCCACCGGACCAAACATCCCATTATCGAAGGCTATGATCCGCCAGAGGGATGGGGTTGGTGTTACATTGACGAGGTAATGTTTGATCTTTCGGATCAGATGACTCCACATAATGGTCCCATTCCACGATTTTACTGAGCATGATCGCATCATGAGCCATCCCCTTGCCAAGGACACTCCATCGGAGCGTGAAAGCTGGTTGCGCAGGTTCCAGTCCGTCCGCGCCGCAACCGCCGTCCTGACACAAGACCTGACACCGGAAGACCAGACCATCCAGACTGTTGCGGATGTCAGCCCGACAAAATGGCATCTGGCGCACACCAGCTGGTTTTTCGAGACTTTTGTGCTGGAACCCTTTGCCGCGGACTTTAAGACGTTCGATCCGCATTTCGGCTATCTGTTCAATTCCTATTACGAAGCCGTTGGCGCGCGGTATCCCCGTCCGCAGCGCGGGCTGATTTCGCGTCCGGGCGTTGCAGCCATTATGGCCTATCGCGCCCATGTCGATGCCGCGATGGAAAATCTGATAGCCCGCGCGCGACCGCAGGATTGGCCGAAAATTCTCGATCTGCTGGAACTGGGCCTGCACCACGAGCAGCAACATCAGGAATTGATCCTGATGGACATCAAACATGTTTTTTCGGTCAATCCGCTGCAGCCCGCCTATGCCGAAGCGGCATCACGGCAATCTGGCACCGTACCGCCATTGACCTGGAGCGCTTTTCCGGGTGGCCTGTATGAGACCGGTCATGACGGCGAAACATTCGCGTTCGACAATGAGGGGCCGCGTCACAAGGTCTGGCTCGAACCCTTTGCGCTGGCAAATCGTACGGTGACCCAGGGCGAATATCTGACCTTCATGCATGACGGCGGTTACCAGCGTCCGGAGTTCTGGCTGTCCGACGGATGGACGCAGATTTTAAGCGCGGGATGGACGGCGCCACACTATTGGAGCCGGAACGGCGATGGGGAATGGACAATCTTCACATTGACGGGACCGCGTCCGCTCAATGCAGGCGAGCCCGTGTGTCATGTCAGCTATTACGAAGCCGATGCCTACGCCCGCTGGGCGGGCAAGCGTCTGGCCAGCGAAGCGGAGTGGGAAATCGCGGTGGGCCTGAACACGGACCGCGACGCAATGGACGGGAACTTTGCCGACAGCAAACTGTTTCATCCAGAGGCGGCACAATCCGGCGCGGGAATGCAGCAAATGTTCGGCAATGTCTGGGAGTGGACTCAAAGCCCCTATACGCCCTATCCGCGCTACCGTCCGCCAGCGGGCGCCGTCGGTGAATATAACGGCAAGTTCATGTCGGGTCAGATGGTGCTGCGCGGCGGTTCCGCGGTGACGCCGTCCGGCCATGTACGCGCCACCTATCGCAACTTCTTTCCTCCGTCCTATCGCCTGGTCTTTTCCGGGATCAGGCTGGCCGACAATGTCTGACGCGGCCAAGCAGTTCGACGCGATTGCGTTTCACGAGGATGTGAAGGCACAGGAGAGCTTTCGCGCCGCCGTGGTTGCGGGCCTGTCGAATGTCCAGAAATCCATACCGTGCCGCTTTCTTTACGATGCGGCGGGTTCGGCCTTGTTCGATCGCATATGCGAAACGCCGGAATATTATGTCACGCGCACGGAAACGGAAATTTTGCGTTCCTGCGCAGCAGATATTGCGGCACTGACGGGTCCGGACTGTCAGGTGATAGAGCTGGGCAGCGGGTCCAGCCGCAAAATCCGCATTCTGCTGGATGCATTGGAACGCCCACGCGGCTATGTCGCCATCGATATTTCGCGCGATCATCTGCGCACCGCCGCCATGGCGCTGAAACGCAGTTATCCCTGGCTGCAAATCACGGCATTGTGTGCGGATTACAGCCATCCGCCGGCCCTGCCGGCATTCGCCGGCACAAAGCGCAAACTGGGATTTTTCCCGGGTTCGACCATCGGCAATCTGACGCCGCAGGACGCACAGGAACTTTTGTCTTTATGGGCCGAATGGCTGGGGACGGGGGCGGCACTCCTGATCGGCGTCGATCTGAAAAAGAGCCCTGCCATTCTAAACGCGGCCTATAATGATGCCGGCGGCGTGACCGCGGCCTTCACCAAAAACATTCTGGCGCGGGCAAATCGCGAACTGGGTACGAATTTCGTTAGTGGCGGATTTGTCCATGATGCGCGCTACGTGCCAGAGCATGGCCGCATGGAGATTTATCTGCGAAGCCTTGCAAGGCAAACTGTTCGCATGGCCGACAAATCATTCGAATTTGCCGAAGGAGAGCGAATCCATGTCGAATATTCGTTCAAATATTCGACAGACGAATTTCAGGCACTGGCCCGCGCCTCGGGCTTTGCGCCACAGGCGGTCTGGACCGACCCCGAGGGCCTTTTCAGCCTGCATTTCCTGACTGTTTGCTGAGTATTCCCGGTACTGCCCCGCCGTTCATGTGGCGTTCAGGTGCAGGCCTTATTTTAGCCGGGAAAGCACGCAAAACAGGCGATACCCCGCCTCTTGCGGGTTTTTTCAAAATAGGGTGCTATCCGGCCCGATTTAACCAAGGGAAGTCGAAATTATGAAGCGTATGACCGTAGCCGCCGCCGTGACCGCATTTACATTGTGCGGCGTTACGATTGCCGTTGCCGGGGCGATTGAAGATCGCCAGGAACTGATGAAATCATTCGGTCCCGTAACCAAGGAAGCGATTGGTTATGCCCGCGGCGCGACACCCTTTGATGCTGCCAAGGTCAAGGCGATAATGCAGGTTTATCTGGATGCCGCCGACAAAATGCCGAAGCTGTTTCCGGCGGCGCCCAAGCCCGACGATAAGACAAAGGCTGCGCCCAAGATCTGGGAAGATGCGGCAGGCTTCAAGGCTGAGATCGTCAAGTTCGACAGCGATGCAAAGGCCGCCGCCGCGGCAACCGATCAGGCGTCCTTTCAGACCGCCTTTTCGAAAGTAACGGCCGATTGCTCCTCGTGCCACGGCGACTATCGTATAAAGTAACACGGTCCAAATTGGGGGAGACCGCGCGTGAAAAAAATACTTTACGGCCTCGTGGCGGCGGGGCTGCTGGGTTTTGGCATTTTCTGGTTTGTTACCAGCCCCTCGACGCTTCCGGAATCCGCGTTCGCCGCGGACTATAAGCCCGACCTCGCCAATGGCGAGACGATGTTCAACATCGGCGGCTGTGCAGCCTGTCATCAGATGGTGAAGCAGGACGACCGCCTGAATCTCGGCGGCGGTCTGGCACTTGCCACCGAATTCGGTACGTTTTATGCGCCGAATATTTCACCAGACAAATCGCACGGCATCGGCGATTGGACCGAGCGTGAGTTTGCCGATGCCGTCATGCGCGGCGTCGGGCGCAATGGCGAACATCTCTATCCGGCCCTGCCCTATACGTCTTACGATAAAATGAGCGTCGCGGACGTGCGCGACCTGCACGCTTATATGATGACGCTGCCCGCAGCCGATGTGGAATCCAAACCAGCGGATGTGAAATTTCCGTTCAATATTCGCCGTCTGCTTGGGGGCTGGAAATTCCTGTTCGTCAGCTACAAGCCATTCGAGCCGGATCCCGCCAAATCCGCGGAATGGAATCGCGGAGCGTATCTTGTGAACGGGCCGGGTCATTGCGCCGAGTGCCACAGCCCCCGCAATGCCCTGGGCGCGATCATCGAGGACGAGCGGTTTACCGGTGGCCCGGATCCGGAAGGCAAGGGCTGGATTCCCAATATCACGCCGCATGAAGACGGCATCAAATCCTGGACTCAGGCCGATCTGGAAGAATTCCTGACCTCGGGCCTGACGCCGGAGTTCGATTCCGCCGGCGGCAGCATGGCAGAGGTGGTGCAGAATACCGCCCGCCTGAGCAGCGAGGACAGGGCCGCAATTGCAACCTATCTGCTGTCGCTGCCACCTAAGCCCGGCAAGGAACCGAGCGACGGTTCCTGATTTTTTGTCGGCGCAAATTTAGTTTTGCAAAATGACCTTGGGCGCCGCAATTCATTGCGGCGCCCAAGGTCATTTTTGATCGTTGCGAAGAATTCATCGGCGCGCCGTGTCGGCCGGGTCACACGCCTGCGTGGAATCCGCAGAATTCCGCGCAGGCGCGGTCATCTGACCAGATAAAAATACGCTGTAAAGAATGTGTTGCAGGTTGACACCCCCTGGGGTGCGTATGAAACAGTTAGTCCACTGATTGTATGCACGACAGACCATTTATTACACAGAGGAAATGCGGGGAAAGAAGGCTGGTGGGCGCTGACATTGGGAGCAATTTCAGCATTGCACCAGCAGCGACCAAACGACCCTGCATATGGCGACGAACCGGAAGCGGCTGGGCCTGTCCGATGGCGGACAACCTGTTGCCGGCGCAACAAAATCTAGGGGGAGTTCATGAAATATTCCGCGCAACAGTTTCACGGATTTACGGCACGGCTGCTGCAAGGCAGTGCGATAGCTGCATTGATGGCGCTTTCGACATCGGGCGCTCAGGCACAAAACGAATTGATCGTCGTAACCGGATCGCTGATCTCGGCTGCAAATTATGTTTCTTCAAGTCCGATTGTGGCCAACTCCATCGAGACTTTGAAACAGAGCGGTTCGATTTCAATCGAGAATTCCCTGAATCAGCTGCCGTCCTTTCAGGCAGCAGGTACGGCAGGTACCGGCGGGCAGGGCACCGGCGGCCATGTGACCCTTAACCTGCGGGGACTGGGTACCAATCGAAATCTTGTTTTGCTGGACGGGCGTCGGTTGCCGCTGGCGGATATTTCCGGAAACGTCGACCTCAACCTTGTTCCGGACTCGATACTCTCAAGCGTGGAATCCATAACCGGCGGCGCATCGGCAATTTACGGATCCGATGCCATGTCGGGCGTGGTCAATTTGAAAACGCTGACGAAATTCGAAGGCGTGCGCGGCGATTTTCAATATGGCAATTCCTTCAAGGGCGATTACCAGACTATTTCGTCCTCGGTGGCGCTGGGCACGTCATTCGCCGACAATAAGGGCTATGCGCTTCTGTCAATTTCCTACACGGATCGCGACGCCCTGTACGGCAAGGACCGCAGTTTCTTCAATTTTGTAACGCCGTCGTCCTTCCTGGGCACGAGTACCTTCGTGCCCGATGCCACCAATCTTCCGACCCAGGCCGCGGTCAACACGCTGTTCGCCAGTTACGGTACGGCGGCGCCGCCCCGGACGAACAATCTTGGCTTTAACAATGACGGGACGTTGTTCAGCCAGACCGGTGCAATCAACTACAAAGGCCAGACCGACGGCCTTTACGCCATAATCGCCGGCAATGTCAGAATGCCGGTCGGGCGCCAAGTCATTATCCAGAACCCGCTGAACCGCAAATCGCTGTTCGCAAAGTTCGATTATGCGCTGACACCCGATATCACGGCTTACGGACAAGTCCTCTATGTGGACTCCTCGGTCTATACCAGCAGTGGCGGCAGCCTGACCCAGTTCGGCACCCTGACGACCATTCCTGTGACAAATCCCTTTGTTCCTGCCGATCTGCAAACGCTTCTGGCCACACGGCCTAATCCGACAGCGAACTTTACCTGGAACGGGCGCTATTTGGGTGTGCCGTTTAAGGCCTGGGACGAGCAATACACCACCGCGCAATATCTCGGCGGGCTGCGTGGCGCGCTGCCGTTCGGCGACTGGACATGGGATGCCTATGCATCTTACGACACGACCGATCATCTGCAGGAGAATTATCACGCCGTTCTGAAAACGCAGGTGCAGAAATTGCTAAGTGCCGCCGATGGCGGGGCATCGCAATGCGCCGGCGGCTTTAATCCCTTTGGCGCCACGAATGTGAGTTCGCTGTCGCAGGCCTGCCAGGATTTCATCACCACCACGGCCCATAGCGTCGAGCATCTGAGCCAGGTCAATCTTCAGGCCGTGGCGCAGGGCTCGCTGTTTTCGCTGCCGGCAGGCGATGTCACGGTCGCGCTGGCGACGGATTACCGGCGCAATACCTATGCCTACACGCCGGATCTGGCGCTTGCCGCTCAGAACATCGAAGCGGTGATCGCATCATCGGCGTCCAGTGGTGCCGTTTCAGTGAACGAATATGCCGTGCAGGCGGACGTGCCGGTGCTTAAGGATGTGCCCCTGGCCTCCAAACTCAATATCGGTGCCGCGTATCGTTATTCGGACTATTCCACCTCGGGCGGCACCTCGGCCTATGAAGGCGATGTGAAATGGTGGCCGGTGGACAGCTTGCTGGTTCGCGGCGGTTACCAACGTGCCGTCAGAGCGCCGAACATCGGCGAATTGTTCTCCGCGCCCAGCGGCGTGCAGGTTGCGTTCGGCACGCCACCCGCCTCCACCGGCGATCCCTGCGATATCCGGTCGATCGGACGCACGGGCGCCAATGGAGCGAGCGTGCGCACCTTGTGCCTGGCGACCGGCGTTCCGAACGCTGTGATCGATACCTACACATTCCCGACCACGGCAACCGGCGGCCAGACGAAAGGCAACACGGCGCTGACGCCGGAAAAGGCCGATACGTACAGCTTCGGTTTTGTCTATACGCCGGATACCACCGAGCCATTGCTGCGAAATCTGTCGCTCTCCGTCGACTACTACAACATCGCCATTACCAATGTGATTTCGGTGGTGCCCGGTGTCACCGCGCTCAGCAAATGCTATAATCTGGATGGCTCCAACCCGAGTTATTCCGCGGGAAACCAGTTCTGCAGCCTGCTGCATCGCGACTCCAACGGCCTGCTGACGGTCATCGATCTTCCCTTCCTCAATCTGGGCGGGCTCAAGACCGATGGTGTCGATATCGATTTCAAATGGAATGCCAGCCTGGAGGATCTCGGTCTTGCGGACTCTACGGACCGGATTTCACTGTCCAGCGGTATCGGCTATACGCGCGACTACTCGGTTCAAACTCTGCCCAATACGCCGTACCAGCATTTCGGGGGTACCAACACAATCGGCGCATCGCATCCCGATTGGAAGGCCCTGTCCACACTGGCTTACGATTTCGGTTCGGGCTCGTTCGGCGTGCGCTGGCGCTATCAGAATGCCATGCAGGACTCGACGTCGGTGACCACACCGGCGACACCGGGCAAGGGCGTGCCGGCTTACAATTTGTTCGATATCTTCGGCACCTATCAGCTGAACGATATGTGGCAGTTCCGCGCCGGGATCAGCAATGTTCTCAACAAGGGCCTGCTGACGGTATCCAGTTCCCAGACCAGCACCGACACTGCCGTGTTCGACCCTGTCGGCCGTCAATTCTACGTCGGCATTCGCGCCAACCTATAACTCCCCTGCCTAAGACGCCGGAAACCTCCTTACAGGTTTCCGGCGTTTCTTTTTTTCTATAGGCTTTCGCGGCGGAGGGGACTGCCATGCGAACCATAACCGGGCTGACATTTGCGCTGTTGCTGGCCGTGATGTGCCTGCCGTCGGCGGCGCAAGCGCCTGCGGATGTGCAGGACTGTTCGCCGACCGGCGATCTGAAATTCGTCTGCGGCGCGCAAAAGCCGGAAGATCTGGCCCATATCCCCGGCACCAAATGGTTGATCGCCAGCGGCTTCAGCGACGGCGCCGGATTGAAGCTGGTCGATACCGACAATAAGAGTCTGCGGCTTTGGTATGACGGCAGCGCATCGCAGATCGCGCAGGACAGGGGCCTGTTCGGCGCCTGCCCGTCGGCACCCGATGTCGGGCAATTCAACGCCCATGGCATCAACCTGAAGCCCAAGAGCGACGGGCGCTACACGCTGTATGTGGTCAATCACGGCGGGCGGCAAAGCATTGAAGTCTTTACCGTTGATGCGCGCGGCGCGGTGCCTGCGCTGGTGTGGAACGGCTGCGTTGTCATGCCCGAGGGGCTTTCCGCCAACAGCGTCGCGGCGTATTCCGACGGGACGATTTTGGCCAGCGTGTTGACCCATCCGGGTACGTCCATTGCCGATTTCGTCAATGGCAAGAAAACCGGCGGCATCTATCAATGGCGGCCCGGCGATGTCGCTTTCAGCCTTCTTGCGGGCACCGAATTGCCCGGCAATAACGGCTTGGAAGTCTCGCGTGACGACAGCGAATTTTATGTCGTCGCCTTTGGCTTGCACGCGGTGGTGATATTCTCGCGTGCGGACCCGTCAAAGCCGGCGCGCCAGGCCGTGGCCCCAGGCTTCATGCCGGACAATGTCCATTGGGACGGCGAGCGTTTGATTGCGGCGGGTATGATGTATGACGAGCCCGCCTGCGGCGGCTTGCGCAAAGTCATTAACGGCGTTGCGGACGGCATGCAGTGCCATCGCGGCTATGTCGCTGCCCAGCTTGACCCCAAGACCATGGCGTTCAGAATTCTGTCCTATGGCGAACCCAACGCCGCCTACAACGGCGTGGCATCGGCGGTGATCATTGGCAATACGCTGTGGCTGGGTTCCTATCAGTCGGACCGTATTGCCTACAGGACGTTACCCTATCCCCTGCCTTAAGGCCGAAGCGGACACGCTGGACGCGCTGCGCGCTTTGGCGTAACCCGATGCGCCATGAATTATCGTCATGCTTTTCACGCGGGTAATTTCGCCGATGTGATAAAGCATCTGGCGCTGACCGCCATTCTGCTCCATCTGAAAAAGAAGGACACGCCGTTTGCGGTGATCGATACGCATGCCGGACGCGGAATATACGATCTGTCCGGCGAGGATGCGCGCCGTACCGGCGAGGCCGCAGACGGAATTAGCCGCCTCCGCGATATCGCGGCCAATACCCCGGCGTTGGAGGCCTATCTGGAACAGGTACGCAATCTGGGCCCAGACGCCTATCCCGGTTCGCCGCTGCTGGCGGCAAAGCTGATGCGCCCGGGCGACCGGCTGGTGGCGGTGGAAAAGCATCCCGCAGAACATGCCATTGTGGCCGAGACGCTGGCGCCGTGGCGCAAGGCAAGCACCGAACTGGCAGATGGCTATGTGCGGCTTACCAAGCTGCTGCCACCCGCGGAGCGGCGCGGTTTGATCGTGATCGATCCGCCTTATGAGCAACCCGATGAGTTCGAGCAGGCCGCCGCCGCGCTGGCGGCCGCCTTCCGGCGTTTTGCCACCGGCATTTACCTGATCTGGTTTCCCATAAAATCGAAAGCACAAGCCGATATATTTTGCGGTCAGCTGCTCAACAGCGGCGCGGCCAAAGCGCTTCGCATCGATATCGACCGCGGGGTCGGCCCGGAGGGAAAGCTGACCAGGGCCGGACTGGTCGTACTCAATCCGCCTTATGGCTTTGCGGCGGAGATGGAAAAAAGCCTGACGCTGATTGCACCGCATTTGGGCGCCAACGGCGCCGTTGCCGGCTGGCATGTGAGCTGGCTGGCAGGAAGCGAAAGCAGCTAGATTGTTGCAAATAAGAATGACTCGCTATTGCCCGATAAATTCCATGTGTTGTGGCCTTGCGGTTGAATGATCTTCCGCTAGATTTTTCACGGACGTTCGGCACTATTCCGTATGCGGAATATCAGGCCTGTCATTTCTCTCGCCGGATATTCTCGTGAAAAAAACAATTCTTTCCGCCAGCCTGCTGATGTTGTGTGCCTGGCCCGCACTGGCCGACGAAAGCGCCCTGTCGTTTGGCGCCTCCAATACCCTGGATCTTCTGGGCAATCTGCAGGGCGGCCTGAGAACCGGCACGCGCGCGCTCGACAAGCTCGACCTCAATGCCGCGTTTGCCGGCGACCAGGCCGGATGGGACGGCTGGGATGCGTCCGTTGACCTTCAATGGACCTACAACAACGATTTCAGCGGCGCGCTGGTCGGCGATTCCCAGGTCGTTTCCAATATCGATGCGCCCCAGGGCGTGCGCGTGCTGGAGGCCTGGATCAGCCGCCAGCTGTCGGACGCTGCAAGCCTGAAATTTGGTATCATCGATCTGAATTCCGAATTCGATGTCCAGGGCCCGGGCGTGCTCTTCCTCAACAGCTCGCATGGCGTCGGTGTTGATTTCAGCCAAAGCGGGCAGAACGGGCCCTCGATTTTTCCGTCCACCGGACTTGGATTGGTCGGCACCTGGAATCCCTCGGACAATTGGGATGCAAAGGCGGGCCTGTTCGAGGGAACGCCGGGCAATCCGGCGCATCCGGGGCGCACCGATATCACGCTGTCGGGAGACGAGGGCGCCCTGCTGACCTTCGAAACGCGCTATCATTTTTCGCCGCAGCTTACGGTGGGGCTCGGTGGCTGGCACTATACGGCGGAATTTGCGCAGACCGGCACACCCGGCATGGCACATGCCAACACCGGCGTTTACAGCATCGTGGAGGCAACCCTGTGGGGCCAGCCGGATGCCGGTCCGCATCTGGACGGCTGGCTGCGGGCAGGGCTGGCCAATGCGCGGATCAATCCGGTCCGGTCCTATGTCGGCGGCGGGCTGGTCTATTTCGGTCCGTTCGGCCGCCCCGACGATCAGGCCGGGATTGCGGTGGCCCATGCCATGTTCGGCGCGCCCGCGCGGCTCGCCGGAGGCCTGACCAGCGCGGAAACTACCATCGAAGCGACCTATGCGATGGTCTGGAACGAGTGGGTAACGCTGCAGCCTGATTTTCAGTATGTGGTTTCGCCCGGCGGCGATCCCGCGCTTAAAAACGCCGTGGTTGCGGGCGCGCGGCTGATCCTGTCCTGGCAATAGGGCGTTGCGAAACTGGCGGCAGTAATCCGCTAATTCCGTTCCTTGGGCCAGCGCTGGTCGGTCGGCTTGGTTGGATCCGCCGTGATGCGCAGCGTGGCGCAGTGGTGATAGGTGAACATCCCCGGATTGTTGGCGCCATGCTGTTCCATGAACTGGATCACCTGCAACGTGCAGCCTTTGCAATCGATGTTGGGCACGGTGACGTCGGTTTCGAAAGGCTGATCCGATTTGGCGTCGTGCTGAAACAGACCATCGGCTAATACGGGCGGCGCGACCGGGTTCATGACTTCACCCGATACGGATATTACCGCGCCCTTGTCGTTTGTGGTGGTGGTTGCCTTGGGATCGAGAGGTAGTTCCGTGGGAGAATTGACCGCCAGTGCCACGCGAAAATGGCCGGGGTGATAAATTGTTTCCTGTACTTTTATGTGCAGCACGCTTCCGCCCTTGACGTCGGTAACGGCATAGCTCGGTGTTCCGAAGTCGGTATTGCTGCCGCCGCAGGGTGCGGCCTTTTGCGGATCACCGCGCTCATTCTCGACCAGCCAGGACGCGGGTTCCAGCAGCTTGAAATGTGCCTGTGCCGGGACTGCCGCCAGGGCGACTGCCCCGAACAATGCGTAGGAAACCATGTTCTTCATCTGCGCCAACTCCGCCTGGGACACTGTTCCATAGACCTGTAGGCAACCGGATTTCCAGTACATTGTCCCGCGGCGGGCGCCAGTCCCCTGAAAATGTCGTGATCGCGGCGGCCCGGCTGGACTGATGCGGTGCTCGTGACCATCTATCCCCTCAGGGCCTCTGCGGCTTCCACGCGCGTGGCGCGCATGGCGGGCAAGGACGCTCCCAGCAGTGCAATCCCCAGCGCCCATAGGCTCGCGAAGACAAGCCGAAGCGGCGTGACGGATAGGGGAAGAATGCCCTGATAGGCGTTGCCATCGAGCCACAGCCAGAGCGCCAAACAGCCTAGTAACGCGCCGCAAATTGCCAGCAACATAGCTTCAATTGTTACCGCCGCTGCTAAGGCAATGCCGTCGAAGCCGATGGCGCGCAACACCGAAATTTCGTACTCGCGCGCGTCCACGGCCACATTCATGGTTTGAAGAATGCCCGCCATCGCGCCCAGTCCCAGCAGCACGCCAAGAATATGGGCAATGGTCATGGGAACGCGTCCCAATCCGGTGGCAACGCGTCGGTAATATTCCTCCTGCCGCTCAATTGTAATTGGCATGCTGGGCTGGGAGAGCAGTGTATTGCTAAATCGCGCAAAGGAATATTTGCGTTTTCAACTGCACTACAATGATATTGAAATCCTGTTTCCCCGTGATCGTCTGCACCATTGCGGCGGGGCCCACTGCTTCAAAATCGAGGAACGAACCGGCAGAGAATGTTCCTGTGACCAGCCAATCCTGGCCCTGCAGGCGCATCGTCTTTCCGATCGAAATCGCTGGAACGAGGTGCATCAGGGCCGCCCCAACCATCATCTCACGATGGCCGGTGCGCGGCTGGCGGCCGGTCACAGTCTTTCAGCTCGGCGTGCATGATGAAGCCTGCGGGTTCCATTCCAATCAGAGTGGCACAGATCTTATTTTTGCCCCGCGCCACCGACAGGCATCCCAGACTGTAGTCAATCTCTGCGTCTGCCATGAGCATGCCGTTCGCCAGTCGGGCAATCTCAGGCGCGCGCTTTACGACGTCGACCAAGGCGGCCGGCAGGCGGCTTTCCTGTTCCCGTCGCGCGCCCTTCAGCGATACGACAGCGCGCAAAGGATCGCTTTGGGCAACAAGCGGACTTGCAAAGCTGTCGCCTACGATCAGAAGCGGGTTCATCACCAGCGTCACAGTCGCCAGTGCAACAACCACAGTCATGGCGCCCTTGAGGCGATCAGGAAGTGTGGAAAGTTCCAGGTGCGTGGCAACGAAGATCTGTCTGAGTGTCTGCGTGATCAGATTTCTCGCAGCGCCGATGCCACTTCGATCCTGATGATGCGCGAAGCAGGAAGTGCGGCGCTCGCTGCGCCGATGAACAATGCCAACGCCGCGGCGGCGGCCAGCAGCGCCGGGGTATAGACAGGAGCGGGTATTGCTGCCAAAGCCGGTAGTAGTGCCACCAATAGTGCAAAGAGCAATTTTGCTACCATCAATCCGAGCAGCGCACCGGCGAGACAGGGTAGCGCTGTTTCCCCGGCCACCAGAGCCATGATCATGCGATGCTGGAAGCCTATTGCCTTGAGCAGGCCGAACTCGGCCATACGCAACCGTATCGATTGTGCCATAGCGTTGGCCGTGAGGAAGAGGATCAACGCCATGCCGATGGCTGACACTGCTAGCGCACCAAGCATAAAGCCTTGACCGATGTCCGCATGGCGGGCCGCCGCTGCCTGTCGCAAACCTTCTGCCGTTCCCAGTGCCAGACCGTAGAGAGTGAAGGCGATTGTAGCGGCGACTACGCCCAATATGTTGTGTACAGGCCTACGCCGCAGATTGGCCCAGATAAAGCTTGCATAGCTCATGACGCGGCGACGTGGGGCATGAGCTCAAGCTGGCGATCGGCGAAAGCAGCGGCCTGACGATCATGCGTCACCATCACGATGGTCCGTCCATCGCGGCTCAATTCCGCCAGCAGCGAAAGAATGGAGTCCGCGGTTTGTCGGTCCAGGCCGGCCGTGGGTTCGTCACAGAGCAGGATTGGTGCGCCTGCGATCAGAGCGCGGGCAATTCCAACACGCTGCTGTTGTCCGCCCGACAATTGACCCGGCTTGTGCGTGGCGCGGTCGGACAATCCGACCCGCGCAAGCCCTGCCGCCACTATTGCGCGGCGCTCTGCGCGGGGCAGGCGCGTCAGCATCAACGGCAATTCGACATTGGCGGCTGCGGTAAGCATGGGCATCAGATAGTGCGATTGGAAAACGATACCGATATGGCGTGCACGCCATCGCGACATGGCCGATTGCGAAAGTCCGTCGATGCGTGTGCCGGCAACAGCAACAACGCCGCTGTTGGGCCTGTCCAGTCCGCCGATCAGGTTGAGAATGGTTGTCTTTCCAACGCCCGATGGCCCCATTATGGCAAGGAATTCGCCAACTGGCACTTCGAGGTCAAAGCCTTCGAGCACGGACACCATACGATAGCGCTTATTTATATTTCGCAGACAGATAATCGGTTCCATGACGACATGGTCCTGTAACGAATTTTAGCCACCGTCCTTATCCAGGTGGCGGTGCGAGATCAGAGGAATTTGTGCAGTAGCGTCAGGCCGTATCGCAGTCCGGACAATTCGTCGGCCTGCGGCCATCTCGACAGGTACATCAGTCCGCCACCCACGCCCGCCATGATGCAGAAGATTGCAGCCGAAGCCGCTGCCGTCAGCATATGATCCAGGATATGAGGACCGTCACCATCCTGGCTTTGTTCTGGTATGCCCAGACGATGGCGGCGAAACTTCCGGTATCGAATAGATTGGTTTTCCCGTCGCCGGGCGACTTCGGCCTGCAATTCTTTCCAGTTAGTAAAGCCGTATTCGCGGGCGATCAAATGCTGAACTTCGGCCAGCCGCGTGGACGGAGCGTGACGCCTGAGTGTGGCAAGACGTGCCTTAGCCTGTTTGCGGAGATTATCCGGGCTCGGAGAAGGCGGGAGATACCGTCGGTTGTCTGTCATGGCTGTACCCTTCTTCCTATGCGCCCGATGTCCGCTGGGACAGGCAGGAAGTCAGGTAAAAACCAAAATCAGGCGAGTGGGCTTTGCCCTTTGCGCGGACGGCATGCCTCTCGGAAGGCAATTGATGTAAGCACAGCTATCCGTGTCATACAATCGCGTGACGCCCGCTTCGCGGGAACGCCGGGCCGCCGTACTTGCAGTTCCGACCGAACGCAGCCGCGGAAAAGCCCAGTCAAATTCCCGCCCCAAGCGGGCGGCGCCTTGGCGTATTCCAGCCCGTGTCCCCCCAGTCCCGTCCCCATTGGGTGCTCTGGCTTGCGCTTGGTGAGCTTCTTAAGTATCTGATCCCGCTAACGGACAGGTGGTCGAGTGGTTGAATGCACCGCACTCGAAATGCGGCGTACCTGCAAGGGTACCGTGAGTTCGAATCTCACCCTGTCCGCCACTCTTTTTGGGCATGGAATTGGGGTGGACGGCAATGCAGACAGGAACGCCTGACCTGCAGAGCATGTTCAGCGCGGCCCTGGCGCATCACCAGGCCGGGCGTCTGGCCCAGGCCGAAGCGCTGTACCGCCAAATCCTGCAAGTCGATCCGCGCAACGCCCATAGCCTGCATCTGATGGGCGTGCTCGCCAATCAGGTCGGGCAGCACGATGTTGCGGCGGATCTGATCCACAAAGCCATTGCGCAAAATTCCCAGGTGCCGAATTTCCAGAACAGTCTGGGCAATGCGCTTTTGGGCCTGGGCAAACTGGAGGACGCGGTCGCAGCGTACAAAAAGGCGCTGACGCGCCAGCCCGACCTCGCGGCGGCGCATGAAAATCTCGGCGGCGCGCTGGCGGCGCAGGGCAAGATCGACGACGCGATTGCCGCTTACAGGCAGGCGCTCGGTTTGCAGCCGAACCTGGCAAAGGCGCGCAGCAATCTCGGCAGCCTTTTGATGGAGCAGGGCAAACTGGAAGAGTCCGTGACCTGCTTCCGGGACGCTCTATTGCAGATGCCGCATGTGGCCGAAACCCATTACAGTCTTGGCTGCGCACTGCTGGCGCAAGGCAACGCGCAAGGGGCGGCGGCGGCATTCCGCCAGGCGCTGATCCTGAAGCCGGATTTTGTCGTTGCCGCCTGCAATCTGGCCTTGCTGTTCAGCAGGGCAGGCCAGCATGGCGAGGCGCTGGCCATTGTAAAACAGATTTTGGACCAGACGGACGCCGTACTGGCAAAGCGAACCTTTGTGGCCTGCGCCGGTCCGATGCGCTGGACGAGGGACGACAAGGATCTTCGCGCCCTGATGACCCGCGCGGTGGAGGAGGCATGGGGACGGCCAAGCGAATTGGCGCGCGCCGCCATCAGTCTTGTGATGCTCGATCCCGAAAAGCCCGTGGCGCAATTTGCGGACGATCCGCTGCTGCGCGCGCTGCTGGTCACCACGCCTATCCCCGACTGGCGGCTGGAGCGGGTATTGACCGGCGCGCGGCGCGCGCTGCTGGACAGGGGCTGCGCGGCGCAGCAGGCGGATGACGGCACGCAGGCGGTTTCGGATTTTGATGCCGCTCTGGCGCGCCAGTGTTTCATCAATGAATATGTTTATGGACTGACAGACGACGAAGGGCGCAAAGCCGAGGCGCTGCGGGTCCGGCTTGACGCGGCACTACAGGCCGGGACGCCGATCCCGGCCATTTGGCTTTTGGCGGTGGCCGCCTATTTTCCGCTGTCGTCGCTGCCGGACGCCGTCCGCCTGCTGGAGATGGATTGGCCCGAGGCCGTGCGCGCCGTGCTCACGCAACAAATTGCCGAGCCGGAGCAGGAGCGGAAACTGTCTCGGGAAATTGCGCGCATGACAGATATCGAGGACGCGACTTCAATTCTGGTGCGGAGCCAGTATGAGGAAAATCCTTATCCGCGCTGGGTGCGGCCGCCACTGATCGAACAGCCGGCAAGTCTGGTGCGCTATCTGGCCCACAGGTATCCGCTGGCGTCGTTCGATCGCTCAGGGGTGGGCGATAGTGTCAGCGTTCTGTGCGCCGGTTGCGGCACGGGCCAGCAGGCGATCGATACGGCGCTGCAGTTTCAAACCTCGCGGATTCTGGCGGTCGATCTCAGCCTGAACAGTCTGGCCTATGCGCTGCGCAAGACCCGCGCGTTGAATATTGCCGGAATAGAGTATGGCCAGGCCGATATTCTGGCGCTGGGCGGACTGGGCCAATCCTTCGATGTCATTGAGAGCGTCGGCGTGCTGCATCATCTGGCCGACCCCTGGGCCGGATGGGCGGCACTGCTGCCGCTGCTGAAGCCGGGCGGCTTCATGCGGATCGGCCTTTACAGCGAACTGGCGCGGCAGGAAATCGTCACCCTGCGCGCGCTGATTGGCCGAAAAGGCTATGGCACGACGGCCGGGGATATTCGCCGCTTCCGCCAGGAGCTGGTGGAGACGGACAATGCAGGCACGTTCAAGAAAACCACCAGCTCGCAGGATTTCTATTCCCTCAGCATGTGCCGCGACCTGCTTTTCCATGTGCAGGAGCATCGCGTGACGCTGAGCGCCATTGATGCGTTTCTGCAAGAGCATGGACTGGTGTTTATCGGCTTCGAGACCGACAGCGACACGCTGGCGTCGTATCGCAGGGAATTTTCCAACGATCCGGCGGCGACCAGGCTTGCGCAATGGCAGGATTTTGAAAACAGGCATCCCGATATTTTCGGCCAGATGTATAGTTTCTGGATTCAGAAGCCTGTTTCCGGCTAGCGGGGCATGACGATGACCGGTTCGAGCGATACCCGACGGCGGATCTGGGCCATCGTCGCCAGCGCCTCGGGCAATCTGGTCGAATGGTATGATTTCTACGTCTATTCCTTTCTGGCGCTGTATTTCGCATCGGAATTTTTTCCCAAGGGCGACCAGACGGCGCAATTGCTGAATGCCGCTCTGGTGTTCGCCGCCGGTTTTCTGATGCGGCCCATCGGCGCCTGGCTGTTCGGCCGCATCGCCGACCGGCAGGGACGCCGCACGGCCATGGTGCTTTCCATATCCATGATGTGCACCGGCTCCTTCGCCATCGCGGCGATGCCGACCTATGCAATGCTCGGCAACGGTGCGGCTCTGCTGCTGCTGATCGCACGGCTGGTACAGGGCCTGTCGGTGGGCGGGGAGTATGGCGCGGCCGCGACCTATATGAGCGAAGTGGCGCTGGAAGGACGGCGCGGATTTTTCAGTTCGTTTCAGTATGTCACGCTGATCGGCGGGCAGTTGCTGGCGTTATTGGTGCTGGTGGTGCTGCAGCAATTTCTCGACGAGCCGCAACTCAAAGCCTGGGGCTGGCGTGTTCCGTTCGCCATCGGCGGACTGGCCGCCATCGTGTCGCTGTTTCTCAGACGCGCGCTGGAAGAAACCACCACGGCGGAAACGCGGGCGCGCAAATCGGCTGGAACGATTTCCGGCGTATGGAAAAATCATCGAAGAGCCGTGCTGACAGTCATGGGATTTACCGCCGGCGGGTCGCTGAGTTTTTATACCTACACCACCTATATGCAGAAATATCTGGTCAACACTGCCGGGCTTGAGGCGACAACGGCGAGCACCATCATGACCGGCGCGCTATTCCTGTTTATGCTGGTGCAGCCGGTGTTCGGACTCATTTCCGACAGCATCGGCCGGAAAAATTCGCTGCTGGCATTCGGCGCGCTTGCCGCGGCTTTGACCGTGCCATTGCTGGCGACGCTGGGCAGTGTGCAAAGTCCGGCGCTGGCCTTCCTGCTGGTGACGGCGGCACTGCTGGTTGTCAGCTTTTACACCTCGATCGGCGGCATTGTGAAAGCCGAACTGTTTCCGGCCGAGACGCGTGCCATCGGAGTCGGTCTGTCCTACGCGCTTGCCAACGCGGTATTCGGCGGCACAGCGGAGTCGGTGGCGCTGGGTTTCAAGGATATGGGCCATGAAGTCCTGGTTCTACTGGTATGTATCCGCGTTCTGCCTGCTGGTGTTTGTGGTTGCCTGGCTGATGCCGGATGCGCGCGTAAAAGGATATCTGCAGGGCAGCGGCACGGTGGACTAGTAGCAGATAAATCCTGTGTTTCCGCGGATTTGCTGCGGCGCACACAGCGTGTTGCCGTTGTAGCCGGCGGTAACGGTAATGCTAAAGTCTTAATGCGCGCGCATGCTGTTGCACCTTCCTTTGAGCGCATTAGTATAGTTCTATCAGAGGGATGGCGCGTGACGCCCGGCAAGCGGCGGGCGGGTCGATCGGATAAGAACAGTAAGCGCGGTCGTGGAGTTCAACATCAGATATGAGTTCTGTATCGGCTGAAGGAAAGCCAGTGGCGGCGCCGCGATCGGGCATGGCACCGACCGACGTCAGCAATCCGAACTACTTCCACAAGGTGGTCGATTGCCAATGGGCGTGCCCGGCGCATACGCCGGTGCCGGAATATATCCGCCTGATCGCGGAAGGCCGTTACTCCGACGCCTATATGATCAACTGGAATTCCAATGTTTTTCCCGGCGTGCTGGGGCGCACCTGCGACCGGCCTGCGAACCGGCCTGCCGCCGCGGCCGCGTCGAAGAACAACCCGTCGCCATCTGCCGGTTGAAACGCGTCGCCGCCGATAACAAGGACGATATCCGCCATCGCCTGCCGACGGCGCCCGCCGCAGAAAAACGGCAAGCGCATTGCGCTGATCGGCGCGGGCCCCGCCTCGCTGACCGTGGCGCGCGATCTGCTGCCGCTCGGCTATCACGTCACGATCTACGATCAGGATAAACAATGCGCGGCGGCATGATGCGCACGCAGATTCCGAAATTCCGCCTGCCTGAAAGCGTGCTGGACGAGGAATGCAATTATATTCTGGAGCTGGAGCCGGAAACGCGCTTCGGCCAGCGTGTCGACAGCCTGAAGGCGATGCTGGACGAGGATTATGACGCGGTGTTTGTCGGCTGCGGCGCGCCGCGCGGACGCGATCTGGATATTCCCGGGCGCGCCGAAGCGGCCGCCAACATCTTCATATCGGCATCGACTGGCTGTCAGTCGGTCTCGTTCGGCCACACCACAAAGATCGGCAAGCGCGTGATCGTGCTGGGCGGCGGCAACACGGCGATGGACTGCTGCCGCACCTCGCGCCGCCTGGGCGGCGAACGAGGTCGATGTGGTGGTGCGCTCCGGCTTCGAGGAGATGAAGGCCTCGCCCTGGGAAAAGGACGATGCGATGGGCGAGGGCATTCCGATCCACAATTATCCTGGTGCCCAAGGAATTCCGTCACGACAAGCGGCACGCTGAAAGGCGTGCTGTTCGAGAAGGTCAAGGCCGAATATGACGACAAGGGCCGGCGCAAGCTGGTGCCGTCGGGCGAGCCGGACGTATTCATGGAATGCGACGATGTTCTGGTGGCGGTGGGACAGGAAAATTCCTTTCCCTGGATCGAACGCGATCTCGGTCTGGAATTCGACAAATGGGACATGCCCAAGGTCGATACCGAGACCTATCAGTCGACCAATCCAAAGGTATTTTTCGGCGGCGACGCGGCCTTCGGGCCCAAGAATATCATCTGGGCTGTGGCCCACGGCCATGAGGCGGCAGTCTCCATTGACCTGTTCTGTCATGGCGAGGACGTAAAGCTGCGTCCGCCGCCCGCTGACCATTCTGTCCAGCCAGAAGATGGGCATTCACGAATGGTCCTACGACAATGACGTGTCGATGGATCTGCGCTTCAAGGTACCGCACGCGCCCAACGAATTGACGTTGAAAGACGTCAACATGGAAGTGGAACTGGGCTTCAACAAGGAGCTTGGCTTCAAGGAAGCGCAGCGCTGCCTGAATTGCGACATCGAAACGGTGTTCGCCAAGAATTTGTGCATCGAGTGCGATGCCTGCGTCGACATCTGCCCGGTGGACTGCATCACCTTTACCGCGAACGATCCCGAAGCCGGTGCTGCGCACTCATCTGACCGCTCCGGCCACGAACATGACCCAGGATCTTTATATTTCCGATATTCTCAAGACCGGTCGCGTGATGGCCAAGGACGAAGATGTCTGCCTGCATTGCGGGCTGTGCGCGGAGCGCTGCCCGACAGGCGCCTGGGACATGAAGAAATTTTATCTGGAAACCGCGAAAGCCAGTTCATGTGCCAGCAGCCGATAGAAGCGATCAACGATTTCGTCGTTAAATTCGCGAACGTCAATGGTTCGGGGTCGGCGAGCGCCAACGAATTATTTGCCCGCTCCATCCTGCGCATGGGCGTGCCGGTGGCGTCGCGCAATATCTTTCCATCCAATATTCAGGGCCTGCCGACCTGGTATGAAGTGCGCGTATCGGGCGAAGGCTGGCTGGGCCGGCGCGGCGGCGTCGACATGATGGTGGCGATGAACCCGCAGACCTGGGACAAGGATGTCGCCAGCATCGATCCCGGCGGCTACCTGTTCTACGATTCCACCAAGCCGCTGACGACGCAGAAGCTGCGCGACGATATCCATCTGATCGGCGTGCCGGCCACCGAGCTTTCCAATTCGCACTTATACCGATCCGCGCCAGCGGCAATTGTTCAAGAACATTATCTATGTCGGGGCGCTGGCCGCAACTTCTTCGGAATCGAGCTGACCGTGGTGGAAGGCCTGATGGGCGAACAGTTCAAGGGCAAGGAAAAGCTGATCGCTCCCAATGTGCAGGCCATTCATGCTGGGCGACGATTACGCCAAGAAAAACCTGGCAGGCATGTGCAAGCTGAAGGTGGAGCGATCCGACAAAGTCGGCGACCGTATCTTCATTCAGGGCAATGACGCGGCCGGACTGGGCGCGGTCTATGGCGGCGCCACCGTGTGCGCCTGGTATCCCATCACGCCGTCGACCTCGCTGGCAGAAGCCTTCATGGCGCATGCCAAGAAATTTCGCGTCGACCCAAGGACCGGGAAGAACAATTACGCCATCGTACAGGCCGAAGACGAAATCGCCGCCATCGGCATGGTGATCGGCGCGGGCTGGAACGGCGCGCGCGCATTTACCGCCACCAGCGGCCCCGGCATTTCCCTGATGCAGGAATTTTCGGCCTGGCCTATTTTGCCGAAATTCCGGCGGTGATTTTCGATATTCAGCGCGGCGGCCCTTCGACGGGCATGCCGACGCGCACCCAGCAATCCGACATCATGCTATGCGCCTATGCCAGCCATGGCGATACCAAACATGTATTGCTGCTGCCCGAGGATCCGCGCGAGGCGTTTGAATTGGCGGCGTCCGCGTTCGATATCGCCGAACGGCTGCAGACGCCGGTATTCGTCATGCTGGATCTGGATATCGGCATGAACGACTGGCTGTGCAAGCCGCTGGAATGGGACGACAAGCGCACCTACGACCGCGGCAAGATCATGACCTACGACATGCTGGAAACCGGCAAAGAATTTGGGCGGTATCTGGACGTGGACGGCGATGCCATTCCCTACCGGACGCTGCCCGGTACCCATCCCAGGCGCGGCGCCTATTTCACCCGCGGCACCAGCCGCGACCGCTATGCCAAATACAGCGAAGACGGCGCGGTCTATGTCGACAACATGCAGCGTCTCTTGCGCAAATTCGAAACCGCCAAGACCGTAGTGCCCAGACCGGTGCTGCATAAGGCCGCGACCCCCGCAAAATATGGCGCGATCTATTTCGGCTCGACAGCGCCGGCCATGGACGAAGCCCTGGCGGCGCTCGAGGCCAGGAATATACCTCTGGACACACTGCGGCTGCGGGCCTTTCCGTTTGCCGACGAAGTGATCGAATTCATCAACGGGCACGATCAGGTTTTCGTTATTGAACAGAATCGCGACGCCCAGATGCAGAAAATGCTGGTCAATGAATGCGCCATCGATCCGGCGCGGTTCATTTCCATCCTGCATTATGACGGCACGCCGATCACCGCGCGCTTCATCATCAATGCCATATCGGAGCGCATCAGAATGGCACGCGCCAAGGAAGCCGCAGAATGACCTACATCACCAAACCGAAGTTGCGTCATCCCGGCCTCACGCCCAATGCGCTGGGCTTTACCCATCGCGACTATGAAGGCACGATCTCGACCTTATGCGCCGGCTGCGGCCATGACTCGATCAGCGCGTCGCTGATTCAGGCCTGTTACGAGTTGAATATCGAGCCGCACCGGGTCGCGAAATTGTCGGGCATCGGCTGTTCGTCCAAAACGCCGGATTATCTGCTCGGCCAAAGCCATGGGTTCAATTCCGTGCATGGCCGCATGCCAAGCGTGCTGACCGGCGCCAATCTGGCCAATCGCGAATTGATCTATCTGGGCGTATCCGGCGACGGCGACAGCGCGTCCATCGGGCTCGGGCAATTTGCCCATTGCGTCCGGCGCGGCGTCAACATGGTCTATGTCTGCGAAAATAACGGCGTATACGGCCTGACCAAGGGCCAGTTTTCCGCTACCGCCGATCAGGGCTCGAAGTCGAAAGCCGGCGGCACCAATTTGGATCAGCCAATGGATCTGGTGAGCCTGGCGCTGATTATCGGCGCTACCTTCGTGGCCAGAAGTTTTTCCGGCGACAAGAAGCAACTGGTGCCGCTGTTGCGGGCCGCCATTTCCCATAAGGGACCGGCCTTTCTCGACATAGTCAGCCCCTGCGTGCAGTTCAATAATCACGCCGGTTCGACCAAAAGCTATGATTTTGTGCGGGCCCATAATGAGGCCGTAAACAGGGTGGATTTCGTTCCGGCACGCGACGAGATCACTGCCGATTACGAGCCTGGCACCACGACGCTGGTCAAGCAGCATGATGGTTCCTACTTGAAGCTGGCCAAGCTGCATACCGACTATGATCCGACCAATCGCGTCAGCGCCATGAGCTATCTGCATCAGCGTGCCGAAGCCGGGGAATTGGTCACGGGATTGCTGTTCATCGACGAAGGCGCGGAAGACCTGCACGATCATTTGAATACGGTGGCGGCACCGCTTAATCGTCTGGGCGAGGCAACCTTGTGTCCCGGGTCCAAGGCCATGGCCGCCATCAATGACGAGTATCGCTAGAGCGCGACCTTGGCGGATTTAACCGCAGCCATCGCCAGAGTGATGTTTTCCCGTACGCCCTGAATGCCGCCATCGGCCAGACTGAGGACGGTCTTGACCTGATCGGGAAATTCGCCCTCCAGGGCGGAACGGACGGCGGTGACCTGCGAAGCATCGATTGCAAGAGGCTTACCGTCGGAGTTGGTCAGCCTGATGACTGCCGTCTTGCGGGCTGCTGCACCCGATTTCACATAGCGCGTAACATTGGCGACATATGCCCTGGTCTCGCCCGGGAGCACACTGCCGTTTGCCAGATGCTGTTCAAGACGCCCAGGCCCGGCATTATAGGCCGCGAACATATTTGGGTAGCCGTATTTCCTGTGCAGCCGGCTCAGATAGGCCGCGCCGGCAAAGATATTGTCTTTCGGATCAAGCGGGTCGGCACCGAGACCGTACTGGTCGGCCATCTCCTGATAGGTGCCCGGCATGACCTGCATCAGGCCGAGCGCGCCCGCAGGGGAGGCAATTTTGTGCGTCTGGTCCAGCATGGTTCGGCCGCCGGATTCACGACGCATGACAGCGAGAATCCAGGCTTGCGGAATGTGAAAGCGTTTCGAGGCGGCGGCGATGACGGGATTCCAGCGGTCCAACAACTGGCGCGGCGTCATCAGCATTTCCCGCTCGAAATCCGATGGCGGCGCCGGCACCAGGGCCTCATCCGCCAGATCTTTCAGCGATACCATGGCCGATGGCACACGCATGTCATTGATGCCCATCTCCACGCTTCGCAGCAGCATCACCGCGGTGAGCGTAGCCAACACTGCAAGGAGGCAATGAACTGGAAACGTCAACAGGTTTTGTCCGTTCGCCGAACGGTCGACAGCAGATATATCCACCTTCTACTCCGATAGCGCCGAATATCATTCGGCTCGCCCAATATGTTTTGCAGGGCCCGCGATCGCGTCTATTGCGCGATGCGCCAGAACCTTCGTCCATCGACGAAAGTCCGGGGCCAGATCCGGTTACTCGGCAGTCAAGCCGCCGCGCGAAACCAGATCGCGCGCGAAGCTAACCGGAGTGGCTTGTTAATCAAGACGAAATTTTGTCAGCGGGAGGAGTTTCGCTGGAACCGCCGGAACGCTGAGGAACCGAATCTAAAAACCGCAACGATTTCCGGCGCCCCCGAGAAACTGCCCCCTCATAAATTTTTGTAATGCGATCACAAATAGACCAGCCCACCTGCCAGCATGAGCATCGCGCTGACCGCGACCCCGACATCGACGGCAAGCGGCCGCAATGGCTTAAGACGGTCCTCCCACTCCATATGGTCGATACCGGCCTCGCGTTGATTGCGCGGCAGACGAAGAAATTTCGGATTGTAATAGTCCCGGCTAAGGACAAGGTGATGAGCGGACATTTTGCACTCCAGAATATTTGAGTGCCCCTTCGGAGTATTAACCGACGCGCGCAACCATAGTTCCCGCAGCCGGACGCGGCGAAACATAAAATCTCATCGTGTGGCGATTATGTGCGCATAACAGCGCCGCCGCGAATCAGTTAACCATAAATTTTCAGAGTGTGAGCCCAGCCGCCCGGATCGCCGCCGTGGCCGCTTGTACTGATTCGCGGACTCCCTGGAGACGCTGGCCGACTGTCAGCACCGTCTGGACGCCGGGCGCGAATTCGCCGGGCAGGGCGGCGCGAATCGCCGTGACGGATTTTGCGTCAATCGGAATTACCGTGCCGTCGGGCTGCGTGAGGTGTGCAAATCCGCCGCCGGTTTTTTGCTCCGGTTCCAGGGCGCGTGTGATGCTGCCGACATAGAGCCGCGTTTCCGTCGGCAATTGCGTCCCAAGCTGAATATACTGCTCCAGGCGACCAGGACCGGCATTGTAGGCGGCGAACATGGCGGGATAGCCGTACTTGGCTTTCAACCAGCGCAGATAGGCGGTGCCGGCGATGATATTATCCTGCGGGTTGAATGGGTCTGCGCCCAAGCCATAAGCCGTGCGCAATATGGTGTAGGTGTCCGGCATGACCTGCATCAGGCCCATGGCGCCGGCCGTAGATACGACTGGCTGGTGCTCGCCTAGCATTGTCTTTCCGCCGCTTTCGGCGCGCATCACGGCGCGAATCCAGTTCTCCGGAATGCCAAAGCGTTTCGAGGCGTCGGCAATGATCGGATTCCAGCGGGCGATCAGTTGGGCCGTGCTCATGGCCGACTCTTTTTGGAATTCGGAAAGGCCGACAGGCGCCGCCACCGTTGCGACTGTCACGGCAGCGGGAGCAACCGCTGTGACCGGTACCGTCGCAAGGCTGTCGGTCTGCAGGGCGCAAGCCAGCATCATGGCAGCGGCCAGCAAGCCCGCACCTGTGAGGTTGCGGATCTGCGGCACCTGGAGATTCAGGGCACTGGTGATCGATGCAGCAGACAGGCTGGGCAAGCTGAAACTCCCGCTGGCTTGGAACGGCCGCCACGTTGATACAGGGCCCCATCTGATAAGTAATCCCGGGCCTTCGCCGATCAAGGTTTCTGACAAGATTTGCGACCTTGTCGGATCCGCCGAAATCCCGCAGAAGTCCTGACTTTTTACGATGTTCCACCGATTTTTAGGGGCGCGGGCGGGATAGATTGGCTAGTAAGAGCGCCTGTTATGAAAGCCGTTGTGAGGATCTTTTGGCCGATGCACCCGGGATTTTTGTCGATGCCGATGCCTGTCCGGTAAAGGACGAAGTCATCCGCGTTGCCGATCGCCACCGTCTTGCCGTGTACATAGTCAGTAATGGCGGATTGCGTCCGAGCCCGCATCCGCTTGTCGAAACGGTAATTGTTGCCGCGGGTGCGGATGCTGCGGATGACTGGATCGTCGAGCGCATAGCGGCGGGCGATGTCGCGGTCACCGCCGACATACCGCTGGCGGCGCGCTGCTTGAAAAAGCAGGCGCGCGTGCTAAGCCCCAGTGGAAAAGTTTTTACCCAGGACAATATCGGCATGGCGCTCAGTATGCGCGACCTTAACCAGCATTTGCGCGAAGCGACCGGTGGGCAGACCTACCATGCCGGATTCAGCAAGCAGGACCGCTCGCGTTTTCTGGGCGCGCTGGAAAACGAAATTCAGGCGGCCAAGCGCGCACGCTGATGGCACCTCTTATTCTGTTACAGAACATCCGTCTGACGCTCGGCAGCAGCGATCTGCTGAATGGCGCCGATCTTTCGGTGGAAGTGGGCGAAAGACTGTGCCTGGTGGGGCGCAACGGCTCGGGAAAATCCACCTTGTTGCGGATTGCAGCCGGACTTTTGGATCCAGACGGCGGCACACGCTTCGCGCAGCCGGGCGCATCGGTGCGGTATCTGCCGCAGGAGCCGGATTTCACCGGTCATGCCACCATCCGCGACTTTGTCGAGGCGGGACTGACGCCGGGGGACTCGCCGCACCGGGCGCATTATCTTCTGGGCCAACTGGGCCTGACGGGCGAAGAATCCACGCAGCATCTTTCCGGCGGAGAAAGCCGCCGCGCGGCGCTGGCGCGGGTGCTGGCGCCATCTCCCGACATTCTGTTGCTGGACGAGCCGACAAACCATCTCGATCTTCCCGCAATCGAATGGCTGGAAGGCGAACTGTCGTCGATGCGTAATACAGCACTGGTGCTGATCAGCCATGACCGCCGCTTTCTGTCCAATCTGTCGCGTCGCACGTTGTGGCTGGACAGGGGCCGCACGCGATTGCTCGATAAGGGCTTTGCCGCATTCGAGGCCTGGCGCGATTCCGTGCTGGAACAGGAAGAGCTGGAGCAGCACAAGCTCGATCGCAAAATCGCGATGGAAGAAGACTGGGTGCGCTATGGCGTATCGGCGAGGCGCAAGCGCAATCAGAAAAGGCTGGCGATCCTGGGCCAGATGCGGCGCGAGCGGCGCGAACACCGCAAGGCGCAGGGGAATGTGAAGCTGTCTGCCGCCGATGCCGGGCAATCCGGCACGCGCGTCATTGAAGCGCGGCACATTGCCAAGAGCTTCGGGGACCGCAAGATCGTGGGGGATTTTTCGACTCGAATTCTCAAGGGCGATCGGGTGGGCATAGTCGGCGCCAACGGCGCCGGCAAGACCACGTTGCTCAACATGCTGATTGGGCGGTTGCCGCCCGATAGCGGCCAAATCGTGCTGGGCGCCAATCTGGAAATCGCCGTGCTCGACCAGGGCCGTGCCGCCTTGCAGGAAGATGAGACGCTGCGCGATGCGCTGACGGGCGGCCATGGCGATAATGTGGTGGTGGCGGGGCGCTCGCGCCATGTCGTCAGCTATATGAAGGACTTCCTGTTCTCGCCGGAACAGGCCCGCACGCCGGTGCGCGTGCTGTCAGGCGGCGAGCGCGGAAGGCTGCTGCTGGCCAAGTCTCTGGCCCTGCCATCCAACCTTCTGGTGCTGGACGAGCCCACCAACGATCTGGATCTTGAGACGCTGGATCTGTTGCAGGAAATGATCGCGGACTATTCCGGCACTGTTCTGCTGATCAGCCATGACCGCGATTTTCTGGACCGCGTTGTGACCAGCACGGTCATGGCGGAGGGCGAGGGCGTCTTTATCGAGTATGCCGGAGGCTATAGCGACATGCTGGCCCAGCGCGGCCAGGGTGTTGAGGCCAAAACAGTCGCGGCGCCGAAATCCGCCCGCAGCGCCGAAAGCAAAAAGCCGGCTGACCGCCAACGCAAACTCAGCTTCAAGGATAAACACGCGCTGGAAACGCTGCCGGCGCAGATGGAAAAATTTGGCGACAGAGATTGCCGCCCTGCAGCGGGAAATGGGCGAGGGCGACCTATACGCCAGCGATCATGTGCGTTTCGCCGCGCTAGGCGAACGCCTGGCGCAGCTTCAGTCTCAACTGGCCGCCGTCGAGGACCGCTGGGTCGAGCTTGAGATGCTGCGTGAAGACATCGAGCGCAGTCCGGGCTCTTAGTTGCGCCTACAGGCCGCGCGCCACGGTCAGACCCGCAATCAGCAGCACCAGGAATATGAGCATGAAAATGAAGAACAGGACCTTGGCGATGGCAATGGAGGCGCCCGCGATCCCGGTGAAGCCAAGAAGTCCGGCAATCAGGCCGATGACCAAGAAAATGAAAGCCCATTTCAGCATGGTGTTTCTCCCGTTCCTCTAATAATTACCAAAACAGCCAATGGTTCCCGCATAAATCCGGTTACATTATTCATTGATCTCGGTTGTGGGTGCAGGGGCGGCGAGTGCCCAATTCACGATCAGCGCGATCACCGCGCCGAGCGCCTGATCCATGGCGTCGACCACGGCGGGCACGCTGTTGCGGGCGGCCTGGATCTGCCGCTCGGCGATGACGGTCGACACAATCCGGCGGTCGGCGGTACGGACCAGCCTGGCCGCAATCCGCACCTCCAAGGCAGGCGCACCCTCTGCAGTCTCATACCGGGCTTCGCAATTGCGGATATCAGTTTGCAGAAGATAATCCGATCTGATGCCGTCCTCGCTGCGTGAGACCCGGTCGATGCGGTTGCTGTGTTCAAATCCTTCAAGCAGGGCGGTTTGAACCATATCGGTGAGACGTTCGGGCCATTCGGCATTGGCGTAGAAATCCATGGTGTTGCCGCGCACCAGAGAGATGCGTTGCGAGTCCAGATTGTCCGGGGCGACCGGCGATTGCAGCGTTAGCGACCAGGTCACTTTGGGGCCGGGATCGAGGGGCACTTCGCCCGGTCGCAGAATGTATAGCTGTGAGGCAGGCGGCGGTCCCATCAGGTCGCTGCAACCCGCAAGCAGCATAAGCGTAGTGCCCGAAAGAAGAATGTCGCGCCTTGTGCTGAGTTTTTTCATTGGTTGGTATCCTCCGGCACATATCCCTCGCGCCTGTCTCCGAACAGCAGCCGGGTAGGCTGCTGATCGAGATCGCGGGATAGCTTGTTCAAACTTACCGTGAGGCGTCGCAGATCCGCCATCATGTCGCCGACCTGCGCCAGCGCCGGGCCGGTGACAAAGTCGTCGGCATGGGCGGCCAGCTGGTCGAATTTTTTCAGCGAGGCTTCGGCCTGCTCCAGTGTAGGACCAAGCCGGTCGGAGGCGGCGCTGGCGTTGCGTAAAGTCTTGTCTATGTCCGCAGAGCGCGCGGCAAGCGTCTGCGTGGTTTGATTCAGATTGGCCAAGGTATCGGAAAAGGCCTTGCGATTATCGTCGCTCAATACACCGTTCATGCGCTCCGCAACCATGGTGAGTTTGGAAATGAGTTGAGGCAGCGTTTGTTCGAGCTGGCGAAACGTGGATTGCTTGCTTCTGATAACCGGATAGCGTTCTCCCCTTTTCGCAACCAGCAGGGGCGCATTGGCCGTGCCGCCGCTGATTTCCACATAGGTGCCGCCGGTAATGCCTTCGCTTTCAATCGAGGCTTCGGAGTTGGTGCGTATGTTCAGGCCGGGCCGAACCTGAAGGTTTACGATGACACTTTGCGGATCGTCTCTGTTAAAAGCAAGGTCCGCTATGTGCCCGACATCGATGCCGTTGTAGCGGACCACCGTGCCCTTGCCGAGGCCGGTAACGGGCCCTTTGAAATCGGCTTCGTAATAATCGTATTCCTGGCTGTATTGCATACCGGCGAGCCACATGATGGTGACCACAAGCCCGATCATGCAGGCCAGTACGAAGGCGCCGACGGCAACATAATTTGCATTTGTTTCCATTTCCTAATGCCTTCTCATGAGGCCAGCGCGGCGCGACCGCGGGTACCGGAAAAATATTCCTGGATCCAAGGATCGCTGTCGCCGCGCAGTTCTTCGATGGTGCCGACCTTTATCTTGTTGTTTATGAGCACAGCCACGCGGTCGGCCACGGCGTGGAGCGAATCGAGATCGTGAGTCACCATGAAAACCGTCAATTTAAGGCTTTTCTGCAATCCCGCGATTAGTTCGTCGAATTTGTTGGCGGAGATCGGATCGAGGCCCGATGTCGGTTCGTCGAGAAACAGCAGCTCCGGATCGAGTGCCAGGGCCCGCGCCAGCCCCGCGCGCTTTTTCATACCGCCGGAAAGTTCGGAAGGCTTCTTGTCTGCCGTATCGGGCGGCAGCCCGACCATAGTCAGCTTCATGGAGGCGATTTCGTTCATGAATTGCTGGGACATGCCGGTATATTCGCGCAACGGGACCTGAATGTTTTCGGCGACGGTCTGCGAGCTGAACAAGGCGCCGTCCTGGAATAAAACGCCCCAGCGTATTTCCAGGGCTCTCCAGCCCGCCCTGTCCAGTTCGGCGGTATTCTGTCCCAGCACCTCGATGCTGCCTTCGCGCCGCCGGTTCAGGCCGATGATGGTACGCATCAGCACGGATTTTCCCGATCCGGAGCCTCCGACCACGCCCAGCACCTCGCCGCGGTAAACGTCGAGGTCGGCATGATCCTGAATAATTTTTTTGCCGAAGGCCGTGACCAGCCCCCGTACCCGGATAACCACGTCCTTGTCGGCGCGTTTTTCCATTCAAATCCCCATAATGGAAAACATGATGGAAAATCCGGCATCAATAACGATTACAAGGAAAATGGATTCCACAACCGAACGCGTGGTGAGCTTGCCCACGCTGGCGGCATTGCGCTCTACCTGTAATCCCTCAAAGCACCCGACAAGTCCGATGACGAAGGCAAAGACCGGCGCCTTGATCATGCCGACCAAGAAGGTATTGAGTGAAACGGCCTGCTGGACTTCACGCAGAAAGGCGGGTGCCGTAATGCCAAGTTCGAAATAGCACATCACGCCGCCGCCGATCATCGCCACGATGTCGGCAAAAAGCGTAAGCAGGGGAAGGGTTATCATCAGGCCAATGATGCGCGGCAGCACCAGCACATCGACCGTGTTGAGACCCAAGGTCTGCATGGCATCCACTTCTTCATTTACCCGCATGGTGCCGATTTGCGCGGTGAAGGACGAGCCGGACCGCCCCGCCACGATAATGGCGGTGATCAGCACGCCCAGTTCTCGCAACACGCTGATACCGAGAAGGTTTATGGTGAAGCGTTCGGCGCCCACTTTCGCCAATTGGTCGGCGCCCTGATAGGCCAGGACCAGGCCGATCAAAAACAGCAACAGACCGACAATCGGAAGCGCATTGATTCCGGTTTCCTCTACCTGACGAACAATGGCAGCGATACGCAGATTGCCGCGCGGAGATATAAAGGCCTCGACGGCATCCACGGTCACGCGGCCGAGATAGCCCAACATGCCGTAACCCCGTTTGCCTGCGTCCACCGTCGCGTGGCCAACGCGCTCAAGCATCACTTCGAAATTCTTTTGGCGTTTTATTTCCACCGGAGGCGATTTGTGTTCGCCAATCGATTCGACGAGTTCGTCGTAAAGCGGCGGCAAGGTGAAATGGCTGATGGTATGGCCCTGCTTTTCAAAGGCACGCCTTGTGCGTACCAGAAGCCAGGCGCCGGCGCTGTCGAGCCGCCTGATGCCGGCGGCGTCAATCTCCACGGCGCCGGAATGGTCCGCATCGGCAGCGGCGACATCGTTCAACTGGCCGTCCAGTTGCGCCGCGTGCGCAACTATCCAGTCGCCGCCCGCTTCGAGCAGCAGGCCATTGTCCCGCGGCTGTGCTTTTATCCAGCCAGCCTGGAGGTCAGATTCGTTTGGAGTCATCCCGTTCGCCCCGACCAGACTGGCGGGCTCCATAAAGCTGGAAATCGGCCGGAAAAGCGGGCCTGAGAAATAGCGTCAACAATTCGTATCCTTCAGAAAACGCGCGAGTTCCCCGTTTGATCCCCGCCCTATTGTCCCGGCCCGCCGCTGTGCTATCCCCCGAAGCCATGGAACAGGCGGGGCTGACTTTTCACCATTTTGGGCTGGCCGCCCGGGAGCCCGAGGTGGCGCTCCGGGCGCTGCGGGCGCTCGGCTATGCCTGCGGCGAGGTCATTTTCGATCCGGAGCAGAATGTCCGGCTGGCGCTATGCACCCACGCCGCCATGCCCAGTGTCGAGGTGATTGCGCCGGGCAGCGACGGCAAGACCCCGGTGGACCGGATGGTCGCCAAGCATGGCGGCGGTATCGTCTATCATCTGTGCTACACGACCAAAGACCTCGCCGGGTCGCTGGCAGGGATGGAGCAGGCCGGACTGCATGTCACCTGCGTGGCGCCGCCTACCCCGGCGGTGCTGTTCGGCGGCGAGCGGGTCTCGTTCTATATGGCGGACGGCCTGGGCCTGATCGAAATCATCGAAAGGGCGGCATAGTGGTCCCCGCGCAATTCACCCAGTTGAATCGTCTGATCGACCTGCAGCTTGACGTCTTTCCCGAGCATCGCGCCTTTCTGACCAAGCGTTTTGCCGACAGCGATACCGCGCATCTGGAATTCTGCGATCAGCTTTCGGAAAATGTGTTTCGTATCGCCGGCGGCGATATCAAGCGCATCGTTGCCGACTATCGTTGGCTATCTGACATGGTGCTAGCAGAGGAATTGCATTTCCGCCGCGAAGGAAAATACCGGCTGTCGAAATTCTCGGATGCGCTCGAGCAGGTCTATGCCAATAAGCCGTTCATGACGAAATACATGAACGGGCTGCTGGCTTCGCAATTGTGGTGGCGCAATCATACCGAAGTGCTGCGTTATTTCCGGGACGTGTTTTTGCCCGGCAACAAAAAGAATTTCACGCATCTGGAAGTGGGGCCGGGACACGGATTGTTTTTGGCATTGGCGGCGGCATCGCCCAATTGCGCCGCGGCGCAAGGCTGGGACATCAGCGAAGCGAGTTTGGACGGCACCCGGGCCGCGTTGCAGGCAATCGGCGCACCGGATACTATCCGACTGAAATCAATAAATATTTTCGATTCACCCCAGGGCCAATTCGACTCCATTACATTTTCGGAAGTGCTGGAGCATCTCGAACAACCACTGGCGGCGTTGAAAATATTGCGCGGGTTGCTGGCGCCCGGAGGGCGCATTTTCGTCAATGCGCCGGTCAATTCGCCCGCGCCGGATCATCTTTATCTGTTCCGGACGCCGGAAGAAGTGCGCGATATGGTGGCGCAAGCGGGGCTGGAAATTGTCGATACGCTGTATGCACCACCTTCGGGCGCCAGTCTGGAAAAGGCGCGCAAACAGGAACTCAGTATTTCGGCGGCGGTGATCGCGCGCCGAGCAGAATAGGGATTGCCCTGAATGTCCACGATGGAAAAACTCACCGAAATCCTGCGCGACCTGTTCGACGAATATTCCGGTCCCATTACCGCCGCGACGACCGCGGAGGACATTCCCGACTGGGATAGCCTGGCGCAGGTCAAGCTGATGGTGCAGGTCGAGCGGGCTTTCGGCATCCGCTTCGAGGCGCGCGAAGTGACCGCGCCGCAGAATGTCGGCGAGCTTGCCGCCCTGATCGACAAAAAGCTGGCTGCCAAAGGATAGCGCGTGAGTATGTCCGTCCGTGACCTGCCCTGGCTTGCACCCGCGCCGGCCGACCTGCGCGCGCGCATCCGGATGCTGGCGGAAGCGGCCAGCCCCGGAGCCGACATTCAATTTCTGGCGTCGCACCGGCTCGAACCGCAACAGGCGGCCAATCTGGGCAAACAGATTGCCAAAGCTCTGCGGGAACAGCGCACGCTCGCTCCCTTGTCGGGCTTCAGGCTCGGCATACTTTCGAGTTCGACATTCGATCTTGTGGCCGAGCAGATTCCGGCAGCCGCAGCGCGCCACGGCGTGGCGGCAGAGCTGATTCTTGGGGATTACGATCAAGTCACGCAGGCGGCACTGGATCCCCGGTCTGCCATCGCCACAGCCAGGCCCGACGCAGTCCTGGTGGCGGTGGACCATCGCTGGCTCGGCCTGGACCATGATCTGGGCGATCCACGCGTGCGTCTCGCATCGGCGCAGGAACAGTTGCGCGCGGTGATCGACGGCATCAGGGCGCATGCCGGAACGGCCGTCATTGTGCAGACAGTCCCAACGCCGCCACAGGCCTTGTTCGGCAATTTCGATCATGTCCATGCCGGATCGCTGCGCGCCTCGATTATGGCGTTCAACGCCGCACTGTCGCTGCTGGCGACGGAAACTGGCGGCTATGTTCTGGATGTTGCGGCCCTGTCCGAGCGCATCGGCACCGATGCCTGGTTCGACCCGGTGCAGCATTTTGCCTACAAGCTTCCTTTCGCGGCGGAATGCGCACCCGCCTATGCCGATATGCTGGGACGCCTTCTGGGCGCCATTCGCGGCAAGGCGCGCAAATGTCTGGTTCTGGATCTGGACAACACGCTGTGGGGCGGGGTGATTGGCGATGACGGCCCGCAAGGCATTGTCATTGGGCAGGGCAGCGCGGTAGGCGAGGCCCATCTTGCCCTTCAGCAATATGCAAAGACGTTGCGGGCGCGCGGTATTGTGCTGGCGGTGTCGTCCAAGAACAACGACGAGACTGCGCGCGAGCCGTTTCGCAGTCATCCCGACATGGTGCTGAATGAAAGCGATATCACGCTGTTTCAGGCCAACTGGCTGGACAAGCCCGCCAATCTGGAAGCCATCGCCAAGGCCCTGAATATCGGCCTCGATGCGCTGGTGCTGCTGGATGACAATCCTGCCGAGCGGGCGCAGGTGCGCGCGGCCCTGCCAGCCGTGGCGGTGCCGGAATTGCCGTCCGATCCGAGCTGGTATCCCTGGTTTCTGTCGTCGGCCGGGTATTTCGAATCCGTCGGCTTTTCGGCAGAGGATGCCGCGCGCGCCGGCGCCTATGCCGCCGACGCCGCCCGCGCCGATGTGAAGGCCTCGACGCGCGATCTGGGCGATTATCTGTCGTCGCTGGAAATGCGGATATCCCTTGCGCCATTCGATGTGCTGGGACGGTCCCGTATCGTTCAACTGATCAACAAATCCAACCAGTTCAACCTGACAACGCGGCGCTACACCGAAAATGAAATCGCGAGCCTGGGCGATGATGTGTTCACGATGCAGGTGCGGCTGTCGGACCGCTTCGGCGATCTGGGCATGATCGGCGTCGCGATCGCCCGTCCGGCGACCCATATGGGTGCCGCAGCCTGGGACCTGGATAGCTGGCTAATGAGCTGCCGCGTACTGGGGCGGCGGGTGGAAGAGGCCATGCTGGCCCATATTGCGCAGGCGGCGCAGGCAAAAGGCATTCGCTATCTTCTGGGCCGCTATATCCCCACAGCCAGGAACAGCATGGTGAAAGAGCATTATGCCAAGCTGGGCTTTTCCGAGGTGGATACAAGCGGCGCAGGTACGCTTTCGGTTCTGAACCTGGAAAATTACCGCCCGCCGGTATTGCCGTTTCTCTGACGCCAGCGCAGGACATCGGTGCGCAGGCTCTCAATGCGACTGTCCGCATCGCGGGCATTTGTGAGATCGTTGCCCGGCAGCCGATTTTCCATCATCCCTACCGCCAGCACGGCGCCAATCTGCGGCGTGAAATGCACCAGATCGATGTAATGGGGATAAATGCCTGCCTCATTGGCCGTTTCGCCGGTCATGCCGGTCAAAATCATAAAGTCATACAGGGATGCCTTACCCGTGCAGCGCGCATTGTGGGCGCGTACATCGGCTAGCACGTCGCGTTTGAAATCCAGCAAGCCTTCAGCGTCGTTGAGCATGTAGCGATTCACGACCGCGAAATGCTCCGGCGGAAAAAACAAATAAAAATGGATGGGCTTGTCGCAGACTGCGGCCAGCGCGGCGCGCAACTGGCTGCGCTGCCAATCAGAGAGCCGATAACTGCGGCCGGCGCGGCGCTCCATGTCGCGGGCAAAGCCGTCCTGCGTCATGTGCGTGTAAGCGCCGAAGATGTCCGGACGGTCAGAAGCCGTTTCTCCGGGCTTGAGGCGGGCCAGCATGTAAAGGCCTGTCAGATGCATGCCGGTGGCGCCACCGCTGAGATAACGCGTGGTGAACAGCCAGAAATTACGGCGCGGCGTTGGTTTTCCGTCCGGCGTGACGGCCATGCGCAGCTCGTCGAAGCCGCCCGCGGTCGGCTGGGCCGCGCTGCCGCCGGCAAAGGAATTGGCACTGGCAATAATGGTGTGCACATTGGGCTGTGCCGCCGCATCCTGCACCATGCGGCGCGTTTCATAGGCTGTGACGCTGGAAAATCCGTAGTTAAAGCTGCGCTCGCCTGTCGCGGCAGCAATCAAAACCGGGTCGAAGCCTTGACGGATGTCGCTGGTGCCGACGAATACGATTTCGGGTCTGATGCTGTCGAGCCAGGCCGGCTTCAGCACACGTTCGAAGCCGGAGACGGTTTGAAAACTTGGGCCCGCCGGATGATGGAGAATGTAATTGTCCGACCAGGCGTTGAAGCCCGCAATGGCGATGACCGCCGCGCCGACCGTGCCGAAAAGCCAGACAAGATATTTTTTTGGCGCCATGGTCAGAACTGGAAATAGATGAAGGGACTGAGATTCGACAGCGCCAGCAGGCCGGCGATACTGAGAAGGCCAAAGGCCACGGCGCTTTTGCGGCTGGGCAACCAGGCCCAGCGCCCGATATCGCGGACTGGAATGGCGGACGGCGCGGGCTCAAGCGCAGGCCGCATTTTCCAGGTGATTTCCATGCTGTTGGGCGCAAACCAGACTAATAGGGTCAGCGTGATCAGCGCGGCGACGGCCAGGGGCGAAAAGCTTATGAGATTGGCGGCGCTGCTGAAGCCCAGCATTGCCGCATAGACATGCATCACGGCATCCAGTGATCCGGCACGGAATACAACATCGGCAATCACAACGGCGAAGAAGGTCAGTGCAATAGAGGCAATATGCATGGCGCGGCCGTCGAAGGGCGGCAATTTTCTTTTTTTGCGCCACAAGCGCCAGGCTTCGTTGATACTGATGTACAGGCCGTGCATGAGCCCGAACACGGCAAAATTCCACCCCGCACCGTGCCATAGCCCAATCAGCATAAAGACAAACAGCAGCGGCACGGCGCCGGCATAGAGAAAGCCGCTCCAGCTTCCCAATCCCCAGCCCAGCGATTTACGCGTCATCGAAACGGCCATGGGCGTGTAGAGATAGTCGAGTATGAATTTCTGCAGCGTGACGTGCCAGCGCCGCCAGAATTCGACGATGCTGGCGGCCTTGTAGGGCGAATTGAAATTCACCGGCAGGCGAATGCCGAACATCACGGATGTACCCAGCGCCATGTCCGAATAGGCGGAAAAATCGAAATAGACCTGGAAGACAAAAAACAGCGTGCCGAGCCAGGCATCGCTGCCGCCAACGGCGCCGTGATTGGCGGCGGCGAATACGATGTCGGCATAGGGCGCGAGGGTATCGGCGATCAGGGTTTTCTTGGCAAGGCCAATGGAAAACAGAGTGGCGCCGGTGGCGATATCGGCGGCACGCGCATCGTCCGTGCGACCGGCATGAAATTGCGGGATCAGGTCATTGTGCCGGATGATCGGTCCGGCGATCAGATGCGGGAAATAGGCGACAAAGAGGGCGTAGTCGAGCGGCGAATAGCGCCTGGCCATGCCGCTGGCGGCGTCCACCAGATAGCTGATCTGCTCAAAGGTAAAAAAGGAAATCGCCAGCGGGAGAAAGAAGGCCGGAATCGGCAATTGGGCGCCGAACAGAAAATTCGCCGTGCCCACCAGCATGCCGGCATATTTAAACAGACCCAGCAAACCGAGATTGAAGGCCAGGCCGATAACGAGAAGCGGGCGCGTGGATTTGGCCTGCTCCTTGCGCGCCGTCAGTTCCGTCCCAATGATATAATTGACCGCGGTGGAGCCGATCAGCAGCAGAAGAAAGTCCGCTCGCCACCAGGCATAGAAAAAATACGAAATCAGCAGCAGAAAGCCGCGCCGCGCGCCCGGAAATCTCTTTTCCAGAAACACGAAAGCCAAAAGGGAAAATAGGAGAAAGGGAATATAGGGATAGGAATTAAACAGCATGGCCAGGAGGCTTAAATGCCCCTTGGCCCCCTGTCCAGTTACAGGGGTGTCTTACCCGGCCTGATGGTCCTCGTCCCGCGCCAGTCGCAGGATCAGAGCGGGCTCCAGCCGACCGCGTCGACTTCGCCCTTGTTCGCGTCTTCCATGGTCCAGCCGCCGCCCAGCGCCTTGTAAAGATTGACGGTGGCGGTCAGGCGATTGAGCTTTGTCTGAACCAGCGTGTCGCGGGCGTTGAACAGGGAGGTCTGCGCATTCAGCAGATCCGTGAGGGCGGAGACGCCTTCGCGATATTGCAATTCGGCGATTCGTTCGGCTTCGGTCTGGGCACGCACCTGTTCGGTCCTGAAGCCGAGCGTGAGGGTGGTGGAGTTCACCTGGCCCAACTGGGTTTCCACGTCGCTCAGCGCGGAGAAAACCACCTGACGATATTGGTTGATCAGGATGCGTTCATTGGCGCGGGCGGAGGCGCTGGCATAATGCAGGCGGCCGCTGTCAAAAATGCTCTGGGCGATGGAGGCGCCAATGCTCCAGGCCAAAGTCGTCGGGCTGAACAAAGCGAGACCTGCTCCGGCGGAACTGCCGTCAGAAGCCGTCAGGCTGACGCTGGGGAAAAAAGCCGAGCGTGCCGCATCGACGTTGGCATGGGCCTGATAGAGATTGGCTTCCGCCACGGCAATATCCGGGCGACGGGTGAGAAGCACGGTCGGCATGCCGGGCTGCACGGCGGGCGGGACGACATCGTCGAGACCCTGACCCTGGATGTCAAAATTTTCCGGCATACGGCCAAGCAGGATGGCCAGCTGATACCGGGCTTCGCGTTCCTGTTCTTCGAGTTGCGGTACGTTGGACCTTTGTCCGGCCACCTGCGCCTGCTGTTGCGAAAGCTCCAGATTGGACGACACGCCGTTGGCCACTTTGGCTTCGGCGATTTTCAGAATGCGCTCGGCTGCCGCGATGTTTTCCTTGGCGTAGGCAATACGCTGGCGCAGGGCCAGAACGGTGAAATACTGATTGGCGACGTTCGCCGCCACGGTAAGCGATGTGACACCGAAGGCATAAAGAGACGAGCGCTCGCCTTCGCTGGCGGCGCGCATCTTGTTGTAGTTCTGACCGAAGAAATCCAGCTGATAGCTGGCGGACAGGGTAGCGGATACGCGATTGCTGGCGGGCGTGGTGGTGCCGTCATTGGAGCCGCTGCGCGAGCCGCTGGCGCTGGCGCTAACCGTCGGCAATAGAGGCGCGAACGCCGTACCGGCGCTGGCCTGGGCAATCGTCAAACGGTTGAGCGCGGTATCGACATCCAGATTACTGGCCTTGGCGGTTTGTTCGAGGGACACCAGCTCGTCGGCGCCAAAACCCTTCCACCATTCCGGTGTGGGCCATTCCTGAGCAGCCTGGGTTGCATCCGATTTGGGAGCCGTGAAATTGGTCGGCAGATCGACGCTCGGGTCGATTGCGCTGGGGGGCGGCGTGCATCCGACGGCAGCCACTGCCAAAACGGCAATGGAGGCGGTACGCAGAAGCAGTTTCATCGAATTTCTCATAAGGTGACCTTGAAAATGGGGCAGCTTGGTTGCTCTTCTGACGGGCTGGAACGGCAATGGCAAGTCCCGGACTGAAGCTCCATGACCGCGCACCTCATATATAGGGGCCCCGGGACCACCTGAAAAGATTTGGGCGGTCGAACCATCAGCCTAGTATGGGGGGCATACAGGCTAGCGGTCCGGCCGCCCATTTGCGGCTGTGCCCGTTGGTGGAGCGCCGAAACAGGCACAATGCCTGGAGCAGACATTAAACCCGCGGCTGAGCCTGAAAAGCCTTGGCAGGCGTGGAAATTGTAACAGAATGTCGTCTGTGCCCGACCACCGCGAGACCTCGCGAAACAAATCTGCACCGGTACTCAAGTACGCGCTGTCTGCATGCGCGGGTTACATTTTTTTGATCTAAATTTTATCCCGTACGCGAACGGATAAATTCCATCCGCTGGTGCAGAACCGGCCCGCATGCGGCCGCAATAAATTCAGTGCCGTTCAAACGGGTCGTCGCTAAAAGTACTTACTTCGCGCATGGGAATTCGGCGCGCAGGGTCTTTGCCGAGATAGACCACCAGCGTCAGACGGCCCGGGCCCGTGTCCCATTCCATCTGGGGCGCCAATCCGCCCGGTTTGCGGAATGTCTTGCCATCGAAGTCGAATTCGCGCGGTATGACGTCGTCCCAATCCGCCGCCAATTCTTCGGACAGGCGCTTACGGAAAAATCCGATTTGGTTCTCGTCACCGACCGGAAATCCAACAAGGTTGGGCGCGCTGACTTTGACCTTGCCGTCACGTAAAATTTCCACCCGCGCCACCACCATCACATCCGAATGGTCCAGCGCACCTTCCCATTTTCCGACCGGCGGCTTGGGGTTGCCGCAGGCTGTCAGAATTAGGCACAGCGCGGCCAGACCTATCCAAATGCGCATGGCGGGTTCCCGACTCGGATCACGTGCAAATTTACACCAGACAACTATTAATTTCGGGTTTTAGGGGCCCCTGCAAAAATCAATGGGGACCCCGGCCATTTCACCGCTTGCCGGGCGCCCGCCCGATTGCTAATCCGGCGACCTTTCAACCCGGGATTTTTCGATGTCCAACAGTCCGAGTTTGCCCAAGGGATTTCTTGCCGAATTGCTCGGCCGCATCAAACCGTCGCCGACCATTGCGGTGACGCAAAAGGCGCGCGATCTGAAAGCGGCCGGACGCGATGTCATCGGCCTGGCTGCCGGCGAACCCGACTTCGATACGCCGGACAACATTAAGGAAGCGGCGATCGAGGCCATCAGGCGCGGCGAGACCAAATACACCGCGGTTGAAGGTATTCCCGAACTGCGCGCGGCCATCGCCAAAAAGTTCAAGCGTGAGAATGGATTGGGTTATTTGCCGGCCCAGTGCTTTGTCTCGCCCGGCGGCAAGATGATTATCTATAACGCGCTGCTGGCAACGTTGAATCCGGGCGACGAGGTCATCGTGGTGGCGCCGTATTGGGTGAGCTACCCCGATATTGCCCTGCTCGGCGGCGGCGAGCCGGTCGTTATCGAGACCAGGATCGAAGACGGCTTCCGCCTGACGCCCGAGGCGCTGGAAAAGGCCATTACGCCCAAGACCAAATGGCTGATTTTCAACCAACCGTCCAATCCATCGGGGGCCTGCTATACCGAAGCCCAGCTTAAAGCGCTGACCGACGTGCTGGTGAAGCATCCCCATGTCTGGATTTTGACCGACGACATGTATGAGCATCTGGTCTATGGCGGCTTCCAGTTCCGCACCATCGCGCAGGTCGAGCCACGCTTGTACGACCGCACGCTGACCATGAATGGCGTGTCGAAGGCCTATGCCATGACGGGCTGGCGTATCGGCTATTGCGCCGGCCCCGAGCCACTCATCAAGGCGATGGCCAAGCTGCAGTCCCAGAGCGCAACCAATGCGTCGTCCATATCGCAATGGGCCAGCGTCGAAGCGCTGAACGGCCCCCAGGATTTCATTCCGAAATTCCAGAAGGCCTTTGAAGAGCGGCGCGACCTGGTGGTGTCGATGCTCAATCAGGCCGCGGGCATCGAATGCCCGAAACCCGAGGGCGCATTCTATGTCTATCCGGCGATCCGCAAACTGATCGGCAAAACCGCGCCCAGCGGCCAGAAGATCGCGACCGACGAGGATTTCGCCGGTGCGCTTCTGGAAGCCGAGGGCGTGGCGGTGGTGCATGGCGCGGCCTTCGGGCTGTCGCCCTTTTTCCGCATTTCCTACGCCACCTCTAACAAGGTGCTGGAGGAAGCCTGCACGCGCATCCAGCGGTTCTGCGCCTCACTGAAGTGAGGACGCCGGCGTAACCTTGACCAGTTTCATCTGGAAAATCAGAACGGAATTGGGCGCGATAGGGCCACTGCCTTGCGGGCCATAGGCGATGTCGGAGGGAATGGCGACTTCCCATTCGTCGCCTTCCTTCATCATGCTGAGCGCTTCGACCCAGCCGGGGATTACGCCGCCGGCCTGGAACTGGATGGTTTCGCCGGGGGGCGTCTGGTCAAAGACTTTTCCGTCCACGGTCCAGCCTTTGTAAGAGACCGTTACGACATCGTATGGACTGGTCGGGGATGCGCCGCTGCCCGAACTGATAACGCGATATTGCAGACCGCTGGCGGTGGTTTTCACGCCTTCCTTGGCCTTGTTGTCCGCCAGATATTGCGCCTGGCCTTCCGGTGTCATGGCATAGGTCGTCGGCTTTTTGCTGCACCCGGCCAGCGCCATGCCGAGCGCCAGTAGCGCCGCAGCGTAAATTGTTGCCCGCATATTCAAAACTCCCTGAATTTTCTGCGTTATTCCAAATAGTAGGGCGGTTTTGCCAATTTGTGACGCCTTCGTACAGGTTTCATTTTGTGCGTTCCCCTTGCCAGAGCCGCTCAACGGCGCGAGCATAATGGCCTGCAGGGGCGCGTGACGTGGCCCGACAAACCGGGATAGCGCCCGCCGCGCCCCGGACTCCCACAAGGGGTCCGAAGGAGGCGTTTATGTCTAAAAAAACTGGAGGAAGAGGGCCACGTACCGTGGCCCTGGTGGGACCCTATGGCAGCGGAAAGACGACATTGCTGGAAAGCATGCTGGCCGTAACAGGGGCTATTCAGCGCAAGGGCGATGTCACAAACAAGAATTCGGTCGGCGATTCGTCGCCGGAATCGCGCGCCCGCCAGATGAGTGTGGAAGTGAATTGCGCCGCTACGGAATTTCTCGGCGAAAAATTCACCTTCCTCGATTGCCCCGGTTCCATCGAATTTCTGCAGGAGACGTTGAATGTCCTGCCCGGCATCGACGCCGCGATCGTGGTTTGCGAACCCGAACACGCCAAAACGCAGATGCTGAAGCCGTTTTTGAAGCGATTGTCCGACGCGGGCGTGCCGCATTTCCTGTTCGTCAACAAGATCGACAAGGCCAACGGCGCCCTGCGGGATTTTCTGTACCTGTTGCAGGAAGCCAGCGACAAGCCGCTTTTGCTGCGCCAGATTCCGATCTGGGAACAAGGTGCTGTTGCGGGCTTTGTCGATCTGGCGCTGGAACGCGCCTTTGTCTATCGACCCAATGCCGCCAGCGAAGTCGTCAACATCAACGATGTGCGCCGGGAAAAGGAAGCACGCTTTCAGATGCTGGAGCGGCTTGCGGACTATGACGAACACCTGATGGAGGAACTGCTGTCGGATATGGAGCCGCCGCAGGACGAAGTGTTCGGCGATCTAACGCGCGAATTTTCGGACTGTCAGGTGGTGCCCGTGCTGATCGGGTCGGCCTATGGCGACAATGGCGTACGCCGCCTGCTGAAGGCGCTCCGCCATGAGGTGCCCGATGTGAAGGCTGCCGCCAAACGGGTCGGGGTCAAGGCCAATGGTCCGGCAACGGTCCAGATCATGAAAAGCTATCACTCCGCGCATGGCGGCAAGCTCAGCCTGGCGCGCGTATTGGCGGGTTCGCTGAAGGACGGCCTGGTGCTGCATTCGCGTGCGGGAAATGAAACGCGCCTGGGGGGGCTTTTTACCCTGCAGGGCGCCACCGCCGCGCGGGTTTCCGCGGCAGGACCGGGCGACACCATTGCGCTCGCCCGGCTGGAGGGCGTGTCCACAGGCGATATGCTGTCCAGTGATGGCCCGCCGACGGGCAAGCCGCAGGTGGAAAAGCTCGAGCCGGTCTATCGGCTGGCGATCGACGCGGCGGACCGCAAGGACGAGGTCAAACTGACGGCGGCCATCGGCAAGTTGCATGAAGAGGATCCGTCGCTCGATTTCGAGCAAAACGCCGAAACCCATGAAATGATGCTGACCGGGCAGGGCGAAATCCACCTCAAGGTGGCTATCGAAAAACTCGAAAGCAAATACGGCCTGAAGGTGAAAAGCCGCGCGCCGAAAATTCCCTACAAGGAAACCATCCGCCGGGGCACGGCCGAACGCGGACGGCACAAGCGCCAAAGCGGGGGCCACGGCCAGTTCGGGGACGTCGTGCTGGTCATTGCGCCGCAGGCACGCGGCTCCGGCTTTGTGTTTGCCGACCAGATCAAGGGCGGCGTGGTGCCGAAGCAATGGATTCCCTCGGTGGAGAAGGGCGTGGTCGATTATCTCAAATGCGGACCGCTGGGATTTCCGGTGGTGGACGTTGCTGTGGCTCTGACGGACGGGACCTATCATTCGGTGGATTCGTCTGATGCCGCCTTTCAGCAGGCCGCCCGTATCGCCATGAGCGAGGGCATGCCCAAATGCACGCCGGTTTTGCTGGAGCCCGTTATGGCCGTGCAAATTCACGTGCCGAGAGACGCCACCGCCAGGGTCAATGCGCTGGTCAGCAGCCGCCGCGGTCAGCTGATGGGCTTTGATGCGCGGTCCGGCTGGAAGGGCTGGGACACGGTGCAGGCCCAGATGCCGATGGCCGAATTATCGGATCTGATTCTGGAGTTGCGGTCGCTAACGCAGGGCGTCGGAAGCTTCGATGCCGAATTCGATCATCTTGCTGAATTGACCGGCAAGCTCGCCGAGGCGGTGGTGGCGCGCAAAGCGGCCTGATCAAAGACGAGAAAGCGCCGGTGCATTCCTGCACCGACGCTTCTCATGCCTGGGGGCGCATGTTGCCACGCGCCGGGCCCGCTTGGAGGAGTTCACAAACCGGCCCACATCGCCGACGTGGCGGGGGGGAACCGCGTCGACATCACTGAGATAAGTTGTCGTTCCGGTTTTTCAATAGTGCCATTCCTTGGCGGCTTTCACGAGAAAATCGCGGAATGCCGCCACGCGCTTTGACTGGCGCAGGGCGTCGGCATAGACCAGATGCACATCGAAGCTGGGTCCCATGGTATCGGGCAGGACCCGCACCAGATTGGGCCGTTCGGCGGCGACGTAATCAGGCACGGCGGCAAAGCCGACGCCCATCTCCGTGGCCTGCAATATGCCGGTGACGTTGTTGATGCGCACCACGCGTGTCTTGTGGCCCGGACGGGCGTGCTTGCGCGCCGATTCCAGCAGCCAGTTGATATCGCGGATCTCGGGCGCCGCCGTTTCACCATAGGTAATGATGGTGTGCTCGCAGACGTCTTCCATGGTGGTCGGGGTGCCGACGCGCTCTAAATAACCCTTCGATGCATACAGATGATAATGCACCGTAAAGAGCTTGCGCTGGATCAGATCAGCCTGCACCGGCGCGCGCATGCGCAGCGCAATGTCCGCTTCGCGCTGGGCCAGATCGAGTTCGTGATCTTCCATCACGATGTGAAGATCGACCTCGGGATATTCTTCCAAAAAGCCGGCCAGGCGCGGCATCAGCCAATAGGTGCCGATGCCGTGGCTGCAGGTAACCTTGAGAATGCCGCGCGGCGCGGCGCGCGCATCCTTGAGCGCCTCCTCGACCGAGACCAGGCGTGCCAGCACGTCGCTGACGGCGCCATAAAGCATCTCGCCTTCGTCGGTCAGCGTCAGGCCGCGGGCATGACGCTGAAACAGGGGCGTGGCGATTTCGTCTTCCAGCGCGCTGATTTGGCGGCTGACGGCCGACTGGCTGAGCGACAGCATCTGGCCTGCATGGGTGAAGCTTCCCGCCGACGCCACGGCGTGGAAGATTCTCAGCTTGTCCCAATCCATTCCTGCCCCCTACCGCCGCTAGTGCGCGCCCGCCAGAAACCTTTCAGCCTCCAGCGCCGCCATGCAGCCCATTCCCGCCGCCGTGACAGCCTGCCGGAATACCTTGTCCTTCACATCCCCCGCCGCGAACACGCCCGCTATGCTTGTTTTGGTTGAGTCGGGCTGGGTCTTAATATAGCCGCTCTCATCCATTTCAAGCAGGCCCCTGAATAATTCGGTTGCCGGCGAGTGGCCGATGGCAATGAACAGGCCGTCGACGGCCAGATTGCCGGTGGCACCGGTTTGAGTATCCCGCAGCACGACGCCAATAACGCCGCGGGGATTGTCGCTACCGAGAACTTCGGCGACCTCGCTGTTATAGACCACTTCGATCTTGGGGTTTGCGTGCAGGCGCATCTGGTTGGTCTTGTCGGCACGCAGCACGTCGCGACGGTGGATCAGGGTCACCTTACTGGCAAAGTTGGCCAGGAACAGAGCCTCTTCGACGGCGGTATTGCCGCCACCCACCACAGCCACCGTCTTGCCGCGAAAAAAGAAGCCATCGCAGGTGGCGCAGGCCGAAACGCCGAAGCCCTGATATTGCGTTTCGGACGGCAGACCCAGCCAGTTGGCGCTGGCGCCGGTTGCAATGATCAGCGTGTCGGCCGTGTATTGCGCGCCGGAATCGCCCTTAAGACGAAAGGGACGCTGCGACAAATCCACGGCGGAAATGATGTCGTCGACCATTTTGGTGCCGACATTTTCCGCCTGGGCGCGCATCTGGTCCATCAGCCATGGCCCCTGAATGGCATCGGCAAATCCAGGATAGTTTTCGACTTCGGTGGTGATAGTCAGCTGGCCGCCGGGTTGCAGCCCGCCGATCAAAACGGGTTCAAGCATGGCGCGCGCGGCATAAATCGCCGCCGTGCAGCCGGCAGGGCCGCTGCCCAATATAATGGTTTTGGAATGCATGGTGCTCATGTCAGGCGCCTCGCACGAGGGCAGAAACGCCGCCTCGACTGGGTGGAGACTTCATATCGGGACACAGGGCTGCCCCGTCAAGGAGGGCAAATAGCCCAAGGCGTTCATGGGCTTGTCCTTGCGGCAGGATTGTTGTGGACGAAAGGATCGGACACGAGTCGGCGGATGACGAGACATTTTATTGCGTTCGGCTCTGGCATAGCGCTATAAGCCCGCGCTTCAGTAGCAAGGGTCCATTCCCGTGGTGCACACCCGACTCGACGCGATCGACATACGGATTCTGGCCGAGCTCCAGGCCAATGGGCGGATTACCAATGTGGAATTGTCCCGCCGCGCCAAGATTACCGCGCCGCCCTGCCTGCGCCGCATGCGCGCGCTGGAAAAGGCCGGCTATATCGAAGGCTATCATGCAGTGCTGAACGGCCAGGCCCTGGGGTTTTCGGTGACCGGCTTTGTCTTTGTCGGCCTGTCCAGCCAGCACGACGCCGATTTGCGTCAGTTCGAAGCGCGCGTGCGCTCCTGGCCCACGGTGCGCGAATGCCACATGCTCTCAGGTGAAGTGGATTTTCTTCTGAAATGCGTCGCCACCGATCTTTCCGCTTTTCAAACCTTTATTACCGAAACCTTGACGGCCGAAAAAAACGTCGCGAGCGTGAAAAGCTCCCTGGTGATCCACGCCACCAAGAATGAGCCTGGCGTACCCCTGAATCCGCAGGCTTAAGCAGCCACATTTTCGTGAACAGCCGCGGCCGCACGGTCGGTTGCAGGCCGTACCGGACCGTATGGAGATATCCCAAAGACCTGTTAACCACCTCGCACGCATAATTGCGGGATGTACGCCCAAATTTTCCGTGCGTTTGCCATTCTGTTGGTTAGCGCGGCCCCCGCCGCTGCCGCCACACTTGATGTCGTCATCACGGATTCCGCCGGCAAGCCTGTCGCCAATGCCGTGGTCAGTTTTACGCCCGACAGAGCCGCGCTTGCCACGCGGGTGCCGGCAAGCGCCCGCATCGATCAGCGCGAGGAAACATTCGTTCCGGGCGTTGTGGTGGTGCGCAAGGGCGGTGAGGTGGTGTTCGCAAATTCCGATGCGACCATGCATCAGGTCTATTCGTTCTCCGCTACCAAGCAGTTTCAACTGGAAGTCGATCAAGGCGAGACCTCCGATCCCGTCATGTTCGACAAGGTCGGCGTTGTGGCAATCGGCTGCAACATCCATGACAAGATGATTGCGCATGTTGTCGTCACGGATGCACCGCTTGCGGTGATAACCGACGCCAATGGACAGGCCCAGATTCGCGACGTGCCCGAAGGGGGGTACCACGCAACTGTCTGGCAAAAACAATTGCCGGCAAGCAAGCCGCCTACGTCAATTGCAATCGCCGTCAACGGAGACCGCACGAAGTTTGCCAACGTGCTTCCGGTCAAAGTCGTATCGCCTAATACGGTGACGCGTATGCATATGGATTATTGAAAAGGGGCGGGGTATGGGTTTCCGCCAGCGGCTGGTTCTGTTTCTTGTGGTTACGCTTGTCGCTGTGCAGGTGCTGACGGCGCTTGCCGCCTACAGCTTTCTGCGAGGCACGCTGGTCGAGCGGGCCAAGTCGGAACTGGTTGCCGCTACCAGCATATTCATGCGCCAACTGGACGTCTTGTCGGAGCGCGCGAGCGACGACGTGCACGTACTGTCACTCGATTACGCCCTGCGCCAGGCTATTGCACAGAACGACTACGCCACGGAGATGTCCGTTCTGCGCAATCACGGCAATCGCGTCGGTGCCACGCGTATGATGATTGTCGGACTGGAGGGCAAGGTTTCGGCGGATACGCTCACCAAAGACGTGGCCGGGAAAACCTTCGCCTATCCGGATTTGCTTGCGGATTCGGTGTCCAGCGGCGCGCGCACGGCACTTGTGTCGGCCGACGGCGTGATTTCCTGGATGGTGGTGGTGCCCATTCGGGCGCCCGAGCCGATTGCCTTCATTGCGGCCTTTATTCCAGTCGATAATGCACTGTTGAGCAAGTTGCGCTCGATATCATCCGTCCCGCGCTCGATCGGCCTGGCAACCATTGTCAACGGTCAATGGACCATTGTGGCGCGCAACCTGGACGGGCCTAGCCATTTTCCGCTCCCGGGCACAGGCGTCGCCCCCGAGGCGCAATCTTCGATGATTGAGGACGGAGGCGAGGAATATCTCACCGAGGCCGCGCGGCTCGACACCGCGCCCAACAGCGATCCGGCGGTTGCGGTGCTGGCCTATTCGCTGGACGAGGCGCTATCGAAATATCGCGCCTTGTACATTCCCGTTTTGATTGTTCTGGCCTTGGCGCTACTGCCTGCGATAGGTGCCGCAATGCTGATCGCGCGGGGGGTGTCGCGTCCGCTGGAAGTACTCGCGGCACAGGCCCGGCGCATCGCCGACGGCGATTATCGCATTCCAGAGCGGATCCGTCAGGATGGTGAACTCGGTCAGCTCTCCGATGCCCTGGGCACAATGACCGCCTGCATCGCGCAGCGTGAAGCGGCGCTCAATGCCGCCGTCGAGTCCACCGAAATCGCCCGCAGCGAGGCTGTGCGCGCCAATCAGGCCAAATCGCAGTTCCTTGCCAATATGAGCCATGAATTGCGCACGCCGCTGAATGCCATTGTCGGTTTCGCAGAGATGCTGCATCAGCAGATATTGGGGCCGGTGGGCAATGCGCGGTACCTAGAATATGCGCGCGACATCTGCGCCAGCGGCCAGCGGCTGCTCGGGCTGGTATCGCGCATGCTCGATCTTGCCGATCTGGAAAAGGGCAGCTTCATTGTCGGGCAGGAAGAGTATTCGCCGGCAGCACTGGTGCGCGACAGCGTGTCGGCGCTGCACGAGATGGCGGAAGCCGCCAAAATTACCGTATCGGTCAGCGCCGATGACGCGCAATGGCCGAAGCTGAAGGGCGATGCCCATAAGCTCAATCAGGCCATCACCAGCCTGTTGCACAACGCCATCCGCTTTTCCCATTCCGGCGGACGGGTTGAAATTTCCGGTGATTGTTCCGACGCCTGCCTATGTATCCGCATAGCAGACGAGGGTGTCGGCATGAATGCGGAAGATATCGAAAATGTCGTAAAGCCGTTCCACCGTCTGCGCTCCGCGTTTGACGGCAAACACCAGGGAGCCGGCCTGGGCTTGCCGTTCGCCAAAGCCATTGTCGAGCTTCACGGCGGCGAATTGCGCATCGAGAGTAAACCGGGCGATGGCACCAGCGTGGAAATCCGCCTGCCGCTTTCGTCCAAGACGCTCAGCGAGGCGGCGTGATGCAAAGATTGCTCGCCGGGATACTGGGCCTGTGCCTGGCCCTAAGTTCGGGTGACGCATCCGCACAGCGGCTGCTTGAGAATTTTTCGCCCCATGTGAGCTTTAGCGCCTATGGCGATTTTCGAATGGTCGTCCCCTCGCAGCAGAAATCCTATCTGGATGGTGGCCTGGGCAAGACGCATTACGGAATGCAGGAGAAGGATGGCCTCGGCCTGCATTTTCACCAGGGAATATTGCAGGCCAGCGGCTATGTCATTCCGGAGCTGACATTTGTCGTCGATGGCCGCACCAGTCCGGAATATGGATTGGGCGTGGATTTGATCGAAGCCTGGGCGCGCTATCGCCCCGTGCCGACGGGGCCCTTGTCCTGGTCGGTCAAGGCCGGTGCATTCTTTCCACCCGGCTCCCTGGAAAATGGCGAAATCGGCTGGACAAGTTTTTGGACGCTCACGCCGTCGGCCATCAATAGCTGGATCGGCAACGAGATTCGCATCATCGGTAGCGAGGGCACGCTAAAATGGCAGGACGAAAACGGAACCGCGACAGCCAAGGGTGCGATATTCACCAATAACGACCCGGCAGGCGTCATGATCGCCGACCGTGGTTGGCAGTTCGACGATCGCGTAAGCGGATTGTTCGAAAAAAGCCGGTTGCCCGATGCCATGAGCGCTACATTTCGCCGTCCGGGACCGTTCCAGGAATTCCTGTTCGAAGAGACGGATGGTAAACTGACGCCGAGCGGAATGCCTTCCAGCGCGCCCGCCTGCCCCTGGTTGCGTCGCGCATCGCTCGCCGCCGCCATCTCGAGCGCGCGCTCCGGCGTCGGCAGTACAAAGGTATTAAGTGCCGCGTTGGCCGCTTCGATCGCCTCTGTATGGGTTTGCGTCAGCTCGCGCGCGGAGAACGACTTGTCGCGTAGCCCGTCGCGCGCCTCGGCGATGGTCAGGTCGGTGAGCTTGGTCACGGTCTATGGCTTCACATTCTCGCAGCGGAAATACGTGTTGGGGCTGTCGCCGGCCGGTTCAGGCTCGGTGGCAGGTTCCTCCTCGGTGCCTCGCTGTCGCCGCTGCCGCCCTCGCTCCGGCCGATTTCCGCCGGGTCGAGATCGTCGGCGGACAGCGCCGGCTCCTCTTCGGTCTTATCGTACGACAATTGCTGCACGGTCATCCGGGTCACGCTGAGATCGCCAGTGGGCTTCTCTAGGATCGCGAACAGGTCGGGATAGCCATAGCCCGGCTCCTCGCAAAACGCGGTGGCAAGCCAACTGGTCGCGTTGCGGGCGGTCACGGTGAGGAAATCGCAGTGCTGCAAATTGGCGCTGAACCCGGACTTGCTCACCACGGTAAAATCCAACGCGTCGCCAAGCTCAGCCAGGGTTTTCTCTTTCAACTTGGCGCAGCCGTCTTTGCTTGATGCGAACGTACTCTCAGGCAGCCCCTGCGCCACGGCCGACCCTCCCGCTGCCAGCAGCACTGCGAACGCAAGCAGAGCGGCGCGATGCATGACGCCCTCCTATTCGACGATCTTGGGCACGACGAAATAGCCGTCATCGGCTTCCGGCGCATTCCTGAGGATGTCGGCGGCGCAGAAGCCGTCGGTGACCTCGTCCTTACGCATCGTCATGGTCATGGCGGCCACCCGCGTCATCGGCTCGACCGCGCTGGTGTCGATCTCGTCGAGCTGGGCCACCCAATCGAGGATGCCCGACAACTCATGCTCGAGCCGGGCAGCCTCCTCCTCGGTGATGGCCAGGCGGGCAAGGCGGGCGATGCGGCGGACGGTGGCGCGATCGACGGACATGGAGCTGATGGACCGGTTGGCGTTGCTAGCCGCTCGTCTAGCACCGCGCCGCGCGCAAGCGGCAACTTGGCTGGCGGATACCCGGCTCAGGCCTCGAACGGGACCCCCACCTTGGGCACCAGCACGGCGTCACCGCCCATTTCGGCGACGAATTGGTCGGCGGTTTGATCCAGCACGGGAAAGGTGCCGTAATGGCAGGGCACGATCAGCTCGAAGTCGAAGAAACGCTGACAGGCGAGCGCCGCCGTCCTAGTGCCCATGGTGTAACGGTCGCCGATCGGCACGAAGCCGATCTCCGGCGTGTAGATCTCGTTAATCAGGCCCATGTCGGAGAAGATGGCGGTATCGCCCATATGGTAGGCCGTCTTGCCCCCACTCGGGGCAATGACAATCCCGCAGCAGGCGCCGAGATAGACCGGACGTCCGTCCACGATCCGGGTACAGAACGCCCAATGCCAGGCCGGGACAAAACTGAGGTCGAAATCGTCGTGATGCAGCGTGCCGCCGGTATTGCCCGGATCGATCCGTTCCACGCCCTGCGCCGCCATATACGTGGCGAGCTCGTGCACGGCGATGAGCTGGGCGTCAGTCTCCCGCAGATGCGCACGGTGTCGCCGGTGTGGTCCTCGTGGCCGTGGGTGAGCGCCACATGGGTAACGCCCTTGGTCACCTTGTGCAGGGGGATGTCGGCGTCCTCGAAGGTGGCGTTGCCGGTCAGAAACGGATCGATCAGGATGCTGCTGGGACCGGTATCGATGCGGAAGCAGGAATGGCCGAACCAGGTAATCTTCATGCGTTTCACCCTTTCTAATGCGCCGCCCGTGACTGTAGCACCCCTCGTCGCCATCGAAGAGTTGCCGCCGTTGCTGGCCCGCGACGGGATGCCTATGCGCACAATACGTAACGGTACGAACACAGGAACAGAACATAACATTACGTATTGTCATCCCTGCTGGCCGACGCCAGTGAAACGCTCGGTTCCGCCACCGTCATGCTCAACAACCACGCGGCAATGGTTGAAGGCTCGAACCGCAAAACCCTGCAAGGTATCGCGCAGGTGGTGATGCTGGCAGAGCTGGCGGTTAATCGGGTGCTGGATAGGTTAGTGCCCACGGAGTGATTAACGTGCTGGCGGCGCATGCGCAGTTGCCCGCCGCTTCCTCTCTGCTCTGCAGCGTATTGGTCGGGAAATACGCTATTGAGGCGTGATTGACCAGCGATTGAAAAAGTGGGGTCTGAAATAAGCCTGACCGTTGCCGAACGCACTGTGCTTGTTGAAAACATACAATCGCCCGTTTGGGATGAAGATGGGCGTGGTGCGAATTCGGCGAGATGTCCGTTAGAACATCAAAAGATCGCTGCCTGCCAGGCTGCGATCTTTTGCTTTCAGACGCTCAGGAGCGGCACTCGACCAGCCCTTTCACCTGCCCGTCAGGCGTCTGGTTTTCATCGCACAGCACATCCGCTCAAACCCGGCCGCAATCGCCGGCCACTCACCATCGAGAATCGAATACCACGCAGTGTCGCGGTTCTCGCCCTTGACCACCATGTGCTGGCGAAACACGCCTTCGAAGCTGAAACCCAAACGCTCGGCGGCGTATTTGGAGCGGGCGTTGCCGTTGTTGCACTTCCATTCGAGGCGACGGTAGCCCAGCTCAAAGGAGTATTTGGCCAACAAGTAAACCGCCTCGGTGCTTTTCGGCGTGCGCTGCATCGGTGCACCGAAGGTGACGTGGCCGATTTCGATGCGGCCCTGGGCCGGGCGATCGACATCAGGCTGAGGATGCCTTGCACCTGACCCTCCCC
>CAWINU010000008.1:0-17794 GCA_963837555.1 uncultured Alphaproteobacteria bacterium | reverse complement strand
GGCGATTATGGCAGCTGGGGCGGTCACCAGATGGGCGGCGGCACCAACATCACCATCAACAAGCCGGTGAACATCTACAAGCCGGTCACGATCGATAAAACGACCAATATCGAAAAGACCCTGAACGTCTACAAGCCGGTGACGGTCAACAAAAGCATCGACATCACCAACAATATCGACAATTCCAAGAATATCGACATCTATAAGCCGGTGACGATCAACAAGAGCATCGACATCACCAACAACATCGACAACAGCAAATATATCGATGCGTCTAAGAATATCGATATCACGAAGAATATCGATAACAGCAAATACATTGATGCTTCCAAGAACATCAATATCACCAAGACTATTGATGCCTCGAAGAACATCAACATCAACAAGAACATTGTCATCAACAAGAACAGCAATAACGGCAACAACTATAACGACAACAGGAACTACAACTACAATTCAAACAACAACTCGAATAACAATTCGAACAACAACTCGAACAACAACTCGAACAACAATACGAACAACAACAACAATTCGAGTAATGCGGACGCGGCGGCGATTGCGGCAGCTGTGGCGGCGGCTATTGCCGCGGCCAATGCGGCGGCCAATTCAAATTCGAATGCCACCGGTGGCAATTCGAGCGCCACGGGCGGCAACGCCACCGGCGGCAATTCGAGCGCAACAGGCGGCGCGGGCGGCTCGGCCAGTTCCGACAACAACACAACTGTCAGCCCGACCATCAACATCACCGTGACCGCCACAGGCGGCGGCGGCGGTAACGGCACCGGAACTGGTACCGGCACGGGTACAGGTACAGGTACAGGTACAGGTACGGGCGGCAGCGGCGGCAACACAGACGTCAATTTCAGTAACGTCGTGAATATTATGAATTCCAATTCGCTGATCGGCGCCAACGCCTATGCGGCGGCCGCCGCCGGCTCTCAGGTCATTCTGGGCGGCGGCAGCTATGCCGGTACGGTGGATGTGTATCAGGGTGGCAATATCGGCCAGCTCGATGTCGCCCTGCCCGCGCCGCCGGCTCCGAAATGCGTGTATCAGCAGGCGACCGTGGTGAAAGCCATTCATGCCGTCTGCGTCTCTTCGGATGGCCGGGAGTTTGCCGCCTCGCACATGGTGCCAGAGACCTGGATCGACTCCGGCTACGAAGGCGAAGTGGCGCGTTGCATCCCCGGTTCCTCACTCAAGATCACCATCGGTCAGGTGGTTCAGTCTGATCAGGGCTTGGCCGCGCCGACGGGCAAGGGCGAAATCCTGATGTGCGGTGCTCATGAAGCGGTACGCCACTACAAGGACGGCATGCTGAAATGCGCGCCCGCCGTGGCAGTGCCCGACTGCACCGAACGAACCAACCTGCGCAAATACGGCACGGGCGACATGTTCTTCTCCTACCGCGCCGAAGTCTGCGTGGAATTGTTCGACAAGCTGGTCAAGCAATATGGCGACCGGACGCAAAGCTATGGCCGTGACGAAAGCTATGAGAGCGAAAGCGGCTATTCCCACGCCGACGGCAGCGCGCAGTAGGGCAGGAGACATCACGGCGGCGCTGGCTACCAAAACAAGAATTCGTGGCCGCACGACCGCCAAAACGCCCCGGAAATTTCCGGGGCGTTTGCATTTTCAGGGCCTACAAAATTTCGTTGGCGTCCGGCACAAGCCCGTTAAGCCAGCGCGCGCGGGAAAACCGCGCGACATGCCTTGCAACCTGATCGGCGGCAATAACAACAAGAATGGCAACCGGAAAGCCTGCGATGACGTCGATCCAGTGATGGCCGCCCTGAATTGGTGTCGCAAAAACCACCAGCACATTCGCCGCCAGGATCATCCAGCGCAGATACGGAACGCCGCGCAGATACCAGGTCACCAGCAACGCCAGCACAATGTGATAGGACGGGAACCCGACCAGTCCCTTCATGTTGGCGGGCGATATAAATCCCGGACCGTCGGCCAGCATCTTCGCCAGCGCCTGTCCGTATTGACCATCCAGCGCCACATCCAGCCGTGCCGTGATGTCGGCTGGCAAACTATAAACCGCCATCGCGCCAAAGGACGGATACAGCGTCCAGATGAAAATCACGATCATCGCGCCCAGGGCGATGGCACAGCATAATTTGTAAATCGACAGGCTCTGCTTGCGCCAGCCCAGCACCACAATCGCCAGCGCGATTTGCGGCAACACGGAATTATAGATCAGTTTGAGGCCCGCATTGATCTGCGGATGATCCGCCATGCGCGCCATGAGCCCGGGCCAGTCGAATCCCATCAGCCGGTCGATATCGGCCAGCGCACCATCAATCGACGAGCCGGCAACCGTCAGCAGAAATGTATTGAGCACACTGGCGCCGGAGGAAAAGCCAATCAGGAACGCCGCGCCGAACAACATGGCCGCCAGATGCGGTTCATTCCGGCGGCTCTGATAAAAATACCCGGCCGCCGCCAGAAGCGCGCTCAACCCGGCCAGGGGCCCATAGGCGCGGCCGGCGATGTCAAAATGGCCCAGCACCGCCCAGCAGCAATCCACAGCCGCAAGCAGGGCGGCGCTGCCCAAAAGAAGCAGCGGGAATGCAAGATCTGCGGAGGTATTTGGCCGGTTCATTGGCCCTTTGTGAACCTTTTGCCGTTAAAGACTGGTTTTCGTCCTGGCTCCGGCGGCAAATCAACCCTTGCATTTCCGGGCCCCGTCGGGCTTACCTCCCCCCGGTTTTCTCGCCAAATCCAAGGTTTCTCACATGAATATTCATGAATATCAGGCCAAAGAGGTCTTGCGCGCATTCGGCACGCCGGTCCCCAAGGGCAAGCCCGCTTTTACCGTGGAAGAAGCCGTTGCGGCAGCCAAGGAATTGGGCGGCCCGGTCTGGGTCGTAAAGGCCCAAATCCATGCAGGCGGCCGCGGCAAGGGCGGCGGCGTCAAGGTCGTGAAATCCATCGACGACGTGAAAAAGGAAGCCGAGCGCATGCTGGGCATGACGCTGGTCACCCATCAGACCGGTCCGGCCGGCCGTCTGGTCAAGCGCCTGTATATCGAAGACGGCTCTGCCATCGACCGCGAGCTTTATCTTTCCGCGCTGGTTGATCGCGCCACCAGCCGCGTCGCTTTCATCGTCTCCACCGAAGGCGGCATGGACATCGAGGAAGTCGCGCACAAGACGCCCGAGAAAATCCATACCTTCCAGATCGAACCGGCGGCAGGCTACTCGCCGTATGTCGGCAACGAAATCGCCTCGGCCCTGAAGCTCTCGGGCGAAGAAGCCAAGCAGGTCGGCGCCGTTGTGAAATCGCTCTATACCGCATTGATCGAAAAGGACATGAGCCTTCTCGAAATCAATCCGCTGGTCGTCACCAAGGACAGCAACATCATCTGCCTCGACGCCAAGATCAATTTCGACGACAACGCCCTGTATCGCCACAAGGACATTCAGGCGCTGCGCGATCTCGATGAGGAAGATCCCGCCGAAGTCGAAGCCGGAAAATACGATCTCAATTACATCAAGCTCGACGGCGAAATCGGCTGCATGGTCAATGGCGCCGGTCTTGCCATGGCGACCATGGACATCATCAAGCTCTATGGCTCAGAACCCGCCAACTTCCTCGATGTCGGCGGCGGCGCCACCAAGGAAAAGGTCACCGCGGCGTTCAAGATCATTGTCAGCGATCCCAACGTAAAGGGCATTCTGGTCAATATCTTCGGCGGCATCATGAAATGCGACATCATCGCGGACGGCATCGTCGCCGCCGCCAAGGAAATTTCGCTGTCGGTCCCGCTGGTGGTTCGCCTGGAAGGCACCAATGTCGAAAAGGGCAAGGACATCCTCGCCAAATCCGGACTTCCCATTCTCTCCGCCAACGATCTCGCCGATGCGGCGCAGAAGATCGTCAAGGCCGTGAAGGAAAAGAAATAATGTCAGTTCTCGTCGATAAGAATACCAAGGTCATCTGCCAGGGCTTCACCGGCAAACAGGGCACCTTCCATTCCGAACAGGCCATCGCCTATGGCACGAAGATGGTCGGCGGCACCTCGCCCGGCAAGGGCGGCAGCACGCATCTTGGCCTGCCCGTGTTCGACACCGTGCGCGATGCCCGCGAAAAGACCGGTGCGACCGCTTCGGTGATCTATGTTCCGCCGCCATTTGCGGCAGACGCCATCCTCGAAGCCATCGATGCGGAAATTCCGCTGGTCGTCTGCATTACCGAAGGCATCCCGGTACTCGACATGGTCAAGGTCAAGCGCGCCCTTTGCGGCAGCGCGACCCGCCTGATCGGACCCAACTGCCCCGGCGTCATCACGCCCGGCGAATGCAAGATCGGCATCATGCCCGGCCATATCCATCGCCGCGGTACGGTCGGTATCGTGTCGCGTTCCGGCACGCTGACCTATGAAGCCGTGGCGCAGACCACCGCTGTCGGCCTTGGACAGACCACCTGCGTCGGTATCGGCGGCGATCCGGTCAAGGGCACCGAGCATATCGATGTATTGGAAATGTTCCTGCGCGATCCGGAAACCGAAAGCATCATCATGATCGGCGAAATCGGCGGCACGGCCGAGGAAGACGCCGCCGAGTTTCTGAAACACCACAAGATCAAAAAGCCGACGGTCGGATTTATCGCCGGCGTCACCGCGCCTCCGGGCCGGCGCATGGGCCATGCCGGTGCTATCATTTCCGGCGGCAAGGGCGATGCCAATTCCAAGATCGAAGCGATGAAATCGGCCGGCATCCGCGTCTCGCCCAATCCGGCGGCGCTGGGCACCACCCTGGTCGATCTGCTCAGCGGGAAGTAAGCGACAGCACCTGCAGAGCCTCGCGCACCGCATCCGGCGCGCGCAGCAGGCCTTCCAGTTTTTTGTGCTCGCGCTTCCAGATCGGCAGTGCCGCCGCCAGCGCTTTATGGCCACGCGCCGTCAACGTCAGCAACCGCCCGCGCCGGTCATCGGGATCGACCTGCACCGTCACCAGCCCGCGCCGTTCCAGCGGCTTCAGCGCCGCCGTCAGCGTCGTACGGTCCATCGCTAGCAGATCGGCAACCGGCCCCATGGCGGGCGGCTTGGGCCGGTTCAGCGCCATCAATAATGAAAATTGCCCATTGGTCAGGTCGGCGGGCTTCAGTGCCTCGTCGAAATGCCGCGCCAGGGCCCGCGCCGCGCGCTGGGCTGCCAGACACAGGCAGGCGTCGCGCACCAGCAATGTCGTTTCCAACGCAACCCTTGTCATAAATCATTTATGTTGACATCAACGTATTTTGTCAAGTTAAATGCAAAAAACGGAGGCACCGATGCAGGGTTCATTTTTTTGGTACGACGTCATGACTACCGACACCACAGCGGCGGAAAAATTCTACCGCACTGTGGTCGGCTGGGGCACGGTGGAGTCCGGTAATCCCGATTATACCCTGTTCAGCGTCGGCGATCGCGGTGTGGCCGGTTTGATGGCAATTCCCGAAGATGCCCGCAAGGCCGGCGCGCGTCCGGCCTGGATGGGCTACATCTATGTCGAAGATGTCGACGCCATGGCGGCGCGCATTGTCGAACAGGGCGGAAAGCTCATGCGGCCGCCGGTTGATGTCCCCGGCACGATCCGGTTTGCGGTCATGGCCGATCCGCACGGCGCGGGTTTTCTGATTGCAAAACCGATGCGCAGCGATGCGCCGCCGCCGCTTGCCCAGGGCACGCCCGGCACCATCGGCTGGCGCGAACTCTATGCCGGCGACGGCGCTGCGGCCTTCGCCTTTTACGAAAAACTCTTTGGCTGGAAAAAAACGGAGTCCTTCGACATGGGCGCGATGGGCATTTATCAGCTGTTTGCGACTGGCGATGGCGCTGGTGGCGGCATCATGACCAAGCCCGCCGACATGCCGGCGCCGCCGCATTGGGGCTACTATTTTTATGTTGACGCGATTGATGCCGCTGCGGCGCGCGTCACGTCTGGCGGCGGAAAAATCGTGATGGGTCCGCATCAGGTTCCCACCGGAGAATGGATTGTGCAGTGCATCGACCCGCAAGGCGCGGCCTGTGCGTTTCTGGCTCCCAAACGTTGAGCAGATTGCAGCAACACAAGTTAATGTGGTTCGACTTGCAGGCGTAAAACGAATAGCCTCGCACCGGTATATCCGGAGTGCGATCCATGAACCGGCAATGGGCATTTTTGTTGGGCGGGATTGGCTATCGTCGCTGCCGGTGCGCTGGCATTTGCCCAATCGCGCAATTTTCCCACGCCCGCGACCAATGAAGGCAACCCGATCGAAACCCGGGCACCGGAAAAACCTGACGATAGAGCCCGCCTTTGCCGGTCAGACCCGCGCGCCCTATCGCGCCTCAGTGCCCTATAGCGTCACGGAGATTACCAGCGCACTCAATGCACCCTGGTCCCTGGCCTTTCTCGCCGACGGAAAATTCCTTGTTACCGAAAAAGGCGGCACCATGCGCATCGTCAGCGCCAATGGTGACATTTCGAAACCGCTTTCTGGCGTACCGGACGTCGTTGCGCGCGGACAGGGCGGCCTGCTCGATCTCGCGCTTGATCCGCAATTTGACAATAATCGCCGCATTTTCTTTTCCCTGACCGAGCCGCGCGCCAACGGCGAAAGCGGCATTGCCATTGCGCGGGCCACGTTAAATCAGGCCAGCTCCGCCCTCGACGATGTCACCATTATTTTCCATGCGCAGCCTGCCCTGTCCGGGCGCACGGCCAATCAGGGCGGGCGCATTGTCTTCGGACGCGACGGCTTTCTCTACGCCACTATCGGCGACCGTTCCTCTTCGCCGCCCTGGGATGAAGCGCAGAAGCTGACCAGCCATCTCGGCTCCATTATTCGCATCACGGCCGACGGCGCGCCTGCACCCGGCAATCCGTTCATCGCTCAGCCGGGCGCCCTGCCGGAAATCTGGTCTATCGGTCACCGCAGCGAAGAAGGTCTGGCGCTCGATCCGTCCGGCAATCTGTGGGAAACCGAGCATGGCCCGCGTGGCGGCGACGAACTGAACAAACCAGCAGGCAGGAAAAAATTATGGCTGGCCGGTCATTGTACACGGTATCGACTATCCCGGCACCACCATCGGCGCGGGCATCACCGAACAGGCGGGCATGGAACAGCCGCGCTATTATTGGGATCCGGTCATCGCGCCCTCCGGCCTGGCCTTCTACAGCGGCGATCTGTTTCCGGCCTGGAAGAACAGCGTCTTTGTCGGCGCGCTACGCGGCCAGATGCTGGATCGTCTCGAAATGAACGGCGACAGGGTGGTGGGCGAAGAGCCCTTGCTGGTGGACCGCCACGAACGCGTGCGCGACGTGCGCATCGGTCCTGACGGCGCGGTTTTTGTCCTGACAGACAATGGCAATCTGCTCAAGCTGACGCCGAAATAGACGTCACTCGCTCATGCGGGCGCGGAACAGGCGCGTCCACAACTACCCGCTCCCAATCGCGGCCGGTACGTGCCACACTCTGCTTATGCGCCGCGCGAAAAAGCGTCCCTTGTACCGCCATCCCATGCGCCTGTTGGCGTCTGCATTGGTGCCGCCGGTTTTGCTTACAGTGTATCTTATTCCGGCGAGCCGCGAATATTTTCCCTTCCTTTTCATCGGACTGACTTTTGCCGTTGGCGCGGCGCTGATTATCAAAGACCCGCCCGCCCCTGCAAAATCACGCGATCAGGGCTAGCCCATGAAATATCTTCCCCTGATCTGGGCGGCGCTGTGGCGCAGGCGGGTGCGCGCCATCCTCACCCTGCTCTCCATCACCATCGCCTTCCTGCTGTTCGGCATGATGATCGGCCTCAATGCCAGCTTCGATTACATTCTTTCGCAGGCCCGCGCCGACCGCATCAATGTCAATCCGCGCTTTGACAGCCCCCTGACCATGTCGATGGCCGCGGAGCTGGAACGCATGCCCGGCATCGCCGCATCTCGCCCCGGCGAATTTTATCGTCGGCTATTACAAGGAGGAGCGTAACAACGTCTTTGTTGGCATGGTGGACGACAGGACTCTCACAGTCTGGCCGGAACTTCCGCTGAACGGCCGAACACTATAAAGCCATTGCCGCCAACCGCACCGGCGTGTTCGTCAGCCGCAAAGTCGCCGCGCGCTACAATCTGAAACCGGGCAGCCCGTTTCCGGTTACCGCGCCGGGCATCGCACGCGCCGACGGCACCAGGGTCTGGCCCTTCAAGTGCTGGGCATTGTCGAAGATATCGAGCTCATTCTCAACGGCTATGCGGCGGGCAACCTGGCCTATTTCGACGAAGCGCGCGCGCCGGAAGATCGCGGCAAGGCGGATAATTTCCTTGTCCTGGTCGACGATCCAAAAAATGCCGACGCCATGGTCAAAATGCATCGACCAACATTTTGCCAATTCCGGCTCGCCCACCAAATCGCACCACCGAAAAAAGCCAGTATGACATCAGCAACAGCGGCCTGGATTTCCCCTTCCTCACTCATGTCGATTTCGGCGTGCCGGCCTGCTGATGATCCTGTTCCTCACCGGCAATTCCATCGCCCAGTCGGTGCGCGAACGTATTCGGCGAATTCGCCGTGCTCAAGACCATGGGCTTTTCCGATGCGGGCGTGATGGCGCTGGTATTCGCCGAAGCCGCCCTGCCCTGCCTGCTCGGCGCGGCCCTCGGCATGACGCTGGCGAAAATTCTGGCCGTGCTGATGCCCGGCCTGCTCCCGCCCAATGTGAACCTGCCTGAGCCTTATATCGCGCCGTCCCTGTTTGCTGCTGGCCTTTGTCTTTGCGCTGCTGGTGGCGGCATTCAGCTCGGTTCTCCCAGCCGCGCGCCTTGCGCGGCTGGATGTCGCCACCGCCTTGTCGGGACGCTGATCATGCTCAAGCAGATAATCGCCGTCACCGCGATGAATTTCAAAAGCCTGAAGAACCGCATTGCGCCGTCGCTGGTGATCGTGGTGGGCATGGCCTGTGTGGTGGGCGTCCTGCTGTCCATGCTGTCCCTCACTGAGGGCCTGCTATCGGCCATCCGACGCACTGAACGATCCGCACCTTGTCATGGTGACGTCGCTTCAGTCCCGCAGCACGTTCGACAGCACCATTGCCGCGCAATGCGCTGGCCCTCATTTCGGATGCGCCCGGCATCGCCAAAGATGCAAACGGCAAGCCTATTGTCGATGCATTCACAATCATGAACGTGCCGATGACCACCACGGTTCTAATCCCCGCGACGCCAGCATGGGCCTTATGGGTATTGGTCCTCAGGGTTTGCGGTTATGCCGAAAATAAAACTGTCGAAGGCCGCCTGTTCCGTCCCGGCAGCCGCGAACTGATTGTGGGCCGCGCAGCGCAGGACCAGTTCGCGGGCACAAAACTGGGCGACAAGGTCACGCTGCCCGACGGGCAATGGCCCATTGTCGGCGTCTTCAGCGCGGACGACAATTCCACCGAAAGCAACTTAATCGCCGACCGCGACACGGTGATGACGGCCAACCATAAGAACACCTTTAACGCCATTCTGGTGCGCCTGACCGCGCCGGAGTCTTTCGACACGTTCCAACGCCGCCGTCACCGCCAATCCGGCGCTCAAGGTCAAGGCCGAACGCGCGTCCGACTTTATCGAACGCGATACGTCCGATCTGTCGGTGTTCGTCAACGGCCTGATTTATGTGGTGGGTTTTGTGATGGCTCTGGGCGCGGCGTTCGGCGCGCTCAACACCATGTATGCCGCCGTGCAGGCACGCGCCCGCGAAATCGCCACCCTGCGCGCGCTGGGATTCGGCGCCACGTCTGTGGTGATATCGGTGATATCCGAGGCGATTTTCCTTGCCGTGATCGGCGCGCTGATCGGGGCGACTTGCGCTTGGTTCTTTTTCGACGGCAATCCCAAGCTCATGGGCTCAACCGTGTTCAATCTGTCGGTCTCGCCCCATCTGCTTCTCATCGGCGTATTCTGGGCGCTTGGCGTCGGCCTGATCGGCGGCCTGTTCCCGAGCATCCGCGCTGCGCGCCTGCCCATCGCCACAGCGCTGCGGGCGACGTGAGCACGCGATTAATTTGATTTTTAGCGCGGCGAGGCGAAGCCGTTTAGGGCACGAAGAACACGAACACGCCCGCCACAACCGCTATGCTGGCGCCGGTCAGCACCAGCGCGGTGCGCAGGCGGAAACGCATGGCGAAGAACAGCACATAACCGATCGCCGATAGGATCAAGATCAGCGCGCCGGAAATGTCGATTAATCCGGCCCACACCGCGCCGACATTCTTGCCGCGATGCAGGTCGTCCAGCATGGTCAGCGTATCCGCCTTCTGGATTTGCGCCTGCGCCTCGCCGCTTTTCAGGTTCAGGATCACGGTCGACATGCCTTTGACGCCTTCAAAGCGCAGCAGGGCCTCGCGCGAATCCACATCGGCGCTGCTATAGGCGCCCAGTAGCGGCATGGATTGCGCCACCAGCGCGCCCAGCGCCGCGCCGGAATCGCCCGCCCCCGCAATTTTGTCTGGCGCGATGGTGGCAGAAATACTTTCCGGATCGGCGGGCTCGCTCAGCCAGTCGGGATGGTTGAGCAAAATGCCGGTGGCTGAAAAAAACATCAGCACCAGAAAGGCAAAGGCCGAAATATAGCCGTGCCAGTTGCGGCATTCGGTGTAGAAGCGGATGGTCGCCGCCGAACGCGGCTTGCGCCCGGCCCGCTCTGCGCCATTCAGTTGGATATTCATGGCGCTTTTCCGTAATGCGCCTTGACCGGGCCCATATCTTCCAGCTTGGCGGCCTCGCCGTCCGTTTCGCCGGTCCCCAATGTCAGGTCGATCCGCTGCACGCTGTGAAAGCCGTGTTCGCGCGCGCCTTCGATATTGATGGTGTAATTGCCCTGGGGCACCGCATGTCCGGCATCATCCTTGCCGTCCCACTCGATGGTGTAGCGTCCGGGCGGCCGTGTTGGGCGCGTCACCGAATCCAGATCCATCTGCGCGCCATACTTGTTCCAGAACACATAATTTTCGCGCATATAGCGGTACTTGTCGGCCTGGTAGGTCAGCGTCCGCACCAGGTCCCCGGCCTCATTGGTGATCCAGATCACGACATAGGGGTTGCGCACGCGCCGTCCGCCAAACGGTGCCAGCAATTCATACTCGATCTGCACCGAATACCCTGCCGGCCAGGCCGCGCCCTTGGCGGGCGCTGCCGGTTTTGCGGGCGTGTTCTGCGCCACCACCATTTTGTCGAATCGCGTCGATGTATAGACCGTGCCGTCTGCGGCCACGATATGGGCCGCCGTGCCCGGCAACCTGTCGGCAAGCGCCACGCTCTCTGCCGGTGGCAGCACCGAAAATGCGCTGGCCAGGGCATCGGCATCGGCCGCGCGGTCGGCGATGGCCGTCGCCAGTATGATATTGCTGACCGGCACGCCATTCTGCGGATTGAAAATCGTTTGCGCCCTTGTGCCGACACCGCTGGTGGCAATGGCCTTGTCGCTCAGTTTGACCGTGATCGGCGCGGCCGCATTGTCCGCCGCAAAGGCGGTATTCACCACGCCGATGCGCCAGCCCGCCGCGCTTGGCGCTTCGCCCCACACCCGCAGATCGCCTCCGACATCGAGCATCAGGCCGCGTACGCCCGGCAGGCTTCTGGCCGCCTCCAGCGCGCGGTCGATAATGTAACCCTTGGCCAGGCCGTCGACCGCGAAGGTCACCTGCTGCGGCCGCGCGATCTGCCCCGTGGCGGCGTCGAGGATGATTTTCGCGTTGTTGATGGCAGACGCCAGCGGGGCCATTGCGCTTTGCACGCCATCCGCCAGCATATTCTCCAATTGACCGAGCCGCGCGCTGAAGGCGCCCGCCGTTTTGGCGCGCCAGTCTTCGCAGGCCGCGATTACCGCGAACAGATCGGGAGAGGCGGTGAACACCGACGCCGCATTGAGCGCGGATAATTCGCTGTCGCTGCGCCAGCCGCTCAATATCGCATCCAGGCGCGCGATTTCGCGTTGCGCCACGTCAACGGCAAAACCGGCGATTTTTTCCTCCGCCGCGACGACGACCATATCGAGCGAAGTACCCAGCACATGATCGGCGTGAAAGCGCCAGCTCTGGCTGGCCTGTGCCGGAGTTGCGATGACGGCGGCACTGCCCAGCAACGCTGCACCCAGGACGCGGATATTCATGCTCACTCCAAGTGACCTGCCGTTTGAATTAACACCGTCACTGTCGCTCAAACATGGCGATGGCGGAGAAAATTGTCGCAAAGCTTGTACGGCAAGGCTTGCGGGTCTGTATGGCTGTAAAAAAGGGGCCCGCGAACCTCGCGAGCCCCCATATTTGCTTCAGGCCGGTTTACTGGCCGCTTGGCGCGCCTGCCGGCGGGCCGCCGGCGCCACCCCCGCCCGGACCGCGTCCAGGGGGCGTTGCCCGGTAGGTGCGGTGACAGCCGCCGCAATCGCCCTGAACCTCCGTCCAGGCCGTGGCAAAGCTGGCCTGGTCGGTTGCGGCCAGCGCGGCCTTGGCGTCGGTGTTAATCTTGGTGGCGGCGGCCAGGAACCCGGCCGTATCGCTCCAAACCGTCGGCAGGGCCTGGGTCTTGACCTCGCCTTCGTCCTTGTCCGACCCCGCCGGGATCAGATCGGGCAGCTTGGCCGAACCGTCAATAATGACCTGCAGCTGTTCCTTTGCCACGGCGGCGTCGAATGGTGCCGTGCCGCGCGCCATGCCGCCCAATGTGCGGCTGGCGGTATTAAAGCTCTTCATAACGTCCTGACGATCGGTCAGGGCGCTGGCGGCCGCCGCGGTGGCAAGCACGCTGAACGCCAGACCGGCGAATATGATTTTTTTCATGTAAGAATCCCCTTGGGAAGGCGAGGCATTCAATCCCTTTACCGCGCCGCGCACAAGTTACCGTCATGTTCACATTAATGTGCCAGCGGGAGCAAAGGCTTCGCGTGACGGCCTATTCGAACGGCCTCAGCCCGGTATAGCGAACCAGCCAGCTTTTGATCAGCGCGCTGCTTTCGCGATTGGCGTCGAGCCCGTGGCTTTGAAGTGCGCGATCGGCAAATGACGCTGCCTGAATTTCAGTGGCGCGCTGATCGGGGGCAAGCGCAAACCATTCGCGCAAAATATCGGCCCGTGTCTGCTTGATGTCGATTTGCGGAGTACCAATTTGCATGCAACCGTCTTAGGACGGTGGCGGAACAAAATCTAGATACCGAATTGCAACAGCGCGTGCGATTCTGTGATTAACTCCGTCGCGCCTTGTGTTCATTGTTCAATTTCGAACCCGCTCTCCCGCCAGGCTTGCATGCCGCCATCCAGCGCCGCGGCGCGGACAAAGCCCAATTCGCGCAATGTCGCCGCTGCCAGCGTCGAGACTTTGCCGAATTCGCAGACTGTCACAATGCGCAAGGTGGGATCGGGAAACTCTTCATTTACCCTGAGCTCCAATTGGCCGCGCGGCAAATGGCGCGCGCCGGAAATATGTCCGGACGCGAATGCCTCCTTTTCGCGCACATCCAGCACCACGAAATCATTAGCCCGCCGTCCCAGTTGAACGCGCACGTCGTCCAGCGCCATGAACGGCACGGCTGTGGCGGCATCCGACAAAAGCTGCGTCACCGATTTCGCGCCGCTCATATTGGTGCGCAGTGCTTCGGTCAGATGCGTCGGTGCCGACAAATTCAGCGTCCGCATCATCTCCACAAAGGCGGCGCGGTCTTTTTTCTGCAGCCGCGGATTGTCGGCGCATTCGGCGGCCAGCGTGGAGTGGCTACGGCCCTTGTAATCATGCGCCGGATACACCAGCAGCGCTCCGTCGAGCGTCAGCAATTTGCCGAACAGGCTGTCATACAGCGCCTCGGGATCGCCGGTCGGCAGATCGGTCCGCCCGGTGCCGCCGATCAGCAGCGTATCGCCGGTAAACACGCGGTCCGCCGCCACCAGGCACATCGAATCGCGTGTATGGCCGGGCGTATGCAGCGCCTTGAGGCGCAGATTGCCGATGATCAGCATGGCGCCGTCGTCCAGCCTGAGATCGGCGAACGGTGCCGGACTGTCGCGATGCATCACCACCGGTGCCTGCAGCATCTTGCCGAGCTGGCGCGAGGCCGAAAAGTGATCGGCATGGGTGTGCGTATCTATGACATAGTGAATCGTCAGACCTTCGCGCGCGGCCACCGCGCGATAGCGGTCGATCAGCCGGATTTCCGGATCGATCAGCGCGCCGGCGAACGTTTCCGGGCAGCCGATTACATAGGATTTGCAGCCGCCCACGGTTAATTGCTCGAAAATCACGTCCGCCCCGCCCGTCCGTTACGTCACATCGGCAATCCGAGATGCTGCCACAGCTGTTCCAGCTGGATCATCTCCAGCTCGATCGCCGTTTCGATTTCCTTGATCAGGCCCGGCGGCTTTCCGCTTTTGCGCCGGTCGTGCGCGGCCTTGGCGACGTCTTCCAGCGTACCGGTCACCTGCTCCTCATCGGCATGATGCATCCAGCCCGGAGATTTCGCGCGTTTCGTCAGATCTTCCAGCGAATATTTCTTTGTCATTCCGTTCCTCTTGCTCGAAGCCGCACTATAGCACCGTGCGCGCGCTCAGCCACCGGCGCCGAAATCATGTCCCGAATGGCGGATGACGCGCGGTTCGAAGGCATGGCCCTGCAGCCGCTTCAATTCGATTTCCAGTTCGCGCCTGACCTGCGTGCGCGGCCCTGCGCACGCCGCCAGCATTTCGCGCGTATTGAGCAGCACCGAGGCGCCCTGAAAGCCGCGCGGCCCGGGAATCCCCAGAAGCAGCGGAACGCCGGTCTGCACGCCGGTGACCACGAAATCGATCAGCCAGGGCTGGCGCACCGTCTTGAGCGGATTGCCCGCCAGCACCAGTTTCAGGCCGGTCTGGCCGTCCACCTCCTCCAGTTCCACGAATACGCCCGAGCGGTCGGGCCGCCAGCTATCGTCCAGGATCGGCAAATACCGCCAGCCGCAGAAATAGTCGCGGCACAGCGCGGGCCGCGTCTGATAGATCGTGCAGCCGCCGGCGCAATAGCGGCAGGGCACGCCCGCCTCCTTCTGGATCTCCGGCTTGTCGATCGCCATCAGCGTGCAGCACAGCGTGCAGTCGCCGCACACCCGGCCTTCAACCAGCGCAACATCTGCGAGCATCATGGCGCCTGTTTATCAAGTCGCGCGCCGCGATGCGAATGGGCCGCTGCCTATCCTGCCCCTGTCGCCGCCGGCAACCTATCGATCGCCGCCACGGTCAGATTCGCGATCAGGCGGTGTCCGGTCCAGCGCACCGAACCGGCGGGCAGCACGCGTGTGGTCTCATGCCCGCCCGCGCGCAGCATCCGCGCCTCCTGCGGCATATCGGGATTGATCTGCCACAGGATCAGGCTGCCATCGGCGTTGAATCCGCCGAACATGCCCACCCATTTTCCGCTGACGGCGAAAATCTTGGTGCCGGGCACCAGATGTCCGCCCAGCGTGCGCGGACCCGGCACCGGATTGGGCCGAACCATCGGCGCGGCCGCGTTTGCCTGCACCGTTTGAGAAACCTGCGCCTGCTGGCTGGCCTGCGCGCAGCCGCACAGACCGGCGGCGATGAGTGTGGCGATGAGTGTGGGGATGAGTGTCACGGATAGGAAGGTTTTATACATCTCGCCCTCGCTGATTTTTTCCACCCGTCGCAAATCAAACGGATTTGGCGCCATTTTGTTCCAGCCCGGAAATGACGGGGCTAAAGATATCACGCCGCTGTTCACGCCCTTTTGCACGGACGCAGCGTTTCGGGCTTCGGAATCCGCAAAATCCCGTGTTAGCCTCGCCCGCCAACAGGGGAGAAACAGATGAACTATCAGAAGAAAGTACCCGCCGAAGCGGTGGAATTATACAACCGGTTTATTCATGGCGAGCTCGGGCGCCGCGCCTTTCTCGATGGCGTCAAGAAATACGCCGTGGCCGGCCTCACCACCACGGCCATTGTCGAAGCCCTGATGCCCAACTACGCGTATGGCCAGCAGGTCTCCAAGACCGACGAGCGCATCACCGCCAGTTACGAAACCGTGCCCTCGCCCAACGGCAACGGTTCCATTCGCGGCTATTTCGTGCGCCCCACCAGCGCCGACACCCGCAGCGCCACCCCGGCGAAACTTCCCGGCGTCATTGTCGTGCATGAAAATCGCGGCCTCAATCCGCACACCGAAGATGTCGCCCGCCGTTTCGCGCTGGAAAATTTCATGGCCTTCGCGCCCGACGGCCTGACCTCGGTCGGCGGCTATCCCGGCGACGATTACAAGGGCGGCCAGCTGTTCGGTCAGGTCGACCGCAACAAGATGCTGCAGGATTTTCTCGCCGCCGCCTACTGGCTGAAAAACCGTCCGGACTGCACCGGAAAAATCTGCGCCACCGGCTTTTGCTATGGCGGCGGCGTCGCCAACCAGCTCGCCGTCCTGATGGGCGCCGATCTGGCGGCGGCCGCGCCCTTTTACGGCGCCGCCACCTCGGCCGCCGACGCCACCAAGATCAAGGCCGCCATCCTCATCAACCATGGCGGGCTCGACAACAATGCGGTGACCAATTTTCCGGCGCAGGAAGCCGCGCTCAAGGCCGCCGGCGTCACCTATGAAGGCCATATCTGGCCCAATTCCGTGCACGGCTTTTTCAACGACGCCACGCCCGAGCGCTACAACCGGGAAACCGCCGAAGCGGCCTGGAAGCGCACCATAGAATGGTTCAACATGTATGCTAGCGGAAGCCCCGGCCCCGGCGCCGGCTGCTGCGGGACGCGGCGGCAGGGGCTAGTTGCGTCCTGCCATTCGCCGCCCGCGATAGCGTGTGCAGCCTTTAAGCAAAAAGCCCGGAAGCAGTTCCGGGCTTTTTTGCGGGTGCCGCGCGCCTTCCGCGCCCACCTTTGACGCGCCACCGATGGAACGTCGCCGGGTTACGTTCGTTGGGTACCATAGGTTCAACAGGAGCGCGTCATGGCAGTCATTATTGAAAGACCCGAAAGCGGCGGTGGAAGTGGTGGCGGAAATTCCGTCCTGGCCTTTATCGTCGGCGGCTTGTTGATCGGCATTGCCGTGGTCGGCTTTTTCATGTGGGACAATTACAAGAGTTCATACCGGCGCCGGACCTGCGCCCGCGCCCTCCGTCACCATCATTCAGCCCAAAAGCCCCGCGCCCAGCGGTGGCAACTCCGGCGGCAGTGGAAATTAGCCGACAGTACTGAGCCGGACCCGGGCCGCGCGCCCGGATGCGCACGCCGCCGTCCCAGATACGGTGGTGTGCGCAGGCCATCCGGCCCGCACACCGAAAAACGCGGTGAACGCAAATCCTAAAATGCCGATTAAATCGGCACTTTCTGCACGCCTGCCTTAAACAACGGCTAACCCCGTTTGCGCTACCGTTTCCGCGTCCGTCCCGGAAAGGCAAAACGATGGCCCAATCCCGAACCTTTGGCCGGCGCGTCACGCCGCAATCCCGCGCCCCGCAATCCTACACGCCCCAAGCCCGCGCCCCCCAGACCACAACCGCGCGCGACACCGCCCAGCCGGCCGCCGAACCGGTCCCGGCTGAAACCGCCACCGGGCCCTTGCCGCAATCCTGGTTCGATCCCGCGCCGGAGTCCGAAATCGACGACCTGGAACAATGGAAACGCGCCCGCCGGCAATGGCATCGCCTGCCCTGGCGTCAGATCTGCCTGACGGCATCGCTGTGCTTCGGCATCGCCTCCTTTGTGCTGCCCGCCTCCGTCAACGACAATGTGCAATACCTGCTCTATGCGCTGATGGCCGCCAGCTTTTATGCCGGCCTGCGCAAGCGCCGCGCCAATACCCATCCGGGTTACGACCGG
>CAWINU010000007.1:0-5124 GCA_963837555.1 uncultured Alphaproteobacteria bacterium | reverse complement strand
CAGTAATTGACCGTCCGAGACTTGAATGAACAGGCATTCCGCTTCCGCCCCATGGCGGGCGACGGCCATCGCCATGCTGGGGCACGGAAATCGATATTTCCGTCGCGATAGATCATTACTGCCGCACCGCAAGCAGCGGAGATTTTCGCGGTGCCTATAATAACGCCACCATGATGATTGCCGCGGAAGGTTGCATCGCCGGCGCGCTCAGTTGGTTTGGACGCGCGCTGCGCAATATTTCCCGAATCCGATCGCGGCAAAATGGTTACAACGCTTTTATCCACAAGACTGGCGCGGTGCGTGCACTGGCCGTGCAGGAGATCGAGTTGCGCGCCCGGGCCGAAATCGGCATAAATCGTTCCGGACCTTGAAAGTCTTTTTGCGCATGACGCGTTTGGACCAGCACACCGCAACCGGAAGGCCGCTTCTGTCGCGGCTGTTCCTGTTGTTCATGCTGGTCGCTTTTGCGGTCCAAGGCTTCGCCGTCCAGACCCATATCCACGGCGAACCGGCCTCGGCCAACAGCATCATCACCCATGTTTCGGCGCCGTCGCAGCCTGGCCCGCGAGATCCCTACGATCCGTCCAATTGCCCCCTCTGCCAGGAAATGCTGCATGCCGGCGTCTATGTCGCGCCTGTGGTGGCGGATTTTGTCGTCATCCTGAACGCGGTCGCTTTCGCGCCCGCCTATGCCATCTTGCCGCATGCCGCTACCGAGCGGCAACACAGCTGGCAGGGTCGCGCGCCACCGCGCCACTAAATCTCTCCTCTTTTCGTAAGCGGTCCTTCATGCGTCCGCACCGTGCCGCCTTCGCGGCGGCAATTCATATTCGGAGTGATTTATGTCCTATCGCAATTCGTCCGGCTTCTCGCTGTATCGGTTAAGGCCTCTCCTGCTGGCGAGCGCCGCCATTCTCGCCGCCGGAACCCCTTCTCATGCGCAACAGATCGAGTCCGTGACGGTCACGGCCGAGAGGCTGGCGGCCGCCCGTGCCGGCATCCAGACCCAATTGGGCGCTTCGTCCTACAAAATCACCTCCGCCGATATCGATATCCAGCCGGGCGGCGCCAACACGCAGTTGAATCAGGTTGTCCTGCAAGCACCGGGCGTTGCCCAGGATTCCTTCGGGCAACTGCATGTGCGCGGCGAGCACAACGGTCTGCAATATCGGACTGAACGGCATCATCATACCGGAAGGCATTTCGGTTTTCGGACAAGTGCTGAACCCGCGCTTCGCCGGTTCGGTAAATCTGATTACCGGCGCCCTACCCGCCGAATACGGCTTGCGCACGGCAGGCATCGTCGATGTGCAGACCAAAAGCGGTATGTTCCAGTCCGGTGGGCAGATCGGTGTGTATGGCGGCAGCCATAGCGAAATAGCGCCCAGCATCGACTATGGCGGTTCGACCGGCAGCCTGAATTACTTCGTGTCCGGAGATTATCTGACCGATACGCTCGGCATCGAAAGCCCGGACGGCAGCATCGACCCTAAGCATGATCGTACCAAGCAGTTTCACGGCTTTGCCTTTTTGCAGGATATTCTGGACGACAACAGCAGCGTCACCGCGATAGTCGGCACCTCGAACAACCAGTTCCAAATTCCCAATCAGGTCGGTCTGCAACCGACCGGCTTGGACGGTATCAACGGCCTGGGACCGGCCGGAGCCTTGCTGGTTAACGGACAATCCGCATTTGCAAGTGAAAATCTCAACGAGCGGCAGGATGAGATCGCCCATTACGGCATTCTTCAATTATCTGCACAGCGAAGGAAATTTCGATTTCCAGATATCGGCATTCGGGCGCTATTCCAGCCTGACGTTCAGTCCCGATGCGACGGGCGATCTTTTATTCGGCGGCATCTCGCAGAGCGCCTATAAGCGCGATATCGCCTATGGCTTGCAAACCGAGGGCGCCTACCATTTTGACGATGCGCACACCATTCGCGTGGGCGCACTCTATCAAGCCGACGATCTTCTGAGCCGCACTTTCATCTGCACGTCCTGCCAGTGGACGCTCGCCGGTAACCAGACCAGTGCGACGCCAATCGCGATCCCCGACAATGGCAGCAAGCATGCCTGGAGCTACAGCCTGTATCTGCAGGACGAATGGAAGCTGCTCGAAAACTTCACGATCAATTACGGCCTGCGCTTCGACCAGTTCCAGGCCTTCGATGCCGAAAGCCAGTTGAGCCCGCGACTGAATCGCGGTATGGAAGCCGACCGATGCGCTGACGGTGCATGCGGGCTATTCCCGCTATTTCACGCCGCCGCCCATCGAGTTGGTGGCCGCCCCCAGCGTGGCGCTGTTCAACAACACCACAGCCGCCGCACCGGGTTCGGCCTCCACCACACCCAAGGCGGAACGGGCGGACTATTACGATATCGGCTTCAGCCAGATTGTCTTTTCCGGCTTTACTTTCGGACTGGACGGCTTCGACAAACAATCGCGCAACATGATCGACGAAGGCCAGTTCGGCGCGCCCATCGTCCTGACGCCGTTCAATTATCAGTCCGGACGGCAATATGGCATCGAGTTAACCACCGACTACACCAACGGCGCGTTCTCGGCCTACGGCAACGCCGCCTATACCCGCGCCGCCGGCAGAAACATCGTCACCAGCGAGTTCAATTTCGATCCCGGCGATCTTGCCTATATCGCCGGTCATTATATCCCGCTCGATCATCAGCAAATCGTCACCGTCTCGGCGGGGGCGTCGTATGTCTGGAACACGACGCGGCTCTCAGCTTCGACCTTTTGGCGGGCACGGGACTGCGGCAAGGACGGTGCGACGCCCAATGGCGACCATGTGCCGGGTTACCTCCAGGTCAATCTGGGTCTGGCACATGACTTCGATATCGGCAGCCTGAAGGGCCTGACCGCGCGGTTCGATGTCATCAACCTGTTCGATGACAAATACCAAATCCGCGACGGTTCGGGCGTCGGCGTTGGCGCTCCGCAATTCGGCCCGCGCCGCGGATTTTTCATCGGGCTTTCCAAGGCGCTTTAACCGAACAGATCGGAAGCGTGTTCCTGCTCACTCGAGCCTCGTGCTCCAGAAGCTTGCGCTTGAGCGGCAGGCCGCCGCCATAGCCGGTCAGGCTGCCATCGCTGCCGATCACCCGGTGGCAGGGCATGATCAGGGCGATAGGGTTGGCGCCATTGGCGGCGCCGACCGCGCGGGCCGCATCGGGATGGCCGATCTTCCTGGCGATGGCGCCATAGCTGGTGGTTTGGTACCGAAAGGGATTTCCAGCAGCGCGGTCCAGACCCGCTTGTTGAAGTCCGGCCCTTCGGTTGCAGAAGTTCGAAATCGAATTTCTGGCGCTTGCCCTCAGCATATTGCGTCACCTGGCGCTGGACATCGGCCAGTTTCTTCTCCGTTCTTTCCTCCGCTTCGGGATCGACTTTCGCCGCGCCGGTGGCGCGGAGATTGAAGCGCAGCAGGCGGCCGTCTTCATCCACCCAGGCGGCGAAGGTCTGGAATGGCGAGTTGATGGTATGCCAGTAGCCTTTCACGCCGCCTCTTTCAGACTGACCCACAGATGCATGGTGGCGAGGCTGCGATGCGGCGCGAAGGCCGACAGAATCAGACGGGCGGACTGGTCGGCGTCGGGCCGCTCCGGCAGCTTGTGCAGGCGTTGCAGCGCGGTCGCCAATGCGCTGTCGCCCACCGGGGCGGCGTCGGCAAAGCCATTGCGCCCCAGCATCACATAGCGCGCCGTCCAGGTGCCGATGCCGCGCTGGGCCGTGAGTTTCTTTTCGGCGGCGACGGCGGAGAGGCGGGTAAGACCTTCGATATCCAGCGCGCCCGCGCCCCGCGCTCACCCACGCGGCGGCATCGATCAGGTAGCCCGCCTTGGAGCGGGAGAAGCGCCGCCCATGCAAGCGCGGCGATATCGAGATCGGCGGGCTGCGTTCGGGCGTGGGGTGGGTCCACATGTCGCCCACTTTTTCGCCCGCCAGGCGGATGAAATCGCTGCGCAGCGACGTGGCCCCGAATTTCACATTGATCTGCTGGCCGATGATGCCCCAGGCCAGGGCGTCGAAACCGGTGGGCAGCAGCGGCATGCGCAGGCCCCGCCGCCGCGCCACAAAGGCGGCGTGGCGGGTTTCGAACTGGGTGACATCGTTGGTGAGGCTCAGCATGCGCAGCGCCGCGCCGTGCAGCGACGCGATGCTGTCCTTGCCGAGCTTGCGATCGGCGTGGACTTTTGCCCAGGCGCCTTCCTTTTCCAGCGACAATTCCAGTATCGCGGGGCCGTCCGGGGTGCCGTGGCGCTTTCCAGATGCGGTTGCCTTCTGCGCAGCTCGCTACGTTTTTGCGGATCGCGAGCGTGATAGGCGAGGATTTCCTCGCGCGCGGTAATTGGGCGGGCAGGTGGGAGCAGGAAAGTCCTTGGCGCCATCCAGCGCGCGCCAGGCGCCGGGCGTCATGCGCATTTGGGCCCCAGGAACTGGCGGTGGAAGTACAGATTTTTGTCGAAGCCCGCTTCGAAGCCGACATCCATCACCTTGCGATCTGCCGGACAGCAGGGTGGCCGCCGCCTGGCGCACCCGTTCACGCCGCAGCCAGGAGGCGGGGGCGAGATGGGCGTGATCGCGAAACAGGTCGCCGAGTTTCGTCAGGCTGACCCCGGCGGCGCAGGGCCAGGGCCGAGGCATCGGCGAAATCGGCGGGCCGCGGCACAGACCCGTGAGGCCAGGCCTTCGAACAGGGCGACGTTTTCATCCTCACCCCTTGTGATAGAGATCGGGGCGGCAGCGCTTGCAGGCGCGCAGGCCCGCCGCCTTGGCTCTCCGCCTCCCCGCTGGTAGAGGCTGACATTCTCCGGCTTTGGCGGACGGGCGGACAGGAGGGCAGGCAATAAATTCCCGCGGTGAGCACGCCGATGATGAACTTTCCGTCGAACTTGCCGGCGCGGGCATCGTCGCGATCCCAGGAAAAAGGCTCGGGCAGTTTCATGGAAACAGGCTAGCGCGGCCGGCAACCGGCCGCCTCCTGATTTGCGCTTTGGATATGGGGCCAATTTCGCAAAGAAAAAGGGCCGCCCTCGCGGGCGGCCCGAATTTTATGTGCCTGTGCTTCGCTTACGCTCCGGTGCGTCAAAATGGCCACCGGGCCA
>CAWINU010000006.1:0-519830 GCA_963837555.1 uncultured Alphaproteobacteria bacterium | reverse complement strand
CCTCTCTCTCTCTCTCTCTCTCTCTCTCTCTCTCTCTCTCTCTCTCTCTCTCTCTCTCTCTCTCTCTCTCTCTCTCTCTCTCTCTCTCTCTCTCTCTCTCTCTCTCTCTCTCTCTCTCTCTCTCTCTCTCTCTCTCTCTCTCTCTCTCTCTCTCTCTCTCTCTCTCTCTCTCTCTCTCTCTCTCTCTCTCTCTCTCTCTCTCTCTCTCTCTCTCTCTCTCTCTCTCTCTCTCTCTCTCTCTCTCTCTCTCTCTCTCTCTCTCTCTCTCTCTCTCTCTCTCTCTCTCTCTCTCTTCTTTCTTCTTCTTCTTCCCCTTCTTTTTCCACTGCACTCCCCGGGAGGCGATTGACGCATTCGATGCGACCGGCCGGATTTTCAGCACCAGCTCGGCAAATGTACCCGCCATGGCTGCGCCGGATGCCGCCTCGCCAAGCGTGAACAGCGCACCGGCATGTTGAGAGCCTATATGATTTACGCTGGTGGCGGTTTGCTCGAGCGTGGCAACGCCCTTTCCCGGCGCAATCTCGACCAGCTCTATGCCGACATGCCTGGCAAACGGCACGGCATCGGCCATCCGCACACGGATTGTCTCATAGATAGACATTTTAGGTCCTGTTCTTCTCGATCCACGCCGCGAATGCCTGCATGAATTTCTCGAAGAAGGCGCGCGTGCCGTCGTTGATCAGCTTGCCGCCGGCATCGAACAGCTTGTCCGCTCCGCCGACATAGGCCTTCCGGCTGCGCCATGGCGGGCACGTTCAGGAACACCAGGGCCTGGCGCAGATGATGGTTGGCGCCGAACCCGCCTATGCCGCCTTGCGAGGCGCTCACCACCGCGCCGGGCTTTCCGTTCCACACGCTCTGGCCATAGGGCCGCGAGCCCACATCCAGCGCATTCTTCAGCACCCCCGGAACGGAGCGGTTATATTCCGGCGTCACGAACAGCACGGCATCGGCCCGCGCGATCTGCTCCTTGAACGCGGTCACCGCCGCGGTCGGCGCGGCCTCATCGTCCTGGTTGAACAGCGGCAGCTCGCCGATCTCGACAAAACGCAGTTTCAGCGACGGCGGCGCGCATTCGCCAAGGGCCCGCGCCACTTTGCGGTTGATCGACTCCTTGCGCAGGCTGCCGACAAGCACCGCCACATCGCGAACTGCATCCATATCCAAACTCCAATTCTGTTGCAGACCGTACAATGCGCGGCTGCGCGATTGGTGTCTATTGTTCATCCTCAGCGGCGCGAGAGCGGCGCACGGCATCAACAATGCGCCGCCGGCGGGCGTTTTCCGAAATCCCGCCCAAAAAAGCGGCACGCGGATTTTCGCTTTTCCGGCCGCAATGCTAACGTGCCGCCATGCCCCGACTAAACGGCCCGCAATATGGAATTCGTCTTGGCCTCTCCGGCTGGCTGCGGATTGTGCTGACCCTGACCATCGTGATTGCCACGCTGGCGGCGCTTGCCTTCGTCGCGCTCGGCGTCCTGGCCGTGGTGCTGCCCGTCATGCTGATCGGATCGGTGTTGTTTTATCTGTTCGGCCCGAAAATCCAGCCGCCTGCGCCTGCCGCCCGGCCCTCGGACCGGACCATCATCGACGCAGAATTTCAGGTGATCGAGTTAAGGGAAAAAGGACGACGATCCACGCTGACCCACTTTCGTGGAATGTGGAATAAATGTCTGGCATGCAAAAACGGATGCTCGCAACCGGAATGTTACTCCACAAGCTGCGGTGGCAGGCACGCTTTGCGGTCTACCTGTTCACATCGGCAGGAGCCTGCACCGCGATCTGGTGGTTCTGGAAACACGGCTGGCCACAGTTCATAAGTCGCGACAGACTGAACACCCAAAGCCTCCAGGTCTGGCTTTTCATGCTTGCACCTTGGGCCGTGCTGTTCGCAATTGTTGAGTTTTTTTATCGCGATACTTTCAATGATACTGAAAATCATAAAAAATCAGACGACCAAGAATTTCAGGTGATTGAGTTAAGGAACAAGGAGGAAAATCTACCCTTACCCCAATTCTTCAACCGGAGAGCGGGAACACGTCCTACCCAAAATTTTACGGCATAAAACTATCGGATTTCCAGAATTCCGCGCCTCGCCGCGCCAGTATTCCGTTCACACCCATGTTACAAATCTCAATGATCTACACACTCCGCTACAAATCCAAACGCAAGGAAATCTGGGCTTGGTATTGGCGTGCCTGGACGCGTGATCTTTGGCGGTTTCATCTGACAATATTCGCCGCGGCAACCGGGGTGTTTATTTTTGTCCGGTCTGGCCCTCTTACCCCAGAAGCCTTCCTGGAGGCAGCCGCAATCGGATTTCTTTGCATTGCGTGGATGCCGCTCTTTCCTTTGTTGATGTTCAAGCCGCAGGAAAGAACGCTTGAAATAGGCGATGACGGCATATCCACGGTCATCGGCAAAAAACTGCAAAGCGCGCATGGTCGGAAATAAAATCCGTTCAGGAGCGCGACGGATACATAGAGATTGTCGGCTGCAACAAGAATGCTTTCATCGTGCTGCCCGCGCATTCGAGTTGATTGCGCAGCGCGATCAGATTTTATCCTTTGCTTAGTGCGCATGTGCCGCGGTGGCCGCGTGAGGCGGGAAAAATGCACTCTGATCCCAATTCTTTGAGGGTTTAGTTTAGGGTGGTAATGTGCCCTTGAGGGTAATTGGATGCGCCGAGTATTTCTCTTAGCTTTTGTTACTTGTGGGCTTTTACTCCAGAGTTGTAGCCAAAACAAAAAGCTACAAATTCTCATGGAGCGGTTGCCACCTAAGGGAACACAGGTACGGGTGCAAATTAATAATCCCACTAATATAACTATGTGCCTGTTGCCGGTGTCATTTGTATCAAGTCAGTTTTCACTATATGTGGAAAACAGGATAGTACAAAACAATGCCCCATATTTTCTCCCTATTAATGATTGCCTTAGAATGAGGCCTGGAGAACGTCTGTCAAAAATTATTGATCTCACTAACGCCTTTTTCGCGGAGGCCCTTAGCAAGGGAAGATTATGCTACACATTTTCGTATTTTGCAGACACGAAGTCTAGCGATGGACCGGGGGAATTGGGTACGATATGCGAAGGTATTCGAGGAACAAAATTTGTTGGTCCTAACGATGTTCCTAGTTGAGTATTATATTTGAAATAATGATCTGTCATAGAATAAGAATTGGTCAGAGCAGGTTTAATGCAAACTCTTACAAATTTTCTGAGAACTACTATTTTAATGTGGCCGAATAATAGCAACGAATGTCGGCAAGCTCGGATGTACCTAAGTCCCCGCGGCAAGCGCGAGGCGCGACGATGGATTCTATAGCTTCGCTCAAAAAAATTCCCTTCTTCGCCGTGCAAGAGAAGCTGTTCGCTATACTCGTCAAGGGAGAATTTTTGATCCGGGCCTGATTGCGAAGACCGGATTAGGTAGTCAACATTTGGAATAGGTCTATTTTTGTTGGGTCTTTTTGTTACTAAGATTGAAGGCTTTCGATTGCCCGAGATTGGGCTCAAAAAAATTTCGATCGCTTTAAAGGGCATGCGTTCTAACGTGGTTAGATCGCCGAATATCGCCCTTGCCTGCCCGATGCCTGTGGCCGCAGACACCGCTCGCGGTGGTGCGCCCCCCTCCACTTTCCCTTGGTATTGCAACCCAGTTACGCGCAAAATTAACCTCGAAAGCGTTGAATACCGGCCCGGAAGGCGCTAGAGCCTCCCCCCGCGCCGATTAAGCCGTTCGGGTAATCCAAGGATGGGGCATATGGCCCAAAAAGCCGCCCCTAAGCGTTTGAAATGACAAGCCAATCACCTTCAGACCGCATCAACCGGGCCTCCAACGAGATCCTGGACGCCACCTCCTTTTTGTCCGGCACCAACGCCGCCTATCTCGAACAGCTCTATGGCCAGTATCTGGCCAACCCCGATACCGTGCCCCCCACCTGGCGGGAGTATTTCGCCGGCCTGGGCGAGCATGACCTCACCCCCACCCAGCTTGGCCGCGGCCCCGAATGGCGGCGCGATAACCCGGCTGCGGTCGAAACCAGTGATCTGGTCGGGGCCCTCACCGGCCAATGGCCGGCCCGCAAGGGCGCCATGGACGAGAAGGGCGCCCGCGCCGCCGCCCAGGAATCCATCCGCGCCATTCAGCTGGTCCGCGCCTATCGCGTCATCGGCCATCTCGAGGCCGATCTCGATCCCCTGCGCATCACCCCGCACACGCCCCATCCCCAGCTCGATCCGGCCTTTTACGGCTTTCACGCCGCGGATATGGACCGCCCGGTCTTCATCGACGGCGTGCTCGGGCTCGATTCCGCCACCCCGCGCCAGATGGTCGAGCTGCTCAAGCGCACCTATTGCGGCCGCATCGGCTATGAGTTCATGCACATCAACGATGCCGAGCAGAAAAACTGGCTGCAGCGCCGCATCGAGGGCCCGGATAAGGAAATCGCCTTCACCGTCGAAGGCAAGAAGGCCATCCTCAACAAGCTGGTCGAGGCCGAGGGCTTTGAGAAATTCGCCGGCCTGCGTTTCGTCGGCACCAAGCGTTTCGGCCTGGACGGCGGCGAAGCCATGGTCCCGGCGCTGGAACAGATCATCAAGCGCGGCGGTCAGCTCGGCGTGAAGGATATCGTGCTGGGCATGGCCCATCGCGGCCGCCTCAATGTGCTGGCCAATGTCATGGCCAAGCCCTATCGCCAGATTTTCCACGAATTCCATGGCGGCAGCTCAAAGCCCACCGAAGTCGAAGGCTCGGGCGACGTCAAATACCATCTCGGCGCCTCAAGCGATCGCGAGTTCGACGGCAACCAGGTCCATCTCTCGCTCACCGCCAACCCTTCGCATCTGGAAATCGTCAATCCGGTTGTGCTGGGCAAGTCGCGCGCCAAGCAGCAGCAGGCCAACGACAAGATCACCCGCGCCGGCACGCTGCCGCTGCTCATTCACGGCGATGCCGCCTTTGCCGGCCAGGGCGTGGTGGCCGAATGTTTCGCCATGTCGGGCACCAAGGGCTTTCGCACCGGCGGCACCATTCACTTCGTCATCAACAACCAGATCGGCTTCACCACCGCGCCGATCTATTCGCGCTCCTCGCCCTATTGCTCCGATGTCGCGCTCATGGTGCAGGCCCCGATCTTCCATGTGAACGGCGACGATCCCGAAGCCGTGGTCCATGCCGCGCGCATCGCCACCGAATTCCGTCAGCTCTTCCACAAGGATGTCGTCATCGACATGTTCTGTTATCGCCGCTTCGGCCATAACGAAAGCGACGAACCGGCCTTCACCCAGCCGCTGATGTACCGGGAAATCAAAACCCACCCCACCACGCTGCACATCTATACCGAAAAGCTGGTGGCCGAAGGCGTCATCACATCCGAGGAAGCCGAACAGGGCATCACCGATTTCTCCGCCCGGCTGGACCAGGAACTGGACGCCGCCCAGTCGCATCTGCCCAACCGCGCCGACTGGCTCGATGGCCGCTGGGCCGGCATCGAAGTCGCGCCCAAGGGCGACCGCCGCGGTCAGACCGCCGTGCCGCTGGAAACGCTCAAGGAAATCGGCAAGGTGCTCACCACCTATCCCGAAGGCTTCCACATCCACAAAACCGTGGCCCGTCAGCTCGAAGCCAAGGCCAAAATGATCGAAACCGGCGAAGGCATCGATTGGGCCACCGCCGAAGCTTTGGCATTCGGATCGCTGTTGCGCGAAGGCTTCCCCATTCGCTTTTCGGGTCAGGATTCCACCCGCGGCACCTTCAGCCAGCGCCATGCCGCCTTTGTCGATCAGGAAAACGAAGACCGCTATTTCCCGCTGCAGAATGTGTCGCCGGATCAGGGCGAATTCGAAGTCATCGATACCCTGCTGTCCGAAGAGGCCGTGCTCGGTTTCGAATATGGCTACAGCCTGGCCGAGCCCAAGGGCCTTGTACTGTGGGAAGCCCAGTTCGGCGATTTCGCCAACGGCGCCCAGGTGGTGATGGATCAGTTCATCGCCTCGGGCGAAATGAAATGGCTGCGCATGTCGGGCCTCACCTTGCTGCTGCCGCATGGCTATGAAGGCCAGGGGCCGGAACATTCCTCCGCCCGGCTCGAGCGTTATCTGCAACTCTGCGCCCAGGACAATATCCAGGTCGGCTATTGCACCACGCCCGCCAATTATTACCACATCCTGCGCCGTCAGCTGCACCGGCCCTTCCGCAAGCCGCTGATCCTGATGACGCCCAAATCCCTGTTGCGCCACAAGCGCGTGGTCTCGACCCTGGCCGAACTCGGGCCCGGCTCCTCCTTCCACCGCGTGTTGTGGGACGATGCCCAGTATATGCCGGGCTCGACCGTGACGCTGGCCGCCGACGACAAGATCAAGCGCGTCGTGCTGTGCACCGGCAAGGTCTATTACGATCTGCTCGAGGAGCGCGAAAAGCGCGGGCTCAACAACATCTATATTATGCGCCTGGAACAGCTTTATCCCTTCCCGGACAATGTCCTGGCGGCGGAACTGGCGCGCTTCCCCAAGGCCGAAATCGTCTGGTGCCAGGAAGAGCCCAAAAACCAGGGTGCCTGGACCTTCGTGGCCCCGCGCATCGAGGACACGCTGGTCACCCATCTGGGCGGCAAGGCGCGTCCGCGCTATGTTGGACGGCCGGATTCGGCCTCCACTGCCGTGGGCCAGATGAGCCAGCACCTCGCCGAACTCGCCAAATTCTTGAACGAAGCTTTGACCCTGTAAGGAAAGGCCGTGCGCGTCCGTCGCGCGGTAAAATTATATGAGCATCGAAATTAAAGTGCCCGCCATGGGTGAATCCGTGACCGAGGCCACCATCGCCCGCTGGTTCAAGAAGGAAGGCGAAAGCGTCGCGCGCGACGAACCCTTGTGCGAACTGGAAACCGACAAGGTCACGGTCGAAGTGCCGTCGCCCGCCGCCGGATCGCTGGAATCCATTTCCGTCAAGGAAGGCGAAACCGTGCAGGTCGGCGCCGTGCTGGGCGCCATCGCTGAAGGCAAGTCCGGCACCGCGCCGGCTGCTGCTGCCCGCCGAAAGTCCCGAAGCCCCCAAAGCCGCTGCGCCCAAGGTCGAGGCCGCCAAACCGGCGGCCGCCCGTCCCGGTCCCGCGCCCGAAGCCGCCTCCGCGCTGGCCATGCCGTCGGCCAGACGCGTCGCCGAGGAAAACAATCTCAGCACCTCTGCCGTCGCAGGGCACCGGCAAGGATGGCCGCGTCACCAAGGGCGACATGCTGGCCGCTCTCGAGGCCCGGTCCAGCACGCCCGCTCCGGCGCCCGCCGCGCCCGCAGGTCCCCGCCCCAATGCCGCCCGCGAAGAACGCGTGCCCATGACCCGGCTGCGCAAGACCATCGCCCTGCGCCTCAAGGAATCCCAGAACACCGCCGCCCAGCTCACCACCTTCAACGAAGTCGATATGTCCGGCGTCATGGATCTGCGCGCCGAATACAAGGAGAATTTCGAAAAGAAGCATGGCGTGCGCCTCGGCTTCATGGGCTTTTTCGTCAAGGCCTGCATTGCCGCGCTCAAGGAAATTCCCAACGTCAATGCCGAGATCGAAGGCAACGATATCGTCTACAAGAATTACTACGACATGGGCGTGGCGGTTTCGACCGAGCGCGGGCTGATCGTGCCGGTGGTGCGCGATGCCGATACCCTCAGCCTGGCCGAGATCGAAAAGACCATCAATGATTTCGGCTGCGCGCGCGCGACAACAAACTCAAGCTCGAGGAATTGCAGGGCGGCACCTTCACCATTTCCAACGGCGGGGTGTTCGGCTCGCTGATGTCCACGCCCATTCTCAATTCGCCGCAGTCCGGCATTCTGGGCATGCACAAGATCCAGCCCCGGCCGGTGGCGATCGACGGCCGCGTCGATATCCGGCCCATGATGTATCTGGCGCTGTCCTATGACCACCGTCTGGTCGATGGCCGCGAAGCGGTGACGTTCCTGGTGCGCGTCAAGGAAAACCTCGAAGACCCCCAGCGCCTGCTGCTGGACATCTGACCTCTCTCTCCTCCCCCGTTCGCGGGGGAGGCGTCCCAAAGGGACGCAGGGGGCATCGTCAAAGGAAAAAAGCGGGAAAACAACCGCTCGCGAGGAACGCTCGCGAGGAACGCCCGCGAGGATCACCCGCGAGGATCACCCGCGAGGAACGCCCGCGAGGAACGCCCGCGAGGAACGCCCGCGAGGAACGCTCGCGAGGAACGCCCGTGAGGAACGCTCGCGAGGAACGCCCGCGAGGAACGCTCGCGACGTCCGCCCTCCTTTAGTTCCTGCCTGTTTCATTACGAAGAAAAAACAGGGGAGACGATCAGAGGGTGCTCCCGCCTTAGCTGCCCATTACGGGGCAACGGTCAAACGCGCACCCCGGACAATTGGCTACCCCACTAATTCCTGCCTGTTTCATTGCACAGGCCGCACAGAACCGCCAGATACCCAGAGGGCGCTCCCGCCCCCTTAACGCCTGCCTGTTCATTACGAAAAGAAAAAACAGGGCGACGCCCGATACCCAGAGGGTGCTCCGCCCTTAACTCCTGCCTGTTTCATTACGGACAGGACAGAGCGCGATACCCAGAACTCGCGCCTTAGCCTGCCTCTTTCATTACAACGGAAGAGTGTGCGAAAACATCCCTTCTTTCTCTCACCTAGTTCCTGCCTCTTTCATGCCAGGCACGTAAACAGAGCGAAACAAAACCGCCTCTCCCCTCTAGTTCCTGCCTCTTTCATTACGGGAGGAAAGGTGGAAACGAAAACCTTCCGCCACCGTCCTTAGTTCCTGCCTCTTTCATGACAGATAGGTCAGAAATCCTCTGCGCCCGCTGTTCGACATCTGAAAACGCGCGGCAGCTCAGATCCCGATTTCAAAAGGCCTCCCCTTTAACTCCTGCCTGTTTTATTACCGACAGGACAGAAAGTGGCGCGGGCGGAAACGCGCGCCTTCTCATTTAGTTCCTGCCTCTTTCATGACAGGCACGTAAACAGAGCGAAACAAAACCGCCCCTCCTCCTCTAGTTCCTGCCTCTTTCATGACGGGCAGGTAATTTCTCCAAAGAAAAAGGCGGGATCGGGTCCCGCCTTTTTTCTTTGCTCGAGCTGTACTGATTACCTGATAGTTTTTCAGGCCACCCGTTTTTCCGCCTGCTCCAGTTTCGCCAGTTCGACATGCGCCCGCAATTCGATTTCGTCCAGAACGCCCTGCAATTGCGGATCGGCGAAACCCTCCTGGCGGCGGCCGACGGCACTGGCCAGGCGATTAAGAGTCGCGCGCGGAATTCCTCCCGCCAGCAACCCATCGCGCACCTGATCCAGCATATCCAGCAATTGTTCGCCGCGCTTCAGGCCTTTCGAGCGACCGTCAAGCGAATCGTCGATGCCCTGCAAAGTCAAAATGGAATCGAGCGCCGCGATCGGGCCCGGTCCGGAAACTACCTGCGCGTGGCTTTCGGTTTCGATTTTGAATGCACCGCCGCTTCCCGTACTCGCCGTTTTCACGCGGCGGACAGGAGTTGATTCGATGCGTCCAGGCCCCTTAACTTCCATGGGAGTAATCCCAATGCGACAGCTCAGCATCGCCTAACATGGTTAAGGAACGCTTAAGCGCGGTGATAGGGATGACCGGCAAGAATTGTCAGCGCGCGATAAATCTGTTCGGACAACATCGCGCGCACCAGCAGATGCGGCCAGGTCTGCGGACCGAAGGCAAGACTGCGTCCGGCGCGCTTGCCCGGCAGCGGCGATAGTCCATCCGGTCCGCCAATGACGAAGGCCAGATCCTTGGTGCCGGCATCGCGCAGCGCGCCGAGCATTTCGGCAAAATCTTCGGACGTCATGCCCTTGCCCTTGGCGTCGAGCATGATGATGTGCGCGCCATCCGGCACGCGCGCGGAAAGTTTTTCGGCTTCTTCGGCCATACGCTTGGAGATTTCGCGCGACTTGGACACGGCAACTTCTTCCACCGCGACGGACTGAAAGCCCAAACGTTTTCCCATCTGCGCGGCGCGATGGACAAAATCGTCGGTCAGCACGCCTTCCTGCGTGCCGCGCGCGTGTCCGACCGAAAGTACAAGAAGCCGCATGAATTATTGCAAGACGCGCGGGCCGTCGCCCACCGACCACATGCCTTCGAGATCGTAATAGTCGCGCACTTCGGGGCGGAAAATGTGAACGATGATATCGCCCGCATCGACCAGCACCCAATCGCCCTGGCCCGCACCGTTGACCGGGCGCGTACCGTAGCCCGCATCTTTCAGGCGGCGGGCGAGATGTTCGGCAATGGCGGAGACATGGCGCGCGCCGCGCCCGGAGGCGATGACAATGGCATCGGTCAGCGCCGAGCGCCCGCCCAGATCGATGGTGACAATCTCTTCGGCCTTGTCATCGTCCAGCGATTTCAGGATACGCTCCAACAGCACGCGGTCCTGCAATGCCGGCTTCAGCACCGGTGCGGCTTGCACGGGCGCGGATTTCTTCGCCGGCTTTTTTGCCGGTTTTTTTGCCGGTTTCTTTGCGGGCCTTTTCTGGGCGGTCGCTTTTTTAGCGGGCTTTTTTCCAGGCGATGCTTTGACGGCAGCTTTGGGCTTGGCGCGTTTCGGGGTCTTGCGGATCACTTCTTGTCCTTCGGGGCGAATGTGGAACAGATTAGCATGGCGGCATTACGCGTACCAAGGCCTCAGTGCCCGCCAGTTGCGCGCGGATGGCGGTTGAGCTCTGCGCATCGCGCGGGCCATCCAGATACCGGAAGGCAGGCGGGCGGGCACGGCCAATGTCTCCGGCCAGGCGATTTGCGGAAAAGCGCTGTGCCGCCTTGGAATAAAGCGGGGACAGGACAAAGCCGGGACGCGCCATCACGGCTATTGGTATTCGCCTTGCGATATCCTGCCAGCGCCGCCAACGATGAAATCCGGCAAGATTGTCGCTGCCCATCAGCCAGACGAAACGGAGTTCCGGGAACCTTCGCTGCAAGGCCGTCACCGTATCGATGGTATAGTGCGTACCGAGCGTGTCTTCGATATCCATGGGAATGATGCGCGGATGACAGGCGGCACCGCGCGCCTGCATCATGCGATCACGCAAGGGCGCCAGTCCGGCATAGCCTTTGAGCGGATTGCGCGGCGTCACCAGCCACCAGACATAATCCAGACCGAGACGCTTGAGCGCAGCCAGGCTGAGATGCAGATGGCCGCGATGCGGAGGATTGAAGGAACCGCCCAAAAGGCCGATCCGCAAACCGCGCGCAACAGGCCCCGGCGGGCGTATCCAATGCATCAGGCGCGGGACCACGTCATGGGCGGGTCTGGCCGCTGCCGCGTACCACATATTTGAAGATGGTAAGCTGATCGACGCCGACCGGCCCGCGTGCATGCAATTTGCCGGTGCCGATACCGATTTCCGCGCCCATGCCGAATTCCGCGCCGTCGGCAAATTGCGTGGAAGCATTCCACAGCACAATGGCGGAATCGATCGAATTCAAAAACGCCTCAGCAGCCGCAACATCTTCCGTCACGATGCTTTCGGTATGATGCGATCCATAGGTTTCAATATGGGCAATGGCCTGCTCCAGGCCACTGACCGCCCGCACGGCAATAATGGCGTCGAGATATTCGGTACTCCAGTCTTCTTCGGTGGCGGGCTTGGCCGAAGGAAACACCGCACGTACGGCATCATCACCGCGAATTTCGCAGCCGGCTTTGGCCAGATCTTCCAGAACGGGAATACCGATTTCCTTCAGCACACTGCGATCGATCAGCAAGGTTTCGGCGGCGCCGCAGATGGAGGTACGGCGCATTTTGGCGTTGAGCGCGATTGCGCGCGCTTTGGCGGCATCGGCCTTTTCATGGATATAGACGTGGCAAATGCCTTCGAGATGCGCCAGCACGGGCACGCGGGCTTCACGCAGGACGCGGCCGGTCAGGCCCTTGCCGCCACGCGGAATAATCAGATCGACGGTGCCATTCAGACCTTCGAGCATCATGCCGACGGCATCGCGATCGGTGGTGGGCACGCGCGAAATCGACGCTTCGGGCAGCCCCGCCGCCTTTAGCCCCTCCACCAAGGCAGCATGAATAGCAGCCGAAGAATGCAGCGAATCCGAACCGCCGCGCAGGATGGCGACATTGCCCGCTTTCAACGCCAGCGCGCCGGCATCGGCCGTTACGTTGGGACGGCTTTCATAAATGATACCGATGACGCCAATGGGCGTGGCAACGCGCGCGATATCAAGACCATTGGGGCGCGACCAGCGCGCCAATTCCTTTCCAACCGGATCGGCCAAAGCCGCAACATCCTCGACGCCCTTGGCCATGGCTTCGATCCGCTTGTCGTCCAGAATCAGGCGTTCGACCATCGGCGCGGGCATGCCTGCGCCGCGCGCCGAATCCACATCCATGGCATTGGCCGTCAGAATTTCTGCCTTGCGTGCGCGGATCGCCGCCGCGCCTGCGCGCAATGCTGCGTTCTTGGTCTCGGTCGAGGCTTCGCGCACGGCGCGCGCCGCTTCGCGCGCGGCAGCGCCGACGGCCTGCATCTGGGCGGCAAGAGTTGTTTGAACATTCATGACACAATTCCGGTTAGGGCGAGATCGTCGCGATGGATCATTTCATCCCGTCCACGATAGCCCAAAATGGCCTCGATTTCGACCGTGCGTTTTCCGGCAATCCGCTCTGCGTCACTGGCATTATAGGCCACAAGACCCCGCGCGATTTCGCGGCCTTCCTTGTCTTTCACCACCACGGCATCGCCACGCTCAAAGCGCCCGTCGATCTGGCGAATACCTGCAGGCAGCAGGCTTTTGCCTTCTCCCAATGCTCTTACCGCACCGGCATCGATAATGAGCGTGCCGACCGGTTTAAGGCCGCCCGCGATCCAGCGCTTTTTGGCGGCAGTCGGCGTGACGCTGGCATGAAAGCAGGTATGACGCGCGCTATCCCGAATAGCGGCAAGCGGATGGTCATCCTTGCCTCTGGCGATGACGACAGAACAGCCGGCCGCTGTAGCGATCTTGGCCGCGATCAGTTTAGACGACATGCCGCCGCGCCCGACGCCTGAGATAGAGTCGCCCGCCATGGCTTCAATGTCCGGCGTAATCGCCCGTACATCGGCAATATGCCGGGCAGCGGCGTCCTGCGTCGGATCAGCGGTGTAAAGGCCATCGACATCGGACAGCAGCACCAGACAATCCGCCTCCATCATGGAGGCAACACGCGCACCCAGCCGGTCATTGTCGCCAAAGCGAATTTCCGCCGTGGCCACGGTATCGTTCTCGTTGATGACGGGCACACTGCCCAGTTCGATCAGAGTTTTCAGTGTGGCGCGGGCATTGAGATAGCGCTGGCGTTCCTCGGTGTCGGCCAGCGTCAACAGAATTTGCGCGGCTACAATCTTTTCCGCCGCCAGAATATCGGCATAGGCTTCCGCCAGCTTGACCTGACCGACCGCGGCGGCAGCCTGGCTTTCCTCCAGCCGTAGCGCGCCGGACTTGAGTCCCAGCGCGCGGCGGCCCAGAGCAATGGCACCTGAGGATACCAGCACAACAGCCTTGCCCTGCTTCTTGAGCGCGGCGACATCGGCACATACGGACCTCAGCCAATCACGGCGCAATTGTCCGGATTCGGAATCGATCAGCAGAGCCGATCCGATTTTCACCACAATCAGTTTTGCGCCCGACAGGACATCAGTCATGGTGCCCACTCTTTTTCCTGCCGTGGATCACCCTTATCTTTTGCCCGCCGGATCTTGATGGCGCGCACCATGGCGCGCAACACATCGTCCACGCCTTCACCGGACACACCGGATACCAGCATGACCTTGCGGCCAGAGGCTTTTTCCAGCGATGCTTTCTTCCTGGCAAGGGCGGATTTCGGCACGGCGTCGATTTTGTTGAGGGCCAGAATTTCCGTTTTTACCCCAAGGCCGTGACCATAGGCCTCCAACTCGCCGCGAATGGTTTTGTAGGCATCCACGATGTTGGATTCGGTCGCATCGATCAGGTGCAGAATGGCCCCGCAGCGTTCGGCATGACCCAGGAACTGATCGCCCAGACCCACGCCCTGATGCGCGCCTTCGATCAGGCCGGGCAGATCGGCAATCACGAAATCGCTGTCGTCGATTTTTACCACACCGAGCTGGGGCACCAGCGTGGTGAAGGGATAGTCGGCGATTTTCGGCTTGGCCTGGCTGACGCGCGACAGAAAGGTGGACTTGCCGGCATTGGGCAAGCCGATCAGTCCGGCATCGGCAATCAGTTTTAATTTCAGAATTATGGTTTTTTCTTCATGCGGCTGGCCGGGATTGGCATAGTCCGGCGCCTGATTGGTGGCGCTCTTGAAATGGTAGTTGCCAAAACCGCCATTGCCGCCGCGCAGAAGCTGCACCCGCTCGCCGGGCTTTGTCAGATCGCAAATCAGCGTCTCGCCGTCTTCTTCATAGATTTCCGTGCCGACGGGCACGCGCATCACGGCATCGTCGCCGTTGGCGCCGGTCATGACCTTGCCCATGCCGCCTTCGCCGTTTTGCGCGCGCACATGCTGCTGATAGCGGTAGTCGATCAGTGTGTTGAGATTTTCCACCGCCTCAACCCAGACATTGCCGCCCCGGCCGCCATCGCCGCCATAGGGACCGCCGAACTCGATGAATTTTTCGCGCCGAAAAGCGACGCAGCCGTTTCCGCCTGCGCCGCTCTGGATATAAACCTTGGCAATATCGAGAAATTTCATCGATTTCGACCTGCCAGATTGCGCTTGTCATGCCCGGCGCGTGCACAGCACGCGGGAAGCGCATCCAGAAGCATTGTATAGCCCCTGGATTCCCTTCCCCTCACATCGCTACAGCGATGCTCGGCCGGGAATGACAATTTTACTCGATCGCTCTGCATTTTGACTTTCAGGCCGCCTTTTTTCGCTGGAAATCCGCGCGCGTCAATGTCGTGCCATGGCATAGCACGGACTGGCCACGCGCGATGCTGTAGCGCTTGACGCTGCCCGCCGGGCGGCAGCCCAGCTTGCGCAGCACCCGGCCTGAGGCGGGATTGTCGAAAAACCAGCCCGCCCACACGCTTTCGGCCTGCAATTCGTCAAAGGCAAAGCACACCAGCCGGTGCGCCGCCTCGGTAGCATAGCCCTGCCCCCAAAAGGCTTTTCCCAGCCAGTAGCCGAACTCGAAGGTGCCGTCCTTCAGGTGCAGCCCGACGCCGCCCATCGGCAATGTCTGGCCCCTCTCGACGATCGCGTAGTTGAATTCGCTGCCCAGCGCCCGGCCTTCGTGCGCATGTGCAATGAAAGCACGCGCGTCGCTCTCGGCATAAGGCCAGGGCATACGCGAGGTGTTTTTCACTATGTCGTAATCATTCGCCAGAAACGCCAACACTTTGCTATCGCCGTCCTCCGGCGGTCTTAAAAATAATCTTCCGCTTTCCAAAATCGACATGACACATCATTCAACCCATTTCACGGGTCCCCTCTTGGCGCGAGAGAAGAAAAAAGGGAGATGGCGGACCATCTCCCTCGCTTCCTGAATGGGCCGCCAATTGGTTGGCGGCCTATGATTTCGGCCGCCTTATGAGGTTGCGCGCTTTGTCGCCGGCATATCGGCGGTAACGACGGATACGAACGTGCGGCGCTTAAAGCCTTCGCGGTACGCCACATGGCCGTCGCAGAGCGCGAACAGGGTATGGTCTTTGCCCATACCGACATTCTCGCCTGCCCAGAATTTGGTGCCGCGCTGGCGCACAATCACATTGCCGCCGCTAATGGATTCGCCGCCGAATTTCTTGACGCCGAGCCGCTGACCCGCCGAGTCACGTCCGTTGCGCGAAGAGCCGCCTGCTTTTTTGTGTGCCATTTTTTCTCGACCTTACTGACCGGCGGAAATGCCCAGGACCTTCACCTTGGTGAAGGACTGGCGGTGACCGCGCTTGCGATGGGTGTTCTTGCGGCGCTTTTTCTTGAAGGCGATGACCTTCTCGCCCTTGCCCTGTTCGAGGATTTCAAACTCGACGGAGGCGCCGGAAATCAGGGGCGCACCGATCTTGGGGGCGTCGCCGCCCAGCGCCAAAACCTCGGCGAATTTGTCCTTGCCGCCGACATCGCCCGCGAGCTTTTCGATGACCAGAACATCGTCCTGGGCCACTTTATACTGTTTGCCGCCGGTGCGGATTACCGCGAACATGACCTAAGTCCTTGAATATATTATATATCTTAAGAGGCCCCTGCCCCGAAAGAGCCGCGCAATATACTGAGGTGCCCTGCCGGGTCAAGGGAGGGGAGCAGCACATCTTAGTCCACCGGGTGATGGGCGCTTTCAGCGATTCCGAGAGATCGCCAGCGCCGCTCCCGCACCGATCATAAAGCCGCCGGCGAGCCTGTTTCGAAACCGCAGCCGCGCGCGCAACAAAGCGGCAGCGTGGCCAGCGGCAAGGGCCCATACGGAGTCGATCAGAACCGCCAACATCAGAAAGGTAGCCGACAGAATTGCGAGCTGCGTTCGGCGGGATGCTGCACGGACAGAAATTGCGGAAAAAATGCACTGTAAAACAACAGCGTTTTCGGGTTGGTCAGAGAGACAAAAAATGCCCGGGCATAGATGGCGCGTGCGGATTTTGGCTCCGGCGGTATGGGGCAAATTTCCACAGCAGGCGCACGCCATAGCCTGACGCCCAAAAAAACCAGATAGCAAACGCCCATCCAGCGCAGCCCTTCAAACCATACGCCGAAGATTTGCAGCAATCCCGTCACGCCCAGCGCCGTGAAGACAAGCTGAACAACCATCGCCGAGGCGGTGCCCGCAACGGTCAGAAGCCCATAGCGGGCGCCATGCGCCACACTGTTGGCAACAATGAGCGCAACGTTCGGCCCCGGTATCAGCATCAAAACCGTTACCGCCGCCACGAAGGAAAGAAACAGGCCGGTATCAATCATCGGTTCGACATCCTGTCCGCTTACCAAGCGTTCGCCACATAGATGCAAGTCCGAGAGAAATCGGCAAGACCCAAAAGATTGACTTCTCTCAATGTGACGGCGGGCGAAATAGCTGATATCTACGCCGTGGGGGAGAAACGGAAGCAGTGCATGTTTGAATCCTGGCTTGTCGTGAAATTCGAGTACCTCCTGCCCCCATCGACCCAAAAGCAGACCAAGATGGTCGGTTATGAACATCTGATGGATGCGGAACGGACCTTCTTCGATCTGCAGACCAGCTATCGTCTGGATACCCCGATCCTGGTGATGGGCGACAAGCGGATCGCCGTTACGGGCGTATGGCTATATCGGGCGAGCAAGTTCGAACGCCATGAGGCGTTCGCGGCGGTAGAGGCGGGCGACGCCGACCTGCTGTATGAAGCGCGCGGACTTCTGGTCGATCTGGACGAAAAATAGATCCCGGCACGCGGACCGATAGCCCGAGCCTCGCACGTCAACGGGCTCAGGGGGCGTCCTTAAATTTATAGCGCCAGCTTTTTCCGGGCCCGGCGCATGCGCAGACCAAACAGAGCGGCTATAAGCAGCGCCAGGCCGACATAGAGGCATGTCATCTTGGCGTAGGAGATGCGAAAGGCAAGATTGGCCAGCGTGTCGGTGGCGTGGCCCGGCACCAGCAGATAAAGTTCCAAGGCATTTTCCACTGCATCGAGCAGCGCACCGAATACCGGGACCAAGGTGGCCACGGCCAGCACCCGGCGCGCCAGGGCCGCGCGCGGCATATAGAATTCCTGGACCGCCAAGCCCGAGCAAAACAGCGCGGCGGCGTAAAGCGGCATCAGCAAATAATCGAGCCCCAAAATAAATCCGACCCGCATTGCCACGTCGGCCCGGATCCAGATGGTGTGCGCGATCTGATATTGCGCGGCGGTGGAAAGTTGCTGAAGGTCAGCCGTGCCCAGGCTGGTCTGCGCGGCCAGCACGCGGTCCAACAATACCAAAATGAGAAACAGCAGCGCCGCCGACAGGCCCGTCCAGGCCCATAGACGGTGCATGGTTTTTTGTCCGATCCGAAACAGACGCATTGCCACCCCCAAACCCTTCTTGTTTCAACGCCCGCCAGAGTCTAAGCCAAAGCATGCGGTCTTTGCCCGACATTCTCTACAATTTCCACTGGGTAGTACCCGGGGAAGCGGCGCGTGCCGCCCAGGCCTGGGGGGGATTTCTGGAACCCTTTCTGCGCAACCGGGGCATTGCGGCCATCATCAATTTGCGGGGAGACAATTCGGACCTGAGCTGGTGGCAGTATGAAACGCGGGTGGCGAAAAAGCTGGGCATCGCCCATCTCGACACCATGATGGATTCGCGCAAGCTGCCGACGCGCAAAATGCTGGTGCGGATGATCGAAAGTTTCGACACCGCGCCAAAACCGTTTCTGCTGAAATGTTCGGGCGGCCAGGACCGTACCAGCCTGGCGTCGGCGCTTTACATTTTGCATCGCGACGGCTGGGACGCGATGGACAAAGCGCGCCGGCAATTCGCGCGCTTTCCCTATCTGCATTTTCCGAAAAAGCATCAGCGCTGGCTGGCGCCGTTTCTGGATTTCGCGCGCCAAGATGCCAGGGGCCGGTCGCTGGAAGAGTGGATCTGGAACGACTACGCACCGGAAACCCTGAAAGACTGGCTGGACAGCCATGGCATGCACGGCTGGTACGCCGGAATCTTTCTGGTGCCGACCCGCAGCCCCTTTCAGTGGTGATGCCCGCCCCGCCGATCATGCGTTGAGGAGATTTTCCGGTCCGGCACAATGGGAAACGCCCGGTCAGCAAGGCCGACCGGGCGTTTCTCGCGCTAACTGCGCAGGACACTGGGAGGGGATAACCAGTGCCTTGTGCGAAGGAAGAGGTCCGGCGTGCGAGCGGGGGGGCAGTGCCTGCCGGTCCAGTTCTTCCTCACCGAGAAAGCTATGCATGAAAGCCACAGCTTTCAAGATTTTTCTGCAATTCCATAAAATCTTATGTTTTTTTAATGACAGTGGTAAATTTGCAGCAATGTATCGCCTGCAATCCGAGGGGCTTTCAGCGCAGCCGCCTGGCAAGGCCGACCCGCCAGGCCTGGGCCAGTTCCGGCCGGTCAAAGACCGCCTGGACCAGTTCCCGGCTGGCGCGCGTATCGAAAAGCGCCGTAAACGCCTCTGCGACGGTGGGTGCCTCGCTGCGATGAATACGCCGCAAGGCGGCGTTGCGGGACGCCCTACCCTCGCGCAGCACGCGTAAATACCAGCCGCAGCGGGCTGACTGGGTCATGAGGCCGGGCACATCCGGGCGGCCGGTATGCAGGGCCAGCTTGAAGCAGGGCGCGCGCGGCTGACTGACCTCCAGCACGGCCTGGCCCCATTCAAAACGGTCGCCAATGGCAATGTCATGTTCCTGCGCGCCGGACACAGTGAGATTTTCGCCAAAGGTTGCCGGTGCGCAGGCCAGGCCATTGTCCTGCTGCCACCAGGGCCAGTGTTCCGACGGGTAGGCATAGACCGCCTTATCCAGGCCGCCATGGACCGACAGATCGGCCTGCTGGTCGCCGTCCAGGCCATCGGCCTGCACCAGAATGGTTTCGGCGGTCACGGGCTGTTTGGCGATCGCCGACAGGACATCCTCGCCATGGCGGCTGCCGATGACGCGGGCCCGTCCGACGTTGAGCGACAGCAGGCGCAATTCCATGCGGGCGAAATCCCAGGGTGCGCCGGCGAGTAAATCAGGCGCCGCGGGTCGGCACCAGCTTTGGCGCGCGCCTTTGCGGGTGCCCCGTTTGGGTGCAGGCGGCAACGGCCGCCTGTCAGGGACAGGTCAATTCTAGCGGCGCAGGGCGGCTCCGAAGGCCGCAAAAATGGCCCGGCTGATGGGACTGTCGCGCCAGCGCCATTCGGGGTGCCATTGCACCCCCAGCATAAAGCCTTTGGCGCCAGGCATGCTGACGGCTTCTATCTGGCCGTCGGACGCGGTGGCCTCGATAGCCAGACTGTCGGCCAGCCGGTCTATGCCCTGGCTGTGCAGAGAATTGACCTGAAATGTTTCCAGCCCGGTGATGGCGGCCAGAAGCCCGCCTGCCGTGACAGCTACCGGATGGGCCGGGCCATACTGGACATCCAGTTCGGCGCCGGAATCCTCGCGATGATCCAGGCGCCCGGGCAGTTCATGCACGTTCGGATGGAGCGTGCCGCCCAGCGCCACATTCAACTCCTGAAAGCCGCGGCAAATGGCCAGCACGGGCAGGCCTTTTGCGATGGCCGCACGCAGCAGCGGCAAAGTGAGGCCGTCGCGATGGTGGTCCAGCAGCATGTCGGTGTCCGGCGCGCCGCCATAGAGCGCCGGCGCCACATTGGAGGGCGAACCGGTGAACAGCAGGCCCTGCACGCCGTCCAGGATATCGGCGGGCGGCAACGGATTTTCAAAGGACGGAATCAGCAGCGGCGTGGCATCGGAGCCCTCGCGCAGCGCGGCAATGTATTTTTCGCCGACCATCTGAAAGGGATGCGGGCCCCGCATGCGCCGGCAACACGGAACACCGACCAGGGGACGCATCAGCCGGCGTTCTTTTTCTGCACTGCCTCTTTGACCGGCAGAACGAATTTGGCCTGATCCACCGGTTTGCCGACCATGGTGTTGCGCAAGGTTGTGGTTGTGGTCTTGCCCTGATTGTCGGTCACGGACCATTGCCGGAGTTCGATCTGCGGCGCGCTGAAGACGAGCGTGATGTTGCCCTGCTTCTTGGTATTTACGGAGCGGGCATACACCAGATACGTGCCGTTCTGGCGCGCGATTTTCAGCACGGCGGGGTCTCTGGCCAGATCGACATTATTGGCAAGAATGAGATCAAGCGGCGTATCGGACAGGGCGTAGCTGTCCAGCGTATTGAGACTGCTGTTCTTAACCGCAACCGTGCGCCCGTCCGACACAATCAGTAACGGACTGGGCGGATCATATTCGAAACGCATGCGGCCCGGCTTGGAGACATAGAAGCGGCCCTGCGTGACCCGGCCGTCGGGCCCGATCTGCAGAAATCCGCTTTCCATCGACTTTACACTGTTGAGATAGGCGCTGATGCGGTCCAGCGCGGCCAGATCGTCGCGGTTATAAATGGTGCGCAAGGCAGGCGGCGACTGACCGGCCGCGCCAAGCGCGACGGCGCCACATGCCAACAAAATACACAGTGCAAGTCTTCGCATGAATTGGGTTTAGCTGCGCTTTGTGGCGGGATTAGGCCGCTGCATGTTCATCCAGGGCAGCGGCAAGGCGCGGCGTCAGGCCGTCCAGCAACAGCGCCAGCACGCCCTCCAGTTCCTCTTCCAGGCGCGGCAGGGTCTGCTTGGACCAGAGTTGCGGATACCGGAACTTCATGGTGGCGCATTGAATGGTCTCGGCCGTGTCTTCGGTGTCGGCGACGGCGAACTCGCCTTGGGCGTGGCCTTCTTCCAGAAGGTCAATAATAAGCTGCCTTTCGCTGGTGGCCATGGCGTCGGAAAATTCCGGCCGCTCGTTGGCGATAACGCGCGCCATTTCATAGGCCCGCGGATCTTTTTCCAACTGCTTGAAAGTGCGGCGCAGCTCTTCAACCAGCAGATCATGCAGGCGCGTGCGCGCCGTCTTGCCGGGCGCGGCGGCGGTCTTTTTCAGATAACGCAGATGGCCGGCGTAATCCTCGGTGGCAATGGCCTCGGCAATATCGAGTTTGCCCGGAAAGAAGCGATAGAGGTTGCCGGGCGACATATCGCAATCGGTGGCCACTTCGGCCATGGTGGTCTTGGCATAACCAAAATGGGAAAAGCGTTTCTTGGCGGCTTCGACGATTTGTGTGCGCACGGCATCATTTTTCGTCATGGATCGCTCCCAAAAGCCGTTTCCCGAAACTTGACGTCCGGGCTGCGGTGCTTTCCCCTACGACAATAACGCCTATTCCTGAATAATCAACGAAGCGTTCAATCTTTTGCAGTGCGGGGTACGAGAAAGTGCCGGAATCAGGCGAAAATAATTTTAGCCGCATAGGCGTAATCGGAGCCGGAGCCTGGGGAACGGCGCTGGCGCTGGTGGCCGCAGGCGCGGGCCGCACCGTGACCCTGTGGGCGCGCGAGCCGGACGTGGTGGATTCGATTGCGGGCAAGCATGAAAACACCCGCTTCCTGCCCGGCGTAAAATTGCCGCCCGCGCTGAAATCAACCGGCAATATTGCCGAAGCCGCAAATGCCGATGCCCTGCTGTTGGTGGTGCCCGCACAATTTCTGCGCGCCGCTCTGGCGCAACTCACGCCCGTCATTCGCCCGTGCGTACCGCTGGTGTTGTGCAACAAGGGCATCGAAAAAGGCAGCGGCAAATTGCTGACCGAGGTTTTGCGGGAAGCCGCACCGGAGGCCGAAGCCGCAATTTTGTCCGGACCGTCTTTTGCCATCGATGCCGCGCGCGGCCTGCCCACAGCCGTCACGGTGGCGGCAAGAATGGATGTGGCTGAGAGGCTTCAGGCCGCGCTCAGCCACGGCACGTTCCGGGTTTATGCCAGCGACGATCTCACCGGCGTGGCATTGGGCGGCGCGGCCAAGAATGTCTATGCCATCGCCTGCGGTATCGTCGAAGGCATGGGTTTGGGCGAAAGCGCGCGCGCGGCCTTGCTGGCGCGCGGCTTTGCCGAGTTGACACGGCTGGGCGAACAGTTGGGCGCGCGCTCCGAAACCCTGATGGGCCTGTCGGGCCTGGGCGATCTGGTGCTGACGGCCACCAGCCTGACGTCGCGCAATTTCGCCTTCGGCCACGCGCTGGGAAAAGGCAAAAGCGTCGACGAATTGCGCGCCCCGGGCAAACCTTTGGTGGAGGGCGCGGAAACCGCCGCCGCGCTGGTGGCGCGCGCGCGAGAGAGCGGCGTCGAACTTCCCATTGCCGAAGCCGTAGCCCACGTACTGGACGGCACCCTGACGCTGGATCAGGCGCTGATCCGGCTTTTAAGCCGCCCCCTAAAATCGGAGTAAAACATGTTTTTTGCCTTCATCGCCAAAGACAAACCCAATTCGTTGGACAAGCGCATGGCATTGCGCGCCGCGCATCTGGACTATCTCAAACCGCCGGTGCTGCGCCTGGCCGGGCCGTTCTTCAACGACAAGGGCGAAATGGCGGGCAGCCTGCTTATTCTCGAAGCCCCGGATCTGGAAACGGCGAAGGCCTGGCTGGAACAGGAGCCTTTCTTCAAGGGCGGCCTGTTCGAGACCAGTGACATCCATGTCTGGAAACCGACACTGAATTTCGTCGAGGCAAAATTCTGATGGCGTACTGGCTATTCAAATCCGAACCGGAATCCTGGTCCTGGATGCAGCAGAAGGAACGCGGCGCCAGGGGCGAGCCCTGGAGCGGCGTGCGCAATTATCAGGCCGCCAACAATATGAAGGCGATGAAAAAGGGCGATAGAGGATTTTTCTATCACTCCGGCGAAGAGCGGGCGATCGTCGGCATTGTGGAGGTCATTGCCACCTATCGGCCGGACCCAACGGATGAGAAGGGCCGCTTTGGCCTTGTGAAGGTCAAGGCCGTCAAGGATATGCCAAATCCGGTAACGTTGGCCGATGTGAAGGCAAACAGCGCCCTGAAGGAAATGAGCCTGGTAAAAAGCTTTCGCCTTTCTGTACAGCCGGTTACGGAGCGCGAATGGCGTCTGGTCTGTGCCATGGGCGGCCTGCAATTGCGAACCGAATAGGCTGACAAACTTAGGCGACAGCTAGGGCCTATACCCTCGGCCTCGCGCACGCAGATGCGCCAAGGAGACGCCCATGTCTGTCAGCGATATTTTCACGCTCAACACGTCCATTGCCCCGCGCCTGATCCGAATTCTCTATGTGATCGCGCTGGTGCTGATCGCCATCGGCATGATTGCGGGCGTGGCCCGCGGCATTGCCACCATGGTGCGGCCGCCGCAGCAGCGTATTGCTGTTATTGGACCGCGTCCGCAGCCGCCCGCGCCACCGCAGCAAGCTTCCACCCCTGAGGCTGCGCCGTCACCTTCCGCTCCCGTACAATCAGATGCAGCTGCGCCTGTCTCCTTCACCGGCACCTGCCGCAACACCGATGCAGCCCGCGCCGCAGGCAGCACCTTTGCCGCCACGCGGCCCACGCGCATTGTTTGGCCAACGCGTTCGTGGCGAACGGTTTGGACCGGGACCACGTTTTGTCAATCGCGCAGGCCGTGGCGATGGACGTAATTCCATGCTGGCCGGCACGATCCGGATTTTAGGGGCTCTGGTTGCCGGGCTGATCGCGATTATGGTGGTGCGCATCCTCGCCGAAATCGCCACTGCCATTCTGGCGATGGGAGAGAAGGCGAAGTAACGCTTCGCTTCGACAGTCCTGTTCACTGGAAAGATAGGTGGCCGGGTCACGCCCGGCCATGGTGAACTCTTAGCTCAGTCCAGATTCTTGACGACTTCTTCCGTCATCTTCTTGGCGTCGCCGAACAGCATCATGGTGTTGTCGCGGAAGAAAAGTTCATTCTCGACGCCGGCGTAGCCAGAGCCCATGCCGCGCTTAATGAACAGGACGGTCTTGGCTTTTTCGACGTCCAGGATCGGCATGCCGTAAATCGGCGATTTTGGATCAGTCTTGGCCGACGGATTGGTGACGTCATTGGCACCGATGACATAGGCCACATCGGCCTGCGCAAATTGCGAGTTAATGTCTTCCAGTTCAAAGACTTCGTCGTAGGGCACATTGGCTTCGGCCAGCAGTACGTTCATGTGGCCGGGCATTCGGCCCGCCACCGGATGAATGGCATAGGAAACCTTGACGCCTTCGGCCTTCAGCTTGTCGGCCATTTCGCGCACGGCATGCTGGGCCTGCGCCACCGCCATGCCGTAACCCGGCACAATGATAACCGAGGCGGCGTTTTTCATAATGAAGGCGGCGTCTTCGGCCGAGCCCTGTTTCACCGGACGCGCTTCGGCCTTGCCCGCAGGGCCGGCCGGTCTCGCCGCCGAACCCGCCCATAATGACAGAGACGAAACTGCGGTTCATGCCCTTGCACATAATGTAGGACAGGATCGCACCCGATGAACCGACCAAGGCGCCGGTAATGATGAGCGCGGTATTTTCCAGCGTGAAACCGATACCCGCCGCCGCCCAGCCGGAATAGGAATTCAGCATCGACACCACCACCGGCATATCGGCACCGCCAATGGGAATAATGAGGGTGATGCCGAAGAGGAAACTTAAAGCCGCAATGGCCCAGAACGCCCAGTGAAGCTGGCTTTGGATCATAAAGACGATCAGCGCGATAATGGCCGACGAAGATCAGAATGTTCAGCACGTGGCGCGCCGGCAGGATAATGGGCGCGCCCGACATGTTGCCGTTGAGCTTGGCAAAGGCGATGACCGAACCGGAAAAGGTGATGGCGCCGATGGCAACGCCGATGCTCATTTCGATCAGGCTTTGGGCGCGGATCGCGCCTTCGATGCCAATGCCATAGGCCTCGGGCGAATACAGCGCAGCGGCGGCCACCAGCACGGCCGCCAGACCGACCAGCGAGTGGAAGGCAGCAACCAATTGCGGCATGGCCGTCATGGCAATGCGCTTGGCGGTAATCGCGCCAATGCCGCCGCCGATGGCGACGCCGCCGACAATCAAACCCCAGGTCAGTGCGTCGGTAACGCCGGCGACCCACAATGTAGTGCCGACCGCCAGCGCCATACCGATCATGCCGTTGCGGTTACCCGTGCGGCTGGTAGCGGGAGAGGCAAGGCCCTTCAGCGCCAGAATGAAAAGGACGCCAGAAACGAGATAGAGAAGTGCTGCGATATCGGCTTTCATGTTTTTCTATGTCCTATCGCTTCGCTACTTGAGGACGCATCACTTCTTCTCTTTTTTCTTGTACATGGCGAGCATGCGGCTGGTGACGAGGAAGCCGCCAAAAATATTTACGCAGGCCAAAATCAGCGCGAAAAAGCCGAGCCCCTTTGAAATCCAGCTGGCATCGGTCAGCGCCGGAACCGACACCGCGATCAGCGCGCCAACCACAATCACCGAGGAAATGGCGTTGGTAACGCTCATCAGCGGGGTATGCAGCGCGGGCGTGACGCCCCAGACCACGAAATAGCCGACGAAAATCGCCAGCACGAATATCGACAGGCGGAACACGAACGGGTCGATGGCCATTGCTTCCATGATTTATCCCTTCACCGCTGGATGCACGACTTCGCCGCCATGCGTCAGGCCTGCGCCCTTGATGATTTCGTCATCCCAGTTCACCGCCAGCGCACCCGTCTTCTTGTCGACAATCAGCGACACGAAATTGAACAAATTGCGCGAATAGAGCGAGGAGGAATCCACCGCCAGCCGTCCCGGCAGATTGGTGTAGCCCATGATGGTGACGCCATGGACTTCGATCACCTCATTGGCTTTGGTGAGCGGGGTATTGCCGCCCTGCTCCGCCGCCAGATCGACAATCACCGATCCGGGTTTCATGGTCTTGATCATGTCTTCTGTGACCAGCACCGGCGCCTTGCGACCCGGGATCAGCGCGGTGGTGATGATAATGTCCTGTTTTTTGATGGTGTCGGCAATCAGCGCCGCCTGTTTGGCCTGATATTCCTTGGACATTTCCTTGGCGTAACCGCCCGCCGTCTGGGCGTTTTTGAATTCCTCATCCATCACGGCCACGAACGTGCCGCCGAGTGATTCCACCTGTTCCTTGGTGGCAGGCCGCACATCGGTGGCCGACACGATCGCGCCCAAACGCTTGGCGGTAGCGATAGCCTGAAGTCCGGCAACGCCGACGCCCATGACCAATACGCGGGCCGGGGCAATGGTGCCCGCCGCCGTCATCATCATGGGCATGGCGCGGCCGAACGTGGCCGCGGCATCGATCACCGCTTTATATCCGGCCAGGTTGGCCTGCGAGGACAGCACGTCCATGGCCTGGGCGCGCGAAATACGCGGCAGCAATTCCATGGCAAAGGCATCGACACCCTGTGCGGCCAGTGCCGCAGCCGTGTCCTTGCCGGTGTGCGGCGCCAGAAGAGCGGCCAGTACCGCGCCCTTTTTCATGTGCGCGATTTCACCCTGATCGGGAGCGCGCACCTTGAAGATAATATCGGCACCGTCGAGCGCCGAAGCCGCGTCCGAAGCAATGGTCGCGCCCGCGGCCTGATAATCGGCATCGCTGAAGCGCGCCGCGTTTCCGGCACCGGTTTCAACAGCAACCTCTAGCCCCAGGCCTTTCAGCTTTTTGACAGTTTCGGGCGTGGCGGCGACGCGGGTTTCACCCTGCAGACGCTCCTTAAGGATCGCAAGTTTCATTGTCCCCCGTGCCCCATGCGAGGCGGGTTAGTGCGTACGGAATATCGCGAGGAAGATCATGATAAGCAGGATGCCAAACAAGGACCATTTTACGAGGCTGGTGAAGCCCTTCCAGGTCTTTACGTGCTGGCTGATGTCCATGCCGCCCGTGGTTTGCAGATCGTTGCCGTGTGCGGCCATGAAAGTCCCCAAAAAAAGTATACTGTGAAGCTGGCCGGACTATAGCAAAGCCGGCTTGAGGGGCAACGGTCCTTTAGGTCAGCCATTCCAGCCATGTTCCGTGGGGGTGGGCCCGTCCCAACAGGCGGTCTTTGCGCTTGCCATCCCCGTAGCGGCTCAAAATCAAGCTATAGGCCGCGCCATCATACTCCAGCCCCAGACGATAGAGTGGGCGCCGGGCATCCATCAGCATGCCATCCAGTCTTTCCGTCATCTCTGTGGAAAACTGGTAGAGTACGATGGTGTGGTAGAGACAGACGGGCTCCGGCGGCAATGCGGCCAGAACCGACGGCAACATTTCCAAGACATCGCCCGCGCGGATTTCCGGCCGTTCACGCATGAAAAGCGTTATCGCGCGATCGAGTCGCTCCAGGCGCTGGGGCTGATCCGGCCAGATCAGGGCACGCAGCCAATCGCGGTCGTTCCTGTCCGCGAGATTTACGGGATTGAGTTCAATACCGAGACGGGAAGCAATTTTGGGTGGTGCGCCTGTGGGCGGCGTGGCATCGCCCTTCAATTCGCATTCGATGACAAGGTCGGCATCCGGAGAAACCACAGCGGCTACCTCAGCGCCGCGCCGATAGCGAACGCCATAACGATCCCAAACGAGATTAAGGCCCGCACTGGGCCCAAGCTCGATCAAATGTACGGGCATTTCAATCTGCTCTGCCAAGACGCGAAATCCGGCGTGCAGCGCCGACGAGCGGCCTACTTCATTGGTGTTGGTGACGCGCGCCGATACCAGTGCCGAAATTTCCTCGCGGTGACGAACGACAAAATCCCGGAACAGCGGGAAAAGATTTTCATCCTCGGGCAACCGGCCTCCACCCAGCGTGGGATAATATTCACGCAACAGATGATCGGCGCCGCGCAAAAGCAGAAAGTGGACAGCGCCGAAAAGCATGTTGGCGTGCGGTTGGCCTGCGCGGGACTGCGCGGCAAGTAACTTCAAGTCTTCATCGTCGCGGACTTTGAGCGCCAGGATTTCGTACAGGGAGCTGCCGATGCGATGCGCTTCCCCGGCAAAAAACTTCCAGTAATCCTTCATACACCAACCGCCTTTACACTTTGTTAGGCATGTATTCGTCCCAGTCAAGGACAGGTTTAAACGCGACGTTTACCTCTCGGGGGGCATGGTCTGCACTGTTCGATTTTGGGGCAGCCTATGGCGCAGACCATTTTGATTGTAGATGACGATCCGGTGCAACGCCGGCTTCTGGAGACGTCCATCACCCGTTCGGGGATGCATGTGGTCACCGCACCCGGCGGCGGCCCCGCGCTGGATCTGGTCAACGGCCCCAAAGGCGAACAGATTTCCCTGATGATGCTCGACCTCGTCATGCCCGACATGGGCGGCATTGAGGTACTGAATAAATTGCGCGTCAGCCATCCGGATCTGCCGGTGATCGTTCTGACCGCGCGCGGCGGCATTGATTCCGCAGTGGAAGCGATGCGCGCGGGCGCCAACGATTTTCTGGTCAAACCGGCAAGCCCGGAGCGGATCGGCGTTTCCATCCGCAACCAGCTGAAAATCGGCACGCTTTCGACCGAAGTCACGCGCCTGAAAAAGAAAAGCGAAAACCGCCTGAGCTTCGAGGATCTTGTCGCCCGGTCGAATGAGATGAAACAGGTGATCCGCCTGGGCCATCGCGCAGCGCAATCCAACATCCCGATTCTGATCGAGGGCGAAAGCGGCGTCGGCAAGGAGCTGATCGCGCGCGCCATTCAGGGGTCGTCAGACCGTGCCGGCAGGCCCTTCGTCACCGTCAATTGCGGCGCGATTCCGGAGAACCTGATCGAATCCATCCTGTTCGGCCATGAAAAGGGTTCGTTCACAGGCGCCACCGACAAGCATCTGGGCAAATTCCAGGAAGCGGACGGCGGCACGCTGTTCCTGGACGAAATCGGCGAACTGCGCCTGGATATGCAGGTGAAATTGCTGCGCGCCCTGCAGGAAGGCGAAGTCGATCCGGTGGGTTCAAAGCGCCCGGTCAAGGTGGATGTGCGTATTATTTCCGCAACCAATCGAGACCTGGCGGAGCTGTCGCAAGACGGCCGCTTCCGTGAAGATTTGTATTATCGCCTCAACGTCTTTCCCATTCACATCCCGTCATTGCGCGAGCGCCGCGACGATGTCGACCATCTGGCGCGGCACTTCATCGAACGCTTCGCGGTCGAGGAACATAAATCCGTGGCCGGGATGACACCGGAAGCCAGCGACCTGCTTCAGAAATTCAACTGGCCGGGCAATGTGCGCCAGTTGGAAAACACTATTTTCCGCGCCGTGGTGCTGTGTGACGGCTCCACTCTGGATGTCTGCGACTTTCCGCAGATTGCCGCCGCACTGGGTGTGGAAATGCGCGCCCGTTCGATTGCGGCGGCCGGAGGCTATGTCGCCCCCGCCGAAGTCGCGCAGCCGGGCGCCTATGCGCCGCCGCGCGAACGCATCTCGCCCTATGCCATCCAGACCACGGATGCCGCCGGGCATATGCGCAAACTGGAAGACCTGGAATCGGAAATCATCCGCATGGCGATTTCACGGTACGACGGACATATGTCCGAAGTGGCGCGCCGATTGGCTATCGGCCGATCCACCCTGTATCGCAAGCTGAAGGATCTGGGGCTGGAGCAGGAAGGCGACGGCGGCGAAGCCGGCGATGCGCAGGAAACTTCGCGCTCCGCTTCGGTGTGATCGTCAGCGCATTCCCAGCGCACTGAGATACAGATCCAGCATCGCTTCCTGTTCCTGGAAATCGGCCTTGTCCATTTTGCGCATGCGCACGACCTGACGCAACACCTTGGTGTCGAAGCCCGTGCCTTTGGCCTCTGAATAAACTTCGCGAATATCCGCGGTGAGCGCGGCGCGCTCTTCCTCCAGCCGTTCAATACGGTCGACGAAGGAGCGAAGATGTTCTTTGGCGAAGCCGGATTTGGCCATGACGGAACCTGCTGAATAAGGGCGCGGAAACTAGCCCGGCTGCGCAAATCGGCGCAACGCGCAATCCGTCTCTAGCTGTGAGTTTTTTGCGAAGCGGCAAAAGCGGCCTTTTGTTCGGGCGTTGCCTCTTTTTGGTACTGTTTTTTCCATTCGGCTTGCGACATGCCGTAAATCAGGGCGCGGGCCTCGTCCTTATCCAGGGCAATGCCCTGCTCGGCCGCGGCTTCTGCATACCAGTCGCCCAGGCAATTGCGGCAAAAACCACCCGCAATCATCAGATCGATGTTTTGCACATCGGTGCGCCTGCGCAGATGCGCCACCAGATGGCGGAACACCGCTGCTTCCAGTTTTTCGCGCGTGGTTTCGTCCATGGTCATTTCTCCTGTGCGCAAGGGGCGGGTGAATTTTACGGCCGGCGGCCCCATATCGTCCAGCGCGGCCTGGAGAACAGGCGTCAGCCTGTCGGCAAGGGACCGTGCCGCAGTCGCGCCGGTTATCAGATCCTGCCGGATTTCGATCAGGACATGCGGCAGGCCCTTCATGGTGCCATGCCGGTTCAGGCAATCATTTTCCAGTTCGCCGGTATATGGCTCGTTATCGCCGACGGCAAAGCCGGCCTGTCGCAGGCGGGCAATCAGCGGCGCGGCCAGCCGGTCGTCGCGATCCCACAAAATGCCGAACTGCCAGGGCCGCTGCCTGCCTTTCCAGACAGGCGTGAAACTGTGGATGGAGACAAGCACCGGTACGCCCGCCATGGCCGCGATCTCGGCTTCGATGGCGGCGTGATAGGGCGCGTGGAATTCGGCAATGCGCCGCGCCACATCGGCGGTCCGATTGCCGGGGATGATGCTGCCGTCGGACAGTTGCATGATCAGCGTGGGATCGTCGGCACCGCGATTGAGATCGACCAGAAGCCGCGACCAGCGGGCCAGAACCGCCGGCGCGTGAAACCCGGCCGCCAGGGCCCGGGTGACGTCCGCGGCCCCGATGTCATAGGCGATATGGGTCGCCAGCAATTTTTCGTCCAGGCCCAGGGTGCCATAGGCGGGCGGCAGCCGGCTCGCGGCGTGGTCGCAGACAAACAACAGGCTGTTTTTGCCGGGGTTTTGGGACTGAATGAGCTCGAAAGCGGGTTCTGTCATGATCTTATGACTTATATCGGCCAGAAGCGCGTTGACAGGCCCGGGCGGATCAGTACTCAGATTGTGTCATGCGTCGCGCCGCCCTCCTTGCCGTGTTTGCCGGTCTGCTCCTGACCGTAGGGGCCGGTATGAGCCCGGCCAAGGCCGCCCTGAATGTCTGCAACCGGAGCAATTTGCCCGCAAAGGTCGCTGTTGGCCGCTTTAACGGGACAAAATGGATGAGCCAGGGCTGGTGGACGATCGCTCCGGCCAAATGCGCCGTGCTGGTCGAGGGCGATCTGGATGCGCGCTATTACTATCTTTATGCCGCCGACGGCGCGGCGGGGACCTGGGACGGCAGTACGGTCTTTTGCACCGCGCCCAGCGACAAGTTCGCCATTATCGGACGCGCCGCCTGCGCGGCAGGCGGTTTCGACAAGCGCGGCTTTTTTGAAATCGATACCGGACGGGCGCTGAACTGGACTCAGTCCCTGCAATGAGACGGAGCCGAAAGACCAAGATTCTCGCCACCCTCGGGCCGGCGAGCTGCACGCCCGACGCCATCAAGGCGCTGTTCGACGCCGGTGCCGACCTGTTCCGCATCAATATGAGCCACACCTCGCACGCCGCGCTGGGCGAATTGCACGGACATTTGCGTGCCCTGGAAGCCGATGTCGGCCGTCCGATCGGCATACTGGTCGATCTGCAGGGCCCGAAAATCCGCCTGGGAACATTGCCGGGCGGCCAGCGCACGCTGGAACAAGGCGAGATGGTGCGCCTGGTGCGGCGCAGCGCAGCCGAGGACGGCAAGGACATACCGGTGCCGCATCCGAAGTGTTCGCGGCCATCGGCACCAGCCATGCGCTGTTGATCGATGACGGCGCGCGTGCGCCTGAAAATTACCGGTGCGGGCACCGACTGGGCCGATGCGGTGGTGGAAGTCGGCGGCCTGATCAAGGATCGCAAGGGCGTCAACCTGCCCGATACTGTGCTGCCCATTCCGGCCATGACGCCCAAGGACCGCAGCGATCTGGATGCGGCGCTTCATCTGGGCATCGACTGGGTGGCGCTGTCCTTTGTGCAGCGGCCCGAAGACGTCGCCGAACTGAAAAAAATCGTGGCGGGCCGGGCCGCGGTACTGGCCAAAATCGAAAAACCCAAAGCGCTGGACTGGCTGGACGAAATTCTGGAAATCGCCGACGCCGTCATGGTGGCGCGCGGCGATCTGGGCGTGGAATTGCCGCTCGAAGCAGTGCCGGGCATTCAGAAAAAAATCACGCGCGCGGGACGCAGGACCGGCAAGCCTGTGGTGGTGGCCACCCAAATGCTGGAATCCATGGTGGGCAATGCCGTGCCGACGCGCGCCGAGGTTTCGGACGTCGCCACCGCCGTGTTCGACGGCGCCGACGCCGTGATGCTGTCGGCGGAAACCGCGTCAGGCGCGTATCCGGTCGAGGCCGTGAAAGTGATGGACCGCATTGCCATATCGGTGGAATCCGATGCGCTTTATCAGGCCACGCTGGAGGCCCAGCGCGGCGCACCGGAAGCCACCACGCCGGACGCCATCATGGCCGCGGTCCATGAAGTGACCAAAACCATCCACGCCCGCGCCATTGTGTGCTGGACGAAATCCGGATCGACCGCGCTGCGTGCGGCGCGCGAACGCTCGGACGCGCCCATCGTCGCCCTGACGCCGCAAGTCCAGACGGCGCGCACCCTTTCCATCGTATGGGGACTGCATTGCGTGCATACCGAAGACGCCCAGGACCTGGACGATATGGTGGAGCGCGCCACCGCCTTTGCCTGCGCCGAGGGCTTCGCCAAATCCGGAGACCGGGTGGTGATTACCGCCGGCGTGCCGCTGGGCATGCCCGGCGCCACCAACATGCTGCGCGTGGCCTTTGTAAAATAGCGTCAGCTGACAATGCCGCAGCCGGGCACCTGAAAATCATCCGTCACTTTGTTCGATGTAAAAACATAGCCGATAAACGAAGCGGGCGCGGTCGCCGATTGCGTCAGCTTGTAGCGCAGCGTGCGCCCGTTATTGGACAGGATTTCGTAGCTGTCATGGACCTGAACCGGCTGGCCGTTCGCCCGCTCCATGAATATTTCCATCCGCGTGCCCGTCAATTTCCAGCGTCCCTCCACATTCACAATATTCGGGACGAGACCGTGGCAGGCACGGAAGGTGATTTTCATGCTGCCGTCGGCAAAGGCACGCGCCAGCCAGACCTGATTGACATCGTCCGGCTCACCTTCGCCATACCAGGAGCCCAGAATGTCCGCTGCTCTGGCGTGGGCGGCTATCAGGGTCAGACCGGCAACCAGAAACGCTGCCGCAAGGCGCATCAAATACCCTGGCCTTCAAGCTGGCGCGACAACGCGTGAATGCGGATTTTTGCGGCGTCCAGATGCGGATTTACGGCGACGGCCTGGCGGTACAGCTTCAGCGCGCCGTCATTGTTGCCATAAGCCTCGAACATCTGGGCCAATTCCACCATGGCCTCGAACTGACGCGGATTGAGCGTCACGGTCTTGCCCAGCGACAGCATGGCGCCTTCATCGTCGCCCGCCGCCGCCTGCATGCCGGCGCGTACGCGCCAGCCTTCGGCATAGTCGGGCGCCACCGTGATCACGGTATCGATCAGTTTGCGCGCGGTCTTATTCTCCCGGGCGACCAGCGCGACATTGGCGCGCGCCATCAGCAGGTCGATACTGGCGCTGCCGGATTGCAGGAATACTTTCTCAATGCGCTCGGCAATGGCATCGGCTTCCTGTTCGGTCTGGGCATCCCTGAGCTGATTGAACAACGTATCGAGCGGCGGGGCTTGCGGCGCGGACGCGGCGGGCGGCGCGGGCTTGGGCGCGGTTTGGGCCAACGCCCCAACCGGCAGCAACAAAATGAGAAGAAAAATTCCAAACCGCATGGCGGAACAATAATCCGCCATCTTGCTTAGCTCAAATGAGGGCGATTTAACCCTGACGCGCCTTGAAGCGAGGATTCTTCTTATTGATGACATAGGTACGGCCCTTGCGTCGGATGACGCGGCAGTCCTTGTCGCGTTTCTTAAGCGAACGCAGGGAATTACGGATCTTCATAACGGCCTCTGGAACCTTCAGGCCACAGGGGCCCTCGAAAAGAGGCGCGGAAGCTATGCGGGGGGGCTCCGCCTGTCAACGGGCGTGGTATGGAAGAAATCAGCGAGGCATTAGAGGTAGTTATGAGGCATCAGCAGGCAAGAGGGCGCAGACACCCGGTTTGGACAGGTTTGGCGCTGACAGGCACGCTGACCAGCGTGCTGGCCGCCTGCGCCTCCAGCGCCGCCGTGCCGCAGGGCGCGCAGGTTACGGTGCCCATTGCCCGGCCCATGCCGGATGCCAAATTTGCTGCATTCCTAACGGATTTTCGGGTCCAGGCGCTAGCCGAGGGCATCCAGCCGCAAACCTATGACAGCGCCATGACGGGGCTTGAACCCATCCCGCGCGTTGAGACCCTGAACGCCGAACAGCCGGAATTCACGCGGCCGGTCTGGGCCTATCTCGACAGTATCCTTTCCGACCAGCGTATCGCTACCGGCCGCACGCGCCTGTCCGACAATATCAACATGCTGACGGGTATCGAAAGCAACACCGGGGTACCCAAGGAAATTCTGGTGGCGCTGTGGGGCACGAAATCCAATTACGGAAGTATTATCGGCACGTTCAACATGTTCGGCGCGCTGTCGACGCTGGCCTATGACGGACCGCGCATGACATTTGCGCGCGGTGAACTCATCAACGCCTTTAAGATTCTGGAACGGGAACATTATGCGCCGGCGCAAATGGTGTCGTCCTGGGCGGGGGCCTTCGGCCAGACTTAATTCGAGCCTTCGACTTTCCTTACCTATGCCGTCGATGGCGACGGCGACGGTCGCATAGATTTGTGGAACAGCAATGCAGATGCGTTGGCGTCAGCGGCAAACGTTCTTGCCAAGGCCGGATGGGCACGCGGGCAGGCCATGGGGTTATGAAGTCACATTACCGGCTGGCTTTGCCTACGATCAGGCCGATGTCGATATCGTCAAGTCTGTTTCCGAATGGCAGGCACTGGGTGTGCACACAGCCGCCGGCGCCACCTTGCCGAACGCCAGCGAACCGGCAGCGATCTATTTGCCGGCGGGCGCGCAAGGCCCTGCTTTTCTGGTTTTCCCGAATTTCAAAGTCATTTTGCGGTACAATAATGCTGCCAGCTATGCACTGGCCGTCTCGCTTCTGGCCGACAGGATCGCCGGCGCCGGACCGGTTGCCGGAAGCTGGCCGCGCGACGAACCACCCTTGTCGCGCGACGACCGACTGGCCGTGCAGAACGGCCTGACGGCGCTGGGATACGATACCGGTGTGATCGACGGCATATTGGGTCGCCAAACCCGCGCGGCCGCGCGCGCCTGGCAAAAGGCGCATGGCCTGCCCGCAGACGGCTACGTCAACAAGGATCTGATCACGCGCGTGCGCGCCGAAGCCGAATCGGCGTCGCGCTAACCGTGCATTATCCAGCGCATGTGATGCGCCGCTCCATCAGCTGACAGTGCCGTTTGGCAGCACCGCGCCAATCATAGGTGTCGATGTTCCAACCATCATCCGTTTTGGTGAGCATCAAGAAACCGAAACCGGTATCGGATACGCCATCCTTTACTGCGACGCCCAGTCCGCCCTGAAAGATGGCACCTTTGAGCAGTCGGGGAATGTTGTGCAAAAGATCGCCGCCATTGCCGCCGATAATCTGCGGGGGCACGCCGGAATAGTAATTCATCGCCTCGAAGCCATGGATGTGGCCGGACAACATCAAATCGACATTGCCGGGAATGGATGTCGTCCACATGCCCGAAATCAGGGTTTCATTGCCGCCGATCGGAATACCCATCGGACCGGCAATCGCACCAAAGTCGGGTCGATGCTGCACCAGCCACACCGGTGCCGGAAGCGATGCCAGCGATTGCAAATCGGCGGCATAGGCTTGCGCCATGTCTTGCTTCAGCTCGGTATCGGGCGCGCTGGCAGTGTCGACGATGCCCAAAGTGACGGTACCGAGTGAAATAATGACTGGAGCGCTATGTGCGGGACAGGCCTGGAATGGATCGAAGGCACCCTGCCCCATCAAACGCAACCAGCCGAGGCCCTCGCGGTTGCAATCTTCATGGTTACCGCGCGTGAACACGATCGGTGCGGCGGCGAACAGGGGCGCGGCAGGCTCGAACAAGTCTGCCTGCCAGGCCGGCCAATTGTCGCCGAAAGGCGTGCCCGCGCACCCCGTGAAGCGTGCCCGACAGGCGCCTTCGCGTGAGACGTAATCGCCTAAATGAATGATGAGATCGGGTTGGAGCGCGGCCGCGGCGACGGCCTCCTGTGGAAAGACCCAGGCGGATGGGTCGTTGCAAGCCTGCATTTCCGAGCCATCTACGCGGCAACCGGTATCGCCCAGCACAAGAATGCGGCGAGGATTTTCGACAGGCACCGGAAGCGGCTTGCCGTCCAGCAGCAGGGATTGCGTGCCGCGCGGTACCGGCGCACTGCACAGCAATGGAAAATCCACCGTCGCCTCGGCGCGCACCGCCATCGACTGCGCCACGCCGTCGCGAAACACGGTGGGGCAGATATTGCCGCTCACCAGCGCCCTCGCCTCGGCTGAAGCTCCAAGTTGTAACCAAGCCGCAAGCGGTTCAGCGGCGCGCGCGCCAATGCACAGAGCGGCCGCCCATCCAATTGTGACAACTAAAAATCGGAACACGCATTGCACCAAACTGAACACCCGCCATTTTGCTAAGTCATTGGGATTGCTGTTACTTGCAAAGAAGGTAGAGCAATAGCTTACAGATTTACAGCGTGCATTCTGCATGTGTTGCATACATATTTATCCCGTAAGCACATCGTTGAAGTGCCATCTGCCCAGAGGGATTAATCATGCCTCGCATTCTTTCGGATGTTGATGTTGCAGATTTTCGCGAGCGGCTTTGCGATGTCGCTGCCCGGCTGTTCGCCGAACGCGGTCCCGATGGCTTCACCATGCGTGAGCTGACCGGCGAAATGGGCGTCAGCGCCATGACGCCTTATCGCTATTTCCGCGACAAAGACGATATTTTGGCGGCGGTGCGCGCGCGCGCCTTTTCGCGATTTGCCGACATGCTGGAAGACGCGCTGGACAGCGGCAAGGATGCCCGCAGCAAAGCAAGAGCATTGTCGAAGGCTTATGTCAGCTTTGCTTTTGCCGAACCCAGTGCATACCGGCTGATGTTCGACATGTCCCAGCCCAGCGAAAAAAACTATCCGGCGCTGGTGGCCGCCAATGCACGCGCGCGCCACACCATGACCGCGCACGCCCAGCATATGATCGACGAAGATATGTGTTTCGGCGACCCGGAATTACTCGGCCATATATTCTGGGCGGCCTTGCACGGCGCTGTCGTACTGGAGCTGGCGGGAAAATTCGTGCCCGGCTATGACTTTGAAAAAATTCGCAGCGAATGTCTGCGGGCGCTGACGCGTGGATTTGCCCGCGGCGAAACGGTCAGGGCGCCGGCCATCTGATCAGATTCTGCGCGAGTCATAGGCCCAGTGCAGCAGGGCCTGGCGCTGACGTGGTCTGCAGAATAAATCGCCCGGTTCGCAATTCGTAACGATTTGCCGAATGTGACGGCGAATGGCCTTCCAGCGTCCAATCTGGCGCTCATCTTCGCCCGCGATTCGGCGCCCCATGTAATAGCGGCAATACCATTGAAACCAGCCGCGCGGATCGTCTTCATATATCCAGCCCTTGCGCCGCCATTCCGACAAGGGCTGGCTGGCATCGACTCCGAAAAAATTCAGAGACGGATCGCGACCGTTCGGCGACAGCCTTGCCCTGTCAAACCAGCTCTGGGGAAATTCTTTTTTGCAATCGGTCATATATTTGCCGCCGAACACGCCGAGCGCTAGCATTTCGCGCGGAGTCAGTTCGGGCGCAAAATCTGGATGAAACCGTCGGCCAATCGGCGCCACCAATTCATAGCGATAGCCGGTCTGCATCCTGTCATGGACCGTAATGGTCTTGCTGGTCATCGTCCAAGGCCCTCCCACGGTTTTTACGCCGCAAGGCCTCTGCCGGATCACCAAAACCACCTCAATGACATAGATCAAACGCTGCAACCATTGGCTGTGCTACTCGTTACTGTCGTTGGACGATCAAATCAGAGGCTGGCATGAAGACCCCAAAGAAGATCACGTGGATCGTCGTTTGCGACGGAAAAAAGGCGCTGTACCTGGAGAATACCGGTCATGGCCCGTTAAAACTGGAAATGCGCCATGTGGAAGAACATCCGGACCCACGCAGCGGAGAAATAAATTCTGACGCGCCCGGTCGCACCATGAATGCATCCGGATCAAGACGCAGTTCCATGGATGACGGCGATGCGCATGACCTTACCGAGCGGCAATTTCTGAAAGGCATCGCCGAAAAGTTGGAAGAAATCGAATTTGACGAATTCATTCTGGTTGCGCCACCGCGGGCGCTCGGCGTATTGCGGCAGAAGATTTCGCCGCAAATAAAAAAGAAGCTGCGCGCCGAAATCGAAAATGATCTGGTGAATTTGTCGATTGAGGAAATCGAACGACATTTGAACCGGGATCTCAAGCCCACGCTGGTGTAGAGCGCAATAAAAAGGGCGCCGCTTTCAAGGCGGCGCCCTTTTTCTCAGAACCTGGTCAATCCCTAGGGCAAGGCAAATGTAACAACCTTGTTGGTTCCGGGTGTCTCAACCCGCGGATGGTTGAAATTGTTCAGCCCGGAGGAAATCACGGCGGCAACATACTGCTTGCCGTTTTTACCCTGGTAGGTCATGGGCGTGTCGACCGAATTGTTCGGCAGTTCCACCGACCATAACTCCTTACCGGTCTTGGGATCGAAGGCGCGGAACATCTTGTCTGCCGTGGCCCCGATAAACAGAACGCCGCCGGCGGTGATGATCGGACCGCCCGCATTGGGCGTGCCGGTCTTGGGCACGCCCTTTTCCGTCAGTTCCTTGTATTCGCCCAGCGGCACGCGCCAGACGGTATCGCCTGTATTGGCGTTGATCGCCATCAACTCGCCCCAAGGCGCCGCCGAACAGGGGTAACCATCCGGATCGTCGAACGGAAGCTTGCGCTTGCCGTAGGAGGGAAACATGTTCGACGACATGCTCGGACGTTCAACCGCCATAGTGCCGAGACTGCGCGTGTTGACAAAAATATAGCCGAGATCCGGATCGAACGACGCACCAGACCAGCTCCCGCCGCCTTCCGAACTCGGGAATACCAATGCCGGCACCATGAGATAGGGCGTATTTGGGCCCATATTCACCGCGCTGTCATAAAGTTTAAGGCAAGCCTCATGGCCTGCCGGCGTAAGGTTGCTGACTTCCTTGCGGGTCATGCTGACGCGCGAAATGGGCTCGGGCTTGAGCGGATACTTCTGCGTCGGCGACATTTGCTCGCCGGGAACGTCGGATATCGGAGCGGGCCGCTCTTCGGCACCGTAGACCGGCTCGCCTGTCAGGCGATTGAGAACCCACAGGTAGCCGACTTTGGTGGATTGCGCCAAGGCGGGTATCTTCTTGCCATCTTTGACCACATCGACCAGCGTGGGCGGTGCGTTGACGTCCCAATCGAACACATCGTGCTTGGTAATCTGGAAATGCCACACCAGTTTGCCGGTGGTGGCATTGAGGGCAATTACGCTGGTGGCATAAAGGTCGTCGCCGGGACGGCTGCCGCCATAATTCTGGTCGGTGGCATTGCCGAGTGCGATGTAGACGATGCCGCGTTCGGTATCGACGGTAATCGGAACCCAACTACCCGGACCGCGGCGATCCTGCCAGCCATTAAGGCCCCAGGTACCGAAATTTTCTTCACCGGGCCGCGGCACGGTGTGGAAACGCCACAATTCCTTGCCGGTGATAAGATCAAAGGCGCGCGGGTCGCCCGGAACGCCGTAACGACCCTGTTCACCCGTTGTCGGCGAAAGTATTGCGATGTTCTTGTAGATCGCAGGCGTTGCACCCGGCCGGTAACCGCCGCCGAACTTTTCCATAATGCCGGCCGCAAGATCGATCACGCCGTTCTGACCAAAGCTCTTGTCGAGCGTGCCGGTCTTGGGATCGAGCTTCAACAGATGGCCGTCATTTGTCGCCACCACGATGCGTGCCGCGTGGCCCGAATCGCCGGGCCAGTAGCTGACGCCATATTTTGCGCCGCCGCCGGACACACCCGGAATTTTCGACAAATCGGTTTTCCAGACTTCCTTGCCGGTATCGCCATCCAGCGCAACGATATTGTCGCCGCCGTCCGGAAAATACATGATGCCGCCGATCACGATCGGCGTCATTTCGAGACCGCGGAAACCGCCGGAATCAACGCCGGTATCGTAGATCCAGGACTGTTTCATCTGGGAGACGTTCTGCGGCGTAATTTGCTTCAGTGCCGAATACTTCGAGCCGCCGGGATCGTTGCCGACACCGGGCCAGTCGCCAGGCGCGCCCAATACGGCCGTCGAAGCAAGAGCCAGTGCTGCAAAGGAGACGGTCGATAATCCAAGCCGTTTCATTGTGTGATTCCTTATTCGAAAAATTAGATCAGACCGGCAGGGCCGAATGCGGCCCGCAGCGTGAGGAGATCGCGCTTCATGTTTCCCAGGACCTGGGCACGCGGCAAGGTCAGCGTAGTGCCCGCGTTGTTGGCGCCGCCATTGGGATATTCGGCCTGAATTTCGACCGGGCCGTTGAAATTGATCTCCTTGAGCACCTGCGCCACCAAAGGCAGGTCGACTTGACCCGTGCCGAGCGGTACCTGACGGATGCGCCATGGGTTTGCCTGACCACCGCCGCCACGTGGATCAGCTTCCTCCGCAGCACCGGCAGCCGGCGCGCCGCGACCGGCAGGTGCACCAGCCCCGCCCGCCGCACCGCCTCGACCAGCAGGAGCGGCAGCAGCAGGCTGTGCACCGCCGCGTCCAGCAGCAGCCGGAGCGCCACCCGGAGGCGGTCCCCCACGGCCACCGCCGCCGCGGCCTGCGTTCAGATCTTCAGGCGAACCAGTGAATGGTCCGCCCTGATCCACGTCCAAATCCAGATAGAACAGCGAGTCCTTCACCGACAGACCGCCGACATACGGCCCGGCGGCGCGCATATTAAGCGCCCACGTATTGTTGCCGCCGGCATTGGTCATATGACCGGTATCCCAATGGAAGCTGACATAGCGCGGATCATTATCGCGCAGAATCTTCGAGCAGATCCCACACCGCAGAGCCGACCGTGCCGGGTCCGGAATAGGTGTGATACATCGCCTTCATGCCGTATTTGGCATTGAGCCGGGCCAGCTTGGCGACGCGCGGCTTCAGGGCATCGAGTTGCGGTTGAATCGGCTTGGTCTGGTCGTAGCGGAACGTGCCCCACCAATAGTGATGGATGCCGAGCTTGGATGCGGCATCGAGAATTTTTTCGGCATTGGGGGAATCCGCATCGGTGATCGGGCATGTGATGGCGTGCACCGCAACGCCGTTCGCGCGCAAACCGTTTACAAAGGCCGGCAGATCCGTGGTCACTTTTTCCGGATCCACATGACCCATGGCACCGGGCCGCACGGTGAGATCAAGCCCGTCATAGGCCATCTCTATGACGGCGTCGGCCACTTCGGCCGGCGTCTTCAACCACAAAAGATGACGCGAATACGCGTCGATCTTGAGCTTGTTGGCAACCGCCGCCGCGGGCGCGTTCTGCGCTATTGCGGTTTTTGCCAGCGTGGTGGCAGCGATTGTCGCCGCACCCAATTGTAAGAGTTCGCGTCTATCCATGGCGTGTATCTATGCCCTTTCTAAATTCATACGTAAGCGCAAGACCCGAACGACGATGCCTTTGCGTCGCTTTCGAAATTTTCGATGCGAAAGTGGAAATCCGTCCCCGTGTCCAAAACCTTTTTTCCGGCGCTTTCCCGGACTTTTTGGTGAGCCTCGCCGACCATACGCGGACTTGTCAACATCGCAACTCTGTCCCGCAACTGCGAAGGGAAACGGCAAAAACACATGGCGTGGCTCCAATCATGCATTCACACCGCCGCAGCAAACCGCGACGGTGCGAATGTGCACAACGAATGTGCGGATTTACATGATCTATCAGAGGCTATTGCGCCACCCAGCGTTCGCCCGGATTGGGCATGCGTTTCGGGTAAGGCGTGACAATGTCGATGTCCTTGTCACCCGGACGCGGTAACGCAAACGCCACCAGGGTCTGATGGTAACCCCATTGCGGATTGGTGTTGTAAGCCGCCGTGCCTGGGCCGCCTGCCGCGATCACGACATACTGGCGGCCATCCTTGCCCATATAGGTCATGGGGCCGGCAACACCGGACGCACTCATTTTGGTTTCCCACAATACCTTGCCGGTTTTGGCGTCAAATGCCCGGAACCGCTCGTCGGCCGTGGCGCCAATGAACAGCAGGCCGCTTTTTGTGGCGATGGACGGGCCGATATTGGTGGCGCCGCTTGCCTTGCCCTTTTCACCATATTCGTCTTCCAGCGTGCCCAGCGGAACGCGCCAAACGATCTTGCCGGTATTGAGGTCCACCGCGACGAATTCGCCGTGACGTCCGTCAATGCATGGCCGTCCGAATTTGTCGGCAAAGCGGGTGAAATTGCCCTCGGACTGCCAGCCTTCATTGTTGGCCGGATTGCCGCCCTGGTTCATCGCATTCATCACCGGAATGTTGGTGACGTTGGTGAAGGCATATCCCAGATCCGGATTGATGGTCGCACCGCCCCAGTTCACCGCGCCGGAGCTACCGGGCAGGAATACGGTCTTGCCGGTGGGGAATGGCGGCGTGAAGGGACCCGCATTCTGAAGCTTTTCCTCGTCCCAGATTTTCTTGCAGGTCTCATTGGCTTCCGGTGAAAGCTGGCTGAGATGATCGCGATCGATCGTCATCCGTCCCAAAGGCGGGGGCGCAATCGTGAAGGGCTGCGTGGGCGAAGAATGCTCGTTGGGTATTTTGCTTTGCGCAACCGCCTTTTCTTCGAAGCCATACACCGGTTGACCGTTGCGGGCATCGAAGATCCACATCATGCCCGGTTTGGTGGTCTGCACCACGACCGGAATCTTCTCGCCATTGCGGGTGATTTCGGCCACCGCCGGCGCCGCCATCGTGTCATAATCGAAGGTATCGTGATGATGGGTCTGGAAACGCCCATTTGATCTTGCCGGTTTCCGCATCCAGAGCCAGCGTGGAATCGGCCCATTTGTTGTTGCCGGGGCGATCTATGCCGACATAGTCGGGACCCGGTGAATCCGTGCCGAGAAAGATCGTTCCGGTCTTCACGTCTGCGGACAGGATACCCCATGTACCGCCGCCGACACCGCTAAGGCCAACCTTGCCGCCCCAGCTTGCCGCTTCAGGGCTGCCTGGTTCGGGAATCAGGCGCGTGCGCCATACCAGTTTTCCGGTGCGCAGATCATAAGCGCGCGGATCGCCGGGCGTGCCCGTGGGCGAGCTGTAACTGCCGCTGTTCGAAAGAATGATGTAGTTGCTGTAGACCAGCCCAGGCGAGGAATTGGTGCCGCCACCACCGCCGCCACCGCCGCCGCCGCCTGCACCGGCGCGCCCGGCACCGCGTCCGGCCGCTGGCGCCTCGTCGTCGTTGGATTGGGCCTGCGCCGCACTGCCAGCCGTTACCGCCGGAAGCGTGACGTTGATGCCGTCTTCCGGCCAGTCGCTGACAGGTTTGCCGGTCTTCAGGTCAAGGCCGTACATCCGTCCGCTGCGCAGCATGATAATGCGCGGCTTCATGGTGCCGCCGCCATCCCAATAGGTCAGGCCGCGCACGCGCGGAATGCGGTTGTCCGACTTGTTGCGCCAGACTTCCTTGCCGGTCTCAGGCTCCAGCGCGACGATGTCGCCCCCGATCGCATCGGAAATATACAATAGGCCATCAATCAGAAGCGGGGTATTTTCCCAGCCGCGGCCGAATGTACCGGGATCGTAAATCCAGACCGGCTTCAGCTGCGCAACATTTTGCGGCGTGATCTGTGTCAGCGTGGAAAAATGCGTGGCGCCGGGATCGCCGCCCCAATATTTCCATTCGGTCGGGTGCGGGGCCGGTTGCGCCGCCGCAAATGCCACGATGCCCGCCGATGCCATCAATCCGGCCGCGAGCGCTTTTCCGATCAATTGCCTGTTCATAAAAGAAGACCTCCCCAAACATTATTTTTTTGTCAGAACCAGAATGCACCATTTCGTTAATTTTGGCGACCCCCGTCAGAAGGATAGTTTTACGCCAAAAGTGAAGGATCTGGGGCGCAATAGACTGAGCGAGCGCGCATCGGACAAAGCCGGCGTGACGAGAGCGCCCACGCCGCCGGCCTCGAAGAACGTGCCGTAGGTCGCGGCTCGGCTGTTAAACAGGTTGTCGACCGCGCCATACAGTTGGAGATTGTCCGCCAGCTGATAGTTCGTGTTCAAACCAACGGCCCAATGGGACGGCAGTTTTGGATTCTGGTTCGACTGATCGCCATCGAAATACTGACTTCCGGTAAAGCTGGCATCAAAGCCAATGCGCCAACCGTCCAGGACATCGACATCGCCGCCAAAGCGCAGGGTATGGGCGGGATTGAGCGGAATCATCCTGCCCGGCGTAACATTCACGTTGCCGTCGCCGTCCGCCATCGGATTGTTGGGCGATGCAATCACGCCGCTGAATTCATAGCTGGCCTGCAAATAGGAATAATTAACATAGGCGGACCACCCGATGCGCGTATAGCGGACGGCAGCATCGACGCCTTGGCGCGCCGTCGCCGGCACATTGGCGAAATAGCCCCGACCCAGAATATTGCTGGCCAGCGCAACAATGTCGTTGTTGATATCGGTGCGATAATAGCCAAGTTCCACCGCAAACGCTCCGCCGAGAATATCCATGCCAGGAAGCCGCACACCTGCTTCATAGGTGTTGGCAGAAACCTGATGGAGCGGAGGATCGCCGGTAAGAGAATTTTCCAGCAGGCAGGGATTGTTGGGATCGGCGCAGTCCAGTTCCAGAGGCGTGGGCGCGCGCGAGGATTGCGAATAGCCGCCATAGAAAGTGACGCCAAAACCAGTGTCCCAGGCCGCACCGACAACCGGATTGGCGCGGCCGAAATAATGCGCGCCTGTCAGTTCAGGTGCAGCGCCGCTGCGATCGTTTGAATCAATCTGCGCCACATTCAGGCGTACGCCCGCCGAAAACGTCAGGTCGGGCGTCAGATTGAGGGCATCCACAATATAAAGGCCATAATAGTCATTTTGCGCGCGCAGAGAGGCGGGCGCAAAACCCGTCGTGCCTGACGAATGCAAAGTCGACCCCGAGCCAGGCAGCGCGGGATCGAGCGCGACAATCAAATCGGAATTGATGGCAGCAAGCGTACTCGTCGACAAAAACGCGATGCTGCTGTGATCGAGACTGGCGCCGATGGTGAAATAATTCTTAAACCCGAATAGCGGCCGGTTGCTTGACAGTTGCAGCGATCCGCCAAGACTCGCAGCATCGGTCGCTGTTCTGTCAATCGTGCCATAGACGACGCCCGACGCAAAAGGCAGCGGCGCGTTATTCTGATCCAGCAGCGCAAACTGGTTGAGAAAATCCAGCGCCGCAGCGCCCGTAAACGGGTCCGGCGCGGGAAAGCCATCGGAACCAAGACACAAATATGCCGCGTAGGACGAGGCGGCGTCACACTGGTCGAATTCAGTGTCATTGCCGTCGACATGGCGTTGGCTCAAATTTCGCGCATATATCGTCCCGGAAAGTTGCCAGCCGTCCGCCAGCGATGTCTTGCCGTTTAGCGCAAGGCTGCCAACCCGGTTCTGCGTGGTCTGCGGCGAAGTATAGATCGTGCTGTCGCCGCGCAGCGCCAACAAATCCACCGGCGTAGGGCCGACGACGCCCAGGCTGGATACGGCCCCCGAAGCGACGATATGCAGTTCACTGTCGGTGCCGAAACGAAAACCGCCATCGATATACAGGCGCACCAAGCCGGATTGCGAACGCGGCCGCCACCCGCCGTCGGTCAAGCCGTCGGCAGCTAGGTACAAGCTGGCATCGCCGTCGCGAACGCCATATTCGACAGACCCCAATGCCTGGCCAAAGGATCCGCCCTGCACGCTGTAGGTTCCACCCTGAAAGGTGAATCCGTTTTTCATGGTGAGGTTTATGGCGCCGCCCAGGGCATTCAGGCCGAAGATCGGATTGTTGGTCCAGACATCCAGGCTCTCGATGGCATTTTCGGGGATGACGTCCCAGTTCACCGTATCGCCAAAGGCCTCATTGAGACGCACGCCATTCTGATAGACCGCGACGCCCTGCGCGGTTCCCTGCAGCGGGGACGCCGCAAAGCCGCGATAGCGCACATCCTGAAAGAGCTGATTACCCTGCACATCGCTGAGGCTGACGCCTGCCACCAGGCTGCCCAACGAATCCAGAATGCTACCCGACTTGGCGCGGTTCAGATCCTCGGAATCCAGTCTTTGCAGGGTACCGGGAATTCGGTCGCGGTTTAGACCGATGTCCGACGATGACGGACCATACACAACGATCGATTCATTTTGTGCAAATGCCTGCGCAGGGGCGAGAAGCGCAATAACCCCCGAAACCGCAAAAAAATTACGCATAAATTCTCCGACCGGCCGGTCCAGCGTGATTAGAGACGGGACTGGCAGCCAGCAAGGGTCAAACTTCCCGGAAATTCCGGGAAGTTTTCCCACCGACCATCAATTTGTGTTTACGGGCTGTCGCTCGCGACAGGAACGGCGAGCACGCCCCAGGGACGATTGCCGGTTTCGATTTTCGAAACTTCCTTCATGGTCCGCGTATCCACAACGGAAACGTCGTTCGAGGTTCCGTTGGCGGAATACAGGAAATGTCCATCCGGGCTCAGCGTTACGCCCCAGGGCCGTCGCCCGACCGCAATAGTGTCAATCGGCGCAAGCGACATGGCATCTACCGCCACAACATTGCCGCCACGGCCGGTCGAAACATAGACGCGCTTGTTATCGGACGACACCACAACGCCCATGGGCAACACGGGGTCGCCGCTGAAGTGAATGGTGGACAACAGCATGTTGCGGCGTGCATCAATGGCCGTGAGGCTTTTTCCGACTTCGCCCGTAACATAGGCACGCGCGCCATCCGGGGAGAAAGCGACGCCGCGCGGACGGCCGCCCACCGGCAGCGACGTTATAATGGCGTTGGTTTCGGCATCCACCACATAGACTTTTTCGCCTTCTTCCGAGGTGGCATAGAGCGTTTTGCCATCAGGGCTGACCGCGACGCCCTCGGGCGCTCCCGGAATCGGGATGCTGGCAAGGTGATTGCCGCTGGCAATGTCCAGCACTTCCACCTGTTCGTCATCCTCGCTGCCGGTAAACAATTTGCCGGACGGCGTGACCGCCACCTGTTCCGGATTGGTAACGCCTTTCAAAATCTTTACGACCTTGTTCGACGCGACATCGACTACGGCGATGCCGTCCTGAGTTCTGTCGGGCGGCGGAAGCGCATCCTCATCGATCCCTGGTCCGGCGATCGGCGACCCGCTCAAGGTGACGTAGATCGTTTTCTTGTCGGCGCTCACGGCGAGACCGCGGGGACGCTTTCCGACCGGAACCGTTGCAATAATCTGGTTTGTTGCGCCGTCGATGACGCTGAGACTGTCCGAGGTTTCGTTGGAGACATACACACGATAATCAACAGCGGCAGCCGGCTGGGTCTGTTCATTTTTGCTGCACCCGATGAGAACCAGCGGGGCAATGAGCAAAAGTCCAAGGCGTGTGTTGATGTTCATATATTCCTCTCCCGAACCGCACATATCGCCGCTATCGGGCGCTTTTGGCATTATTTAGCCGATTTTTCCGCATGGGGGCAAACGCCAGGGACCCTGTCGGGAAAATTTCCCGATAGCGAAATGCGGGATAACGGGCATAAATGTGCGGGTGCGAGGCCATCAATGTCTTTACGAAATCAGTTTTTTGTTTCCGTCCTGGCAGCGCTGTTTGCAAGCCTGTCATTCCTGGGCGCCGTGGCATCGTGGCACGCCCGCCTGTCGGTCGAGAACGAAATGCGCGCGGCCCTGTCGGTTGCCAATCATATTGTCGAATCCGCGCTGTCCTCGCCGCAATATGACCTATCGCATCTGGTTCACAGTTTTGACGGCGACCGGCATATCCGAGCCCAGTTTCGATCCGACGCCACAATTGTCGAAGAGTCCGCTCCGGCAATACCGCAAGACGTGCCGGACTGGTTCCAAAGGATGCTGCAGATACCGTCCCAGACAAAACTATTCACGGCGGCGTCGGGCGGCGAGATTATCCTGCAAACCGATCCCGCCAATGAAATTGGCGAAGCCTGGAATCAATTTCGCGACGGTGCGATTATTCTGGCGCTTTTCGGCCTGCTGGTTGTCGGTCTTTTGCAATTGCTGATGGCGCGCACCACCGCGCCGCTGAACAAACTGGCCGCAGGATTCAATGCCGTGGGCAGCGGCAATTACGGCACGCGAGTCAAGCCGTCAGGACCCAGTGAAGTGTCGCGCCTGGCGGAAGCTTTTAACCGCATGACGGAGCGCCTGGGAAAGCTGGAAGATGCCAACCGCAATCTGAACAGGCAGATGCTGAATATTCAGGAAGAAGAACGTGCCGATCTGGCGCGTGATCTCCACGACGAAATGGGACCGTTCCTGTTCGCTACGCGCGTCGAGGCTGAAAGCATCGGCGCACAGGCACAAGCCGCAGGCCTGACTGCCATTGCCGCACGCGCTCGCGCCATTGGAGAGGCCATTACGCACATTCAGCAGCATGTGCGCCTGATTCTGAAGCAACTGCGTCCCGGGGACATGGATGAAGTCGGTCTTGCGCAGGCCATCTCCAATCTTGCGGCATTCTGGCAGCGCAGTCATGTCGGCGTGAAAATCCATCTTGACGCCTCGGGCGTTTCAGACAGCTGCGGCGAACGGATCAATTCGGCGCTCTACCGGCTGGTGCAGGAGAGCCTGACAAACGCCGTGCGCCACGGCAGCGCGCGCGAGGTTTCGGTTACCATTTCCAAAACGGAAGGCGCCATTCACGTGCATATTGCAGACAATGGCATTGGATTGCCCGACAGAACGGAAGCCGGCATGGGTCTGCGCGGAATGCAGGAGCGGATTGATGCCCTGGGTGGAACGCTGGTCGTGGGCAACCGAACCGACGGTCAAGGCGCTGTGATCGATGCCGTTATTCCGCAATCGGAACATGCCTTCGCCGGAATGACCGGAGTAACAGAATGAAAATTCTCGTTGTAGATGATCACGCCATGATCCGGAGCGGACTGAAGGATCTGCTCACCCAGATTCCGTCGGCGCAAGTTCTCGAAGCCGATAGCGGACAAATGGCCCTCTCCATGCAGCGGACCGAACGCCCGCGCATGATCATACTTGATCTCAATTTGCCGGGCGTCAGCGGCCTGGAATTGCTGCGGCAACTTCTGGAGGCCGATCCAGCCCTGCGCATTCTTGTGTTCAGCATGCATGGGGAACCGATCTATGCGGCCCGTGCCCTGCAGATCGGCGCCAGGGGCTATATCAGCAAGAATGCGTCGCCGGAGGAATTGCGCACCGCCATCCAGCGCGTCGGGTCCGGCATAAGCTATGTCGAAGCCGACATCGCCCAGCAATTGGCAACCACTACCGCAGCCGGCGACCAGCGCCAGCAATTGACAGAACGCGATCTGGAGATCCTGCGGCTACTGGGCGAGGGACGCAGCTTTACCGATATCGCCGATGCGCTCGGCCTTGGCTACAAGACGGTTGCCAATACCGCCACGCAAATTAAATCCAAGCTGGGGGTAGCACGCACGGCCGATCTGATCCGGCTGTCGGTTGAAATGGGAATCCCGCGCCAGAATACGCCGTCGCGCTAAGACGCGGGCGGCGTTTTTTCCGGCAGCATGCGCACCAGCACATTATCCCTGACAATGTAATGATGATATAGCGCCGCCGCGACATGGAGCACGATCAAGGCCAGCGCGGTGAAGGCAAGCGTGTTGTGGGTGGCGACAAAATAGGAAACATATTCCTGCCGGTCCGCCATCGACCAGCCGGTGAGAAACCAGATGTGCGGCCATTTGAAGAGGCCGAAATAGACCGTGGTAATGCCCAGCGGCGATACCGAAACGATGCACCAGCCTGCTAGCGGAATGGCGATTAACAGAAAATAGAAGAGCCAGTGCACCAGCCGCGATACCAGACGCAACAGGCCGCTCATATTCGGCGGCAGTGCAGGCACAGGATGCGTAAAACGCCAACCCAACCGGAGAATGCTTAACATCAAGACCGTAAGGCCGATAGATTTGTGCGTCTGGGTAAAAAGCGACTTGTTGGGAAAGTCCTGGGGCAAATCAACGAAATAAAGCCCCAACCCGATATTGATCAGTACCATGGCCGCGATCAGCCAATGAAGCAGCATGGCACCACGATCATAGCGCGATGGCAGAGTGCTCGATTCTTGCGCGCCTTGCATCATGGGACGATGTTTTCTGCCTGCGGTAATACTTATCGCGTTTGTGGCATGCCTGCCGTGCAATTGCATAGGTCCATGCGTGTAATGCCGCACATTGGGACGCTAGTCACCAATCACGCCGAGCCTGCGCAAACGCCCGATTTCCGCATCGGTGTAGCCGTTTTGCGCCAGAATCTCCTCGCTATGCTGGCCCAGCGCCGGCGCGCCAAACGGTTCTGGCATCGGCAAGTCGCTGAATTTGAAGGCACCGGAAAGACCGCGATAGGCACCCACATGGGGGTGGGTGAATTCGGCGACCAATCCCTGGTTCAAGACTTGCGGATAATCAAACATGTCCTCAATGGAGCGCACGGCGCCGCACGGCACCTGATCTCCGAATATTTCTTCCCATTCCAACGCCGTATGCGCCTGCAATGCCGCGCGCAGTTTCGGCACGATCTCACCGGCGCGCTGCGCCCGCTTGCGTACGGTGTCGTAATTGGGATCGGCCGCCATTTCGGGAACCCCGATCAATTTGCATAATGCCCGCCAAAAATGCGGCGTGTTGGCGGAAAGATAAATGCTGCCTTCCTTGGCCGGATGAATGCCGGTGATGCCGCCCGAGGACATATCGCGACCGATTTCACGGCCTTCCTTTTGCGCCCAGATAAAACGCCCCGACTGCATGGCAAGCGCGCTGGCCAAAAGCGAAATACTGACGGACTGGCCTTCGCCGCCGCGCTCGCGATGAAAAAGGGCTGCACACACTGCATTGGACACCAGGGCCGCAGCATAGAAATCCACCACCGAGCCGCGCACGATTTCAGGCTTGCCCTTGTCCGGACCCTGAAAGGTGCACATGCCGGTGATGCTTTGCAGCACCTGATCGTAGCCAGCCTTGTCCCTGAGCGGTCCGCTGTCGCCATAGCCCGTCACCGCGCAATAGATCAGGCGCGGATTGCGCTTTTTCAGCGTGGCATAGTCGATACCGAGGCGCGCCGGCACCGCCGGCCGGAAATTATGCACCAGCACGTCCGCACTTTCGATCAGGTGCATCAGAAGGGCGACGCCTTCGGGCTTTTTCAGGTCTATGACCATGCCCTTTTTGCGGCGGTTAACGCCTAAAAACACACGCGCTTCTTCTTCCAGGGTGGAGGGATACAGGCGCAGCGTGTCACCGGACGGCGGCTCTATCTTGATGACCTCCGCGCCCAGATCGGCCAGCAGGGAACAGGCATAGGGCCCGGCGATATAGGCGCTCAGGTCCAGAACCTTTATTCCGTTCAAAGGCCCGGCAGACCTTTGTGAGGGGGGAGACATGGCTTTTCTCCGAGAGTAGCGGCCTCTATTACTCGACTTTAAGCATATGTGCATCTGCACAACTATTTAACACTGGCAATAAAGGCATTTCGCCTTGCACAAAAGGGTGCCTACTCCTATAGGTGCAGGCCCTCAAATTTTGCCCGCTTTCTTTCTGGGCTCCGTGCCTTCCGGGCATGGAATATGACCGTTTCGGGGGCTACGATTTCAGCGTGCCCATGGCTCATTCCCCGATGAACAACAGCGCAGACATCAAACGCGCAAAACTGCTGATTGACGGCAAATGGACCCAAGGAACGTCCAGCCTTGACGTCACCGATAAATATTCCGGTCAGCGCATCGGCGTGGTGGATTGCGCCTCGCATGCGCAGGTCGATGCGGCCGCAACGGCAGCCAAAAAATCCTTCGAAACGCATGTGCTGGATGCCCAGGACCGCTATCGCATTCTCACCAATGCCTGCCGGCTAATCGAAGAACGGCGCGCAGAGATCGTCGCCACCATTGTGGCGGAGGCCGGCTTTCCGGTCGGCATTGCCGACAATGAGGTCAGCCGCTCAATTCAGACATTTTTGATTTCGGCCGAGGAAGGAAAACGGCTGACAGGCGAGATGGTGCCGATCGAGGCAGCGCCGGGAAGCGCGCACCGCATGGGATTTACCATTCGCGTACCGCGCGGCGTTGTGTGCGGCATCACATCCTTCAATTCACCGTTCAACATGGTAGCGCACAAGGTGGCCCCGGCCCTCGCCTCGGGCAACACCGTGGTGATCAAGCCGCCGCATACCACGCCGTTCAGCGCCGTCATTATTTGCGAGATCCTTCTCGAAGCCGGATTGCCGCCGTCGCATCTCAATCTGGTGCAAGGCGTGGGCCCCGAGGTCGGTGCCCGGCTGATCGAAAATCAGGACATTGCTTTTTATACCTTCACCGGTTCTACCGAAGTGGGCAGACTGCTGCAGAAAAATGTCGGCCTGCGCCCCATCACGCTGGAACTGGGCAGCATTTCGGCAAGCATCGTTTGCGAAGACGCGGATCTGCAACGCGCAGCGACTTTATGCGCAGGTTCCGGATTCCGCCGTGCCGGCCAGGTATGCACCTCGATACAGCGTCTTTACGTGCATGAGAGCGTGGCCGACCAGTTCAGTTCGATCATGGTCAAGGTCACGGCGGGTCTGCGTGTCGGCGATCCCGCCGATCCGCAGACCGCAATCGGGCCGATGATCAGCGAAGCCGATGCAGAACGCGCCGAAAGCTGGGTCAGGGAAGCGGTATCCGGCGGCGCGAAAATTTTGCACGGCGGCAGCCGTAGCGGCGCCCTGATGCAGCCCACTATTCTGAGCGGCGTCACCCCGACAATGCGGGTGATGTGCCAGGAAATTTTCGCGCCTGTGCTATCGATTATTCCCTATTCCGATTTCGATGACATGATCGCGGAGGTAAACAGTGTTTCCTCGGGTCTGGCGGCCGGAATTTTTACGCACGACATCACACGCGCCATGAAAGCGGCACGGCACCTTCAAGTCGGCGTCGTGCATATCAACGAGTCCTCCAGCAGCCGCGTCGATCTGATGCCCTTCGCGGGCGTCAAGGACAGCGGAATGGGCCGGGAGGGGCCAAAATACGCCATGCAGGAAATGACTGAGGAACGTCTTATCACTTTCAGTCTGTAATCACGATCAGGAGAAGTCAGTTATGAATGGAGCAATGTACATTGCCGAACGCCTCAAGCAGGAAGGCGTCACGAAAGTCTTCGGGCAATGCGGTCACACCAATTACGGCCTGATCGACGCCTGCCAGCGGCACGGCATTGAATATGTCTCGTTCCGCCATGAACAGCTGGCGGCGCACGCCGCCGACGCCTATTACCGCGTCACGCGCAAGCTGGCGGTGCTGAATGTTCATTTGTCGCCGGGTATGACCAACGCCATCACGGGCGTGATTTCGGCGGCGGGCGATTCCACGCCGATGATCGTGTTCTCGGGCAATACGCCGTCCTATCATCATGCGCGCGAAGCCCATCAAAGCATTCGCTTTCACGCCGATGCCTCGCAGGGCGATATTTACAAGCCGTTCTGCAAACGCGTCTGGCGCGCCGACGACGCAAAATTCCTGCCCGACATCATGAACAGCGCCCTCAATCTTGCGCAGACCGGCCGCCCGGGCGTGGTGTTGATCGACGTACCCATGGACGTGTTTGCACAGCAGATTCCGCAGGGACTGGAGGGCAATACCGCCGGCCGCCGGCCCAATTACGAAGCTGCGGCAGGAAGCCCCGAAGGCATTTCCGCCGCCGTGAAGCTTCTGGCAGGTGCCAAAAAACCGGCTTTGTATGCGGGCAACGGCGTTGCCCTGTCGCAGGCCCAGCCGGAACTGAAGGAACTGGCCGAGCTCTGCAACCTGCCGGTCGCCACCACTCTGACGGCAAAAGGCCAGTTTCCGGAGACGCATCCGCTGTCCGTCGGCTGCACAGGCATCTGGGGCGCGCGCTCAGCCAACAATGTCTGCCATGAAGCGGATGTCATTCTGGCTGTGGGCACCGCGTTTGGCGAAGCCGATTGCAGTTCCTGGAACCCGGAATATGTCTTTAATATTCCGCCGACCAAGCTGATCCAGATCGATATTCTCGCCAACGAGATTGGCAAATCCTATCCGGTCGAAGTGGGCATCGTCGGCGACGCCAAGCGCACGCTGCGCGCGATCATCGACGAAATGAAGAAAACCAAAATGTCCGCTGACAAGGCGCGGCTGAATGAAATCGCCAAGCATAAGGCGGACTGGGAAGCCGAAGTCAGCCAGACCCAGAATGACAGCGGCAAACCGATTCATCCCGCGCGCCTTTTGAAGGAAGTCATCAAGGCGGCACCGGAAGATGCGATCTATGTCACCGATGTGGGCTGGAACAAGAACGGCGCCGGCCAGCAACTGCGCGTCGCAACACCAAACAGCTTCTTGACCTCGGGCGGCATGGCCACCATGGGCTTTGCCCCGGCAGCGGCCATCGGCGCCAAGATCGGCGCGCCCGACCGCAAGGTGATCGGCATGGTGGGCGATGGCGGCCTGACATCGGCGCTGGGCGCCTTTGCCACGGCGGTGGAGCTCAACATTCCGGTTTTGTGGATTCTGTTCAACAATTTCTGCTTCTCCACGATCCAGACCGTCGGCACCACCTACTTCAAGAACTCCTACGGCACCACATTCACCACGCCAGACGGAAAAATGTACAACCCGGATTTCCAATTGCTGGCAAAATCCTTCGGGCTGGAGTGCGACATTGTCGAGGAGCCCGACGATTTGCCGCGCGGCCTGAAGAAGGCCATGGAATCCAATAAGCCGTATCTGCTGGAAGTGCGTACGCGCGGCGACGTTCCGATGCCGCGCACCGGCTATTGGGACATCGCCGACTTCCTGAAGCTGGGCAACACCTGAACAAGCGCCACTAATAAATGTCGAAGCAATCCAATTTTTTTGAACGCTAACGGAGCCGGTAATGGCAAGAGAAATTACGCAAGAAGAAAAAGACCTCGCGCAAGCGATGCTGAAAAAGGCGCGCCTCGCGATGAAGTCGATCGAGGGCTACAACCAGGATCAACTGGACGATCTGGCGCGCGCGGTTGCCTGGGCCACCGCCAATGAAAAGACCTTCGTCAAGCTGACGGAAATGGCCGTAGCCGAAAGCAAGATGGGCAATGCCGACGGCGCCGTCACACGCCGCTTCAAGATTGTCGGCATTTTGCGCGACGCGCTGCGCCAGAAGAGCGTCGGCATCATCGAGGAGAATTCCGCCAAGGGCATCGTCAAATACGCCAAGCCCGCAGGCGTTATTGCGGGGCTTCTGCCCGTCACCAATCCGGTCGTGACCATGGTGGGCATGGCCATCAACGCGCTGAAATGCCGCGACGCGGTGATCTTCACGCCACATCCCGCCAGCAAAAATACGGCGCTTGAAGTCAACCGCATCCTGCGCGCCGCCGTCAAAGCCGCGGGTGCGCCCGAAGACCTGATCCAGTGCTTCGAAAAGCCGAGCATACCCCTGGCCCAGGAACTGATGTCGATCTGCGACCTGACGATCGCGACCGGCGGGCCGGCCATGGTCAAGTCCGCCTATAGCTCGGGCAAGCCGGCCTATGGCGTGGGCGCGGGCAACGCCACGGTGGTGGTGGACGAAACCGCCAATATCGAGGAAGCCGCCCGCAATACCCGCATCAGCAAGATTCATAATAACGGATCGGGCTGTTCCTGCGACGGCAATTTGATCATCGAAGAATCCATTTACGACAAGATGGTCGAACAGTTGAAGAAGGAAGGCGGCTTTCTGGTTTCGCCCGAGGAAAAGGCCAAGCTAAAAGCCGTAATGTGGGATGCGGAGAACCACCGCACCATCGATACCGTGGCGCGTTCGGCCAAGGTGATTGCCGAAAAGGCCGGGTTCGATATCGGCGACGCCAAATTCATCATCGTGCCGGAAGACAAGATCGGCAAGGAACATGTCTTTTCCGGCGAGAAGCTGTCGCCGGTGCTGGCCGTGTTCAAATACAACAAGGGCTTCGAAAATGCCCTGAAGATGGTGGAACAGATTTTCGAAGTGGGCGGTAAGGGTCACTCCTGCGGCATTGCTTCGTACGATGACGACCATATCAATCAACTGGCACTGATGGCGCCGGTCAGCCGCATTATGGTCCGCCAGCCCAACGTGCAGGGCAATGCCGGGTCATTCACCAACGGCATGCCGATGACGCCCAGCCTTGGCTGCGGGACATGGGGTGGCAACATCATCAGCGAGAATGTAACCACCAAGCATTATATGAATACGACCTGGGTGAGCCGGACAATTCCGGAAGATAAGCCGACCGAGCAGGAAATTTTCGGCAAATATTTCAACAGCCAGATTTTCTAGGCCGCAACGCCCGGACCATTGCCGGCAAAACCGGCATCCGCGCGCAAAAAAACGGGCGAGACGACAAAATCATCGTCTCGCCCGCCTTTATTTAACGCAAATATTTTTCAGTTATTCTGCGCCGCCAGGACCTGGCTGACCGGTACCGCACCGGCCTGACCGCGTGCCTGTTCGGGCGTCAGATACGTCACATCGGCCCAGACGTCATAGAATTTACTGCTGCTGATCGGATAGGCCCGCGGAATGTAATCCGTCGGGTTGAGGGGAAATCCGAAGCGATCGACGCCGTGCTCGTAGACACCGAAATTATTTTCGAACTCCCGTTCCGTTACCCTGAGCGTGCGCGTGCCGCTGTTGCCGATCACAAAATGGCTGAAGCCCGCGCTCTGGCCGATCTGGGCGGCCCGCAGTTCCAGATATTTCTTGGCCTGGGCTTCGTCAGCGGCAGAATACACCACGACATAATGCGATGGATCCTTTTTGACATCGACATAGCCGGTGGCAATGGCGCCCTGGGGACGCTGCTGATATTTCACAGTCGCGGCCGTCGCCGTTCCGGCCAGCAGCGCAGCAAGCATCGCGCCGCCCAGAAGCCGGGAAGTTATTTTCAACACTTTACCGTCACGCATTTTTCAGTCTCCATTTCACCGCCAATATCGCGCATTTGGCGCCTGCGTAGATACAAAAATCAGAACACAAATTCTTGATGTGAAGGCGCGCCGGCGGGGCCCGATTTTGGCGCGGGCCGGGCGATATCCAGGCCCAAGGTCGCCTGTTTCGATTGAAGGCAGATGGCTTCCCGTGTGAAAACAGGCTGTTTCCCGGCGGATTTTTGATGGCCCCGACGCAGACTGAATTGCAGCAGATCTATGACCAGGCCGTTGGCCTGCACAAAAATGGCGACTTGCCGGGCGCCGAACAGCTCTATCTGCGCGTGCTTGCAGCCGCCCCGGCGACATTTGTGGCCCTGCTGAACCTGGGCATTGCCCGGGCGCATCTGGGCCGCCCGCAAGAGGCGCTGGAGGCCGTCGCCGCAGCGCTCAGGGTTAATCCCAATGCGGTCGAGGCCTGGATGCATTACGGCAATATTCTGCGCGCGCTGGGCCGCATGGCCGAGGCGTTGTCGGCCTTCGACAAAGCGTATGCCCTCGATCCCGGCTATGCGGAAGCTCTCTACAACAGCGGCACTACCCTTCTGGACCTTGGCCGCCCGGCGGAGGCCCTGACCAGGCTGGAGCGCGTGGTCGACATGCGACCGGATTTCGTCGCGGCCTGGGCCAATCGCGGCCTCGCCCTGAGCGCGCTGGGGCGTTTTGAAGAGGCCCTGAAAAGCCATGACACGGCACTGGCGCTCAAGCCTGACGATCCGGACTTTCTCAACCAGCGCGGCGCCGTTCTGTGGGGCATGAATCGCCGCGCCGAGGCGCTGGCCCATTTCGATCGCGCGATTGAATACAAGCCGGATTTTTTGGACGCCTGGTGCAACCGGGCCAATGTTCTGCGTCACCTCGGGCGCGTGGACGACGCTCTGGCGGCCTGCGAGCGCGCGCTGGCCATCAACCCGGATTTTGTCCCGGCGCTGGATCAGCGCGGCATTGTGCTGTGGGAGATGGAGCGCCTGGAAGACGCCCTCGCCGCGTTTGACAAGGCCATTGCGCTGAACCCGTCCTACGCGCCCGTGCGCAACAGCCGCGCTGTCGTGCTGCGCGACATGAAACGCTATGACGAATCCGTGGCCGAGTGCGAACGCGCGCTGACCCTCAACCCCAACTATGCCGATGCCGAGTATAATCGCGGCAACGCCCTGCAGCAGCTCAAGCGATTGGAAGCGGCGCTCGGCAGTTACGAGCGCACGCTCCGGCTCGATCCGCAGAACCGTTTTGCGCTGAGCGGCGTCGCCGATGTGGCGTTGACGCTGTGCGACTGGAAGCGCGCCGACAAACTCAGGCAGCAACTGCCTGCCGCAGCCGGACAGGCCGTCATAACGCCGCTGGTTCTGCTGGGCTATGGCGCCGATGCCGCCACCCAGCTGCTGGGCACCAGGACATTTCTGAAGGACCGCGTGCCGGTGGAATTGCCGCGCCTTCCTGCCGCCGGCCCGGCGGTGCGGGACAAAATCCGGCTGGCCTATCTGTCGGCGGATTTCATTCGCCATCCGGTGGCCTACCAGATTGCCGAACTGATCGAGCGGCATGACCGCTCCAAATTCGAGGTCATCGGCATTTCCTTTGGCCCTGACGATTCCAGCGACATCCGTGCCCGATTGAAGGATGGTTTCGACTCCTTTCACGATATGCAGGGCAAGAATGGCCGCGCCATTGCCGAACTGGTACATAGCCTGGGCGTCGATATCGCCGTGGATCTGAGCGGCCATACCCATGGCAGCCGCGTCGATATCTTCGCGTACCGCCCGGCGCCGGTTCAGGTCAATTATCTGGGGTATCCCGCCACCATAGGCGCCGATTTCATCGATTATATCCTTGGCGACCGGATCGTGCTGCCGCTGGACCGCCAGCCATTCTATTCCGAAAAGATCGTGCATTTGCCCGATACATTCTGGGTCGCCGATTCCACGCGGCCCATCGCAGCCGTGCCGACGCGAACGGACGCCGGCCTGCCGCCGCATGGATTTGTTTTCTGCGCCTTCAACAATCACTGGAAAATCACCGCCGAGATATGGGGCCTGTGGATGCGGCTGCTGGCGGCGGTGCCGGGCAGCGTGCTGTGGCTGAAACACGGGAGTGACGGCGTGCGCCATACGCTGGCGCGCGAAGCCAAAACGCGCGGCATCGACCCGGAGCGGCTGATATACGCGCCGCCGCTGGACGCGCACGCGGAACATCTGGCCCGGCATGGCGTTGCCGACCTGTTTCTCGACACCGTGCCTTACAACGCGCACGCCACGGCGAGCGACGCGCTTTGGGCCGGACTGCCGCTTGTCACCTGCATGGGAGAGACGTTTCCCGGGCGGGTGGCCGCCAGCCTGTTGCATGCGCTCGGCCTGCCGGAATTGGTGGCGGACAATCTGCGCGCCTATGAAGCGCTGGCCCTGGATCTGACACGCGACCCGTCACGTCTGAAATCCCTGCGCGAAAAGCTGGCGGCCAACCGCAATTCCAAGCCGCTGTTCGACACCGAACGATTCCGCCGCAATATCGAGGCGGCGTATGTTCAGATGCTTGCCGAGCGGTCGCAGACGCGACCGAGACCGGCAAATTAGCGGAATTGGAAAAAGTGGTGGGCGCGACAGGGATCGAACCTGTGACCCCTACCATGTCAAGGTAGTGCTCTCCCGCTGAGCTACGCGCCCCACCAAACGGGGGGCCTCTATAGCCCCCCCGGCGGCCGAAAAAAAGCCCCGTATCCTTGGGCACAAGGACACGGGGCCGCATGGGATTACCGGGCCGGTTTAACGCCCGTTTTGCAGGCTGAAGGTGACACTGACCTGGGTCGAACCGGCCACCGGCTGGCCGGCCCTGAGGGCCGGCTTATATTTCCAGTGGTCCTGCACCCAGCTGGCCGCGGCCTGATCCAGATCGGTATATCCGCTGGAACTGACTATCTCGGCGGCGGAGACATTGCCGGTATCCGAAATGAGCAATTTCAGCGTCACCGTGCCTTCCCGGCCCATGCGTGCCGCCTGGGGCGGATAGGGCGGAATGGTACGAGCATTGGCCGCCATTGGTCCGCTGTCGGGCGCCGGTTTGCTGACCGGCGGCGCGGGCGACTGCGCGGTGATCCCGCCGGAGCCCGTGGAGTCAGGCTTCACGGTGAAGGTCGGAGCCTGAACAATGACGGGCTTCGGATCCACCTGCTTAAACGGCGGCAGGGGCGCCGAATTTTCGGATTGGGGCGTATTGTAATTATGCAATTCCAGCGAACCGGGATTCACCGGAATATCCATCGGAACGATGGCGCGGGCGATAACCCACACAATCACCACATGCAACAAAGCAACATAACCAAGATTGATTGTCCGGCGATCAAGTCGTTTGCCATTCTGCAAGTCGAGAATGGCGTGCGTGGGATGCAACATCATATCCTCTCCCTTTCAAAATGAATGAACTATGGCGTTCATTTTAACACCTATTTCACAGCGTTATATTACACCCGATCGGATCAAAAGGCTGTCGAAATTGCGCGAAGCCAGGCGTATAATGTGCGCCTTGAGGATTGCGCGCCGATAGTCACCAGCACTTTTTCAGCCAGAGCAATTTCTGCGATGGCGACGCAACCTGTTTTACGAATTTTGCAAATCGGTTCGGGCGACGAATTCAGGCCGCGATCATTCTTTCTACTTCAGCCACGATTTCGCGCAGATGAAACGGCTTGGAGAGTACCTTTGCCTGTTTGGGCGCGTTGGCGGCCGGATGCAGCGCCACGGCGGCAAAGCCGGTAATGAACATGATCTTGAGCGAAGCATTCAGTTCGGCGGCACGCTTGGCCAGTTCGATACCGTCCATGCCGGGCATCACGATATCAGTCAGGAGAAGATCGAAGGTGTAGCCCTTGATGCACTCATAGGCTTCGTCACCGTCACCGAAATCGGTGACATTGTGACCCGCCTTGGCGAGCGCCTGCGCCAGGAATTTGCGTAGAGACTCGTCGTCTTCCGCCAGAAGTATATGTGCCATGACCCTCAGCCCGTCGGTACTAAACCGTATAACCGCAAATCCGTAAACGTGCTTTAAAGAAGTTTCGCTGGTCCGGAGCCGAAATGCTTGATCCGGGCGCTTTCCTGGGGTCCACTGGCCCCCGAGGCTACGAATCACGGGATTTGCGGCATGGATTGCGGGCCAAGCAAGGACGGTGATGCGCTGGCGGATCTGTACGCCCGACCCTTTACGATCCGACGCCCCGAACAGCAAAGTGTACCGTTCGTTTTCGCCTCGCCCCATTCGGGCCGGCTTTATCCGCCTTCTTTTCTGGCCGCGAGCCGGTTATCGCCACTGGCACTGCGCCGCTCCGAAGACGCCTATGTCGACGAACTTTTTGCCGGAGCGATAGCGCTGGGTGCCCCCATGCTGGCCGCGCGGTTTCCGCGGGCCTTTCTGGACGTCAATCGCTCGGCGCGCGAACTCGACCCGCACATGTTCAAGGCCGCATTGGCCGTGCAGGTGGACTGCCCGAGCACGCGCGTGGCGGCCGGGCTTGGCGTCATTCCACGGGTGGTGCGCGATGGGGCCGAGATATATCGCAAGCGGCTGGAACCCTTCGAAGCACCCATGCGGCTGGAGAAGCTTTATTATCCCTATCATGAGGCGCTGGCGCAGCTGATGGCGGAAACGCGCGAAAGGTTCGGCGTCGCCATTCTGATCGATTGCCACTCCATGCCGTCCAACGTCGCGACAGCGGACATCATTCTGGGCGATCGCTATGGCGCATCGGCACCTGCCATTTTTACCCATTGGGCCGAGCAATCCTTTGCCAGATCGGGTTTTACCGTGACCCGCAATGCGCCGTATGCCGGCGGCCATACCACCTCGCTGTACGCACGACGGGCGGACGGCTGTTATGCGCTGCAGATTGAAATTTCGCGCGCGCTGTATCTGGACGAAGACAATATCGTTGCCTCCGGGCATTTTGCAGACGTACAGACGCGCCTGTACGAGGCATTGGCGCGCGCGGTCGCTATCGATCCTCAGGTGTTCGGGCACCTTCCGAGACGGGAAGCGGCAGAATAGCTACTGAACGATAACAGCTTCCGTCCGTGGCCTGATTATATCCAGCGTACTTGATCCGCCATTGGTCAGTAACAAGACCGATCCCTTATTATCCAATTTCAGGAACATCATGTCCCGAGCTGATCCGTTGGTCGGCATTGCATCAATGATTTTCATCTCTCCGGTATCTATGATGCTCAGGGTCTGGCCGGTGCTTGCGAACAAAGTCGTATCATTGCCTGACAAGGCAATACCGAACGCCGCCGCAGGCAATTTTAACGCGCTCAGCCGCGTCTTCATCTCGGTGTCAAATTCGATTATTTCGCTGCTGCCGCGCGCCGAGACATAGGCCTTTTTGCCATCGCTGGAAAGCACCGCGCGAATAGGCCTGCAGCCCGCGGGCAATTCGGCCACCACGATTCTTTGCGCCGTGTCGATGATGGTCAAAGTGCCTTGCGGAAATGCTGGCGTCTCGGCTGCACCGGCGCGCGCTCCATCCTTGCAGACCGGCTCGCCGCTGTTGCCAATTTCCACCGCCGCATAGAGAAAGCGTTGATCGGGCGACAGTGCCAGGCCGACAGGCTGACGGCCGGTAGCGATTGTCGCGACAATGGCATCGCTATTGAATCCGGTTGCGCGCGCGCGCTCCAGATCGATCACGGTAATCCGGTTCGACATTTCATCGCTGACGAACAAGGTCTTATCGTCATCCGTGATGCGAGCCATGATGGGGCCCTTGCCGCCATCGTCGAGCGTCGCAAGAAGCTGGAACTTTTCGGCGTCGACAAAGGCAATGCCGTCAGCGCCGGGCGCAACCAACAGGCTGCCGTCATGGCTCAGCGCTAGGCCAGCCGGCCGGATCGTCAAGGCGATGGTCTGCGAGACGTCATAATTGCCGTCCCGAAACTCCACCAGCGCCAGCCCACCCGACGCGCCCTGCGTCGAAACAAAAATTTTGCAGCCGTCCGGGCTGGCAATGGCCGCATAGGGCCGATCCGGTAAATTGACGCTTGTTGACGCCGCCGGAGCAGGACAGCGGTCCTGTGCCCGCGCGGGCAGAACTCCGGCCACGGCCATGATCATGACCGCCGCCCATAACACTCTGTTCGGATGCATCGCGCCGTCTCCCGTTTCGGAGACAACCATAGCCTGAATGAAAAAAGGCCGCTCCCGAGGGAGCGGCCAAGTTCAGGGAGGAAACGCCCAGGAAGGGCGGCGGCTTCGAAGCCGAGGGCTTCAATACCGCGCTGCAACAATATGCCGGAAGTCCGATTACTGTGCAAGTGCAAAATTTGAGACGTACGTCTTACTAATTTTTGTGCGAAAATGCTGCATATTTTCAGATATTTAAATGTTGCATTGCACTTTGCGGGCAGGTTAGAGCCGCTGTGCGGCAGCAAAATCGTTAACCTTTCCAGCCACTTCCGTCATGTCACTGTCTTCGCAATGCAACAATATTGTTGCCCTTGAATGATACCCCGTTGGCCTGCGGGCGGCACGCTAATCGCCGCGCTTGAGCCAGGGATATGGCGAGAATGGCCGAAACAGCCCTCAAATCAGGATTTTATGCCGGCGATCATGGCGCGCTGATCCGCCAATTACCAAAAACAGGCCTGCCCCTGCGCCCGGCCACGCCGCCGCGGCGGGCCGCCAAACACCATCGTACCATCTTCATATCCGACATCCACCTGGGCACGCGCTTCTGCAAAGCCGATGTGCTGGTGGATTTCCTGAAGAACAATTCCTGTGACACGCTTTTTCTGGTCGGCGACATTGTCGATGGCTGGCAACTCCGCCGACGCTGGTACTGGACAGATTCCCACAGTGACGTTGTCGCCGAGATTCTGCACAAGGCCGATACCGGTACACGGGTTGTGCTGGTGCCGGGCAATCACGACGAATTCCTGCGCGATTATTGCGGTCGCGCCCTATCCGGCATCGGCATCGCCAACGAGACCATCCACGAAACCGCCGACGGCAAAAGGTTGCTGGTGCTGCATGGCGATCAGTTCGACGGCGTTGTGGCCTGTGCCAAATGGCTGGTCCATCTGGGCGACCATGCCTATACGGCGGCGCTGATCCTGAACAACTGGCTTGCCGTCTTTCGGCGCGCACTCGGCTTTCCCTATTGGTCGCTGTCCGCCTTTCTCAAGCGCAAGGCCAAAAGCGCCGTCGCCTATGTCGCCAAATTCGAGGAAGCGGTGGCCCGCCAGGCCGCCGCCAGAGGCGTTGACGGTGTGGTTTGCGGCCATATCCACCAGGCCGAAATCCGCATGATCGGGGACGTGCTCTATCTCAACGACGGAGATTGGGTTGAAAGCTGCAGCGCTCTTGTTGAAGATGCCCGAGGAAATCTGGAGATTCTGCGCTGGACAACCGCTTCCCCGGCCAAGCAAGCCGCCGCGCAATCGCAAGCGGCGCTTATACCCGCGTAGAGTCCGCCGCGTGAGTTCGGGCGGATTTTCCGCACCGGAAAAACTCAAAATCCTGATCGTCACCGACGCCTGGGCGCCGCAGGTTAATGGCGTGGTGCGGACGCTGGAAATTCTCGGCGACGATCTCAGGGCGCTTGGCCACTGCGTGCATTATCTCACGCCCGAAGGCCGTCTCACATTGCCGATGCCGACCTATCCCGAAATTCGCCTTTCGCTGTTCCCGCGCAGAGCCGTCGTCGAGGAAATGAAAAAATTCGCGCCTGACGCAATCCACATAGCTACCGAGGGACCGTTAGGGCTGGCCGCGCGCCGGCTTTGCCTTAAACACGGCTTGCCGTTTTCCACGTCGTTTCACACGCGATTTCCCGAATATATCCATTCGCGATTTCCATTCGTGCCGGAATCCATTGTCTATCGCTGGCTGCGCTGGTTTCACGGGCCCGCCAGCGCCATGATGGTGGCCACCCAATCGCTCAAGCGCGAAATGCGGCTTCATGGCTTCAAGAATTTGCGCATCTGGTCGCGTGGCGTCGATGTCGAGAAATTCCATCCCATACCGGGTGCGACACTGCCCTATGCCAAGCCGATCTGGCTGAATGTCGGCCGGGTGGCGGTCGAAAAAAATATTGAAGCCTTTCTGAAGCTGGACCTGCCCGGCACCAAGATCATTGTGGGCGACGGCCCCCAACGCGCAGAGCTCGAAAAGACCTATCCGCAGGTCCGTTTTCTCGGTCCCAAAATGGAGGAAGACTTGGTGCGGATTTATGCCGCGTCAGACGTGTTTGTCTTTCCCAGCCGCACAGACACATTCGGGCTGGTTCTGCTGGAGGCCCTGGCCTGCGGAACGCCGGTTGCGGCATACCCGGTCCAGGGCCCGCTGGACGTCATCGCAACGGCCCCCGTAGGCGCTCTGGATGACGATCTGGGCAAGGCCTGCGGCAGGGCGCTGACGCTTTCGCGCACGGCAGCACGCGAATTTGCCCGTGGCAGGTCCTGGGAGGCCTGTACGCGGCAGTTTCTGGCCAATATCGTGCCCGACCCGCCGGAAGACCCCACAGAAGATTAATCCTTCCGGCACCGCGAACCGATTTCGCAACGTACGCCGTGTAGGCTAGAAACTGCACCGTCGTTACGCTGGCTCTTGCCCACATGTCCTTTGACCCCAACGCCCGCGCCTTAAAACTTGCGCCGCGGGAATTGATATTCCTCGGCCTGACCATCCTGTTCTGGGCGGGGTTCGTCATCGCGCTGGGAAAAGACACCTCCTGGGATTTTCGCAATTACCATTGGTACAATCCCTATCAGTTGCTCAACGGACGCGAGAGCATTGACGTCGCGGTCGCCCATCTGGGCAGCTACTACAATCCTGTCATCGACGTGCCATTCTACCTGCTGGCAACGCACACCACATCCTGGTTCGCACTCGGCGTGCTGGGCGCGGTGCAGGGTGCCAATATCGTTCCGCTCTATATCCTGGCGCGGCAATCGCTGCGCATGTCGGAATTTCAAATCGGCGCCGGCGCGCTCGCCCTGCTGGGTCAAACCGGTGCGCAATCGATCAGCCTGTTTGGCACGACCTATTATGACAATGTCATTAGTCTTTTCGTCCTGTCAGCGCTTGCGCTGATCGTAGTGAAACGCGAAACGCTGGCCCGAGGAAAACTCCCGCAGGTGGCAATGATTGCGGGTATTGCCGGAATCATCACGGGCTCCGCCATGGGGCTCAAGCTGCCGTCCGCACCATATACGCTGGGGTTCGCCGCCGCCCTGCTGGCATTGGGCGGAAGCTGGAAGCATCAACTGACGCGGCTCGCCGCGGGCGGCATTGGCGGAATTTTGGGAGTCGCGTTGTTTGCAGCGCCCTGGATGCTGCGCATGGATCATCTCACCGGCAATCCTCTGTTTCCCTATTTCAACGACTATTTCAAATCGGATCTCATTCTCGACGAGAATTATCGCGATCTGCGGTTTATACCGACCACCTTCTGGCGCGCGCTGTTTTTCCCCTATCTGTTTTCCATCGATTGGCATGTCGCGGGCGATCTGGGGTTTCAGGACATCCGCGTGGCTCTGGCCTATACCGCCTGCTTCGTGCTGGCGGCCGTGTGGATCCTGCGTAAGACCAATAGGGATCCCCTCATCGAGGCGAGCATTTCCCGGCCGGTGTTGGCGCATACCAGCATGACCTATGTCTTCTGGCTCCTGGCATTTTCCATTTACCGTTACATCGTGGCCCTGGAGATGCTGGCACCGCTGGTATTGACGATGGCGGTCGGAAGCCTGCCGGGGCGTCGACGCACACGGCTGATTACGCTGGGCGCGCTGTTCGGGGCCGCGCTGGTGGTGGGCCGCAGCGACTTCATCGACCATGCCCCGCTGGGCGACCCCTATGTCAAGGCCGCCATCCCCGCGATACCGCACCCGGACAAGACCATGGTGCTGATGACAGGGGATGCACCGCTTGGCTTTATTGCTACAACGCTGCCGCCGCAAATTCCCGTTCTGCGTATCGACGGTTGGCTGCTGCAACCCGAGGACGGCACCGCTCTTACCAAACAGATGCGCGACCGGGTGGCGCAGCATTTGCGCAATAAGGGCGATCTCTACCTGATTTCCGAGGCCTTCGACATGGGACGTGCGCGCGACGCGCTGGCAGACTATAATCTCGCCATTCTCTGGACGGGTTGCCAATTGTTCGACACCAATTTGGTCGGTACCTATCAATGGTGCCCCATCATTCCCAAGCGATAGGCGCAACAGTGGCAGAAACTGCTCGCATTGCCGTGCTCTTACCTTGCTATAACGAAGAAACGACCATCGCCAAGACGGTCACGGATTTTCGCGCACGCGCTGCCCCATGCTGTCGTTTACGTCTATGACAACAATTCGAAAGACCAGACCATTACGCGCGCGCGCGAAGCCGGCGCTGTGGTGCGCAGCGAAATGCGCCAGGGCAAGGGCAATGTCGTGCGCCGCATGTTCGCCGATATTGAGGCCGACATCTACGTGCTGGCGGATGGCGACGATACCTATGACGCGGCGGTGGCGCCGGCGCTGATTGACACGCTGGTCAAAAGCGGATTCGACATTGTCTCCGGCAGGCGCGCGGCAACCGGCATTGCCGCCTACAGGCGCGGGCATGTGACCGGCAACCGCCTTCTGACAGGGCTTGCGGCGTTGATGTTCGGTGTGAAGCTGGCCGATATGCTGACGGGCTATCGCGTCATGTCCCGCCGTTTTGTGAAATCCTTCCCCTTTACGGCTGAAGGATTTGCCATCGAAACGGAACTAACCGTACACGCCATTCGGCTGATGGTGCCCATGCTGGAAGTGGAGACCCGCTATAAAGAAAGACCAGCCGGGTCTGTTTCAAAACTCAGCACCTATAGCGATGGATTGCGCATCCTCAACACTATCGCATACCTGATTCGCGAAGAGCGCCCATTGATGTTCTTCAGCGTGCTATTTGCCTTCTTTCTTACAATTTCTCTTTTCGTATCCGTGCCGATTTTCGTCGAATATTTCCAGACCGGCCTGGTACCGCGCCTGCCCACCGCCGTCCTTGCCACGGGCCTGATGTTGCTGGCATTCCTGTCCCTGATGAGCGGCCTTATTCTCGATACCGTCACGCGCGGGCGCTGGGAGCAAAAGCGAATGACCTATCTTTCCATGCCCAGCCCGCAAGATCTGCGCTTGCCGTGAAGCCGATTGAAACCCTTCTGAACATGCGCTTTTTCCGCTTTGCGTTTGTCGGCGCAATCGGGTTTGTGATCGATGAAAGCGTGCTCACCATTCTCATATGGAACGGCCAAAACAAATTCATCGCGCGTATAATTTCAATTCTGGTTGCCATGACATTTACCTGGCTGGGCAATCGCTTCCTGACTTTCCGCCAGCATGCCGCTACCGGCCTTGTTCCGGTCATGCGCGAGGCCATGCGATTTTTCGGCACCAATAGCGTGGGGGCCCTTATTAGCTATAGCGTCTATGCGGGCCTGATCCGTTTCGCGGATACCCCTTTTGACAATCCCAACCTGGCGGTATTTATCAGCGTGCTTGCCGCATTGACCTGGAATTTTACTGTGTCGAAGCATTTCGTATTCGGTGCGGGAAAGTCGTGAGCAGCCTGTCGCGCCTGCATCGCATCGAGTTGATTGTGATATTGGCGACACTCGGCGCCATGGCTCCGTTTTCGGTCGATATGTATCTGCCCGCGCTGCCGACGCTGGCGCATTTCTATTCAACCAGCGAAGCCGCAACCGAACGCACGCTCGCCGCCTATTTTCTGGGTTTCGCGATCGGGCAAATGGCGATCGGACCGCTGGCGGACCGCTTCGGCCGCAAGCGTCCACTTTACGGAGGGCTGTGCCTGTTTGTGGCCGCTTCGCTGGGTTGCGCGTTGGCGCCGGACATTTTGTCCTTAACCTTTTTGCGCTTTTTTCAGGCCCTTGGAGCATGCTCCGGAGCCGTCATTTCGCGGGCTGTGGTGCGCGACCTGTTCGAGCCGCGCGATGCGGCCCATATCATGTCGCGTATCGTGCTGACTGTTGCGGTGGCGCCGCTGATTGCTCCGCTGATCGGCGGCAATGTGCTGGTGCTGTTCGGCTGGCAGGCCATATTCCTGACACTGGCGCTGATAGGAATGGCGGGGTTGGCAGCGGCGGTGTGGCGCCTGAACGAAAGCCACAAACTGGAAAACACGCGCGCCACGCTGCATCCCGGCGGGATTTTCCGCGATTATGCCTTTCTTCTCAAAGAACCGCATTTCCGGCGCCATGCGATTGCCGCCGGACTCGGCAGCGCGGGTCTTTTTGCCTGGATTACCGGCGCCCCCAACGTGCTGATACAGATATTCCGCGTACCGCCCGAACAGTTCGGTCTTTATTTCGGCCTTAACGCCGTCGGAATCATCGCAATTTCACAGATCAATGCCCGCCTGCTGAAAACGTACGAGCCACATCGCCTGCTGCCTTTCGCGCATGTCGCTCAAGCCGCGGCTTCGGCAGTGCTGTTGCTTGCCGCGTATTTCGATCTCGGCGGATTGTTCGGCATCCTGATACCCTGCGTTTGCTATGTGGCCATGAACGGATCAATTCAGCCGCTGGCCACCGCCCTGGCGCTGGCGCCACACCCGACCCGGGCAGGCCTGGCCTCGGCCCTGATGGGAACCTTGCAGTTTGCTTTCGCAGGACTTGCGGCCTTTGCCGTCAGTGCGGCGCAGACGCCAAGCGCATTGCATATGGCGCTGGTTATCGCGACCTGCGGTTTCGGCGGCTTGCTGGTGCATGTCCTTTTCAAGCCGACCCGGCATCCACCATCACCGATTTGATGATGGCATAAACCTGGCTGCCGGCCGCAAGCGCGAGCCGTCGAACGGAGGCCTGGGTGATGCGCGCCATCAGACGGGTGTCACCACACATTAATTGAACATCGGCGTCGCCATTGTCGCCCATCTGAAGGGCAACGACGCGGCTCGCCAGGATGTTATTGGCGCTGATGTCCTGCGGTGCAGTCAAAGACAGCATGACATCGCCCCCGCGAATCCGTACCCGGACGGAGCTACCAGGGGGATGCACGACTTGCCTGACCGCTAGCGCGCCACCGGCAAAGGACAGGATGCTGAGACAGTCGCCGGGCACATGCCGCTCCACCTTGGCGGCAATGACGGCTCCCGGGCCGGCGGCCGCAATTTCCGCTACACCGCCGGTCATCAGATCGAATACGCTTCCGTCAGCAACAATGCGCCCGGCACGGAGCACAATCATCCGATCCGCCAGGCGCGCAGTTTCGTCCAGCGAATGACTGACAAAGAGCATGGGCAGGCCGATTTCGTCCCGCAAACGCTCCAGGTAGGGCAGAATTTCCGCCTTGCGCCCGGCGTCCAGGGCCGCCAGGGGTTCATCGAGCAGCAGGATATCGGGGGCTGCCAGAAGGGCCCGGCCCAGCGCCACGCGCGATTTCTCGCCGCCCGACAGAGTTTGCGGTCTACGCCCCAGCAAATGTTCTATGCCGAGAAGCGCAAAAATCCGCTCGATTTCGTCCGGTGTGGCTTTTTTTGCGGCGCGCTTCCATCCAAACAGCAAATTGCTTTTCACGCTCATATGGGGAAACAGGCGCGCATCCTGAAAGACACAAGGCGCGCGGCGTGCACAGGGCGATACGAATACACCTGCATCGCTGTCGAATATTGTGCGGTCTGCCAGTGCGATGCGGCCGTGCTGCGGGCGCAACAGACCGGCTATGGCATGCACAATGCTGGATTTTCCGGCACCGGACGCACCGAAAAGAGCCGTGACACCTCCGCCGGTGCTGAAGTTCACATCGAGTGAAAAGCCGCCAAAGTCATGCTGCAGGCAGACTGAAAGGCTCATATCGCCCGCCTTGCCCGCGCGGCCGCGAATTCCGCCAGGATCAGAAACAGCAGCGCCAGGACAATGGACAACAGCGACAGGCGGGCCGCGGCGGCCGTTCCATCCGGCGTCTGGAGCGCTGTGTAAATGGCAAGCGGCAGTGTGCGGGTTTCGCCAGGAATATTGGATACGAATGTGATGATGGCGCCGAATTCGCCGAGACTTGCAGCAAAAGCAGTGATCACGCCCGCGATGATGCCGGGAACGGCAAGCGGCAGCGTAATATTGAGCAGCCTGTCGAACCAGCCGGCACCCAGGGTGGCGGCGGCTTCGCCCAATTTGCGGTCCGCCGATTCAAGCGCCAGCCGAATGGCGCGCACCTGAAACGGCAGCGTAATGAGGCCGGAGGCCAGAGCCGCCCCGGTCCAGCTGAAAACAAACCGTATGCCGAAATGCGTCCAAAGATATTGGCCGACGCCGGAGCGCGTTCCGAACACCTCAAGCAGGAGAAAGCCGACAGCCACCGGAGGCAGGACCAGCGGCAGAAGCACCAGTCCGTCAACAAGGGCACGACCCGCGAAGCGCGTTCGCGCCAGCCATACGGCAAGCAAAAAGGCAAACGGCAGGGCACCGAATACTGCCACGGCGGACACTTTGAGCGACAGCAGCAGCGCCTGACTTTCCGCCGGGGAGAGGATTGCATCCATGGCGGCGACTATAACCAAGGACAGAGGAAAAAAATAAAGCCGGAAAACCTTTCGGCTTTCCGGCTTTTGTAAAGGCTTTCCTGACCCTTGCTAGCTGCGGGCGTACAGGCTCCACAGCCGGGCGATATGCGTCCAGTTAGAGTCGCCGCGTACAGAGTTAAAGGCGCGCAGAGCCTGCTCTTTCTGTTTGGCGTCGAGATAGGCCAGCCCCAGACGCACCTGGGCATAGCCTTTATCGGTTACGCCCTTGGCGATACCGGCCTGGATCGTCTTGATCGCATCGGCCGAATTTCCGGCGCTGTTCTGAGCCACCCCCAACTTGACCAGGGCGTCGCCATTGGGCGCAGCGTTGGCTGCAGCCATATTCTTGGCAAAAGCCGCATCCGCCGCCTTGGCGCGTCCAGCCGCCATGTTGGCCAACCGTTGGGGACGGTCGCCGGTCAATGCCTTGGCTTCCATGCCTTTGGCGACAACTTTCTGGGCTTCCTTGGGCAGGCCCGCGACAATGGCAAGCTGCGCCAACGTCATATATTCATCTGGCCTGCTGATGGAGCCGGTCAGGTATTTGAGGCGATAAAGATCCAGCGTCTGCTCATCGCTGAGACCGCGCAGGCGCAGGGACTGTGTCAGCAAAGGTGACCAGTATTTGGCATCACCTGTACGCGCCACAAGCTGTTCCAACGCTTCCTGCTCGGCTCTCTGATCACCCGCCGCATGCGCGCAACTGCGCTTCAGACCGAGCACCGCCTCGCTGCCGCCATTACCGAAAGCCTGCCGCAGATAGCGCGTGCAGCCCGCGTAATTTTTCAGATTGTAATAGGCCTGCGCGATAACCTGCTGGGAATTGCTATCCAGCGCGTTGGCCTTGCGCAGCAGGTCCTCGTCGGCAATCACGTCCGCATAACGGCGCGCGTTATAATCGGCGGCGAATTTCGCCTTGGCGCCGGCGGCACCGCCCAGGCTGCTATAATCGCCGGACTTCGATGCCACAAAGGCTTTCATCTGACTGACGGCATTGCGTTCGTCGGAGTTCTTCGCAGCGCTTTCGGCTTCGCGGAGCCTTGCATTGGCCGCGGAATAATTGCCCGCATTGGCGAGCGACTGCGCTTCGAGCAATGGCTTACCGACAGCGGCGCTGACTTCAGCAGCATGCGCGGCCGTCACAGCCAAAGCACCCACGGCGCCAACCGCAGCGGTTCCGATTACAAGCGCCGTAGCAAAGGCACGAAAATCATAAGTGAACATAACAGACCTCTTCAAAAAGCGGCCCCGTTCACACGCGTGCGACCGCGTGCAATTCCGAGCGGCCGCCCCTCACATCACTCACTATACTGGTCAATTCCGCTAAAGCCAATCTTTGTCACACCCAGGCGCTGGGCATCGCCAAGCACCATTGCAACCACGTCGTATTTGGCCAACGGGTTGGCATCAATATGAATTTCGGGCTGCGGTTCCTGATCCAGAGACTGTTTGAAATAGGCGTCCATGGTCGGGCGGTCCACCAGAGTTCCGTCCCAATATATGGAACCGTCAAAATCCACCGTCAGCGTTACCACCTGCGGCGGAATCAGGGGCGGCGGATTATCGGCACGCGGCATATCCAGTTTCACGGCGTGTGTCTGAATAGGCAGCGTCAAAATCAGCAGCGTGAGCAAAACCAGCATGACGTCGATCAACGGCGTGGTGTTGATTTCCATCATCAGATCGCCTTCGGCGCTGCCTACTGCCATTGCCATGGGAAAAGATCCTTCTGTCTACGATCACTTATTGTTGATTGCGCGGTTCGGTAATGAAGCCGACCTTCGGAATACCCGACTGCTGAACGGCAAAGACAACCCGGCCAATAGCCTGGAAACGGGCATTCAGGTCGCCACGGATATGAACCTCCGGAATCGGCGCACCGGTTGCCAGCGCCCGCCTCAGACTATCCGCCAACTTGATATGCAGCTGCGAAATCGGAGTCTGCACATTGTTGTAATAGACGTTTTCGTCCGAGGTAACTGCAATGACGATGTTTTCCGGCTTGGTCTGGGTCGCGATGTTGCGCACATTCGGCAATGCCACCGGCACATTGTTCGTAATCACCGGAATGGTCACCAAAAAGATGATGAGGAGGACCAACATCACGTCCACCAACGGCGTGGTGTTGATGGTGGTGTTTAATTGGTCCTCTTCTGCAGCATCATGGACCTGAACGTCTGCGGCTTTAGACATGCTATCGACTTTCTCTGAACCCGAACGCCAGGATTATTTCGCCTTCGTGATCAGGTAGGTCTGCAGATCGCCGGCGAAGCCACGCAGCTTTTCCGAGATGACTTTGTTGCGGCGGACAAGGGTGTTGTAGAGCAACACCGCCGGAATAGCGACCAAAAGGCCGACAAAGGTCATGATCAGCGCTTCGCCGACCGGACCGGCAACCTTGTCGATCGACGGTTGTCCGGACAGACCGATTGCGAGCAGCGCATTCAGAATACCGTAGACCGTGCCGGCCAGACCGACGAACGGAGAGGTCGAACCGACCGACGCAAGGATCGCAACACCGCCCTGCAAGCGCGCACCGGCATCTTCAAGCTGACGGGTCATGGACATGGCAATCCAGTCATTCATGCCGACCAGACTGGTGCCGCCTGTCGAGGCCTTAACGCCGGATTCGGCGATGGCACGGAACATCGAGCTCTTCGGCAGTTTCTCAATACCTTCATTGAGCGTGGCCGAGGTCCAGAACTTCTTGTCGACCACGCGGGCCTGACCGAGAATTTTGGCCTGCTCGAAAAACTTGGTGAAAAAGATGTACCAGGTGAGCACGCTCATAACGCCGAGCGTAATCATGATGCCCCTCGAGACGTAGTCTCCGGTCGACCACAGCGCGCCGATACCATAGGGATTTTCGCCAGAAGCAGCTGCCGGAGCGGGAGCTTCGGCGGCAGGCTCGGCAGCCGGCGCCATCGCGTCGGGTGCCGGCGCCATGGCATCAGGCGCCATAGCATCGGCTGGCGCAGCAGCGTCAGCAGCAGGCGGCGGCGTTTGGTCTGCACCCTGCGCCAGGGCCTGACCAGCGCCAAAGCCGGACATCACGACTATGGCGGCAACAAGCGCCAGTTTCTTCGAGATCATTTCATATACTCCGTAGAAAAGTTGAAACGTTTGAACTGCAATTTCCGAATTCCAGGGCCTATTGGAGCGCCCAGGTAATGGTGGGATGACCGGGTATTTCGATCGGCTGACCGTCTTTCATGGCCGGCTTGTAGCGCCAGGTCTTCAGACATTCGACAGAGGCCTGGTCAAGGCGGGGCTTGCCGCTCGATTTCTCGACCTCAATGTTCTTTGGGACGCCGTCCGTTCCAATGATCATGCTCAAGCCAACCGTGCCCTGCTCATGCATGCGGGCCGAAAGTGCCGGATAAAAGTCGCTCTGGCAGTTTGCCCGACGCGCCACGCTGGCGCTGGTCACGCCCGCCATGGGATCGGCCGGCGGCGGCGGCTTGGTCGTGGCGGTAATGGTATTGGTGGGCGGCGTCGCCGGAGCCGCAATCTGGATATCCGGCGGAGGAATGGTCGGCGGCGGCGGCGGCTTGATCTGTTCCGGCGGCGGAGGCGGCGGAACTTCCTTCGGAGCCTGGGGCTGCGCCACATCCACAACGATGGGCTCAGGCGGCGGTTTCATGAGCTGGGTAGCCAGTCCCACCGAGATTGCGAGCAGGGCGCCCACATGCAGCAATCCGACAACGACAAGCGATCCCGCACGGCGCATCGGCGACTTGTTCGCGTTAATGGCAGACGCTTTAAGCGTATGTTGAGGTCGTTCCATGACGTTACACTAACCTGACAAAACGAAACCCGGCGCACCTGCGCCGGGTCTGGCTCACATTTGAACCGAGACGCGTTTCAACTCCACCGGCACCCTTTGGCAGGTGCTCTTTCGTATTCTTAAGCCCATCGTAATCATGCTTGGCAAGAGGGTCTAGCCTTTCTATTGGTAAATTCGCATGTCCAGGCAAGGTGCTACCAGCAAGATTTTTTCAGAGCTTTGCAGTGCAAAACGAAACTTGATCCGGGCGAAAGACGCATCACCCTTATAAACATTATGTTTCCTTCCCCGCAGGGGCCTTACCAAGCTGTTGATATTTCTACCATTATGTTGCGTCGCCGAACTACGCACGAAGAAGTGACACCGTGATGCGGCGAATTGTACCAGACAGTTCATTGCAGCAATCCGTAGCACCCCAAGCGATCGCGCGGCGATGCCGGATTTCTACGACAACTGCAAATTAAATACGCCCCAAAAGCGTGAGCGTTCCGATCTGTGTCGTACTGCCATGGGCGCCTCGCAACCAGTCGTAGTTGAGGCCCAGCGACCAGGTGTCCGACGATGCGCCGACGGAAACGCCGGCCAGATACGCACCGCGGCCGGTGTTCGGGCCCGTCAAGGTGAAGCCGTTGCCCGTGCTGACGAACTGGGTTTCAAGTTTGACCGGATTGTTGAGGAAATCGAACCGGTAGCCGGTGCGTATTTCGGGCCGCAGACTGAAATCGCCCAAATCGATGTCACGGAAAAAGTCCGTCCCGACAAAGGCCCGCAAGGAGGTGGCGTAATAGGACCCGACTTGCAAATTGAAACCGCTACCGCCGCCGGTTTCGGTATATTTTTCTTCCCGCATGGTCATGCCATCAAGACTGAGATGCGGAACAAAGGAAAACCCGTCATAGGTGAAGGTGGAACCCGCAGTGGCGCCTACCGCGCCCAGCAGTGCATTGCGCTTTGCTTCCGCCGTACGGTTGACGCCGCCAAGGGAGATGCTGCGGCGGCCAAGCAGGTTGCCGTAGCCCACAGACGCCTGCGTATCGACGAACAGATGCTGACCTTTCCAATTGGTGTAGCCGGTCAGCATGTACCATTGGGTATTGGTCTTGCTGGTAAGAGGCGCAACGCCCGCCACATCGCCGGTATAGAAGGTGAAGGCGGCGCCGTACCAACCGTGCTGCTTGCTGCCGCCGTCAACACCTAGAACGAAGCCAAAACCGCGGTCCTTATAGGCTGAAATATCAGTGCCCGAGACGCCCTTCTGATTGAAGGCCTGGGCGAATTCGTGCCCCCACAGGGTGAGTTCGCCGGTCTGATCCGCAAATTGGCGCAGATTACGCTGCCGCGCCGCCACGGGGCCCGCGGACTGATCAGTCAGCGTAATGGCGAGATCGCGCATGCCGCCCGAGACATCCGGCGCGAACTGGGCATAGGCCGCCTGCGCCGAAGCCTGATCGGTTACGCCGTTGACAAGAGCCGCGCCCAACTGCGTGTCATTGACCAGAGCCGCATTGGCGTACGGAAACATCGTCAAGGCATTGCCAGCCAGGCCGATATCGGCAGGGCTTTTCGGCGTCAATGTCAGCAAAAGCTGATGGCGATCCGTGGAAAGTGATAACGGCGTGTCCGTGCTTTGGAAGAGATACGGGATCTGCGATTTCAGCGTGATATTGTAACCAAGGACTTGCGCATCGGTCACCGCGATCGGCGTGGCGCCGGTGGCGTTGATCAGGGTGAAAGTCTGATTCACCGGGTTATTGGGATCGGCCGACGAGATAAAGCTGCCGAAGGACAGTCCAACCTGCGAACCCGATATGATGGTCGCCGTATCGGTGGCCGTGATGATTGGAACGGTTGAGGATGTGCCCTGCGAAACGCTGAGATTCAGCGTGCCGCCATTGATTAACAGGGTCCGGGTCCTCAATGTTGCCGCAGTATTGGCAACCGTAAGCGATCCATTGGTATCTACGCGCACGTCCAATACGCCCGTGGACAAAATCTTGCCGCTCACAACGCCGAAGCCGCCAACATGCAACACGTTTGGAGCGGCCGCTGTGCCGCCGGCTCCGAAATCAATGGTACCGGACATGAATGCCGGGCCATTGGCTCCGCTGGTTGTCGCAGTTGGCGTATTGGTGACGCCGGTCGCACTGTTTGGCACGCCAACACCAGTGCCGAAACCGGTGGTCGTGTTGGTGCCGACCGTGCCGACATTGCCAACGAACAGGCGATGATTGTTTCCGGCCTGACCGAGCGCCACGTCGCCAACAATCGTACCCGAGTTGTTGATTACAATGTTGTCCGCAAAACTAGCGGACAAATCGATGGCGCGTGCGATTTGCCCGCTATTGTCCAATGCCGTGGCGCCGGCAACTATGGCGCCGCCATTGTTGATGGTTTTAAGCGTATTCGACGCGTCCTGCACCGCCACCGCGTTCAATGATGCAATCGTGGTGTCGGTCGTCGTGGCGGTAGCACTGATCCTGCCGCCCTGTTGGATATTCAGTTCCGGCATTTGCGCTTGCGAAGCAATGACAATGCCCCGGGCCGTTCCGCCCTTCGGGCCGCTGATGCTGGCGGTGATCTGGCCCAACGACGAATTTAGGGAGGTGGCAGTCGCGCCGGAAACCGTAATACGCGGCACCACAGAGTAAGCCTGCAGCGATATGCCCGTTGCATTGACCGCAGCGCCGGAACTGGCGTCGGTGCTGGCGGCGGACGCGGAAATCAACCCCGAATTGAATATACCACCGACTTGGTCGGCCGGAAGTGCGCTCTGGCCGGAACTTCTGCCCAGCGTGGTTTGCAGACTGGCCGTGGATCCGGCAATGGAAATGGCAGTGGTGCTGAGGTTGGCATCTATCGGCTGAGCCGTAATGAATCCGCGGTTGTAAAACGAATAGCCCGGATTAATGGTGTCTACCGTGTATACGCCGATGGTCACGGCTCTATTGCCACCCGTCAGCAGAACCGGATTGATGGTGACGGTCGGATATACGCCAACGCCGTTTCCAAATAGGCTGGCAGGTGTGACCGTATTCGAGGTGTCGATGGGCCCCGAGTTCATCACGCCGTCGGCAATATCCGCACCTATTCCCAGCGCGTAGCCACCTTCGGGGTTAGTCTGGGAACCGGATGGGGTGTAGGTCCCAATGGCGTTGATGGCGCCACCGTTGAAAAACAGACCCCGTTCGGATGTCGGATCTGCCGCGCAGGCCGCAACGGCGGTATCGCAGGGCTGAATATCGCCGAGTATTCCAACGCCGAAATTGCCCTGGCCAATCGCGTTGAATATGGAGTTTTGCGCAATGGTCAAATTTCCCTGCAACGTGCCCCATTGCTTTACGAGATAGCTTTGAGAGTCCGTTGTCGACGCGGGATCAGTCGCGGTAATGGTGATGACGCCACCCAGGTTCAGATTGCCCTTGGTAATGATGCCCAGGTCGTTGATCACGCCGACGGAGTCGTCGCCCGCAATCTGAATGTTGCTGGTATCGCTCAGGTAAACATTGCCGGTATAGGTGCCGCCGAATCCGGCAACCTGGACACCGAGCTTGCTGATTCCTTTACCGGTGAGGACGATATTACCCAGGTTGCTGAACCCATAGGTGGGTACGACCGGGTTGCCCACCGCGTTCACAAACACGCCAATCGCGCCGGTTTGGTCGGTATTTGAAATCGTTCCCTGATTCAGGATGAAATTGTCACTGTCAATCGTCACGACCGGGGCGCTGGCCTGATTAACGGATACCGAGCCGGTGGTCTGGATTGTCAGGTCACCGGTAGTCGAGGTCGACTGCGCCGTCGTGACCGCGGTGGTGATTGACGTAGGACCAGCGGCAAGCGCGGGAGTAACCAGCAACGCAGCCGTGGCGGCGGAAAGCATCAAAATGTGCTTCGTCACGTCAAACCTCTTTTAATCTTTTGCCGAAAGCGGCCATACCCTGTCTTGGATACCGGGCCCGACCGCGCCTCTAAAAAGGCCCAAACTTCAAGGCCCCCGGGCCTCTCCATTAGGGGCCCGTCCTGGCGACCATACCCAATATTGCCTTTTTCACCTACCCGCGCGCCGGGTTCAACTGAAAATTTCGCGTCTTAATCAGGTGTTAGCGTGGATTGCGCCAGAATTGGGCGGAACAATCGGCCCAAATAGACATGTCCAATACCAGTCCAACCGCAGCCGGGACCTCGCGCCGCACCGTCGTGGCCAAGCTTACCCAAAAGGATGCGTCCGCCGCCGCGGCCCGCCACGAAATGCTGTATTCCGGCCGTATGGGCGGCGCCCGCGCCGTCTTTGCATTTTGCGACCTTTCCGGCCTGGACCTGTCCGGGCGCAACCTGGCCGATGCCGATTTCACCGGCGCGCTCCTGGAAGAATGCAATCTGGTCGGAGCCCGTTTGGAATTCAGCCAGTTTTTTCGGCGCCGACCTGCGCCGCGCCAACCTCGCCAATGCTTCTCTGCGCAGGGCTGATTTCCGCGGCGCGTCATTGCGCGGCGCAAATCTAATCGGTGCAGATTTGTACGAAGCGGATTTGCGGGAAGGTACGATCGCAGAAAAAGACAAATACGGAAATCTCCGCGTGTTGTCGCATGACGTGGGACCATCCGAGATGCCTGGTGCGATGCTGCATTCGGCAAATCTTGAAAGAGCCCGCATGTCCGGGAGCATGGCCGTGCAGGCTGACTTCACGGATGCAATCATGAAGGGCTGCCGCCTGGCACGGGCAAATTTACGGCAAGCAAAACTTACGGGCGCAAATCTGGAAAACGCTGATTTAACGGGCTGCGATCTTTCCGGGGCCGATCTGGCCGGTGCCGTATTGGTGGGCGTGCATTTGGACATGCTGCAAATGCAAGGCGCAAATCTGTCGCTTACGCTCACCGACTCTGCCGTTGGCCGCGTGCCATCTCAACTGCCCAAGCCAATTGAGGAGATGCTCGATGCCCACGCCGATTGGGTGGAGACCAATGGCCGCAGCGGAAAGCCCGCCGATCTTTCCGGCATGGATCTGCGCACCGTTCGCTCGCTGACATCGCGCGCGCTCACGGCTTTGATCGCACCAGGGGCCATGCTGTACGGCATAAATCTCGAAGGCGCTTCGCTTCAGGGCAGCAATCTTCAGGATGCGGATTTGCGCTCCGTCAGATTCGCCGGCGCGGATTTGCGCGGGGTGAATTTTGCGGGCGCCAAACTCAATCGCGCCGATCTGCGCGACGCCAAACTTGGCCCGCTCATGATCTCGGACGCCCGGCTTTTGCCTGCACGCCTGGACGGCGCCGTGGCGCGTTATGCAGACTTTCGCGGCGCCGATTTGCGCCGGGTCAAATTGAACGATGCCGATCTGTCTTACGCAAATTTAAGGGACGCAGATTTGCGCGATTGCGATCCTTCGGGTGCGGATCTGACCGGCGCCAAACTGCCGACGCTGTTCATTGAACACGCCGCGGCCCGTTAATTTACCCCTGAATTAAATCTTTGTTATCCGGCATACTTTGCGTGCGGACGCGGATAAATTTGCCCAGACGGCCCAAACTGACACCGGCCTCGGGGACAGTGGGGCTGGCCTGAAACACATGCTGCATGCCGTCATAGATTTCGACACTGACCGGAATTCCGGCCTCGGCGGCGCGATCGCCCAAGCGCGATGCATCGTCACGCAGGATTTCGGCACTGCCCGCATGGACCATGATGGGCGGAAAACCCGTAAAACTGGCGAAGGCGGGCGATGCGTAAAGATCGCTTGGATTGGCTTTTCCAAGATAATTCCGGGCGGAAACGAACAACTGCTCCCAACTAAGTTCGGTATCGCGCCCGGCATTTCGCATTATGGACCATCCGGACAGGGATAAATCCGCCCAGGGCGACATGGCAACGCCGGCGGCGGGCATCGGCAGTTTGGCATTCCTGATGGCCAGCATCACCGCGAAAGCCAGTCCGCCGCCCGAGCCGTCCCCCGCCAGCACAATGGACTGCGGGGACATCCCCTTGGCGAGGAGCTGCCGATAGGCGTCAATGCCGTCGCGAACGCAGGCCGGAAAGACAAATTCCGGCGCCAGCCTGTAGGCCACCGAATAGGCCCTGGCCTGAGCCGCCTCAGCCAAGCGGGCAACAAGCGGCCGGTGAGCCTCCGGTGAACCGGCGACATAGCCGCCGCCATGAAAATATAGAATACAGCGGCCCTTGCCGGAGGACGCCGTGCGGACCCATTCGCCCTTGATTGGCCCAAGCGCCGTGGGTTCGAAGACAGCATCTTGGGGCGCGGCGCCAAAACGGTCGGTGAAATCGGTATGTTGCCGGCGTATTTCGCCGATATCGAGCGTGGCATTGGACCAGCGCCGTCGCACCACACGCGAGAGATCACGAAAGAATTTGCTGTGCCAGTTCGGCATGTTTTTTCAAATAAAAAGGGGCCGGGTATCAGTAATCCCGATACCCGGCCCTGTCATCAATTTGATCTGGATATTGATTCGTTGCTGTTACGCAGCCTTGGCGGAGCCTTCTACCAATGTCGGGGCGTGGCCATTGATGGCGATTCGGCGCGGCTTCTTCTCCTCGGGGACAACACGCTCCAAAGCGATATGCAGCAATCCGTTTTCGAGTTTGGCGTCACGCACTTCGACGTGATCGGCAAGCTGGAATTGGCGCTCGAACGCGCGGCCCGCTATGCCCTGATGCAGATATGTCTGCTTTTCCTGATCTTCGCGTTTTCCGGTGACCGTCAAGACGCCGTCTCGTACTTCGACATTGATGTCCTTTTCCGCAAATCCCGCGACGGCAAGGGTAATGCGATAATGGGTGTCGTCCGTACGTTCGATATTATAGGGCGGATAGCCGGGGGCGGCTTCCGCTGTCTGCTCCAAAAGATCAAAAAGCCGGTCGAAGCCGACGCTGGAACGATAGAACGGGGCAAAATCATATGCACGCATGTCACAACCTCCTAAAAGCGATGTGGTTCACGGCCTGCCGCCAATAGGCGGGACCTGATCTGCCGCTCTCGCAAAGCCAAAGGCCTTTGCTGCGGCAAACCTTATTTGGGGAGGGAAAAAGCCTGTTCAAGACCTGCCGGCGCGCCTAAAATAGAAAAAATTTGCAGGAGTTCGCCCCCCATGAGTACCGAGGCAGTCAACCAATTCATCAGCAAACTGGGCACCGCAATCGGCGCCAATTCCGGGTTGGGCGGCACCATAAAAATCGATCTCGGTGCGGACGGCAGCATCTTTATTGACGGGCGGTCCAGCCCCAATGCCGTCACTGACGGCGAAGGCAAAAGCGCCGACTGCACCCTGACCGCGTCGTACGAGACATTCGAAAAGATTTTCAAGCGCGAAATGGATCCGACAAGCGCCTTCATGCAGGGTAAGTTGAAAGTGGCCGGCGATATGGGGCTCGCCATGAAGCTCGGCCCCATCGTCCAAAAGGTCGCTTAACGCCCGATGCGCCCCGCGCCTGACGCCTTGCAGGCGCGGTTTCTGATCACCCCGGCGGGCAGGCAGTTTCGCGCGGCCCTGTTCGAGCCAGAGAATGGCGCCGCCTCGCGCGGCACTTGCGTATTGCTCAACGGCCAATCCGAATTTATCGAAAAATATTTCGACGTTATCGACGCGTTGCGGCAACGCGGTTTTGCCGTCGCCACCATGGATTGGCACAATCAGGGCGCCTCGCCCCGCCCCCTGCCCGACCCTCTCAAGGTTCATGTGCGGGATTTTTGCCGAGTATGACGAGGCCCTGGCCACGCTACTGGAACAACTCGTGGCACCGATTTCGACCAGGGCGCCTGTTGTTCTGGCGCACTCCATGGGTGGACATATTCTGCTGCGCGCACTTCATGATCGGCCGGGTGCGTTTTCCGCCGCCGTCATCACCGCGCCCATGATCTCCATCGACATGCGCGGGTTACCGGCATGGATTGTGCGGCTTCTATCGACCGCGATGTGCGCGATCGGGCGGGGCGATGACTGGGTCTGGGGCGTCAATGCGCGCGATCCGCTCACCGATCTGTTTGAAAACAATCCGGTTACGTCCGACAAGGCGCGCTGGAATGCCTGCCATGATTTTCTGCTCGCACATCCGGCCCTGCGCGTTGTCGGCCCAACCTGGAGCTGGATGCGCGCTGCCGGGCGCTCAATGTCGGCGATGGCAAATCCCGGCTATGCCAGACGCATCCAGACGCCAACGCTGATATTCGGTGCCGGAATCGATCGCATCTGCCTCACGCCGGCCACGCGCGCCTTTGCGTCGCGCATGCCGAACGGAAAATACATCGAGATTGCCGACGCCAGACACGAAATCCTGATGGAGTTGGATGCCATTCGCGCACAATTCTGGAAGGCATTCGATTCCTTTGTTGAGCCCTATATGTGACACAATCTCACCATTATCTTTGTGATACTCGGCGGTGGCCCCTCCACCGATTGTCGCTTTATGCCCGCGCTTATCGAAGCCAATAATCTCGGCAAAACATTCGGCGCGGTAACGGCGCTGGACGGCGTCTCGCTGTCGATTCCACGGGGCGGCGTTTACGGCGTGCTGGGCGCCAATGGCGCGGGCAAAAGTACTTTTTTCCGAATCTGTCTTGATCTGGTGCGACCGACCAAAGGTAGTTTGCGCGTTCTGGATACTCCGGCCGGTGATGCGCGTTCCCTGCGCCGCATTGGCGCCATGATCGAAACGCCGCGCTATTATCCATTTCTGACCGCGAGACAAACGCTTGCGATGCTGGCGCGATCGAGCGGAGCCCCGAATGCGCACATTTCGCAATGGCTGGCGCGCGTGGGGCTGGCAGACGCCGCAGAGCGCAAGGTGCATCATTTCTCCGTGGGCATGAAGCAGCGCCTGGGAATTGCCGCGGCCCTGGTGGCAAATCCGGAACTTGTCATTCTGGACGAACCCACAAGCGGCATGGACCCGGCAGGAATTCAAGAAATCCGTACCCTGTTGCGGACGCTGGCAGAGCGCGACGGCGTCACCGTGGTGTTGTCGAGCCACTTGCTGGACGAAGTACAGAAAATCTGCGATCGCGTGGCAATTTTCGACCGCGGCCGCGTCACAGCAGAAGGAAGAATTGAAGACCTGACTGCCGGCCAGGAACGCTTACGGCTTCAGGTCCACCCCATAGAGCCGATCCTGGCGCAACTGGGCAGCAAGGCAGCGCGGGATGGTGATGGCATATTGGTGCGCATAGGTCGCAAAGATGCGCCGGCCCTGCTGCGTGCGCTGGTCGAACAGGGCGCGGAATTGACCGAGGCCCGTTGGGTTGGCAGCGAACTGGAGTCATATTTCCTGCAACAGACCGGTGCGCGCCATGCTGACTGACGCGATTATGGCGGAGGCAACCCGACTGTGGCGAAACCGCACGGCGTATTTCTGGGGCTTCGCCTTCGTTCCTATCGCACTCTTAGCCTTCAACCTGGCTCTTGATACCTATCTGCGCGCGCGTATCGATAGCGGCATTGGCGTGGATCTCGGACTGCAAATCCTGCGGATGCTGGAAGCCGCCAGTTCCCCTTTCATTCAAGTGTTTTTTGCGCTCGGCGCCGGCGTGATCTTTGCGGGAGATTATCGCTGGGAAACCTGGCGTTTGATTGCGCCACGCAATTCGCGCACAAATCTCGTGCTTGCCAAATTCGTTGTTTACTGCGTTGCCTGCGCCGCTAGCCTTGCCGCGCTTGCGCTGTCCGGACTGGTGCACACCCTTTACAACAGCCTTTTGAACAATTCGGCATTGATGCTGCCGGGATCCGATTTCAGTTGGCAGGCTTGGAGCGTTTTCCTGGCCACCTGGCTGGATTTGATGGTGCTTGGCGCCATTGTTGCCCTATTCGCCGTATTAACGCGGGCCACCATTGGTGCGGCCATGTCCGCCATCATGTTCGGATTTCTTCAGGCCGCTATCCTGACCCAGATATCGATCGTCGGTGCCTCGCCGGCACAGCTGGCGTTGTTCCCGCGCCTTTCCGCCGAAACAGTTGGAGCATATGCCGCCGGCCGTCAGATCGGACCGGGCCAATTTGTCGACCCGCATAGCGCCTGGCTGGCGGCGCTTTTCCTTGTGTGCTGGACGCTGACTGTTGGCGCGTTGGCGCTGGTCCTGTTCACGCGGCAGGATTTGTCGCGCGAATAATGACGCTAACGGTTTAAGATTTTTAGCGCGTCGGCATGCACGCGCAGGTCGCCCGAGGCCACGATATCGCCACCCATACTGAAGGGTTTGCCCTCCCAGTCGCTGACAACGCCACCTGCCCCTTCGATGATTGGAACCAGAGGCGCGACGTCCCAGGGCTTCAACTGGCCCTCGACGACAATATCGATAAAACCCATGGCCAAAAGTGCATATCCATAACAGTCCCCGCCGAACCGGGTCATGCGCGCTGCCGCGCTGAGGTTTTCGAACTGCTGGCGCTGCTGCGCCGTGAAATAATCACTGGGGTGCGTGGTGGAGACCACTGCTTGCCCGAGCGAGGCACATTTGCGTGCGCGCAAACTCTGCGTCCCCTTGGGCGTGGTCATGCTTGCTTGTCCGTCGTAACCGACAAAGCGCTCGCGCAGAACCGGCTGGTCAATGAGACCAAACACGGGTTTGCCGTCGATGGCCAATGCGATCAGCGTGCCCCAACTGTGATTGCCGGTAATAAACGCGCGCGTTCCATCGATAGGATCAATGACCCATGTGCGACCGCTGCTGCCTTCTTCATGGCCATGTTCCTCGCCCAGAATGCTGTCGGCGGGATATTCGCTTTTTATAAGTTTGCGAATTGCCGTTTCGGCGTTCTTGTCGGCTTCGGTAACCGGATTGAAGAATTTGGAATCTCCGCCCGCGTTTTTGTCCGACACGTCGAAGCGCTGACGAAAATACGGCCGGATCACCTCGCCTGCCGCGTCAGCCAAGCGGTGGGCAAGCGCGATACTGTCCTTGTCGAGCGCCATATTGGTGAATCCTAATCGGCTTCGGCCCGGGACGCACGCCTTCTGTCGTGGGGCGACAATTGTTTTTTGCGCAGGCGAATCGACTGGGGCGTCACCTCGACGCTTTCATCGTCCTGGATATAGGCAATAGCCTGTTCGAGAGTCATAGGCACGATGGGCGTCAGCTTGACGGCCTCGTCCTTGGAGGTGGTGCGAATGTTGGTCAGTTGCTTGGCCTTTAAAGGATTCACTTCAAGGTCGTTATCCTTCGCATTCTGACCGATAATCATGCCCTGATAGACCTTGGTGCCCGGCAGCACGAACAGCTTGCCGCGCTCTTCCAAATACCAAAGGGCATAGGCGACGGCCTCTCCGTCGCCGGTCGATATCAGTACGCCGTTGGTGCGCCCGGCAATTGGCCCTTTGTGCGGCGCAAATTCCGAAAACATGCGGTTGATTACCCCCGTGCCGCGCGTGTCGGTCAGAAATTCGCCGTGATACCCGATCAAACCGCGCGCGGGGGCCGCAAACACCAGCCGCGTCTTTCCGGCGCCGGTCGGGCGCATGTCTTTCAATTCGCCCTTCCGGCCGGAGATTTTTTCGATCACCACGCCGGTATAAGGATCATCAACGTCTATGGTGACTTCCTCGATCGGTTCCAGTTTCTCGCCATTGGCACCAACCTGAAACAGGACGCGGGGGCGGCCTACGGACAGTTCGAAACCTTCGCGCCGCATGTTTTCGATCAGCACCCCAAGCTGCAATTCACCGCGACCCGCCACCTCGAAATTGCCGTCACCTGTCTCCGTCACCTTGATAGCGACGTTGCCTTCGGCTTCCCGCAACAGCCTTTCACGAATGACGCGGCTTTGAACCTTGTCGCCTTCGCGTCCCGCCAGCGGAGAATCGTTGACGGAAACGGTCATGGCCAGTGTCGGCGGATCGATAGGCGTGGCGATAATGGGTTCTTCGACATTCACATCGCACAATGTATCGGCCACGGTTGCCGTTTGCAGACCGGCAATAGCGACCAGATCGCCGGCTTCGACGCGATCAACCGGCACGCGTGCCAGGCCTCGGAAGGCCAGAAGTTTGGTGGCGCGGGCGCGTTCCACAATCTTGCCTTCACGGTCCAGCGCCTTGATCTGGCGGTTGACCGTAATGGCGCCCGATTCCACGCGGCCCGTCAGGATACGTCCAAGAAAATTGTCGGCCTCCAAAGTCGTAACCAACATCTTGAACGGATGGCTATCGCCGGCCAAAGCCAGCGGGCGAGGCGGCGGCACATCTTCAACGATGCGGGTGAATAGCGGATTGAGCCCGTCTTTCTCGTCTTCCAACTCATTCACAGCCCAGCCCTGGCGGCCAGAGGCATAAAGGTGATGGAAATCAAGCTGATCGTCGTTTGCTTCCAGCGCCAGAAACAGATCAAAAATCGACTCCAGCGTTTCCGTGGGCTGGGCGTCCGATCGGTCGATCTTATTGATCACAACAATCGGTTTGAGTCCCAGCTTCAATGCCTTGGACAAAACAAATTTTGTCTGCGGCATGACCGATTCAGCGGCATCCACCAGCAAAACAACGCCATCCACCATCGACAGGATGCGTTCGACTTCGCCGCCGAAATCGGCGTGGCCGGGCGTATCGACAATATTGATCCGCGTGCCGCGCCATTCCACGCTGGTGCACTTTGCCAGAATTGTAATGCCACGCTCGCGCTCCAGGTCGTTGGAGTCCATTGCGCGCTCGGCAACCTGCTGGTTTTCGCGCACGGCACCCGAGAGTTTCAGCAACTGATCGACAAGCGTGGTTTTGCCATGGTCGACATGGGCGATAATGGCAATGTTACGAATATTCATGAATCTCGGGCGCTCTAGGTGAAGCGCGGGCTTATAGACATGTCGCCTCCAGACGGAAAGCCACGTGATGCGCTGCGGGGTCTTTCTCGTGAAATAGCACAGAAATGCAACTATTGGTTGTATCCTGGCGATCAGCCATGTGCGAAAGATTGTCCTAGCCAGTGGGAGCAGCTGTCTTGGACCTGCGACCGGTCCTTTTAATAACCTATTGTTTCTAAATTAAGAATTGGCGCGGAAAATCCTTGGCTAGGATCTGGCCAATTGGCTCTGGCCAGTTCAGCTCCCTTGTAAGGCCCTGTCGTCACGCAACTGCGATATATCCCTCTCGAATTTTATACCAACCATGCTAGGACACTCGCCGGAGCGCTTTAGGCAAGGCAGCCGAAACATCGGTGTCGCCTTAATGCGCCGTGGCTTGTGGCCGGTCGGGTGCATTGATGAACCGGGCCACAGGAAACAAATATGAATCTCCCGTCTTTCCCGCCGAAGGACCCACAATTCGGGGCCGCTTCCACTGCGCATCCGGCGGAACCGTCTGTGCGCGGCCGCTTGCCCGGCGTGCTCGGAATGATCAAGGAACGCAGGGTGCTTGTCATCGGCGTGATATCGTTGGCCCTTGTTCTGGGCGGCTTTTATTATTTCTCTGGCGGTGGCGCGACTGGCAGTTTTGGTGGCGCGGGCAGAGGCCGCGGCGCAACAGCGGCGCCGGTTCGTACAGCTACCGTGGAGCGGCGCAATATGCCTGTGGTGGAACGCACCATTGGTACGGTCGTAGCGGCAGCGACTGTGTCGGTGACTTCGCGCGTCCAGGGTCAGCTAAACGAAGCCCATTTCCAGGAGGGCCAGTTCGTCAAAAAGGGCGATCTGCTCTTCACGCTTGATCAGCGCCCCTTCCAGGCCGCCCTGGCGCAGGCCCGTGCGACCCTTGCAAAGGACACGGCGCAGGCGGCGGACGCCCAGCGCAACAAGACGCGCTACGCCAGCCTGACCGAGCAGGGCGCCGCGTCATCGCAACAGCGCGATACGGCCGCCACCACCGCGGAGGCAACGGGCGCAACCGTGGAAGCCGATCGTGCCGCCGTGCAGACTGCAGAACTCAATCTGAGCTTTACCGAAATCCGCTCGCCGATCGACGGCAAGACAGGGCCAATCCTGATCCAACCGGGCAATATCGTTTCGGCCAACAGCTCCAACCCGCTGGTGGTCATTGCGCAAATGCAACCGGTCAAGGTTTCTTTTGCACTTCCGCAATCAGATTTGCCGCGCATTCAAGCGCGTCAGCGCACACAGGGCCTGATTGCGACAGTTGATCTAACCAGCCTCGGTGGACGAAAATTATCAGCGCCGGTGGATTTTATCGGTAACGCGGTCAGCGCGACCAGCGGCACCATTGAATTGCGCGCCACCTTCGACAATGCCGAACTCACATTGGTGCCGGGCCAGCTCGTCGACGTGGTAGTGGAACTGGACAACATTTCAGGCGCAGTCGTGCTCCCGCGGGAAGCCATCAATGATGGACCCGACGGCCAATATGTCTATCTGGTGGAAAACGGGCGGGCAACGCAGCACAATGTTAAGCCGCTATTTGACGATGGCACAAATGTCGCCGTCGAAGGCGACGTCAAACCAGGCGATCAGGCAATTGTCGAAGGACAGTTGCGGGTTCTGCCCGGCGGCCAGGTGAATGTTCTTGCGGCGCGAAATGCCGCTTCGGAAACCGACGACACGCAAAATGCGCAAGGGCGCGCTCGCGGCGCTGGCGGCGCTGGCGGCGGTGCCGGTCGGCGGGGACAAAACGGGGCCCGAGGCGGGCCCTAGATACAGGTAACGCATTGGCGGACATCGTAGGGGACACGAAGCCATGAACATCTCAAAAGAATTCATCGAGCGGCCGGTCATGACCACGCTGGTCATGGCTGCTTTGGTCATCTTCGGTGTATTTGGCTACGCCACGCTGCCGGTCAGCGAACTGCCCAACATCGACTATCCAACGCTTAGCGTCAGCGCGAGCCTGCCGGGCGCCGACCCAGAGACCATGGCCTCGGCGATTGCGACGCCGCTCGAAAGCGCGTTTACCAGCATACCGGGCGTGGACACCATGACTTCGTCCAGCGGACAGGGTAGCACCAACATTACCCTCACATTCCGTCTCGATCGCAACATCGACAGCGCGGCGCAGGATGTCCAGGCGGCAATCGCGAGCGCGCAACGGCGGCTGCCGCGCGGCATGCAAAATCCACCGACATTCCGCAAGCAGGACCCGTCTGCATCGCCGGTTTTCTTCATTACCCTGTATTCAAATACCCTTCCGATTTCCAAAGTAGATGAATACGCCGAGACCTTGCTGGCCCGCCAACTTTCCACGCTGGACGGAGTGGGCCAGGTCAATGTCATGGGCGCGGCAAAATATGCAGTCCGTATTCAGGCCGATCCGGCTGCCTTGGCATCGCGCCAAATCGGTATCAACCAGCTTGCGTCCGCGGCGTCACAAACCAACGTCAATCAAGCAACGGGCTCGCTCAACGGCCCCGACAAGACGGCCATCATTCATACCGAAGGCCAATTGCACAGCGCCGAAGCATTCCGCCGCCAGATTATCGCCTATCGCAACGGCGCGCCTGTGCGGTTCGGTGACGTTGCCACGGTATTAGACAGCACGGACAGCGTCCGGTCCGCCAGCTGGTACAATGAACAGCAGGCCATTACGGTTTCGGTCCAACGCCAGCCCGGCTCCAACACCATTGCCGTGGTTGACGGTATCAAAGAGGTGTTACCGGAATTCGAGCGTCAGCTTCCCAGCTCCATAAAGATGGAAATTTTCTACGACCGCAGCCAGACCATTCGCGCGGCCGTGGAAGACGTGCAGTGGACCCTGATTATAGCGGCCATTCTGGTTGTGGGCGTTATCTTTATTTTCCTGCGCCGCGTCACTGCGACCATCATTCCGTCGCTGGCAATGCCGATTGCAATTATTGGCGCCTTCGCCGGTATGTCGATGTTTGGTTTCAGCCTGGATAACCTGTCGCTGATGGCGCTGACGCTGTCAGTCGGCTTCGTCGTCGACGATGCCATCGTCATGCTGGAAAATATAGTCCGTCATATCGAACACGGCGAAAAGCCTTATGAGGCGGCATTGAAGGGCTCCGCCGAAATCGGCTTTACCATTCTGTCGATGACTATCTCGCTGGCCGCCGTTTTTATCCCGATCGTCTTTATGAGCGGCATTGTCGGGCGCTTGCTTCACGAATTCGCGGTCACCATTATTCTGGCGATTTTGTTCTCGGGCCTGGTCTCGGTCACGCTGACCCCCATGCTGTGCGCGCGCCTTCTGAAAGATGAGCACGGCCTTAAGCACAACGCGTTTTACCGCTGGAGCGAAAGCGCATTCAATGCCATGCACGACTTGTACGCGCGCACGCTGCATTGGAGCTTGTCGAACCGACTCTGGATTATCGGCATGTTCGCGGCCAGTATCGTCGCAAGCTACGTTCTATTCTCCGTGATGCAGCAGGATTTTCTGCCCAGCGATGACACCAACATGCTGCGCGGAAGCTTGCAGGTTGAAAACGGCACATCCTTTGAGAAGAATGTTGTCTATCAGCAGCAGATTACGCGCATCGTGCTGGCTGATCCCAATGTTCAAGCTGTGCAATCCAATGTGGGTGGCGGCTTTGGCGGCGGCATGACCATTATTTTGAAACCACGCAACGAACGCGATCTATCGGCCACTGACGCTGCTGATGAATTGTCGAGAAAATTGCAGCGCATTCCCGGCACGCGTGTGTCGGTCACCAATCCGCCAACAATTAATGTCGGCGGCCGACGCGCCCGCGCAGGCTACCAATATACGCTGATGGGGCTTGACCTTACGGAACTGAAACTGGCCGCCACGCGTCTGGCCCTGGAGCTGGAAAGCAATGCTGACGTCTTTACCAACGTCAACAGCGATCAGGACAAAGCGTCACCTTCGGTGCAAGTGGATATTGATCGCGACCGCGCGGCAGCCATGGGCGTGACACCAGACCAGATCGAATCGGCCCTGGGCGCGGCATTTGGCGGCCAGCAAGTTTCCCAGATATATGCCTCATCGGACCAATATCAGGTGATCCTGGAACTGCTGCCGCAATATCAACAGGACGCATCTGCGCTATCGCAGCTCTATGTTTCAGGCGCCGGCGGTACCATGGTGCCGCTCAGTGCGGTCACGCGCATCAGCCGCAGCACCATGCCCCAAAGTATCAACCATTCGGGACAATTGCCGGCCATTACGCTGTCTTTCGACCTTGTGCCGGGCAAAACGCTAAGCGACGCGGTTACGGGCATGAACGCGGCCGTCGTCAATGCCGGTATTCCAGCAACTATCCAGGGCAGTTTTGCCGGCACGGCAGCGGCGTTCCAGGATTCAACCCAGAATATGGGGGCGTTGCTGCTGATCGCCATGATTGTGGTCTACATCATTCTGGGGATTCTGTACGAAAGCTTCATACATCCGTTCACCATTCTGTCGGGATTGCCGTCGGCTGCGGTGGGGGCGCTCATGACATTGTATTTCGTGGGCCTGCCGCTAACGCTTTATGCCTTTATCGGCATGATGATGTTGATCGGCATCGTGAAGAAAAATGCCATCATGATGATCGATTTTGCGCTGACCAAGCAGCGCCAGGATGCCAGCGTCACCGCCCAGGCCGCTATCTATGAAGCCTGCTTGATCCGCTTCCGCCCTATCATGATGACCACCATGGCCGCCATGATGGGCACGATGCCAATAGCTTTCGGCACTGGCATGGGTTCTGATTCACGACGGCCGCTGGGTCTTTGTGTGGCGGGCGGGTTGCTTCTCTCGCAACTTCTTACGCTCTACATCACGCCGGTAATTTATATTTACATGGACCGCTTCGCGTCCAAGTTCACCGTCTTCAACAAGAAGGCGATGCCGGCTCCGGCCCAATAGCCGGCGTCAGCATTGCAATGATCCCGGGCCAACCGGCATGCGGATTCTGCGCGTGACGACTAGCGCTTGGGAAAGGGGCCAATCGGAAACGGCTGCGCGTCTGATCCAAAGCTGATGAATTCAAGCAGCTCGCGCTCGTAATCCACCAGATTGAGCGCAAAGGCCTTCAATTCCGGGTTTTGCTGTCCGTTGATGACAATCACGAGAAATTGCAGCAGCGATAGAAAAAGGATCAGCCAGAAATTGAACCAGGCGATTACGGCAAATCCCAAGGCGTATAGCAGCCTGATCGCCGGGAAAGGTTCGCGCGGCGGCACATGCGAAGTGGGCGGAATGTCGGTCATATAAACCTCCGCAGCCGGCTAATCGGCCACCTCCCCTCAACTATCCATAATCTTGCGACCTGGCTCTAAGCAGGCTGCAATTTTACCAATCTGTCAAACGGGCCTGCCAACAGGTAGCCGGCCAGGTACCCCCCCATGTGCGCCTGCCAGGCAATCAGTCTGATTTCCCCGTCCGGCGCGGCCCCGAGGCCGGTCATCCCCACGATGGCGTTCATCAGCATCCAGATTCCGGAGAATATAAGGGCCTGGCGGGCCCAAAGGGGCGCCAAAGGGGTATGGCGCGCAGCCTCCGGGTCAAAGGGTATGCGCAGCACCGGCAGCATGCGTATGCCGGCGGCCATCAGCCCGGAAATGGCGGCCGATGCCCCTATGACAGGCGAAGGCGAGCCCCAATTGGTCGCCAGATGCGTAACGGCACCCGCCACCCCGCACAGCACGAAGAAAAGGAGAAAACGCCCCGTACCGAACCGGCGCGCGACCACAGGGCCAAATGCCAATAACCAAATGAGATTGACGCCCAGATGGGTAAAGTCGCCATGCAACGCCATATAACTGACAAAAGGCACGGCCTGATCCCAGAAAGTGCCCGCACTCATATTATGGGCCGTCAGAAAGTCCTGCGAATAGTTGGCCGGGATAAGCGCATAGTCGAACAGCAGCTGAAGACCCTGCTCAGGCGGGAGCGAGACCCGCACGATATGCGCCACGGCCAATCCTGCCAGCAGCCACAACACGGGCGCCGGAATATTGAAGGCGGGCTGTTTTTGGGAGTCTTCAGAAATCTGCATTGGTCCCTACTCTACACATTTGCGGGCTTCCCGTTATGAGACACTTGGCCCGGATTGCCGGAAAACCGGAGGTTTTTGAAGTCCCGCCCGCAAATTCTGCATTTACGCCTTTGTAGACGTCAACGGTTGGACCATGGCGCAAATGGCAATGGGCGGCCATCGGGCGATTTCGGCCTGAAATTGCGGGATACCGGATAGCGCTGTTCCAGTTTGAAACACCCACATGCCTAACAGGCATTAATACATGGCACGCCAGTTGCTCCGTGCAGCGCAAGCAACTTTGGAAGGCACGTCATGGCCTCGCACTGCACACAACGTCTTATGCTCGGACTTCTCGCCGGCTTTGCCCTTATGGGGACGGCGCAGGCGGGCGATTACAGCAGCGCCTCGTCCTACAACGCGGGCTACGGCATGACTGCGGGCGAGGAGAACAAAGCCGCCGATTTTTCGTTAAGGGACGAAAACGGCAACATGACCATCATCAACGGCATGTTCACGTCCGCCAGTAACCAAATGGAATCCGGCGCTCAGCAAGCCTCTGCCACTGCAAACGGCGGCTCTTCTCAATCCGGCACAGGCGCCGGCTCCTCAGCTGGCACGAGCGGTGCAGGGTCCATGTATGGCGGCGCCCAGGCGATTGGAAACTCGCTGAACGTTGTCACGTACGGAAATTTCAACACGGTAATCGTGGACTCCAAACAGACCAACAACGGAAACCAGACTGCATCGGTTGTCTTGAACGCCGGACAATAGTCGAACGAAAGAAGGGATTGCCCTCCCAATGACTGCGCGTGGTAAAAAACTCCTGATGAAGCCGCTGGCCCTGGTGCTGGCAGCGATCACCTTGGAAGGGTGCGTGAGCACCCAGGCCGATGAAATCGGACGTTACGCCACGCCGATTGGTGGTTCTCCTGTTATCACCAACGAAACGCCCTACTCGCAGGCCCTACGTTGCATGGCCAGCTATACTAAGAATAAGCCCGTCAAACTGGCCGTGGTGAACATCGCCGACTACACCGGAAAGACGGAAAGCGACGGCTCGGGCCGTCAGATGACACAAGGCGCATCGCTGATGGCCATGAGCGCGCTCGGCAAAGCGGGCGTGCGCCAGGTGGAACGTTTCGATACCTCGGGTTTCGAAATGGATCTTAAGTATGCCAACAATAAATTGATCGGCGAAACGGATTCCAATGGCGATCAGGATTATCGCAAGATTGTGGCCGGTTCTGTTGCCGGATCCGACTATTATATTGCCGGCGGCATCACAGAACTGAATCTCAATATCGGCTCGAATGGCGCGAACGGCACGGGCGGCGAAACCGCCGCAGTCGGCGTCAAAGGCACCCTCGGCGTCAATGCATATGTCATGAATGTCGCCATCGACCTGCGTCTTGTGGACTCGAAAACCACGGAAGTCGTGGATACGATCTCGTACCAGAAACAGATTGTCGGCCGGCAGATTTCCGCAGGCGTATTCGATTTTCTCGGCGGAGAATTCTTCGACGCCAGTTTCGGCGGCAGCGCCCTGGAACCAAAGCAGCTTGCTGTTCGCTCGCTGGTCGAGCGCGGCATGCTGGAAATGATACAGCGTCTTTACCGCCTGCCCGCGGGCACCTGCGACCCGGCGCAAGATCCCCTGAACGATACGCGCGAGAGCGCACGGACATCGCAGGCATCCAACGCCCCGCAAAGCACACCAGAGAATGCGCAGCAGCCACCATATCCGCAGCAAACCGCGCCACAAACGCCGGTTGCACAACAGCCGCAATACGCACAGCAGTCCGCACAGCCTCAGTACGCGCAGCAAAGCTACAGCCGCCCACCCTATGCGCCTCAATTGCAACCCTACAGCGATCAGACCCGTCAGGATCCCTACCGCTGGTATGGCGATAGCGATCCGGCCAGCAGCGGGCTGCGCGGACCGAAATAAACGAATTTACGGAACAGAATTTTTCAGGAGACGTGTAATGAACAAGTTAGTCAAAGCTCTTATCGCCGGCACGGCGATTGCGGCCCTACCCCTGGCTGCGCAGGCCGGAAACGATGGTTCCAACGGAAGTCAGGGCAGCGACAACAGTGCTCGAATTCTCAATGGCCAGGTGAACACCAACTCGGTTTGGGGAAACCTGAACTTCGAGGGAAATCTGGTTCAGAATGATGTGGTATTACAGGGCGGCGCCGTGGGAAATACGGTGAGCGTCATGACCATGAACGACACCTACGTCAACAACGCCCAGCAGGTCAAAGATGCGGAAATCAGCTCCACGCTGAACGCCACTCTCAATCTTGTGGGCGGCAGCGTCGGTATCGCCAATCAGACAGTCTGTAACGCGGCCGATATTTCAACAGATCCGCAGATCACCGCCATCGACAGTAAGCAGGAATGTCACGGCATCGACCCATCCTCGCTGGTAAATGCCACGGTTCACAATGTGGTCGGCAACGTCTCGATCTCCGGCTCGGCCATCAGCAACAGTTTCTCGGCGGACAGCAACGCGCCGAACATGCCAGTGGCGAACACCCAGATTAACACCGCCATCACATCGTCGACCGTGAATGCGAAAGTGGGCAATGTCGCCGGTAGCGTGGGCGCCAGCTCGATGGCGGTCGGGAATACGGCACAGATCATTCACTACTCGACCGGTGAATAGCCAGACCGGGTTACGGACGCTTCCTTGGGGCAACATGGAAGGGTCGGGGGAAAGGGAGGGCGAAAGCCCTCCCTTTCCTGCTCTATGTCAAAAAGGGTGCTGCCAATTGCATGCTAATTGGGCCTGATTTATAGGGACAGCCATGGGTCAGACCCTGCCGATTGATATTGCTGCTTTGGAGGCTGCGCCCGTCATGCGCGAGCCCTTCCCCTACACCATGGTTCCACGCTTCGTCGCCGCCGATGCCATTGCGGCCATCAATGCGGATTTTCCGGACGTCAGGCACCATGGCAGCTTCCCGCTGCCGACATTGAAATACGGTCCGGCCTTCGATCGGTTCATGAAAGCCATTCAGGGTCCCGAGTTTACACGCGCCGTGGAAAAGAAGCTGGGTATCGACCTTACCGGCAGACCCACCATGGTGACCGTGCGCGGGCAGAGCCGCGCCGCCGACGGCCAGATTCACACTGATAGTGTCACGAAGCTTATCACTGTTCTGATCTACATGAATGGCGCCTGGGAAAGTCCGCATGGGCGCCTGCGTCTGCTGCGCTCGCCGGATAATCTCAATGATGTCATCGCCGAAGTGCCGCCCGATGAAGGCACTATGTTGATTTTCAAAAACCAGCCCAATGCCTGGCACGGTTTCGAGGCCTTCGAGGGCCCGCGTCGCGTTATTCAGCTCAACTGGGTCACCAATGACCGCGTCGTGTGGTGGGAGCAAACACGCCACAAGATCAGTGCATTCTTCAAAAAAATACGCGGCAAGCGCTAGGCGCGCTCGGGATAATCGTGCCAATTGCCCTGCTGATCCCGCAGGCGATAGCCATCCGCGGTGCGTTCCATCTGACCGAGAGAGATGGGAGTCTTGGCGTAGCCTCCCGGTATATCCAGCACATAACCGGGCATGCATATTCCGGAAACGCGCTCCCGTAGCTCTTCCACCAGCTTCTGACCTTCCGCAATCGAAAGCCTGAAATGCGACGTGCCGGGCGCCAAATCGGCGTGATGCAGGTAGTAGGGTTTTATCCGCAGTTCCACAAAGCTTCGCATCAGCGCTGCCAGCGTGTCGGCACTATCGTTCACACCCCGCAGCAACACGCTTTGGCTGATCATAGGAATACCAGCGTCAATGAGGCGCGCGATGGCGCGGCGCGCAGGCGCAGAAAACTCGCGCGGATGGTTGGCATGGAGGGCGATATAGGTGGTTGCGCCTTCCACCCGAAGGGCACGGACGAACGCGGCGGTGACGCGATCCGGGTCCACCACCGGTACTCTTGTGTGCCATCGAATGACTTTTACCTGCGCGATGGCGGCGATCCGCTCGGCGAGATCGCCGATACGGCGCGGACTCAGGACAAACGGATCGCCCCCGGTAACAATGACTTCCCATATCTCCGGCCGCCCGGCGATATAGGACAAAGCGGCATCCATCGCGTCCTTCGACAACATGCCGTCGCCGGAGGGTCCGACCATTTCGCGACGAAAACAAAACCGGCAATAAACCGGGCAAATATGGACCGGCTTGAATAGCACCCGGTTGGCATGGCGATGGACAATGCCGGGAACAGGGGAATGGGCATCATCTCCAATCGGATCGCGACGTTCCTGCGGCGTGTAATCGGTTTCCTGCGCGCGGGGCACAAATTGGCGCGCAATCGGATCATTCGTATCCTGCCGATCTATTAGGCTCAATACCGTCGGCGAGACAGCAATCGCATACCGCGCGGCAACCTCATTCAATGCCTGCGCGTCTTCGGGCGCAACCAGACCGGCCGCAAGCAAGTTGTCCACGGTCCGCAGCATTTCGTTCATGGCGCCGGAGTCCAGATCACATCCTCAACCGAACGCGTGCCGATGGCGAGCATGGCGAGCCGGTCAAAGCCCAGGGCAACACCACTGGATGGCGGCATTTTCTGGATTGCGGTAAGAAGATCCTCATCTATCGGATAACGCTCGCCATAAATCCGTTCGCGCTCGGCCATCTCCAGTTCGAACCGCGCCCGCTGTTCAATTGCATCGGTCAGTTCGCCAAAGCCGTTGGCAAGTTCTACGCCGCATACATAAAGCTCAAAGCGCTCCGACACGCGGCCATCATGATCGCAAGCGCGCGCCAATGCGGCTTCGCACCGCGGATATTCAAAAAGAATGGTGGGCTTTGCGAGCCCGAGCCGGGGCTCGACGCGCGCGACCAGTATTTTGCTGAAGATGTCGGACCAGTTGTCATCGTCAGCCACGTCGATTCCGCCACGCTTGGCCCGGCTCGCCAGGGCATTGCGGTCTCCAACACCAGTTGCGGAAAGCGTGGCCAGCAGATCGATACCGGCATGATGGGTAAAAGCCTGGGCAACCGTCAGGCGCTCTGCTTCAGCGTGGGGATCGCAGAAGCGATCACGGTGACTGAAGCCGGTGCGGCCAGTGGTATCGGCGGCCAGACGCAGTAAAGCCAGACTGTCGGCCATCACGCTGTCATAGGTCGCATGGGCGCGATACCACTCCACCATGGTGAATTCCGGGGCATGCAGGAGGCCACGCTCCCGGTTGCGGAAAACCCGCGCGAAATCGAAGATTTTGCTTTCGCCGGCAGCCAGGAGTTTTTTGGCGGCAAACTCCGGCGAGGTATGCAGATAGACCGGCTGGCGCGCACCATCGGGTGCAATACGCTCGGTGGCAAAGGCATGCAGGTGCGTTTCATTGCCCGGCGAACGCTGCAGAATGCCACATTCCACCTCGGTAAATCCGCCCGCCTCGAACCAGGCCCGCAATGCAGCCTTGATCCTGCCGCGCTGGACAAGGGCAGGACGCCGGTCGGCATGAATGTGGGGGTCCCAAAAGGGCAAACCCGTCATTTCCGGCTCCCTTGCCGCTTGGCGCGCCTGCCCGCGCCTGCTATCAACCGCCCCATCAAAATGAGGATGAGCCAGTGGTTTCGGTTATCGCCAGCAGCGTGCGCAAAGGCAATGTTCTTGAGAAGGACGGCAAGCTTTACGTCGTGCTGACTGCGGAAAATATCCATCCGGGCAAGGGAACGCCAGTGACCCACCTGGAAATGCGCCGCATCAGCGACGGCGTCAAGACAGTGGAGCGGCTCAGAACCACGGACAATGTGGAAAAGGCCTTTATCGAATACCAGAGCTATAATTATCTATATCAGGACGGCGAACATTATGTGTTCATGCAGCCGGAAACCTTCGATCAGGTTCATGTCGGCACGGACGTGATCGGCGATATGGCTCCCTATCTGGTGGAAAATATGGAGGTGCGGCTGGCACTGTTCAACGGTACGCCAGTTTCCATCGAAATTCCGTCACGCGCCACATTCGAGATCGTGGATACCGAACCGGTCGTGAAGGGACAGACGGCTTCGGGCTCATTCAAGCCTGCACTTTTGTCCAATGGGGTACGCACCATGGTACCGACGCATATCACCACAGGAACGCGCGTGGTGGTGCAAACTGAAGATGGCGCCTACATAGAACGCGCCAAAGATTAACCCGCCGGGAAATTCATCTCCAGCGGGAAGCCTTCAGGATCCTTGACGAAGACCTGCACGACATTGTCTCGCGGCACCAGTTGCTCGCGATAGTCAATGCCATTTTCCTTCAGTGTCTTGCGCATGCCTTCCAGATCGCTGGCCTGGAAAGCGACATGATCGAGACTTCCGGTGCCGTCGGTATTGGGTGCTTCGCCTTCGGGCTTCTGCACCAGATGCACAATCGGATCGCTACCGGAATACATCCAGTAACCGACAGATTTGAAAGGCGGCCGCGGTCCCACTTTCAATCCGAGCATGACATAGAAATCGCGCGCCCGCTCGACATTGGCGCAGCGCAGATTGGCGTGTTCGATCTTGGTCAGCGGCATGACGGCTCCGGATTGAGTTAACCGTTATGTACATTCCCAGAACCTGGACGCAAAAGGCAAGCGCCTTTTCGCATCCGGCCGCGACGGGATAAGGCGTTTCCGTCGGCTTTGCCGGGCAGATAATGCAGCAAAAGATGACATGTCTCGCCCAAGACAAGACCTAAAAAGGTATTGATTACCATGCAGGATTGAAAGGACGGGCCGTCAGCGCGATTTTTTTGGAATCCCGGCAATAATTTTTTTGGGACGACGGTCCTGGGTAAAAATTCCCCAATGGGCTTCTTCGGGGTGCGCGCCCGGCATGGGCATGAAATCATCCACGCGCCATGCGGCATCGAAGGAGGAGAAATAGGAAAAGGCGCGCATTTCTGACGGCGGCAAGCGCGCTTCCAGTGCGCGGTAGAATTCCGCCTGGATGTCTTCGCTGAATCCGGCGGAAACTGGCGCAGTCGGCGTGCCGGTTTCCTTGACCAGAATCGGACCCGAATAGATTTTCGCCAGCAAATCGACCACGCGACCGACAAAATCGGCGCGATTGAAGGCGGGCGCCGAGGCAAACCAGCTTTCGAATACCGGATGAATATTCACCAGCATGAAATCCATGCGCGACAGCGTGGGTCTGGCTTCGGGATCGTCAAGAAACTGCGAAAAGCTTTCCGTGGTCGTGAGCGGCAAGCCCGGCGCCATCGCGCGCATCTTATCGAGCGCCAGCGATAAATCGGCCCATGTACCGCGCTTGCCCAACATGACCTCGTTACCGAGCGACAAGCCGACAACGAGACCTGGGTTGCGGCGCCAGGCGGCGATGGCGTTTTCCACTTCGGCCCGATCATTGATGTCCCATACGCCAACTACGACGGCACGAAAGCCGAGCGCGGCCGCTATATCGGGCACACGCTCATTGCCGGCCAAAGCGCCATAGATAATAAGCGAATCGAAATAAGGCCGCAGGACAGCAAGATCGGCGCGGATGCTGTCGTCGCTCGCGGCGCTAAGAGCGCCGTCGACGACCTTCATCTGCGTCGCCTGATAGGTGACGAAGCGACCATGCGCCATGGCATTCTTTAACGGCGTGATGTCGACGGGCTTGCTTTGTGCGCCAGCCCTTAACGGCAACGCCGCGGCGGCAAGGCCGGCGGCAACAAACTGGCGCTTTGTAAAACGCAGCATGAAAAAAAGGCTAGCAGCGCGCTACCCCGCCGCCAAGTATCGGGGCGCGTCAGGCTTTGCCCTTATGTGGCTTGCGGATCAGGATTGGCTGGGCAAAGCCCGGTTTCGCGGTTGATGCCGCAGCGGCCTTGTTGGCCTTTGGTTTCTTCTTTTCCCGATTGGTCTTCTGCTCGCGATTGGCCATGACCGGTCTCCGTTGGTCGATTCGACATATGAACCTACGTCCGAAGTGAGAAAAAGCAAAAAGCCCCGCCGGTTTTACCCGGCGGGGCTTTTTTGAATTGTGTTGGCGGGTAGACCTTTGAAAAGCTGTCCTTAGCAGGACTGGCAGCGACCGACTCTCCCGCGGCTTGAGCCGCAGTACCATAGGCGCTGGAGGCTTTAACGGCCGAGTTCGGAATGGGATCGGGTGGAATTCCTCCGCTAGGACCACCAGTCCGGCAAAGGACAGCCTTCAAAGATAAATACGACACTCATGCTGAATTTACTTAATACGTGTGTGTATGCCTGGCTTTATTTCCAGACATGAAACGATGTGCTTGCGATCAAGCCAATCGAGCGATTAGGACCAGTAAGCTCAACGCATTGCTGCGCTTACACACCTGGCCTATCGACGTGGTAGTCTTCCACGGCTCTCAAGCGAAACCTGGTTTTGAGGTAAGTTTCCCGCTTAGATGCTTTCAGCGGTTATCTTGTCCGTACTTAGCTACTCGGCTGTGCCACTGGCGCGACAACCGATCCACCAGAGGTACGTTCTTTCCGGTCCTCTCGTACTAGGAAAAAATCCTCTCAAGTTTCGAACACCCACGGCAGATAGGGACCGAACTGTCTCACGACGTTCTAAACCCAGCTCACGTACCACTTTAAATGGCGAACAGCCATACCCTTGGGACCGGCTACAGCCCCAGGATGTGATGAGCCGACATCGAGGTGCCAAACCGCACCGTCGCTATGGACGCTTGGGTGCGATCAGCCTGTTATCCCCGGCGTACCTTTTATCCGTTGAGCGATGACCCTTCCACGCGGGATCACCGGATCACTATGACCGTCTTTCGACTCTGCTTGGCCCGTCGGCCTTGCAGTCAGGCAGGCTTTTGCCATTGCACTCAACAACCGATTTCCGACCGGATCTGAGCCTACCATCGCGCGCCTCCGTTACTCTTTGGGAGGCGACCGCCCCAGTCAAACTGCCCACCATACGCGGTCTTGGACCCTGTTTCGAGGCCGCAGTTAGACATCAGGATCACAAAGGGTGGTATTTCAAGGGTGGCTCCACGAAAGCTAGCGCCCTCGCTTCAAAGCCTACCACCTATCCTACACATCACAGTCCTAATGCCAGCGTAAAGTTGCAGTAAAGGTGCACGGGGTCTTTCCGTCTGACCGCGGGAACCCCGCATCTTCACGGGGAATTCAATTTCGCTGAGCCGGTGTTGGAGACAGTGGGGAAGTCGTTACGCCTTTCGTGCAGGTCGGAACTTACCCGACAAGGAATTTCGCTACCTTAGGACCGTTATAGTTACGGCCGCCGTTTACCGGGGCTTCGATTCGACGCTTTCACATCTCCTCTTAACCTTCCGGCACCGGGCAGGCGTCAGACGCTATACGTCATCTTTGGATTTCGCAGCGCCCTGTGTTTTTAGTAAACAGTCGCCACCCCCTGCTATGTGCCCCCGGCCTCTACTTGCGTAGAAACCGGGCCCTCTTCTTCCGAAGTTACGAGGGCAATTTGCCTAGTTCCTTCAACACCGTTCTCTCAAGCGCCTTAGCATACTCTGCCAGTCCACCTGTGTCGGTTTCGGGTACGGACTGAACGTGGGAGCTATTTCCTGGGACCCCTTCCCAGCCCGATCAATCCAATAAGATCGAACAACTTACAGGATCCGTCACTTCCCACAGGCCCAGGAATATTTACCTGGTTCCCATCGGCTACGCCTTTCGGCCTGGCCTTAGGGTCCGGCTAACCCTGCGCAGATTAACTTGACGCAGGAACCCTTGGACTTACGGCGAGAGGGTCTCTCACCCTCTTTATCGCTACTCATGTCAGCATTCTTACTTCCGATACCTCCAGGATCGGTCGCCCTTTCCCTTCGCAGGCATACGGAACACTCTGCTACCATTCACCTTGCGGTGAATCCAAAGCTTCGGCTCGTGGCTTGAGCCCCGTTACATTTTCGGCGCAAAGTTCCTTATTTAGACCAGTGAGCTGTTACGCTTTCTTTAAATGATGGCTGCTTCTAAGCCAACATCCTGGTTGTTTTGGGAACCTCACATCCTTTCACACTTAGCCACGAATTAGGGGCCTTAGCTGTTGGTCAGGGTTTTTTCCCTCTTCACGACGGACGTTAGCACCCGCCGTGTGTCTGCTATGCTCAGCACTCATCGGTATTCGGAGTTTGGTTAGGTTTGGTAGGCGGTGAAGCCCCCTAGCCCATCCAGTGCTCTACCCCCGATGGTGATACATAACGCGCTACCTAAATAGCTTTCGCAGAGAACCAGCTATCTGCAAGTTTGATTGGCCTTTCACCCCTAGCCACAACTCATCCCCGACTTTTTCAACAGGCGTGGGTTCGGTCCTCCAGTGCGTGTTACCGCACCTTCAACCTGGTCATGGCTAGATCACTTGCTTTCGGGTCTCATCCGTCTAACTCAGTCGCCCTATTCAGACTCGCTTTCGCTGCGCCTCCACCTATCGGCTTAGGCTTGCTAGACAGACGAACTCGCTGACCCATTATACAAAAGGTACGAGGTCACTCCGAAGAGCTCCCTCTGTTTGTAGGCGTCCGGTTTCAGGTCTATTTCACTCCCCTCGCCGGGGTGCTTTTCACCTTTCCCTCACGGTACTAGTTCGCTATCGGTCACACACGAGTACTTAGGCTTGGAGGGTGGTCCCCCCATGTTCAGGCAGGATTTCTCGTGTCCCGCCCTACTCGAGGACCTTCGTTATTTCTACCCGTACGGGGCTATCACCCGCTATGGCTGCTCTTTCCAAAGCATTCCGGTTCTTAAACGAAGGCCACTGGCCTAGTCCGCTTTCGCTCGCCACTACTAACGGAGTCTCAATTGATGTCCTTTCCTGCGGGTACTGAGATGTTTCAGTTCCCCGCGTTCGCTTCTCTCTCCTATGTATTCAGAGACAGATAATCCTTGCGGATTCGGTTTCCCCATTCGGAAATCTGCGGGTCAAAGGGTGCTCGCCCCTAACCGCAGCTTATCGCAGCGTGCTACGTCCTTCATCGCCTGTGTGTGCCAAGGCATCCCCCAGACGCCCTTGCATAAACGCTTGATCGCTCAGCAATATCGTTCCATGCCCAGAAACAAAGCCAGCGCACGAAACGTCTTCGTGCACCGGACCTCGAATCCGGAAATGGTATTTTGCGATCAGTCTTTGAGTGTCGTATTTTGGTTCACCCGGTTGTGCGAACCGGCTAACCCGCCTTCACAATGTCAAACTCTCGCGAACAGACGCGCGTTGCGCGCGCTGTTCGAAGCTCGTGTTCTGTTTGCGTCAGTGCCTTCAATCGATGCTGGTGGAGCCAATCGGGATCGAACCGATGACCTCAAGCTTGCAAAGCTAGCGCTCTCCCAACTGAGCTATGGCCCCGGTATTCGCTGCGATCAGGTGGTGGGCCTGGGAAGACTTGAACTTCCGACCTCACGCTTATCAAGCGCGCGCTCTAACCAACTGAGCTACAAGCCCAAACATGTCAGGGCTTGGTGCCCTTTGCGGCGTCGTCCGGTCCGCGCGGATTCGCGAACCAAACTACCGACGAAATCAGGAAGGGAAACGAAGGGGGCGGCCGACAATGCCATTATGTCTAAGAGAGGTCTTCAAACAGCGCCCCGTGAAAGGCCGGACCGAAATCCGAAAGCTGAATGAAAGAACTCTATCCTTAGAAAGGAGGTGATCCAGCCGCAGGTTCCCCTACGGCTACCTTGTTACGACTTCGGCCCAGTCGCTGATCCTACCGTGGCCGGCTGCCTCCCTTGCGGGTTAGCGCACCGTCTTCGGGTAAAACCAACTCCCATGCCGTGACGGGCGGTGTGTACAAGGCCCGGGAACGTATTCACCGCAGCCTGCTGTTCTGCGATTACTAGCGATTCCACCTTCATGTACTCGAGTTGCAGAGTACAATCTGAACTGGGACGGTTTTTTGGGATTAGCCGCTTCTCGCGAAGTAGCTGCCCACTGTCACCGCCATTGTAGCACGTGTGTAGCCCAGGGTGTAAGGGCCATGAGGACTTGACGTCATCCCCACCTTCCTCCGGCTTGTCGCCGGCGGTCCCTCTAGAGTGCCCAACTAAATGATGGCAACTAAAGGCGAGGGTTGCGCTCGTTGCGGGACTTAACCCAACATCTCACGACACGAGCTGACGACAGCCATGCAGCACCTGTCTCTGTGCCCCTTGCGGGGAAAGCCTGTTTCCAGGCCGAGCACAGGATGTCAAACCCTGGTAAGGTTCTGCGCGTTGCGTCGAATTAAACCACATGCTCCACCGCTTGTGCGGGCCCCCGTCAATTCCTTTGAGTTTCAACCTTGCGGCCGTACTCCCCAGGCGGGATGCTTAATGCGTTAGCTGCGCCACTGAACAGCAAGCTGCCCAACGGCTAGCATCCATCGTTTACGGCGTGGACTACCAGGGTATCTAATCCTGTTTGATCCCCACGCTATCGCGCCTGAGCGTCAGTTACGAGCCAGTGAGCCGCCTTCGCCACCGGTGTTCTTCCCAATATCTACGAATTTCACCTCTACACTGGGAATTCCACTCACCTCTCTCGTACTCAAGTTCAACAGTTTCAATGGCAGTTCCGGAGTTGAGCTCCGGGCTTTCACCACTGACTTGAAAAACCGCCTGCGCGCGCTTTACGCCCAGTAATTCCGAACAACGCTAGCCCCCTTCGTATTACCGCGGCTGCTGGCACGAAGTTAGCCGGAGCTTCTTCTACGGGTACCGTCATTATCGTCCCCGTCGAAAGAGTTTTACAACCCGAAGGCCTTCATCACTCACGCGGCATGGCTGGATCAGGGTTTCCCCCATTGTCCAAGATTCCCAACTGCTGCCTCCCGTAGGAGTTTGGGCCGTGTCTCAGTCCCAGTGTGGCTGATCTTCCTCTCAGAACAGCTATCGATCGTTGCCTTGGTAGGCCATTACCCCACCAACTAGCTAATCGAGCGCGGGCTGATCCATTGGCGATAAATCTTTCCCCCGAAGGGCACATTCGGTATTAGCGCAAGTTTCCCTGCGTTGTTCCGAACCAATAGGTACATTCCCACGTGTTACGCACCCGTCCGCCGGTGATGTATTGCTACACCCCCTAGACTTGCATGTTTGAGGCCTGCCGCCAGCGTTCGTTCTGAGCCAGGATCAAACTCTCAAGTTATGATCCTAGAAAACAAACACTGAATGCTCTTGTAACGCGTTATTCGCAAAACTTTGACAAGGGTAGGGTTGCTTCGGTCCCGTCACAGGCCCGAAAACAACCGAACATTTTGTAAATGTCTTGCAGAAGAACGCGAGCATTCAATGCTGCTCGATTTGTTTGCCCTAGATGCGAACATCGCAAGGCATGGCAAGCCGAGCCGCCACCCACGTTCCCCTTCCTGTAATCACAATGTCAAACAGCGCCGCCTGAGGCGAAATTTCCTACGAAATTCCGGTTTACCAGAGACGAAACACCACCTGCCGGAAGCCCGGCGAAGCGGCGTGGGCGCGGGTTATAGGAAAGCGATCTGGCCAAGTCAAACGCTAAAACGGGCGAAAAATTGCTTTTTTTCAGGCCGCTAGCGAATGTTGCCGCTTATCCCCAACCCGGACCTTTTCGGACCCAAAAGTTGTCAGAACGGCCCCATATATAGAGTACTTCCGGGTAAATGCACACCAATTGGCAGAAATACCCAAAAAAACCCCGATTTCAGCCGATTTTCTGCGGCGAATCCGCCCCCGCCTGCTCCACAGCGGGCCGATACCACGCCAATTACTCTGGCGCGGGCCGCGAAAATTCATCCGCGTACGGAGCGAGTGGCTTGCTTTTCCGCTTTAAGTCGACGCTATCCGCCCGCCACGATGTAATCGCGCAAATAGCGCGCTTCATATTCGCTTTCTTCGATACGGGTTTTAACGACGTCGCCAATGGAAACGATTCCGATGATTTCGTCTTGCTCGTCCAGCACCGGCACGTGCCGGAAACGGCCGCGGGTCATCATTTCCATCAAGTCGTCAACGGTATCAATTTCGGTGCAGGTTGCGACGGCCTTTGTCATATAGGCCTGCACGGATTGCGCCAGCGCAGAGATACTGTCTTTTGCCAAAGCGCGTACAAGATCGCGCTCAGACAGAATGCCGGCCAGCGAACCGCCCGCGTCACGGACAACAACGGCGCCAATCTGTTTACGGGATAAAAGGCGCGCGGCTTCTGCCAAGGTTGCGTCACCCGCAATGACGACAACGTCGTTGCCCTTGTTACGGAGAATTTCTCTGACCTGCATCTGTCGCTCCTCATTGCGGCCTTTGGAGACCGTGTTGAGGCTTCGACCGCGCCGTCTCTCTCAATCCCAAGCCGGAATTTCGGACAGCTATGGGCCAAAGCCCATGCATTACTGCTTTGAAATGCTGCTCCTGTTGCGCCACGCTGGCAAGCGCGCGGGCTGATTGTGCAGCAAAAAAACCTCAAAATGACGGTACAGTCACGACTGTGCTGAGATAAATTAACTTGATCTGCCGGCCAGGGCGGGACGCGCTGGAAAGTCCCAAGGGTCTGGGAAACAACAGAAAAGGCTTGCCAGAGTGGGCGAAACCCGCTCAAAAGTCGGCCCGTTCGCAAGGTAGCGGACTGGACAATAGTAAAAAGCGTGCGGGAGCTGTGGCCGAGAGGCTGAAGGCGGCGGTTTGCTAAACCGTTATACGATGTAAAGTCGTATCGAGGGTTCGAATCCCTCTCCGGCTCCGCCATTTTCTTATCCTGATCAACCAAGTCTAACGGGGTTTCCAGCCCTCGTTTGCGCGCGTGCGTTCGCTACGCAAACGATCCGCAGGATCGTCTCGATTCCCGGCGGCCAACCGTTCCTCGCCCTCCCGCACACCCAATTCCAATTCCGATCAATCGAACATGGCTGGATTCCCCGCCAGGAGTCGGCCTCCGGCCACGCCTTCACAGCAGGCGACGCGTCAAAACGGGACAGCAACGACGCCAAACTCCGAAATTCGCTGGCATGGACTTTGCGACGGTCTTCGCAGCGGCACGGCTATCGGAATCGATTGGCCAGCAGCGCCCCTACACGAATGACCGGATCATCCCGTTCCCGCGGGCCCGCGCATTCACGCCAACGACAAGGAAAAAGCCTGATGCCGCACGCGCAACGACCGGATGTTGACTATGTCTGACCGTCAAACATTGCAGATGATGATAGCCGTTGGCGTTTACCTTGGCTTGATGGCTGCCAGTCTCACATCCTCTCAAGCGGCAGCGGCGCATCGTGCAAATTCATCTGTCTCGAGCGGTTCTCCCACTGAGACGCAATCCTCGAAAACACTCCGTCCAAAACTGCCCAATTTTTTGGGAGAACTGGCGTCAAGTGACGCGCGGCTGATAGTGAACTGGGTGTTCGATACCGGCGATAATGGCGGCTTGCCCTTCGTGATTGTCGACAAGAAAAACGCCAAGGTTTTTGTGTTCGATGGCAGGGGAGGACTTCTCGGCGCCGCTCCGGCACTACTGGGATTGGCCCCCGGGGATGACGCGACCCCCGGAATTGGTGACCGGAAATTGTCGGACATCCGCCCGGAGGAACGCACCACACCGGCGGGACGCTTCGTGGCCGACTTGGGTCCAAATTTGCGCAAACAGGACGTTCTCTGGATCGACTACAATGCTGCCTTGGCCCTGCATCCCGTGTTGCCCGAAAAGTCCAGGGAGCGGCGCCTGGAGCGAGCCGCAGTGCCATCGCCTCTCTACAAGCGAGTCAGCTTTGGCTGCGTTGAAGTTTCCCTGAAATTCTACAACAGCGTGGTGCATCCTACGTTCAAGGATTTAAGCGGCATCGTCTACATCCTGCCGGAGGTTAAATCGATTCCGGATGTATTCTTCGCCGCCACGCGCGAATTTCCAGTCTAGCGCCGTTTATCTCCGCCACTTTTCTGTGCGGGCGCCTTGTCGTAAAACCCTAATGGTATTGGAGCGCGGAAGTTCTGCATGCAGCCGACGCAGCATCTTGCGATAGCCAGTTTTGAAATTCCGACAGGAGATGCGCTGCAGAACCCAAAGGCTTCCGGCCGGCCTGCGTTGCACCGGGCCGATAGGAACTGCGGACAGGGCATCGGCATTTCGCTGGACGAACGCGCTGCCAAACCAACCGACGAACTGGTTTTCCTGTTTGGCCAGCTCAGCACACATTGGGAGAACTGAGATGGCACGCCGGACCAAACGCCTGATCTGGATTTTCGTATCCTTTGTGACGGTCGTGGTGACGCTGATCGTCCTTCTACCCTTTATTGTTCCGGTCGAATCCTACCGTATTCCGATTGAGCAGGCAGGCAGCAGCGCCACCGGAAGGACGCTTCGAATCGCCGGGCCGTTGCGCCTGACACTCTTTCCCCATCTGGGCCTTTTCGCAGGCGATGTGAGTCTGTCGAACAAGCCGGGCGGTACAGCGGACGAAATGGCCAGCGCAAAAGACATTCAAATCTCCGTTGCGCTTTTTCCCTTGCTGAGCGGAAAAGTCCAAGTAGACAAGATCATAATCGACAAGCCCGTCGTCAACCTGGAGGTCGACCGGCAGGGTGAGGCCAACTGGAACTTTGGTACGGCCACGGCATCAGGTGGACGTGGCAATGCCATGCCTCAATGGCTGCGCCTCTCCGGCGTTGAAATAAACCAGGCGCAGATCAGCTATACCAACGCCATTACGGGCAAGATCTTCGCTCTGAATAATCTGGACGCGTCTATTGATATCACCGACCTGACGCAGCCCGTTGCCATTACAGGCCACTTTACGCAGGCAGGACGGCCTGTCGATTTCAGCGGTGCCATGGCCACACCGCTCGCCCTGGCCGAAGGCAGGACAACGCAAATCAACCTGTCGCTGTCGGGCGATCTGCTGCAAACTGAATTCAAGGGGAGTATTGCCCCCAACCGCGCACTTTCGGGAACATTGAATTTCTCTTCGCCCTCGTTGCGCCAACTCGGCACGTGGCTTGACCTTGCTGTACCGCCGGGCGGCGGACTGGGCGCTGCGGGACTTAAAGGCAATGTGACATCGCAAAATGGCGTCACCGGACTTTCCGACCTGCAACTCACACTCGACGGTATGACCATAACAGGTGATGTGTCGGCAAATACCAATGCCGCCTTGCCCGTGCTGAAAGGAAATTTATGCGTCGATCACCTGAACCTGAATCCGTATATGCAGACAGGTGCACAGACCGGGATGCAGGCCACCGCGAAGACGATCGGCTGGAGTTCAGAGCCCCTCGCGTTCCAGGCCCTGAAAAATTTCAACGCCGATCTCGCCGTAAACACCGGATCATTGACCGTTCGCAATCTTCATATAGGAAATGCCGAAGTCGCGCTGCATCTTCAAAATGGGTTGATGCGCGCAGATCTGTCTCGAGTTAGCCTTTATGGCGGCTCTGGACATGCCGTGCTGAACCTTGATCTGCGTCAGGCTACGCCGCAACTCCACAACGTTCTGGAGTTCGACAATATCGCCCTGGCGGCGCTTCTCGGCGATGCCATCGGCGTAGACAAAATAGTGGGTTCGGGCAAGCTTGCGCTGGATGTCTCTGCCAGCGGAAACAGTGCCAACGCCATCATGCATGCGTTGAGCGGCAAGGGCAGCATATCTGTTGGCAAAGGACAAATCCGCGGCGTCAATCTGGGACTGGTCGCCCGCACCATTGAGACCGCACTAAGCGGCGACGCCGCCGGAAGCGCGGCTTCCACGGATTTTACGCAGATAAACGGGACGTTCGTGATTGCCCATGGCGTGCTGTCCAATTCGGATTTCCGGCTGGCCGGACCGAGCTTGAATGCCACGGGTGCAGGAACCATCGATGTCGGCAACCAAACGATCGATTTTAGAATTGTGCCGAAAGCCGATCTGGGCGCCACTGGCATTGGTGTACCGTTCCGCATCGCGGGCCCATGGAGTAAACCGGTCTACCGCCCCGACCTTGAAGGTCTGGCGAAAAGTGTGGTGAAGGACGTGATACAAAATCCTTCCAGCGCCAAAGACTTGCTCGGCAACATCCTGGGTTCCGGCAAGTCACAGGACGGCAAATCCAGCAACCCGCTGGGACGACTGTTCGGCCGCTAGCCGGTGAATATGGCTGCTGGTAGCTGGATTGACGCACTCTGGCGGCATGACCACACTCCGGCGATTGGTAACGGAGAATTCCATGAACGGCTCGCTGACCGCCCCACCCTGCAGAAAATCGGTGCGCCGAACTGCGATGCACGCAGTGGAAACGGTTGCGAGCGGAGATCCGGTGATGTTTGCCATGTCTGGTCTTGGGAATGTACGCTCGGGCCAGTCCGTTGGTGGTTACTTTGCCTTGTCTTCGCTTTGTTAAATCCAAGGCACCTTCGCGTCGGTGACGTCAACATTCCGGGGCGGGTTCTGACCGCGCCTATGACAGGCGTTTCCGATCTGCCCTTTCGCCGCGCGGCTGCGCGCCTGGGCGCGCCCTATGTCGCGACCGAAATGGTGGCCTGTGAAATCCTTGCCAGTGGCAGACCCGATGTCGTGCGGCGCGCGGCCGTAGGCGACGGCTTGCCATTAACCGTAATCCAACTGGTTGGGCGCCAGCCGGAGTGGCTTGCAAAGGGCGCTGCCATGGCCGAGGCGGCGGGTGCCGATATTATCGACATCAATATGGGCTGCCCCGCTAAATGCGTTACCGGCGGGCTTTCCGGCTCGGCCTTGATGCGCGATCTGGACAATGCCGAACGGCTGATTTCTGCGGCGGTTGAAGCAACCAGTCGCCCCGTCACCTTGAAAATGCGTCTGGGCTGGGACGATAAAAACCGCAACGCCGCCGAACTGGCGGTGCGCGCCGAACGGTGCGGCATCAGAGCCATTACCGTTCACGCCCGCACCCGCCAGCAATTTTACAAGGGCACAGTCAGCTGGAGCGCCGTTGCGGAGGTCAAGGACGCCACCAGCCTGCCCGTGATCGTCAATGGCGATATTGTCGATACCGTTTCCGCATGCGCCGCCTTAAAGCAATCAAATGCGGATGCGGTGATGATCGGGCGCGGCAGCTACGGCAGGCCCTGGATTGCAGCACAGCTGGAGCGCTCCCTGAACGCGGAAGCGCCCGCAGAAGAACCCGATCTCAAATCGCGGCTGGATATCGTTCTGGATCATTTCCGGGACAGTTTACGCTTTTACGGCGATGGGCTGGGACTCAAGATATTCCGCAAGCATCTGGGCTGGTATATCGAAAATGCTCCTTGGCCGCTGCACGCCGAAACACGCCGGGCGGCAAAATCCAGACTATGCAGGCTTGTCCAGCCGCATGACATCGAAGCGGCGCTGTCCGCCCTCTGGATTGATAAAGATATTCAAATTATGCGCGAGCCAGCGTCCACAAGTACTATTCGACCAGCACACGTCTTTTGACAAAGGCCTAAAATGCGGAGCCACAAACATCCTGAAAGACATCTCGTTGCCCGCGTTGGCTGGTTAAGGGCAGCGGTTCTTGGCGCCAATGACGGAATTGTTTCAACCGCAAGCCTGATCGTCGGGGTCGCGGCGGCAAGTACGTCGTCGAGCAATGTTCTGGTTGCCGGGGCGGCGGGCCTCGTGGCCGGGGCCATGTCGATGGCCGCAGGTGAATATGTATCGGTCAGTTCGCAAGCTGACACAGAACAGGCCGATCTTGCGCGCGAGCAGAAAGAGCTTAGCGATAACATAGAGTTGGAACGCGAGGAGCTTGCCGGCATCTATAGAAAGCGCGGCCTCGAAAGAAATCTTGCGCACCAGGTGGCCGAGCAGTTGATGGCAAAAGATGCCCTGGGTGCCCATGCCCGCGACGAACTCGGAATATCGGAAGTTACAACGGCACGTCCCGTGCAGGCTGCGTTTACGTCAGCGGCTACGTTTTCGGCAGGGGCAGCCCTGCCCTTGCTGATGGTGGTCATATCGCCACCGGAGCTTCTGGTGCCTCTGGTTTCCGCGGCATCCTTGATCTTCCTGGCCGTGCTCGGCGCCGTCGGGGCGCGCGCTGGCGGCGCAAAAATCCTTCGGGCGACGGTTCGCGTAACGTTTTGGGGCGCCATGGCCATGGCAATCACCGCGGCAATTGGGGCGGTGGTAGGCACTGTTGTCTAATGTTCCGGGCAGCTAGGCGACCGAGGCCTGAGGCATGCGGTATTGAACAAAGCCACTTTCCTTTGCAAATTTGTCGTACAATTTTCGCGCGGCGATATTCTCTTGCGCCGTAACCCAATAAATTCTGCGCGCCTGCGCAGCCTGGGCCTTTTCCTGCACCGCCTGGAGCAGCAGACCGCCTACGCCTTTGCCCCGCGCCGGCTGCGAAACAAACAAATCCTCCAGATAACAATAGCTCGTGTCTGCCCAGCTTGAGGGGTGGAAGAGATAATGGGCAAAGCCGATCAGAGCGCCATTCTCAAATGCGCCCAATCCTTTGATTGGCTCATGCGGAGCGCATATACGCGTCCACGTAAGCTGGGTAATTTCCGGTGCCAGCTCCGTGCCGTAAAAGGCAAGATAGTGGGACCATAATGGAAGCCATGCGCTTCCATCTTCGGACCGCAGCAGTCGTATTACCATCAGGGGCCAGGCCTTTCCGGGAACGTCCAAGAGCCCGTTCCCGTTCGCGTCTATTCGTTCTCGAAGCGTTTCATGCTTTCCGCGGTAATTTCCAGGGCTTTTTAGGAGGGCCAGCCATGTACGGCCCCTCGGGCCATAATTTGCTGCTCGACAGGTAACCAAAGCGCCCAAGTGAACGTAGTGTCATTGGGAGCTTTGCGGGTCTCTGATATGCTCTCTTCGCAGGTCTAGGATGGTGGCATGGCCAATATTTCCGCCGAATCAGAAAGCGGCCGGCAGGTCTGGATTGCACGGCTCCGGCGGGCGACCGGACTGGAGCCGCCGCCTGGCAAGCCTGTCTATCTCTTCTATCGCCACACCTTGCCGGTGCGCTTGTTTCATTGGGCCAATGCAATTGTGCTGGCCGTCATGCTGATGAGCGGCCTCCAAATATTCAACGCCCATTCTGCTTTGTATTGGGGCGAAAGCTCCGATTTCGCTCATCCAATTCTTGCAATGGGTGCAGTCCAGGAGAATGGCACGCTGAAGGGTGTTACCAGCATAGGAAGCTGGCAGTTCGATACCACAGGTCTTTTTGGCCTGTCATTCAACGGGTCCACGCCGCAGATCCGTGGCTTCCCCAGCTGGCTGACGCTGCCAAGTTCGCAATGGCTGGCCATGGGCCGCACCTGGCACCTCTTTTTCGCCTGGCTGTTTGTGATCAACGGCCTGCTGTTCGCCATTTACGCATTCAGAAGCGGACATTTTCGACGCGATCTGTTGCCCACAAATGCCGACATTCGGCACCTGCCGCATGAAATTCTGGATCATGCTAAATTGACATTTCCAAAAGGCGAGGCGGCCAAGCGCTACAACGCGTTGCAAAAGATCAGCTATTTCTTCGTAATTTTTATACTTGGACCGCTAATTGTGCTGACCGGCCTCACCATGTCTCCCACCCTGGATGCAGGAACGCCGTCACTTTGGATCTTCGGCGGACGGCAAACAGCGCGCACCATTCATTTCCTTTGCGCCTTTTCGTTTTTTGCCTTTTTCGTCGTGCACATTGTGATGGTGCTGGTATCGGGACTGCGCAACAACCTGCGTGCCATCATCACCGGTCGCTATGCCATTGAAAAGGATGCGGGCAATGGCTGAAACCAACCGACGCCTGTTTTTGTCACGCGGTCTGGCCGGTCTTGGCACGCTGATGTTGACCGGGTGCGACAGACTTTCGCAAACGCCTTGGTTCGTCAAAACCTTGCAAAGTGCGGAAATTCTCAACCGACGGGCACAGCGCCTGTTTGCGCGGCCGCAAATGCTGGCAAAGGAATTCAGTAAATCTGAAATAGCCCCGGTATTCAGGGCCAATGGCACGCTGGACCCGGGAACGTCCGACTATGCCGCTCATGCTGCCAACAAATTCGTCGACTGGCATATCGAAGTCGATGGCCTCGTGGAGAATAAACTGTCCCTGTCGCTGGCGGACCTGCGCAAATTTCCCAGCCGCACGCAGATTACGCGGCATGACTGCGTGGAAGGCTGGAGCTGCATCGGAGAATGGACCGGTGCACAACTGGCGCCAATCCTGGCTGCCGCAAATCCGCGGCCCAAGGCACGCTATGTGGTGTTTCATTGCGCTGACAACATGGCCAGTGCGTACGATTTGCCGCAGCCTTATTACGAGAGCCTTGATTTGTTGGAGGCCACCCACCCGCAGACGCTTCTTGCCTATGAATTAAACGGTTCGCCCCTGCCCATCGCCAATGGCGCCCCCGTCCGCCTAAGAGCTGAGCGACAGCTTGGCTACAAAATGGCCAAATATATCCAGCGCCTGGAGCTCGTGGAGGACTTCGCCCATATCCGGGGCGGAAAAGGGGGGTATTGGGAGGATCTTGGTTATAGCTGGTGGGCAGGAATCTAAGCGAATTACAACTGACTTTCGCCTGTGGGTGTCTTGTCCAGTTGGGCACTAATGCCAATATTAGACGTTACACGAATCACGGGTAACGAAATATTATCCATAATGCCTTAGTCGGATTTCGTATGTCGCGGATATTGCCCGTCATTGCGATCACGATCGTCGGCGCGTTGGCTGCCGGTTGTGCGAGCACAACTAACCCTGAGTCGCTCGCCCAGAATGATCCCTGGGAGCCGACCAACCGGGTTATTTTTGATTTCGACGTCAAGCTGGACCACTACGTCGCCTCGCCCATCGCGCGCGGCTACAACTATGCGGTTCCGTCTATGGTGCGGGATGGCATCCACAATGTTCTGGCTAATCTCAACAGTCCCGTCATTTTGGCCAACGACCTGCTTCAGGGCGAGACGGAGCGCGCCGGGCAGACACTGTGGCGGGCCGCCATCAATTCCACTTTCGGCCTGGGAGGGCTGCTTGATGCCGCCGGCAAAGCCGGGACGCCCCCCCATATTGAAGATTTCGGCCAGACATTGGCAGTTTGGGGCACGGGCCCCGGGCCTTACATGGTGCTGCCCTTTAAGGGACCGATACAGCCGCGCGAATTGGGTGGCACTGTAGCCGATATATTTTTCGACCCCCTCACCTACGCAAAATTCAATAATGCTACCACATGGAGCGTTGTGCGCGCGGGAGCCAGCGTACTCGACTATCGTGCAGCCAATGTGGACACGGTGGAGCAGATCGAGCGGTCCTCAATCGACTTCTACGCAACCACACGTAGCCTTTATCGCCAGCAGCGCAATTCCGAAATCCGCAACGGTCGGCCTGACCTCGATAGCCTGGAAAATTTGCCGGACCTGCAGTAACGGGCAGAGTTCGGACTTATTCGGCCGCAACGTCCGCGATCTTGTCGCCCATGACCCCGTGATACCAGCGTTCCCAGCCCAGCTTGGCGGCAACCCGCCACCGGTCGATATACATGTAGATCACCGGCGTGGTGTACAGCGTCAGAATTTGGCTGACCACCAGCCCACCCACGATGGATATGCCGAGCGGCTGGCGCATTTCCCAGCCCGTTCCCAGCCCGATGGCAAGCGGTATCGCGCCCAGAATGGCGGCAAAGCTAGTCATCATGATGGGACGGAAGCGCAGCAAACAGGCCTGATAAATGGCATCGCGCGCCTCAAGGCCGTCTCGCCGCTCGGCCTCCAGCGCAAAATCCACCATCATAATGGCGTTTTTCTTGACGATACCGATCAGGAGAATAACGCCGATCATCGAGATCATGCCGAAGTCCTGACCGAACGCCATTACCGCCAGTACCGCGCCGACCCCAGCAGACGGCAACGTAGAAATAATGGTGAGCGGATGGACATAGCTTTCATACAGCACGCCCAGCACGATGTAGACCGCAATTACGGCCGTTAGGATCAGGATGGGCTGATTGGCTGTCGAATTTCTAAAAATCTGCGCCGTGCCGGCAAATTCGCCATGAATCGAGAGCGGCACATGCAAATTGTTCATGGTCTGGTTTATCGCGGTAACTGCGTCGCCCAGCGGCGTACCCAGCGGCAATACAAACGAAAAAGTCGTGGCCACGAATCCGCCGTCATGGTTGATCGAAAGCGGAGCAGCGGCCGGACCCCAGCTTGCCACCTCGGAAAGCGGGATCATGGACACCTGGCGTGTCGATACCGCAGAACCGGTGGATGCGGCACCGCGACCGGTCGTCAATAGCGCGTTTGCGGCCTGATTGCGCACCTCATCTGCGGCAACGTCGGAGGCCGTTTGACCTGCAACAGTGACTGTCCCGGCGACGGCCGCAGTGGCCTGCGTTCCGCTGATTGGGCCGCCGGATTTCGCAATGTAGATTTCTTTGAGTGTCTCCGGCGTCTCCCAGAATTCAGGCGCCACACCCATCACCACGCTATACTGATTTTGCTCTGTCTGAATGGTCGCCACGGATCGCTGGCTGAATGCATCTGCGAGCGCATTATTGATCTGGGTCATGGAGATGCCCAATCGAGCGGCGGTGGCGCGATCTACATTCAAGGCAATTTCCATACCGCTCGCCTGACGGCCGAAATCGGAATTTACATCCTCCAGCTGAGGGATGTTTTCCAGTGCCTGGGTGATTTTCGGCACCCATTCATCCATGACGTCGATATTGTCGCCCTGCAGCGCGTATTCGTAATTGCCATTACCGCCGCGCGCGCCTGCGCGAATGTCCTGCGCACCCTGTAAAAAAAGACGTGCGCCCGTGATGTCGGCGACACTATTGCGGATGCGTTCGGCGACCGCATCGGTAGATATACCCCCGCGTTCAGACAAAGGCTTCAACTGGACAAAGATATTACCGCCGCCGCCGCCGCGGCCTCCTCCGCCGCCGCTGCCGGTATAACCGGTAACGGTGTCGATAGCCGGGTCGGCAGCGACCCTTTTCATGATCGTTTCGATCTTGGGCTTCATGAGCGCAAACGATGCCGTTTGATCGCCCCGGATATTGCCCTGCATTTGCCCGCTATCCTGACTCGGGAAAAAGCCCTTTGGAACGATGGTATAAAGATAAATGTTCATAAGAACGGTGACAAACAGGACAAACATGACCAAGCCGGGATTGTTCAGCGACCAGGTCAAAGTCCGGCCGTAAAAACTTTTACCCTTGTCAAACAACCATTCCGAACCGCGCAACAGGAAATTCTGCCTATCGTGATGGATTTTCAGATCAAGATTGGCGCACAGCATTGGCGTGGTGGTGAGCGAAACCACCAGCGAAACCAGAATGGCACAAGACAATACCATGGCGAATTCGTTGAAATATTGTCCGACAAGTCCGCCATAAAATAAAATCGGAAGAAAAACCGCGATGAGCGAAAGGCTCATGGAAATCACGGTAAAGCCGACCTCGCGGGTGCCGCGCAACGTCGCTTCTTTGCGGGGCATGCCGTTTTCCATGTGCCGCATCACGTTTTCAAGAACGACAATCGCGTCGTCCACCACAAAGCCGGTAGCCACAGTCATCGCCATCAGCGACAGGGTATCGAGCGAGAATCCGACCGCATACATGAACGTGAAACAACCGGCCAATGACAGGGGGACGGCAACGCTTGGGATCATGGCCGCACGGAGGTTGCGCAGGAACAGATACACCACCAGCATCACAAGTGCGATGGAAGCCAAAAGGGTCAATTCCACATCCAACAATGAGGCGCGGATCGTGCCGGTGCGGTCGCTGGCAACCGCCAGCTTTATCGAGGCAGGCAGTGCCGCGGAAAGCTGCGGCAACACGCTTTTCACTCTATCGACGGTAGAGATGATATTGGCACCGGGCTGGCGACCGAGAATCACAAGTATGGCGGGTTTGCCATTGAACATTCCCATGTTTTTGACGTCCGCGACGCCATCGCTGACGGTCCCGACATCGCTCAGTCGCACGGCAGCGCCGCTGCGGTAGGCCACAATCAAATTGCGATACCGGTCCGCGTTGGTAGTCGTATCGTTCATATAAATCTGAAAGCTCTGGCCGCCCTGGTCCAGAACGCCTTTGGGCGAATTTGCATTGGCCGCAGACAAGGCCGTGCGCACATCGGACAGGGGCAGGCCATACTTGAAAAGTATGCGCGGATTTAGATCGACGCGCACGGCCGGCAATGACGAGCCGACAATCGTTACGTCCCCGACGCCCTTAACCTGACTCAGTTTCTGCTGCAGGATATTCGATGCCGCATCGAACATCTGGCCCGGCTCCATGGTATCCGAGGTCAGCGCCAGTATCAGCATGGGCTGTTCGCTGGGGTTCACTTTGCGATAGCTGGGACGAACGTTCGCCGGCAAATCTCCAATAGATGCGTTGATTGCGGCCTGCACCTCGCGCGCAGCCTCGTCGATGTTGCGATCCAGATCGAATTGCAACGTCACGCGCGTGGAGCCGGCGGAACTGCTGGAAGTCATTTCGTTGACGCCGGCAATGGTGCCCAAATGTCTTTCAAGCGGAGTCGCAACCGAGCTCGACATCACTTCGGGGCTGGCGCCCTGCTGACTTGCCGAAACGGAGATAACGGGAAAATCAACGTTGGGCAGCTGGGAAACAGGCAACTGAAAAAATGCGGTAGCACCAGCCAGGAAGAAACCAATGGTTAGCAGAATGGTTGCGACCGGCCGATGAATGAAGAATGCCGAGAATGTCATGGCATCACCGCGTTGGCACTACGGCGGCTTTCACGACTGGTACGAATCCGTTTTCCAAGCTTGTCGAAGTAAATATATATCACGGGCGTCGTGAATAACGTCAGCACCTGACAGATAATCAGCCCGCCCACGATCGAAATACCGAGGGGCTGACGCAATTCCGAACCCATCCCGGTACCCAGCATCAACGGCAATGCACCAAATATTGCAGCAACCGTCGTCATCAGGATCGGCCGAAAGCGCAGCAATGCGGCCTGATAAATGGCGTCCTGTGCATTCTTGCCTTCATTGCGCTCAGCTTCGAGCGCGAAGTCGATCATCATCACAGCATTCTTGTTGACGATACCGATCAACAGAATAATGCCGATGATCGAGACGATATTGAGTTCATGTCCGGTCACAATAAGCGCCAGCAGGGCGCCAACACCTGCCGACGGCAGTGTCGACAGAATCGTGATGGGATGAATAAAACTCTCATACAGAACGCCCAGCACGATATAGACCACAACGATTGCGGCCAAGATCAGCAAAAGCTGGCTGACGAGCGCGGATTGAAAGGCAAGTGCGGCGCCCTGGAAACTGGTGCTTGTGCTGGCCGGCAATTCTGCCGCCTCTTCCGCGCGCGAAATGGCCTCTACAGCGGCGCCCAGCGAATAACCAGGAGCCACATCAAAGGAGAACATGGCGGCCGGGAATTGCCCCAGATGATCGATCTGTAAAGGAGCCTGGCGTTGCTCGATGCTTGCCACCGTCGCCAAAGGCACCTGGCCGCCACCGGAAGACGGCACGTAGATCTCTTTCAGAGAATCGATGGAATTATGGATGTTGGGGTCCGCTTCGAGTATGACGCGATACTGGTTCGACTCGGTGAAAACCGTCGATATGATGCGTTGTCCAAATGCGTCATACAATGCGTTGGTAATGGTACCAATCGACATACCAAAGCGTGCCAGGGTATCGCGGTCCACGTTGACGTAGGCGGTCAGACCCTGATCCAGAAAATCGGTGCTGACATTTTCGAGCTCAGGCGATTGTTCCAGGGCCTTCATAAGCCCGGGAACCGCCTGGCGCAGAGCCGGCAGGCTCGCATCCTCCAGCACGAACTGATATTGCGCGCGGCTGGTTATGGCGTCTGTGGTCAAGTCCTGGACGGGCTGCAGATATAACTCAATTCCTGCAACCTTTTGGGCCTCCTGAGCAAGACGGCGCGTAATTTCAGTTATGTTGCCGCTGCGTTCGGATTTTGGCTTTAGATTAATGAGCAGGCGGCCGGAATTCATGGTGTGGTTGGTGCCGTCAACGCCAATGGCAGATGACAGGCTTTCCACATCCGGATCTCGCAACAACTGATCGACCAGGATCTGCTGGCGGTCGCGCATGGCGTCGAACGACACCGTGGGAGCCGCACTGGTTATGCCCTGAATGAGACCATTATCCTGGATGGGGAAAAAGCCCTTTGGAATGACGAGATAAAGCAACACGGTCACGCCGAGCGTAAGCACGGCCACACGCAACGTAAGCGTCTGATGCCGCAAAACTTTCTGCAGCAGGCGATCATAGCCAGCATGCAATTTGTTGTACTGGTGTTCCAACACAGCAAGCAGACCTGTCGGCGGCGGCTGTTCTTCGCGGTGACGCAGCAGCTTGGCACACAGCATCGGTACCAGGGTCAGCGACACAAAGGCCGAAATCAGAATAGTGATGGTCAGCGTAATGGCAAATTCGCGGAACAGGCGACCGACTACCTCCTGCATGAACAGAAGCGGGATCAACACTGCGATCAGGGACACCGTCAATGACACGATGGTAAAGCCGATTTCGCCGGACCCCTTCATGGCGGCGGCGAGCGGCTTTTCGCCCTGTTCAATATAGCGCGATATATTTTCAATCATCACGATGGCGTCATCGACGACAAAGCCAGCCGAGATTGTCAGCGCCATCAGCGACAGGTTGTTGAGCGAAAACCCGAGCAGATACATGGCCGCGAAGGTGCCAACGATCGACAGTGGCACGGACAGACTTGGAATAAAGGTCGCCGGCAGATTGCGCAGGAAGGCATAAATCACAAGTACGACCAGAACGACCGCCAACACCAGTTCGAACTCAACATCTTCAACCGAAGCACGGATGGTAACGGTACGATCGGTGAGCTGCCTAACCTCCACCGGCGCCGGCAGTCCGGCTTCGATCTGCGGCATCATCTCCTGGATACGATCAACCACGTCGATAACATTGGCGCCCGGCTGGCGTTGCACATTGAGAAGAATGGCCGGCGTGCGGTCCATCCAGCTCAGCACCCTTACATTCTCCGGGCCCTGCACAATATCAGCGACATCGGACAGATGAACGGGTGCGCCGTTCTTATAGGCCAGGACGATCTCTTTATATTGGTCGATGTCGTTGAGCTGATCATTGGCATTGATTGTGTAAGAACGTGTGGCGCCCTCGAAACTGCCCTTGGCCGCGTTCGAATTGGCGCTGGCGATCGTTGTACGCAAATCGTCAATATTCAGGCCATAGGCGGCCAACGCCTGCAGGTTTGCGCGCACGCGATAGGCCGGGCGCATTCCGCCGCTGATGCTGACCAGTCCAACGCCCTTTTGCTGTGAAATCTTTTGGGCAATACGCGTATCGGCGATATCCTGAAGCTGCGACAGCGGCATGGTTTTGGACGAAATCGCCAGAGTCAGGATTGGCGCGTCGGCCGGATTGATCTTGGAATAGATCGGCGGAGCTGTGAGCGCAGACGGCAAATTGGTCGCGTTTAGAGCCGCTTGAACACCCTGCTCGGCCACTTCCAGGGACATGGAAAGATCGAACTGCAAGGTAATGATGGATGATCCGGCAGAGCTGATGGACGACATTTCCTTCAGGCCGGGCATTTGTCCGAAATTTCTTTCCAGCGGCGCGGTGACCGAAGTTGTCATCACCTCGGGGCTGGCGCCCGGATAAAATGTCCGTACCTGCATGGTTGGATAGTCGACTTCCGGCAGAGCCGAAAGCGGCAGATAGCCAAAGCCGACGATGCCGACCAGCATGATGGCGATCATCAAAAGCGATGTCGCAACAGGACGAAGAATAAATGGTGCGGACGGATTCATCGCCTCAGACGACCTTTCAATAACGACCGAATACAATAAGGCACGGAGACGGGCCGATTACCGCCCGCCGCCGCCTGGGCCGCCGCCGAAGCCGCCACCAAAGCCGCCGCCTCCCGGACCACCACGGCCTAATGCCGCTGCATTGGGGTCTGGCGTACGCTTCATAAAGCCGGCATCATTGTAATAGGCCTTGATTTTGGCATTGCGCTCGGCACGGTCCGTTATGGCGCGCAAATCCGTACGCTCCTTTTCGGTCAGGCGCTGCATGACCGCCATTTGCATTTCGCGCTGTGGATTGCTTCCAGCCTGTCCACCGGCACCGGCCGCGCCAGCGGGACCACCTGCGGCAGCAGCCGGTCCGCCGGACGCACTAACCGCTGCCATGCCCTGTGCAGCCGCTTCCTGGGCCTTGGCATCGGGAATTGTAACCTGGTTGCCCTCGCGCAGACGATCCGCGCCATCGGTCACAACGGTCTCGCCAGGCTTCAGCCCGGCGGTGATAGCAATATTGTCGCCGTCGGTAACGCCTGTCGTCACAGTACGCATGCTGACCGTGTTATCGGCGTTCACGACGAAAACGTATTTCCCGGCCGCGCCAAGCAGGACCGCCGCGGACGGGATCACTGTCTGGTTCGGAACGGTGTTGACCAGAAGCTTAACATTGACGAACTGGTTGGGAAACAGCGCGCCGTCGGCATTATCGAACATGCTGCGCAGCTTCACCGTGCCCGTTGTGGTATCGATGGTATTGTCGATGGCTTCCAGGCGACCTGTTGCCAGCAGCTTGGTCTGGGCTCTGTCATAAGCGTCGACATTCAGCGTCTTGCCTTCCGCTACTTGGCTGGCGACTTCACGCACGCTGTCTTCCGGCATGGAGAATACAACCGAGATCGGATTCAACTGCGTGACGGAAACGATGTTGGTCGAACCTGCGGAGACAAGGTTGCCCACATCGACCTGCTTGAGGCCGGCGCGTCCATCGATGGGCGAAATCACTTTCGTATAGCTGAGATTGAGTTCCTGCTGCGCCACCGCAGCCTGATCGGAGCGGACGGTAGCGGCCTGCTGGCGTACGAGAGTGGCCTGCTGGTTCAAAACCTGCTGCGATGTGGCATTGGCGTCGAACAGGGCCTGCTGACGCTTCAGGTCAAGCTGACCGTTGGCATAGGTCGCGGAATCGCGCGCCAGCTGGGCACGGGCTGTTTCGAGAGAATTCTGAATTGCGCGCGCGTCGATTTCCGCGAGAAGGTCGCCCTTCTTCACCATCTGTCCTTCCTGGAAGTGTAGCGCCAGCAGCATGCCACCGACTTGCGGCTTCACAGTCGCCGTCGACATCGGATTGACCGTTCCCAGGGCATTGAGCGTGATCTTGACGTCAGAGGTTGTCGCGGTGGCGACGCCGACTGGGGTGGGCTGACCGAAACCGCCGCGGCCCCTGCCGAATCCGCCCACGCCGGGCGTGTCGCTGGGCTGAATCGCATAGAGTACAAAACCGAGGCCCAGCAGACCGGCAGCGACCCACATAGTGCGGGCACCGCCCCAAAGATGTTTTTTGCTCCAGCCGTTCGCCGATCCGACCCAGCCCTTGGCCCGTTCCCTAAGCTGGGGCATATGCTGGTTGATCGCGAAAGTCGTATTCGGTGTGCCTTGGCCGCTCATTTTCCGTCTCGCTGCTGTAAGTCCCACATGGGAGCAATCGGCAATGCCGGGAAAAATCCCGCTCGCCCAGCCGTCCATTAGCAAAATGAAGTAGTGCAAATATGTCGAAATTGTCGCGACATGCCAAAGCGCGCGTGACTGGTACACAAATGTGCACCCGTATGTGACGGCGGCGTAACAAACGGCAAAGGGCGATATTGCAGAACCTTGCCGAGTGGATTGTGGCCATCGCCAGGGAACTTCAAAACATGGGCGCTCCCTTCTGAACCCCCGGAACATTCCCATTGGCGGCGCCGGACGCCCATGCTTGGGCGAGCGTGCTGGGCTTCTGGCCGGATTAGAGCGGGGCTACCTGCTGGCGGAGTTCCCGGGTTGTTAGCCGGCCCGCAGCAACCACGGCCACATCCTGGGTAAATTTGAATTTATATAATATAAACAAATACTTAATTGGTAAGCCACATTTTTTCCGCGATGGGGACTGTGTGCGGCGTTTCCGGGCCTGCTTCTAGGCCCCATTCGGACTACCGCACCCAATGTGGCCGTCCGATCGAGATGTCCCGGGGCCCATTCCAGGGACCATCCTCATATCCACCCCGTACTGTGGATTTGCCATGACGGATCCGAGCACAGCCCTGATTGGCGCCTGGCATTCCCTAGCCACCCGCCGAACATCCTTCGTCCCGTACTGGGACAATCACGGACCCGCTCCAGCCACGCCATCGGCGCCTGTGCCGCCGGGGCACAATGCTGTTTTCGACTGATACAAAATTGGGGTTCAACGCTGGCGCGCGCACTGCAGCCAAGAGGTTCGTAACCGAACCTTATTGAGCCAGTCGTGAGCCTGCAGGAATATTTCGCTACCCACCGTCTCGCCGTTAACGCCCAAAATGCGATCGAAGCATTTGGCGCGACTTCCAATTCCGCCGATCGGCGGGCGGTTCGGAAACGCGTACTTGACCTCTGCCTGGCGATCCCCGTCCTGCTGCTGCTGCTGCCGATACTGGGCGTTGCCGCGCTGGCGATCTATCTGGAAAGCGGTGGCGCCCCGGTCTTATTCCGTCAGACACGTCTTGGTCTGTATGGACACCCGTTTGAAATTCTCAAATTTCGCTCCATGCGCGTGATGGAGAATGGACCCAATGTCGTGCAGGCAATGCGCGGCGATGCGCGCGTGACGCGCGTCGGTCGCATCCTGCGGGCCACCAGCATCGACGAGCTGCCGCAACTGTTCAATGTGATTTCTGGAGAGATGTCGCTGGTCGGTCCCCGGCCGCATCCCCGCGCCATGGATATTGAATATGGCGCGCTGATTCCAACCTACAATCTGCGCCAGAGCGTAAAGCCAGGCATGACGGGCCTTGCCCAGATTAACGGCCATCGCGGTGCCACACCAACGCTGGAAGCCATGCGTGCCCGCATTGCGCTCGACCTCGTCTATGCCGCGCAGTCCAGCATCTTCCTGGATCTCAAAATTTTATTGCGGACGCCGTTGGAAGTGTTGCGCGCAACGAATGCCTACTGACATGCGCAGCGCAATCTCATTCCCTGACAAACAGCCGCAAGAAGTCGGCGCCTCCGCGCTTTCAGGAGCTCCACTCGCTATCGCCAATGACCGTTACGAGGAGATCATGGTAGGCGGCCTGAAAACGGCCTGCGTGTCGCGCCAGCAACTCGCCGACATCATGGTGCAGGACTGCCTCGCCAATCGGGCCGCCGCTTCAAGACGACCGAAGCTGGTTTTTGCTTCCAATGGCCACGGTATCGCCTTTGCCGGTTTATACGAGAAATATCGCCGTTACTTCGATCAGGCCGATATCATCCATGCCGATGGTCAAATCGTCGTACTTGCCAGCAAATTGCTGACCTCCGCCGCCATCCCAGAACGCAGTGTAACGACCGATTTCATTCACGATGCCTTCAAGACCGGGGCGGAGCATGGCCTACGATTTTTCCTCCTGGGCGCCACCGAAGAAGTGAATGCGAAATGCGTGGAGATTCTACGCGAGACCTATCCGGACGCCCAGATTGTCGGGCGTCGTCACGGCTATTTCTCCTTGGACGAAGAAGATGACATCGTCGATGACATCAATCTGACCTGCCCCGATGTGGTTTTTGTCGGGCTTGGTGTCGAGGCCGAATATGCCTTTTCCGTCCGCAATCGCGATCGGCTGAATGCCGGCTGGGTTGTGACCTGCGGCGGTTGCTACAACTACGTCACCGGCAACTATGGCCGCGCCCCGGCCTGGATGCAGGCTGCCGGCCTTGAATGGGCGTACCGGCTTTACCGCGAACCCCGTCGCTTGTTCTGGCGCTATGCGGTGACCAATCCCATTGCACTGCTGCTGATTATTACCCGAACCGGCGCCCTGACTAAGAAAAAACCCTGGAAAAAGCCTGTTTTCCGCAGCATGTCCCAAGGCCGTTTTTCACACCGGTAACCATTTGGCTATGAGCACTGGTGCACAAAAGGCCATGAGTTTCGCGCCTGCCCAGCCCGACCGCTTTTCGCCTTTGCGCCGCTTCGTCGCGCTCGCCTGGCGCTATGGCACGTCCGCCATCGGGCCGGTGTCCGTGTCAGCATCGCACTTCATTGCTTCGCTGCTTTTCCTGCATGCGCTGTCGCCTGCCGACTTCGGCTCATTTTCATTTCTCCTGATCGTCGTTCCATTCGGCACGTCGATTGCCGGCGCGCTCGTAGGAGTACCGGCTTCGAACGCACTTGATCACTTGGGTGAAATTGATCCGGGCAAGCTCAGTGCTTTTCGTAAAATGGCCCTGCTTCTGACGATTGCCGCCTTCGCCGTCATTACGATGATGATGTATTTCAGCGAGGGCCATTGGTATATCGCGATGTTGCTTGGCCTGTATGGGGCGATCATGGCGCTGCGCTGGAGTGCTCGCAGCTTCGCATTCGCCACCAATCGCATCAACAACGCCATACTATCCGACGTGATTTATAGCGCACTGCTGATTTCCGGCCTTGTGCTGCTCTCGGTGACGGGAAATTTGTTTACTGCCAGCGCCGGGATCGTGATGTTTCTTGCCGCAGCGGCGGCAATGACTGGCATTTGGAAAACACTATCTGTGCGATCAATTACGCACCTTGCATAAAGACAGCCTTTCACCTTACCCCGAAATTTGGCGCAATCTTAGCCGCTGGGTCCTGCTGGGCGTTGTACTGACAGAGGCAACCGCGAACGCGCACGCCTATTTCGTTACCTTCATCTCCGGTACCGCTGCCTTCGCCCTGTTGGCCGTGGGTGGCCTGATGATGCGTCCGCTGTCCCTGGTATTGTCTGCACTGACAGACCGCGAGCGCCCCGTCCTGGCACGCGCGATAGCTGCCAAAGATTTTGCAGGCGCAAAGCGCACAGTACTGGAATTCAGCATCGCGGGCATTGCCGTATGGGCCGCAACGACCGCGCTTGCGGCTGCAATTTTTATCTGGCTCCCAGACCTGTTGCTGACAAAGGGATACGATACGCAGCAATTGGCGCCGGCGGTGGTCATCTGGTCCGGCATCTGGGCGATACGGACATTGTGGACGCCGCAATCTGTTCTGCTCCAGGCGGCAGGCGAATATAGCCAGCTGGCACAGGCAAGCATGTGGTCCTGCGCCGCGGCGCTCGGCGCAACACTTTTTCTGCTGCTGGCCTTTGGTCCCGTCATGTCACTGCTGGGCGTGCTGGCGGGGGATGTCGTTGTTGGCTCACGCATTTTTTCCCTGACCGCCAAATGGAGACGCAGTCATGGCTGAAAACATCCTTGTCTGCATCCCGACATTCCGTCGGCCAAAGGGGTTGGCGAGATTGCTCGCGGCACTGGAAAAGCTAGATACCGACGCGCGCGTGTCGGTGCTGGTGGCCGACAATGACGCAGAGCGGCATGAAGGCTTCGATCTCTGCCAAAGGCTGCGCCTAAAGTATCTTTGGCCACTTGAGGCCATCATTGTACCGGATCGCGGTATCGCACAGGTTCGCAACGCCATGCTGGCACATGCTCTGGACCGCACGAATGCCCAATTCATCGCCATGCTCGACGACGATGAGTGGCCCGAGCCGCAATGGCTGACGCGAGTTGCTGCGCGTCCAACAGGAAACCGGCGCCGATGCACTGGCCGGTTCGATACTTTTCGAGACGTCCAATTCCGCCAAAAACTGGGCCGACAATTTTGACGGCCTATCTGCCATTCGGCGTGCCACCGGCCCCGTCGAGATGCTGGAAGGCGCAGGCAATATCCTGATTGCGCGCCACGCTGTCGAAACGATGCAGCGACCGTTTTTTGACCCCAATTTTGCGCTGACGGGCGGGGAAGATCGCGATTTTTTCACGCGGCTGAAGATTCAGGGCACGCGCTTCGCCTGGGCGGATGGCGCGATTGCGACCAGTCAGGTTCCAGATACGCGCACCAGCCTCATCTGGGCGCTGAAACGCGCCTATTCGATTGGCAACAATGATATGCGCGTCATATTGAAGTATAGCCCCGGCACAATAACAGTGTTGCGCGAAACTGCGAAAATTGTGGCGGCGCTCTTGTTGTTGCCGCTGTTGTTGCTCATTCTTTGCGTGTTGCCGAATCGCCGCGTCGAACCATTGCGAAAAATATTCCGAAACGCAGGCAAGCTGATGGCGCTGTTCGGTGTGCGCTATAATCAGTATGCCGTGATTCATGGCGAATGACGTCTATACCATAAGTGCTGCGCCCGCCGTCTCCCGGCTGGACGCCCTTGCAGAAGGCGCCTTCCTTGCGCTTCTGCTTTTGGTCTTTGTGACCCTGTCGCCCTTCCACCCACCACCGGACATCACAACGTTCGGCGCTACCGTCATCACCGGGTCTGGTGCTGGCGATACCTTGCGCCAGATTTTGTACCTCAGCGTGTTCGGGACAATCCTGTTTTGCGCGGCGCGCAAGCGCGGCCTTGAAAGCATTATGGCGGTTCCCGTGCTTCTGGTTCTTTTGCTGATGTGGTGTCTCGCCAGCTCCATGTGGGCGGCGAACCCCGATATCACCGTGCGCCGCGCAGGCCTGGCAATAGTAGTTGTCGTATCCACCCTGGTGAGCGTCGATACGATAGGCGCACCGCGCGCGCTGACACTTTGGCGATATGTTCTTGCGGGCGTGCTGATTGTGAATTGGCTGTCTATTCCGCTCATCGCCACGGCACGGCATCTGCCGGGTGAACTCGATCCGGCACTGATTGGAAATTGGCGCGGCCTGTATGGCCACAAGAATACCGCTGGCGCAGTTTGCGTCATTACGGCGATCTTGTTTCTGTTTTCAGCGATTGACCGCAAGCGCTGGACTGATTTTGGAATATCCGTCCTGGCCGTCGGCTTTTTGGTAATGACGCACTCGAAATCGTCGCTGGGCTTGCTGCCGGTCGCGCTTGTCCTGGCCGGCATTTATCGCTGGGCCTGGAAACGCGACATAGACCGCCTCATTGTCATTGTGGCGACGCTTTTACTGACGCTGCTGGCAAGTGTGGTGTTGATTTCCGCTTGGGACGCCATCATGCGCTTTCTGCAAGACCCCAATGAACTCACCGGACGGACCGCCATCTGGGCAGCCGAAGTTGCCTATATCCGCGACCATCCCGTCCTGGGCGCGGGCTATGGCAGTTTCGCCGATACCGGGAGCCTGTCCCCTCTGCACAACTATCTGTCCGAAAGTTGGGTCGGCGTCGTCAGCCATGGCCATTCCGGCTATTTACAGTTGCTTGTCACCGTCGGCGGGGTCGGTTTTTTGCTGGCATTTCTTGGACTTGTCTTTTTTCCTGCCATGGTTTTCCTGCAGCGGGATAGCGCCAACGTGGCGACAAAGTCCCTGCTTTTTGCGCTATTTGTGTTCGGAATCCTGCATAACGTCATGGAATCCGATTTTCTGGCCAGTGACGCCCCCGCCTGGGTTTCGTTCTTAATCATGCTGGGACTGCTTCGGGTCGCCCGCCGCGAGAGCAATTCCCAGTAAAGTATTAACGCTCGCGGCCTAAAATGCCGGAATGATCGCTTTCCGGTCCACATCAGATCAACCATTCTTCTCGGTAGTGATCCCCGTCTATAACCGCGCCCATCTGCTGCGCGCGGCCTTGGACAGCGTGCTTGAGCAGACCTGCAAGGATTTCGAAATCGTCATTGTCGACGACGGATCCGAAGATGATCCTCAAGGCGTGGTCGCGGCATTGAACGATCCGCGTATCCGCCTCATCCGCCAGGCCAATGGCGGCGGGGGCAAGGCGCGCAATACCGGCATTGACGCCGCGCGCGGGAAATTCGTGGCAACACTGGATTCCGACGACCGCTTTTTGCCGGGACATCTGGCCGCCATGAGGCGTCTGCTTGACGGAACGACCAATACCGTTGGTTACGCGCGCGTCATTGTCGATCGCGGCGGCGGCCGGACCTTTCTCAAGCCGCCGCGGGCCCTGCGAACGGGCGAGCACATGGCGACCTATCTCTTATGTGACCGCGGGTTTGTGCAGACCAGCACCACAGTGGTTCCCACACAGCTTGCCCGGCGCATTCGCCATCCGGAAAAGCTTCGGGCAGCGGAGGATACCGATTTCAGTATACGACTTTTCCTGGCCGGGGCGAAATTTGTCATGGCCGCGGAACCTGGCGCCGTCTGGCGTGACGTCTACGATCCAGGGCGCCTCTCCCATGCCCGCGACAGCGACATGCCGGAATTGGAAGAGTGGCTTGAGGCCTTGCGCCCGCGCCTCCCGGCACGGGCCTATCATGGCGGTCGTGGCTGGGCCTACGCAAAATACGTCGTAAGCCGCAATCCCCTCCGGGCGTTGGGCCTTTACGTAAAGGCGCTACGGGAGGGATGCTATCCGTCGCGGCTGGCAATTATCATTGCCTTGCAGATATTTCTGCCGCGCTGGGTATATCGTATGGTAGCCGATACGGCGATTGCAAGATTGCGTGCGGGACTTCATTTGCCTCAGCGCCATGATTCCCGCCTGCCAGCGCATTTCGAACAGGCATGATGAATCGGCGCGCCCTGCTGCGCGGCGCGGCCGCTACGGTGCTGACAATGCCGGCTGTGGCGCAGACCACGCCCGGACTTCGCGCCGTGGCAAAATCTAAAGGCCTCCTCTATGGGGCCGCCGCCGCAAACTATCAGTGGGACGTTGCGTCTTTTACAACTGCGCTTGCACGGGAAGCCGGCATACTGGTCGCGGAATATGAATCCAAGCGTGACCTGATCGAACCCGCGCAGGGCCAGTTTGACTTTACGGCGACCGACCTTCTGCTGAGTTACGCTCAAAGCAATGCCATGGCGTTCCGCTTCCATCCTTTGGTGTGGTATGCGGCCAACCCCCCGTGGCTGGAAGGCGCCGTTCTGTCCACAAAAAAGGACGCCTTGCATACGGGCTATGTCGAACGTGTCATGCGGCGCTATCGCGGAAAATTTCATTCCGTCGACGTTGTCAACGAAGCGCTTTATCCGGAAGGTGGTCGCAGCGACGGCCTGCGCGACTGTTTCTGGCTCAAGGCCTTTGGCCCGGACTATATCGACAATGCTTTCCACGCCGCGCGCGCGGCGGATCCATCCGCCATGTTGGTCTACAATGACTGGGGCTGCGAGGCTGGCGGCCCTGAAAATGACCGGTTCCGCACGCTTACATTGAAATTTATTGACGGTCTATTGAAGCGCAACGTGCCGGTAGACGGATACGGCCTGCAGGGCCATCTTGATGCCTTTGCCCATCCGGTCGATCAAAAAAATCTGGCAAATTTCCTGGACGAAATAAAGGCACGCGGCCTGAAAATTCTGGTCACCGAACATGACGTATCGGACAGCAATGGTCCTTCCGGCATCGCTGCCCGAGATGCTGCCGTTGCCGATGCCAGCCGCCGGTTTCTCGATGTAATAATGGACAACAGTGCCACTATCGCGGTCCTGACCTGGGGGCTGACGGACCGTTTCCTGAAAGCCTCCGGCCTGCGCGAAACATTGGTCAATGGCGCACCGCGCCGGCTGCCGCTCGACGCTGCCATGCTGCGCAAGCCCATGTGGCAGGCGATGGCGAAAAGCTTTTCCCAGCGACGGATCTAGGCGGCGATTTTGGTGCGCACGCTAAGGCGCCTGAGATGGTTTGCCAGTCGCGGTGCCACGAATTCGGCGCCCACCATGAAGCGCAGCAGGGGGCCAAAGCTGTTGGCCGCTAACAGGCCGACCGCATAAAGCCCTGGAACCGAGGTTTCAAAGTTCCTGCTGAGGATTGGTGTATGCAATACAGTAGCCAGCCTGTTGCGCAACGTATCGGCAAGGAATGGGAGTTTTCTCAAATCCGGCACATATCCTGTGGCGGCAACCACGTGATCCGCTTCGACAACGGTTTCCGCACCGGCGCGGTCCCGCAGCGTCAATTCGATCTTGGCGACATGGTTGCGCGCCGCGTCAATGGTCTGGCCCAGCAAATACGGTATCTTTCCTTCCACTTTGCCGCGCATGAACCAGCCTGGAGCCGGCCCCAAATGCCGCCGGGTGATGTCCAGCCGCAACTGTTCGGGCAAATGATAAAACCAATGCGGTGCCTTGCTGACCAAAAGCGATTTCCAACCCGGGCCGATACCACTTGCCGGGTAGGATAATTGGGTCAGCCATGAATTCTGATCTGGGTCTGGTGCGTCATGAAACGGAATGGCGGCACGGCGCGTCAAAATTTTTGTATGCGCGCCAGCCTCGTGAAAAAGCGCGGCTGTGTCGATTGCGGATGCGCCTGCGCCAACCACCAGGACATCGCGCCCCGCGAATTTGGATGCGTCGCGATGATCAAAGCTATGGGTAACGCCCGCAATGCCGGCAAGTGTTTCCGGTAGGTTTTTGAACCAGGTGATCCCGACGGCCAACACCACCCTGCGGGCGCAGAGTCGTGTGCCGTCAGTCAAGGTCAACGCATAGACGTCGCCTACGCGTTCGAGCCGGGTAACAAGCTGTTCTTCCAGGTCCGGAACATATTCCCGCTGGAACCATGCGGCATATTCATTGAACAGCGAAAGTGGGACGGGCCAATGGCGATCGGCATAGGAAATCCCCCTGTGCTCGCAGTAGGATTTCAGCGTGCCGTTCTTGTGCGGCACGGACAGATTGGACGCAAACCCTTCCGATTTCAGATACATGTCCTTTGGCATATGAGTGCACCAGGTCGTCAGAGGCTTGCCAAATATACGAAAATTGACACCGGCCTTGCTCAGATGGGCTGCCAGCGACAGTCCATAGGGGCCCGTTCCAATTATTGCGACGTCACAGAAATTCGACATTGGTCTCGCCATTATTGTCCTATAACGGGACGTTAGATTCGCGCCCTCAGGTTACATAACAGTCGTTCACGGATGGTTGAGGCCATCCAAATATTGTTCTTTCATGAGCTTTTGCATCCTCCTGGTCACAACCATGCGCTGGCCGTCCGCACCACGATTGGCGGAAGCCTTTGCAGATACCGCATGCCGTGTTGAAGGCGTGTTTCCGCGCGGCCATGTCCTGGCAATGAGCGAGTTTCTCAGCAAGGGGCATCCCTATCGTTGGCTGGCGCCACTGACATCCATCAAGAACGCCATCATCAGCGCTCGTCCGGACCTAATTGTTTCGCTGGATGACCGCGCCACATCGCACCTGCATCGTCTTTGGTCCGAAACAGCCAAAACCGAACCGTCTATCGCCGATCGTATCGCTTGCTCGCTTGGAAAAATCGAAAGCTATCCGCGCCTGTTCGCGCGTGCATCCTTCATCGAGGACGCGCATCGTCTTGGCATTGCAGTACCGCCGACCATTGCAATCGAATATCCTGGGAAAATTGATGCCGCCATCGCCAGGCTCGGCCTGCCGGTTATGATAAAATCGGATGGCCGCTGGGGCGGGGCCGGCGTTGCCCTGGCAAAAACAAAGCGGGAAACCGGGGCAGCCTACACAAAGCTGTCCAGGCCGCCGAACCGATTGCGCAGCCTGGCGCGCGCCGTAAAACGAAAAGATGTGCAATTTCTGGCGGACATGATTTCACCGAAGACGTGCGCAATAAGCGCACAGAAGTTCGTACCTGGAACTGCGGCCACAACCGCCCTTGCCTGTTGGCGCGGTCGCCTGATCGCCGCGAACCATTACGATGTGGTCGCTGCGCAGCAGAATTTCGGCCCCGCCTGCGTGCTGCGCCATATCCAGTGTTCGCAGATGCAGGATGCCGCCACGCGGCTGGTGGCGCATTTCGGGCTATCGGGCCTGCACGGTCTCGATTTTATGCGCACCGAGACTGGCACCCCTTTACTGATAGAAATCAATCCGCGCGCCACACAGACTGCCCATCTGAGCTTCGGCGAACAGGCGGATTTGGTTGCGGCACTCGTTGCGGCGACCGGAATTTGCTCCGCCCCGGCCCGTCCAGCGGCCACCCAAAAGGATGTCGTTGCTCTCTTTCCCCAGGAAATCGTGCGCGATCCACATAGTCCATGGCTGTCCGAAGCCTTTCACGACCTGCCCCGGCGGGACCCGGCAGTGCTCGCTGCCGTAACGCGGACAAATAGTGTTAACGCGAGGACTGGCCTGCAACAGCAGGGTTTTCGGGCGGAAAATTGCCCGCGTCGCGGCTTATAAGCGCTTTCGCGTTAACCATTCATCAGAAGCTTGTGCGCTAGTTGAGATGGTCGCGGTTCGGGATATCCGGTCCTGGGCCGGCCTGACACGCGCGAAAGGGTGAAACGCGACCAGCATGTCGGTTTATCACACAGGGCCAATTTCGTCTTATGTGGCGCCTGCTCAGCCGGCCCAGAGTTTCCAGCTGGCTGATGTGCTGAGGCTTGTCCATGCCCGTCGGTCGCTGATCCTGCGCATCACGGTTTGCGTCATCGGCTTGACGCTGCTTGTCGTTCTGGCACTCCCCAATACCTATGCGACATCGGCCAGCATTGTGCTTGAGCAGCGCAAGAATAGCGTTACGGATCTATCCTCGGTGATTCAGCCGCTGACTATCGACCCTGCTACCCTGCAGAATCAAATTCAGATTTTGACATCGCGCGACCTCGCGGCCCAGGTAATAGCCGACCTAAAGCTTTATGATGACGCCGAATTCAATCCGGCAACCGGATCTAATCCAATTTTGGCGCTGAAATCCGCGCTCAATCCGCGCAACTGGTTCGCCGCCGCCAAGCCGGCATCGGTCGCGGCACAGGAACGCCTGCGCGACGATATCGTCAGCGAATTTCTGGACCATTTATCCGTCGGCGCCGAAGGGCTTTCCACGACGTTGACTATTGCCTTTTCCTCCCGCGACCCAGAAAAGGCATCGCGTATCGCGAACTCCATCGCCGAAAACTATGTAAATAACCAGATCACAACCAAGGTTGACGCCGCTCAATCGACAGCTAGCTGGCTGACGCAGCGCGTACATGAATTGTCGCAGCAAATTCAGGTCGAAGAAGAAGCAATCCAGAAATACAAAGCCGAGAACAATCTGGCCGACACCAATACCGGACTGCAGGGCGCCCCCACGCCGTTGGTCGATCAGCAAATCGCAGCCATCAGTACCCAGCTGCTGCAATCCAAAACCGATTTGGCCGAAAAAGAAGCCATTTACAATCGCGTGGATTTGCTGGTGAAGTCCGGCAATGTCGGCGATGTTTCGACAGTCGTCTCCTCGCCGCTGATTTCTCAACTGCGCAGCCAGCAAGCCACACTGATCAGTCAGGCAGCCGATCTGTCGACGCGCTATGGCCCGCTGCACCCCAGCCTTCAGGCAATTGAAACACAGAAGCGCGAACTCGACTCCAAAATTGCGCAGGAAGCCATCCGTGTAGCAAGTTCCGCGTCTAACGATGTGGTCGTGGCGCGCGCTCATGTTAAGGCTCTGCAGGACGCACTGAATCAGTCTGAGAACAAAGCCGATAGCCAGAACATGGCGCGCGTGAAGCTGAAAGCGCTTGAGGCCAACGAATCTTCCACCCGCACCACCTATGAGGCCTTTGTTTCTCGCCTGCGCGGCATTCAGAATCAGGATACCGTCCAGATCGCGGAGGCCCGTATTATATCCCGCGCACCGATTCCGGATTCCCCGGCTGCGCCAAAACGCGCTTTGATCGTCGGTGCCTCCCTTCCTGTGGGACTGTTGGTGGCACTTCTGGTGGTGCTGTTTCTGGAACGCTTCGGCTTTTCTGCTGCGACGCCAAATTCGCGGCAACCACAGATCAATTTGGCGACGCCCGCCTTTGGCTCCAATTCGATGCGCTCGGCCTTCAGCCCTTCCCCGGCCCATCGCAGTTATGCCGGACCGCCGGTAATTGCCCATATTCCCAATGCCACCGCGCCCGGCGCGGCGGATTTCATTGTGGATTGGCCGCAATCGGCCTTCAGCCACGCCATCGTCGGCCTTGTCGGGCACCTGTCGCAGTCCCGCTTTGTTGTGATTGCAACACCGGAGCCCGGAACCGGTGGAAGCATCGTTGCCGCCGCGCTGGCGCGCGCAGCCGCGATGATGGGTCGGAAGGTCCTGCTGATCGAAGCCGATGGTCAAGCTCACGCCGCGAAAATCATGCGTCTGGCCCCACCTGCAGGCCTTGCAGATGTTCTGCTCAATCGCGTGGCATTTCCCCACGCCATTGCAAAAGATCCGCGATCCAATGCCTTTGTTCTTGGAAATGCGCGTGCGCCGCGCAACGTCTCATCCATGTTCGCAAGTACGCAAATGGCGGCATTTGCCAATTATCTGCGTACTGCCTGTGACCTTGTGATAATCGATGCCGGATCGCTTTCCGGCGGCGGGGCGGCGGCAACTTCGCATCAGGCCGACATAACGCTTGTCGTTGGCACGCCCGATTCATTACGCCGGACGGAAACCATGCAGGCACTGGCGCCACTCGGACAAAGCACCGCAATCGGCATTGTCGTAACGCATTAAAGCCTTAGCGCGGTAACTCGCTTGTCCCCATCAGGAAGGCATCGACCGCCCTGGCGCATTGACGGCCCTCGCGGATCGCCCATACCACCAGCGACTGACCGCGACGCATGTCGCCGCACGCGAAAACCTTGTCCGCGCTGGTCTTATAGTCGAGAACATTGGCTTTGACGTTGCCGCGCGTGTCCAGTTCCACCTTGGACTGTTCAAGAAATCCTTTTTGGACCGGCCCGAGAAACCCCATGGCGAGCAATACCAGATCCGCTTTCAGTTCGAACTTGCTTCCTGGCACCTCGACAAGATTCATCTTGCCGTTATCGCCCAATTTCCATTCCACGCGGACGCATTCCAGCGCTTCGATCTTCCCGTCATTGCCAACGGCGCGCTTGGTGGCAACGGACCAATCGCGATCGCAGCCCTCCTCTTGTGACGACGATGTGCGCAATTTCAGCGGCCAATCCGGCCAGGTCAGTGCCTTGTTTTCGTGCTCCGGCGGCTTGGGCATAATTTCCAGCTGCGTCACGCTTAACGCGCCATGCCGGTTGGAGGTACCGATACAGTCCGATCCGGTATCGCCGCCGCCGATTACCACCACATGCTTGCCCTTGGCGCTGAGCGTGCCGTTGGGGGCGGCCTTGGCTTCGTCGTCCCCGGCCACGCGCTTGTTTTGCTGTGTCAGAAATTCCATCGCGAAATGGATGCCGGAGAGTTCGCGGCCTTCAATTTCCAGGTCGCGCGGCTTTTCCGCGCCGCCCGACATCACAAGCGCATCATAATCGGCTAGCAACTGGGAAACCGTGACGCCCGCGCCCACCTCGACGCCCGTGCGGAACACAACACCCTCAGCTTCCATCTGGCGAATACGCCGATCGATGTGGTGCTTTTCCATTTTGAAATCGGGAATGCCATAGCGCAGCAATCCGCCGATACGGTCTGACTTTTCAAACAGCGTAACGCTATGACCGGCGCGCGCCAGTTGTTGGGCGCATGCCAACCCGGCCGGGCCGGACCCCACCACGGCAATGTTCTTTCCAGTCTTGACTTGGGCCACCTGCGCCTGGATCCAGCCTTCTTCCCAGCCGCGATCGACAATCTGGCATTCGATGGTTTTGATGGTAACCGGATTATCGTCGATGTTGAGCGTGCAGGACGTCTCGCACGGCGCCGGACAGACGCGACCGGTAAACTCGGGAAAATTATTGGTCGAATGCAGCGTTTCCAGCGCCACGCGCCACTGGTCGCGATAGACAAGGTTGTTCCAGTCGGGGATCAGGTTATTGACCGGGCATCCATTGTGACAAAAGGGAATGCCGCAATCCATGCAGCGCGCCGCCTGTTGACCGACCTCGGTGTAGGGCAGCGGCTTTACGAATTCACGATAATTGTGAACACGCTCTTCGGGCTTTTCATAGCCGCGGTCGTGACGTTCGATCTGCAAGAAACCTGTCGGATTGCCCATGATTATTCCGCCGCGACGGCTTTGGCCGCCCGTTCAGCTTTAAGTTCTGTCAATGCACGGCGATAATCCGTCGGCGTTACTTTCACGAAGTGCGTCAGTGCAGTGACCCAATTGTCCAAAAGTTCGCGGGCCTTCGCACTGCCCGTATAGCGCAGGTGACGCTCGATCAGAATCCGCAGCCGCTCGGCATCGAAGCGCAATGGATCTCCCATACCGCTGTCATAGGCCGATGGCGCGCGATCGCGCGGCGCTTCCGGGTCCTCGCTGCCGCCGGACTCCGGCTCGACCTTCCCCAGATCCACCATGGCGGGATTGCAATTGGCTGCGAATGCGCCCTGCGGATCGTAGACATAGGCGATACCGCCGGACATGCCGGCCGCAAAGTTGCGTCCGGTCTCGCCCAGCACCACCACCACGCCGCCGGTCATATACTCGCAACCATGGTCGCCCGTACCCTCCACGACACACACAGCACCCGAGTTGCGGACTGCAAAACGCTCGCCCGCCACGCCCTGGAAATAAGCCTCGCCGGCAATCGCGCCATAAAGAACGGTATTCCCGACAATGATATTGCGGGCCGGGTCGCGCGAAATGCCCTTGGGCTGGCGCACCACGACGCGTCCCCCGGACAGACCTTTGCCCACGTAATCGTTGGCATCGCCCCACAATTCCAGCGACACGCCGCGCGCCAGGAACGCACCAAAGCTTTGGCCCGCAGTGCCGGTAAAGCGCACCACAATCGTGTCTTCCGGAAGACCGGCATGACCATGGACGCGGGCCACTTCGCCCGACAGCATGGCGCCCGCCGTGCGGTCCACATTGCGGATTTCGCGCTCCAGTCTCACGGGCTGGCCATGTTCGATTGACGGGCGCGCCGCGGCGATCAATTCATGATCCAGGGCGGTTTCAAGTCCGTGGTCCTGGCTTTCGCAGTTCCAGATCGCGGCGCCCTGCTTGGGATGGACCTGATGGAGAATGCGCGATAGATCGACACCCTTTGCCTTCCAGTGATCGATGGCCTTTTTCATATCAAGGCGGTCAACGCGCCCGATCATTTCGTTGACGGTACGGAAACCGAGTTGCGCCATAATTTCGCGCAGCTCTTCGGCCACGAAGAAGAAGTAATTGATGACATGCTCGGGTTGGCCGGTGAAGCGCTTGCGCAACACGGGATCCTGCGTCGCCACACCCACCGGACAGGTGTTAAGGTGACACTTGCGCATCATGATGCAGCCAGAGGCGATCAGTGGCGCCGTGGCAAAACCGAACTCGTCGGCGCCCAGCAGCGCGCCGATTGCCACGTCGCGGCCCGTGCGCAAACCGCCATCCACCTGCACGGCAATGCGGCCACGCAGAGAATTCAGCACCAGCGTTTGCTGCGTCTCGGACAAGACCGATTTCCCAGGGTGAACCGGCATGGGTCAAAGAAGTCAGCGGCGATGCACCGGTGCCGCCCTCAAAGCCGGAAATGGTGACATGGTCGGCACGTGCCTTGGCAACGCCCGCAGCCACAGTGCCGACGCCCACTTCCGACACCAGTTTCACCGAAATGCGCGCCTTGTCGTTCACGCTCTTAAGATCGTGAATCAACTGCGCCAGATCTTCGATGGAATAAATATCGTGATGCGGCGGCGGCGAGATCAGTCCGACACCCGGCGTCGAATGGCGCACGCGCGCAATATTTTTGTCCACCTTGTGGCCCGGCAACTGGCCGCCTTCACCCGGCTTTGCGCCCTGGGCCATCTTGATCTGGATGTCGTCCGCATTGACCAGATATTCGGTGGTCACGCCAAACCGACCCGAGGCGACCTGCTTGATGGCGGAGCGCATGGAGTCGCCGTTTGCCATCGGCTTGAAGCGATCCACTTCCTCGCCGCCTTCTCCGGTGTTGGAGCGTCCACCGATCCGGTTCATGGCGATTGCAAGGTTGGTGTGGGCTTCGCGGCTGATCGATCCGAAGCTCATGGCACCAGTGGAAAAGCGCTTGACGATTTCGGACGCCGGCTCGACCTGGTCGAGCGGAATCGCATTCTCGGCAAAATTGAACTGCATCAGACCGCGAATGGTCAAAAGCCGCTCATTCTGTTCGTTAATGGAACTGGCAAACAGCTGATACTCGGCCGGGTTGTTGCCGCGCACGGCATGCTGAAGGCGTGACACCGACTCCGGAGTCCAGGCATGATCCTCGCCGCGCAGACGGAAAGCAAAATCTCCGCCGACATCCAGCATGTTGCGATAAATCGGATTTTCGCCATAGGCATCCCTATGGCGCCGGACGGTCTCTTCGGCAATTTCCTGCAGGCCCACACCTTCGATGGTGGTGGCGGTACCAGTAAAATATTTCTCGATGAACTCGCTCGACAGGCCAACAGCGTCGAAAATCTGCGCGCCGCAATAAGACTGATAGGTCGAGATGCCCATTTTGGACATCACCTTCAAAATACCCTTGCCCACCGCCTTGATATAATTCTTCTGCACTTCCGAAGGCTTCAGGCTCAGATTGCGGGCTACGCGCAATTGCTCCAGCGTCTCGAATGCCATGTAGGGATTGATGGCTTCCGCGCCATATCCGGCCAGAACACAGAAATGATGAACTTCGCGGGCCTCACCGGTCTCCACCACAATTCCGGTCTGCATGCGCAGGCCCTGCCGGACCAGATTGTGATGAACCGCCGCGGTAGCCAACAGCGCGGGAACGGGGATGCGTTCGGCCGAAACGGCACAGTCCGACAAAATAAGGATGTTATTGTCCGCCAGCACCGCATCGGTGGCTTCGCGGCATATGCGTTCAATGGCACGCTCAAGCCCGGCAGCACCGTCCGTTACGGGCCAGGTGCAGTCGATCGTGGCGGTCCGAAAGGCGCCGTCCACCAGTTCGGATATGGACCGGATTTTTTCGATATCCGCATTGGTCAGAACCGGCTGGGAAACCTCCAGCCTTTTGTGTGCACCGGCATCGTGGCCGAGCAGATTGGGCCGGGGGCCGATCATGGATACCAGCGACATCACCAATTCTTCGCGGATCGGATCGATCGGCGGATTGGTGACCTGCGCAAAATTCTGTTTGAAGTAGTTGTAGAGAAGCTTGGCCTTTCTCGACAGCACCGCAATCGGCGTATCCACGCCCATTGAGCCGACCGGGTCTTCACCCTTGGTCGCCATGGGCTCAAGGAAAAATTGCAGATCTTCCTGGGTGTACCCAAAGGCCTGCTGCTTATCGAGCACCGAACTCGGATCGTTGGCCTTGACGCGATGGTCCTCGGGAAGGTCCGGCAGGTCTTCAAGCATGACCTGGCTTTCCTTCAGCCACTCTTCATACGGCTCCTCCTCCGAGAGCTTTGACTTGATTTCCTCGTCCTCGACGATACGGCCTTCCTCCAGATCGATGAGCAGCATCTTGCCCGGCTGCAAGCGCCATTTGCGCACGATGTTTTCTTCCGGAATCGGCAATACGCCGGATTCCGACGCCATGATCACAAGGTTGTCGCTGGTTTCGATATAGCGCGCGGGTCTCAGGCCGTTGCGATCCAGTGTGGCGCCGATCTGACGGCCATCGGTGAAGGCAATCGCCGCAGGCCCGTCCCATGGCTCCATCAGTGCCGCATGATATTCGTAAAAGGCCTTGCGCTTGGCATCCATGGACTTGTTGCCGGCCCAGGCTTCGGGGATCAGCATCATGACGGCGTGCGCCATCGGATAGCCGCCGGCTATCAGGAGTTCGAGCGCGTTGTCGAGGCACGCCGTATCCGACTGGCCATGCGGAATAAGCGGCCACATCTTGTCCAGGTCCGGGCCGAGCAGGTCGCTTTGCATGGTGCGCCGGCGCGCATTCATCCAATTGACGTTGCCGCGCACGGTATTGATTTCGCCGTTATGCGCGATCAAGCGATAGGGATGCGCCAGCTTCCAGGACGGAAAGGTGTTCGTGGAAAAACGCTGGTGAACCATTGCAATGGCCGAAGTCGTCAGCGGATTGCGCAAATCCTGGTAAAAACGTCCGACGTCGGCCGCCAGCAACAATCCCTTATACACCACCGTGCGGGTAGAGAAGGACGGCATATAAAGGTGCCGGATGGCAGGCAGGTTATGCTTCTTGGACAGACTCTCCAGCGGATTTTGAGTCTGCTTGCGGATGGCCAAAAGTTTGCGCTCAAATGCCGCTTGATCCTTGATGCGCGGGCCGCGCGCCACGATAGCCTGGCGGATCAGGGGCATCTCATCGAGCACGGTCTTGCCCAGCCCGGCGGTGTCGATCGGAACATCGCGCCAGCCCAGCAGAATTTGGCCTTCAAGCTTGATCAGATGCTCAAACTGCTTGACGACGATGTCGCGCGCCTTGGAATTCTGCGGCAGGAAGCACATGGCAACGGCGTATTCACCGGGCGGCGGCAGCGAAACGCCGGTTTCGCCCGCCCATTGGCGCAGAAGCAGATCGGGTATTTGAATAAGGCAGCCCGCGCCGTCGCCGACCAGGGGGTCCGCGCCCACGGCACCACGATGGTCCAGGTTGATAAGTAGCTGGAGACCCTGACCAATAATGGAATGCGATTTTTCGCCCTTGATATGGGCAACAAAGCCTACGCCGCAGGAATCGTGTTCATTCCTGGGATCGTACAAGCCCTGTTTCGCCGGCAAACCCATTACAAACCCCAGTTAATAACCCAGTTAATAACATTGCCGGATTCCGTCCGGCCGGGCTCCAGCCCGGATTGAACCATATTCAATTTCTAGCCATCTTAAGTCCAGTTGCAGCGCAGCATGAAGGATATGCGTCTGATGCGCAAAGCCGCCGGGCGGCTCCCTTCATCCTCCCAACCCCTGGACCGGGCCCACCCAAAGGGCCCGTGACCTTAAAATACCTACTTAGACGGACCAGATTGCGCAATCCCCGGCCCGGAAGCCAGAAATTTGCTGCGGCCGAACCAATTGTGCGCCGCAATATCTTTTGAAAACAACTGGTTAGGTATTCTGCATGCGTCCCTTTTTCCAATACGCGTATCTGCCATGGTCAGACGTTCGCATGTGCGGCATGGTGAGGGCACATGAGCATCCGGGTCGCCCTCCATCATTCTACGCGCTATCGCTATGACCGACCCATCGCGGTTGGTCCCCAGATTGTGCGCCTGAGACCTGCGCCGCACTGCCGGACGGCGATTATCGCCTATGACCTGAAAGTCAGTCCCAAAGATCATTTTCTGAACTGGCAGCAAGACCCTCAATCGAACTGGCTGGCACGCGTCGTCATTCCGGAACAGACCGATCACCTCACGGTAACCGTCGACCTGGTGGCCGAACTCAATGTCATCAATCCGTTTGATTTCTTTCTGGAACCGGAGGCCGAACGCTTTCCCTTTTCCTACGATGCCGAGCTGCTCACCGATCTCGAACCCTATTTGCAGAAGAAAAAATGCGGCCCGGCTTTCAAAAACTACCTCGCCACCATACCGCGCGCCGAAGCCCCAACCGTCGGTTTTCTCTTTGCCCTGAACGCAAAACTGCAAAACGACATTTCCTATCTCATCCGCATGGAGCCTGGCATCCAGACGCCGGATGAAACACTAACCCGCAAAGCCGGCTCCTGCCGCGACTCCGCATGGCTGCTCGTTCAATTGCTGCGCAACCTTGGCTTGGCGGCGCGTTTTGCCAGCGGATATCTCATTCAGTTGAAGCCGGACGTGAAATCGCTGGACGGACCGTCGGGCGCGGAAAGCGATTTCACTGATTTGCACGCTTGGTGCGAAGTCTATTTGCCGGGTGCCGGATGGGTCGGCATGGATCCGACCAGCGGCCTTTTCGCAGGCGAAGGCCATATTCCGCTCGCCTGTGCGGCCAATCCGACTCAGGCCGCACCCATTTCCGGCATAGTAGAAGAATGCGAAGCCGAATTTGAATTTGAAATGAAGGTCACGCGCGTTGCCGAGCCTTCGCGTGTCACCAAGCCGTATACGCCGGAGCAATGGGCCGGCATCGTCGCCTCAGGCGACAGGGTGGATGAAGCCCTGCAATCCGGCGATGTCCGGCTAACCATGGGAGGCGAGCCCACCTTCGTTTCCATTGACGACATGGACGGCGCGGAATGGACCACGGCGGCTGTCGGCCCGACGAAACGGCATTTCGCCGACACATTGATCCGCAAGCTGCGCGATCGTTTCGCGCCGGGCGGGCTGCTGCATTACGGACAGGGCAAATGGTATCCGGGCGAAAGCCTGCCGCGCTGGGCTTTTGCACTTTACTGGCGCGGTGACGGTCTGCCTTTGTGGCGCGACGAACAACGCATCGCGCGGGAACGTGCGGACTATAAGCCGACAGAAGTGGATGCGCGAAATCTGATAAGCGGCATTGCCCGCCGGCTTGACCTCAATCCAAATTACGCCACGCCGGCCTATGAGGATCCCTGGCATTACATCGCCAAGGAACGCGGCCTGCCTCCCAATGTCGATCCGCTGGATTCCAAATTGGAGGACCCAGAAGAACGCTCCCGGTTTGCCACCGTGTTCGAACGCGGCCTGCGCAAACCCACCGGTTATGTCCTTCCGATACAACGCTGGAACGCACCAGACCGGCGCCGCTGGCATTCGGAACAATGGGTGACACGCACGGGACGGCTATTTCTGGTACCGGGCGATTCTCCGCTCGGTTTCCGGTTGCCGCTGAATTCATTGCCGTGGCTTCCGGCCGATGCCCGGCCCGTTATTCAGCCGCCGGATCCCTTCGAAGAATTGCCGCCCCTGCCGGATCGCGATGCCTATCGCCAGCCCTATCTTTCGGGCAAGGCCGCTGGCGCCGCGTGGAAAAAGCGTCTGGAGAGAATTGAGCAAGACCCGCCTGTTGAAGGCGCCAGCGTTCGCACATCGCTGGGAGTCGAACCGCGTGACGGCCGGCTCTGCGTGTTCATGCCGCCGACGGAAACGGCCGCGGATTATCTTGATCTGGTATCAGCCGTGGAGGACGCAGCCGCAGAGATCGATGCTGCCATTCACATTGAGGGCTATTCGCCGCCATTCGATCCGCGGCTGAATGTCATCAAAGTGACGCCCGATCCTGGCGTGATCGAAGTCAATATTCATCCGGCCAGAAGTTGGCGCGAGCAGATCGCCGTAACCGAAGCGATTTACGAAGAGGCGCGCCAATCCCGTCTGGGCACGGAAAAATTTATGCTCGACGGCCGCCACACTGGGACCGGCGGCGGCAATCACATTGTTGTCGGGGCCGCCACACCGCAGGATTCGCCTTTTCTGCGGCGTCCCGATCTGCTGAAAAGCCTGATCGCGTATTGGCAGAACCACCCGGCGCTGTCCTATCTGTTTTCGGGAATGTTTATCGGCCCGACCAGCCAGGCACCCCGCGTCGACGAGGCGCGGCACGATGCGCTGTACGAACTTGAAATTGCATTTGAGGAAGTGCCGGATCGCCACGGCAACAATATCCCGCCCTGGCTGGTGGATCGCATTTTCCGCAATCTTCTGACCGATGTTTCCGGCAACACGCATCGCACTGAAATCTGTATCGACAAATTATATTCGCCCGATGGCCCGACTGGCCGCCTGGGCCTGGTTGAATTTCGCGGCTTTGAAATGCCGCCGCACCCCGAAATGGCACTGGCGCAGTCATTGTTGCTGCGCGCTCTGATCGCCCGCTTCTGGCGTCAGCCCTACAAGGGCAATCTGGTTCGCTGGGGGACCTCGCTGCACGACAAATTCATGCTGCCCCACTTCATCTGGGCAGACATGCAAGACATTGTTGCGGATATGAACGACTATGGATTTGCGTTCGATGCGGAATGGTTCCGTCCGCACTGGGCATTCCGCTTCCCGAAACTTGGCAGCGTGCAATATGATGGTGTTGGCCTTGAACTGCGGCAGGCGCTGGAGCCCTGGCATGTCATGGGCGAAGAAGGCGCGGTCGGCGGTACCGTACGGTATGTCGATTCCTCGGTTGAGAGGCTGCAACTCAAATTGTCGGGTCTGACAGAAGGTCGCCATCGCGTTCTGGTCAATGGGCGGCCTGCGCCGTTGCGCACCATTGCTCAAGGGGAGGCTGTGGCGGGCGTGCGCTATCGCGCCTGGCAACCGCCCGCGTGCCTGCACCCCACCATTCCCTCGCATGCCCCGCTCCTCATCGAACTTTGGGATGGCTGGCGCAAACGCTCCATGGGCGGCTGCATGTATCATGTCGCCCATCCGGGCGGGCGCAATTATACAACGTTCCCCGTGAACGGTTACGAAGCCGAAGGCCGGCGCCTTGCGCGCTTCGCGCCCTATGGCATAACCACGGGGATATTTGATCCGGGCGAGCCAGACAATAATCCGGATTTTCCCTACACGCTTGATCTGAGGCGGATGCGCTAGGTCGGGAATGCGATGCCTACAATGACCGCTAATATTGCCAAGCCCGTTGCCTATGACGAACTGCGTGGCGCCAGCGGAGCCTTGCGCCCACATTGGCAGACTTTCATCGATCAGGTTTCTGGTATCGGGCCGGAAGAATATCAGCACCGGCTGGCCTCAAGCCGCAGCATGATCCGCGACAATGGCGTGACATACAATGTCTATGACGATATTGGCGGTCAGGCGCGCCCCTGGCAGCTCGATATATTCCCCTTCATCATCAGCAGCGCCGATTGGAGCGTCATCGAAGCAGGCATCCTTCAGCGCGCGCATCTTGCCAATAGAATTTTGGCAGACATTTACGGCGAACAGAAACTGATCGCGGGCGGACATTTGCCGCCGCATCTGGTTGTTGGCCATCCCCAATATTTGCGCCCGCTTCGCGGCATCCTTCCGGGCGGCGGTGCATACATGCACCTTTATTCCGCAGATCTGGCGCGCAAGGCCGATGGCTCGTGGATGGTGCTATCCTCCCGCGCGGACGCGCCCAGCGGTATCGGTTATGCGCTGGAAAATCGGATTGTGGTCAGCCAGACCTTTCCCGATTCATTTCGCGACATGCGCGTATCGCGGCTGGCATCCTTCTTTCGGAATTATCGTGAATGCGTCGTGGCGCTCGGTCCGGCTGCGGGCCGTGCCGTGCTGCTGACGCCTGGGCCTTACAATGAAGCCTATTTCGAACATGCTTATTTGTCCCATTACCTTGGCCTGTCGCTGGTAGAAAGCGATGATCTCGTCGTCTCGGATGGAAAGGTCTTTCTCAAGACATTGGCGGGCCTCGAGCGCGTAAATGTCATCTTTCGGCGGGTGGATTCGGATTATTGCGATCCACTGGAGTTGCGCGCGGATTCCGCGCTCGGCGTGCCGGGATTGGTGGAATCGGCGCGCAGCGGCGGCGTGGTCATCGCCAATGCGCTCGGCAGCGGTGTGTTGGAGAACCCGGCGCTGGACGCCTATCTGCCCAACATCTGCAAGGCGCTGCTCGGCGAAGATCTGAAAATTCCCGACATCGCTACCATCTGGTGCGGTACCGAATGGGGTCGCAAAGAAGTCCTTGCGCGCATGGACAATTTGCTGATCCGCGGCGCTTTCGACGCGCGTCCGCTTTTTTCGCGCTACTCCTCGGCCAGGCTCGGTAGCGAACTCACGCCGGAAACAAGGGCCACGCTGAAAAACCGCATTGCGATGCGCGGCGCCACGCTTGTGGGCCAGGAAATTGCGCCCTTGGGCCTGGCGCCGACCTATGACAATGGGACCCTCGGGTCCCGGCCGGTGTCACTGCGCGTATTCGCGGCTTGGACACCCAATGGATACGTCGTCATGCCCGGAGGACTTGCCCGTGTGGCGGCGGACGAAAACGTCCGGGCGCTGACCATGCAGTCCGGTGCTGCCAGTAAGGACATCTGGGTTCTGTCCGACCATCCGGTGGACACCTTCAGCATGCTCAAACATCCCACCGATGTTATGGCTATCCGCCGCACCGCCGACGAAGCGCCCAGTCGCGCCATGGACAATCTTTTCTGGCTTGGCCGCTATGCCGAGCGGGCGGAAAATCTGGTGCGCGTATTGCGCGCCGTTTTGCTGCGTCTTGGCGACGATGCCGGCATTGCCGCACCCTCCATGAGCGCCAACCTTGCCCGCCGCCTGCTTGCACCGCAGACCAATATTGCCGAACTGGATAACGCACCGGACGCCAGCGAGCGCCTGTCGCTGGAACTGCAGGGGCTATTGTTTGCGCGCAACAACCCCCTGGGATTACAGCGCCTGCTTGGCAACATCGAACGTACCGGATGGACGGTGCGTGATCGCCTCTCGCTCGATACCTGGCGTACCATTCATGCATATGCACACACCGAGGGGCTGCCAACGGCCAGCGCCGTGCTGGACCCTGCCGGCGCACGCACCTATCTCGACACCTTGATCCGGCGCGCGGCAGCGTTGTCCGGCCTGTCGGCGGAGAACATGACGCGCAGCCGCAACTGGCTGTTTCTGGATCTGGGCCGACGCATAGAACGGGCCGGCAACATGTCCTGGCTGATGCGTCAGACATTGACCTCGGACGAAGATACCGACGGCGAACGCATTCAGCTTGCACTCGAAATCGCCGACAGTTCCATGACCTACCGGTCGCGCTATCTCAATTTTTTCCAGGTGGCGCCGGTGCTGGACTTGCTGCTGCTCGATCCGTCGAACCCGCGCTCCACCGGATTTCAATTCGCCACGATCGCCGCACATATCGCAGACTTGCCGCGCATCACGCCCATGCAGGCGCAAAAGCTGGACATGGCCATTGTAAATGTAACGCAAAAGAAAATTGCCGCGGCCGACCCGGCTGTGTTGGCGACACGCAGCGACGATGGAAAGCGGCAGGATTTACTCTCCTTTCTCGATGCACTGGATGGCGCCCTGGGCAAATTGTCCGATGCCGTGGCGGATGCCTATTTTCAGCAAGGTACGCGCTGGCGGTCCGGTGGCACCAAGCGGCGGGAGGCCATGTGATGGATTATTTTGTTCGCCATCGCACGACCTATCGCTACCTCCAGGACGTGTCCTACTCGCGGCAGCTTCTGCATTTGCGTCCGCGCCTCACCAAGACGCAAAGGATAACGCAAGCGGAACTTTCTATTTCACCGGAACCTTCTCAACGCATTGCCCGTGATGATGCGTTCGGTAACCATCTCGATTGGCTCGCACTGGATGATGCGCACGCCGTTCTCGACATCCTCGCGGAAAGTCGTGTCAGCGTAACTGCGCCGCCCGCCAGGGACCCGAAAAAATCGAAATCCTGGGAAGAGGTGCGGAGTTTGCTTGAGACACCCACCACGCCCGATGCTGTGGATGCCGTTCAATATACGTTCGATTCTCTGCTTACCGCCTTTTCCTCCGATATCGCCTCCTATGCCAGGAAGAGCTTTGCGCCAGGCACACCGGCGCTTGTGGGAGCCATCAATCTTATGGCCCGTATTCACAAGGATTTCCGCTACGACACGAGCGTGACGGACGCCACCACACCGGTGGATCGGGTTTTTGAAATCCGTGCCGGCGTCTGTCAGGATTTGGCGCATGTTGGGATCGCGGCATTGCGTTCGCTCGGGCTGCCGGCGCGCTATGTCAGTGGATACCTGATGACGCAGCCGCCGCCGGGGCAGGAAAAACTCTTGGGTGCCGACGCCAGCCATGCCTGGTTCGCGGTGTGGGCTCCGCCCTATGGCTGGGTTGATCTTGATCCCACCAACAATCTGCTGCCGTCGGAAAGTCATGTCACCGTGGGATGGGGACGGGACTATGGCGATGTTGCCCCGATCAATGGCGTGGTGACAGGTGGCGGCGAACACGTCATCGAAGTCGGCGTCGACGTCCTGCCGGTATCGCCAAAAAGCGCGTAAAAATCCCGCAAACGGCAGGTTTTTCTTGAAATTCGCGCGTCCGGACGTCGTGCCGCGCGGATGTACACCAAACGGTTAATTCCCTATACTTGCCCAAATAACTAGGCGCGGTTCAGACGGCCTTAAGGCCGCTCAAGCGTCAGGCAATGGGAGGGGCACCGACATGATTTTCTCACAGAAGATTCGCATAATCGCATTTTGTGTGGGCGCGGCGACCGTTATGTCGTGGGCAGCAGGTCCGGTTGGCGCCGCCACATTCGCCGCGGCAATGCCGACCGTGACGCCGATACCGATCACGGCGGAGTCCTATCCCTGGCTGTATTACAAATATGTGCAACGGCCTCTTGAGCTGGATAAGGCCGGCTATGTTGAGGAAGAATATTTGGTCAGCGGAACGGCCAATGTTTACGACTGGGACGCGGACCCGAATAAAGACCTGATCGTCAAGCAACGAAACGCACCTTATGCGACACGCATTTTAGTGCGGCGGCCTGCCGATCCGGCAAAATTTTCCGGAACCGTCGTTGTAGAAACCATGAATCCTGCCCGCGGATTCGACATGGCGATCATGTTCGGATGGATTGGGCCACACCTGATCGAACGTGGCGATGCCTGGATTGGCGTATCCGTTTCGGCAAACGTCATGCCGTCGCTCAAGCGCTTTGATCCGGCGCGCTATTCCAAAGTGTCGTTCGCCAACCCTTTACCCGAAGGCCAAAGGGCTTGCCCGGCTCCTGCGAGCGGTGGCAGGGGCAATGCTTCCTCCAATGCCAATGAAAATGGTTTGCGCCTCGATGCGCTTGCGCAAATCGGCACATGGCTGAAAAGCGGCGATGCCGGCAATCCCTTGGCGGGTCGTGTGCGCAATACATTCCTTATCGGGCATACCGGCGGTGACATCGCCACCTATGTTAATTCAGTCGGCCACCAGGCACGGCTTGCCAACGGCAATGCCATTTACGACGGCTATATAGCCCATAGCGGCAGCAATGCCGGCACGCTGATGAATTGCGGACACGCCCTGGCGGAAGGCGATCCCCGCATAATTCCCGGCCGTGCCGGCGTTCCGGTTATTGTCATGAAAACGCAGACCGATCTGCCCTATGTAGGACGTCCCGACAGCGACGCCCCCAATGACGTTTTTCGCGTTTATGACCTGCCGGCAGCGGCACATGCGGACTGGTATCTGTTTAGGTATCTGCCCCTGGTGGAGCAGCAGGCCCGGGCATCTGACCGCATCCCGGTCACGGACGTATGGGCCTTTGACTCCAATTGCAGCATTCCGGACCAGCAAATCAGTCGATACCCTCAAGGGTATATAATTGGTGGAGCATTGGAGAATCTGGAACGCTATGCGCGTGATCGCACGCCATTGCCCAAGGCCTCGCGCGTCCCGACGATCACGCGCGGCAATCAAGAGGTGCAATTGCAGATGGATGCCTATGGCAATGCCGTGGGCGGCGTTCGCTCGCCCTATATCGACGTTCCAACCGGGACCTACAATGCGAAATTGACCGGGGCGAACGGCACCTGCGGCTCGATGGTGAACGTGGAAACCTGGCCCTGGTATAAGACGATGGCGCTGTATGGGTCCTATGACAACTATCGACAGAAGGTTGAGGCCTCGCTCGAGAAAATGCTGGCGGAACGATGGGTTACGCCGTCTGACGCAGAGCGCATCCGTAAAGACCTGATACCGGCATCAAACTGAAATGGCCCAAATTTGGCTCCGGCGTCCCTTAAGGGCACGGAAACTTGGCTTTCCGGCCCCGCATGGGACGCATATCGCCCAATTTTGCCCGAAATCCGGCCTTTGTTTGCCGTTTTGGCAATTGCAGCAGATGGAGGAGTCCGGCTAAAAGCGGCCCATTCAAACTGCCCATCCGACCGTCAGGAGACCCCATGGCACCCCGCGCCCTTACAGAAGAAGAAAGACAGAATATTCAAACACTTATCGAACGGGCGCGCGTCGCCATGAAGCAGATTGCCGATTACGATCAGGAGCGCGTCGACCGCCTGATCCGGGCCGTAGGCTGGGCGCTCTCCAATGAGAAGACATTCACGCGCCTGTCGAATATGGGCGTGGACGAAAGCGGCCTGGGCGACCGCGCCGGCCGTCCTTCCAAGCGCTTTAAACTGCACGGCATACTGCGCGACGCGCTGCGCGCAAAATCCATGGGTATTGTCGAGGAGGACAAGGCAAAGGGCATCGTCAAATACGCCAAGCCGGTTGGCGTTATTGCCAGCCTGGTTCCCGTGACCAATGCCGGCCACACCGAAGTGGGCAACGGCATTTATTCATTGAAGTGCAAGAATGCGATTATCTTCGCCCCACATCCTGCCAGCAAGAAAACCAGCTATGAATGCGTGCGGCTGATGCGCGAAGCTGTGAAAAAGCTGGGCTGCCCCGAGGATGTATTTCAGGTCATCGAAAAGCCCTCTATTCCTGCGGCGCAGGAACTGATGGCGAAATGCGATCTCACGATCGCCACCGGCGGCCAGCAAATGGTGCGCGCGGCCTACTCGTCGGGCAAGCCCGCTTATGGCGTAGGCGCCGGCAACGCCACCATGGTGATCGACGAGACCGCCGATATCGACATCGCGGCGCGCAACACCCGCATTTCGAAAACCAGCGACAACGGCTCGGGCTGCTCGGCGGACGGCAATCTGATTGTCGATGCCCGCATCTATGACAAATTCCTGGAAGCTTTGCAGAAGGAAGGCGGCTATCTCGTAACGCCTGAAGAGAAGAAGCTTCTGCAAAAAGCCATGTGGGATGACGAAAACCATCGCACCTCCACCACCATCGCCCGCCCTGCCAAAGTCATTGCCGAAATCGCAGGCTTTAAAATCGGCGACGACAAAAAATTCATCATCGTGCCGGAAACGCATATCGGAAAAGAATACCCTTTCTCCTCCGAGAAACTTTCTCCGGTATTGTCGATCATCAAATACGAAGGTGGATTCGACGAAGCGCTGAAGAAAGTCGAGCAAATTTATGAAGTCGGCGGAAAGGGCCATTCCTGCGGCATTTACAGCCATAATGACGAGCATATCCATCGTCTGGCTCTGATGGCGCCGGTGAGCCGCATGATGGTGCGCCAGCCGCAATCCAAGGCCAACGCCGGCGCCTTCGACAATGGCATGCCGATGACGAGCTCCATGGGATGCGGAATCTGGGGCGGCAACATCACCAACGAAAACATCAATGTAAAACACTATATGCAGATGACCTGGGTCAGCCGCCCGATTCCGGAAGACCGCCCGACGGAACAGGATTTGTTCGGCGAATTCTACGGCACCGAAACTCCCGTAGGATTCAGTATTTCGACGAAGAAAGGCGGGCGCCGCAAGGCCCCGCCTTTTTTGTTTGTCGCCGCGCTAGATCATTGCAAACAGCAGATATAGGCTGGCAACGGTGAAGGAAATTGCCAGCAACGCCCATATGCCGTCATGTGCCGTAATCGCGACACCAAAAGCGGTAAGTGCCGCATTGGGCACGATGCCAGCCAATGGAACCAACTCAATAATGGGCATGATAAAAGAAATAAGCAGGCATAAAAAAGCAATCACGTAAAAGAAAGGCCCACGCGTCAGAACGGTCCAGCGCGGGGCAATCACGCGATCGACGAAGCGCGCATATGGCCTGATGGCTCTCAAACCCGCGCGAAAAGGTCCGGCTTTTATCGACCGGCTTTTCAGGCCTTCCGGCAACCAAAAATGATCGAGGCCGACAAGCATCTGGCTGGTAACTAGAATTTCAATAACCGCCATGACGCCCGGTACGCCGGGGATCGCGCCTATGGGCGACACGGCAATAAAGCCAGGTATCAAAACAAGCGGTCCGAAACTTCGCGGCCCGATCATCGAGAAAATATCGCCGACCGATACTCTGTCGTCTTTCCTGCGCGCGGCGCGCGCCAGGTAATCTATTACACCCTCCAGATTTGTTGGATCCGGTTCGCTGCTATTTTCCACCTCGGCCTGCCTGGACAAAGGATACCACCGCGTTCTGGTTTGCTTTATGACATGGCAACGCCACGCCGCATATTATTCACCAGGAGAGATAACACTTCGTGATCGGATCGCCACCTGCTTCGTCTGCCGTGCAGCGATCCGTCGCCGTGATTGGCGGGGGCCCTGCCGGACTGATGGCAGCAGAGGTTTTGAGCGCGCATGGGGTTGCCGTTACGGTTTATGAACGAATGCCGTCCGTCGGGCGAAAATTACTGATGGCCGGCCGCGGCGGTCTGAACCTTACGCATACCGAGGACATCGACCTGTTTCTCTCCCGTTACGGCGCGGCGGCGGAACGGCTCGAAGCTATTATCAGGGCCTTTCCGCCGGCAGCGCTCAGAACATGGGCCGAAGGCCTGGGGCAGGAGCTATTTGTCGGAACAAGCGGGCGCGTATTTCCGAAAGCAATGAAGGCTTCTCCTTTAATGCGCGCCTGGATTGCACGGCTCGTGGCACAGAATGTGCGATTCTGTGTGCGCCACCAATGGACCGGATGGACTGACGCCGGCGCCCTCAAGTTCGAAACGCCCAATGGACCCATCTGCGCCAGGCCGGACGCAACTGTGCTGGCTCTGGGCGGCGCCAGCTGGCCGCGACTGGGATCAACAGGCACCTGGGCGGAAATTTTACCGCGATACGGCATCGTGGTTGAGCCGCTTCAGCCCGCCAATTGCGGTTTTTCAGTAGGCTGGAGTGATCCGTTTCGTTCGCGTTTCGCCGGGACCCCGCTGAAAAATATAGCGTTGTCCGTTCAGCGGAAGTCCGTGCGGGGCGAAGTCATGATTACGCAATATGGCATCGAAGGCGGCGCGATTTATGCGCTGTCAGCCGACTTGCGCCGCGCGATTGCGGAGCGCGGTCCGGTACAATTGACAATTGACCTGCGGCCAGACCTCTCTGAGGAACAATTGCAGAAAAAGCTCGACCGTCCGCGCGGCAAACAGACGATCGCAAATTTTTTGCGCAAGGCTGGCAACCTGTCGTCCCTTGAGATCAATCTTTTGCGCGAAATATCCGGCGCAGATTTGCTGGAAACTGGACCATCGCTTGCCAGGACAATTAAATCCATTTCACTGACGCTGACCGAACCGCAATCTCTTGATCGCGCGATTTCGACCGCCGGCGGCGTGGCTTTGGATGCCATCGGTCCAGATCTCATGTTGCGCAATTTTCCGGGCGTATTTGTTGCCGGCGAAATGCTGGACTGGGAAGCACCGACTGGTGGGTACTTGCTGCAGGCATGCTTTGCATCCGGTGTCATGGCCGCCAGAGGCGCAATAGATCTGATCAATTTAAGCCCCTAGAAGGTAAAAAAGCCCGCACGGTTAGGGAACCGTGCGGGCTTGGAGCGGCCCGCGAAGGACGCGGCGTTTTCTACACTATTACCACTTCTTACGAACGCCGAAGTTGATGATACGTCCGATCTGACTGCCGCTGACCCGACCCGCCGTGCTGTTCCAGAATGGCGGTGTGGTGTCGAACAGATTGTTGACGGACATGCTGAGCGTCGTGCCGCTCCACCACTCGTCTGGCAGATTATAGGCAAAGTTCACGTCAATCACCTGCAGCGCGCCGACATGCTGGTAGCCCGCTGAACGGTTCGGTCCCGGTAGGTTGTATGGGAAGGTGCTCTGGCCGTCATTGTAGGGATGCTGATAGCTGAACGAGACCCCGGCCGTGAACGGATCCATATGCCAGTTGATGCTGGCGCGGCCGGTCAGTTCGACGTTCGGATAACGACCGCCATTCTGTCCGTTCAGTGTATCGAACAACACGCCCGACGGACCGTTCTTCTGTGTTGCCCGCAGGATCTGGTTGCCCGAGATCGTGAAGGTAAAATCGCCATAGTCCTCTGTGGGCATGCGGTAATCGATTTTAAAGTCGATACCGTTCTGCCACAGATTGAAGGCGTTCTGCTGCGTGCGGTCGATAATTGAGTAGAGACGCGCCGGAAGTGAAGAGCTAAGTGGGCGGCCGGTTAGCAGAGCTTGGATTACCGGATCGGACGCTGCCCATCCAGGCTGGTTGGCACCACCACTACCGCAGGTCGCGATTGTGGCGGCGGAACAACCATTGGCCGGACCGAACGTGGTCAAGCCCGGAATACCCGGATCGGTCTGGGTCGTCTGCGTCGCAATATTGGTGACGGCACCGGTGAACTTGGCCTGATAGTAGGTCACCTGCGTGGTCAGGCCTTCTAGCGCATCGACGAACTTGCCGAAGTCCAACAGGATATTGGCCGAATAGGACTGGCCGATTTCCGGTTTGAGCTTGGCATTGCCGCCGCCGATATTCGCGCCCTCACTCGAGGCGGTCTGCCACTTACAGCCAATGGCGCTGGGATAAAGCCCGCCGCCCGATGCCGAGGTCACAGTTCCCGCCGCATCGTCAACCGGCGTGCTGCCGGCCGCCGCGCAGGCCACGGCATTTGACACGATGGTGCCCGCGATACCGGCGCCATCGTTGAACGGGCGGGTATCGTTAAACAGCACCACCAGATTGTTAGCGGCACCGGTATTGCCGGCACTCACGCCGGTTTCGCCGGTGATACCGGTGCCGGGCTGACCTATGGAGTCAAGCGCCGGCGCAGTGAACGAGGTCCCGAAGCTGGCACTGGTGCTCAGACCATCGACAATATCCCAACTAAAGCTGATCTTGGGATTCTTGGTGTCACCGAAGTCGTTGTAATGGTCGTAACGGCCGGCAAAATCGAAGGTCAGTCTTTGGACCAATGGAATGTTCATGTCCGGACCGATCACCGGCACCACGAACTCGGCATAAGTCGCAAACACGGTGCGCTTGGAATGAATATCCAGCGTGCGCGCCGTGGTGCTGACCGGGCCCGCATTGTTACTGCGCGCCTGACGCTGATCCTGGGTGTAATGAATATATTCACCGCCAAACGCCGCCTTGACGTCACCGGCGCCGAACAGATTGAACAACGGACCGTCGGCATGCAGCGTCGCATTCTGGAAGCCCGACACGCTGGTGCGCGAATTCGAAGCTGTCAACCAGTGAGCGCAGCACCGCCGCGCTGGTCTGGTTGGTTGCTTTGGGATGCCACACATCCAGCGCATTGCTTGTGGTCAAGGCGCGCGTGACGCTGGCAATCGTAGCTAAACCAAAAGGATCAGCAATGGCGGTGGTATTTGTCGAAGTATTCGCCGTGCCGCTTGTGTTGGTGGTGCCGTTCAGGGCCAGAAGCGCTTCGGAGGTATTCAGGGCGCCGGTCGTATTCTGGAACGAATTGTCCACACCGGCGGTGCCGCCCAGGCTGAGCAGCCAGTCGCCGCCCAGATCATAGTCAAGGCTGCTGGTGGCGAAGGCTGTGGTCGAACCGGTCTTCTGGCTTGAATAACCAAGGCCTTGGTCTGACAATAAGTCATAGAAGGCCATGCTGATATATTGAGTAGCCGCTGCCGATGCACCCGGCGTGGCGACATAGAAGGGATTGCGCTGACCAGCGCCGAAAGCCGGCCCGCCCGTACCAGCCGGACTGAATACAGCAGACCGCGTTAAGTTTCCGCGATCTTGACGAGCGGAGCCTAGGCGCGAGGAATAGACCGCATCCGCGCTGAGGACCAACTTGTCGCTAATCGCCTGATGGAAACTGACGATGGCCGAATTGCGGGTTTCGGACGGCAGCGATGATTTAAGATTAAGCGTATCGCAAATGCCGGTGCTGGGGCCGCCCGACGGGGTAGTCCGGGCCGGAATGGCGGTGCCGGTATAAGGATAGGCATAGACCGAGGCCGTACTTGACGACGATGCCGAAATCGTTGCCACCGGACATTGCGTCAGGTTCTGGAAGTTGCCGCCGCCGGACGGATACGGAACGGCCTGACCGTTCGGCGCGACTGTTTGCAGCGTGGCGCCATAGGTGGCCGCCGAAGGAATGCCGGTGAACAGTGACGGATCGGCAGCACCGACGCGCAGATCCTGGCGCGCGGTGATGAAGTCGCGATTGATGTTCATCAGGTTGGAGCGGCTGGAATAGTTGTATGCCGCAACGAGACCGCCGTCTTCCCAGCTGTGACCGAACAGTTGGCTTAAGTTAAAGGTCGAGTAGTGATCGGCCATGCCGTACTGAGCCGATGTTTCCCAGCCGCTGTAATCCTTGCGGGTATGGAAGTTGATAACGCCTGCAACCGCGTCCGAGCCGTAAATCGCCGAGGCGCCGTCAGGCAGAACTTCCACGCTGGAGATGGCAGAGGTCGGAATGATGCTGGGATCGATCAAATTGTGGTTGATGCCCGTCAGTGGGATGCGATGACCGTCAATCAGCACCAGGGTGGCGTTCGAGGCCGAGTTGCCAAGACTATGAATGGTGGGAGCTTGCGTGCCCGAACCGTCGGCGGAATTCTGTCCGCCCTGGGCCGCGCTGCCGAAATTATCCAACTGCGGGATGGTGACCAGAAGCTGCGCGGCGGTCTGAGCGCCTGTGGCTTCGATCGCGGCGCGGTCGACCGAAATTAGATTGGCGCCGACCGGCTGCTGGCCGCGGATGCTGGTGCCGGTTACCGTGACGCTTTCATTTTGTGCCTGAGCACTCGTCGCAGCGACAGCGAAAAGACCTGTAAGTGCCGATCCCAGCATCAATTTGGCTGTGAATTGCGCACGCTTATCTGCATTGAATTTATTCAAGTTGAACCTCCCCCTATGGTCGTTTTTGTGTGTCGTTCTGAAGAACGTGGGAGAGCTTTAGAGTGGTCTCAAATATGGTCAATCGGTATCAATATATGGAATGCCGTATGTTGGGATTAATGTACTAATTAGTGCAATAGCTTCCGGTAAGTCGTAAATATACAACGTATGTTCCCATTATTTGGTATTTTTGATTGGTCGCACGCGAGGAGCAGACCACAAAAAAGCCCCGCACGGGTTTGACCGTGCGGGGCTGATTTTTTCCGCTTTCGCGGCAGTGAAGAACACTACCAGGTTTTGCGGACGCTGAAGTTCATAAGGCGTCCGATCTGGCTGCCGCCTACATAACCAGACGAGTTGTCCCAGTAAGGCGGGTTGGTATCGAACAGATTGTTGATGCTGACCGCCACTGTCGTGCCGGACATGATGTCTTCCGGCAGGACATAGGAGAAGTTCACATCAATCACCTGCAGCGCACCGACATGCTCGTAACCTGCAGTACGATTCGGTCCCGGATAGTTGAACGGGAAGGTGCCCTGGCCGTCATTGTAGGGATGCTGATAGTTGAATGTGATTCCGGCTGTGAACGGATCCAGATGCCAGTTGATACTGGCCCGGCCGGTCAGCTCAATGTTGGCGTAACGTCCGCCATTCCTGCCGTTGAGCGTTTCGAACAGAGAACCCGACGGGCCGTTCTTCTGCGTCGCCCGCAGGATCTGGTTGCCGGCGATGCTGAAGGTGAAGTCGCCATAGTTATCGGTGGGCATGCGGTAGTCGATCTTGAAGTCGAGACCGTTCTGCCACAGGTCGAAGGCGTTTTGCTGCGTGCCGTCGCCGACCGAGTAGATCCGTGTCGGCAGCGGACTGCTGAGGGGACGGCCGGTGAGCAATGACTGCACGAGCGGATCGGTCGGATCCCAGCCCGGCTCGTTGGCCCCGGCCACACCGCAGGTCGCCAACGTGGCGGCGGCGCAGCCATTGGCCGGACCGAATGTGGTCAGGCTTGGAATTCCCGGTACGGTTTGAGAGGTCGTCACCTGCAAGGTCGTGATGGCGCCGGTGAACTTGGACTGGTAATAGGTCACCTGGGTGGTGAGACCTTCCAGCGCATCCACGAAGCGCCCGAAGTCAAACAGTATGTTGGCCGAATAGGACTGGCCAAGTTCCGGTTTGAGGTTGGCGTTGCCACCGCTGATGCTCAGGCCGGGGCTGCCAGACCGATTCCACTTACAGCCGATGGCGCTGGGATAAAGGCCGCCGCCGGAAGCCGAAATCGCGGTTCCCGCCGCATCGTCGACCGGCGTGCTGCCAGCTGCCGCGCACGCCACCGCATTCGAGACGATGGTTCCGGCAATGCCCGCACCGTTGTTGAACGGACGCGTGTCGCTGAATAGCACCACCAGGCCGTTGGAGGCACCACTGCCGGTACCCGCGCCCACGCCGGTTTCACCGGTGATTCCGGTGCCGGGCTGACCGATGGAGTCGAGCGCCGGGGCGGTGAACGAGGTGCCGAAGCTGGCGCTGGCGCGCAGGCCGTCAACGATATCCCAGGAAAAGCTGATCTTGGGGTTCTTGGTGTCGCCGAAGTCGTTGTAATGGTCGTAACGGCCGGCAAAGTCGAAGGTCAGGCTTCGCATCAGCGGAACATTCATGTCCGGACCGATCACCGGCACCACGAACTCGGCATAAGCCGCATACACCGTGCGCTTGGAATGAATATCCAGCGTATGGGCCGTGGTGCTGTTGGGACCGGCATTGCTGGCATTCGCCTGACGCTGATCCTGGGTGTAGTGGATCCACTCGCCGCCGAACGCCGCCTTGACGTCGCCGGCGCCGAACAGATCGTACAGCGGACCGTCGGCATGCAGCGTCATGTTCTGAAAGCCCGATACACTGGTGGATGTACTGGAGCTGTCCACCAATGACCGCAGCACCGCCGCACTGGTGCGGTTGGTCGCTGCCGGCCTCCAGACATCGAGCGCATTGGCCGTGGTCAGGGCCCGCGTCACGCTGGCAACCGTGCCCAGACCATAGGGATCGGCAATCGCGGTGCTGTTGGGATCGCTGTTGGCCGTGCCGCTGGTATTGGTGGTACCGTTCAGGGCCAGCAAGCCTTCCGCCGCGTTCAGGCCGCCGCTGCTGTTGGAGAATGAATAGTCCGTCCCCGCGGTACCGCCCAGACTGATCAGCCAGTCGCCGCCGGCATCGTAATCCAGGCCCACCGTGGCAAACGCCGTGGTCGAACCGGTCTTGGTAGCCTGATAGCCCAAGCCCTGGCCGGCCAGCAGTTCGTCAGGCGACATGCTGATATATTCGTTGTTGGCCGTGGCCGAGGCACCGGGCACACCGACATAGAACGGGTTGGTCTGTCCGGCGCCGAAGGCAGGGCCGCCCGTGCCGGCCGGATTGAACGCGATGGCGTTGGTGAGAGAAGGGCCACGACCGCCACTGCGCGAGCCGCGGGACGAACCCAGGCGTGAGGAATAGACCGCATCCGCGCTGAGGAAAAAGCGGTCATTGATCGCCTGATGCAGGCTGACGATCGCCGAGTTGCGCAATTCGGACGGTAGCGACGAAGCGATATCAAGCGTATCGCAGATACCGGTGCTCGGACCGCCCGATGGGTTGGTCCGCTTGGAGATCCCCGCACCGACGGTATAAGGATAGGCATAGCTCGAGCCGCTGGTGCCGGACGACGAGGTCGAAATCGTTGCCACCGGGCAACTGGTCAGGTCCTGGAAGTTGCCGCCTTGTGACGGATAGGGAACCGCCTGACCGTTGGGCGCCGTGGTCTGCAGCGTGGCGCCATAGGTCGATGCCGCGGGAACGCCCGTGAACAGCGACGGATCGGCGGCACCGACGCGCAGATCCTGGCGCGCCGTGATGAAGTCGCGGTCGCGATTCATCAAATTCGAACGGCTGGAATAGTTATAGGCCGCGACCAGGCCGCCATCTTCCCAGCTATGGCCGAACAACTGGCTGAAGTTGAAAGTGTTGTAGTGATCGGCAATGCCATACTGCGCCGATGTCTCCCAGCCATTGTAGTCTTTGCGGGTATGGAAGTTGATGACGCCGGCAACCGCGTCCGAACCGTAAATCGCCGAGGCGCCGTCTGGCAGAACTTCGACATTCGAAATCGCAGAGGTCGGAATTACACTGGGATCGATCAGATTGTGGTTGATGCCGCTCAGCGGAATGCGATGGCCGTCGATCAGCACCAGGGTGGCGTTCGAGGCCGAGTTGCCCAGACTGTGAATGGTCGGCGCCTGCGTGCCCGAACCGTCGGCGGAGTTCTGTCCGCCCTGGGCCGCGCTGCCGAAATTGTCCAGCTGCGGAATGGTAACCAGAAGCTGCGCGGTGGTTTGCGCGCCAGTGGCTTCAATCGCGGCGCGGTCAACCGAAATAACGTTGGCGCCCACCGGCTGCTGGCCGCGGATGCTGGTGCCGGTCACCGTGATGTTTTCGTTTTGCGCCTGGGCCGGCGAAACGGCCAGCGCGGCAAAACCGGCAATGGCTGTGCCAAGCATCAGCTTCGATGTCAGCGTACCCATGTGCGATGTATTGGACTTTTTCAAAGCAGCTCTCCCCTAGAGATGGCGTTATCTTGACTGGACGTTTTTTCGTAACGCATTCGTTCGCGTAACCTACGAACGTGCGGACCTTTATCGAGTTTTGTATCAAAAAAAGCGTTCATAACGGGGTGTCTGGTTTTGAAATCGTCCACATGGTGAACTCACTTTTGGCTGAGAATTATTGACATCATCAAGCGCAATTGGTTTTATTAAATTGAGAATAAATGTACTCATTATAGTGGTCATAATTATCTTAATATAAATAAGAATTTCTATGTTCACGGTGTAAAAAAGCCCCGCACGGCCTTGACCGTGCGGGGCTTTTTTTCCGCTCACGCGGCAGTTAAGAGCATTACCAGGTTTTACGGACGCTGAAGTTCACAATGCGTCCGATCTGGCTGCCGCTGACACGGCCCGCTGTGCTGTTCCAGTATGGCGGCGTGGTGTCGAACACATTGTTGACGCTGACCGCCACTGTCGTGCCGGACATGATGTCTTCCGGCAGGACATACGAGAAGTTCACGTCAAACACCTGCAGCGCACCGACATGCTGGTAGTTCGCTGCACGGTTCGGACCCGTAGTGCCGAATGGGAAGGTGCTCTGGCCGTCATTGTACGGGTGCTGAAAGCTGAACGAGATCCCGGCCGTGAACGGATCCATGTGCCAGTTGATGCTGGCCCGGCCGGTCAGTTCGACGTTCGGATAGCGTCCGCCATTCTTGCCGTTGAGCGTATCAAGCAGCGTGCCCGAGGGGCCGTTCTTCTGCGTCGCCCGCAAGATCTGGTTGCCGGCGATGCTGAAGGTGAAATCGCCATAGTCTTCGGTGGGCATGCGGTAATCGATCTTGAAGTCGATACCGTTCTGCCACAGATTGAAGGCGTTCTGCTGCGTGCCGTCACCAACCGAATAGATGCGTGCCGGCAGCGGACTGCTGAGCGGACGGCCGGTGAGCAATGCCTGCACCAGCGGATCGGTCGGCGACCAGCCCGGCTCGTTGGCCCCGGCCACACCGCAGGTCGCGATCGTGGCGGCGGCGCAGCCATTGGCCGGACCGAATGTGGTCAGGCTCGGAATACCCGGTGTGGTTTGCGTCGTCGTCACCTGCAGGGTGGTGATGGCGCCGACAAACTTGGCCTGGTAGTAGGTCACCTGGGTGGTCAGACCTTCCAGTGCATCCACGAAACGCCCAAAGTCCAACAAGATATTGGCCGAATAGGACTGGCCGATTTCCGGTTTGAGGTTGGCATTGCCGCCGGAGATGCGCAGACCGGTGCTGCCCGAAGTGCTCCACTTACAGCCCATTGCCGTGGGATACAGGCCGCCGCCGGAAGCCGAGGCGGTCGAGCCCGCCGCATCGTCGACCGGCGTACTGCCGGCCGCCGCGCACGCCACCGCATTCGACACAATGGTTCCGGCAATGCCGGCGCCATTGTTGAACGGACGCGTGTCATTGAACAGCACCACCAGGCCATTGGAGGCGCCGGTATTGCCCGCGGCCACGCCGGTTTCACCGGTAATTCCGGTGCCGGGCTGGCCGATCGAGTCGAGCGCCGGTGCCGTGAACGAGGTGCCGAAGCTGGCGCTGGCGCGCAGGCCGTCAACGATATCCCAGGAAAAGCTGATCTTGGGGTTCTTGGTGTCGCCGAAGTCGTTGTAATGGTCATAACGGCCGGCAAAGTCGAAGGTCAGGCTTTGCATCAGCGGAACATTCATGTCCGGACCGATCACCGGCACCACGAACTCGGCATAGGCCGAATACACCGTGCGCTTGGAATGAATGTCCAGCGTGCGTGCCGTGGTGCTGTTGGGACCGGCATTGTTGCTGCGAGCATTACGCTGATCCTGGGTGTAATGGATCCACTCGCCGCCGAACGCCGCCTTGACGTCGCCGGCGCCGAACAGATCGTACAGCGGACCGTCGGCATGCAGCGTGACGTTCTGGAATCCGGACACGCTGGTGGTTGTGCTGGAACTGTCCACCAATGACCGCAGCACCGCCGCGCTGGTGCGGTTGGTCGCTGCCGGCATCCACACGTCCAGCGCATTGGTCGTGGTCAGGGCCCGCGTCACGCTGGCAACCGTGTTCAGACCATAGGGGTCGGCAATCGCGCTGCTGCCCGGCGTTGTATTTGCATTGCCCGATGTGTTGGTGGTGCCGTTCAGCGCCAGCAAGGCTTCGGACGAATTCAACCCGCCAGTACTGTTCGAGAATGAATTATCGCTTCCGGCTGTGCCGCCCAGGCTGAGCAGCCAGTCGCCGCCGGCATCGTAATCCAGGCCGACCGTGGCGAATGCCGTGGTCGAACCAGTCTTGGAGGACTGATAGCCAAGCCCCTGCCCGGCCAGCAGTTCGTCGAAGTTCATGGTGATGTATTCGTCATTGGCTGTGGCCGAGGCGCCCTGGAACACCGACATAGAACGGGTTGACGTGCGCCATTTCATCGCCGAAAAACTTGGCATCGCCAGTGCCGGCCGGATTGTATGCAACAGCATTGCTGAGCGAGCCGCGCGCGCTGCGTGAAGAGCCCATGCGCGAGGAGTAGACCGCATCCGCGCTGAGGAAAAAGCGATCATTGATCGCCTGATGCAGACTGACGATCGCCGAATTGCGCAGTTCGGAAGGAAGCGACGAAGCGATATCCAGCGTATCGCAGATGCCGGTGCTCGGCCCGCTTCCTCCCAGGCTGGTACGCTTGGGGATCCCCGCACCAGCTGTATAAGGATAGGCATAGGTCGTGCCGCTGGTACCCGAAGACGAGGTCGAGATCGTTGCCACCGGGCACTGGAAATTCTGGAAGTTACCGCCGTCGGATAGCGAAGGAACTGCCTGACCGTTTGGCGCGGTCGTCTGCACCCCGGTGGCGCCGGCGATCGCTGCAGCCGCTCCGGGAAACAGGTTGGGATCGGCGGCGCCGCGGCGCAGATCCTGACGCGCCGTGATGAAGTCGCGATTGCGATTCATCAAATTCGAACGGTTGGAATAGTTATAGGCCGCGACCAGGCCGCCATCTTCCCAGCTGTGACCGAACATCTGGCTGAAGTTGAAGGTGTTGTAGTGATCGGCAATGCCGTACTGCGCCGATGTTTCCCAGCCGCTGTAGTCCTTGCGGGTGTGGAAATTGATGACGCCGGCAACCGCGTCCGAACCATAAATCGCCGAGGCGCCGTCGGGCAGAACTTCGACATTCGAAATCGCCGAGGTCGGAATGATGCTGGGATCGATCAAATTGTGGTTGATGCCCGTCAGCGGAATGCGATGGCCGTCGATCAGCACCAGGGTGGCGTTCGAGGCCGAGTTGCCCAGACTGTGAATGGTCGGCGCCTGCGTGCCCGAACCGTCGGCGGAGTTCTGTCCGCCCTGGGCCGCGCTGCCGAAATTGTCCAACTGCGGAATGGTAACCAGAAGCTGCGCGGTGGTTTGCGCGCCAGTGGCTTCAATCGCGGCGCGGTCAACCGAAATAACGTTGGCGCCCACCGGCTGCTGGCCGCGGATGCTGGTGCCGGTCACCGTGATGTTTTCGTTTTGCGCCTGCGCCGGCGAAACGGCCAGCGCGGCAAAACCGGCAATAGCTGTGCCAAGCATCAGCTTCGATGTCAGCGTACCCATGTGCGATGTATTGGACTTTTTCAAAGCAGCTCTCCCCTAGAGAATATTTTGCGTAGTATTCTTGTCGAACGGGAGCGAAGTTCCAATTTGCGCGCAAACCAGTCAATCAATGGGAAAAATAACATCCCATATATCGACCGCTTGAGTGTGAATTTTGCACCAAACAAAAACTTGTTTCATAAAATGAAAGAAATAATCTCTTATTATAAACGTTCGTTCCATTTAATGACACGCACGGTGCACGGCCTGCGAATAAGTGACACTCATTAAATCCTTTAATATAGGATTTTTATTCACGTTATGAGATAACGCACACACGTCGATGTGCGCAGAAATTCCTTTATATAGAAAAATCCGATTATTGAAAATGTGCGCCTACAATTTAAAAAAGCCCCGCACGGTCCTGATCGTGCGGGGCTTTTTTCCGCTTATGCGGAAGTGAAGAACACTACCAGGTTTTACGAACGTTGAAGTTTACAATACGTCCGATCTGGCTGCCGCTGACGCGACCATTCGTGCTGTTCCAGTATGGCGGGGTGGTGTCGAACACGTTATTGATGCTGACCGCCACTGTCGTGCCGGACATGATGTCGTCCGGCAGAACATACGAGAAGTTCACGTCAAACACCTGCAGCGCGCCGACATGCTGGTAGTTCGCTGAACGGTTCGGGCCCGGATAGTTGAACGGGAAGGTGCCCTGGCCATCATTGTACGGGTGCTGAAAGCTGAATGATATCCCGGCCGTGAATGGATCCATATGCCAGTTTATGCTGGCCCGGCCGGACAGTTCGACGTTCGGATAGCGTCCGCCATTCTTGCCGTTGAGCGTATCCAGCAGCGTGCCCGAGGGGCCGTTCTTCTGCGTCGCCCGCAGGATCTGGTTGCCCGCGATGCTGAAGGTGAAATCGCCATAGTCTTCGGTAGGCATGCGGTAATCGATTTTAAAGTCGATACCGTTCTGCCACAGATTGAAGGCGTTCTGCTGCGTGCCGTCACCAACCGAATAGATGCGTGCCGGCAGCGGACTGCTGAGCGGACGGCCGGTGAGCAATGCCTGCACCAGCGGATCGGTCGGCGACCAGCCCGGCTCGTTGGCCCCGGCCACACCGCAAGTCGCAATCGTGGCGGCGGCGCAGCCATTGGCCGGACCGAATGTGGTCAGGCTCGGAATACCCGGTGTGGTTTGCGTCGTCGTCACCTGCAGGGTGGTGATGGCGCCGACAAACTTGGCCTGGTAGTAGGTTACCTGGGTGGTCAGACCTTCCAGCACATCGACGAATTTGCCAAAGTCCAACAAGATGTTGGCCGAATAGGACTGACCGATTTCCGGTTTGAGGTTGGCATTACCACCGCCGATGCGCAGACCGGTGCTGCCCGAAGTGCTCCACTTACAGCCAATGGCGGTGGGATAGAGACCGCCGCCGGAAGCCGAGGAGGTCGAGCCGGATGCATCGTCGACCGGCGTACTGCCGGCCGCCGCGCAGGCCACCGCGTTCGACACAATGGTTCCGGCAATGCCGGCGCCATTGTTGAACGGACGCGTGTCATTGAACAGCACCACCAAGCCATTGGAGGCGCCGGTGTTGCCGGCACTCACGCCGGTTTCACCGGTAATTCCGGTGCCGGGCTGGCCGATCGAGTCGAGCGCCGGTGCCGTGAACGAGGTGCCGAAGCTGGCGCTGGCGCGCAGGCCGTCAACGATATCCCAGGAAAAGCTGATCTTGGGGTTCTTGGTGTCGCCGAAGTCGTTGTAATGGTCATAACGGCCGGCAAAGTCGAAGGTCAGGCTTTGCATCAGCGGAACATTCATGTCCGGACCGATCACCGGCACCACGAACTCGGCATAGGCCGAATACACCGTGCGCTTGGAATGAATGTCCAGCGTGCGTGCCGTGGTGCTGTTGGGACCGGCATTGTTGTTGCGAATTTGGCGCTGATCCTGGGTGTAATGGATCCACTCGCCGCCGAACGCCGCCTTGACGTCGCCGGCGCCGAACAGATCATACAGCGGACCATCGGCATGCAGCGTCATGTTCTGGAATCCGGATACGCTGGTGCGTCTGTCCAAACTGTCAACCAGCGAACGCAGCACCGCCGCACTGGTGCGGTTAGTCGCTGCCGGCATCCAGACATCCAGCGCATTGGTCGTGGTCAGGGCCCGCGTCACGCTGGCAACCGTGTTCAGACCATAGGGATCGGCAATCGCGCTGCTGTTGGGCGAGATATTGGCTGTGCCGCGCGTGTTGGTGGTGCCGTTCAGCGCCAGTAAGGCTTCCGACGAGTTCAGAGCGCCAACAGAGGTGGAGTGCGAGAAGTCCGTTCCGGCCGTGCCGCCAAGGCTGATCAGCCAGTCGCCGCCGGCATCGTAATCCAGACCCACCGTGGAGAATGCCGTGGTCGAACCGGTCTTGGTCGAACGATAACCAAGTCCCTGCCCGGCCAGCAACTCGTCGAAGTTCATGGTGATGTATTCGTTATTGGCCGTTGCCGAGGCCCCTGGAACACCGACATAGAACGGGTTGACGTGCGCCATTTCATCGCCGACGAACGCGGCATCGCCCGTGCCGGCCGGATTGTATGCAACGGAATTGCTGAGGCTGCCCCGAGACTGCCGAGACGAGCCCATACGCGAAGAGTAAACCACGTCGGCATTTAGGTAGAAACGGTCATTGATCGCCTGATGCAGGCTGACGATCGCCGAATTGCGCAGTTCGGAGGGAAGCGCCGAGGCGATATCCGACGTATCGCAGATGCCGGTGCTCGGCCCGCTTCCTCCCAGGCTGGTACGCTTGGGGATCCCCGCACCAGCTGTATAAGGATAGGCATAGGTCGTGCCGCTGGTACCCGAAGACGAGGTCGAGATCGTTGCCACCGGGCACTGGAAATTCTGGAAGTTACCGCCGTCGGATAGCGAGGGAACAGCCTGACCGTTTGGCGCGGTCGTCTGCACCCCGGTGGCGCCGGCGATCGCTGCAGCCGCTCCGGTAAACAGGTTGGGATCGGCGGCGCCGCGGCGCAGATCCTGACGCGCCGTGATGAAGTCGCGATTGCGATTCATCAAATTCGAACGGTTGGAATAGTTATAGGCCGCGACCAGGCCGCCATCTTCCCAGCTGTGACCGAACATCTGGCTGAAGTTGAAGGTGTTGTAGTGATCGGCAATGCCGTACTGCGCCGATGTTTCCCAGCCGCTGTAGTCCTTGCGGGTGTGGAAATTGATGACGCCGGCAACCGCGTCCGAACCATAAATCGCCGAGGCGCCGTCGGGCAGAACTTCGACATTCGAAATCGCCGAGGTCGGAATGATGCTGGGATCGATCAAATTGTGGTTGATGCCCGTCAGCGGAATGCGATGGCCGTCGATCAGCACCAGGGTGGCGTTCGAGGCCGAGTTGCCCAGACTGTGAATGGTCGGCGCCTGCGTGCCCGAACCGTCGGCGGAGTTCTGTCCGCCCTGGGCCGCGCTGCCGAAATTGTCCAACTGCGGAATGGTAACCAGAAGCTGCGCGGTGGTTTGCGCGCCCGTGGCTTCAATCGCGGCGCGGTCAACCGAAATAACGTTGGCGCCCACCGGCTGCTGGCCGCGGATGCTGGTGCCGGTCACCGTGATGTTTTCGTTTTGCGCCTGCGCCGGCGAAACGGCCAGCGCGGCAAAACCGGCAATGGCTGTGCCAAGCATCAGCTTCGATGTCAGCATGCCCATGTGTGATATATTGGAATTTTTCAAAGCAGAATCTCCCCTAGTAATACGCCTGAGCTCTATTTCTTATTGAGCGGAAGGAAGTTCCACTTTGCGCGCAAAAGCGTCAATCGAGCGAATTTTTCAATTCCCACATGCCGAATGCTTGCGTGAGATATTTACATCAACGTAAATCTTGTTTTGAAAAGTGAGCGCTTTGATATCTTCATGTGAGAGGAAGTTTTGACTATTGGAAATGCGCCTTACTAAGGTGAACGCTGTCAATTTGTGAAAGGTAAGATCATTTATTGATTATCGCAGGTAACACGACGAGGAAAAATTTTCCTATATGGGCTTCTACGCTTATAGCTGCGCGATAATGGGAACAATCATCATGTCAATTTCGAATATCGAAATGTGTCGCTATTTAATGAGAAAAGAACCCCGCGCGGCTTTTAACCGTACGGGGCCCTCTCAGGACTAAAGCGAACCTACTAGATTCTTTTTTCTACCACGTCTTACGAATACCAATATTCACGACACGGCCGATTTCGCTGCCCTTGGCGATACCACTGTTGAATTGTCGAATGGCGGCGTCGTGTCAAATAGGTTACTGATGCTTATATCGAAGCGACGTTCCGCTCCACCACTCGTCCGGCAGATTATAGGAGAAGTTCACGTCCCATACCTCCAAGGCATTGATATGCTCGTAATTTTTTATACGACCATTTGCCCCAGAAAGGTTGTACGGGAACGGCGCACGGCGGAAAGCCACCATGGGTCGGATGCTGGTAGTTGAAAGCCACGCCGACGGTGAACGGATCCATATGCCAGTTGAGCGAGGCACGACCGGTAAACTCCGTACTCGGATACCGGCTGCCGTTTCTGTTGTTCAGGGTATCGAGCGGAGCAACCGACGTACCATGAAGTCTTTGGCTGGAACGCAGAATCTGGTTGCCGGATAGAGCGAAAGTGAAGTCACCCATGTCATCCGTGGTGTAGCGATAGGCGATCTTGAAATCGATACCATTCTGCCACAGATCGAAGGCATTTTGCTGCGTACCGTTGCCGATGGAGTAAATGCGTGCCGGCAGCGGGCTGCTGAGCGGACGGCCGGCCAATAGACCCTGAACGATCGGGTCCGTCTGCGCCCAGCCTGGGTTGCAATCCGCAGGCGAGGTCGGTGCAGCGGTACAATTTGCTGGACCGAAGGTCGTCAGGTTCGGAATACCAGGGTCGGTCTGGGTCGTTGTCACATGCAGTGTCGTGATCGCACCCGTGAACTTGGCCTGATAATATGTCACCTGCGTGGTCAGACCTTCCAGCACGTCGAAGAAGCTGCCGAAATCCACCGGACAGTTGGCCGAATAGGATTGGCCGAGTTCCGGTGTGAGATTGGCGTTACCGCCGCCGATGCGCATACCGTTACTGTTGCTGGTTTCCACTTACACGCGACGGCACCCGGATAGGACATGGTTCCCGCATCGTAGGCTGACGTCGTTGTTGCTGGCATCGACCACCTGGCTGCCTGCCGCGTCGCAAGCAAACGGGCTCGCCACGATGGTTCCGGCAATGCCCGCGCCGTTATTGAACGGACGGGTATCGTTGAACGGAATGATCAGGCCGTTGGAAGCACCGGTATTGCCCGCGCTCACGCCAGTTTCACCGGTGATGCCAGTGCCGGGCTGACCGTAGGAATCCAGCGCCGGAGCGGTAAACGAGGTACCGAAGCTGGCGCTGGCGCGCAATCCGTCAACAATGTCCCAGCTAAACGCGATTTTCGGATTCTTGGTGTCGCCGAAATCGTTGTACTGGTCGTATCGACCGGCAAAGTCGAAGGTCAACGACTGAACCAGCGGAATATTCATGTCTGCGCTGATGACCGGCACCACCAACTCGGCATAGGCCGCATATACGGTGCGATTGGAATGGATATTCGAGCGTACGCGATGTCGTGCTGGTCGGACCTCCGCTGCTGTAACGGAAGTAGCGCTGATCCTGTGTATAGTGAATATATTCACCGCCGAACGCCGCCTTTATATCACCGGCACCGAACAGATCGAACAGTGGACCATCAGCATGCACCGTCAGGTTCTGAAATCCGTTCACGCTGGTGGTATCTTCGTTGCGATCGACCAGCGAGCGTAACACCGCTGCGCTGGAGCGGTTGGTGGATGCCGGCATCCAGACGTCCAGAGCATTGTTCGTGGTTAACACGCGTGTCACACCGACGACCGTGTCCAGACCATAAGGATCCGCAATGACGCTGCTGGATGGGCCGGTTGTGCCGGCACCCTTGGCTTTGGGTTGTGCCATTGAGGGCGAGCAACGCCTCCGCCGAGTTCAAACTCCTTCAGTGCGCGTGAACGAGACATCGTTACCAGCCGTGCCGCCCAGACTTACAGCCAATCGTTGCCGAGATCATAGTCGAGCCCGATGGTTGCAAAAGCCTGCGTAGAGCCGGTCTTTCCCTTTTGATAGCCCGCCCCGAGATCGGCCAGCAAGCTGGTCGAAGTTCATGCTGATATATTCAGCATTGTCCGCCGCGTGCCCAGGCACTGCGACATAGAACGGATTGGTCTGTCCCGCACCGAAGGCCGGGCCGCCTGTTCCAGCGGGATTGAAGGCCTCGGAATTACTGAGTGTGCCGCGCGAGCTGCGCGAAGCGTTGAGGCGAGAACCGTAGACGACATCCACATTCAGCACCAGCTTGTCGCTGAGTGCCTGATAGAAGCTGAAGATTGCCGAATTACGAACTTCGGACGGTAATGCCGATTCAGATATCCGTTGTATCGCAAATACCGGTGCCAGGTCCGTTGGAGGGGCTCGTCTGCCGATCTATCCCCGCGCCGGCATTATAGGGATAGGCATAGGCTTGGTGGCTGCTGGATGACGAATTCGAAATTGTTGCCACCGGACAATTGAAATCCTGGAAGTTGCCGCCGGCAGACGGATAGGGAACCGCTTGGCCATTGGGCGCCGTGGTTTGCAGCCCCGCATAGCTGGAAGCTGCCGGTATGCCGACGAATTGTGACGTGTCGGTCAATACGCCAACCCGCAGATCCTGACGTGCCGTGATGAAACTGCGATCACGGTTCATCAATGCCGAACGGCTGGAATAGTTATAGGCCGCGACTAAGCCGCCGCCGTCCCAGCTGTGACCGAACAACTGACTGAAATTGAACGTATTATAGTGATCGGCAATGCCGTATTGCGCCGAGGTTTCCCAGCCGCTGTAATCGCGACGGGTGTGGAAGTTGATCACGCCGGCAACCGCATCCGAACCGTAAATGGCCGAAGCGCCGTCAGGCAGAACTTCCACATTCGCGATGGCCGATGTCGGAATAATGCTGGGATCGATCAGGTTATGATTGACACCTGTCAGCGGAATGCGATGGCCATCGATCAGGATCAACGTGGCGTTCGAGGCCGAACTGCCCAGGCTGTGGATGGTGGGCGCCTGCGTGCCCGAACCATCGAAGGAGTTCTGACCGCCCTGCGCCGCGCTGCCGAAATTGTCCAGCTGGGGGATAGTGACCAAAAGCTGGGCCGTCGTCTGAGCGCCTGTAGCTTCGATTGCGGCGCGATCGACTGAAATAACATTGGCGCCGACCGGTTGCTGGCCGCGAATGGTGGTGCCCGTAACCGTTATGGATTCATTTTGTGCTTGTGCTGGCGAAACGGCCAGCGCGGCAAGACCGGCAATGGCTGTGCCCAGCATTAATTTCGACGTTAATGTGCCGGCGCGATGTGCGTGTGAATTTTTCAAAGCGTTCTCCCCCTAGTGGACTCTTATGCAGCGTTCCGTTTGAACGGGGGCAAACTTGACTTTCAAAGGATGCGGGTCAACCGCGTAAACTTTTCTATTCCCACATGCCGAATGCTCGCGTGAGAAATTTGCATCACGAAAAATCTAGATTGTTATGACGACGCTTCTTCTCTTGGAATTTAAAAAGCGCTCTTGGTTTTTGAAACTGCGTCCGGAAACTTATTCGCTATGAATGCAAGATGATAGAATTCAAAACATTAGCGCGGTGAATTTAATGCAGCAAATAAAGGATAACTATTACTTCGCTAAATTTTCAAAATATGAAAGCGTGCGTGAACGCGATGAACAGCAAGATTTGAATCCGAACGTTTGCGCGCTGCGCGAAGTCAAACATTGAGACGCGCCTAGAAGGTGAAATTATCCCGCACACATTCTTGCAATGTGAAAACAAAATATTGGAAATGAAAAACGGCTGGAGACGATTGCTAATTTTGGGCCGCATATGAAATACCGATATGGATTAATGAGTGCGCGAAAAAGAATTATGTTGTGTTTTTTGTTTGCTCTAATTTTTTGTTTTTTGAGATTATTTTTTTCAATATTGAGATGTTATGCGCGCGCTCACAGGAAAATAGATTTCATTCCTGAATATGAATGCGCATTCTAAGATTTGGTGTGCAGGACTGTATTGTCGGGACAACGGCGCGCAGATCTTGCGATGCGGTTCTTATTATCAATTGTCGAGAATGGCGAAAGATACGGTGCCTGCGAGAAAGGGATTCGCCTCCCGTGCCCTTAGTCGGATGATTCGCAAACAAATCAAATTAGTCGCAGAATGAAAAAAGTGGCGGCGCATGGAGGACTTTGCTGATGTAAATGGTTTGGCTGCCGCGACGAACTACGCGCCGGACCACATCCGGCCGCTCCCGGCCCAATAGCAAACGGCGCGCTCTGGAAGAGCGCGCCGTTGCCGAATAGTAAATCTCGTCTGCGCAGTTCCTGCTTCAGACCTGATTAAACTTATCGCGCTTGTTTCGGTCGCTATGTCCATTCCAGCCAAGTTCGCGGCTGATGGTATTGGCGGCCTGGCTTACGTCGGCAGACAGGCGCCTGATGCGCAGGTCATCCATATATTGTGCGGCGCTGGAAACGCTGATGGCGCCGGCAATGCTGCCATTGGCGGACCAGATCGGCGCGGCGACACAGCGAATCTGCCCCATATTTTCTTCCAGGTCGAAGGCATAGCCACGCCTGGAATGCTCATTCATGGTGTTCAGCCATTTCGACAGATTTGTCGGGTCGGCCCGTCCCTGCGACACCTCATACTGGAAATACTCTCTCCAGCGCTCAATGGTGCCATCCAGCAGCAGGGCTTTGCCCAACCCGCTGGAAATGACCGACTGCCTTTCGCCAATGCGTGTTTTCACGTCGATGCAGCGGCTGCCGGATATCCTGTCCACATACAGCGCACGCCAGCCGTCCATGACGCCCAGGCAGACGGTATCGCCGCTCATGGCCGCCAGATCCTTCAGGAAGGGGCGCGAAATTTCCACCAGATCGGTGGAGGTTTGCGCCAGCGATCCCAGATGCATCAGCTTGGCGCCCAGGCTGTAACCCTCCCGGGGGACGAACTTAATGTAGCGCCGCTCCACCATAGTTGTTGCGATGCGGTGGGTTGTGCTTCTGGACAGACCGAGCTTGGTGGACAATTCCATCAGGCTAATGGTGCCGTCCGAAACAGCTTCCAGGATGTCCAGGCCGCGTGAAAGCGTCTGGCTCCCGGCGCTCTTCCGTTCCTTCTTTTGCGGTAATGCACTCATTTCATCGCTCCCTATGATTTTCAGAATTTTCAAAATCGCGCGTGCAGATACAGTCGGTTACGGCTCCAGAATCAGGCGTTTTCAGCCACTTATTCTCAAGCCATTGAAATCAAAAAGAAATCCGACACGGCTCCACCCGGCGAAATCCCCCTCGGCGATAAATAGAGACCATTTGGTGGGACAAAGTATGCAGGGCCGCGGCTGTAATTGCCGTAGGGCCTGGTCCTACGGCTTGGGATGATCTTGTAGGGCGGCGTCCTACAAAATGGGAAATCAGCAAATAAATACCGCTATGTGGGATTTATTTGGTCAGATTTTCAATTCAGAGCAATTCCGTAGGATCGCGTCCTATAGATCGGGCGGAACTTGTAGGGTGGTGTCCTACAAATCGGGACGTCAGGAGCCAGACTGCTGATCGTGCCAGCGGACCGCTTCCCGCAGCAATTCTGCGGCATTGGCCAGTGCGAGCTTTTCCTTGATACGGGCACAATAGGCTTGGACGGTTTTCATGCTGACATTCATGGTTTCCGCCACCCGCCGGGTTTCAAAGCCCTGCCCCAGCAGATCGAACACTTCCAGCTCGCGATCGCTCAGCGCCTCCACCGGGGTGCGCCCGGTATGGGGGCCGCCGTCCACGAACTTCTTGGCAAACACCTCCGCCATCCGATGGCTGACATAAAGCTTGCCCTCCATAACGTGCCGAATCGCCTCAATGATGTTCTTCGAGGTTTCGCGCTTCATGATGTAGCCGCGTGCACCGGCCCGAATGGCGCGTTCTGCATACAGACTTTCATCATGCATGCTGAGGACAATGATTGAGACATCGGGCATGCTTGCCTTCATGCCTTTGATCAATTCAAGGCCAGAACCGCCCTTCAGGGAAATATCCACGATGACGACATCGGGATTGGTCGCAAGAACGCCGCGCTGGGCATGCGGACCGTCTTCGGCCTCCCCGCACACAACCAGATCGCTTTGCTGTTGTATAAGATTGGTCAACGACTCCCGCACCAACGGGTGATCGTCGACCAGGTAAATCTTGTGTTTTTCGATTTCGTTCATTGCACTACAACAGTAGGTAATGTTTCGGTCGGCAAGAAACAACTAATTGTTGTATGGCCACGCGGCCCGGATTGCGTTTTAAATTTCGCGCCAATCACTTTGGAGCGGTGCGCCATGATCTGCAGGCCGATCCCGCCCTTTTTCGGAAGGGGGCTTGGCAGGCCTATGCCATTATCTTCGATACGCAGCGTAATGCCGCTTTCCTGCGCATCCAGATGAATCGTTATGATCGTGGATTGCCCGTGTTTTATAGCGTTGCCGACAGCTTCCTGCGCAATGCGATAAAGATGGCCGGCCGTTGCGGCGCTGTGAATCAATACCGGTGAGTCGCATTCGAACTGACAGGTGACCTTAAACAAATCGCTTGTGGTATTGGCGAAGTCATCCAGTGCGGTCATTAGGCCGTCTGCCTGCATGTCCACGGGATGCAGGCCCTTGGCCAGGCTGCGCGCCAGCGCGATGGCTTCTTCGATCAAGTCGACAATTTTTCTGGAATTGGCCGCTTCCGGCAACGCACGCGCCGTCAGTTTTTCGGCCAACACCTGCCCGGCCAGCGCCGTACCGGTGAGATGCTGGCATAATCCGTCATGAAGATCCTGGCCGATACGGCGTTGCTCGCGCTCGCTTATCTCCAGCAATTCGCGTTCGAGTTGTTCGCGTTCGGCGATTTCGCGGGTTAGGTCGATTGTGCGGGCCTTCACGCGCTCGCCCAGTTCGTTCTGTAGTTTTTGCAGCCGCACCACGAAATAAACCGAGGCAAAATAGAAAAGCAGCCGGAATGAATAATTCCAAATCGGCACGAACATGCCGGTAAAATGAATGTTGCCCGCGAAATCGCCATATAGCCATAGCCCGACGCTGAGGCACGACAGCACCAGCGCAAAGGGCATGCCTACCCACCAGGCGCTCGCGATGATGGGCACAAGGTACGCCACACCGAAAGAGATTTCGGAGGAGGAATAGTCGGCGGCGCCAATAAAGAAGACCACGCCCATCGCCACCATGGCGATGAAATAGCGCGGTACGCTGACCGGCAAATCGGGTACCCGGAAAATGGCCGGTTCGAGGACATTTGTCATGTAAAGCCACACATCTGGTCCGCCATTTGAGAATAGGCAAATTGGGATGCATCGGCCAGAACTAGTTGGCGAACGGATATTGGTATGCGGCGGTTACGGCTCTGCCCGCATGGCGAAGGTCTTTTCCTCGGTGCGGATGCGCAAAGCCAGTACAGCGATATTCAGACTGAAAAATATCGCCGCAACCTGCCATTCGCCGAAAACCATCGGGAGCACGAATATTTCGCCGGCTACCACCCAATAATTGGGGTGCCGCAAAAAGCGGTAAGGTCCCTTGCGGATCAGGGGGGCCTGCTTGGGTACAATGATCCGCGTGGTCCAGTAACGGCCCAGTGTCGCCAGCACCCAAAGGCGCAAGGTTTGCAACACCGCGAACGCCACCAGCCAATAGGCGTTTACCGCGGGCGGAGACGGTAAACGCAGCGCAATCGCCGCAAGCCAGGCGACATGCAAAAGCACAATCACCTTATAATGCGCCGCGCCAACCTCTACCGCGCCTTGCGCCAGCAAGGCCTTTGTGTTGCGCCGGGCAAGCACCAATTCCGCCAGCCGCTGCAGGATTACAAAAACCAGGATCGCATAGGCCAGCATGACTCAGCTTTCCAAAACCAGAAAGGCGGCGGAAAATCCCGGGCCAAGGCTTGTCATCAGGAGGCGCTGATTTTTCCTCCGCCACTCCATGCGCGCCAGCACAAACAACACTGTCACGGCCGACATGTTGCCAAAGTCACGCAAAACGCTGCGGCTCTCCGCCAGTGCGCCGGCCTGCATGTCGAAGGCGTGTTCCAACGCATCCAGCACCTTCACCCCGCCGGGATGACAGGCAAACCGATCTACATCCTTCAGCGTCAAAGCATGGCGCTGCAGGAATCCGTCCACAATCCGGCGCATATCCTTTGCGACCAGCGCCGGAATATTTTGTGCAAAGCGCGCCTTCAGGCCGTCCTCTTCCACATCCCAGCCCATCACGTCCAACGACTCCGGCCAGGTATATTCCCCGGTTGCGGCAACAACCGGACCATCGCCTTCCGTCGAAAGCAATGCTCCTGCCGCGCCGTCGCCGAACAATGCGGTTGCGACGATGTTGCTTTTCGACAGATCGTTGCGCCGAAAAGTCAGCGCGCAAAGCTCCACCGCGAGAAACAGGATCTTCTTTCCGGGATTTGCCTTGGCAAGATCGCCCGCCCGTGCCAGGCCGATAACGCCACCCGCGCAGCCCAGACCGAAAACCGGCAAGCGTTGTATATCGCGGCGCAGACCCATCCGCTCCACCACCAAGGCATCCAGACTGGGTGTGGCGATGCCCGTCGTTGAAACCATGACAATGGCGTCGATGTCTTGAAGTCCGATACCGGCATCCGCCGCCAGGCCGCGCGTCAGCTTTTCGAACAGCGCAACGGCATGCTCCACATACAGCGCGGTGCGGTCGGTCCAACCATGTGGCTCGCCGTACCAATCAAGCGGCACACAGGAATACCGCTGGTCGATGCTGACATTCTTGAAAACCGGCAGCAAATGATTGATCTGCGGCGTATCGCGAAACAGCATGCGGGCCCGCGCGGCCACGTCTTCCTGCGGCACCCGAAAGGGCGGCACTTCCGTTCTGACGGCAAGAAGGCGTGGCTGCATAGTTTCTGCTTTCTTCTGACGCGGGCAACCGCGCCGCGCCTCCGGCGCGCGACAGGTCAAGGGTAGCGGGCCAATACACTATGCCCGTGCGCGCGGCCTTCACGATTGTGTGGAACTGCCCGGAAATGACGGCAATCAGGAAAGCGCTCAGACCGTGATCGGTTCCCCCTCTTGTGTTGATCTCCCCCTGACCGGAGATTAGGGTGTAGTCAGAAGCACTTAAAGCTTGGACCCGTCTTTTGAACGCCGCCGCCAACTGGAATGATTTTAGCGGCCGCGCCATCCTTATCACAGGTGGCACAAAGGGAATCGGCCTTGCCACCGGCCTTGCTTTCGGCCGCCGCGGTGCCGACGTCACTTTGACCCACAAATGGGGCTCGGCGGATCTCGATGCCATTCAAACGGCCTTTACCGATGCCGGCGCCGCTGCGCCGCATATCGTCGAAGCCGACGTGGCCCAGGATGACGACATCCGCGAAGTCATGACCAGTATCCGCCAGCGGCATGACAAGCTCCATGCCTTTATTTCCAATGTCGCTTTCGCACCCTCGGTGCACTCTTTTGACGATTATCTCCGCCGTGGCCTTGCATCGGCCATCGACTATAGCGTCTGGCCGATCGTCGCCCACACCCGCATGGCCCATGAAATATTCGGGAGTTATCCACGTCATATCGTGGCGATGTCATCCGAAGGCGCCGACAGCTATCACGTCAACTACGACATTGTTGCCGCCGCCAAGGCCAGCCTGGAGGCGCTGTGCAAATATATGAACCAGCGGCTGCGAGATCACGGATCGCGCGTAAATGTGTTGCGCACGCGCTTTACCCGCACGGAATCCATGCGTGCCGTATTCGGCGATGCGTTTGAAGCCTTTCTCGACAAGCATTCTCCCGGCCTGTTTACCGAGGGCCGTGAAGTCGGCGAAGCCGCTGTCGGCCTGTGCTGCGGACTGATGGATGCCGTCGGCGGCCAGATTGTGACCGTGGATCACGGCGCAATTCTGTATGACAATTTCAGCCGGCTATACGCCGAACGCGACAGCGGCACGCTGGCGCCCGGAAAGAAGCCGGCATGAGCGCCCCGCCCCGCCTTTATGAGGGCCGTACCGTACTGGTCACCGGCGGCACCAAGGGCATTGGCCTTGGCACCGCTTTGGTTTTTGCCGCGCATGGCGCACAGGCCATACTGACCTGCCGATGGGGCAGCGCGGATCCCGACCGAGGTTGCCAAGCGCTTTACCGATATTGGCGCACCCGCCCCGCTCATCGTCGAGGCCGACGTCGCCAACAGCGACGACACCAAAATGCTTTTTGACACCATCAAAAAAGAATTTGGCCGCGTCGATGCCTTCATCAGCAATGCGTCCAATGCCGTGACCGTGCAGAGCCTGGATGACCTGACCGAACGTGCCTTTCTGAAAAGCATGCGCGCCAGCGCGTGGCCGACGGTCGAGTACACGCTGGCAGCCAAGAAACATCTCGGCCAGTATCCGCGCTATGTTGTGGTCATGTCGTCCGACGGACCGGATCGTTTCACGCCGGCCTATGATTTTGTGGCATCGTCCAAGGCTGCGGTTGAAACACTGGCGCGCTATCTGGCCTATCGCCTGAAGGACGAGGATTTCCGCATCAATGTCGTGCGTTCGCGTGCCATTAAGACTGACGCCTTTGCTGATACGTTCGGCAATGATTTCTACGACTTTCTGCGCCGTTTCGTGTCCGAGGAATGGTTCGTAACCGTGCCCGAAGTCGCCAATGTCGCATTTAGCCTGTGCAGCGGTTTGTTCGACGCCATGAATGGCCAGATTGTGATGGTGGACCGCGGCAACACTTTCGCCGACGGCATTTCCGTCATCTATGAGAATCGCGAGCGGCTGGGTTTATGAGCACTCTGGTTTTCATGTTTCCGGGGCAGACCTCGCGCTATCCCGAAATGATTGAAAAGCTGACCGCCCATAGCGCGCGATGCGCCGCGATACTGAAACAGGCCTCCGATATTCTGGGCCGCGATCTGTCGAAGCAGTATAGCTCCGTCAATCCCGAAATTTTCTGGCGCAACCGCGACGTACAGCTCGGTGTCTTTCTCGCCAGCCATTTGCACCTGAAACTGCTGGAAGACGCGGGCATTGGCGCGGAATGGTCGCTTGGACTTAGCTTGGGGGAATATAATCACCTTGTGCATATCGGCGCGCTTTCCTTCGAGGATGCGTTGCCGCTGATCGAACAACGCGGTCAGCTTTACGAGCGGGGCCCTGCCGGGTCGATGGTTTCGATATTTCCCATCGATGCCCAAACCGTTGAGGACAAAATTCGGGAACGCAATCTCGGCGATCGCGTGGTTATCGGCCTTTACAATTCGCCGCGCCAGCAGGTCCTGTCCGGCGAGCGCGCCGCCATTGAAGAACTCGTGACCGCGCTGGAGGACGACACGCTGATTGAAGCGGTGGAGACCGAGCCGGACATCCCCATGCATGCCCCCCTGTTTGCCCCCGTGGCGGAAAAGTTCAGGCCGGTGCTCGACGCGGCGACCTTCGCCGTGCCGCGCTATGCCTATGTCGCCAATGTTGCGGGCATACCCGCCTTCGGACCGCGCCCCAATGAAATCCGCGCTAATCTGACGGCCCATGTCTGCAAATCGGTGCGCTGGCAGGCGAGCATCGACGCCCTGGCAGCCCGGTTGCCCGAGCCGCATTTTATTGAGGTCGGCCCGCGCTCCATACTTTATAACCTGTTCGGGCGGGGCTGGATGCCGGGGCGGCGCTCGCGAACGGATGTTCAGGACAATTGGCCGGACCACATAAAGGGACTGATCGCAGAACTCGCCCATGGACCCAGATGACCTTACCGCCTTGGTCCGCGCGGGCCGAAAACGCCCTTTATTCGAGCCCACGCCTGAGCAGGGTATCGATTTGGGCCGCGCCGAGATCGAAAAACTGCTGCAACACCGGGACCCGTTTTTGTTCGTGGACCGGGTCACGGCCATAGACGCGCCGGGCCTTGCCGTCGCCGGGACCCGCCGAATCGACCCCGCCGACCCCTTGTTTACCGGGCATTTCCCGGGCGAGCCGATCTTTCCGGGCGTATTGCAGCTTGAGATTATGGGCCAGCTTGGGCTATGCCTTTTGGGTCTCCTCAAAGACGGACAGTATGCTGGCGTCCCGGAGGATGGACCGCGCCAGGCACGCGCCCTCAAGATCCATCACGCCATTTTCTTGGCGGCGGTTCGGCCGGGCGACGAGCTTACTATTTTGGCGAAGGTCATCGCGTCCGACGACTATACGGCATTATGTGCTGGCCAGCTCGTTAAGGGAGACACGATTTACGCGTTTGCCGTAATGGAGGTCTATTTTGTCGAGTTCCTGAACGCATCGTCATTACGGGCATGTCGATCAACACGCCCCTGGGCGATACGCTCGAAGGATTTCTTGATGGTCTGCTCGCCGGAAAATCGGCGGTCACCAACTGGAAAACTCTCGACGTCTCGCGCTGTTATTCCAAAGTCGGCGCCGACCTCTCCGAGTATGACGTAGCCGGACGCGTGGCCGCGCTCGAAGCCAAGCTCGATCCCGCCGTTTTCCGCCGCGTACGAAAACTAATCAACAAAGCGCCCTGGACCACCAAACTGTCCGTCCTGTTGGCCGTCGACGCCTTCTTCGATGCCGGCGTTTTCAACGCCGACATTAATATGGAGAGGGTTGCGGGAATTGTTGCGGGCCACAACATCAACTTCAATTATCAGTACGAGAACCGCAAACAGTACGAAATCGAACCCGACTTTATGGATTCGCTGCTGGCGCTGACCGGTCTTGATACCGATCACGCAGGCTCGGTGTCCGAAGCCCTCGGCATTCGAGGACCGATTTATACAATGGGCGCGGCCTGCGCCAGCGGTAACACCTCGCTACGCGCCGCCATCGATGAGATCCGCTATCACGATATGGATATGGCGCTGGTCACCGGCGCGGTGCTGGATTTTTCACCCGTCGAATTACACGCCATGTGCCTGATGGGCGCCATCACCTTCCAGAGTTTCAACGACGAGCCGGAAAGGGCCAGCCGCCCCTGGGATACCAAACGTGAAGGCTTTGTCCCGGCCCATGGCGGCGCCGCCATCCTGGTGGAAAGCCTGACGTCGGCCAAAAAGCGCGGCGCCAAGATCTATGCGGAAATTCTCGGTGTCGAAGCCAATTCGGACGCAAATCACCTGCCGCAGCCGTCTGAAGAAGGGCAGTCGCGCCTTATGAAGCGCGTCATGGAAAAATGCGGCGTAAAGCCCGAAGAGATTGACTATATCAACGCCCACGCCACCTCCACGCCGCTTGGCGATCTTACCGAAATCCGCTCCATCAAGCATGTATTCGGCGACCATGCCTATAAGCTGAAACTCAACGCGACCAAATCGATGTTGGGCCACACCTGCTGGGCGGCACCTGCCGTGGAGACTGTTGCAGCCGTGCTGCAGATGCGGGCCGGAAAATTGCACCCGTCCATCAATGTCGATGATCTGGACCCCGAGGTCGATCTCGACATTTGCCGCGGCAAGGTGGTTGACTGGCCGGTGAAGACGATAATGAAGAATTCCTTCGGCTTTGGCGGCATAAACTGCGTCAGCATCCTGCGACGCTACGAGGACTGACATTGATTTTCTTCGTCACAGGCGGCTCGCGCGGCATCGGTTCGGGGATCGTACTCGCCGCTGCGCGGTCCGGCCACGATGTCGCTTTTACCTATGCCGCGAATGGCGAGGCAGCGGAAACTGTGCTGCGTCAGGCCCGCGAAATCCGTCCAGAAGGAAAGTTCAGGGCCTATAAGCTGGATGTGCGCCATTCCGCCGAAGTCGAAAAAGTCGGTGAGGCCGTACTCAATGATTTCGACTCCGTCGATATCGTGGTCGCCAATGCCGGCATCAACAAGAACAATCTTCTTGTCTCAATGTCGGATGCCGAATGGCAGGATGTGATCGACACCAATCTCAGCGGTTCTTTTTATACCTGCCGCTTTTTCCTGCCGACCTTTCTCGCCAATCGCTTCGGACGCTTTATTCTGATTTCGTCGCTGGGAGCTGGCGGCGTATCGGGACAGGGCAATTACGCCGCCAGCAAGGCGGGATTGCTTGGACTGTCTGCGACCATCGCCAAGGAATATGGGAAAAAAGGCATTACCTGCAATGTGGTGTCGCCGGGCTTTTTTGAAACCGACATGACGCGCGAAGGCATGAGCGACGGCAACCGCAAATTCTGGCTGCAATATTGCCCGGCGGGACGCCTTGGCGAATTGCCGGAAATCGCCGAGTTGGTGATATTCCTCTCCACGTCAGGTGCGGCCTTCATCAATGGCCAGGAAATCAGCGTCAATGGCGGCCTGGACTGGGCACCGTGACAGCTAAAGTCGGCATCGAAAAACTTCGCGTCTATCCGGGAAGCCTGGCGCTTTCCATGAGCGCGCTATGCCAGGCGCGCGGCCATGACTTTGCCGATATTCGCGACACCATGATGATCGACGAGCGCTCGCTCAACGCCCCCTGGGAAGACCCGGTGACCATGGCGGTCAATGCCGCCAGGCCCATGCTGACCGACGAAGAACGCGACCGCATCGGCCTTGTGCTGGTTGCAAGCGAAAGCGGCGTCGACCAGGAAAAGCCGATGAGTACCTGGGTGCAGCGCTATCTCGGCCTGTCCTCCAATGTCCGCAATATAGAAGTCAAACACGCCTGCTACGGCGCCACGGCCTCGCTTCAGCTCGCCGCCAGTTGGGTGGCCTCGAATGCCGCCCCGGGCGAAGCCGCGCTCGTCATCAATACCGATGAGAGCCGCATGCATCTGGGCCAGCCCTGGGAATATGTGCTGGGCGCGGGTGCGACCGCCATTCTGGTATCTGACCGCCCTAATCTCCTGGAAATCGAACTCGGCGCATCGGGGATCTTCACCTACGAAGTATCGGATCTGACCCGCCCGACGCCGCATGTCGAAACCGGCAATAGCGAAACCAGTCTGCTTTCTTACCTCGAAGCACTTGAAGGCGCCTTTGACGATTTTCTGCGTCGCGTTCCAGAGGCGCAGGACCTGGATGCCTATTTCAAGCGCAATATCTATCATCTGCCCTTTGGCGGAATGGGCTATCGCGCCCACAAATCCGTACTGCGCCGCCAGGGCATTCGCGGCAAGCAGGAAACCTGGGAACATTTCACGCACAAGACGCTGCCGTCATTGTCCTATGTGCGGCGCATGGGCGGCACCTATGGCTCCAGCACCTTTATCGCCCTGCTGGGCCTGATTGCAAATGACGACGGCCTGCGCACCGGCGACCGTATCGGCATCTTCTCCTATGGATCGGGCTCCTGCGCGGAACTCTGGAGCGGCCGCCTTGGACCGCAAGCCAGGCAAATTGTGCGCGACGCAGGCCTTCCCCAATTGCTCGATGCGCGCCGCATGGTAAGCGTCGCCGAATACGAAACCGTCGAAAAGGCCCGCGCCAGCGTGATTGACAGCGGGGATTACGCGACCGATCGCGGCCTGCTCGCCGATTGGTACGATCTATATTACAAGGATAAGGGGCTGCTCGTTTTCACGGGCATGCAGGAGTATTACCGTCAATACGCATGGAGCTGAAGATGGAACCTTCAGTGATTATCCTTCCGGAGCGGCTTGATCCGCCCTCCGTCGAGCGGATGCGCACGCAATTGGCGGCCGGCCATGAGGCCTCTGCCATTATTCTCGAAGGTATCCCGGACCGCTTCTGTCTCGGCATGGATTTCGCCGGAAGCGCCGCTCCGGGCATGGCGGGCAGCGAAACGCTTCGTCGCAATCTCGAATTTTTTGCCTCTTTCATGGAAGAGCTGCTCACCGCGCCGCGCCCCACACTGGCCGTGATTGACGGACCGGCGCTGGGTGGCGGTCTCGGTTTGGCGGCGGCCTGCGATTTTGTCCTGGCCAGCGAGCGATCCAGCATTGGCCTTCCCGAAGCGCTGTATGGCCTGGCGCCGGCGATTATTCGCCCGGCTTTGCTGACGCGGCTTTCGATTCAGAAACTCAACATGCTTTTGTTTACCTGCCACTCGCGCAGCGCCGAAGAAGCGCGGCAACTGGGGCTGGTCGATCGTGTGGTTCCGACCGCGGAACTTGAAAAAGCGAAGCGCGAAATCACGCGGCAGTTCAGGCGGGCGCGCAGCGAAACAATCGCCACCGCGCGCAACTGGAACAGGGAAGCGCTGGCGCGCGATCTCAGATCTGGGGCCGCTGAAACAGGTGCCGCACTGTCCGATGAAAAAGTGATAGCTGCCCTGCGGGCGTCAAACTCCGATGAGGAATTGCCATGGATCAAATAACGCCTCTCGACAGGCCGGGCCTTATCCGGGTGAGTACCCCGTCCGATGGTGTCGCTTTGGTACAAATGGACGATGCGCCCGGGAAAAATGCTTTGTCCCACGCCATGGTTGATGGTCTGGGGCTGGTTTTTGATCAGCTTGGTCGTAATTCAGCCATTCGCGCGATTGTTCTGGGTGGCCTGCCCGATGTTTTTTCCAGCGGCGCGAGCCTGGAAGTCCTTGAAGACTTGGTCAGTGGCCGGCGGGCGGCCAGTGAAGTCCTGCTTCCCCGCGTGCTTCTGGACTGTCCGCTGCCTTGTATTTCGGCAATGGCCGGATATGGCGTAGGCGGAGGGTTTGCGCTGGGGATTGCCGCGGATATAGTGATTTTAGGTCGGGAAAGTCGCTATTGCCTTAACTTTCTCAACGGGGGGTTTACGCCTGGTATGGGCACCACAGTCCTTTTCGAGCACGTCCTGTCTCCGGCCTTGGCCCATGAGTTGATGTTCTCGGGCGAAGCCCGGCTGGGGCGGGATTTTGAGGGGCGGTGCGGCATTAACTACATCCTGCCAAAGGCCGAAGTTTTACCCAAGGCGCTTGACCTAGCCGCCCGCATCGCAGAGAAGCCGCGTCTGGCGCTCACGGCGCTCAAGCGTGCCCTGTCCTCACCCCGCCGCCAGGCGTTCGAGGCGGGCCGCACGCAAGAGGCCTTGATGCACACGATCTCATTCGCCCAACCGGGGATGGCGGAGATGATCGAAGAATTGTTCGCGGCAAGCGGACAGGCGAATTTGTCGAAGGAGCAGAAATGACTAAAGAGCAAATTTTCGCGGTCGTGAAAAAACATATGTTGCAGACCGTGGATGGCCTCAATGATTCTGACATTGCCCTGGGCAAGTCGATGAAGGACATGGGCGCCAACAGCCTCGACATCGTCGAAGTCGTTTCCCTCTCCATGCGCGAATTAAAGGTTAAGGTTCCCCGCTCCGAATTGGCCAAGCTGACGGACATTGGCGGATTGGTGGACTTGCTGCATACGGTCTCGGTGGAGACACGTCCGGCCTGATCGGAAATCTTTATGACCGTTGATCCGAAGAAGCCACGTCCGGATTACTACGATTTCACCTATGACATGTTCATCACGAGCATCGACGGCGAAGAGTTGGAGATCTCGCGATTTTCAAAATGGATAGATGCCGCCAGTGCGGACGGCGTATATTCTTACGAGGTGCCGCGCCTCGAAGCGCAAAAGACGGAAGTCAGGGCCCGCCGTCATGACGGCACCGATCTTACGCTGCTGAATTTCTCCTCCTACAATTATCTGGGTTATGGCCTGCATCCGTCCGTCATTCAGGCGGCCAAGGATGCGCTCGACCAATATGGCCTGGGCGCCTGCAGCTCGCCGGTACAGGCCGGCACGCTGGGCGTGCATACCATCCTGGAACAAAAACTCGGCGCCTTTACCGGCCTGCCGGATCGCGGCGTCTCGCTGTTCTCCTCGGGGTATGGCGTCAACACCGGAACAATCTCGGCGATCCTGAAACGCGGCCATCATATCGTTGTCGATCAATCGGCGCATATGTCGATTATCGAAGGCGCGCAGCTTTCCCGCGCCAAGATTCATTTTTTCGAGCACAACAATCCCGACAGCCTGAAGGCGGTGCTGGAAGGCATCGGCCCGGACGCCGAACGCGTGCTGGTGTGTAGTGAAGGCGTGTTCAGCGCCGACGGCGATTTTGGCGCCTTGGATAAGATCGTTCCGCTGGCGAAATCCTATGGCGCGCAGGTCCTGGTCGACGAGGCGCATTCCTTCCTGTTGTGCGGGCCGCATGGCCGCGGCGTTGCCGCCATGCAGGGTGTGCTGGATCAGGTAGATTATTTTGTCGTAACATTCAGTAAGGCCATGGGGGGCGTTGGCGGCGCCTTGATCGCCAGCAAGGAAATCGCGCGCTACGTCAACTGGTACGCACGTTGCCGCATGTTCTCGGCGGCCATCGATCCGGCCGTCACGGCCGGCGTAACCCGCAGTCTGGAGCTGGCGTCCGGCCCGGACGGCGATCAACGCCGCACGCGCCTCATCAATAATGCCACCCTGCTGCGCAGCCTGCTAAGGGGCAAGGTCGAAATGGGCCGCAGCGAAAGCTGGATCGTGCCGGTCATTTACGGCGCGGAATCCCTCACCATCCCCTTGTCGGACTGGCTGCAGCGCCACGGCCTTGAAGGCAGCGCCATGTCCTTCCCGGCGGTGCCGGTCAATGAAGCGCGCCTGCGGCTGTTCTTGACCTCCGAACATAGCGAAGAACAGATCAATCGCTGCGCCGACATCATCCTGCGCGCCGCCGAAATATTCGGTTTTGCCGGCCGGCCCGCCGCCTGATCCTGCCAACCCGCGGCATGGCGTGGTAAGCAGCCTCATGACGAACGCCACCGTGACAATCTGGACCATGCGGGTCGGCATGCCGTCGCCCTCCGCCCTGGCGCGCTGGCAGGCGGTACTCGATGAACACGAAACCGCCCAGGCGGCGCGCTTTCGCGTCGGCGACAACCGGTACGGTTACATCGCCGCGCATGCTTTGGCCCGCAGCTTGCTCGCTACACTTGGCGGGCAGCCACCCGCTGCCTGGAAATTCCGCAAGACCGAAAAGGGCAAGCCGGAAATCGCCGATCCTGCAACCGGCCTGCAATTCAGCCTCTCTCATACAAATGGATTTGTCGCCTGTGCCGCCGCCTCCGGCTTTGCCGTCGGCATCGATGCGGAATCGCGAGAGCGCAAATTGATAACCGCCGACGTCGTCAAGGCCGTTCTCGCCTCAGGCGAACTCGCCCATCTGAGAACACTGCCCGACGAACGGCATCAGGAAACCTTTCTGCGTTTTTGGACGCTGCGGGAAGCCTATGTCAAAGCGACCGGACAGGGAATCAGTTATCCGCGTGAGGATTTTTCCTTCGTGCTGGATCCGGCAGCGATCCAGTTCGCAAATGGGTCCGATTCCAGCACCTGGCAATTCTTCGCCTGGCACGAAGTTCCCCATATCGTATCGCTGGCTGCCAATCATTCGGGAAAGATCAATCTGGAAAAACGTCACCTGACGGAAGGCGATCTGCTGTGAACCCACCGCGGCAGAAATGGCGCGCGGCCCTGCTAATATTGGCCTTTCTCGCAGCCGCGTTGTGGCCGCTTGTCGCCTATCCCGATCTGCATTTGCAGGATTTCCCCAATCATCTGGCGCGCGCGTTTATTTTGCTGCATCCCGGCGATCCTGTCCTGCTTCAGAATTATCGCGTCGTCTGGTCGGTGCTGCCCGATCTGGGTTGGGATCTGTGGGCCGTCGCGCTCGGCCAGTTCCTGCCCTTGGTCCTGGCAGGCAAACTGATGGTTCTGTTCGCCTTTGTTCTGGGAATAGGCGGTTGCTTTGTCCTGGGCCGCGCACAGACGGGGGGCTGGAGTTTGGTGCCGCTTCTGGCTTTTCCCTTTCTGCTAAATGGTGCCTACGCCAAGGGCTTTCTCAGTTTCGAATTTGGATTGGCGCTGTCTCTATGGGCCATGGCGTGGTGGGCCATAATGCCCGAGCGGCTCTGGCTGCTCAGGTTGATGATCGCCACAGCACTGGCAACCCTTCTGTATGTAATTCATCTCTATGCATTCGCCCTGTATGGCGTATTCGTGCTCGGCTTTGAATTGAAGCGCTCCGGACCTGGCCTGGTTTCCCGCCTGATCACATTGTGCCGGGACGGCCTGCAGGCCGCGCCCGCGCTTCTGTTATTCCTGCTTGCGGCTCATGCCGCGCCGCACGCCGGCGGCATCGCGTACCGCAATTTTCTTGGCCGTTTCGGCGACATCTCCTTGCTGATTGAATCCGGTCGGCCGTGGCTGGACATTGCCGTCATCTTGGCCTTCGCCGGAATAACCCTTTTCGCCGCCTGGAAAAACTGGCTGCGATTTTCCCCTGCGGCAGCCACAGTGCTGACGCTGTATGTCGCGCTGTTCTTTTTGTTGCCGGATGGGGTCATCAATACGGCCTATCTGGCCTGGCGCATCGTTCTTCCACTTATCTTTGTCGGCATCGCGTCGCTGCGGCCGGGTCCGGCCATGCCGCGCCTTTTTCTCCCCGGAATGTTGGTAGCCGCATTCGCCATCACACTCGCGGTGCCGTTGATTGAAGCGCCGGGCTGGAGCAGAAGCCAGCAGGAAAAAAGTCAATTCCTTTCGCTGATAGCCCCGGTGCCGGACGGCAGCAAAATCTTCTTTGCGCAGGTTGGTATGCCGGATTACGCCATCGCGCGCGACGCACCGGGCGCCTATCACATTGCCGCTTACGGCGTGATTGCCAAGCGCTTGCTGGTACAGACCATGTTTGTTTCGGCCGGCCAGCATGTCTTGCGTTTTCGCGACGATGCAATGCAGGGACCCGTCAATGGGCCGGTGAATAATTCCGACCCACTGCTGCAAGAAATTGCCGATAATTTTCGAATGGCACATGCCGATCTGGGCGACTATATCGGCCGTTTTGATTATGTCGTTCTGCGCGGCAGGGACGCGGCCCTGGAAAACCGCGTGCTGCCGCAGCCCCAATTGATCCTGGTTGGAGAAGTGGGCGACTATCGTCTGTTCCGCGTCGGTCGCGGCTGATCCGGTTAACTAAGCGATTTTTCGAATATACGATAACGCTTATAGGGCCGCGCGCCCGAAACCTCGATAACATGCTTGACGCGTTCATTGCGGTCCAGCACCCAGGATAATTCGCCATTGGTTACGCCGCGCGCCATGTGATAGTCGCGCACATTCTTGATCACGCCCAGGGCGAGCGCGCCCCCGATTGGCGTGTTTTGCAGAGACTTGCGAACGCCCATCAGCGCCATGCGCACTTTGCGCGTGCCCTTCACCTTCATGCGCCACAACAGCTTGATGATGCCGAACGGAAATAAATGTCCATTCAGGTCGCGCGCGGCCTCATTCATATCGGGAATGGTCATGACGAACGCCACCGGCTCACCTTTATATTCGGCAATGCAAACGTCCTGGGACTTCAGAATCATTTTCAGCATCGTGGCCATGTCGGCAGCTTCGGCCTTTGTCATGGGCACAAACCCCCAATTATCAGACCAGGCGTCGTTGACGATATCCAGCATCAACGCCACTTCACTGTCGATGCGCTTGGAATCCATATGCATATTGCGCAATTTTACTTCGCCCTTGCGCTGCGCGCGCTCCAGAATTTTCAGCACGGTGGGCGAAAAATTCAGGTCGCGCGTATAGTCGTAACAGATCAGATCCTCGATCTTGCTATAGCCGTTGTCTGCGATGCGCGGTGCGAAATAGGGCCGCGCATGGGACATTAGAACCGATTGGGGATTCTCAAACCCTTCTATTAGCACGCCGGGCTGGTCCCACATGGAAAAGCTTATCGGCCCGAGAACCCGTTTCATGCCTTCGGCCCTGAGCCAGCCCTCAGCCGTATTCAGAAGCGCGGCAAACACCTTGGCATCGTCCAGGGCCTCGATGAATCCGAAGTGTCCGGTCGCGTCCCCATAACGCTCCAGATGCAGGGCATCGACTTGAGCCGTAATGCGGCCCACAGTCTGGCCGCCGCGTTTAGCCAGCCAGAATGCCGCTTTGGCATGTTCGAAGAAGGGGTTGTGCTTGGGACTGAAATGGAATTTACGTTCCAGCAGCAAGGGGGCAATCCAGGCAGGGTCACCGGCATAAACCCGGTAGGGCAAATGATGGAATTCCCGCCAGTCGGCTTTGGTCGCAACTGGTACGATTTCGATGTGGGCTTTATCGTTTGGCAAATGTCGGCTCCGGGCTCGCGCTTGCCTTCCTACCGGCACCGCCGCGATATTGCACCTAAAGAATAGGTAGGGGACGGATGACGGCAGGCCATATACTGATAACCGGGGCTTCCAGCGGTCTGGGCGCGGCACTCGCCCGCCTGTATGCCGCCCCCGGGGTCCACCTGACCTTGTGGGGCCGCAATACCGAACGCCTGGAGGCGGTGGCCGCGCAATGCCGTTCGAAAGGCGCGATTGTCGAAACCCTGACGCTGGACCTTCACGACGTACACGCCATTGAAAGCCATATCGACCGCAGCGACGACAAACGGCCCATCGACATTGCCGTCTTCAACGCCGGTCTGGGCGGCGTCACGCCGCAGGGCCGGGTGGTCGAGCATGCCAGGCGCGCCTTTGAAGTCGCGACCACGAATTTTACGGCCGCCGTGATGGGCGCCAGCGTCATTGCCGAGCGCATGGTCAAGCGCAACAAGGGCCAGATCGTCCTGATCAGTTCGGTGAGCGAATCCATTCCGCTTCCCATGTCGCCAACCTATGCAGGCAGCAAGGCCGGACTGAAAATGTTCGCCGAGTTGTTGCGCATACGGGTGAAACCGCATGGCGTGTCGGTTACTCTGGCCGCGCCCGCCTTCATCGATACGCCCATGAGCCGGCAGATAGTTGCGGAAAAACCGTTCATGATCTCGCCGGATGCGGCAGCTCGGATTCTCAAACGGAACATCACGCGTCACCGCAAGGACTTTGCCTTTCCCTGGTCCTATGCCCTGCTTCGCAGGCTTTTTACCTGGCTGCCACGCCCGCTTCAGCGCGCGATAGCCGGCCGGTTGCCGTCCGAATGAGCGCAACCGCGGACAGGAATTTTTTAAGGCTCCTGATTTTGGGAATGAAGATCGCGTGTGGACTCGCGCTGCTGCATGCCGCGCTTCTGGCCCAGGTTATGGTGCCCATCGACTATAACGAAGGCTGGAACGCCTATCATGCCGCCAGCGCCATTGCCGGCGTATCGCCATATCCCGACGCGGCCGGTATGATGATCAATAATTACCCGCCATTGTCGTTTTATATTGTCGGAGCGTTCGGCCAGTATGTTGGCGACCAAATTATCGCGGGACGGATAATATCGCTGTTGTCGTTTGTCGGTATTGCCTGGTGCATCCGCACATGGATAGCGCAGATAGACGAAACCTTTTTAGCAGCCGAATTTGCGGTATTGCTTTTCATGGGCGCCCTGCTGGCGCTTACCCATTATGTCGGAATGAACGACCCGCAAATGCTGGGTCACCTGTTCGACATGATGGCCCTGTTGCTGCTGGTGCGCGAACGGCGCAATCTGCTGATGCTGGCGGGCGGCGCTCTATTTCTGGCCGCTGCAGTATTTGTTAAGCACAATCTGATTGTTTTGCCGCTGGCCATTTTGATCTGGCTATCCATCTATGACCGGCGCGATGCCCTTGTGCTGGCGGGTATTGGACTTGTCCTGGGTGCGGCCGGACTCTTGGCCACGAATGAATTATTGCACACCGACTTGCTAGCCCAATTGCTGACCAGCCGCGCTTACAATCTGCAGGGTGTGTTTCATGGCGCCGAGCTTTGGCTGCTGACCGGTTTGGTGCCCTTTGTCGCGATCGTCCTGCTGCTGTTCAAACGGCACAGCGAACCAGCCATGATCTTCGTTGCGCTTTATCTCGGACTCGCTGCCTGTATCGGCATTGCTTTAAGCGGCGGAGCAGGCGTCGACGCCAACGCCATGTTCGATGCCTTTATAGCATCGGCGCTCGCAACGGGCGCGGCCCTGACACTCATAAAGAATAAGCCGCCCCTGACCATGGTGCTTGCGGGACTGGCAGTTGCTCCGCTGGCCGTCGTCATGTCCCTCAATGCCAATGCGTCCTGGTTGTCGCTGCCCTATTGGCAGGCGCCGAAACAGACCGAGCTTACGGCAACCGCACGGGATGTTTCATTCCTGGCGCAGGCCGGAAATCCGGTCTTTTGCGAAATGTTGTCGCTCTGTTACTGGGCCGGCGCGCCTGCAGCCGTGGACGTCTTCAACCTGTCGCAGGCAATCCAGACCGGTGCACGCGGTGAAAATGATCTCCTGGCCTTGATCGATGCCCGGCAATTCCGCGCGGTACAGATGTCTTCCCTGACACGGCAGGCCTTCTCGTACGAAATTCAGGCTGCCTTTGCGCGCAACTACCGCGTTGACCATGAAGACGCCAACGGCGTTTTCATGGTGCCGCGCTGACCGGTGATGTCCATGCCAACCGGTATAAACCCGCTTTCCGGCCGCCATGTCATGATCGTTGCCGCCCACGCGGACGATGAGACTATCGGCGCCGGCGGCGCGATGGCTGATGCAAACCGCATCACGCTGGTGCACGTCACAGACGGCGGAGAATCGCTATTCCGGGCGTGGCTGAAAGGATTTATGACGCGCGCGGCCTATGCGCGCGCCCGGCGCAATGAAATTCAGAATGCCATGGCTCTCTTGCCGCTGAAGGTAGAGATGGTCACGCTGGACATTCACGACATGCGCGCCGCCTACCGCATTGCGGACATCGCCCTGCGCCTGAAGCCGCTCATCCGCGAACGCCAGCCCGATCTGGTCATTACCCATGCCTATGAAGGCGGGCACCCCGACCATGACGCCACAGCCATGGCCGTCCATCTTGCCATGCGCGATCTGAATCCGCCCTGTCCGCTGTATGAAATGGCTGGCTACCATCGTGCGGGCGGGCGCAATGTGTTTGGCGCGTTTGCCCAATCCGGCGGGGATGCGATCTGCGTTGCGCTTGCCCCGCAGGCACAGGCGCGAAAATCCTCCATGCTGGCCACCTTTGTCACGCAAAGGAATATCGTTGCGCGGTTTCCGCGCGAGGCGGAATATTTCCGCCCGGCGCCGGTCTACGACTTCACCAAACCTGTTCACAGCGGAACCTTGTTCTATGAGGTGCAATTCCTGCCTATGCGGCGACCGCTATGGAACGCGCTTGTTGACCGGGCGCGCAAAGACTTTGACACCGGAAATATCCGCCGTCATTTCGGCGACGCATTTTCGCGTCTGACCGCCACTTTGTCCGGTTACCTGTCCGCCAGCGCGGCCTGGATCAGACGATCGTAATCGTCATACATTTTATGAAGTGAAAAACGTTTTTTAAGCCCTGGTGCCAGCGCCGTCAGGCGGCCACGCAGGATTTCGTCCTGCAAAATACGCTCGACGCCCGCGGCAAAAACCTGCTCATCGTCCGCATCGACAAACAGGGCACAGGCCTCGCCCTCAACAGCCAGAACTTCGCGCAGCACCGGCAGGTCGTTCGCTACCACCGGAACGCCCGCCGCCGCCGCTTCCGCGACAGCCAGCCCGAAGGTTTCGGCGCGCGATGGAAAAACAAAGACATCAAGCCCGGCAAGAAAATCGCCGACCCGGTCGGGACTGATCTCCGCGCACATATGAAGGCGATCCGCGCAGCCCAGCATAGTTGCGTATTGGCGCAGCCGGTCCGCGTCCGGTCCATGCCCGCCCAGTGCAAGATGCCATTGCGCGTTATGCGCCAGCAATTTTATCGCCGCCGATAAATTCTTGCCGGGCACCAGTCGCCCGACGGAACCCAGCAGCGTTGCATTTTGCGGCAAACCGAAACTCTGACGCGCTTGTGCTTTTGACAGCGCGCTCGTTCTGGGCGCGATCCCATGTTCGATGCATGCCAGCCGCTGGCGATACGGCGCCGGATATTGCGCGAAACTATTTTCGACCGTGCGCGAATTCACCACGATGCGCGAAAACACCCCGCTTGTTCCCTGCAGGCGATCCAGCCAGCGCGGCCAGCGCGGCATCTGCGTCGGGGAATCGAACTGGCTGGATATCATCACCGGCGATCCTGCAAACCGTGCTCCCCATCCGCCCAGCAAATTGGCGCCCCATTGCATGCAAAGCACGACATCGGGCTTCAGACGGTGCATCTGCGACCAGGCCAGCATGGCCATGCGCGGGTAACCCAGTGGACCATGTGTTGGCGGCAGGGAATGGGGAATGATTCCGGGATCCTCGCGCAGAAAATCGGAGTCGCGCACCAGATAAAGCTCCAGAACTTCATAACCGCGCGCGCAAAGGCCGCCGCTTAGCAGGCGCGCAAGCTCCTGCGTTCCGCCGCTCTTTGCATGGGTCTGCAGAATTAGGAGACGCGTTTTCGGCACCGGGCCACTCAAATGGTTTCGGGGCCAATACTCATATTTTAACCGCCTGCGCGTCGAGTGGTATTGACGCAGCACTGCGCCATGCTAGGGCTGAACCGAAGGGAAGCCCGTCCGGTTTATCGATGACAGAAAGCCAGCAAACCGGACCTGCGCGCGCCCTGCTTCCGCACTGGGTCTTCTGGCTGGTCCTGGCCGCGGCCCTGGCCGCTGCGGTCTTCCTCCTGCCCTGGAAGGATGTCTGGGCAGCGCTGGCGCATGCCGGAAAAATCCCCCTGCTGACCGCCATCGCCATCTGTCTGGCCGGCGTACCGGTTGCGGCGCTGCAATGGTGGCTGTTTCTGCCACGTCAATATGCACTGCCAGCCGGGCGCGTATTTGAAATCACGGCGCTCACTTTTATGGCGCGCGCCACCCTTCCCTTTCTGGCGGGTGATGCCTCCTCGCTTGGCTACATGGTGATGCGCTGCGGACTTGCACCGGGCGTTGCCTTGCTGATGTTGACGCTCGATCAGCTATTCACCGGACTTGGAAAACTGGCCATGGTCTGTCTGACCCTGGCCTTTGTCGCACTGCCCCCGCTTTTGGTGACGGCGGGCGCTACCCTGGCGGCGCTGGTGTCGGGGTTTCTGGTCGTGATGCTTGCGGCGGCGCTCTATGGCCGCGTTTTGCACGGTGTTGCGGCGATATTTCCCGCGCGGATCGAGCGCCTGATCCGCAAATTCGCCGATCTGACGGAACATCTTGAACTGTTGCGCAGCCCGTCGCGCGCGACCGGCGCGCTTGGGCTGACGGTGCTCAAGAAAGTTATCGAAATCGGCGTGACTTTGGCCGTGGCGCAATCGGTAGGGATAGATCTTACGCTCTGGGATGCCGTGCTGGTGGTGACGGCCCTGGATCTGGCGGGCGTTGTTCCCGGCGCGCCCGCGGGATTGGGCGTCTTCGAGGCGACGGCTCTGTTTATCTATCATTATCTCGGCGTGCCGGCGGGCATCGCTTTTGCCGCCGCCGTGCTGCACCACGCCATCTATCTCGGAACGGATTTTCTCTATGGCTACGGCGTGCTGCTGATCAAGGCGGCGCGGCGCAAAACCGGAACGGTCTGAATGCTAAGCCGGGTCTGTGTCCCACGGATCGGTGAGCATCCAGACAAAAAACAGATTCAGCACCACGGCATAGGTCAGGGCGCAAGCCACGAACGACGCGGGCCACAGCGGCGAAATAATGGCCGAGACATACAAGATAAAAAAATGAAGGCTTGATCCCATCAGGGTCCAAAGCCGCATGCGGCGCCGGTTGGCATTCCAGAAACGCACCGGATCGGGCGCGGCCGCCGCACGCACGCCCAGACTTTGCGTTTGGCGGAAAAATATATAAGCGCCCAGCAAAAACGCTTCGAACCTGTGTCCCTGCGCGCGCGCCTCTGCCTGTTGTGCCCTTAGAGAGGAAATCGGCTGGACCTCCTCGGGCTGGACCACGCCGACGCAATTGCGAAACTGCTTTTTCTTCGCGTCATAAATCCAGGCATGGGCCCCGGCGCTGACCCCGGCGACGACACCCAGCAGCCACATCCAGTCATTGCCGGTATAGACCACGATGTTATAGGCCATCGCCACAAAGGCGGCGGCCCCGACAATGTTGTCCGTCAGACCATCCAGCATCATGCCGATCAGCGAATAGCGCTTGCGGGCCCGCGCCAGCTCACCGTCGGCGCAATCCAGCATGCAGGAGACGATCAGCGCAATTCCGCCGGCTACGCGCAGCGCCGGATGATGGGCGCCCGCGATCAGGAGGATACCCGCCAGCACGCCCGCAATGCCCGCCATGACCGTTACGTGAATCGGGGTCAGGCGTGTGTTGACAAGCTTTCGGGCGAGCCAGCGGCCGGGCGGGCGGTGCAATGTTTCAGACAGCCACTCCTGGGTTTCCAGAATGGCGGCGTCGCGCGGTACGGCACCTGCCCCGAGGCTGCTTTTGACCATTTTTTCCCGCTCTTATTTGCGTTGCGACTGCTTACAGTAGGATAGAATGTCGTGCTAGCCCGGCTTGCGGGCCGACCGGCCGGACCATAAGAAGACTGTCATGACCGAGACGAAAACATCGCGGAGGCCCAAACCTGTCATGACGTCCAGGGACCTGGGACAGTTATGGCGCCGTTTTTTTCTGACGCACGAAATCCTTCTCTACATCGCCCTGACTGCGGCATCGTTCGCCGCCGCCGCCTACACCTACAGCACTCCCTGGCTGAGCGTGGGGCCGGTTGCCGCCGTGGTCATCCTTTACCCGGTGCTGGAATATTTGCTGCACCGCTACATTCTGCACTGCCTGGCTTTCAGCCGCGTGCCGTTTCTGGCGGCGGCCTGGTACCGGCTGCATTACGGTCATCATTCCAATCTGAGCGACACCCACATCATTCTGGCCAACCCGCCTTCCATTATCGCGGTGGCGCTTGCCTCGGCCGCGCTGATCGGCGGCGCATTCGGCGACTGGTCGAGCTTCGCGGCGGCGCTTACGGCCAGCATGGTTGCCGTCATTGTGTACGAATTTGCGCATTGTCTGGCGCATGTCCCGTTCCTGGCCAAACAGGCGCCGCTGCGGGCCCTGCAGATACACCACCGCTTGCATCACTTTCATAATGAGAAGGGCAATTACGGGATTGCCTTTATGATCGTGGATCGCATGGTGGGAACGCGCTATCTCAGCAATCTGGAGCGTCCCCGCTCGGAGACGGTCAACAATCTGGGCTATACTGGCGCCATGGTGCGGGATTTTCCGCAGCTTGCCGATTATGCCGCGCGCCAACGGCGCTAGCCCGGAATACCGCCGCGTTTTGCGATATACAGCCCCCAGTCCATCGCCTACCATGGCGTGCGGGCCTCAATACTTGCGTTTCGCCGGAACGCCGACACAGTCATTCGGACAACAGCATGCTTGCTATGCAATCCGTGGCCAAATCCTTTGGCGGTCGCGAAATCATCCATGACGTGAGTTTGACGGTCGAACGCGGCGAAGTCGTCGGGCTGTTGGGGCCCAATGGCGCGGGTAAGACCACCACATTTCGTCTGCTGACAGGCATGTTTGGCGTCGACCATGGCCACATTACGCTGGACGGCTTCGACATCACCGCCATGCCCTTTTACGATCGCGCCCGCCACGGGGTTACCTATCTGCCGCAGGATCCCTTCATCATCCGCGCGTTGACCGTCGAACAGAATATCGAGCTTGTCCTGGAAACCCGGGAGAACAAGGCCGGACGCAGGCAGATACGGGATTCGCTGCTGAGAGACTTTGGTGTTGAGCATGTCCGCAAGACCGTCGCGGCACGTCTGTCCGGCGGCGAGAGGCGGCGGGTTGAAATGGCGCTGGCGCTGGCCTGCAATCCCAGCTTCATTCTGCTGGACGAACCCTTTGCCGGTATCGATCCTATTGCCGTCCATGATCTGCACGAAGTCATCCGGTATCTCGGCGAACGCGGGGTCGGCGTGCTGATAACCGATCATAAGGCGCGTGAACTGCTCGCCATGGTCGATCGCGCCTATGTGATATTCGAAGGCAAAGTGCTGGCACATGGCGATGCCGATACTCTTTTGGCGGACAATAATGTCCGTCAGATCTATCTCGGCGAAGAGTTCCGGCTGTGACGGACCATATGGCGCGGCGGTTTTCCCTCTCCATGCGCGCCTTGCTGCGGCACGGATTTTTGCGCGGCATCGTCGGACGCATTTTTCTGCAAACGCTGTTTTTCGCTCTTCTGATCGAGGCGGTCTTTCTGGCCGAGAAATTTTCCGCGATTTTCGACCAGGGCGTCGAAAACCATGCACCCATCCGCGATATTTTTCTGCTGCTGTTTCTCTCAAGCCCGGAAATATTCGATATCGCGCTGGCCATCGCGTTGCTCATCGGCGTCTATCGTGCCTTGCTGCGGGCGCGCGAAGATCGCGAATTGCTGGTGATGTCGAGCGCCGGCGTCGGCATTGCACAGCTGCTCGGACTGCTGCTGGTGGTGGCATTCCTGGCCCAGGCCGCCTCGCTTTTCGTTTCCGGAAATCTGGGGCCGAAATCGCAATATACCCAGCGCGTCATCCTGTTCGATGCGCAATATCGCGTGCTGCGCGAAGGCGGCTCCACGGGCCAGTTTTACGAATTTCCCGATCATCTTGTGTATGTCGGCCGCAAAAGCGAGGGAACGGCCGCCCGGCCGCTCTTTATCAGACAGACGCTGGGCAACACCGATCGCATCATCACCGCCGATAAATCGACTCTGGACGGGCCCGACGCGACCGGAAAAATGTCGCTCCAGCTGCGCGACGTTCTGGCCTATGATTTTGAGACCGAAGCTGCGCCGGACGATGCCGCCGCGCGCGTGACCTGTCCCGGCTGTCCCGTGCTTCCGGAAAACGCGCCGCCGATTACAATGCGCATCCGTAATTTCACGCAGCAATTCCAGCTTGATCAATTGCTGGCGTTCGCACCGCGCGGCAAAGACAATGCCAGCGAATGGACCCTGCTGGAGCTTCTGGGCATTGCACCGCCGCCCGCGCCCGTCGGTCATGCCGAAACCAAATCCCTGGGTGAAAGATTTGCCAGAAGCCTGCTCTGTCTGCTGGCGCCCTTGATGGCCGCACTGGCAATCGCCTTCACCACCCGCAGAACACACACTTTTGCATTGCCGCTTGCCTGCGTCTGCTTGCTGGGGCTCGATCTGGCGGCCTCCGCGCTGATCGGCGTGATCACGCCCCTGGGCGGCAATCTGCTGCTGGAAGTATTGGCGGCCGGCAGCGTCGTCTTTCTTGGTCTGCTGGTTTTTTGGATTGTGAAGGCGCAACGGGCACTTGTGCGCCCCGCTCTGGGCCGGCCATGACGCGGAAAGATTTCCCGGAACGGAAAATCCTGCTGGCGCCTTTTGGCCGCTACACGGGTTATGTTTTCTCCGGTTATGTCCGCAATGCGCTTGTGATCGGTCTGGCCCTGCTTTCGGTGGCGCTGGCCGTCGATCTGGTGCCGCAGGTCACCAATGCCATAGCGGGCCGGACCGCCACCGATGCGGCCGCGCAAATCGGCAAACTGCTTGTGCTGCGCAGCCTGGACCTGTTTCCGCGCTTTATCGCTCTGGCAAGTTTTCTGGCTGTGCTCTGGACCGAAATATCCCACACCGTCTCGCGCGAGCGGATTCTGGTCTGGAACACGGGCCGCGCGCCGCTGCGCTGCCTTATGCCGGTTATTCTTTTCGCGCTGATGTTGGGCACCATTCAGTTTTCCTTCGACGCCTATATCCGTCCGGCGGCCATGGCGATTCAGATTGACCAGCATCTGGGCAATCGCGGCGAACAGTTTGACCGGCACGCTACGACCGAGAAGCATTGGATTGCGTCGGGCAATGCGCTTCTGCTTTCGCGACTGGATTTCGGGCCGCCGCCGGTATTGCGCGACCTTACGCTTTATCGCCTCGACGAAAACGGGCGCTTGAGCGAAGTGGTCAATGCCATCAGCGCCGTTCCCGGCACACAGACTGACCGCTGGATACTCAGGCAGGGCAGCTACTGGACCATTCCGCCCGAAAGCCGCAGCGGCGTGGCATCGGTGCCGCTTTTGAGCCGCAGCACCAAAGAGAACGCCATCCGGTTCGAACAACGCGAAATCAATTTGTCGATTGATCCGCTGTGGATTTCTGTCTGGGGGATCTATCCGGAATATCTGCCGCAGGCTCAGCTCGCCGCGCTTGCCCATGGCGCGAGCCCCAAAGATCCGCGCGCATTGTTCGTGACCCGGTATTACGTCAATTATGCCAACGCGCTAATGCCAGGGGCGATGGCTCTTTTGGCCGCCTCCTTATGCCTGCTGCTGTTTGCTTTCGATGCGCCATTGGGCCGCCAGTTGGCAATGCTGCCTGTCGGCTATGCCGGTCATCTCACGATGAAAACATTCATTTTAATGGGCGAAGACGATTATATGAATCCCGTCATCGCGGCCTGGGTCGCACCTGCGGTGCTTTTGCTGGCAACCGGGCTGGTGCTGCTCGTCATAGAATACCGCCGGCGCGCCTAATCTTTGGCCGGCTCCAGGTGTTCGTGCAGCACGCGACCGCTCTCTTTATCGATCCCGTAAATGTCGCCATAGACCAGCTTGGGCAGCATTCCGCTCTCATCCATCTGCAGATAGACCGAGACCAACTTGGCTTTGTGGCCGTCCATTTCAATGACCGCTTCCGGCATCCCCTTGTCATCGACGTCGACAATGAAATCGCGGTCGAAATAGGACCCGATGCGGGCATGGTATTTGTTGGTCTCGCCGGGAACAGGCTTGGGGCTGACGCCGTACACCATGGTGCGTTCGATGAAACTCAGTTCCTCATGCGGTGCATCGGGGTATTGATAGGCGCGCCAATAAACCTCCACCGGCTTTTTCGTATCGAGCAGGCCCGGCTTGGCCATGTTGGCGGCATAGATGACGGTATTCGCATTCTTGGAACGCTGGAGATAAAAAAGCTGGTTTGGTTCATGCGGTACCGGCAGATCGGGCCGCGCCGGCGGCAGACTGTCCAGTTCGACTACCTTGCCAACAAGTTCGCGCGCGACGGCCGGCGTGACGCAAAAAAGCGCCAGCACGACGGCCAAAATCCGGAACGGCGAAAAACCATGCATCATCGGATTGCGATCCTTGCAGCAATCTATGGCAGAAATGCGGAGATACCTGATCCCACATGGCGTTACCAGCGCAATTACGCCGCCATGGCGCCAGCAAGACGCTTGCTTTGCACCCAGGTACAGAGCCTAATCGCCGCAAATCTTGCGCGCGTGTAATGCGGAGCTGCGGGGGGAACTGCATGTCGATTGGCAAAAGCCTGAAAACTGGCTTGCTGTTTCTTGGTATCTTCGGCTTTGCACTGTCTGCCCTTGCGCAGGATCTAGGCGGCGGGCGGGCAGGCGGCGGAGCCGGCGCCAGCGGTCCACGCGGCAGCGACGGCAATCGCGTTTTTCTGGGTCTGGGTCCGAAGCCGGATTTGACCGCCGCACTGCGCGGGCAGCCCTTATTTGAATCGCGTTGCGGCAATTGCCATGGCGCCGATGCGCGCGGCAGCAACACCATGCCAAATCTTCTTTATGCCAAAGCCGTTATCACCGATGTTGCAGGCAGCAATGTCGCCGCGATCATTCGCACCGGTAAAGGCGCAATGCCGGGCTCTCCGGATCTGAGCGCCAAGCAAATCATCGATATCGCGCAATATCTGGATCAGCTGGTCGAGGATGCCGCCAATCGCGGCACATATTCCTACCTGAATATTCTGGTCGGCAGCGCTGCCGCCGGAAAAGTCTATTTCGATCGCCACTGCGCCCCATGCCATTCACCGGCGGGAGATCTCAAGAATTTCGCCTCCGGCAAAAGGCCGGAGGATATTCAGCGCATCTGGCTGGCGCCGCGCGGGCCGGATGCAACCGTGGAAGTCGTGCAGGGCAACAGTCCGCCCGTTACCGGCACCTTGCGACAGAAGAGCGATTTCGACGTCACGCTGGTCGATCGAAGTGGAACGCAGCGCGTCCTGCCTATCGACCAAAACACCAGCATCCGGATCACGGACAAGATGCAGGCGCATGACGCCCTCATTGCCGTGCTCACGAACGACGACATGCATAACGTCACGGCTTATCTGGAGACTTTCAAATGAGCGTTTCCGGAAAAATAATAACGGTTTCGATTGCCGTCGGAGCGCTGATTGCCGGCTTGGCGCTGCCTGGTCTTGCCAACACCCTGGACATGGCGAAGTTGGGCGCGCCGCCCACCGATTCCTGGCCGACTTACAATGGCGATTTCAGCGGCCGCCGATTCAGCACGCTCGATCAGATCAACACCGGCACCGTAGCGTCGCTTGCCAACATCTGGAGCTATACCGTCGCCGATGCGCATACCAGCCGCGGCGACGCCGGAACCGTCAAGGCGACGCCGCTGGTGGTCAACGGCATTATGTATCTCAGCGTGCCCGATAACGTCTTTGCCATTGATGCGCGCACCGGCAAGGAAATCTGGCGCTACGGCTGGATGGACAAAGGCGGTCACCTGATCGGCAATCGCGGCCTCGGCATGTATAAGAACATGCTCTATTTCATGGCGCCGGACGATTATGTCATCGCCTTGGATTCCGCCACCGGAAAGGAAATCTGGCGCAAGCAGATCGCCGACGCGCGGCTGAATTACTATTCCAATACCGCGCCCATCGTGATCGGCGACCACCTTGTGATTGGCGTCGGCGGCGATGCCATCGACTTGCAATGCTTTCTGATGTCACTCGATCCCGCGAGCGGCAATATTCAATGGCGCTGGGATGTCACGCCCAAACCGGGCGAACCTGGTTTCGAGTCCTGGCCCAACGCCGAAGCGGCGGCCCATGGCGGCGGCTGTACCTGGTTGCCCGGCACTTATGACAAGAACGCCGGCCTGCTCTATTGGGGCACCGGCAATACCAATCCGGTTTATAATGGCGCGGGCAGACCCGGCGCCAACAAATGGACCGCCAGCATCGTCGCGCTCAACCTCAGCAGCGGAAAGCTGGTCTGGGGCCATTCGGTTTCGCCGCATGACACCCATGACTGGGACAATATCGAAACGCCGGTTCTGATCGATACGGTTGTGAACGGCCAGCCGCGCAAGCTGTTGGCGCAGGCGGCGCGCAACGGCTATTTCACGGTGCTGGACCGCATCACCGGAAAATATCTGGTGGCAAAACCCTTCGTTCCGCTGAAATGGTCCCTGGGCATTGATAAGGACGGCTCGCCCATACCCAACCCGGAATTCGATCCGCAGGTTGGGGGAAGTCTCAACATCAGCAGCGCCACCAACTGGCCGCCGCCGAGTTACAGTCCGAAAACCGGCTTGTTTTACGTCAACGCCACCGAAGGCAACACGGTGTATTACATCACCGATACCAGCCCCAAACCCATGGGCTATGCCGGCGTCACCCAGCGGGCAGGCCGCGCCAAAAATTTTATCAAGGCGCTGGACGTTAAGACCGGCAATCTGGTGTGGCAGCGCGCGGGCGGCTCCGGTGGTTTGCTGTCGACGGCTGGCGGCCTGGTTTTCACCGGCGACAGTTTCGGCAATTTCGTGGCCTATCGCGACAGCGACGGCCGCCCATTGTGGCGCGACCATCAGGTTACCGATGTCGGCAACGGTCCCATTACCGTCATGATGGACGGCAGACAGTGGATCTTCGTCGGTTCGGGAAACAAGATATATGCTTATGCTTTGGCGAAAAGATAATCGCTCTTGCCGCTGAGACCAGCCCATTGCGTGGCGGCCAGCACGGCCCAGAGGGAAAACCAGCTGAGATAATTATTGTGGAAGGCGCTGCCGAGTGGGATGACGCAGATCGCCAGCAGCGCCATCGTCCAATAGGGGTATTCGCCGCGACGAAAATCGCGCGCGGCCTGCGCCGCCAGCATGAGCGCGCCACATGCCAGCAAAATCTTTATCGGCGCGATGATGGGGCCAGGCGCAAAATAAACCCAGGAGGTAGAATCCGGCTGCATCCTGGCGCCCCACCACAGCATGTTCAGCAGAAAGCCATGGGCATCCAGAAGGAGCCAGGGTCCGGCGATGACTGCACCGGTGGCACACAACGCGGCCAGCGCGCGCCAGGACGGCCGGATAATCAGAATGGGCAAAAACAGGATGCCGGGAAAAATCTTGCACCCCATTGCCAGACCGACCAGCACGGCGGGCCAGATGCGATGTCCCTGCCGGGTGCTGAGCAGCCCCAGAAACCCGAACATCAAAGGCCATATGTCGGAGGCCGTGAAGATGACAAAATTGGTAATCAGCTGAATGTTCAGCAGCAGACTTGCCACCGCCAGCGTCGCGACGGCGCGGCTGGCGCCGTTGCCGCGCAGCAAGTTCCACACGGTAAGAAATGTGACGCCCAGCGCCAGCATGGTGCCGAGCGGCGCGGCGATAGGGCCAAGCATGGCTGCGAATGGCAGGGTAAGCAGCACAATGACCGGGCCGTATTTGTAGCCCAATATGGAATATTCTTCTTCGGCGGCATCGTTGCCTTTGAGCGGCAACGGCAGCAACTGGCTTCTCAATTCGGGATCGAATGTGCGCCAGTAGGTTTCCAGCGTGGGCTCAATTTGCGCGGGCGCAAGGGCCGGGGCGATGCCGGCGGCGATCCGCTCGGGCATGCGCACGCGATAGGCTTCTATGTCGAGCAGGGCGCCGCGCCCATAGGGGTTCTCGCCTCTGAGCAATCCCAGATCGGCACGATACAGATTCTGTCCCTGATCCAGATTGATCTGGCCTGTAGCCGCGGTTCTGTACAGCACACCGATTGCAATCCCGGCGGCGATCACGCCCAGCACGAGGACCAGCGTCGGCATTATTCGGGTGAGACGCGTGCCTGTTTCGGTTCCATCGCGAAACCGCAGCGGAAAGAATTTCAGGACGGCAAAGCCCAGGCCCAGCGCAGCCAGCAATGCAACCTTGGCAAGGCCATGGTCCCAATCGACGAATTGGAACAGTTCCAAAACCAGATCCAGCGCCAGCAACAGCGCTGCCAGACAGGCATACTGTCCCGCCGGCAGGCCCGCCTTGTCGTTCCTTGTTAACGTCAAACGTGCCCCTGCCGCATTCTTGTCGCCGCCTTGCTGTCTAAGGCGACCGTACCGCGCATTCAACCGGACGATATCGTTTCGGGGCAGCCGGGTCGATTAATCGGTCTCGGGTGCGGAAATGACGGGCAACGTCGGCCATTTTTCCTGCAGCCGGGCTCTCAGACGTTCGGCCTCCTCGTCCGCGCCAATCCAGCGCAATTTCAGGACGTGCTTTCTGAGTTCTAGCGGCATTTCAGAAAATGCGCGGTGTTTCGAAAACTGTATGTCTGGATGCGGATGCATTGTTTCCTCGTTCTGTTGCCGGGTTGTCCCCCGCTTCCAAGTTCCCCTTGGTGGAACCGTAGCGATTTTTTATTTGTCAGCGCCGCTTCGGGCCGCATGCCCGTCTTGTGCTGTTATCGCGACCCTTCGATCTGAACAGCGCGCATGTATGTCCAACGGAGCGCTGCAGATTCTGTTCCGGCGCAAGGCCGGAAATATTTTTAATGTCTTCAGCGCGTTGCACGCATCGCAGTCGCGAAAGCGGCGGTGTTAAGTCTTGGTTAGGTGTGTTCGCAAGCTTTGCGTTTGAAAGTGAACCCCATACGCTTTTGGAGGTTTTCCAATTGTAGCAATCAGGAATCGCACAATGGGAACCGACGCACGCAATCTTTACGTCATTGGACCTGAAGGTGAGAAGTTGACTCTGGCGGATTTGCCTTTGCCGTCCATCCGCCGCTGGGTTCCACGCCGCAAAGCCCAGGTGGTGGCTGCCGTCCATGGCGGATTGTTGAGCTTCCGGCAGGCCTGCGATCGGTACGCCCTCACGGCCGAGGAATTTTTAGCCTGGGAAGACGCCATGAACCAGTTCGGGCTGGCCGGGCTGCGCGCCACCCATGCTCAGGAGTATCGCCACATGCTTCAGCACCGCCCCCCTGCCCGGGGCGCGGACCGGTTGCAGCGCCGGTTCTAAAAACGCTGCTGCCAAAAGACCTTAAGAGCTTGCTTGACTCCGCGCCCCAGACCCGGAATCAATAAGAACAAATAGGGAACATTATGCCTGCAATGCCCCCCGCTTTTCCGCCGGACCGGCTTGCTCTGGGAGCCGCCGCCCCCGATCGCGCCCTGCAGGGCGGGCTGGAGAAAGGCTGCCTGCATGAAATCATGCCGTCTGGCCTGTTCCATCTGGGTGCAAGCATCGGCTTTGCCTTGGGGCTAGCGGCCCGGCACGGTCGGCCCGGCGATATTCTCTGGGTCCAGCAGGATTTTGCCGCTCTGGAGGGCGGCGCGGCTTACGGCCTGGGGTGTGAGACTTTCGGCATCGCGCCCACGCGTCTTTTGATTGTGCGCGCCGCGCACGCCAGAGACGCTTTGTGGGCCATGGAAGAAGGCCTGCGCTGTTCGGGCATCTCCACCGCTGTTGCCGAACTGGGCGAACAGGGCTGCGATGCAGACCTCACCGCCACGCGCCGTCTCGCATTGGCGGCGCAAGCCTGCGGCGCGCTGGCGCTTTTGCTACGCCAACGCGCCCACAACAATCCCAGCGCCTGCGCCACGCGCTGGCGTGTCGCATCGCATCAGACTGGTCATGACGGATTTGGCGGCGTGGGCCGCACGGGCTTTGCCCTGACGCTGACAAAAAACCGGCGCGGGACCATCGGCGATTGGATTGTGGAATGGGATCGGCATGCAAACAGTTTTGTCTCACCGGCGCTTTCTGTCGCTCTGGCTGCACCGGCTTGCGACCGACCGGCTGACGCGGCTTAAATCGCACGACCCGCTTGTCGTTGCCGGACCGGTCAAGAATGCCTTGTGTCTGACCGCGCTCAACCAGGCGGCGGAGAAACTGGGCCTGACTAAGGGCATGGCTTTGGCGGATGCCCGCGCCATGCATCCCGGCCTTGTGGTGGCGCAGCAAGACGTCAAAGCCGATCAGGATGTGCTGCAAGCTATGGCTGGCTGGTGCGAGCGCTATACGCCGCTGGTCGGCCTTTCTTATCCAGACGGTCTTTTTCTCGATATGACCGGCTGCGCCCATCTGTTCGGCGGCGAAGAAAACCTTCTGCGCGATCTGGTGCAACGTCTGCACAATTTCGGTTTTCAGGCCCGCGCCTGTATTGCCGATACGCCCGGTGCGGCTTTCGCCATGGCGCACTATGGCAGGGAAAAAATCATTGCCCCGGGCGACACCCGTCAGGCCCTGCTGGACTTGCCCCTGGCGTCTTTGCGGCTTGAGGCCGAAACCGTGCAGGGCCTGGCGCAAAGCGGCTTGTTGCGTATCGCCGATATTATCAATCGCCCGCGCGCACCTTTGACGGCGCGTTTTGGGGCGCTTTTGCTGTATCGCCTCGATCAGGCGCTGGGCCTGCAACGCGAAGCCATCACCCCGCGCCGGCCCCTGCCCGCCTTTACTGTCGAACAGGCTTTCGCCGAACCATTGGTGCGCAGCGAAGATGCCCTGACCGTCATAGCCGATCTCGCCGGGCGCCTGTCTGCATTGATGGAAGAACGCGGCGTCGGCGCGCGCGCACTCGAAGCCTTGTTGTTCCGCGTCGACGGCACGGTGCAGCGCCTGTCCGTCGGCACCAGCAAGCCGTTGCGCGATCCTGATTTCATGCGCCGCCTGTTTGCCGACCGCTTCGCCGTCAGCGAAGACGAATACGAGTCGGGCTTCGGTTATGATCTGGTGCGGCTATGCGCCCGCGAAACCGAAAGCACGCAAAGCACGCAGCACAGGCTGGACGACAGAAATGGCGGCCCGTCGCTGACCCATCTCACCGACAGGCTGAGCACACGTCTGGGCGAGGCCCGCGTGCTGCGTTTTATCGAGCAGGACACGCATATCCCTGAACATGCCTGCGTCGCCGTTCCGGCGCGGGACGCGGGCGATGTTTGCGTGCCCAGGACTTTGCCGCGTCAGGACACGCTGCTGGCCGCCCGGCCCTTGCGTTTATTGTCGCGCGCCGAACCCATTGAAGCGGTGGCCGAAGTGCCTGACGGTCCGCCCATCCGTTTCCGCTGGCGGCGCGTTCTGCACGAGGTTACGGCCAGCGAAGGTCCCGAGCGCATCGCCATGGAATGGTGGCGCGACGACAAGGGCCGCGCCCTGACGCGCGATTATTTCCGCGTCGCCGGCAAAAGCGGTGCGCGCTTCTGGCTATATCGCGAAGGCTTTTACGGCCAGACCCCGCGCTGGTTTCTGCATGGCCTGTTCGCATGAGCGGCTATGCCGAACTGGCGGTGACCAGCAATTTTTCTTTTTTGCGCGGCGCCTCGCATCCCGAGGAACTGACACTGACGGCTGCCGAAATCGGTCTGGCCGGCTTGGGTCTGGCTGACCGCAATTCGGTGGCGGGCGTGGTGCGCGCCCATTCCATTGCAAAAGAAAATAACTTTCGTCTGGCTGTCGGCGCCCGTCTGGTTTTCAGTGACGACACGCCCGACATCCTCGCCTATCCCAAGGATGCCGCCGCCTGGTCGCGCCTGACGCGCCTGCTCTCCGTCGGCAAAGCGCGCGCGCCCAAGGGCGCATGTTATCTTGGCATCGCCGATCTGCTCGAACGCATTGAAGGCCTCAATCTCATTGTGTGTCCGCCCGCCGATCTTGCGCGTGACATAAGCCCGGTGCTGTGGCGCTTGCGCGCGCGCGACCGCGCGCCTCTGGCTTGGTGCCGCCATGCTGTATGCGGGCGATGATGCGCGCCGCCTCGAACGTCTTGCCCGCATCGCCCGGCAAACCGGCGTGCCCCTGATCGCCACCAACGACGTGCATTATCATCATCCCGGCCGCCGCGCCTTGCAGGATGTCGTCACCTGTATCCGCGAACATACAACGCTCGACCAGGCCGGACGGCTGCTCGCTGCCAATGCCGAACGGCATCTGAAACCGCCCGCCGAAATGGCCCGCCTGTTCCGCAAACATCCCGATGCGGTTGCCCAGACCCTTGTCTTTCTCGATGCCTGCCGTTTTTCGCTCGACGAATTGCGCCCCTCCTATCCGTTGGAGACGCGCAATGCGTTCGCCAGCCCGCTGGATGCGCTGATCGCCTTCACCGAAGACGGCGCCAGGACGCGCTATCCGGACGGTATCCCGCCCAAAATCCGTCAGGCCATCGAGTATGAAATGAAGCTGGTGGCCGAACTGAATTACGCGCCCTATTTCCTGACCGTGCACGACATTGTGCGCTTTGCCCGTTCAAAGGGTATTCTATGTCAGGGGCGCGGTTCGGCCGCCAATTCCGCCATCTGCTACTGTCTGGGCGTTACCGAAGTCGATCCCATGCGCTCGGATCTGCTGTTTGAGCGGTTCATCTCCGCCGAACGCAATGAGCCGCCCGACATCGATGTCGATTTCGAACATGAGCGGCGCGAGGAAGTCATTCAGTATATTTACGCGCGTTACGGCCGTGCGCGCGCCGCGCTTACCGCCGTGACCATCTGCTATCGCGGCCGCAGCGCCATCCGCGACGTCAGCAAAGTCTTCGGCCTGTCCGAGGATGTTGCCGGGCGGCTGGCCAGGACGCTCTGGGGCTGGTCCGCATCCGGCGTGTCGGATGACGCGGCCCAGAAAAATGGTTTCGATACCGCCGACCCGCGCCTGGCCAAAACCCTGATGCTGGCGCGCGAACTGATCGATTTCCCGCGCCATCTCTCCCAGCATGTCGGCGGTTTTGTCATTACCGAAACCCGGCTGGACGATATTGTGCCGATTGAAAATGCCGCCATGGATGACCGCACGGTCATAGAATGGAACAAGGACGACATCGAAGCCCTGCATATTCTCAAGGTCGACGTGCTTGGCCTTGGCATGCTGTCGGCCCTGCGCCGGTCTTTCAAACTGATGCAAACCCATTACGGCACGGACTACACAAGAACGTCGCACCTGCCGCCCGAAGAGCCGGAAATCTATCAGATGCTGTCGCGCGCCGATTCCGTCGGCGTCTTTCAGGTCGAAAGCCGGGCGCAGATGTCGATGCTGCCGCGCCTGAAGCCGAAAACATTTTACGATCTTGTCATTGAAGTCGCGATTGTGCGGCCCGGCCCCATCCAGGGCGACATGGTGCACCCCTATCTGCGCCGCCGCGAAGGCAGGGACAAAGTATTCTTTCCGTCGCCGTCTCCCGACCATGGACCGGCCGACGAACTGCAAACCATCCTGAGCAAAACGCTGGGCGTACCGCTGTTTCAGGAACAGGCGATGCGGATTGCCATTGTCGCCGCCGGCTTTCCGCCCGCCGAAGCCGACCGTCTGCGCCGTGCCATGGCGACCTTCAAACGCGTCGGCACCATTGAGACCTTTCGCACCAAATTCGTCGAGAACATGGTACGCCGTGGCTATCCGCCGGATTTTGCCGCCGGCTGTTTCCGCCAGATCGAAGGCTTTGGCGAATATGGGTTTCCCGAAAGCCACGCCGCCAGCTTCGCGCTGCTGGTCTATGCCTCGGGCTGGATCAAATGCCGTTATCCCGATGTCTTTACCTGCGCGCTGCTGAACAGTCAGCCCATGGGCTTTTACGCGGCGGATCAACTGGTGCGCGACGCCAAAGAGCATGGCGTGACCGTGCATGCGCCCGACATTAATCACTCCGACTGGGATTCGACGCTGGAAGCCGCCGCGCCGGTAAACGGCAATTTGCATGAACGTCATCTGTCCATGCGCGATCATGTCCGCGGCCGTCACGCCCTGCGCCTGGGCTTTCGCCAGATCGACGGCTTCAAGGACAAGGACGCCGAGGCCATCATGGCCGCGCGTACAACGCCCTTCACGTCCATCCGCGATTTCTGGCTGCGCAGCGGCCTTGCCCTGCCCGCGTTGAAGCGCCTCGCCCAGGCCGACGCATTTCGCTCCCTGAATCTGGACCGGCGCGCAGCCCTCTGGACCGTGCGCGCCCTGCGCCGCGTCGGCGACAAGGACGACCTGCCGCTTTTTTCTCGCCGGCCGCAACCGCCATGCGAAGCCGAAATCGCGCTGCCCGCCATGAGCTCTGGGCCAGCATGTGGTGGAGGATTACCGCACCCTGCGCCTGTCGCTGAAGTCCCATCCTGCCGCGCTGCTGCGCGCGGTGCTCGACCATCATCGCATCACGCCCAATGCCGAATTTGCCAAACTGCCGACCGGACGGCGGGTGCGCATCGCCGGACTGGTGCTGGTGCGCCAGCGCCCCGGCAGCGCGCAAAGCGTATTCATGACCCTGGAAGACGAAACCGCCATCGCCAATGTCATTGTCTGGCCGCAGGTATTCGAGGAATTCCGCCCCGAAGTCATGGGCGCGCGCTTTGTCGCCATAACGGGCAAGGTGCAAAGCGAATCCGGCGTTATCCATCTCATCGCCGAGGAACTGGAAGATATCAGCTTTCTGTTGCGCCGCCTCAACGCCGAAACCGCGCCCGTGCCAACTGCAACCGTGACGGCCCCGGAAACCGTCATGCCCAAAGGCCGCAATTTCCATTGAACGGTGCGCGCCGTTGCGCTTCTGTGATGGTGATGCCCGCGCCCAAACGCATTCGCACCCGCAAATTCTTCGCCCGCAACGTCGATCGCGTCGCCCGCGATCTCATCGGCTGCCTGCTGCTGGTCGATGGCGTTGGCGGCGTGATCGTCGAAACCGAAAGTTACGATTCCGACGATGAAGCCTCGCACGCCTATAAGCGTCGCCGCACGCCGCGAAATGAATGCATGTTCGGCCCGCCCGGACGGGCCTATGTCTATCGTTCCTACGGCATACACTGGTGCCTGAATTTCGTCTGCGGTGACGCCAGCGCCGTACTTATTCGCGCGCTGGAACCGACCGAAGGGCTAGCCCGCATGCGCAAACGGCGCGGAGTCGCCGACATCAGAAAATTATGCGCCGGCCCCGGGCGGCTGTGCCAGGCGCTGGCCATAACCGGCGCACATAACGGCGCCAGCCTTTTGACAAAACCCTTCGCCCTCTATCTGCCGCCTGCCCCGCTCGCCGTCAGCATCGGCCCGCGCATCGGTATCACCAAGGCAGTCCATCTTCTTCGCCGTTTCGGCGCCAAGGACAGCATCTATCTCAGCCGCCGCTTTACAAACCGGCGCCCAAAGCGTGGCCGTTTGATAAAAACTGGCGCCCCGACGGCAACCAACCACTAGCGGGTTCCAAAATCAGTAATCCAGCCTCACGCCGAAATCGATGAGGTAATTCCAGGTTTGCGTGGTTGTGGTGCCCAGCACGCTGCGCCGCCATTCCGCACCGCCATCGAGTTCGAATTCGACATTCGGCCGCAAGCGATAATTCATCCGCACTGTCGGGCGGGTTGTGAAGTCCGAACCCGACAGGCCGAGAGATCCTGACGACGAGATATCGCGATAGCTGAAAAATACCCGCGGGCCGATTCGGAATTCTTTGGTAACGGGATAGCGCGTGTTCAGGTCCAACGTATATCGATTGGCATTGGTCATTTTCGAATAGCCAAGTGACAGCATCACCAGATCGCCGTCGGTGATAAGACTTGAACCGCTCAGATGGCTGGAGAAGTAATACTGCGTGCCGGTTGAAGGTATGGCCGCCACTCCACCGGAGGCCGGCATGCCATCCATGTTCCACAGCGTCGCATCGAAACTCACGGTAAACTGATCGTTCAGCGGATGACCCAGCGAGGCAAAAAAGGATTTGCTTATGGCAGTGCGATCGACCGCCAATTGATTAATTTCATCGCGCGTATAGGTCGACAGAAGATCGCTTAATGCGGTAACCGACTGCCCGATCAGGGCGTCGGACGTGCGCAACATGGGTGCGCGGCGGTAATCAACGGAAAAATTCAGAGACGTCTTATCGTCAAACAGGACATTTCCGGTCACCAGCGCGATATTGACCTTATTGAAATAGACGTCGTAATCGAGCGTCCCAAAGGCCGATAGCGATGTGTTGACATATCTGCCTTCGGCACCGACCGATTGACGATCGATAAAGCTGCCATCCATCTGGCGCAGGAAATAGATATCGCCACTGAACGCATCGCGGAAATAATCCACGCTTGTGCCATAGGCGTAGCGTTGTGTGCTGAACTTCGACCAGGAACTGTCGACCGGAAAACCACCTACGACATCGACTTTGAAAAGATCGCTCACCTTGACAGTGAACAATGCGCCATCGATACGGCCCAATACGCCGCCGGAACTGCGATATTGCCGGCCGACCCTTGCAAACACCGTGCGCGACGAGTTGGAGCCTTCGAGATAAAGTTCGCTGACGCGCAATCTGTCTTTGCCGCCGGCCAAAAAATCCTTGGTGTAGGACCCGGAGGCGCGCAACCGTGCCTGAAAGGATTCCCCCGAAACGCCGACCGTCAGGTCCGCGGCCGAAATAAGCTGGCTCTGCAGCGTGGTAAGGCCGTTGTCGACCGTAATCTGGGAGACATCATCATGAACAGTCGTCGACATTTCGTCGTGATAAAAATATTCCGAGAGGCTCGCATTGGTTTCCCAGCTCAGCAATGAAGGTTCTTCACCCGGCTGACCGGTACTTTCTTCAGGGTGCAAAGCGCGAGACAACAGGGTTGCCAAACGCTGGCGCACCCTTCCGGCGCCGGGAGAATTTGGATAGTCCCTTAGATATTGCTCATACTCGGCCTTGGCATGCGCCTGCTGTCCGTTTCGTTCGCGGGCTACGCCCAACAGCTCGCGCGCTTCCGGCATGGCTGCGTTGTCGGGCCCCTCCAGAAACTTTGTCAGCAATTGTATGGCGCGCGCATAATCATTTGCGGTCAACGACGCCTTCGCCTGATCAAGGATGGTCTGCTCGGCGGCGCCGGGTTTCGCGTCCGCAATCGCGCTTTGGTCCGTTATTGTTGTTGCAGGCCGCAGCGGCGGGGCCGGCCCAATACCGGCTGATGAAGCAAAATTCCTGTCAGCCATTGGCGTGCAGGTCTCGTTTTCCGCCCTATCCGAAATGGAGACCAGCAAACTCTGGAAGTCGCCCCCCTGACCGACGTGAAAATACACCGGCGATTTGAACGTAACGGAGAGCGTGGGACCCTCCGGGCGATTGCTTTCAAATTCGATGTTGGAAATGTTTGCGGTGGCGCTTCTGGGCGCCGCCAGGGATTCCCCGCCTGTCACGGAGGCCGGGGCAGCAGTAACAAGCGGCTTCAACCGGATGCTGAGCTGCGTGCCCGAATCCAGGGGAAAATAACTCACATATTGAACCGGGAAGTGAAACGCGATCTTTACAATCGCGCAGTGTCCGTCGATTTCGTTCACGCTTGCGCCGGACAAAACGCGATCCAGCGCCGGTTGGCCCTGTGCTGGGATAACCGACGACAACATTGCGGCCATGCACGCAACGCCACGGATTGATCGAACTCTCGTCATCAATTTCCAAAACTGCTGTCGGTGCTGTGGTGATGGCTATTTCGTTGCGTCGCAATCGTCGTCAGCGTGCTGTCGGTGTATCTGTGGCAGGCACCCGCGCAATCGCGCAGTTCGCTTACGGTGTAGCGCACGTTGCCGTACTTGACGTGTGGATCCGAACTATAGCGATTTGCATGGCACCCGGCGCAGTCAGGCTTGTAAGCGGCATATGGCCATGAGGCGATTTCGGAGTTTGTCACGTGGCAGCTTGCGCAGGTGACGGAAGATTTGTGCGGCCCGGGATAATCAGCCGACACATGGCTATAGTGAATCGTGGTCCACACGGTCGTGATATGGCAATCGTCGCAATTTCGGCTCGTGACGAAATGCGTCCCGGACTTGCCTGTCGCGATCGTGCCATTGTGGCAGCTGGCGCATGGGCCGGTGGCCATCGCATGGTCGAATGAGGCCGGCGTCCAGGCCAAAGTCGAATGACAATCGCTACATTCGGCGGATGTCACAATGTGATTGGTCGGTTTACCGGTCGCCGTCGTGCCGTTGTGGCAGCCCGAACAGGAGCCGCTGACGTCCATATGGTCGAAATGCACTGTCGTCCAATTCGTCGTGATATGGCAATCGTCGCAAACATTAGTTGTTGCAATGTGGTTGGCGGACTTTCCGGTGGCCGTTGTACCGTTGTGACAACTCGCGCAGGTGCCCGTTACGGCGGCATGATCGAAATGCGTGGTCGTCCAATTCGCCGTGATGTGGCAATCCTCGCAGACATTGGAGGTCTGCAAATGATTTGCCGGCTTGCCTGTTGCCGTGGTGCCGTTGTGGCAGCTCGCGCACGGCGCTGTGATGCCTGAGTGATCAAACACTGCTCCCAGCCACGTTGTGGTCGTGGTGTGGCAATCTTCGCATGGCGCGCTGGTTACGACATGATTTGCCGGCTTGCCCGTGGCCGTGGTGCCGTTATGGCAGCTCGCGCAGGTGCCCGTTACGGCAGCATGATCGAAATGCGTTGTCGTCCAATTCGCCGTAATATGGCAATCCTCGCAGACGTTGGAGGTCTGCAAATGATTTGCCGGCTTGCCCGTTGCCGTGGTGCCGTTATGGCAACTCGCGCATGGCGCCGTGATGCCTGCGTGATCAAACCGCGCGCCCAACCACGTTGTCGTCGTGGTGTGGCAATCCTCGCAGGGCGCGCTGGTTACGACATGATTTGCCGGTTTACCGGTTGCCGTGGTGCCGTTATGGCAGCTCGCGCACGGCGCCGTAATGCCTGCATGATCGAACCGCGCACCTGACCAGGTTCCGGTCGTGTGGCAATCTTCGCAGGGCGCGCTCGTTGCAATATGACCCGGCGGCTTTCCTTGCGTCTTCGTGCCGTCGTGGCAGTTCTGGCACGACCCCAGCGCCTGCGAATGATCAAAACGTCGAATAGTCGCGAAGTCCGACGTAATGTGACAATCGGCGCATTGCTGCGTTGTCGGCAAATGCGTGAACGAAATGCCAGGCGCGCGCGAACCGTTGTGACATGCGCCGCATTCGCGTGGCGTTCCGGCGAATTGGCCCTGGACGTGGCAGGACTCGCAAGTGACATTCAAGTGCGCGCCTGTCAGTGGAAATGCGGTTACGTCATGATCGAAGTTGGGCGATACCGGGGCCTGGGCATTAGCATTCGAAAGCAGGCAAACCAGACCGACAATGCAAATAAGACTGGCTTTCAGAATGCATTCTACAAAGACGTTGAGATGACTCCCAATTTGCACGCGGCGACCAATGCCGTCACGCATATCCAGCATCCAATTTCTCGTTCGAATCGCAATTAAGTCACAAAATATGACAATCAGATTGCGTGACTGAATGCATCCTGTCCAGCGGAATTCTCTTTACGGGCGTTAAGCAACTTCAGAAACGATTGCGCAACGCCCGGAAGGATTCCGTCGAATGACACCTGCCGCAGGCAGGGCCAAAGGCACCTTGATGGGTATCGTCTGCCAAATGACAATCGACACAATTTGAAGAAAGTTTTGCGCTTCCCCCGCTGTGGCATGCACTGCAGGTGGTCTTGATATGTGCGCCGGTCAGCGCAAAGGTCGTTTGCGTATCGTGATCGAATATCCAGTTCTTCCAGTCGCTCGGATTGTGACAGGCTGCACAGTCGCTGCCCAGTGCACCGTTATGCTTGTCCTCTTTGGCATGGCACGCGACGCATTCCACCCCGGCATCTTTGAAGCGTGCGGTGGCATGACAACTTGCGCACGCAACGGCGGCGTGCTTGCCGATCAGCGGAAACGGCGCAAATTCGTGATCGAAACGGACGGCGACTTTCCATCCGTCCTCGGAGTGACATTGCTCGCAGCGGGTACTTAGCTGGCCTTCATGTTTGTCGTCTTTTGCATGGCAGGACGCGCAGTCGGTGGCCAGTTTCTTCTCGGCCGGTGGAGAAGTATGACAGGTGACGCACGCAACCTGCGCATGCTTGCCGTTAAGCGGAAAATTTGTTCTCGCGTGGTTGAAGGTCACAGCCTTCCACGATGACGTTGTGTGACAGCTGGCGCATTCAGGGCCATTTGTACCTTTGTGAACGTCGTCCTTTCGATGACAGCCGATGCAGGTCGTGGCGAGTTTGACGGCGCCGGCGGGGGAAGCGTGGCAGGCCTTGCAGGATATTGCCGCATGACGGCCGGTGAGCGGAAAGTCCGTGCGGCTGTGATCGAAGCGCGTGGTTGTCCAATCGGCCGTTGTATGACAATTGGCGCATTGGGCGCCCAGCGCACCCTTGTGCGCATCGTCTTTGCGATGGCACGAGGCGCAATCGGCGGGCGTGTTGGAAAACTTATTTTCGGCATGGCAGGACTGGCAATTGACGTTCGCATGGGCGCCCGTAAGCGGAAATTTGGTCGTGTTGTGATCGAATTTTACTTTTGTCCAGCCGCTTTCGGTGTGACAGGAAGCGCAATTGGTGCCCAGGCTGCCGCGATGGGTATCGTCCTTCTTGTGGCAGCCAATGCATGCGACGGGCGCGTCGCGGAATTTTGCAGTGGCGACGTGACAGCTCGCGCAGGCAAGCCCCACATGATTTCCCGACAGCGGATAATCCGTGAAATTGTGATTGAACGTGGTTCTGTTGAGGCCGACAATATCCTTGTTGAGACCTGCATGTTCGGTGTGGCAGGTGCTGCAATCGGCTGACGCTGCGGGAAATTTTCCATGAAAGCCGCGCTTTTGCGCGACGTCCGCGGCGACGTCCTTGTGGCAGTCCTTGCACAGTTCGGGCTGCTCGGTTTTTTTGAAATTGGTATGACAAGCCTGGCAACCCGCTTCGAGATTTGCGTGACTGGCCGATAGCGCACCGGGCGAAATGAGCTTTTCAATTACCGATTGCGCACTTGCCGGGCTGATAGCGGCAAATGCGAACACAAGCCAGATTATCGCCCGCAATCTGCGCACCAATAAGCACCATCATCCAAACGGCTAATACATATTCACGGCAAGGATATGAATCAGTGCCGTCAGCACCAGAAGCACGATCAACGGCAAATGCAATACATGCCACAGCGAGAACAACCGCTCATATACGACGAGGTTGCCCGCCCTGCGAACGGCGGAAAAATAATTTTCAATTCTTGCGCGGCCCGTTTTGGCTTTCTGCCGCTTCGTCTTTCGAGACCATGACGCCACGCCCGCTTGATGGCTCAGTCGAGCGGCAAATTCGCGCAACAGAAACTTGCGCGCGCTGCGCTCCCGCCGGCCCAGGAGTAGGTTGTGCCCGATTGCACCCCATAAGGTGGCAGGATGGACCAGGGCCTCGGCCTCGAAGTCCTTCAGATGTTTCTCCCAGCCAGCGGATCTTTCAAGTTCGGCGCCGATGAGCTCGCGAATAGAGAAGGCTTCCGACAATAACTCCTTGGCCTCAACCTTCGCGCCATACAATCCGCGGTGGATCTGCACATAAAGATATCGCCCGACTAGTCCACTTCCGGCGACAATCAGCATGGCAACAAGGGCGACCAGGGCATTGGCCGAGCGGGCCTCGAAATTCGAATGAACGATGATCAGGGTCGGGCCAAGCAGGCCCATGACCATATGCCAGCGAAACCACCGCGGAAGATGGCCCCAGCTGCGCATGAATTTGATTCGCTTGCGCAGCGGATAAAGCAGGACCATCGCCATCATGGAGGCACCGGCGATGCCAAACCAATAGCCAAGCCCATGCTTGGGCGTGAGAATTCCCGTATCGCGATTGAGCCACGCCCAGGTAAGTATGGCCACAAGGCCAGACACAAACAGCAGCGTGTTGATGACCCCGCGGACCTTGCGACCGTTGAAGGCTCTTTGCGGGCGGACGTCTTGCGCGGCAACGCGCTCGACCGTGCTGAACGGTGCATTCATCTGGGTACGCCTGTGCTGCCCACTCGATATAATTACCCAGCACCAGTTAAACGTTTATATTCGGCGGAGGCGTTAATGAGACCTTACAAGTTCCGTTTGCGAATGCATTTCATTTAAAGCAAATGCACGCGTCGCGCCGAAGCTTGACTTATCCCGGTATGGTATTGTCTAGCTGCGGTCAAGCTGCGTCTGAATGGCGGGCACATTTTTCGATTTGCGGAGCGCGAACATGATCGCCGAGGTTGGCCGCTTTGCACTCATCCTCGCATTCATGATTTCCGTTTTCCAGTCGAGCTTGCCGCTGATCGGCGCGCATCGAAACGACCGCCGATTGATGTCGTTCGGAGATGCCGCTACCCAGGCCCAGTTTATTTTCGTCGCAATCGCGTTTGCCAGTCTCGTCTACTGCTTTGTGACGTCGGACTTTTCCGTGGAAGTTGTGGCCGCGAACTCCAGCGCGCGCATGCCCCTGCTGTACCGGGTGACCGGCACATGGGGCAACCATGAAGGTTCCATGCTTTTATGGTCGTTCATTCTTGCGATGTTCGGCGCAACCATTGCGACATTCGGCAAGGCGATCCCCAACCGCCTGCGCGCGCGTGTATTGAGCGTGCAGGGGATAATCGGGCTTGGCATTCTCGCCTTCATACTTTTCACCTCCGATCCCTTTGCGCGCCTCTTTCCCGCGCCGCTGGAAGGGAACGGACTCAATCCGCTGCTGGAAGATCCGGGCCTCGCCTTTCATCCGCCGTTTCTCTATCTCGGCTATGTCGGCTTCTCGACGGCATTTTCGTTTGCGGCGGCTGCGCTTATTGAGGGCGGCGCCGGTGCGGCCTGGGCGCGTTATGCCAGGCCCTGGATTCTCGCCGCTTGGACTTTGCTGACCATTGGAATTTGCGGTGGCTCGATCTGGGCCTATTACGAACTCGGCTGGGGCGGATGGTGGGGTTGGGATCCGGTCGAAAATGCCTCGCTGATGCCGTGGCTGCTCGGAACGGCGCTGCTGCATTGCGCGCTTGTCGTAGAGCGGCGCCAGGCATTCATCCGCTGGACGCTGCTGCTGGGAATCATGACATTCACGATGAGCCTTGTCGGAACTTTTGTCGTGCGATCGGGTGTGCTGAGCAGCGTTCACGCATTTGCCCTCGATCCCGCGCGAGGCGTTTTCATACTGGGCCTCATTATCGCGGCAACCGGTGGAAGCCTGACCCTCTATGCATTCCGTTCGACCAAGTTGCCGATCGGCGAGCCGTTCGGCCTGGTCAGCCGCGAAACCAGCTTGTTGTTGAATAACGTGTTGATCGTCTCGGCGATGGCAACCGTTTTTGTCGGAACATTCTATCCGCTCGTCATCGATCTGATCGGGCACGACAAGATTTCGGTGGGCCCGCCCTTCTATGCGCTGACATTCGTGCCGATCGCCGTTCCGGTCCTTGTCGCCATGGTCGTGGGGCCATTCCTGAAATGGCGCCAGGATCGAATAGCGCCCGCGCTGCGAGAGGTCAGACCCGCGGCAATTGCTGCGGCAATTACGGTGGCCGCCGTGCTTGTGCTCACTTTGGGCAAGCAATATTTGGCTGCGTTGGGCCTTGGACTTGCCGCATGGATCATCGTCGGCTCGCTGCAGATTTTGTTCCGCCGCATACGGTTGGGCCGCGTGGCACTCTCTGAATCCGTCCGACTTGCGTTTGTCCTGCCAAAATCGGCCTATGGCGTGATCGCGGCGCATTTGGGTGTCGGCCTTCTGGTCATCGGTGTCGTTGGCTCGACGCTTTGGAAGGAAGAACTGGTCCTTGCAATGAAGCCGGGTCAGGTATCGCAATTTGCCGGATACAAAATAGAGATGCTGAAAGCGCAAGTCGGTCAGGCCGACAACTATGAGTTCCAGCGCGGCTTCTTCTCGGCAGCGAAAGGCGAAGATTTCTCGCCCATCCTTCTCGTGCCCGAGCTTCGCTTTTATCCCGACAGGCAATCGGTGACTACCGAAGCTTCAATCCATTCGGGCCCGATTGCCAACCTTTACATCAATATGGGCGAACAGAGCGGCGATTCTTGGCCGGTTCACCTGTTCTACCATCCTCTGGTGATTTGGATATGGATTGGGGCATTCTTCATGGCGATGGGCGGCGCGCTTTCCTGGTCTGCGCGCCGGTTACGCTCGCTTGTGCATGTGCCCGCCGCGGCGGCTCAAGGTGGCGTCCCTGCGGAATAACGGAGCCCTGAACGAATGAAGCGATATGTCGTATTCATTCCCCTGATGGTCTTTGCGGGCTTCATGGTCGCGCTGGCAATGGGACTCAGAAATGACCCCACTCTCATTCCTTCGGTCTTGATCGATAAGCCGATGCCGCAATTTGAGCTTGCGCCCGTCGTGCCCGGCAAACCGGGCCTCTCTCATGCCGACCTCAATGGACACGTCTCTTTGGTCAATGTTTTCGGATCCTGGTGTGGCGTTTGTATCGAAGAACATCCCACTTTGATGAAACTTGCACAGAACAAGACCATTGCGATTTACGGCGTCGATTGGAAGGACACCCCGGCAGACGGCGCGCGTTGGCTGGCGGAGCATGGCGACCCTTTTACCCAGGTTGGCAGCGACGAAGCGGGCCGAACCGCGCTCGACCTCGGTGTCACCGGCGCACCTGAAACCTTTGTTGTCGATCGCAATGGTAAAATTCGCTACAAGCAGATTGGTGCAATTACCGATGACGTCTGGCGGGACACGCTGGCGCCGATGGTTGCAAAACTCGAGTCTGAACCATGAGGCGCCGTATCGTTTTGCGTAGGCTCCTGGCCCTGCTCTTGCTGCTGTTGCCGTTGTTTTGCGCGTCGCCGTCATTTGCCGTTCTGCCTGACGAAATGCTTCCCGACGCCGGGCAGGAAGCCCGCGCGGTAGCGCTTAGCAAAATCCTGCGCTGCGTGGTTTGCCAGAACCAGAATATCGACGATTCTGCGGCACCGATTGCGCGCGACATGCGATTGCTGCTGCGCGAACGCATCGCGGCCGGCGATACGGACGATCAAGCCGTCGCCTATCTTGTGCAAAGATACGGAAACTATGTTTTGCTAAAGCCACCGTTTCAGATGGATACATGGCTGCTCTGGATTGCCCCCTTTTTGGTTTTGGCTATCGCAGGAACCGGTTTCCTTTTCTCAATACGCAACAAGTCTGCGATTCCCTCCGGCAAACCTTTAACACCGGATGAGCGCCAGCAGCTTGAACGTCTGCTCGACAATGAAACCAAACAAGCCGCACAAACTGGTTCAAGGAGCCAAAATACATGAACCTTTGGTTGGCACTCGTTACCCTTGCTGCGTGCGCAGCCGCCATTCTTGCGATTCCTTTTTTGCGGACAAGAGGCCAGGTCGCGGCGCCCGCCACCGACACCGACATCTATAAGCAACAGCTTAAAAATCTGGCCGAGGAGATTTCTGCAGGCGAAGTCGATGAATCGACGGCTGCCGAAGAGCGCATCGCCATCGAGCGCCGCATCCTTGCCGAAACACCGAAGGCGCCGGAAATCCTCGCCACCCAGCGCACAGACAGGGCAACGGCTATCGGCGTCGCCGCCATAGTCATTCTGGGAGCTGTCGGTCTCTATGCGGCCATCGGCAAGCCATCAATACCCAGCAGCCAGCACGCGGCGCAGGCCGGGACGGCCACAGCGACGGCGGCACCCGCACAATCGGCTCAACAACAACTGGCGGACGTGGATACCATGATTTCCAGTCTTGCGGAGCGCTTGAAGTCGAGCCCCAACGATCCCGAAGGCTGGCGCATGCTCGGCTGGTCCTATTTTGAAACGCAGCACTATCAGCAAGCCGTAGATGCCTATGCGCGTGCCGTATCGCTCAGCCCCGGCACGGCAAAATATCAATCGGCCTTTGGCGAGGCGCAGGTCCTGGCGGCGGCGGGGCAGATCACGCCGGAGGCAGAAAAGGCTTTTGCGCGCGCGCTTGCATCGGACCCGCTCGACGAGCGCGCGCATTTATATTCCGGCCTTCTGAAAAAGCAGAAGGGAGATGTGACAGGCGCCATTGATGAATGGCTCGTCGCACTCAAGGCGGCGAGCCCGGATTCCCTGTGGGCACCAAAATTGCGCGCGCAAATTGAGCAACAGGCGAAGGCGAGCGGCCTTGACGTCAGCGCCAGGCTTCCGGCGGCCCCACAGCCTCTGCCCTCCGCTCTGCCCCAGCCCTCCGCTCTGCCCCAGCCCACGCCACAGGACATCCAGCAGTCGCAAGCCCTTTCGCCTGAAGATCGGCAGGCAATGATCGATGGTATGGTGGAAGGACTCGAACAGAAGCTGAAAAATAATCCGGACGATCCCGATGGCTGGATGAGATTGATTCAATCTCGAATGGTCCTGGGCCGTGCCGATCTCGCCCAGGATGCACTTTCGCGTGCAATGGCCGCGTTCGCGAACGATCAACCGACCAGGGATAAGATAATCGCCGCGGCGGCGAATCTTGGCGTCAAGGCCGAGCGCTAGACTGACATGGATGCAGCACTACTCCTGTACCTCGCTCCGCTGGCAGTGATCGTCGCCATTTATGTCTGGTTTCACAAAAGAGCGGAGCGGATTGCGGCGGCCAAAAAGGCGGCAATCATCGAGGCGGGTTTGCATGAGCCGGTGTCCCTGCATCCCAAAATCGATCCGCTGAAATGCATCGGGTGCGGCTCTTGCGTTGCCGCATGCCCGGAAGGCGATGTTTTGGGTCTAATCCGCGGCAAGGCGGAATTGATAGCCGCCAGCGAATGCGTCGGCCATGGCGCCTGCCGCGCGGCTTGCCCGTCTGAAGCGATCGAGCTGGTCTTTGGAACCGAAAAGCGCGGCGTCGACCTTCCCCATGTCCGGCCGGATTTCCAAACCAATGTACCCGGACTCTATATAGCGGGCGAACTTGGCGGCATGGGATTGATCAGGAATGCCATTGAACAGGGTCGTCAGGCCATGGAAAGCATCGCCAAGCGCGAGCGAAACCGCAACGCAACTTTTGATGTCGTCATCGTCGGCGCCGGGCCTGCCGGAATTTCGGCCAGTCTGGCCGCGAAAGAGCGCAATTTGCGCTATCTGACCGTCGAACAGGATAGTTTGGGCGGAACTGTCGCGCATTTCCCGCGCGGCAAGCTGGTTATGACATCCCCGGCTCAGCTCCCGATCCATGGCAGGGTTAAATTCGGCGAGATTGGCAAAGACGCCCTGCTCGACTTCTGGTCGAAGATCGCCCGCGACCACCAGCTTCAGATCGCGTTCGGCGAACGGGTCGATGAAATCCGGCAGAACGCAAATGTCTTCGAGGTCAAGACGGCCATGAGAGCCATTTCGGCTGCCTCGATCCTTCTGGCAGTCGGGCGCCGCGGTACGCCGCGGCAATTGAGCGTGCCAGGCGAGGAACTGCCAAAGGTGGTTTATCGCCTGATCGAACCGGATCAATACCATGACAAGCAGGTGCTTGTTGTCGGCGGCGGCGACAGCGCGCTTGAAGCGGCGGCAACCCTTGCGGACGAAACCAGCGCCGGCGTCACCCTTTGCTATCGGGGCGAAGCCTTTGCACGCGCCAAGCCAAAGAATCGGGAGCGAGTCCAGCAGTTATGGCAGGCAGGCCGCCTTTCAGTCATGCTGGCAACGGAGGTTACAAAAGTCGACGTCCAGACGATCACATTGGAGTCTCGCGGTGCCACGCAGACGATCAGAAACGACGCGGTGATCGTGTGCGCCGGCGGCATATTGCCGACGGATTTTCTAAAGCGCGCCGGCGTGGCGATTGAAACCAAATACGGCACGGCGTGACCGCGCCCGGGGTCTGCTGGCTAGCGACATCTCCTGACATTGGCGGTATGGGCGCCCGACGACGGGTGATGGCGCCGAACGAACGACTGACCCCGATCATATCCAGGAGGAATGGCGCGCCCGAATGAGGTGAGGAGCCAAGCACCCGACAGGGTGATGGCGCCGAACGAACGACTGACCCCGATCATATCCAGGAGGAATGGCGCGCCCGAACGAACGACTGACCCCAATCATATCCAGGAAGTATGGCGCGCCCGAAGAGATTCGAACTCCTGACCCCCAGATTTGTAGTCTGGTGCTCTATCCAGCTGAGCTACGGGCGCGTTTCAGGGCGCGGAAACTAGGCATCGACCCTGCCGAACGCAAGGGCGGTTTATGCCGGATTTTCCCATCTGGCAGCCATTGGCCGCTGCAAACCACGCCAACCGGGAAAATCTCCCCAAAAAGCGGCATTTGGAACACTTGTCGCGGACCCTCCCCCTGTTTAAGACTGATTGTCTAACCGTTGCGGCTGTCGGCCGTAACGCGGGCAAATTCGGCAGGGGCACCGTCTTTCCACCGAAGGCGGGGCAGGCGGGATGCAGCGGAGAGCGAATATGAGGGCAATGGCGGCGCGTGCGGGGCTCAAGTCTCGCCTTTTTCTTACGCTTGCACTGATCGCAACGGGTGCGCTGGCGGGCTGTGAGGATTTGGATTCCGCGCTTTTTGGTGATGATACGCCTGTAGTTGCCGACCAGGCCGCCGCGCCCGCCGCGCAACAGACATATTCGGCATCGGCCGGCGCGCTGGCTGGAACCCTGCCCGGCGATACCTCGGCGCCCACCGGTTATTCCACCGGCACGGCACTCAATATTACCCCTGTCGCCATCAGCCCCGGCTCCGATACCGGAACCGGCGTCAATCGCAGCATCCAGGCCCTGCGCAGCCAGGTCGTCGGTCTGCAGAGCAACCTGATGTCAAGCGCCCAGCGCCTGAGTGAACTGCGCAATACCGACATCAGTGCCGCCAATTCCTACTATCAGGCCAAAGCGGCCATCACCGCGCGCCTGCAGGTCGGCACCACCAAGGGCAATCCGGAACTGGTGGCGCAATGGAACACCGCCCAATCTGCACTGGATACGCTGACCGGCACCATCAATTCGCTGAACGACCTGGGCACCAACATCGCCAACGACTCGTCCACGGCGCATTATGTGCTCGATCAGATTGGCGCTGTTTATAACGTCTCCGGTGCGGTCGATGAGGACCATGTCCAGCTCTCGCGTCTCGAAGACGAAACAAACCAGACCGTCATCCTGATCGACCGTCTGCTAAAGGTCACGTCGGACGACATTCAGCGCCAGACCGCCTACATCGCCAATGAGCGCGCCAATCTCACCACCCTGTCCAGCGCCATCAAAAACGGCGAGCTTTACGGCAGCACCCTGACCTCGCCCATGATGAACACCGCGTCCGTGGGCGGCAGCTCCAATACGGCCTATGCCGGCACCCCGCTGGTGGTGATCCGCTTCGATCAGCCCAATGTCGACTATCAGCAGTCGCTGTATGCCGCGCTCAACCAGGCGCTGCAGAACCGTCCGAATGCCGGCTTTCAGGTGGTCGCCATTTCGCCGACGCGCGGCACGGCTGCGTCCGTCCAATTGGCCCAGACCGACGCCAAACGCCATGCGCAGGACGTCGTACGATCCATGACCGATATGGGCGTGCCCTCCTCCCGTCTGGCAGTGGCCTCGGCAACGGACCCGGCCGCGGCAGGCAGCGAAGTCCGCATTTTCGTTCGCTGATCTCACCCTATGCAGTTTTTTTAAGCCGGTCCGCTGGGCCGGCTTTACCGTTTGAGGCTCCGGTCTGCTAGGCTCATGACATGAAGAATGCCGTCCGCTTTCTGGTCTGCGCCCTGGCGCTGGTATTTGCGGCCGCCGCGCCGGCGCATGCGGACGATACCCTCGCCAAAAAACACATGGTCGCCGCGGCCAATCCGCTGGCTGCCGAGGCCGGGCTTGAAATGCTGCGCGCCGGCGGCTCTGCGGTGGATGCGGCCATCGCCACGCAAATGGTGCTGACCCTGGTCGAACCGGAATCCTCCGGCATCGGCGGCGGCGCCTTCATGCTGCTATGGGATCCTGCAACCAAAACCGTCACCAGCTTCAACGGACGCGAGACCGCGCCGGCTTCCGCCACCCCGGAAATGTTTCTGGATGCGAACGGCAAACCCCGCTCCAAGTCCGAGGTCATTCCCGGCGGCCTGTCCGTGGGCGTGCCCGGCGTCATCGCCATGCTGGAAATGGCGCACCAGAAATATGGCAAGCTGCCCTGGGCGAAATTGTTCGAGCCGGCCATCCGGCTTTCGGAAAACGGATTTCCGTTGATGGGAAAGCTCGCCAGGGCCATTTCAGGCCCGCGCATCGCCGCGATGCCGGACCTCAAACGCTATTTCTATAAAGCCGACGGCACGCCCTATCGCGAAGGCGAAATCCTGAAAAACCCGGCACTTGCCGCAAAGCTTGCGCGCCATCGCCGCGGGCGGAGCAAAGGCCTTCTACACCGGCGACATCGCCGGGGCCATCGTCCAGGCCGTGCAGCACGAGCCGGCACCGCTCAATCAGGGCGGGATGACGCTCGACGATCTCGCCAATTACAAGGCCGAAGAATTGAAGCCGGTGTGCGGCAATTATCGCAGCTATCGTCTCTGTTCCATGGGACCGCCATCCTCCGGTGGAGTTGCGGTCATACAGATTCTGGATTTGCTGGAACGCTTTCCTTCAAGCGCGCTTCAGCCCAACACGCTGAGCGCCGTGCATCTGTTTACCCAGGCCACGCGACTGGCCTATGCCGACCGCGCCAAATATCTGGGCGATCCCGATTTCGTTGATGTCCCGGTCGCCGGTCTGACCGATCGCGGCTATCTCGCCCAGCGTTCGGCCTTGATCGACCCGGCCAAGGATATGGGCACGGCAGAAGCGGGCACGCCGCCCATGAAGCACGCCGATTACGCACCCGATCTGGAAGAAAAACTTCCCGGCACCAGTCATCTGTCCGCCGTGGATGACAACGGCATGGCGATTTCCATGACCACGACCGTCGAATCCTCGCTTGGCGCGATGATCATGGCGAAGGGCTTTATTCTCAATAACCAGCTCACCGATTTTTCCTTTGAACCCGAGCGCGACGGCGTCAAAGTTGCCAACGCACCGGCGCCGGGCAAACGCCCCTTAAGCGCCATGTCGCCGACGCTGGTGTTCGATGCTGACGGAAATCTCCGCTATGCCGTCGGCTCTATCGGCGGCACCGCCATTATTCTGCATGTCAGCGAAGCGCTGCTGGGATTGATTGACGGTCATTTGACGCCGCAACAGGCTGTCGAATTGCCCCATTATGGCAATCAGAACGGCCCCACCTTGCTGGAACGCGGCACCGGCCTTGAAGCGCTCGCGCCGCAACTGACCGCCATGGGCCATACGGTGCGGCTCGCGCCGATGGAAAGCGGTCAGCATTTCATTGAAAAGGTCGATGGCGGCTATCTGGGCGGGGCCGATCCCCGCCGCGATGGCGTTGCCCTGGGCGACTGATCTAGCTTTCCCGCACGTCCGGAATCGTCACCCGGAAAACGCTGCCTTTGTCCGAAGTGGAATGCAGCGTAACATCGCCGCCGTGCGCGCGCGCCAGTTCGCGCGCAATCGCAAGTCCCAGGCCCGAGCCGTCTTTATTTTGAGTCGAGAATGGCTTGAACAGCGAGTCGCGGATGGCTGCCGGAACGCCCGGACCATTGTCCGTGATATCGATCACGGTGGCCGCGCCCTGCCGACGCGCATCAACCTGAACAACGCCGTCTCTGCCCTGGCATCGTGCAATGGCTTCGGCGGCATTGCGCACCAGATTGAGAATAATGCGGAACAGCTGTTCGCTGTCGGCATTCACGAATAGCCTTGCATCGATATTCGTATAGGCTTTTGCTCCGCTATTCATCGGCGCCAGCGCCGCCTCCGTCGCTTCCTCGATCAACGGCGCCAGCGCCAGCGGGCGGCGCTCGGGCGTCGGCTCCGCCGTGCGGCCATACTGAAGCGTACGCGTTGCCAGTGCCACGGCATGGTCGATGGCGGTGACCAATCGCGGCGCCAGCCTTTTCACCATCGGATCGTCCAGCGCCGCAAGCCTGTCCGAAGCCAGTTGTGCGTTGGACAACATGTTGCGCAAATCATGCTGAATGCGCGCAATAGCGGCGCCCAGCGCGGCCAGCCGCGTTTTCTGCTGCAGCGAATTGTAGAGATCGCGCTGCATGGTCGCCAGTTCGCGTTCGGCCACACCGATTTCGTCGCGCCTGTTGGACGGCGCGATAATGCGCGAGGCATCTTCCGGATTTTCCCGGAACGCCACCATGGCGCCGGTCAGCCGCGCCATCGGCCTGACGAAAATGAAATACAGGCTGACGAATACCAGAATCGCCGTCATCACCGACAGAAACAGCGAGGTCATGATGGTGCGGCCCGCATAGGTCAGCATGTCGGCGCGGATCGGCGCTTCGTTCAATATCAGCCAGATGGACTGGGCATTGCTGACGCGTGTCGGCGCCAATACATGCAAAACGCGGTTTCCGCCGTTGAACAGACAGTCCATTGCGTCCAGCATGTCGCCCCAGGCCATCTGACGCGACAGATCGATGGTTTTATCGACATTCTCCGGCATGCCGCCGACCAGGAACAATTGCCACTGCTCGGCGCGCTTCAGCAAAACGGCGTCCGCTTGCGCCCGCTCCAGCAATTCGCGGCGGAGATTGTCGGTCAGCCCGCCGCCGCCCTCGTCGGTGAAGGGCAGAACCGCCAGTTCGGCCGCCTGTACATGGTTTTCCAGAAGTTGACGGTGATAACGCCCCATGGTGGGCACGAAGATCAGCACCTCGCTGACCAGGACATACAGAAGCGTAAATAGCAGCAGCCGGCCGGACAGGCTGTGCGACACCAACCGCCAGATATTGCCGAAAAGGGGTCGATTGCGACCGGACATGGGGCTAGACACTTCACTCAAGGGACAGAAAGCATAGCACAGGAAAGCCTTTACGGGGGTTCCCGCCTGACGTTGACAGGCCCGGCCCCAATGCTTAGAAACCCGGCTCTTTTCGGCGTCTGACCCCTGTCGGGCGCGCCGTTTGCCGGAGCCCAAGCCATGAAGCGCCCCTTTCAGCCGAGTAAAATTGTGCGCAAGCGTCGCCATGGCTACCGCGCGCGCATGGCCACCAAGGGCGGTCGCAAGATTCTGGCCCGCCGCCGTGCCCATGGCCGCGCCAAACTCTCTGCCTGATACACCGCAGCGTCCCTCAGGCCTTGCCCTGGGCGGCCTGAAAAAACGCGCTGATTTCCTGCGTGCTGCCCGCGGCGTCCGCCGTGTCGGGCGCGGCCTGACGCTGGAAACCTGCCCCACCCCGCAAACCTGTCCCGGGACCGCAAGGCTCGGATTTACCGCCAGCAAGAAAGTCGGCAACGCCGTGGCCCGCAACCGCGCCAAGCGGCGATTGCGCGCGGCCGCCAGGGCAGTCCTTCCCCTTTATGGGCTGGAGGGCAACGACTATGTTCTGGTCGCGCGGTCGGCCACGCTGACCCGGGAATTTGACGGGCTGCTTGCGGACCTCGCCGACGCGCTGAAGGCGGCCCATGCCGCCCAGGCCCGCAAACCGGAAGGCAGGATATGAAACGAGTGCCAGGCGGAATGCGACAAGCCGCCATTTTGGTAGCCGCGGCGCCGATCGTCTTTTACCGGAAATTCCTGTCGCCGCTGTTTCCGCCGACTTGCCGATTCACGCCGACCTGTTCGGCCTATGCCCTGGAAGCCGTGCACCGCCATGGCGCAGGCAAGGGACTTCTTCTCGCGGCACGCAGAATTCTGCGCTGTCATCCTTTCACCTGGCTCGGCGGTTCGTCGGGCTTCGATCCCGTCCCGAGATAATTGATGAACGACAATAAAAATCTTCTTCTGGCCATGGTGCTGGCAGCCATTGTTTTGTTTGGCTGGCAGTATTTCGTCATCACGCCGCAGATGGAGGCGCAACAGCAGCGCCAGGCGGCCGTCACGGGCCAGGAGAAAAACCCGCAAACGCCCGAAGCCGCGCCCGGCATACCCAGCGCCGCGGGGACCACGCAACATTTGTCGCGCGAACAAGCCCTGCGCCAAACCGGCGAGCGCATCCCGATCGATACGCCGACCGTCGATGGTTCTATTCTGCTCACCGGCGGACGCTTCGACGATCTGCGCCTGAAAGCCTATCATCAGACAACCGATCCCAGCAGCCCCGAGATTGTGCTGCTGGCGCCCAAGGCCACGGATTACCCTTTTTATGTCGATATCGGTTGGGTGGGCACGCCGGGCTCGAACACGGCGATGCCCAACGAAAAAACGGTATGGAAGAAAATTAGCGGCGACACGCTCGCGCCCGGAAAACCGGTTCAATTGATGTGGGACAATGGCCAGGGCCTTGTCTTTACGCGCATCCTTGCGGTGGACGATAAATATATGTTCACCGTCACGGACAGCGTGCGCAATGCCGGCGCCGCGCCGGTCACGCTCTTTCCGTATGCCTATGTGGCGCGCAACGGCTTCGATGCAAGCCAGCAAATGCGAACTCTGCACGAGGGGTTCATTGGCGTCGCGGACGGTACGCTCAAGGATGCGACCTATAACGATTTCAAGGACGATAATACGCCGCCGGAGAAATTTTCTTCCACCGGCGGCTGGGTCGGCATAACCGACAAATATTGGATGGCCGCCGTCATTCCGCCGCAGGACCAGAAATTCAATGGACAGTATTCCGCCACGGACCTGCCGAACACCAAAGCCTATCAGGCAAGCTATCAGCTGGAATCCAGAACCATCGCGCCGGGCGCCAGCGTCAGCGTCGGCCACCGTTTATTCGCCGGCGCAAAAGTCGTCGATATACTGAACCGGTATAAGGATGATCTGGGAATTGCCCGGTTCGATCTGGCGGTGGACTGGGGCTGGTTCATTTTTATCACCCAGCCGCTGTTCTGGCTGCTCGATCAGCTTTATCGCGTTCTGGGAAATTTCGGCCTGGCCATTCTCGGCCTCACCGTCATCGTGAAGCTGGTTTTCTTCCCGCTTGCCAATACCTCCTTCAAATCCATGAGCCGGATGAAAAAAGTCCAGCCGGAAATGGAACGCCTCAAAAAGGCGCATAGTGACGACCCGCAGAAGTTTCAGGCCGAAACGATGGCGCTCTACAAACGGGAAAAGGTCAATCCGCTGATGGGTTGCCTGCCCATGCTGATCCAGATTCCGGTATTCTTCTCGCTCTATAAGGTGCTGATCGTCACCATCGAAATGTATCACGCGCCATTCTTCGGCTGGGTGAAGGATCTATCGGCGCCGGATCCGACATCATTCCTCAATCTGTTCGGCCTTTTGCCCTACTCCATCCCGGTCTGGATTCCGGCTTTCATTTCCATCGGCATCTGGCCGATCCTGATGGGCATCACCCAATGGGTGCAGATGAAGCTCAACCCCACCTCCGTGGATCCGATGCAGGCGCGCATATTCGCCCTCATGCCGGTGATTTTCACGTTCATGTTCGCGACTTTCCCGGTCGGGCTGGTGATCTATTATTGCTGGAACAATCTGCTCACCTTGGCGCAGCAGAGCTTCATCATGAAAAAGGAAGGCGTACCGATTGCCCTGTTCGACAATTTCAAAGTTCCGGGATGGTTACGCAGAGCACGCAAGTAGCGGGCATCGAAAGTTGAGCGTTTGACGGCGGATTCGAAAAAACTTTTCGCGGGCCCCTGCGATTTCATCTGGGGCACCGGCAATATCGAAAGCCTGCCGCCGCAGAGCCTGCCGGAGGTCGCCTTTGTCGGGCGTTCCAATGCCGGCAAGTCCAGCCTGATAAACGCGCTCACCAACCGCAAGACTCTGGCGCGGGTTTCTCACACGCCGGGCCGCACGCGCGAACTGAATTTTTTCAATCTCGGCAATGTGCTCACGCTGGTGGATCTGCCCGGCTATGGCTACGCCAAGGCCTCGAAAACCCTGACCGCCGAATGGCAATCTCTCATTTTCGCCTATATGCGCGGCCGCGCCAATCTGCAGCGCGTCATGATCCTGATCGACGCGCGCCGCGGTGTGCTGGACCTGGATCACGCCGTCATGGATCTGCTCGACGAAGCGGCGGTCTCCCATTGTCTGGTCCTGACAAAAAGCGACGAACTCAAACCCGCCGAACTGGAGGCGGTGCGCGTCGCCGCGCTGGCCGACGGCGCCAAGCATACCGCGGCCTATCCGGGCATCTTCGTCACCTCGGCACTGAAGCGCTCCGGGCTGGAGCCGCTCCAGGACCATATCGTGGCGCTCGCCGGGCCCTAGAGGTCGCCGGACCTTTGCGTTATAAGGCCCGGCTTTTCGTCAAAAGGCCGCGCCATGTCTATGCAGGACGACAATACCCAGGACCGGAAATTGCGGCTGATGGCGCGCTGGCGCCAGACCGCCCGCGTGCTGGTCGAGGCGCTGCCATACATCCTGCAATACGATAGCAAAACCATCGTCGTGAAGTATGGCGGCAACGCCATGGCGGGAGGCGGTACCGCCAGCGACTTTGCCGAAGACATTGTGCTGATGAAACAGACCGGCATTGATCCGGTCGTGGTGCATGGCGGCGGTCCCCAGATCGGCGCCATGCTGAAACGGCTGAATATCCCATCGCACTTCATCGACGGCCTGCGCGTTACCGATCTGGCCGCCATGGAAGTGGTGGAAATGGTTCTGGCCGGTTCGATCAACAAGCAGATCGTGTCCAGCATCAATGCCGCGGGCGGCCGCGCCGTCGGCCTGTCTGGCAAGGACGGCAATCTCGTCATTGCCCGCAAGGTCGAGCGCATGTCCAAGGACCCGGAAACCGGCGAACTCAAGCCGGTCGATTACGGATTCGTCGGCGAACCGGAAAAAATCAATCCCGAGGTGGTGCACACCATCATCAAATCCGAGCTTATTCCCGTCATCGCGCCCATCGGCGTCAGCACCAAGGGCGAGACCTACAACATCAATGCCGACACCATAGCCGGCGCGGTGGCCGGTGCCATCAAGGCCGAACGCCTGGTATTGCTCACCGACGTCGAGGGCGTGCTCGACAAGGAAGGCAAGCTGGTTCAGCGCCTGACGGTGAAGGAAGCGCGCGCCCTGATTGCCGACGGCACCATTGCGGGCGGCATGATTCCGAAAATCGAGACGGCGATCGAAGCGGTCGAGAGCGGCGTCAGGGCCGCGGTTATTCTCGACGGCCGCATTCCGCACGTCCTGTTGCTGGAACTATTCACCGAACACGGCGCCGGCACGCTCATTACCGCATAAAATGAAGTGCCGCTTTGCCGCCCTGACGTTGCTCTTGCTCCTAGGCTTGCTGCCCACGCACGCGCACGCCGATTTTAAGCTCTGCAACCGCACCAGCTATATCCTGGACGCCGCCACGGCGTCCGCTGCCGACAAGGATTTTCTCAGCCAGGGCTGGACCCGTGTAGCACCGGGCGAATGTGAGGTTGCGGTGAAGGGCGATCTCAAGCCCATCACCTATTATATTTACGCGCGGTCTTCGCTGGCCCATTCCGGTCCGCCGCGTGCCTGGGGCGGCACGGTTCCGATTTGCATCCAGGAATCCGATTTCTCCCTGCGATCCCCGCCGCAAAATGCCCCCTGCCCGAACGATATGGCCTACCGCCTGCCTTTTTCTGCGGTCGATCCGCAGGGCGCAAAGAACTGGACCGTGACGCTGAATGAATCCGCCGCCATCAGGACCATGCCCGACGCACAGTTGGCGGGAGTCAAACGCCTGCTGAAAGATAACGGCTTTACTATTTCCGTTATTGACGGCAAGCCCGGCAAACAGACACAGGTCGCGCTCGACGCATTCCGCGCCCGTATGAAATTTCCGCGCGGCGCCACCAATGACGATCTGTTCAATGCGCTGGAAACCGAGGCCCTGAAATTCGCCGCGCCCACGGGTTTTACCGTATGCAACGACGGCTCTGGCCCCATCATGGCGGCCATGGGCGAAAAAACGCCCAAGCAATTCGTCTCGCATGGCTGGTGGAAAATCGCCGCGACGAGCTGTGCGAAACTCACTACTGCGCCGTTGCGACCGACAGGATTTATCTCTACGCGCGCAAGGACGGCAAAACATTGGTCGGCGGCGCGGCGAAATTCTGCATTGCCGATATGGAATTCGACATAAAAGGCAATGTTGGCTGCGCCGGGCTGGGTTATCAGGAGACCGGATTTGCCGAAACCAAAACCAAGGGCAAAACCGGCTATGTCGCGCACATCGGCGATGACGGGCTGGCGCCGCCGCTTGTTCCCTATACCACGTCGAAATAACCAAGGTGCCAGCGCATTTCGTCTTCAGGGAGCGGAAAGTCCACGCCGCCCCGGGCCGGCAGCAATTCTTTCGTCGGTAGCTTCATGACAAAGGTCTGAATCTTGAAAGCCGAACGCATATTCAGCCCCGCCCGCCAGACCAGTGCGGTGATCGGCTTGGCCGTTCCGGACAGCAGGATGCGGCGCACGGTATCGCAAGGCACGCGCGCCAGTTCGCTCAGGGCAAGAATGACCGTCTCGCGCGCGCCTGCTTCGGCATAGGCTTCCACAAAGGCATCGTTCAGCTTTCCGCCCTTCTTGGCCTCCGCAACGGCGTTGGCTGCCTGTTGCAGGGCCGAGGATTTATAGTTTTCGTCTTCCTCCTGAAGCCTGGCCCGCAACTGCCTGTTGAGATATTGGCGGGTTTCGTCATCGAGATCGCGCCGCGCACAGAGATTTTCCAGCATGGCCGCCCCCACGAACGAGGCAACGCGCCTGAGCGCGCGTGCCGACAGATCGATCCGGATCGTCAGCGGTTCATGCCACTGACTGATTTCCTCGGCCTGTTCGATGATGCGCTCCATCGCCTCGTCGCGAATTTTTGCATTCGGATTGGCCAGCAGCGCGGCGATACCCGGAATATCCAGCGATGTCACCACCGCATCCGAAACATCGGCGCTGACCGGCTTGCGATGCGCAATGGCCCGGATAACGTCGTTGGCGCGGGCATAGGCGATGATCTCGATCAGGTCCGCATCCGACAGCAACGGCGAATATTCCAGTATCGGTGCCGCGACCGCGATTTCCACATCGCGCGCCAGTGCCTGCACGATGTGCGCGGGTATGCAGTCCAGATGTTTGATCTCTTCAGCCAGCAGGGCGCGAACGCGCGTGGCGGAATCCCGTGCAAGCTTTTCCAGCGTTTCGATGGTCAGCGCCACCACATGACCGCTTTCGCGCGCGGAAAGACCGGGCATCAACCGCGCGATTTTGCGCGCCAGTTCGCCGCGCACTTCTTCATCGTCGTCATCGGCAAGAATCCGGTTGGATTCGGCCGGCGTGGCAATGTTGGCCGCAACCGCCCGGCGTGTTGCCGGTTCGCCATAAATCGCCAGGTGGCCCAGCACGTCGTCGCCGGCATCGACATTGCCGGCAAGTTCGTGGTGCGCTTCCTGTATGCGCTCTTCAAGTTGAAGCAGGATGTCCGCATGGGTCTGCGAAGCGTGCGAGCCTTCCTGCGGCGCGGGCTTGCCCGTCATGCCATCCTCCTGTCGGCATGCTGCGCCCCTTCTTTTAAGGATTGCTAAAGGTGCATGGTTGATGAGGGCTTAACGGCGCTTGCCTGCGGCTCGGGCTTCGACCATGGTGCGGCCCATGCAAAATTCGCCTGCCGCCGCGCCTCAATCGCCCAAACCTGATGCGGGATTCGGCCCGGATTTCCGGCACATCGACGCCTGGATATTCGATCTCGACAACACGCTCTACCGGGCCGACTGCAACCTGTTCGAGCAGATCGACCGGCGCATGACGGTCTATATCGCTAAACATTTATCGATTGACGAGGTTGAGGCCAGACGCATTCAAAAGGCCTATTACCGCGACCACGGCACCACGCTCAGCGGCCTGATCCGCGTCAATGGAATTGACCCGGAATCCTTTCTGGAATTCGTCCATGATATCGATCTGTCGCAGCTTCATGCCGATGACAGCCTTGTCCGGGCGATCGAAAAATTGCCCGGCCGCAAATTCGTTTTTACCAATGGCTGCGAAAATCATGCCGCGCGCATACTGGACCGCGTCGGCCTTGCCCATGTGATGGAGGATGTCTGGGACATCCGCACCATCGGCTTTACGCCCAAGCCCGACATCGCGGCCTATGAAACCGTCGTGAACAGATCCGGCATCGCGCCGAACGCCAGTGCCATGTTCGAAGATGTGGCGCGCAACCTCGTGCCGGCCCATAGTATGGGCATGACCACCATCTGGCTCAACAACGATTCCGTCTGGTCCAAGCAGGGCCCGGAATTTCCTGTTGTCGCGGGCGAGCATATCCATCATGAAATAACCGATCTGCCGCAATTTCTGCATTCCATCAGGATTTGAAAAATGACTACAGACTTGAGCCAAGCCATTGAACAGGCCTGGGAGGCGCGCGATACGCTGAACGCCGCCACCAGGGGCCCGGCGCGCGATGCCGTTGAAGCCGCCCTGAGCGGTCTCGATGACGGCAAGTTCCGTGTTGCCGAAAAAATCGACGGCGACATGGCAGGTCCATCAATGGCTGAAAAAGGCCGTGCTGCTGTCTTTCCGTCTTAACGACATGAAGGCCATCCCCGGCGCGCCCGGCGGCGCCAGCTGGTGGGACAAGGTCGATTCCAAATTCGTCGGCTGGAGCGACAACACATTCCGCGCCGCCGGATTCCGCGCCGTGCCCGACGCGGTGGTGCGCCGCTCGGCCTTTATCGCCAAGGGCGTGGTGCTGATGCCGTCCTTCGTCAATGTCGGCGCCTATGTCGATGAAGGCACCATGGTCGATACCTGGGCCACGGTCGGCTCCTGCGCCCAGATCGGAAAGCATTGCCATATCTCCGGCGGCGCGGGCATCGGCGGCGTACTCGAGCCGCTGCAGGCCACGCCCACCATTATCGAGGACAATTGCTTTATCGGCGCGCGCGTCCGAAGTCGCCGAAGGCGTGATTGTCGGCGAAGGTTCGGTACTGTCGATGGGCGTCTATCTCGGCCAGTCGACCAAAATCGTCGATCGCGCCAGCGGCGAGATTTTCCAGGGCCGCGTGCCGCCCTATTCGGTGGTGGTGTCCGGCTCGCTGGGCGGCGGCGACGGCAAGCCCGCGCTGTATTGCGCGGTCATCGTCAAGCGCGTCGATGAACGCACGCGCTCCAAAACCTCGATCAATGAGTTGCTCCGGGATTGATTTGACCCCTTCCCGTCTCAGGCTCTAAATCATCACTATGATGATCGATCCGATCGCCCTGTCCCAGGCCCTGATCCGCTGCCCCTCGGTAACCCCGGCGGATGCGGGCGCGCTGGGCGTTCTGGAAGCCGCTCTCACGCCGCTGGGCTTTGCCTGCCATCGCCTGCGTTTCGAGGATCTTGCCTCGCCGCCGGTCGACAATCTCTACGCCCGCATCGGAACCGGCGCGCCGCATTTCTGTTTTGCCGGTCATACCGATGTGGTGCCGCCGGGCGATGTCGACAAATGGCGTTATGGTCCCTTCGCCGCAGAAATTCACGACGGCGTTCTGTATGGCCGCGGCGCCGCCGACATGAAATCGGCCATCGCCGCCTTCGCGTCCGCCGCTGCCCGGCATATTTCAAAGGGTGCGCTGAGGGGTTCCATCAGCTTTCTGATTACCGGCGACGAGGAAGGCCCGGCCGTCAACGGCACGCCCAAGCTGATCGAATGGCTGAAGGAACGCGGCGAAAAAATCGATCATTGCGTGGTGGGCGAGCCCACCTCTACGGCGCGCGCCGGCGACACCATCAAGATCGGGCGGCGCGGCTCGCTCAATGCCCGCGTAATTATGCATGGCCAGCAGGGCCATGTCGGCTATCCGCGCGAAGCCATCAACCCCATTCCGGCGCTGGCCGCGCTTGTGCTCAAACTGGCGAGCCATGCGATCGATGAAGGCACGCCGCATTTCGATCCTTCGACCCTGGCCTTCACCAGCATCGATGTCGGCAACGACACCACCAATGTGATTCCGGCGCAGGCGCGCGCGGCCTTCAATATCCGCTTCAACGATATGCACACGCCGCAGATGCTGAACGACTGGATCGCGCGCGAAGCCAATTCCATTGCGCGCGATCATGGCTGCACGGTGACGGTGGAAACCAAGGCCAGCGGCGCGGCCTTTGTCACCCATCCCGGCCCCTTTATCGACACCATCGCGCGCGCTGTATCGCGCGTTACCGGCGCCGAACCCGAGCTGTCCACCAGCGGCGGCACCTCGGATGCGCGCTTTATCAAGGACATCTGCCCGGTCGCCGAACTCGGACTTGCGGGCATGACCATGCACAAGACCAATGAGTGCGTGCCGGTGGACGAAATCACCATGCTGACCGACATTTACGCCGCGCTGCTCGATGCCTATTTCGCGGCCGCATGAATAACGCGCCGATCGGCATTTTCGATTCCGGCATGGGCGGCCTCACCGTGATGCGCGCGCTGGCGCAAAGACTGCCCGGCGAAAGCTTTGTCTATCTGGGCGATACCGCGCGCCTGCCTTACGGCACCAAAAGCGCCGACACCGTGACGCGCTATGCGGTGCAGGCCGCCGCCGCGCTGCTGCAAGCGTGACATCAAGCTGTTGGTGGTGGCCTGCAACACCGCCTCGGGCGTCGCCATTCCCGCGCTGGCAGGAGGCCTTGGCGCCATTGCCGGTGGTCGGCGTGATCGAGCCGGGCGCCGAAGCGGCGGTGGCGGCGACGCCCGAGGGCCCCATCGCCGTCATCGCCACCGAAGGCACGGTCAAGGGCGGCGCCTATGTCCGCGCCATCCAGGCGCCGAGCCGCGCATCGGCGTGGTCCAGCAGGCCTGCCCGCTCTTCGTGCCCATGGCGGAAGAAGGCCTGACGGACGGGCCCATCGCCGAGGCCGTGGCCCACCGCTATCTCGATCCCCTGCTGGCCACCATGCCCAAACCGAAAAGCCTGGTGCTGGGCTGCACGCATTTTCCGGCGCTGAAAAACGTCATCGCGCGCGTCGCCGGGCCGGATGTCACGCTGGTGGACAGCGCCGCGACCACGGCGCAGCCGTCGCAAAAATCCTGGCACGAGAGAATCGCTGCACGCCGACGGCAAAAATCCGTCGCAGCAATTCCTCGCCACCGATGCGCCGGACCGCTTTGCCCGTGTCGGCGAGATATTTCTGGGCGCGCCGATCGATCCGGGCACGGTCGAAGCTGGTCGACCTTCAGTAATCCACCCGCACCAAATACAGCCCATCCGGCGGAGCCACCGGGCCGCAGGCGCGTGCGATCCTTCGCCGCCAGCGCGGCGGCGACATCGCGCGGCAGCCATTTGCCTTCGCCCACCAGCTTCAGCGTCCCACCATCGAGCGCACCTGATTGTGCAGGAAAGACCGCGCCGAGGCTTCGATATGCGATTCCTCGCCCGCGCGCCGCACCGCCAGCCGGTCCAGCGTCTTGACCGGCGATTTCGCCTGGCATTCCGCCGCGCGGAAGGTCGTGAAATCATGCTGGCCGACCAGCGACTGCGCCGCCAGCATGCATCGCCTCGGCATCCAGATCATGCACCACATGCCAGACATGGCCGCGCTCCAGCACCGGCGGCGCGCGGCGGCAGAGGATGCGATACAGATAATGCCGCGCCGTGGCCGAAAACCGCGCATGGAAATCCGGCGCGGCCTCGTCGCGCGTCCAGCACCGCCACCGGTCGCGGGCCGCAGGAAATGATTCAGCGCATCGCGCACCTTGTCGGGCGCGAACTCCTTTGCCAGATCGAAATGCGCCACCTGCCCCAGCGCATGCACGCCCGCATCGGTGCGGCCCGGCGCCGGTCACCGTCACGCGTCTCGCCGGAGAATTTGAAGATCGCCGCTTCCAGCGCGCCCTGCACCGAAGGCCCATTGTCCTGCCGCTGCCAGCCGACAAACGGGCCGCCGTCATATTCGATGGTGAGCTCGATAGCGCGGCATGTCAGCGCAAGCGCGTCGCCGCGCGGCAGCGCAAAGCCGCGCAGCAGATCATGCGCCTCCATCGCGCGCCTTGCCGGCGCGCTGCACGCGCGTCAGGCGCAGCGCGCCCTCGCCGCAGGCCACGGTCAACGCTCGTCGAGCATTTCGCCCGGCGCACCTTTGCCGGTCGACCGGCTCGGCGTACAGAATCTTGAGCCGCTCGCCCTTGACTTCGCTGACCAGGCGCCCGGCACCGGCGACAGCCCGCGGATCAGGCAATCGATCTCGGCGCGCGCGTTTCGATCCAGTCGATGCGGGCCTCGTCCTTGCTGATTTTCCTGGCGTAGGTGACGCCGTCTTCGCCTGCGGCGTGTTCGGCGACGCTGCCGCGTTCCAGCGCGCCCAGCGCGCGCGCCATCAGATCGGCGCCCAGCCGCGACAGCTCGTCATGCAGTTCGCCATAGGTCTTGCGCCCGACCGGCGACGCGCTCGGCCATCAGCACCGGGCCGGTATCGAGACCCTCTTCCATGCGCATCACCATCACGCCGGTCTCGGCATCGCCCGCCATGATGGCGCGCTGGATCGGCGCGGCGCCGCGCCAGCGCGGCAGCAGCGAGCCATGCAGATTGAAACAGCCCAGCCGCGGCGCCTCCAGAATGGCTTTGGGCAGCAGCAGCCCATAGGCCACCACCACGGCGGCATCGAGCTCGAGCGCGGCAAATGCCTCCTGCTGGGCCTCGCTCCTTCAGGACTCGCCGGCGTGCGCACGGGAAGTCCATGCGCCAGCGGCGAAGCTGTGCACCGGCGACGGGTTCGGCGGCCAGGCCGCGGCCCTTGGGGCGCGGCGGCTGGGAATAGACGGCAGCGATGTCATGGCCCTGCCGCGATCAGTTCGGCCAGCGTCGGCACCGCGAAATCCGGCGTGCCCATGAAAGCAAGCCGGAGGGCCATCGTCAGCCCGCGCTTTGCAGGCGCTTGGCCTTGGCCAGTTTGCGCAGCGCCATCGAGCGCTTGAGCTGGGACAGATGATCGATGAACAGCACGCCGTTCAGATGATCCATTTCGTGCTGCAGGCAGGTGGCCAGCAGCCCGTCGGCTTCCAGTGTCTGTGTCCTTGCCGTCTGCGTCCAGATATTCGGCCTGGATGCGCGCCGGGCGTTCGACATCGTCCCAGATTTCGGGCACCGACAGGCAGCCTTCCTCGAACACGCGCCATCTCGTCGGAAGTCCACAGTGATTTCGGGATTGATGAAGACGCGCGGGTTCCTGCTTGCCGTCCTGCTGGTCGATATCCATCACCAGGATGCGCCTGGCCTCGCCGATCTGGATGGCGGCCAGGCCGATGCCGTCGGCGGCATACATGGTTTCGATCATGTCGGCGATGAGCCCGCGCACGGATATTGCGTCGACCGTCTCCACAGGCTGGGAAACCAGCTTGAGGCGCGGATCCGGCGCGGTAAGGATGGGTCGATAGGCCATGGGCTGGAGATAGGCCGCAGACCGGTATAGGTCAAGGATATGGAACTTTCGCTTTACATTCTGGCCGCCGCGATTGTGCTGGCGGCGGGCATTTTCGCCCTTGCTGCGCCGTCCGGCCCCGCCGGCCGCCGCCGGCCGACCCGCGCATCGATACGCTGATCGCAGCCCAGGGCGATTGGTGCGCAATTCAGCAGACGCTGGAGGCCAGGCCCAGCTGCAGAAGGCCCTGACCGAACGGCTTGATGCCCTGAGCCAGCGGCATGGGCGAAAGCCTGTCCACCAATGCCGCGAAAACCGCCGAAACCCTTGGCGGCATCCAGAAGCGGCTGTCGGTCATCGACGAGGCGCAGAAAAACATCGCCCAGCTTTCCGGTCATGTCGTCAGCGCTGCAGGAAATTCTCTCCGACAAGCAGACCCGCGGCGCCTTCGGCCAGGAGCGCATGGAAGCCATCGTCGCCGACCAGTTGCCGCCCGATCACTATGAATTCCAGACCACGCTGTCCAACGGGGCGCGGCCCGATTGCATCATCCGCATTCCCAATGTGCCCGGCGTGTTGGTGGTGGATTTCAAATTTCCGCTGGAAGCCTTTGAGGCGTTGCGCATTGCCGCCAACGATGACGACAAGAAAGCTCGCCATCGCCCGCGTGCGCACCGATCTGCACAAAGCATGTGAAGGATATCGCCGACAAATATCTCATTCCGGGCGAAACCCAGACGCCCGCCATTCTGTTCCTGCCGTCGGAATCCATCTACGCCGAACTGAACATCAATTTTTCCGAACTGGTGCAGAAGGCCCGCCGCGCCCAGGTGGTGATTGTCAGCCCGCATATCTTCATGCTGGCCATCAACACCATCCAGACCCTGATGCGCGACGCCAAGATGCGCGAACAGGCGCACCAGATTCAAAAGGAAGTCGAAGAACTGTTGCTGGACGTCCGGCGCCTGTCCGATCGCATGGGCGATCTGCGCCGCCATTTCGACACCACCAACAAGGATATTGGCCTGATCGAAACCTCGATCAAGAAAATAGAGACGCGCGGTGCCCGCATCGCCCAGGCGGACATTCCCGCACCGGAACCGGCCGCACCGCTGGAACCGCCACGCACCTCTCTACAATAGATATACCGTCGCGCCACCCCAGTCTCGTGGTGGGATATAAGGATTGTACGCAGATGTCCTACTTCCAAATGGGGCGTCTGTTTTGCAATTTCTGAAAGCGCAATGACTAGGCCCGCTTTTGACCCAAAGCGGACATTGAAATGGGAAGCATACGGTGGCTGGATTCCGTTAAACTGACAAACCGACCGACAGGACATAACCGATCACCGTTGCCGGTCCGGGTTGCATTTAGCAGCGAATTAATTTGAAGATTGCTACCGATTTGATCGACGATCTGGGAAATTTCGGGGGCCGCACATGCGCGTGAAAGCGCTGAAGATAATCCGCCCATTGCTTTTCGCATGCGCTCTTGTGGCTGTGGCTGGCGCGTCTTTCGCGGGCCCGCTGGAAGACGGGCAGAGCGCCTTTGATAACGACGATTATGCAACCGCGATGAAATTGTTGCGCCCCCTGGCGGAAGGGGGTGATGCCATCGCCCAATTTTATCTGGCACGGATGTTTGACGAAGGCTGGGGCGTGCCGGTCAACGATGTCGAGGCGGTGAAATGGTATCGCCGTGCCGCCGACCAGGGAGATGCCGATGCTCAAAATATTCTGGGCGTCATGTACAGGGACGGCGAAGGCGTAGCGAAAAGCGATGCGGAAGCAGTCAAATGGTTTCGGCTCGCCGCCGAGCAGGGCCAGCAATACGGGCAATTTAACCTGGCGCAGATGTACGACGACGGTGTTGGCGTGAAGTTGGACGATGCCGAGGCGGTCAAATGGTATCGCCGCGCCGCCGACCAGGGGAATGCCGATGCCCAAAATGTTCTGGGCGTGATGTACAGGAACGGCGAAGGCGTGGCGCAGAGCAATGCGGAGGCGGTCAAATGGTTTCGGCTCGCCGCCGAGCAGGGCCAACATTTCGGACAATTCAATTTGGCACAAATGTATGACGACGGAGTTGGCGTGAAGTTGGACGATGCCGAGGCGGTGAAATGGTATCGCCGTGCCGCCGACCAGGGAGATGCCGATGCCCAAAATGTTCTGGGCGTGATGTACAGGAACGGCGAGGGCGTCACGCAGAGCAATGCCGAAGCGGTCAAATGGTATCGGCTTGCCGCCGAGCAGGGCAATGAATTCGGACAGCTCAACCTGGCGGGGATGTATGAAGACGGTCTTGGCGTGCCGAAAAATGGCGCCGAAGCGGTGAAATGGTATCGCCTCGCCGCCGGCCAGGGCAATACCGATGCGAAAGACGCGCTTGCAAGCATGAATGCGCAGGCTGGCTCTGTCGCAACGAAAACGCGCGACATTGTTGTCGGGAGCGCAAATTCAACCGGCGCAGCCTCCAGCGAAAACAGCGCCGACTATGCGCCGCCGCCCTCAGGGCCCGGTCCCGAATATGCGCGCGCGGCGGCCCGGCATTCCGGCGATCCGATGTGGATTCAGGATCCGCAGTCGCAATGCTGGCTGTTCAATCCGAACCCGCAAGCCGGAGAAAGCGTCAACTGGGGCGGCAATTGCTCGGCGACCGCAGAGGCTACCGGCCATGGCACCATTACGTGGTTCAAGAATGGCGCATGGTTCGCAGCCGAAGCCGGCGAAATGCGCAACGGAAAGATGGTTGGAGACTGGAGCATCCGCCTCGCCGACGGACGTTTTTGGGACAGCTTCTGGGTCGATGGCGTGGAGCAGCCCAGCCCGGCGCAGGAACCGTCAGCCAGCCCTTACGCCCCGGCACAAAACGCCAATGGCAGGCCAACCGATTCCCTTGATGCGTTCATCCGGAATCAGGAACGGATCAATCGCGAGAATTGCGCGCGGGCTGCTTCGGGCGCGAATGTCGCGTGCACGCAGTGAACAATGGCGGCTTCCGAAGACACTCTATCGACATTTGTGTGGTTACCAGCCTGACGGAATTAACGCCGGTGGAACGATGAATTTGTTGCCTGCTAGTGATCGGACGCGGCGGTGCGCACCAATGTCCGCTTCTGGCGCCAAGCGGACTTCGCCCCTCACGATCCTGCCCAGCGCAGGGGCAGACTTGCAGAGACCCGCACAGGCCATCGCCGTGGATTTGGCCTCATTTGGTTGGTTGATCTTAAGCGGCGATATCTTGGTGAAGCATGGCAGCAATCCATCTGTTAAAAGTTCAACCCAATGTTCAAGTGATAGCGACTAACTTTCGGGGAGAAATAGATGTCCGAGCACGCTAAACCGGCTGCCGTAATGGCGACTGACGTTCCAGAACGAACCAGGCCTTCTGTATATCCAGAACCATTCGCGAGCATGATGGCGGGCCGTGTAAAGCGGCAACTTGGAGAGTTTTTTGGTCTGTCTAACTTTGGCGTAAACTTGACCAGATTGGCTCCAAACTCGGTGTCCTCGTTAAGGCACGCACATACCAAGCAAGACGAGTTTATCTATGTCCTCAAAGGTTGTCCGACACTCCACACTGATACGGGGAAGGTGGCCCTTGAACCGGGAATGTGTGCAGGTTTTAAAGCTGGAACTGGCAACAGCCATCGACTGCTAAACGAAACGCCTGAGGACGTAATCTATCTAGAAGTTGGTGATAGGACGACTGGGGATGAAGGTAGCTATCCCGACGACGATATCAAAGTGATGCTTGTGGAGGGCAAATGGCAGTTCACGCACAAGGACGGAAGTCCTTATGCTTGAAATCTGCTGGCAATCCTTGGCCCAATTCGCGGGAAATCGCCAACGCTCATCATTGATGTTTCGCCGGGCGGCGTCATGCTTGACGGCAGCCATCGTGCCGTCGTTTTCGTTTGTGGAGCGAATGTCCGCTATTGGGTGGCGGGCTCAACGGGTCGGCGCAAAGCGGACATTGGTGCCCGCCGCCCTTCACCAAAGAAATTTTCGTGGGAACAAAACTGCTGCCCGGTCTGTAGATAGCTTATGTCCCCCGCTTCGCAGCGGAGGAAAAATATTTCTATTCTACAACGACCGCCGCGCCCTGAACGCCGCCGACAGTGTGCCGTCGTCGAGATAATCCAGTTCGCCCCCAACCGGCACGCCATGGGCCAGACGCGTCACCTTCACGCCGGTTTGCGCCAGCGTATCCATCAGATAATGCGCCGTGGTCTGACCCTCGACTGTGGCGTTCATCGCCAGCACCACTTCATCGACGCCGTTTTGCACCCGCTCCAGCAAGCCGGAGACATTGAGTTTTTCCGGCGTGATGCCGTCCAGCGCCGACAGCGCCCCGCCCAGCACATGATAGCGCCCGCGAAAAACTCCGGCGCGCTCCAACGCCCACAGATCGGCGACATCTTCCACCACGCACAGCAAGTGTCCGTCGCGATTCTGGTCGCGGCACAGCGCACAGGGACTGGTGGTATCCAGATTGCCGCAAACCTCACAGGTCTTGATGGCGGCCGCCGCATCGCGCATCGCCGCCGACAGCGGCTCCAGCATGGCTTCGCGTTTTTTCAGCAGCGCCAGCGCTGCGCGCCGCGCCGAGCGTGGCCCCAGCCCCGGCAGTTTCGACAGAAGCTGGATCAGGCGTTCGATTTCAGGTCCGGCGGGATGAGAAGCCATTAGTCGTCTGACGATTCCGGCGTCGGCGCGGCCACCTCATCGGCCCCGACATCGCGCACCGCGATGATTTCCGCGCCCGGAAACCGGTCCAGCACGGCGCGCACCATCGGTTCCTGCATCACGCTTTCAAAACGCGCCGCCTTGGCGGCCTTTTTCTGTTCGGCCAGCGTCGGTGCGCCGCCTTCGCGCGCCACCGTCACCATCCAGCGGATGCCGGTCCAGTCTTTCAGCTTTTGCTGCAGATCGCCCACCAGCGTGCGCGGTGCGCGCGGGCTGGGGCGAAATTCGATCCGGCCCGGTTCCAGATGCACCAGATGCATGTCGTTTTCGACATGCACTTTCAGGATGGGCGCATGATTGGCGGCGGCCAGCGCCGAAATATCTTCCAGGCTTCGGAGGACCGGCGCGGTGTCGGATTGCAGCTTTGGCACAGGCGACGGTGCCGAGGCGCCCATAGCGGATGGGCCGCGCCCTCCGGCGGAAGACGGCGCTGCTGGGCGCGGGGCCGGTGCGGGCGCCCCGTCCAGGATATCGCGCACCAGTCTGTCGGTGGGCGGCAGATCGGCGGCATAGGCCAGCCGCACCAGTGCCATTTCGCAGGCCGCCAGCGGGCGCGTGGCGTCACGCACTTCGAACAATCCCTTCAGCAGTATCTGCCAGGTGCGGGTCAGCGTCGGCACGGATAATTTCGCCGCCATCTCGGCGGCGCGATTGCCTTCCGCCGAACCGCCGTCGAAAAAGCCCTGGCTGTTGGGCGCCACCTTCAGCCGCGTCAGGAAATGCGTCAGTTCCAGAAAGTCCTGCATCAGCGTCAGCGGATCGGCGCCATGCTCGTAAAGTTCGCCCAGGTCCTTCAGCGCCTCGGCGATATGGCCGCCCAGCACTTTTTCCAGCAGGTCCAGCACCCGGCCGCGATCGGCCAGGCCCAGCATGCCGCGCACCAGTTCGGCATCGATAACCGCCGCCTCGCTATGGGCGATGGCCTGATCCAGCAGCGATAACCCGTCGCGCACCGAACCCTCGGCGGCGCGCGCGATCAGCGCCAGCGCGCCGTCTTCGATTTTGACATTTTCCTTGGCGGCGATGGCGCCCAGATGCGCCGCCAGCACTTCGGTATCGATACGGCGCAGGTCGAAACGCTGGCAGCGCGACAGCACTGTCACCGGCACCTTGCGGATTTCGGTGGTGGCAAAAATGAATTTCACATGCGGCGGCGGCTCTTCCAGCGTCTTGAGCAGCCCGTTAAAGGCCTGCTTGGACAGCATGTGCACTTCGTCGATGATATAGACCTTGTAGCGGGCGCTGGCCGGGGCATAGCGCACGCCTTCGATGATTTCGCGGATATCGTCGATGCCGGTGCGCGAGGCGGCGTCCATTTCCTGCACATCGACATGGCGGGATTCGGCAATGGCGCGGCAGGGCTCGCAAACCCCGCAGGGCTGAATGGTCGGGCTGGTGCGCTTGCCGTCCGGCCCGATGCAGTTGAGCGCCCGGGCGATAATGCGCGCGGTGGTGGTTTTGCCCACGCCCCGCACGCCGGTCAGCATAAAGGCATGGGCGATTCGGCCGGTATCGAAGGCATTGGACAGGGTGCGCACCAGCGCCTCCTGCCCGATCAGGCCGGTAAAGTCCGACGGCCGGTATTTGCGCGCCAGGACGCGATAGGCCTCCGGCTTGCCCGTAGCAGGCTCGCCAAGGGCAAACGCCGGTTCGCTTGTCTCGCTCATACGTGAAAACACCATTTATGAGGTGGAAGCCCGGCAGACGACCCGCGCCGGATTCGTTACGGCTGCTTCCTTCCGGACCTGACCGGGTTGGCGAGCGGTGCGTCCGCTACCGGACTTCCAAGGGCAGTATAGCAAGCCGCTTTGCCGCAATGCGAGTCCGGCATTTCATCCACAGGCCGGCTCAGGCCGAATTAGGTGGATTTATTCTGCGGCACAACGCGCACCCGGCTTCAGCAGGCGGAATTCGGGCAGCGTAATGGTAACCGTGGTTCCGACCTGCGGGATGCTTTCCAGCTTCAGCGATCCGCCATGCACCTGCATCAACTGGCTGGACAGCGGCAGGCCCAGCCCGGCGCCGCCATGTTTGCGCGCCACCGACGCATCGATCTGGCTGAACGGCTCCAGCGCCTTGGCGATATGCTCGGGCGCAATGCCGATTCCGGTGTCGGTCACGGCAATCGAAAGCCCCTGATCGTGCTGCCAGGCCTTGACCGTGATGCTGCCGTTGCGCGGCGTGAATTTTATCGCATTGACCAGGAGATTGATCAGCACCTGCTTGATGCGGCGTTCGTCGGCGTGCACCGGCGGCAGGCTGGCGGGAAGCTCTTCGATCAGTGAAATGCCACTGCCCTTGGCTTGGCGCGCAACCATCCGCAGCGCCTGCACAATCACGTCATGCAGGTCGAAATCTTCCTCATGCAGCGTCAGCGCGCCGGCATCCAGACGCGACAGGTCCAGAATATCGTTGATCAGCGCCAGCAGATGCATGCCGCTGTCATGAATGTCCGTTGCATAGTCCTTGTAGCGCTGCGACCCCAAAGGACCGAAGGTTTCAGCGCCCATGACCTCGGAAAAGCCGATAATGGCGTTCAACGGCGTGCGCAATTCATGGCTCATCGAAGCCAGGAATTCCGACTTGGCCTCGCTGGCCGCCGCCGCGGTCGCCAGCGCGACCCGCAATTTGTTCGAGACCTGTTCCAGATCGGACCGCGTCGCCTCCAGTTCGGCGATATTCTCGCGCAGACGCAGGGCCTCGCCTTCATTGCGTTGTTCCAGCCGCTTGTCGATCAGAACGCCGACCAGACCAAGCGCGATAATGCGCGCCACCGTCGCGGCCACCGCCATGGCCAGCAACACATGGCTGCTCTCGGCATCGGCGGGAATTGGCAGACTTGGATCGTAATTGAAGGTCTCGGCCGACATGCCGATAAAATGGGTGACAAGAACGCCGGCCGCGAAAATAAACGTGCTGCCGGCGTACCGGCGCAGGCTGGATGGGCGCAACGCCATTCTGAAGGCAATGGCCGACAGTCCCATTCCGGCCAACACGGCGCACACAACCCCGGCTGTGTTCCACTGCAGCGTCGCCGGTCCTTCCACCGCGCCGGCGCCGATAAAATGCGTGACGGCAATACCCATCCCCATCACGCAGCCGCCGAAGGTCGGCATATCTAACCGTTTGGTATTGGGGCGCAGCGCCAGGACAAGCGCAACGCCGCTCACCGCGATCGAAACCAGGACCGAGAGCAGAGTGATCCAGACATTATAGGCCACCGGAAAACCCGGATTGAACGCCAGCATCGAGACGAAATGCGTGCCCCAGATCGCGCAACCGAATGCGAGGGCCGCGCCGACCGTCCATAGCGCTGCCGCCAGGCCGCTATTGGCTCGCGCGCGCGCCGCCAAACTCATGGCCGTGGCGGAGGCAAACACGCAGAGCAGTATGGACAGCCCTACCAACAGCGAATCGTGCATGGAAATCAGATGGTCCAGCGGCAAATGCATCGCCTTTTAATAATCGGCAGCGGTAAATCTCGTCCTAATCTGCCGATATTGCCGCGGCTGCGTGCCAAATTGGTTCAAGTCCGCCTCTCAGGCGGCAGTCAAATGGGCTCTGTCGCGAAAGCGACTAGCCGGGATGGTGATTTTGACGGTGGTGCCGGTGTTGAGTTCGCTTTCCAGCGAAAGCGAACCGCCATGCATTTCCATCAACTGCTTGGACAGCGGCAGGCCCAGCCCCGCGCCGCCATGTTCGCGCGCCAGAGAGGCGTCGATTTGTCCGAACGGCTCCAGCGCCTTGTCGAGCATGTCCGGCGCAATGCCGATGCCGGTATCGGTAACGGCAATGGTCAGGTCGTCCGTGCCGATTTCCGCGCGTGCCGTGATGGTGCCGCCATCCGGCGTGAATTTGATGGCGTTGGCCAGAATGTTGATCAGCACCTGGCGCAGGCGGCGCTCATCGGCGCTGACCAGCGGCAGACCCGTTGGAACGTCGTTCAGCAGCGACAAATTCTTTTTGCGCGCTTGGCTGGTTACCATCCGTATGGCCTGGCGGACGATTTCCTGCGGATTACAAATGTCTTCCTGCAAGGTCATGGTCCCGGCATCCAGCCGCGCCAGATCCAGCATGTCGTTGATCATGGCCAGCAGATGCTTGCCGCTATTATGAATGTCACGCGCATATTCGCGATAGCGCGACATTCCCAGCGGACCGCAGGCCTCGGTACTCATCAATTCGGAAAAGCCGATCACGGCGTTCAGCGGCGTGCGCAGTTCATGGCTGAGCGAGGCCAGGAATTCCGACTTGGCCTGGCTCGCCTGCGCGGCCGTAGCCAGCGCCACGCGCATTTTCTGCGTGCTGTCGTCCTGCTGCTGGCGCGCCAGTTCCAGCTTCGCCACATAGTCGCGCAGGCGCGCGGCTTCACCCCGGTTCCGTTCCGCAAGTTGATAGTCGATCATCGCGCCGCCGCAGCCCAGCGCCAGGATAAAAAGTGCGGACATGGAAACTAGCGCCGCCACCACAAGCCGGCTGACGGCGAAATCCGAAATCGACACGGTCGGATCGTAGCGGAAGGAGACCGCGGACATGGCCGTGAAATGCATGGTGCACACTGCAAGGGTGAAAACCACCGCGCTTAGCGCATAGCGGCGCCAGGAATTTGCCCGGAACGCCAGATAGAATGCGACGACTGTGAGGGATAGTCCTGCCAGCACCGACGCCGCGACGCCCCCGGCGTCCCATTGCTCTGTCGCCGGCACGCGCAATGCGGCCATGCCGGTATAATGCATCGCGATGATGGCGGCGCCCGCAATCAGCCCGCCCGCTACCGGACCGGCCACGGCCCTGCTCCGCAGGCTCAGGCTGGTCGTAAATCCGGCCGCGGCCAGCACGGCGGCAATGACGATCGACAGCGCCGTCTGCGGAATATCATAGCCAGCCGGAAACCCGGGTTCGAAGGCCTGCATGGCGACGAAGTGCGTGGCCCATATTCCGCAGCCCGCAACCAGGCCGACGCTGATCCCCCAATAACGGGCGGCACGGCCGGTAGTGGCGCGGGCGCGCGACAGCATGGTCATCGCAGTGACCGAGGCAAACAGGCACAACAGCACGGCCAATATCACCAGCCGGTGGTCATGATAGGTCGTGATACAATCCAGGACCTTGAACATGCCCCTTGGATAGCGGTTCGGCGGTAAACGCGCCGCTAAGATGTACGGTTAACCCACTGAATTAACGTAAGTATTTATACCTACGGGCTAGGGCATTTGCGCCCGGAACGGGTGGGCCGGATAGGCCCCCAAGACGGTTACCCGGGTGGTGAAGAATTCCAGCTCCTCGAACGCCAGCCTGACCGGCACGTCGTCGGGATGACCTTCGATATCGGCATAGAATTGCGTGGCGTTGAACGAACCGCCGAGCTGATAGCTTTCCAGCTTGGTCATGTTGACGCCGTTGCTGGCAAAGCCGCCCATCGCCTTGTACAGCGCGGCGGGAATATTCTTGACCTGAAACACGAAGCTGGTGATGACCTTTCCATTGGCGGGCCGGGACAGGTCCAGTTCGCGCGCCATAATCAAAAACCGCGTCATATTGTGGTTTTCGTCTTCGACATCGGCGCGCAACGTCTCCAGACCATAAATCTCTCCGGCCAGGGCGGACGCAATGGCGGCGGCGCTTCTGTCATTGATCTCGGCAACATGGCGCGCCGACCCGGCGGTGTCGTACCAGGGCTTTTTATCGAGTTTGAGTCCGCGGATGATTTTCCGGCACTGGTCCAATGCCGGTACCTGGCTGAATACCGCTTTCAGATCGGAAATTTTCGCGCCCTTCACGCCCAGCAGTTGCATGTGAATGCGCAGAAAATGCTCGCCTACGATAAACAGGCCCGCTTCCGGCAGCAGGTGATGAATGTCCGCGATGCGGCCATGCAGCGAATTCTCCACCGGAATGATGGCCAGATCCGTGTCGCCGGTCCGCACCGCATCGACGGCTTCCTCGAAATTGGGCTTGGGCACGGCTTGCGCCTGCGGCAGCGCCTCAAGCGCCGCGATATTGGAAAAGGCACCGGGCTCGCCCTGAAAGGCGACGCGTTTGGCGGAAGCAAGGATTGAGGACATTTTTCAGCGTTCTATGTGGCGCGCCGGGCGCGTTCGAGGTCGGCCGGAGTATCGACGCTGAGCGGCACCCTGTCCACGCGCGCCACCGCAATGCGCATACCCGCTTCCAGCGCGCGCAGTTGCTCCAGTTTCTCGCGTTTTTCCAGGGGCGAGGGCGGCAATGCCACAAAGCGTTCCAGCGCCGCTCTGGTGAAGGCGTAAATCCCGACATGATGAAACAGTGGTCCTTCGCCCGCGGGCGCTGTCGCGCGCGTGAAATATAGCGCGGTACCGCGCCGGCCCGCCGGCTCCCAGGCGACGACGGCTTTAACCACGCTGGGATTGTTGCGTTCGCCCTCGTCGACAATTTCCGCCGCCAGCGTTGCGATGTCGGCCCCCCCGCCAGCCAGGGCCTCGACAACGGTCCTGATGTCAGCCGGATCGAGCAGCGGCAGGTCGCCCTGCAGGTTCACCACCACGTCATGTCTGCCCTGGGAATCGACTGCCTTAAGCGCGGCAAAAATCCGGTCGGAGCCGGAATGCAGCGCCGGATCGGTCACAATCGCCGTGCCGCCCGCTTTCTCCACAGCTTCGGCGATCTCCTTTTCGCCCGCCGCCACCACCACCGGGCCCAGTGCCGCAGCCATGGCCTGCTGCCAGACCCGGACAATCATGGGCTGGCCGCCTATGTCGGCCAGCGGTTTTCCGGGCAACCGGGTGGAAGCCATGCGGGCGGGAATGAGAATGATGGGCGTCATGGGGTCGCAAAGAGCATGGATGGCGGAAAATCTCCGTGATTCCCGCTATTTATGCGACGCTTCGCCGCAATGACGCAATTGGGCGGGCGGGTAATGTCGCCCCATCTTTCGCGGGCCGGTATCGGGCCCGCTATCACTATTTTGGAGCGTAGCCTGATGGACTCGTTTGAGTGGAACAAGATCGCCGGCGCGGTCCTGGGAACGCTGTTATTCGTCATGGTCATCCGCATCGGCACCGAGGTTCTGTTCGAACCCGTGGAGCCGGAACAGCCCGGTTATGTCGTGGAGGGTGTTTCCGAGGAAGCTGCCCCCGGTGCGCCCGCCGCGCCGAAGGAAGAAGTCATGCCGGACTGGGGCACGGTATTGCCGGCCGCCAATGTCGCAGCCGGTCAGCAGATCGCGCAACGCTGCACCCAGTGCCATGACCTGACCTCCGCCAAGGCCAACAAGATCGGTCCGCCTTTGTGGGGCGTGGTTGATCGTCAGCGCGCGACCATGCCGGGCTTCTCCTATTCGTCCGCCATGAAATCCTCCGAGGAACCCTGGACCTACGATCATCTGTTCCGCTATCTGAAGGCGCCGGCCGTTGTCGTGCCGGGCACGAAGATGAGCTTTGCCGGTCTGCGCAGCGCCGAAGATCGCATCAACCTCCTGGCCTTCCTGCGCACCAACGCCGACACCCCGGCGCCGATTCCGGCGCCCGCGCCGCCAGCCCCGGAAGCGGCGGCTCCTGCAGAAGGTACGGCGCCCGCCGCGGCAACATCGGAAGAGACTGCAGCGCCCAAAGCGCCCTAAGTTCTTTATTCGGAAATACGCGTGATCGCGGCGATTGCCAGACCGGCAGTCGCCGCGATGCGTTTCTGGGCGTCCGTCAGAAATTCGATGGCAACTTCCATGTGAAACGCATTGGCGTGCAGCAGGCGCGTTGCGTCGAGCATCACGCCGACATGTCCTTTCCAGAACACCAGATCGCCGCGTTGCAGTTCTGCGCCCGCGGCAAGGACAGTACCCTGCATGCTCTGCTGCATGTCGGTGTCGCGCGGACAGGCCAGTCCCGCCGCATGGCGCGCCGTCTGAATTAAACCCGAGCAGTCCAGTCCGGCATGCGTTTTCCCGCCCCAGACATAGGGCACGCCGATAAATCTTTCCGCCACCACGACCCAGTCGTCTGTTTTGCGATCCAGATGCACGGCCGCGACAAAGCCGCCGCCCTGAATTTCCACGAAGTCGCCTTGGCGCTTGGTCGCTGCCACGCGCGCATTCATGGGCAGCATGTCCAGATAAGGCGCTTTGACATCCGCTGCCGACAATAACGGCGTCATCAGCGCGCTCACACGCGATTGGGCGTCGCGCGGCGCGGCCAGCGCATCGGCGCGCACATAGCCGACATAATCGTCCGGCGCGAGTTGCCCCCAGGCCCAGCCATTCCTGTTTTCGTAAACGGTGAACATTTCGCCGAATAAAAGTTCGGTGTCCTGCGCCGCATCGTCCGACGGCTTGGCGCGCAGGGCGGCGCGTCCGCGCGTCACGCAAAGGGTTTCGCCGGACACAAAGCGCACGGCCTCGACCTTGCCCTTCAGATGCGCAGCGGCCACATCCAGGCGTGCCGGTGTCAGGCGTTTGTCGAAACTCATACGTCGTGCCCATAGCGGCTGTGCAGCAGCGCGTAGATGGCGCGCGCCGTATTGGCTTCGCCGCCGCGCTGCCGCCCCGGCTTGGGGCGGTCGATCCAGCCCGGGATATCCAGATGCATCCAGCTTTTGGCTTCGGTTACAAAGCGGTTGAGAAACAGCGCGGCGGTAATCGCGCCCGCATAGGCATAATCCGGATTGTTGTTCAGATCGGCAATGCTGCTGTTCAGCGTATTTTCATAGCCGCGCCACAAGGGCAGCCGCCACACCGGGTCCTGGACCTTCGTCGCCACCGCCATCAATTCGCTGGCCAGCATTTCATCGTCGGTGAAAAAGGGCGGCAGCTCCATGCCGGTGGCGACCCGCGCCGCGCCGGTCAGTGTGGCGATATCGATCAGCAATTCCGGCCTTTCGCTGTCGCCTTCGGCCAGCGCGTCGGCCAGCACGAGACGCCCTTCGGCATCGGTGTTGCCGATTTCGACTGTCAGACCCTTGCGTGACGGAAAAACGTCGCTCGGCCGGTAGGCCGAGCCGGAGACGGAATTTTCCACGGCCGGGATCAGCACGCGCAGCCGAAATTCAGCTTCGCACCCATCGCCATGCCGGCGATGGCCAGCACTGTCGCCGCGCCGCCCATATCCTTTTTCATGGTCAGCATGCCGGAGGTGGGCTTGAGGTTATAGCCGCCGGTATCGAAGCAGACGCCCTTGCCGACCAGCGTCACCTTCGGCGCGCGACGATCGCCCCAGCGCAGATCGATCAGACAGGGCGCCCGCGCCGATCCCTTTCCCACGGCATGAATCAGCGGATAATTTTTTTTCAGCAGCGCGGCGCCGCTGATCACCGAAAATTCGGCCTTGTGTGTTTTGGCCAGCACGCGCGCCGCCGCCGCCAGTTCCGCCGGCCCCATATCATTGGGCGGCGTGTTGATCAGATCGCGCCCCAGAAAAACGCTTTCGGCGATCCGGCTGAATTCTGCGCCGTCTATGCCCTTGGGCAGCACCAGCCTGACATCGCCGGTTTTTTTCTTTTTGTAGCGGGTGAAGGCATAGCGCCCGAGCAGAAAACCCAGCACCGCATCGGCCGGATTGCCCGGCACTTCCGCAATTTCATAAGTGCCAGGCGGAAGATTTTCGGCAAATTGTGCGGCGGCAAATATGTCATGGCCCTCGCCCAGCCCAAGCACGGCTAACGCCAGACCGCCATCGGCTTTGGGCACCAGCCGCAAGTCGCCCCGCTGCCCCTCGAAACCCGCCGCCTTCAGGAAGGCCGCCTCGCGTTTGCCGCGCGCCGCCAGCCAGCTTTTCACACCTTTGGCCGTCACGGCGTAAAGCGGCGTGGCAGTCTTTGCGCTTTTGACCAGACTGGGATGCATGCCTTGCCCTTTGAACCGGATCGCGCGAGCTTAGAAACTACCGGCCAGTCCCGCAACAAAGGCACGTATATGACAGCTTCTTATACACTTGTCCTCGGCACTCCGACCTATTCGAGCTGGTCGTTGCGACCCTATACGGCCATGCGCGCCATCGGCGTCCCCTTTGAAAGAATCTTCATCGCCCTGCGCCAGCCGGAAACCAAAACCGAAATCCGCAAGCTTTCGCCCTCCGGCAAAGTCCCGGCCCTTCGGATTACCGAGGCCGGCGAGACGCAGACCCTCTGGGACAGCCTTGCCATTTGCGAAACGCTGGCCGAACGCCATCCTAAAGCCGGACTTTGGCCGGCGGATGCGGTCTTGCGCGCCCAGGCCCGCAGCGTCGCCGCCGAAATGCATTCAGGCTTTTACGATGTGCGCGATCAACTGGATCTGGCCTTCGGGCGGACGCTGCCATTGCCGGACTTGCGCGACAATACCGTAAAGCAGATCGAACGCATCATCGCGCTTTGGCGCGACGCGCTGAAGCGCCATGGTAGAGATGGCGGCTTTCTGTTCGGGACGTTTTCAATCGCCGACTGCATGTATGCGCCGGTTGTCTCGCGCTTTTCCACCTATGGCGTCGAAGTGCCCGCGGACGTCAAGGCGTATATGGAGCGCATCTGGTCCCTGCCCGCCATGCAGGAATGGGGGCAGTTCGCGGCGGCGGACGAAACCGCAAAGTAAGGGGGAGGCGGTACGGCCACTCGTCTGCCATTTGCTTTGGTAGGTCCTGGCACGGACTGCACCCGCTTTGTGGTACGCTTCGCTTATGGAAACTGCCGGACGGGGCCGAATTCTAATCTGGGAAGGGGCCAGTCTTTGGCTGATGGAGGCGCTACCCGCGCGCGGCCCCGCCCTTCATCGGACGGCTTTTCATTCCCATCACGCCATTCAGGTAACGCTCTCGCTTGGCGGGCAGTTTGAGCTTCGGACAAATAATATCACGGCGGCATGCGATGCTGTGATTGCCCCTGATGTGGAGCATCTTCTCGAGGCTAGCGGACACGTTGCCATTCTGTTTGTTGACCCCGAATGCAGGGCGGGCCGCGCCATTATCAAGGCAATCCTGAAGGGTGCCGATTTGGAACCCGTCCCGGAAGGACTCCTTGACGATCTCGCCGGGCAGTTAAGAGACGCATGGCATCAATCCTCGACAGACGAAAGCGCACTGCAGGGCATCGCTCACCGTGTTATCGCGCGTCTTGCCGGCGCAATCAGCGGGAATATGCCGGATGTGCGCGTACGAAAGATGATGGAGCATGTCGCTTTGCGGCTCGATGGCGCGATCAGCCTGAATTCCGCTGCTGAGGCCGCCGGTCTATCGCCCAGCCGTGCGCGCCATCTCTTTGTCGAACAAACCGGACTTCCTTTCCGGTCGTATCTTCTGTGGTTGAGAATTACGAAAGCTGTGCGGATTATGTCCGCGGGCAGTTCCCTGACCGAGGCCGCTCACGAGGCCGGATTCGCAGAATTCTGCCCATTTCAGCCGCACCTTCCGGCGCATGTTCGGGATTCCGGCAGCCTCTCTTCAAATAATATAGCCCTTTCGTTCAAGTGCCGCGGGATGCCTTCGCGTAGGAATGGGGCGTTCAAACCTCAACCGTGGAGACATCAATGAAAAACGAATGCGATAACAAGGCCTGCAACTGCAGCCCGTCCTGCAATTGCCAATCCAAGGCCGCGAGCTGCCAGTGCGGCCAAAGCTGCTCGTGCGGCGCGGAATGCCGTTGTGCGAAGCAGGCAAGCTCCCAGTCCCGCAATTGCGCGCAATGATCGCCCACCTCCAGGACCGGAAATAACCGGTCCTGGTTTGCGCCAAGGAGCGCCAATTATGGAATTGCTGATCGGATTGACGCTGGCCCTGGCGGTCTCAATCTCCGCCACAATGGCCCGGATGGATCGGGATCGAAGCTTTTATCCTGTCGTTGTGGTCGTTGTCGCCTCTTACTATGACCTTTTTGCTGTCATGGGCGGTTCGGCACAGGCCTTAAGTCTGGAAACCGTTGCGATGATGGCATTCATCGCGATGGCCCTGATTGGCTTCAAAACAAACCTTTGGCTTGTGGTTGCGGCGCTTGTCGGCCATGGCGTTTTCGACTGTTTGCATTCCTGGCTGATCGACAATCCGGGCGTCCCGATATGGTGGCCGAAATTTTGCTGCAGCTACGATATCGCAGCGGGCGCCTATTTGGCGTGGCGGCTGAAACGGTCGCAAAGCGTGAATGGGAAGCTTCCCGCTTACGCCGGCGTGCTGCGGATCAGCCACATCGCACCGGGGAGCCGCACGCTTGGTCCATCCGCGTAAGGCGCCAGCGCCTGGTGGAGGGAACTGATGGCGGCCGAGACGATCTCGTCCGGCTGGTTGCGCAGCCAGCTGTTGATGGCGCCGATCTGGGTCGATTGATTGACAGCCTCCTGCAGCCCGCGGCCGGCGGCGATATCCAGCGCGGCATCGAATTTTTCGAAATGCGGTGCCGACCAGCCGGATGCGGTGAGCACGTCGGTGACGTGCGCGGGATCGGCGAAGGCGAACATGCCCGGAGCGTGCGCGGCCGACCTGGGCCGCGGCGGCAGGTGCTGCGCCACCGCTTTCATCGCCACATCCATCCAGGGATTTTCGTCAAGCGCGCGCCAGCACAGCAGAGCCATGCGCGCATTGGGCGCGGCGCTGCGGCGCATATTGGCAAAGGCCGCCACGCGATCGCCGAAAAACATCACACCAAAGGCCGAGGTCAGCAGGTCGTATTCATTAAGCGTGGCGATAGCCGGGTCGGCCTGCTGCCAGTCGATATTGGCTATACCGGCCGCCATCGCGCGCCGTTCGCCCTCGGCCAGCATTGGCCCGGAAATATCCATTGCCGCCACGCGACCGTTTGGCCCGACCGCTTGCGCAAATTCGAGCGTGGGCGCGCCGCAACCGCAACCGACATCCACCACCCGCTCGCCTGTGCGCGGCGCGGCAAACGCCAGAAGCGCGTCGGTCGCCGGCGCCAGCGTGATATCGGTATGTTCCTGCCGGGCAACCCAGGTGTGTCCGCCCTGCCCATTCCAGAACGCCAGCATATCGGCGTTGATTGTGTCAGGGCCGGCCATGCAATTTCTCCTGTCGCTTGCATCTGAACGATGCGCTTTCGGCGATGGAACGACAACCTCGCCATCAGCCGATATGAAGATCTTCTCAATATCCGGTCTCTGCGATGCTATGGATCCGGCGAGTGGCTGGATTCGTCTCTTGCTGAAATTCCTTCCAGCCAGGGCATCACCAGCGCGACGATTTCGCCGTCCGTGCAGGTGGGCGCGAAGGATTGCCAATGGTAGGGGATCACACGGCGGCGCTTGCCTGCTGAAGAATGGCGGCGCCCATTTGCGCCTGGCCGGCGGGCGTCCTCAGGTCGAGCATGCCCTTGCCAAGAAGACCATAGCATTCGGCCAATGTCGGGATTCGATCCCGCTGCATGAATTCGACGGCTGTCAGATCCGGGATCAGGCGAAAAAACACCGCGCCGTAAATCGCGCGCGCAAAGTTGCGCAACGCTAAAAACGTCTGGCGCTGTTCGGCATCGATGGACGCGTCCTCCTGAATCGCGAGCAGCGCAATCGCGTCCTCGTCCGGCAGAATTGCGAATAGCGAGAAGATGGCGAGGTCCAGATAGGGGTGCGCGCGGGCGGCACTCTCCCAATCCAGCAGCCAGACCCGCGCGCCGTCCCAAATCAGGTTGGCGGGATTGACATCGTTATGGCTGAAGACGCGGCGCGTGTCTTTTGCCAGAACAGAAATCTCCGGCGCTTATGCACGCGCCCAGCGGCCGTGCCCAGTCCGGAAATCCGTCCCGCCCGGATTGCTGATCCCAGATGGATTGTCCCTGGGCCGCAGCCATAAGCGGCAGATCGGGTGCCGGAATCGCATGCAGTCGCCCCAGTGTTTCGGCAACGCTGCGCAGGGCGCGGGGACGGATTTCCGGCTGGGAAAGCGCCGCGCCCACAGGGATGCCAGGCGCCTTTTCGGTTATCACCGCCCCGGCATCTTCGTCGGCAAAAACGACCTTGGGAGCAATACCTTCCTCTGCGGCCAGCCTCAGAGCCACCAGCATTTCGCCAAATCCAACGCGTCCCGGCGCGTTCAGGCGAAGAAAAAACGCACCTGTCTCCGTGGTGACTGCAAACACACCCGCACCGGACAGTCCGTCGGAGACGGGCGTAACCATTTTCACCGCGCCGAAGCGCTCGGCAGGAAAAAAACCTTCAGGCGTTCGCATGTGCCACTCACTAGTATACCCTTACCGGGAAGTACATCGGCAGGGCGCAGACAGGCGGATTGTTGTTCTGGCGTGCGCAGTAAGACATTCACGGCAGTGTCACAGAGCGGCGGCCAAATGCCGCCGCCACAATGGGGATTTCCATGTCCGCAAAAACATTTCTCCTGCCTGGCGCAATCCTTGTCGGGCTTGCGGCCATGGCGTTAATCGCCTGGACGCTTCTGCGCGGTAGCGAACCGCCAATCCCGATCCCGCAGGCGGACGATTCCACTTTCCGCGCCGAAGAAACGGTGTTGCGCGACAAACTCGCCATACGTCCCATTACCCGGCGCGCCAAAAATATTATTCTTTTCATCGGCGACGGCATGAGCATTCCCACCATAACGGCAGCGCGCATCTATGGCGGCCAGAAACGCGGCGAGGACGGCGCTTCCAACAAGCTTGCCATGGAGCAACTGCCCTATTCCGCTTTGTCGCGCACCTATTCGAGTGACTCGCTGGTCACCGATTCCGCGCCCTCGGCCACCGCCATGACGGCCGGCATCAAAGGCCCAAATGGCACCATCGGCCTCGATCAACGCGCCGCCCCGCTGGACTGCGAAAAATCCCGGGGCACCGATGTCATGACTATTTTCGAATTGGCCGAATTGGCCGGGCTCTCCACCGGCATTATCACCACCACCCGCGTCACCCATGCCACGCCCGCCGCCGCCTATGCCCACACGCCCGGGCGCGACTGGGAGGCCGACAGCGACATGCCGCCGCTCGCCAGGGCACAAGGCTGCAAGGACATCGCCGAACAATTGGTGCAGTGGAAATATGGCAATGGCTTTGAGGTGATCCTGGGCGGCGGACGCCAGAAATTCTATCCGGCCGGCGAAGTGGATCCTGAATTACCGGACTTTAGCGGCGAGCGCGCAGACAACCGCGATCTCACAGCCGAATGGCGCAAGCGTTATGACAATGATGCGACCTATGTCTGGAACAGAGAGCAATTTCTGGCCGTCGATCCCGCCGGAACCAAACACCTGATGGGCCTGTTCGATCCGTCCTATATGAAATACGAGGCCGATCGCGTTCGCAGCAGCGCCCCGAACGATCCCTCGCTGGCCGAAATGACGCTGAAATCCATCGACATCCTAAAGCACAATAATAATGGATATGTTCTTATGGTCGAGGGCGGCCGCATCGATCACGCCCACCATGAAGGCAATGCCGCGCGCGCGCTGGAAGATACGCTGGCGTTCGATGCCGCCATTGCCGCCGCCCTCAAGGCCACCGATGCCGAGGATACGCTGATTGTGATTACCGCCGATCACAGCCACACGCTGACGATCAGCGGGTATCCGCCGCGCGATAATCCGATACTCGGTCTTGTGCACGCGCCGGACGGAACGCTGTCGCGCGACAGGAACGGCTTGCCCTATCCCATACTGAGCTACGCCAATGGCCCGGGCGCGCGTCGCGAAACCACCGACTTGTCCGATGTCGACACCACGGATATCGATTTTGTGCAGCCGAGCCTGGTGCCGTTGGCGGCGGAAACCCATGGCGGCGACGATGTGGCGATTTTTGCCCGCGGTCCCTATGCGCATCTGTTCACGGGCGTGGTCGACGAAAATTTCATCTATCACGTCATGGCCTATGCCAGCCAGATCCCGCAACGGGCGAAGCCGCATTAGGCAGTCCGGCTAGGTAGTCCTGACTGGAAAGCCGACGGTCACGCACAGCCCCGGCTGTGCATCGTCCAGAGCAATGTCCGCGCCATGCAATCCGGCAATGGCGGCGGCGATGGAAAGTCCAAGTCCATGACCCGGCCGTCCACGGCTGGCATCGCCGCGCCAGAAACGGCGGAAAACTTTCGCGCGATCATCCGGTGGAATGCCCGGCCCGTTGTCGCAGACTTTCACCTGCCGCGCATCGGCATCCAGCGTCACGCGGATGCAGGTACCGGCGGGCGTATGATGAACGGCGTTTTCGACCAGATTGGAAAACAATTGCATCAGCAGCATCCGGTCGCCCGCCACTTGGACGTCCGCCGTCACATCCGTTTCGATGCGCTTGCCCTGATCGTTCGCCAGCGGCGCATAGATGCCGGCGACATGCATCAGCAGCTCATGCAGCGAAACCGGCGCAAAGGCGGCGGCGCGCGCGCCGGATTCAATCCGCGACAGAGTGAGAAGCGACGAGAAAATTGCCAGGATCTGGTCGGTATCGGCAATCGACTGGTCGAGTGCGTTCTGGAATTCCTCGGGCGTACGTGCGCCTGCCCGGGCCCGTTCCAGTTTCTGGCGCAGCCGCGTCAGCGGCGTGCGCATGTCATGAGCCGCGGCGCTGGAGACCTCGCGCAGATTCTCCATCAGCGAGGAAATGCGATCCAGCATGGCGTTTATCGTGGCCGAGAGCGCGGCGATTTCTCCGCGCGATCCGTCGGCCGGCACGCGCTCGTCGAACCGCCCCGCCATGATGGCCTTGCAGGTTTGGGTGATCGCATCGATGCGGCGCAAAAAGCCGGCGTTGAAAAGAAATCCGCCCCCCAGCGCCAGCAGCAGAGTCGGCCCGGCGATCAACAGGAAGGCGCCGATAATGGCCTCGCGGGTTTCGTTCAGAAGATATGTATCCGCTCCGGCGAACAGATAAACGCCGCCGTCCAACTGCACGCCGCGCCCCAGAATTCTGTGTTCACGGGGATTGCGCGAGCCCGGCGGCGGGGCAATGGTCGCCGCGCCCGGCACCGGCTGCCGTGCATCCAGGTTTCCTGCCAGCTTGCGCCCGGCTTTATCCTGCAAGACATAATAATCGGCAAAACCCGGCGAGGCGGTTCGCTGCGCGATCAGTTCGCTGGCTTCTGAAACGCCCTGTGTGTGATAGGCGTCAGTGACTGCCGCGATATCGGCATCCACCACATTTATGTAGTAGCCGCGCAAGGCGTGATCTGTAATGCCGTAAATCGCCACCATCAGGATGGCGAAGGCAGCCAGGAACAAAGCGGCGTATAACGCCGCCACCCGAAAGCCTTCGGTGCGCAGGAACCTAGGAGACACGCAGAATATATCCGGCGCCGCGCACAGTCTGGATCAGCTCGGCGCCATCCGGCCCCAGCTTGCTGCGCAACCGGCTCATATGGCTTTCCACCACGCTGGTGCTGACTTCGAAATGTACCTCCCAGACTTTTTCCAGCAGCATGGTGCGGGTGACGACGCGCCCTTCGTTGCGCATCAGATATTCCAGCAACTTGAATTCCTGCGGAAACAGATCGATGGCTTTTCCCGCCCGCGTCACCTTGCGTTTGATCAGGTCCATATCCAATTCGCCGGCCGTCAGTCGCGTCTTGTCTTCGCGTGCAGGCCGGCGCGCCAGCGCCCGCACCCGCGCCAGCAATTCCTCGAACGCGAACGGCTTGACCAGATAATCGTCGCCGCCGCTTTCAAGGCCCGCCACGCGATCCTCGATGGCGTCCATGGTGGTGAGATACAATACCGGGGTGTGAATATTGCCGGCGCGCAACGATTTCACCACGCTGAGACCGTCCAGCGCAGGCAGCATGCGATCCATGATGATGACGTCATGGCTCCCGGTCTGGCCCTTTGCCAGACCGTCTTTTCCATCCGCCGCACATTCCACATGATGGCCGCGCGCCGCCAGCCCGCCGGCAACATGGGCGGCAACTTCGACATCGTCCTCGACCAGCAGAATTTTCATCGGTCCTTACCGCAAGCTTGCAATATTACAAACTCTTGTCGTGCACAGCGATGATAGCGTGCCGCCGCGTCGCTGTCGCGCACAGCAAAATCATCCAGGAGGAAAATCATGCCACGCAGTTCCAGATTGGCAGTACTGATAGGTTTGGCCTTGTCCAGCGCAACTTTCGTTGCCGCGGCAGAGGGCGCGCCCTCCGGCTACCACATCATTAACACCGTGAAACTCGGCGGCGAGGGCGGATGGGATTACATCTCCATAGATCCGGTCAATCGCCATCTCTTCATTTCGCACGCCACGCATGTAATCGTCGCCGATGCCGACACCGGCAAGCCGATCTCTGACATTCCCGACACGCCCGGCGTACACGGACTGGCCGTCGCACCCGGCGCAAATCGCGGCTATATCAGCGACGGCACCGCCAACAAGGCCACAATCATCGATCTCAAGACTTTCAAGAAGATTGGCGATGTCGATGTCGGTATGCGCCCGGACGGCATCACCTACGATCCAGCCAGCAAGCGCGTCTTCACCTATAATTCCACCAGTAAGGACGCCACCGCCATCGACGCGGCCACTGGCCAGGTTGTGGGTACCATCGCACTGGGCGGCAAGCCGGAATTCTCCACCTATGACGGCAACGGCACGGGCTATGTGAATATCGAAGACAAGAGCGAAGTCGTCGCCTTCGATACCAAGGCGCTCAAGGAAAAGGGCCGCTGGTCGCTCGCCCCGTGCGAAGAGCCTTCGGGCATGGCGCTGGATGCGGCGCACAATCGGCTGTTCTCGGTCTGCGGCAACGGCGTGATGGCGGTGCTCGACACCAAGTCCGGCAAGCTGGTCACCACCGTCCCGATCGGCGACGGCCCCGATGCCGCCCGTTTCGATCCCACCACCGGATTTGTCTTTGCCTCCTCCGGCGACGGCAAGCTGACCGTGGTGCATGAGGACTCGCCGGATAAATTTACCGTAGTTGACACGGTGCCGACGGAAGCGGGCGCCCGCACCATGGAGATCGATCCCAAGACGCATAACGTCTATACTGTCACCGCTGAACGCGAGCCTGCTCCGGCGCCCACGCCCGATCAGCCGCGTCAGCGCCCAAAAATGGTTCCTGATTCCTTCAAGCTGATTATTCTCGGACGGTAAGAATGAAATATCCTTCCTTTGCTTTCGCGGCGGCCTGCCTGTTGTTACTCAGCGCCTGCGATAACAGCAGCACAAGCGCGCCGTCGTCGGAGGCAAAGGAAGAGCCCAAAACCCAGGGCGTCGCCATCAACGCCGAACAGGCCGCCCAGATCGGGTTGCAAACGCAGAACCTGGCCGCGGCGCAATATGTTCCGCGCGTCACCGGATACGGCATGGTGGAAAGCCTGGATACCGTGGCCCAGCTGCAGGCTGATCTCGCCATGGCGTCTGCCGCCGCCACTGAAAGCCGCGCCACACTGGCACGCGCGCAGTCACTGTCGCGCGGCAGTCCGGCGGCAATTGCCCGCAGCGAAGTCGATGCGGCCGTACGCACCGCCGCATCCGACGAAGCGTCGCTTGGTCTGGCGCAGCGCAAAGCCATTGCCACCTTCGGCAAGGGCGCACCCTGGCTGAACGGCCATGGTGAAATTCTGGCGCAGCTTACAAGCGGAAAGCTGTTGCTCGTCCATGCCAGCTTCACCATCGGCGCGCTTCCGTCGGGACTTCCGCCCTATCTCGAAATGACACCGCTTAATCGCAACGAATCGCAACAGCCGGTCCGTAGCCTTCAGATTTGGGATGCGCCCGCCGATGCCGCCATTCCCGGCCGCAGTTTTTTTGCGCTAGTCCCCGGCAGCACCTTTGCCGAGGGCCAGCGCCTCACGGTATCGGCACCCGCCGGCACACCCCAGACCGGCGTGCTCATTCCCGCCGACGCCGTGCTGCTCAGCGACAACACTGCCTGGTATTATTCGAAAGCGTCCGACGGCAGCTATGTCCGCCGGCCGCTCGATCTCTCCGCGCCGCTGCCCGGCGGGTATTTCGCGCATGACAACATAAAGCCCGGCAATGCCGTTGTGACGGCAGGTGCCGGCCTGTTGCTTGCCCGCGAGCTTAATCCCTCGACCGAAGTCGAGGAGTAGACCATGCGCTGGATCGTCGGACTTTGCGTCACCGGACGCGGCACCGTGGCCATCCTGACGCTTCTGGCCCTGGCCTTCGGCGTCTGGTCCGCGCTCAACGCGCCTTTGGATGTGTTCCCGGATTTTGTGCCGTCCCAGGTCACGGTTCAGACCGAAGCGCCGGGCTTTTCCTCCGAACAGGTCGAACAGCTCGTCACCAAGCCGATTGAAAATCTGCTCAACGGCGCGCCCGGTCTTGCCGCCATCCGGTCTGAATCCACACCGGGCCTTTCGGTTATTACCGTCGACTTCTCTGATGCCGTCGATGTCCATCTCGCCCGCCAGAGTATTTCCGAACTCTTGAGCGAACTGGGCGGCACGCTTCCCGCCGGCGTCGCCACGCCCAGGCTTTCGCCATTGGTCTCCAGCACCATGGATCTGCTCAAGATCGGCTTGGTATCCGACAAGCTCGATCCATATACCCTGCGCGATATCGCGGACTGGACCATCAAGCCCCGGTTGCTGTCGGTGTCGGGTGTCGCCCATGTCATCGTATTCGGTGGCGATGTCCGCCAGATTCAGATCGTGCCCGATCTGGCGCGGCTGGCCAGTTATGGCTTCACCATGACCGATCTGGCCGATGCTGCCCGTGCCGCATTGGCGGTGCGCGGCGCCGGTTTTGTCGAAATGAAAAACCAGCGCGTGCTTTTGAGTGCGCCCATTCCGTCACCAGATCCCAGCTTCATCGGCGATGCACTGCTGGCCGTGCGCAATAACACGCCCATTCGCATCCGCGATGTAGCCGAGGTCAAACAGGCCCCCGCCTTGCGCTTTGGCGATGCGCTCATCATGGGAAAAAGGGGGGTGCTGCTCTCCCTGGCCAGCCAATATGGCGCCAACACGCTCTCCACCACTCTTGCCGTGGAGCAAGCCCTGGCCGAACTGGAACCGGCGCTCAAGGCGCAAGGCATCACCGTCTATCCCGGCCTGCATCGCCCGGCCAATTTCATCGAGACGGCGCTCGGCAATCTGCAACAGGCCCTGCTCATAGCCGCCGTGCTGATTTTCGCCGTGCTGTTTTTATTCCTGCGCGACTGGCGATCGGCCGTCATCACCTTCCTGGCCATACCATTGTCGCTGGTGGCCGCAACCGTGGTGCTGGCCTATTTCGGCTACACCCTCAACACCATGACATTGGGCGGCTTTGCCGTGGCGCTGGGCGTATTGGTGGACGACGCCATTATCGGCATCGAAAATATTCTACGCCGCCTGCGCCAGAATGCGCGCGAGGGTTCGCCCCAGCCACGGCTCGCGCTCATTCGCGACGCCACCCTCGAAGTGCGCGGCCCCGTGGTCTACGCCACGTTGGTCGTCATTGCCGTCTTCCTGCCCGAACTTTTTTCCACCAGCGTGCAGGGCCATTTTGTCAGCCCGCTGGCTTTTGCCTTTACGCTGGCGGTAATGGCCTCACTGGCGGTAGCGCTCACCGCCACGCCCGCGCTGTGCGCGCTGTTCCTCCACGCCTCCGATGCCCATGTCGAACCGCATTGGATCACCCGCCTGAAGGCAGCCCAGGGCAGGGCCATGGCCTGGGTGGAAAATAATTTCCGCGCCGTCGCCGCCGGCCTGACGCTGCTGTTCGCTGCCTCCATGGTGATGCTGTTCTTCCTGGGTGGCACCCTGATGCCCGATTTCCGCGAAGGCCATTTCGTAGTCCAGGCCTCCTCGTCCGTACCGGGCACGTCGCTGGACGACATGTTGGCCATGGGCCGCAGCGTCGAAGCCCGTGTGCTTAAGCTTCCTTACGTCAAGACCATCGAACAGCAGATCGGTCGCGCCGAATTGTCGGAAGACACCTGGGGCCCGCACCAGAGCGAATTCCACATTGAGCTCAAGCCAGACGCCACCATCGATCAGGCCGATGCCCAGGACGCCATCCGCCAGATCGTTGAAACCATTCCCGGCATGCAGACTGAAGTCGTCACCTTTCTGGGCGACCGCATCAGCGAAAGTCTGACCGGCGAAACCGCCCAGGTCGCGGTGCAGATTTACGGCGACGATCTTGCTCTGCTCGACCAGACCGCCATGAAAGTACAAAGCGCGCTGTCGGGTGTGGACGGCATTGTCGATCTGCAATTCAAGCGCCAGGCCGGCACGCCCACCTTAAGCGTGACGCTGCTGCCCGAAGCGCTCGCCGCCAACGGCCTCAAGGCCCAGGATGTGCTCGACACCGTGCAAACCGCCTTTGCCGGCGACACGGTGGGCCAGACTTATGAAGGCACCCGCAATGTCGATGTCGTTATTCTGCTGCCGCCCGATCAGCGCGACCGCGTCGAGGCCTTGTCCAAGCTGCCCATCACCGGCGCCTTCGGCCCCGTCGCCCTGTCGCAGGTGGCGCGCATCTTCCCCACCCAGAGCCGCTATTCCATCCGCCATGACGGCGGCCAGCGCCGTGTCTCGGTCACCTTCAATGTTCAGGGCCGCTCACTGCAGTCGGTGGTGAGCGACGCCAAGACCAAAATCGCCGCCGATGTCCCCGCCGCCAGTGGCGTCTATATCGAATTTGCCGGCGCCGCCGAGGCCGAAACCGCCGCCCGCACCCAGCTGCTGCTCTATTCCGGCGCTGCGCTGGTGCTCATTCTCATGATCCTGTTCGCCTGCTTTCGCTGGCGCGCCCATGCCTGGCTGGTCATGGTCAATCTGCCCTTCAGTCTGACCGGCGGCATTTTCGCCATCGCCGCGGCGGGTCTCACCCTCACGCTCGGCGCGCTGGTTGGTCTTGTCACCGTCTTTGGCGTCAGCGCCCGCAATGCCATTCTGCTTTTGGCGCATTACGAACATCTGGTGGAGGTGGAGGGCCTGCCCTGGAATGCCGACACAGTGCTGCGCGGCGCGCGCGAAAGACTCGTCCCCATTCTGATGACGGCGGCGGTGACGGCGCTGGGCCTGGCCCCGCTCGCGTTCGGCGTCCATCAGGCCGGAGAAGAAATCGAAGGCCCCATGGCCATTGCGGTCCTGGGCGGACTTGTCAGTTCGACCTTGCTCAATCTGGTTTTGCTGCCCGCGCTGGCGCAGCGATTCAGCCGCGGCCGGCGTGGAGAACGAGAGACCCTGGCCGATGGAACGGAATAAGCGGGAATATTGCATGAAGGTTCTTCCGACGAATATTTCGCAAGCGGGATTCAAAAGTCTGGTGCCGTTCCTTGCCGTGCTGGTGGCGGGCTGCGCCGGCCCGATGCCGCAGCTGGCGCAATCCGATGTACCGGCAAACTGGCAACAATCTGCCGACACCGGCGCCTGGCCCGGCACCGATTGGTGGCAGGGCTTTAACAGCCCGGATCTGAATCGGTTGATCGCCGATGTGGAGGAAAGCAATCTCGACATCGCTGCGGCCCAGGCGCGCCTGCTGCAGGCCGATGCCCGCGCCCGCGCGGCTGGCGCGGCGCTTTTTCCGGCGCTGAATCTGAAAGGCGACGCTCTGCATCAGATCGGCGTCAAGGGCAGCACCACCGCGCACGACACCGTTGCGGGTGTCGGTCTGGGCGCCTCTTATGAACTGGATTTCTGGGGCCGCAACCGCGACGCCCGCGATGCCGCCGGCGCCCTGGTGCTGGCCAGCCAGGCCGACCGGCAAACTGTCAGGCTCACCGCCATCGCCGATACCGCCGACACCTATTTTCTTTTGCTGTCGCTGCGCGAACGGCTCGATCTTGCGCGTTCCAATTTGAAAGCCGCCCAGGATCTCGCCGCCATTGTGCAGCAACGGGTCGATCAGGGTTCGGTGCCTGCGGTCGATCTGGCGCAGCAGCACACCATTGTGGCGACGCAGGCGGCGCTTATGGCGCAGCTTGCGCAACAGGAACTGGAGGCCCGCGATCTTCTGGCGGTGCTGCTCGGCCGTCCGCCGGAAGGCTTTGATGTTGCGCCCCAGCCGCTTTCCGCTATCGGCACGCCGGCGCCCGCGCCGGGCATGGCCTCGGATTTGCTGTTGCGCCGCCCGGATATCGCCGCCGCCGAAGCCAATCTGAAAGCGGGTCATGCCGATCTGGCGGCGGCCCGCGCCGCTTTCTTTCCCACCATTTCGCTGACCGGGTCTGCCGGTTATCAGAGCCCGGCGCTGGCCGGCGCCATCACCACCCTGCCGGGAGCCGGCGGACTGTTCACCTTCGGCGCGTCTCTTGTGCAAAGCATTTTCGATGCCGGCAAATTGTCGGCGCAAAGCGATGAGGCCCGCGCCCGCCAGGATGAATTGCTGGCAAATTATCGCAAGGCGGTGATCTCGGCCTATGCCGATGTCGAAAACGCGTTGGGGGCCATCGCCCATCTCGACGAACTGGAAAAAGCCCAGACCGATTTCGTCGATCAGTCCGCCATTGTTCTGAGCGGCGCGCAGTCGCGCTATAGCGAAGGCTCAGGCAGCTATTTCAACACGCTCGACGCCCAGCGCACGCTTTTTGCTGCGCGCGACCAGCTCAGCCAGACACGTCTGGCGCGGCTGCAGGCCATTGTCGCGCTGTACAAGGCGCTCGGCGGCGGCTGGGAAACACCGCAGCCGCCGGACGAAGACTGAATTCGGTAAAGCAAGAGGATCGTGTCCGCCGGGTTTTAGCCCACCATCTTCTGTCCGCTGGCAAACGGACTGAGCCCCAGCCAGGTCTGCATGGCGGACGCCAGATGGCGGTCGCCGGTCAGCGTCAGGCGCTGCTGGCGCTCCGCATTGCGCACCGTTTCCAGGCCCATCCAGATCGCCGTCATGGTCTTGAGATCGCAGACGACATAAAGATCTACCTCAAAGCCGGGATCGACAGAGCATAGATCGGCGCCCTCCTCGGGCGTCACCAGCATCCACCAGTTGCGCCGGGCCTTGGGCAGTTCGGGATAACGGAAGGCGACCACCGCGCGCCGATTGGGGAATGGCCTGGGATCGAGATTGCGGCGCATGTCCCACATCAATAGAGAAACATCGAGTTGCTCCAGCGTCGGCTTGGACTCGACCCAGCGATGGCCCCACTCGCCGACCGCTACGACCACCGGTTTGAGTTCGCGGCCCGCCTCCGTCAGATGATATTCCGGACCGTTGCGCCCGGCCCTACGCTCCGCGATGCCGGCCTCTTCCAGTTCCTTCAGGCGTTGCGACAGCAAAGCGGGCGACATGCGCGGCACGCCCCGCCGCAGATCGTTGAAGCGGGTCGAGCCCGCAGACATTTCGCGCAGAATCAACATGGTCCAGCGCCGACCGAGAATCTCCGACGCCATCGCCACCGGGCAGAATTGCTGATAGCCGGATTTCATCCCCACCTCCCTCAAATCGCCGCGACCATAAGCCTGCGCGCCCTCCCGCATCCAGTTCAGTTTCTGTAGCGCCGTGGTTCAGTTCCTGAACTGGCGCCGGTCGCGGCCTGCTGCCAGTTTCCCGGCCCTTCACAACCACACCCAAGGAGAGGGCCATGAAGCTGAACAAAATCATCGAGGCGCCGGACGCCGTCGTCCTGGACCACACGGCACAGGCCAACCCGATCAAGGCGCGCCAGCGGGCGGCCTGGAGCTCCGGCGACTATGCCGTCATCGGCACCAGCCTGCAGATCGTGGGCGAGGAGCTGTGCGAGGCGCTCGACGTGCGCAGCGGCCGGCGCCTGCTGGACGTGGCGGCGGGCAACGGCAATGCCGCCCTGGCGGCGGCGCGGCGGGGCTGTCTGGTCACGGCCACCGACTATGTCCCCGCGCTGCTGGAGCGCGCGGCGGCGCGCGCCCGGGCCGAAGGCCTGATGCTGGATTGCCAGCTGGCCGATGCCGAAGCCCTGCCCTTTGCCGACAACAGCTTTGACATGGTGACCTCCACCTTTGGGGCCATGTTCACCCCCGACCATGAAAAGCCGGCGCGCGAAATGCTGCGGGTCTGCCGTCCGGGCGGGCGCATCGGGCTGGCCAATTGGACGCCGGAGGGATTCATCGGTCGGCTTTTCCTCACCATCGGCCGCTATGTTGCGCCGCCGCCGGGACTGCTTTCGCCGGCGCTATGGGGCACCACGGACCATCTGCAGGCCCTGTTCGGGAATCAGGCGGAGATACGTGTTCAGGCGCTGGATTTCGTCTTCCGCTACCAGTCGCCTTTGCACTGGATCCGGACCTTCCGCACCTATTACGGTCCGGTTCTCAAGGCCTTCGAGGCGCTGACGCCGGAGGCCGGCAAGGCCCTGCAGGCCGATCTCGAAGCCCTGGTGAGCGGTTTCAACCGCGCCGAAGACGGCACCATGGTCGTGCCCGCCACCTATCTGCGCGCCATCATCACAAAGCAATGACGGACAAATCGAAAACCAACGGAGAGACGAAAATAAATCATCAGGGTACTTGCTTCTGCGGCAGCGTGCAGCTCGAAGCGACCGGCGCGCCGGAGGCGATGGGCTATTGCCATTGCAGTTCCTGCCGCGCCTGGGCGGCGGCGCCGGTCAACGCCTTCACCTTGTGGAAGCCCGATGCGGTGCGCGTCACCAAAGGCAAAGAGCACATCGCCAGCTTTCAGAAGAATCCCACCAGCGAGCGGCAATTCTGCCGCAAATGCGGCGGCCATGTGATGACTTGGCACCCGCATTTTGGCCTGATCGACATCTATGCCGCGATACTGCCCGGCCTGGCCTTCGAGCCGGCGCTGCATGTCAATTATGCCGAAACGGTGCTGCCCATACGCGACGGCCTGCCCAAGATGAAGGACTTTCCCGCGCCGCTTGGCGGCTCCGGCGAAACGCTACCGGAATAGGCGTGAATGTTTGGCGCGTTCGACGGCGGTATCAGAGACGGCCCATCAGCATCAGAACGACAAGGACGATGACAAGGACCCCGATCAGGCCCATGCCGCCATGGCCGTAACCATAGCCATAACCGCCGAACCGCCCGCTAAAGCCGCCTAACAGCAGTATGACAAGCAGAATAATGAGAATGGTACCAATCATGACAAGATATTCCCTTCAGTAAAAACGACTTATTGTTTCTCGATTGAAATACTGCTCTCGCCGATGTTGATCTCGACGGTATTCTTCTGATGCTCGCGGTAGGCGTAATAGCCGATGGCAAGTGCGGCCACGATACAGGCGGCAACAATATAAGTGGCGTTGTTGCGGTTCATTGTGCGTTACCCCGATATTGAGAATTTCAGGTCACGAACGCCCGGCGCCCGTGACCTGAGTTGATCAGCGTTTGATTTTCGTAATCTTGGTGCCTTCGATGCTGATGCCGGCCATCAATCCGGATTGGTCGAAAATGAAGGCATAGGCATCGTCCTTGAGCGTCGAGGTGGAGAGGTTCTTGGCGGCGCCTTCGTCCACAATGACGACCGTCGGGCCGACGCCGACTTCCCAGCCATCGGATTTATTGAGGTATGAAACGGCCTTGTCGTTCATCAAAAACACGGCATAGCCATAAGACTGGGCGCCCGCCTGCAGGCCCCAGGAGCCCGAGAACGAGTTATAATAATTGACGACCTTGCCGCCGCTCATCAAAACGCCCTCGCCATAGCTTCCGCCGAATACCAGACCGGCTTTGACGATGTTGGGAAACACCAGCACCGCGCGCGCCTTTTTGGAAATCTGCTCCGCCACGGGATTGGTCCTGTAGAGCTTTTGCAGCGCCTGATTGGCATCCTTGTTCAGATCTTCGGCCGTGGCCGCGTGCGCGCTTTGCGAATGGACGGCCATGATCGGAGCGGCGCCTGCGGTCGCCAGGGCCAGTGTCAAAAATATCTGTCTGAGGTTTTTCATGTTTCTATTCCTTGTCCGTAAGATGATTGAGCGAACGTAATGCACCCTGAATGTCTCAGGCCGGAAACGGATATCGGGCCGGAACTGCGGGGCCGGTTGGCGCCGAAATTCCGTCAGCTTCCGATGCGGATGTTTCCGACTGCCCCGATAACGCCAAAGACCTGAAGCAGCCATATGACCAACACGATCACGACGACGGCATTCAGAATATTTTTGATCTTTGAATCCATCGGAATATAGGTGTTGATGAGCCAAAGCAGGACGCCAACGACAATCAGGACAATTATCAAACTGGTTAGTGGCACAGCTATTTTCTCCTTGGGCGCGCGATAAAATGAAGAGCGCGTTCACCATGGAACGCGCGAACCGATGCGCGGTTGCAATTTATTAATATCTTCGCCATTCCGGGCTCTTTGTTGCCCTGCACTTTTCTTCGAATAACCCTTCAGCAGTCGCGCCGGAGCCGCACTGGAGAAGTGCCGGGCCGGCTACCTTACGATGGCCCAGGTGCCGTCGGGTTGACGGCAGGCCGTGCCGTTGGCGTTCTGCGCCCGCCCCTGGATGTAGATGGTCTGGGTGAAATTGGAGCAGCGGAATCCGCCCGGATCGTTGAAGTAGGTACCGATACGGACTTCGCCGCGATGACCGGTGCCGGGATTGCTCCATTGATAGCGGCTTCCCGGACGCCCCGAGTTGAAGCCCTCATAATATGTCTTGTAGGCGTAGCTGCGGTCGCCGCAATCCATGTTGCTGGTCAGGGATGCGCCGATGGCGCCGCCGAATATCACGCCGGCAATTGTCAGGCCTGTGCGATTGCCATCGCGTCCGGCCGCATTGCCGATCAGTCCGCCGATCAGTCCACCGAGAATCGTCCCGGCGGGATCCGGCGAATTACGGCACTGCTGATAATAGAAATCATCATTGTAGGTATAGGTGCGGGCATAACGCTGGCGCCATTGTTGATCGCGGTCGCCCTGATAGGCCGTTTCCTGGATGACCCAGGTTGAGGTCGAGGCCAGGAAGAAATCATTGTTGTTAATGCGGACCCAGCGATAGCCGCGCGGCGGCTGCCGTAAGCCGCGCTGGCGCCAATCGCTTACGACATAGTCATTTTGGCGGTATTGATCGGGCAGCCTGTCTCCGCGCGAGAAGCGCGGATTCGGATTTCTGATGCCGGGATTGTTCCCGCTGTCCCGGCCGCGATTCTGTTCGTTGCGATCCTGATTGCCGCGACCTTGGGCGCTGCTATCCTGATTGCCACGATTTTGATTGTTGCGGTTTTGCGGATTGGGTTGCGCCAACGCGGCCGTTCCGCTCAACAGCGAAATCGCCAGCATGGCAGACAGGACGCGTTTCATTAAAATTCTCCTTGTGGCCGGGACAGTCCCGATCCCGGCCAAAAAATGTCCTGGCCGGGACCGTTAGGCGATGGGAATTGGGACGTCTTAATCGATAATCGTCCAGGTACCGTCCGGCTGCTGACAGGCGTGGCCGCTTGCCGCCTGCTGGCGTCCCTGAACATAAATCACCTGACTGTAGGTCGCGCAGCGAAAGCCGCCGCGATCCTGATAATACTGTCCGACATTAAAGGTGCCGCGATTGCCGTTGCCTTGATTGCGCCAATCGTAGCTTTGGTTCGGCTTGCCGGTATTGAGGCCGTCATAATATGTGCGATAGGCATAGCTGCGGTCGTCGCAGGTTAGATTCTGCGTCAGCGCCGCGCCTGCGATACCGCCAAAGACCACACCGGCAACGGTCGCGCCGGTTCTGCCATCGCTGACCGCGTGCCCCAGCAGTCCGCCGATCAGCGCACCGGCAATAATGCCGGCGGGGTCGGGCGATTGCTTGCATTGCTGGTAGTAGACATCGTCATTATAGCTGTAGGTACGGCCATATTGCTGATTCCACTGGGCGTCCCGAGAATTCTGATTGCCCTGATTTCCCTGAAATCCATTATCGCGCGGATCGTAGCGGGTCTGCCGCTCGCGACGCATTTGCGTGGTGGAGACATAATTCGATTGTGGCGAGCGATCTCCGAAATTTGTGTAGACGTCGACGGTGATCTGATCGCCGCGGGCTTCGTGAATGACGACGAATCTCTCCGAACCGCCGCTATTGAAACTTGCCGTCATGGAGCCGGCGTCCCGCGCCTGATTGCGCCCCGAACCCGTGGTGTAAAAGGCGCCGCGGGCATTTCCCCACGAGCAGTTCCGTGCCTGGCACGCGCCGGAGGCCTGAAGATTTATGCGCTGCCCCGAAGGGGATATCGACAGGCTCGCGATTCCGTCGGAATCGCGACCCGCATTGACCCAGTTTCCCGCGAAGTCGTTCGCGGCCGCCGTTGCGGGCGAGATCGCACAGGCCAGGCCGAGGGACACGATAGCCCCCAGGCCGGCGTTGCGTTTAAAATTCAACTTTTGCATTTTGTACTCCGTTTCGTTTAAGGCGCTGCAGGAACGCTTGACGCCGATTTCACCCGAAGGCGGCGTCGAATTCTTCCCGCGATAGAACGCCGTCGCTATTGCTGTCCGCGGCGGCAAAGTTTTCGGTGACGAAAGCGTTTCTCTCCGCTTCCGTTTTGCTGATGCTGCCGTTCTTGTCGGTATCCAGGGCCGCAAACACGGCTCCGGTATCCTGCGCGAAGGCCGCCGTCGCCATCACGACGGATGAAGCTAGGATGAGATATTTCAACATGTACTGTCTCCTGTTTGTCGATCGAACCGTCCGAACCTTCGGCGCGCGCACCAGTGCCTTAACGCATCAACTCGCAATGCGCCCACGGAACTGATCGATTAATTTTGAGGCCTATGGTTACCCGACGCTAAATCCGGGTTTGTCCGATATCGTTATCTGTGAAGTGCGGCTTATACATGGCGGACATTGTGTCAGGTCGTTGCGGTTCAGGGATAACGGCCGCATTTGTTGTAAAAGTCCTGGCGGCTCGCATTCTTGTCCTTCCAGATCGGATCGCCAAGACTGAGCGAGCATGGATCGGTGGCTGCGCCCGCGAGTGCGCCGGCAGCGGCGCCGATCAGGGCGCCCGTACCGGCATTGCCCGACATGGAGCCGACGGCCGCGCCGGCGCCTGCGCCAAGCAAACCGCCCGATGCCGCGCGTTCGCCCGGCGATGTTCCGCATCCCGCAGCAAGAACTGCGATGGCGGCAAATAGCATAATGCGTTTCATACGATTAACCTTTGTTGGATAGTGCAATCGGTGCGCCTACTCTGAAGTCCGGTTCCGCCTGTGTGCCGCGTGCCCGGGCTTGTTTCGGGGGCATTGCAGGCACAGCGCGGATAGAGGTCGCACTTGATTGTCGGCTGTATAGGCCGGGAAAGTGCGCCTGTCTGTTCTACATTGCACACATTCGGGCGATAGCACCGCGCGATGGGAAGAATTGGCCCGTTGCTGGGCCTTCCTGCGATCCGTGGCGGATCGCGCCGCGGTGGCACCTGCGCAAACGTTCGCTAAACGCGCCTGTTAATGCTATGCCCGATTTTTCGCTGAGGCATGGCGCGCGATCGCCGCTACGCCCTGCCTCATGCCATCATGGCATCGATCCGGACATGGTTCGCGCATTCCGTACGCGCGGCGTGGCTCGGGAAATGCCGGAGACCGTCTTGAAACCGATTGCTCCGAAACGGAAACAGGCGCGCAGCCGGCAGGCCGCAGGCGCGCGCGCGCCAAAACCCGGCAATGGCGCCGCGCGGACCGCAAAAGCCAGGCCTGCAATCGCCAGTGCCCTTGCGCCGTTCGAGACCGCTTCCTATCTCGACTCGGTAGGCCCCGGCCGAAAGCCGGAAAAATACGACCGCGGCAAAATTATTTTCCACCAGGGCAATCCGGCCGACGCGGTCTATTACATTCAAAAGGGCAAGGTTCGGATTTCGATTGTCTCGATCCACGGCAAGGAGGGCGTGATTGCTTTCCTCGGGCCGGGCGACTTTATCGGCGAGGGCTGCCTGTCGGGCCAGCCCCTGCATATCGCCACCGCCACGGCAACCACGGACACCGTCGTCATCAGGATCGAAAAGCAGAGCATGGTGCGCGTCTTGCGCCAGGACCAGGCTTTCTCCCATGTGTTTACGACCTTTTTGCTGTCGCGCTCCGTTCAGGTGGAAGCGGACCTCATCGATCATCTGTTCAATTCGAGCGAAAAGCGCCTGGCGCGCATTTTATTGCTGCTCGCCAACATCGGCATTGAAGGCTCGATGGAAACCGTCCCCAATATCAGCCAGGATGTTTTGGCGGCGCGCGTCGGCACCACACGGTCGCGCATCAATTTCTTCATGAACAAATTTCGCAAGCTCGGGCTGATCGAATATAACGGCACGCTGAAGATTTACAGTTCGCTGCTCAACGTCATCGTTCACGAATAGGCCGGGCACCGGCGCGCGTTGGCGGCGCCTGTTCGACATCGTCTGTGCTGCTGCGCGGGAATTCATGATCTCGCTGCGACATCCGGCAAACGCGGCATCTAGCGGCACTGCTCTTCCTCTGAAGCGAGGGTATGCTTCACGTGTCGGAATTTTGCCAGATTGGTGCTGACACTGCGGCCCCAGAGAAACAGCCCCAGCGCGAAGATTGCGAGCACGGCCAGATCGAAAATCGGCGACAGTGCTGGCGGTCTTGCGAAATGCGTCCGAATTGCGGTGCCCACCAGCCCAAGTACCGTTGCAACGATGCAGGCGTAAAATCCCAACTGAACGGTGATGAGCGTTCTTTCCGCCCGGGTGATGGCAAGATCAAGCATTTCAAATAATGCACTGGCGCCATCGCTCGCCCTGGCGGGAAACATTACCGACGATGCTTTCAACAGGATCAGCGAAATTGCCACAAGGGCGACACCGCGCGTGACGAAATTCCAGGTGCCTGTTGTCCACCCGCTCCAGATCGTAAGCGCACCGAGGACAAATCCGCCGGCACTTAGCGAAATGCCGGCAATAAGGCCCATCGTGATCAGCAATGATTGGCGCCACAAACGCGACTTTAGGCGCGCTGCTATTACGTTCGTCTCCGGATTGATCGCACACCAGGCGATACCCAGTTCATCCCAATACGCATCGGACGGTTCTGTCATGACTTGTCTCCTAATAGTTCGCGAAGAAGCTCCTTGGCCCGTGACATGCGAATGGCGACCGCATTTGCCGTGATGCCCAGAAAACTTGCTATTTCGCCCGGCGTCATTCCTTCCAGCGCAAGCGTGACGGTTTGGCGATAGGCCAATGGCAGGCACCGCACCGCCGACATCAAACGGGCCTGATGATCGCGCGCGATGGCCCAACTCTCGGGGTTACCGCCCGGCGCAGGCATATGCTCATTCAGTTCCACGGATGGCGGCAACTTCAGCGCGCGCGCGACATGCGTCACGGCACGGTTGGTGGCTATGCGCGCCACAAAGGTTTTCAGCGAAGACTGCCCGCGAAAGGACGGCAATGCCCGCCAAATCGCAAAGTAGATGTCCTGGACAAGCTCCTCCGCCAAATGCGGCTTTGCTTCATAGCTCGATGCGATGCGCTGTATCATGCCGCCGTGCTCCCGGGCGATCTGCTCGAAGGTTTGCTGGGTCTTCATGACACGACGCCAAACCTTTCCGTCAGCCGCCAGTGCAACAGTCTCCGCTCGGGCATATTTCTTTCAAAGAAAAAGTGCTTCGCACCCGTTTTGTTCGATTGAGGGTGGCGGTCGGTTTGGCCGCACCATTGCCGCTGCCGACCCAAAGCGCCCACGAATGTGGCGCCGGGGCAAACGCTGGCATCCGGCGTTTCGGCGGCATTTTCCAGTCCGGGATTGACTTTATTTCTATATTTCGCTAAACAGCGAAATATGAATTTGGTTTTCAAAGCCCTCTCCGATCCGACGCGGCGGCAGATTCTGCAATTGCTGCGCAAAAAGCCCATGAATGCGGGCGAACTGGCGGAGCATTTCCCCATCGCCAAATCCACCCTCTCGGCCCATTTCGCCATCCTGCGCGAGGCCGACCTGGTCGAGGCCAGCAAGAGCGGCACCGTCATCACCTACATGCTGAAAGTCTCGGTGCTGGAAGAAGCCCTGCTCGCCTTCGCCGAAACCGTGGGTGTCGGGCTGCCCGCGTCCATGCCGCTGAAAAAAGCCACGGGGAAAGCAAAATGATTGACCGCAAGGCCTTCCAGATTTCCGGCCTGATCTTTCTCGCCATAATCGCAGCCACGCTGTGGCGGCTCAGCCTGTTTCCCGACTGGCAGGCCTCCAGGCTCGGCCTGTTCGGCGCTCCCGCTAGCTTGCTGTTCATGTTGCTCGTGCCTCTCATCAATTGGCTGGGGTCCACCGAGGAAAACCTGCCGTCCTGGCGGCGCTGGAGCGGAAAGTGGCTCGTGTCCTGGAGCGTGTTCATCGCCCTGCTGCAGGTTTTGGTGCTGGCGCGCTCCCTGGGCCTGATTTCGCCGTCAGGCATGGAAACGGCGCGCGGCATGATGGTCTGGATCGGCATCATGTTCATGATGCTGGGTAATGCCGCACCCAAGACGCCCATACCGTCGCCGCGCAACAGCCCGCCGGGACTCGTCTGGCAGCAAAACCGGCTGCTGCGCTTCATAGGCAAGCTGCTGTTCGGCGTGGGTCTGGCTTTCGCTTTGGGCGGCGTGCTGTTGCCGCTGGAATATTGGAGGTCCCTTTTCCTCTGCCTGACGCTGGCCGCTTTCGCGGCGGCCATCTGGTACCGCGTCAAGCTGCGGCGCGAGCCTTCGCCGCTGCCCTGACGCAGAAAATTCGGCCGCACGCTTGATCCGATGCACTCATCGAGACGCGGCGGTCTCCCGCCCTGCCCGCACAAACATCACGGCAACAAAAAATGTGGCGGTCGGAAAGGTTACGGCCCACAGCGCCGCGATCCAGATCATCTGCGGGAAAAACATCTGCAGCGCTATGAAGGGCAGCAGGAGACCATTTGCGAACAGGAATATCCTGGGCGCACGGGCCGCGGGAATTTCGGGAAGCGCGAACGCCGCGAACAGCGTTGCAACGCTCATGAAGCTGTATCCCAGCAGGTCGACGGCAAAGAGAAAGGAGCGATACGGGACGAAGCGCAAAAACTCGATCCCGGCCATGTCGCCCGCGGCCAGCCTTGGTCCGACAAGCGTCAGCTGCACAAAATAAACCAGGCTGACCAGCGTCGCATACATGGTCGCGAATGCCAGCGCGGATTGGCTGATGGCCTTTCTGTCTGAAGGCGCCGCCTGATGAAGGGCCGCCATCATTGTCGCAAACGCGCCTGCCAGCAGCAGAGACGGCGTGAGCAGCACGGCGATCCCGAGCGGCGTGCTGGCACTTTCGGGACCACCGGCAGAGCCCAGCCATCCTTGCCACTCCAACAGCTGCCCTATGACATAGAGTGTGCTGAGCAAGGCGGACGCGGATGCGGACCATGCGCCAACGCGCCGCGTTATATCCATGGACAACGGCGTTCCGTCACTGCTTCGATTGCCTTGTCATGTTGAGGGCATTCCGCCTCCCCGGCATTGAGCCAGATCAAGGCTGGACAAACCTGTTCCGCTGATCGACGTCCGCATTCCCCAACATACCGCCGGCCTCGAACGGCAACTCGGCCCGGGCTATATTTTGTCCGTGCCACTTCCGCGGCTGGCCCAAAGCGGACATTCGCTGATTACGGGGATGCCATCACGGGACTTCCGCATAACTGCGCACTTGCATAATTATGGCATGCTTGGCTGCCCCTTATTCGATGCGTCAAACACCAGCTTTCGCAACAACACATGGCAGGGCTTGATGTCCGACAGACCGCGTGACAATCATCGCCAAACCGCGCGGGCTGATCCGGCACCGCGCCACTCTACGTCAGGACGCAGGATATGGCGCGACACGGCTTCATCCGCAGCATCCGTTTCACGATCCGCAAATCGGGCGCAATCCCCGCCGCCCTGCTGATGGCGCTCAGTTTGCAGACCGATCTTTACGCCCAGCCCGTGCCTCCGCCTGCGCCGTCGCCTGCGGCAGACATATCCGCGGGAAAGCCGCGCCTTTTCGTTCTCACCGATATCGGCAACGAGCCGGACGACCAGATGTCGTTCGTTCGCCTGCTGCTGTATTCCAATGAGATCGATATCGAGGGCCTCACGGCGGTCACATCGACCTGGCTGCGCCAACAGACCAATCCCCAAACCCTGCACAGCATCATCGGCGATTATGCCAAGGTGCGGGACAATCTGATGCGCAACGCCCCCGGCTGGCCGACAGCGGCGGCGCTGGACGCGCTCGTCGCGTCGGGCCGGCCGGCTTTCGGCATGACGGCTCTGCAACAGGGCGAACTGTCCAGCGGCGCTCGGCTGCTGATCGCGGCGGCGGACCGTGACGATCCCCGGCCCTTATGGATCAGCATCTGGGGCGGCGCCAATGTGCTGGCCGAAGCGCTGCGAGAGGTGCGCGCCACCCGCTCCCCCGCCGAGGTGGAACGGCTGGTGCGCAAGCTACGTGTGTATTCGATTTCCGACCAGGATGATGCCGGCCCTTGGATCCGGCGGGAATTTCCGTCCCTGATTTACGTGGTGAAGCCATCGCCGCCGGATAGTGCCGAATATGCCAGCGCGACCTGGACCGGGATCAGCGGCGACCGCTTTTACCGCAATGGCGAAGGAGCAGATTTCACCACCGTCACCAACGAATGGCTGGACGCAAACATCCGCAGCAAAGGACCTCTGGGTCAGCGCTATCCCAAATTCGCTTTCATCATGGAAGGCGATACGCCCTCCTGGCTGAACCTGATTGGCAATGGGCTGGAAAGCTGGCGCGATCCGTCGTGGGGTGGATGGGGCGGGCGTTATCTGTGGCTCCAGCCTTATGGCGAAACCCATCCGATCTATACGCAAGGAGGTGGCCCGTCGCCGCGCGTGGACTCGAGGGATACAGTAACCGGTATCGACGGCAAACCACACACGAGTGATCAAGCAACGATCTGGCGCTGGCGCGACGCCTTTCAGAATGATTTTGCTGCCCGCATGAGCTGGACAATCCTGCCGCCGGCTGAGGCTAATCATGCGCCACGGGCGCGCATCGCTGGTCAGCCCGATACCGGAGCCATCACGCTCCAAGTCGCTGCTGGCGCCTCCGTCGCTTTGGACGCGTCAACCAGCAGCGATCCGGACGGCCAGCATTTGCATTTCCACTGGTTCGTCTATCCCGAAGCTGGCTTCAATCCCGGCAAGGTGATGGCTAATGTCGAGATCAATGGCGACGACCAGGCCAGGATAACACTCCATGCACTGGCCGCCTGCCGTCAGGGATGGATTGCCTCAACGGCCCCCTGTCCCGGCGCCGGCATCGCGCATGTCATTCTGGCGGTCAGCGATGACGGCAAGCCCGCCATGACTAGCTACCGCCGTATCATCGTGACGGTAGCTCCCGGCGCGCCCTAGGACTGCTCAGAGCGGCGCTGCTGTCTCGGCTAAACCTGCCATTTCAGACTATTCGCGAGGGTGAGGCGATTGTCCGTTATTGGCGGCGGGTTCAACGGGTCGGCGCAACACCTTCTAATCTTTCTAGATCAGGAGGTAGGCACATGGATTGGACAGCCCGGGTATGGTTTTCGGCGAGACAGAAGGCCGAGTTGTGGGAGCGCTGGAAGAGCGGTCAATGTGTGGCGGACATTGCGCGAGCGCTCGGAAGGCGAAACAAGAGTGGCGTCTATCGAATACTGGCTCTCGATGGCGGCATTGTACCGATACCGCGCCGGAGGGCTGTAGCAGCACTAAGGCTTGAGGAGCGGGAAGAGATTTTGCGTGGCATTGCGGCTGGTCGCTCGATCCGACGGATCGCCTGCGACCTTGGACGGTCACCATCGACGGTAAGCCGTGAGATTAGGCGGAATGGCGGCAGTCGAAATTACCGCGCCAGCCGAGCTGACAGACGTGCCTGGGATCGGGCGTTGCGCCCGAAACCTTGTCGCCTAGCGCTTTATGCGCCACTACGATGGCGCGTAGCCCAGAAATTGGCGCTGCAGTGGTCGCCGGAACAGATCGCCGGCTGGTTGAAGCTGCAGTTCCCGACCGACCCCGACATGCAGCTATCTCACGAAACGATATATCGCAGTCTCTTCATTCAGACGCGTGGCGTGCTGAAGAAGGAGTTGACCGCGCATCTGCGAACTGCGCGGCAGATGCGCCAAGCCAAAGGCGGCACCACGAAAAGCGGACTGGGACAGATCGTTGACACGGTCTCTATTCGCGAACGGCCTGCTGAGGCCGAGGATCGCGCCGTGCCAGGTCACTGGGAAGGAGACCTTCTCTCCGGAGCCAACAACACGCACATTGCGACACTTGTAGAGCGCCATTCGCGCTTTACGATGCTGCTCAGGGTCCCAAGCAAGAACACGGCGACAGTGGTGGCTGCGCTCTCCAAGCACATCGGCAAGTTACCTCAGGAACTGCGGCGCTCCTTGACCTGGGATCGTGGCAAGGAAATGGCTGCCCACAAAAGCTTTACCGTCGCCACCAACGTGCGGGTTTACTTTTGCGATCCCCGCAGTCCTTGGCAACGCGGTACCAACGAAAACACTAACGGTCTGTTGCGCCAGTACTTCCCGAAAGGAACCGACCTCTCGTCCTTCTCTCAAGCCCACCTCAACAAGATTGCGCTGCGGCTCAATCAACGCCCGCGAAAGACCTTGGGCTTCGAAACCCCAGCCGATAGACTACGGCCGGTGTTGCAGTGATCCGTTGAACCCGCCGCGCAAAGCGGACATTCCATTTGGCCGCCCGCGCATACAGCAGCGCCGGTAAATGCGTCGCCGCTACTTCTGCGCAGCCACGCCCGCATCCTTGTAGAACTTCGCCGCGCCCGGATGCAGCGGCGCGGGCAAATTCGTCGCCGCGGTGGCAAGGCTCATGTCGGCGGTGGCGGCATGGGCGCCCTTCAGGGTCGCGCGATTGTCCGGGTTGAACAGCGCGCGCGTCAAACTGTAAACCAGGTCGGCCGGGGCGCTGTCGCGCACAATCCACATGGCGCGGATGGAAACCGTGTCGGTCGCCGCGCTGCCGGGATAGGTGCCCGCCGCAATCGTGCTGGCCTGCATATAGGGCACGCGCGCCAGCAAATTCTGCCGCCCCTTGCTGGCAATCGGCACCAGCCGCGCCGCGCCGCGCGCGATCAGGTCCTGCACCACCGGCACCGGCGTGCCGCCGATCACGAAAAACGCATCCAGCTCGCCCTTCTGCAGCATCTGCGCGTCGGCGTCGGGGGAATCATAGCGGGCGCTGATGCGCGCTTCCGAAAGGTCATAGGCCCACAACACCGCCCGCGCGCTGATCAGCGTGCCCGAGCCTTCCACGCCCAGCGACACGCGCCTGCCGCGCAGCGCCGAAACCGTGTGCAGATCCGATTTCGCCGCCACCACCAGATGCAGCGGCTCGGGGAACAGCGCCGCGATCACGCGAATGTGCGTCTGCTTGCCGTTCTTGGCGAAGGCGCCGGTGCCCGTCACGGCCTCGGCCACGGCATCGGCGGTGGCCAGCGCCGAATCCACCGCGCCGGAATTCACCGCCAGAATATTGTCGGCCGCGCCGGCCGAGGTGCGCGCCGAGGCGATCAGGCCCTCCGGCCCGCAATGCGCCGCCACTTCGCAGCGATAGGTGCCGGGCGGATTGGACAGCAGCCCGGCCAGCGCCAGCCCGACCGGAAAATAGGTTCCGCCGGTGGGGCCGGTGGCGATCTGAAAGGAAATGCGCGACGGGGTCTGGGCGGGCGCGGCCGCACCCATCACCCCTGCCAGCAGGAGGCCTGCTAGGACCAGTGTTCCGGCCAGGGCTGTCAGCCGCGTGCGCATGCTGTCACTCTCGCCCATCATTGCGTCAGGAATTGGACGCGTTAATGGAAAGTTACTGCGCCTTTTCCTTATATATGGCGCAAAATGCTTAAGCCTTTGTTGACCCGCCATAGGCAGGATAGGCCTTCAGGTCAACTCAAGGCTGTGATCGCATGTCACGTTTCCCGCTCCGTTTCGCTGCTGTTCTGTTGTGCGGTACCGCGCTCTGCGGGTGCGAAACGTTCGGCGGGTCAAGCACCGCCACGCTCACCGGCGCGCCGGCGCCATCCGCCGCTTCTGCTTCCAATCCCAACAATTCCGTCGCCACCAATCTCGATGCCGAAATCGCGCGCGCCCAGCTGCTGCGCGCCAACGGCCAGACGCAGGAGGCCAACCAGGCCCTGTCGCAGCTCATGCTGGTGGCGCCCGACGATGCGCGCGTGGTGGGGGAATACGGCAAATTGCTGGCCCAGCAGGGCCGCGCCCAGGACGCCGTTGCCTTTCTGCAGCGCGCCATCGAGCTGGCGGGCAATGACTACACGCTCTTTTCCGCGCTCGGCGTCGCCCAGGATCAGCTCGGCAATCAGGACGCGGCCAAATCCGCCTATGACATCGCCCTCAAGCTCAAGCCCGGCGATGCCATGGTGCTGAACAATTACGCGCTGTCGCGCATGCTGGCGCACGATCCGGCCGGCGCCCATGCCATGATGGCCCAGGCGCGCGCGGCCGATACCGCCAACGCCAAGATCGCCCGCAATGAAGCGCTGATCGCCAAAATGATGCCGGTGCCGGCTGCGTCCGCCGCCGCCGCTGCTGCGCCGATGGCCGCCGCCGCGCCTGCGCAGCCTGTCGCCAGCGCCAAGCCTGTCGTCACCGTCAAGCCCGTGGCCAGCGTGGAAGCCAAACCGCTGCCCGCGCCGGCTGCCGACACTGCGCCCACCCCGCTCGTGCAGGTCGCGCCGGGCGTGCTCTCGCAGCGCCCGCCGGTCGATCCCAAGGCCGGTCCGGTCGCGCCCACCAAGCCCGAGACCGTGACGGCGAAAAAGCCCGCGCCCAAAAAGGACGCGGTCAAGGACGGCGTGCCCGCGCTGCGCCGCACCGCCGACGCCTCGAGCGGCTGATCCTTCCTATTTGATTATTTGAATTTCTATCCGTGACGCCTCAGTGCGTCATATGCATGATCTTCATGATCGCCGGCCCCATGATCACCACAAACAGGCAGGGCAGAAAGAAGATAATCATCGGCACCGTCAGTTTTGCCGGCAGCGATGCGGCCTTTTTTTCCGCTTCGGACATGCGCATTTCGCGGTTTTCCTGCGCCGTCACGCGCAACGCCTGACCCATGGGCGTACCGTATTTTTCCGCCTGGTTCAGCGCCGTCGCCACCGCTTTCACGCCGCTATGGCCGCAACGCTTGGCAAGATTGTCGAACGCCATCCTGCGATCGGGAAGATACGATAATTCCGCCGTCGTCAGCGACAATTCTTCGGCAAGCTCTGCCGATTGCTGACCCACTTCGGCCGCGACCTTGGAAAAGGCGGACTCAATCGACATGCCGGATTCCACGCAGATCAGCATCAGATCCAGCGCATCGGGAAAGGCGTGCATGATGGACTTCTGACGCTTGGCAATGAGATTCGATACGAACACGTCCGGCAGATAGTAACCTATCAACGCGGCGGCAACGGCGGCGCAGACCTTTATCATGCCGGACCATGCAAAATGCGTAATCAGGAACAGATAAACCAGCGCAACGCCAAACACGATGAACGGCATCACAAAACGGAAGAACACAAAAATCGTTTGCGGCGTCTGCCCGCGCAGTCCTGCCTGCGCAAGCCTGTCACGACTATCCTCGGTGCCGACCAGCTTTGCGATATTAAAGCGCTCGACCAGCCGCTTGATCAGCTTGGTCGATCCCACCTCCTCCGTGCGCAGGCCCGGACGCTTGTTCAGTTCGGCGTGATGGCGTGCGCGCAATTCCTCGCGCCGCTGCGCCACCGATTTCAACCGGTCGCCCAATGCGTCCTTTTCCAGCAGCGGAACGCCGATAGTCACGATGGTCGCAAAGGCAAGAATGGCCGCCGCCAGCGTGGCCAGGAAGCCGGGATCGAACAGCAGATCCATGATCTGTGACATCGCGCGCCTCCCTAAAGCCTAAAGTTGATCATTTTGCGCATCACCATGATGCCCGTCCCCATCCAAAGGACGCACCCCGCCAGCATCAGATTGCCCGCGCGTTCCGTAAACAACAGGGAGATATAGTCGGGCGTGGTCAGATACACGATCAGCATCACGCCCGGCGGCAGCGAGCCGATAATCATGGCCGAGGCTTTCGCCTCCGACGACATCGCCTTGATCTTGCCGACCAGGCGCTTGCGGTCGCGCAGCACGCCAGCGAGATTGCCAAGTGCTTCAGACAGATTACCGCCGGATTTCTGCTGCACGATCATGACAATGCTGAAGAAGCTGACCTCAGCGGTCGGCATGCTTTCGAACATTTTTTTGAGGCCCTGCTCCAGGGTCACGCCGACTTTCAAGCCTTCGACCAGACGATTGAATTCCGCGCCCACGGGATCAGGCAGTTCGCGGGCCACAATGCGCAAGGCCTCGTTTGTGGGCAGTCCTGATTTCACCGACCGCACAATAACATCGATGGCGTTGGCGAATTCATTGGTGAAGGCCTTTTCACGGCGCGCTTTACGAAAAGACAAAGTCCAGCGCGGCAATCCAATGCCGATGCCGAATGGAACAAGGACGTCAACCAGAAGCGCTTGGCGCGTCAGCAGACAAAGAAGTCCTGAAACCACGGCAAGGCTGCCGGACACAATCCAGAATGCGCGCGTGGAGACATTGCCGAGACCGGCTTGATCCAGCCGCCGGCGCATGGATATCCGGTCTTTCTTTTTCCGCTCAACACTCTTCTTCTCAATATCCTTGAGCGCGGCGGCCATATTTTTGCGGCGCTGCAGGTTGTCCGGCTGGCCGCGTGTGCGTACGGCTGCGGCCTGCGGCTTGGCGACGGCAGTCAGGCGTTTCTGGGAAGGTTGATTGCCCCCGGCAAAGGCAAACACCGCCCCGCCAAGTGCCAACATGAATAGTGCGGCAACCGCAAAGATCATTGCTGAACCTGGTCGAGCGCCTCGGCCAGCTCGCGATCCAGACCATAATATTTGGCGCGATCCCAAAAGGCGGGGCGCACAATGCCGGTGCCCTTATGCTTGCCCCTGATGCGGCCGGTTTCGTCCTCGCCATCAATTTCATAGGTGACAAGATCCTGGGTGATCACGACATCGCCTTCAGTGCCGACGACTTCCGTGATCCGTGTGATACGGCGCGAACCATCGCGCAGACGCTCGGCCTGTACGATAACGTCAATGGACCCGACGATCATTTCGCGAATGGTACGCATCGGCAGCGAGAAACCGCCCATGGTAATCATCGATTCCAGGCGGCCCATGGCTTCGCGCGGAGAGTTGGCGTGGAGCGTACCCATCGAGCCGTCATGGCCCGTATTCATGGCCTGCAACAAATCGAACGCTTCGGGTCCGCGCACTTCGCCCACTACAATGCGTTCGGGGCGCATACGCAGACAGTTGCGCACCAGATCGCGCATGGTGATCTGACCCTGACCTTCCAGATTGGGCGGACGGGTTTCGAGACGCACCACATGGGGCTGCTGCAACTGCAGTTCGGCGGCGTCTTCGCAGGTGATGACGCGTTCTTCGATGTCAATATAGGCCGTCAGACAGTTCAGTAAGGTGGTCTTTCCCGATCCGGTACCACCTGAGATCAAAACGTTGCAGCGCGACCGTCCGATTATCTGGAGCACTTTGGCGCCAGGCGCGCTGATAGAGCCGAATTTGACCAGATCATCGAGCTTGAGCTTGTCCTTCTTAAATTTACGAATGGTCAGCGTCGGCCCGTCCAGCGACAGAGGTGGCGCAATGACGTTGACGCGGCTGCCGTCCAGCAGGCGCGCATCGCAAATTGGCGAGGATTCATCGACGCGGCGGCCGACCTGGCTGACGATGCGCTGACAAATATTCATCAGCTGGGCATTGTCGCGAAAGCGGATATTGGTGAGCTGTACCTTGCCGCCGACTTCGATAAAGACGCGGTTTGCGCCATTGACCATAATGTCGGCGATATCGTCGCGCATCAGCAGCGGTTCCAGCGGTCCATAGCCCAGAACGTCGTTGCAGATGTCCTGCAGCAGATGTTCCTGTTCGGCAATCGACATCACCACCGCTTTGATGGAAATGATTTCGTTGACGATGTCGCGGATTTCCTCGCGCGCCGAATTCGGGATCAAGCTGCGCCAACTGGGCCAGATCGATGGTATCAATCAGCGCCGAGAAAATGGTCATCTTGATCTGGTAATAGTCTTCCGACCGCTCCGGCGCGGCCTGTATCGGCTTGGCAGGCGGTATATTCGGGCTGAGAGAAACCTTCGGACGCGCTGGTTCGGCGCGCGGCGCGACCGTCGCGCTCACGTCATTCTCCGCAGTGCTTGCAACAGGAACCGGTTTCGCGGGTGCCGCGACGTTCACCGCTTCAGAGCGTTTGCCGAACATTGCCACGCGCTACGCCCTTTTCTTGGCCTTCAGGAAGGAGAATAAAGCAGAATTTTTCTGAACCTGCGGCGCGCGGCCCGTTGCCAAACCCGCCAACCGGCGCATCGCCTGGGAGCTTGCCGACGTGGCATTAAGTTCGACCAGCATCTGGCCGTTATTGGCTGCCGTGCCGAACAAGGACGGTTCATAGGGAATAACGGCAGCAGGTTCCACGCCGATGGTTTCGGCAAAATCCTTTGCCGGAATTTCGGGCCGCTTGGGCTGACCGATCTGGTTGAGCACCAGCCGCGGCGGTGCATCGTTTGGCCGCGCGGCGCGCACCAACTCAATGAGATTTTTGGCATTGCGCAGCGACGCCAGATCCGGCGTTGCCACCACGACGATTTCGTCGGACGCCATCAACACCTGCTTCATCCAGGGCGCCCAAGTGTGCGGCAGATCGAGGATCACGCAGGGGGTGGCGCTGCGCACCGCGTCAACAACCGATTCGTAAGCCTCTGGAATCATATCAAAATCGCGATCGAGATTGGCGGGGGCCGTGCACAGCGACAAATGCTCGCCATGCTTCAGCAACAGCCGATCGAGCAACACATCGTCGAGCCGCTCGGGCGCAGCAAGCGCATCAGCCGTGCCCTGCCCGCCTTCCTCGTTAAAGTCCAGGCCAACCGTGCCAAAGGGCAGATCGAAATCGATAATGGTGGTGTTGATGTGCAGTTCCTCGGCGATTACCCAGCCGATATTATGGGCGACCGAGGATGAACCTGCGCCGCCGCGAGCACCGATGACCGAAATCACGCGGCCGATCGGCCTTGCATCCGGATCGAGATAGAGCCCGGAGATCACTTCAATGAGATTCAGCGGATTAATGGGAGCCACCAGATATTCGGCCGCACCCCGGCGCATCAGTTCGCGATAGAGCTCCACGTCATTGACGCGTCCGATCACGATTACCTTGGTTGCCGGATCACAAACCTCGGCGAGGCGATCCAACTCGTCCAGCGCGTTCTGGCCGTTGTGCCGCGTTTCCACGATCAGGAGATTGGGTGTGATCTGCCCATTGTAAAAATCCACCGCAGCAGCAATACCGCCAAGCTGCACATTTAAATGCGTCTTGGAGAGGCGGCGGTCGCTGCCGGCGCGTTGCAAAACGGCACCGGTGTCCGGAAACTCGCAAAAAGCATGAATGGATATGCGCGGCACGGGCCGCTCATGCGGGGCAGCGCCGAAATTCTCTTTTACGTCCGGAGGAGAATTAGTCATATGCGTAGCCTTATTTCGCGACAGTCGAGACCGAGCCGGATTGCGCGTCGGACTTTTGCGCAGACGAAATTTCGCCCTTTTCGTATTTGTCGAAGACCGTTGCCCGACGAATATTGTCGCGGTCAGACAGCGCGCGCGGCGCCATCAGGTCGCGCGGATCCGATACCATCGCGGCCAGATTGTTCTGAGACGCGCAACCGAGATTGGGCGAAACGCGGTTGGACGCGGTATCGGCCCAATTGGTCGACCAGTCGCCGCAGGGCTCCACGTGCGCCTGGTAACCGATATAATTGATCTCAACAGCTGCATTGGCGGAATTCGGCGCGCCGGCTCACCAGAATACGGTCGCGCGGCACACCCATGCGAACAAGCCGCTCGCCGAAATAGCGAACAGCGCCGTCGCCGTCGCTGGTCGGCGCCACCGAAATGGCAATAGAGCCCGAGCCGCGGCCGAGATAGCCGGAGACAAAATCCTCAAAACGCGCATTGTCGTCGGGCAACAGACCCGCTTCCGACATCGAAAAGGGCAGCTGAATGGAACGGTAATCCGGCTCAACCGTGATGGGGTGGTTTGCGCCCGGATCGTCCATCAACCCGGTTCCGTCGTTGGACGGCGACGCACAGGAGCTGGCGAGCAATATGGCGCCGAGTGAGGCAATGCGCAGAAATTCCGATGTGTTCATAACGAGCCCCTATTTCACGATAAAGCCAACCGGCGCCTGGGCCGAGGCCTTCACCGCTTCGTCGCCTTCGCGCTTGTAAACCGCGTTGAGACGACCAAGCAGAATGGTTTCCGGATCCGCGGGCGTGACAAAGCCGTCGGTCGGCAGCGCAAAATCCGACTCCTTTGCCGGGTCTACAAGATAGGCCGAGACCAGGATGACAAGTTCGGTTTCGTTGTTCTGATAGTCTCTGCTGCGGAACAGAGCGCCGAGAACCGGCATATCTTTCAAGCCGGGAAATGCGTCCAGTTCCTGCTTCGAGGTATGCTGCATCAAACCCGCGATTGCGAAGGTTCCGCCGGAGGGCACCTCCACCGTCGTTTCCGCGCGGCGCACCGACAGCGCGGGAATGGAAAGGCCCTGGCTTGTTGTGGTGATGCCGGTGGTGGGATCGGTGACCGAGCTACCCGCGGACAAAAACGCGCCGGTGTTGGTCAATTCGCTGACCTCGGTGGAAACCTGCAGGGATATGCGGCCACTCGACAGCACGACCGGGGTAAAGGACAGGCCGACGCCAAATGGTTTGAACTGAATGGTGACGTTGCCCTGGGCGTCACGCGCGACCGGAACGGGAAATTCGCCGCCGACCAGGGATTTCGCCGTTTCGCCCGAAACAGCCGAAAGATTGGGTTCGGCCAGAATGTGCACCAGACCCACTTTTTCGAGCGCTTTTACGGTGCCCTGCATGTTGTTGGGACCCGAACAGGGCGTAGGCGAACCCATCGGAATTGAAAGGCTGGCCGCGCAGGCATAACCGATTTGCGCGCCCGACAGATCACTGAGCGCGCGACCGAGCAGGCCATAGGGATTGGAGGTCGACGCCACGATCGGCACGCCGGCGGCATTCAGGGCACCGGTGAGATTGACCCCGAATTGTTTTGCGATATCGCGCTGCATTTCGGAAACAGTGACTTTGATTGCAACCTGTTCGCCGCTTCTGACGGACAGCATGTTGACGACCTTGGCGGGGTCACCTGCAAAGCGGGCGGCCAGATCCTGCGCGCGCTGCGAATCCTGCGCGCTGGAGACGTTCCCGCTCAGCACCACATTGTCGTTCAACGCCGAAACGCTGATCGAGCTGTTGGGCATTACGTTGCGGATCAGCGTCGCCAGATCGGTGACGTCCTTTTCCACGCGAATGTCGATGGAGAGCATCTGCTTGCCCGCACCGTCGAAAAAGAAGGCATTGGTCTGACCGGTTTTCTGCGCCAGCAGGAAGACGCGCCGGGGCGTGCGCACCACGGCATCGACGATTTCCGGATTAGAGACAAGAACATCGCGGGCATCGCTATCCAGTTCCACGATGGCGGCCTTATTGAGCCCCAATGTGATGCGCCGCGTGACAGACGTGCCATTGGTAGAAACTTTAATGACCTGAGTGTCTTCGGACTGAGACAGTGCGGCCTGTGAGGAGAATGACCCCAATGCGGCCAACAGGGCTATGGCGAGCAATTTGCGCATATCAGTTCTCTCCACCCCCGGCGGCAGAATCATTCGGCCGGGAGATGCCGTAACGGATAATTTTCACCTGCTCGCCGGCACTGTCGTCGAGCGAATCAAGGCCTGGAACCTGATAGCGAGACATCAGCCTGGCCTGTTCGGCGCGGCTGGGCGTACCCGTTGTCGATCCTGTGCGGCCATTGGGAAGATTTTCCGCCAGCGAACGCAGGGACAGTGAGAGCGTCCCCTGTGAGGCGGCGCGCGACACCAATTCGGCCTGTGGCGGCGAGAGTTCGAGCGTGGCCGTTTTGGCGTCGGACACGGCCTTCTTGTCGTCGCTGGAATCGGCAGCCTGATCGATGGCCAGCACCCTGACATCGGATAGTATGGTGCGTGCGCGGCTGCGCTTCTCGCCAACTTTTTCCGTGAGAATTATATCGACGCGGTCATTGGCCTGGATGAACCCGCCGGCAACCGTTGCAATTGAAATCTGAATCGCCATGGCCCGCATGCCTTGCGTCAATGTCGCGGCCATAAATCCGGTGGCGTCCCCGCGTACGACTTTCTCATCCGATAGAGGCTCGCCCGCAACCAACGGCGCGCGCACCACCATGCCCTGTACCGCAGCATTTAAATCGGGTGAACTTTTTTGCGTAATAAAACCGGCAGCAACCGAACTTGTCGGCCATTGTTGCCAACGCACCAATTCAGGCTTCAGCGCGTCGCCGGGTTCAAGTGCCTTATCGGCGACGAGAACCTCGCTCATTGCGATTTGTGGGGGCGCCGGCGTAGCAGACGCTCCGGTGGTTCCGCCGCCCATAAGGCCGCGCGCCAGCAAGGCGGCGCCAGCAGCAGCGACAACGGCAAGGCCCAGCACGATCATGCGCTGTTTATTCATGAGACAATGCTCCCTTCGCCGCGCAAAAATTCTTTGCGGGCCAAGGTCTAGAGGACCATGGAAGTCTTTAGAAAATGCTTAAAAACATACTGCGAATTACTCACACACCCGCCGCCAGACGAAATATTTCCGTCTGCGGCAGAATGGCGAACGCACCCGCAGCCAGCGCAACGCCATAAGGAATGCCGCCTTTTTGATCGTGCAAGCGCAGAATCCAGTTTTGCGCCGCCAACGTCGGGGGTAACGGAATTCGCCGCAAGGCCAGCAAAACGAGGGTCAAGGCACCGCCGAACAGCGATGCGACCAGTGCATAAGATAACAGATCGTTAAATCCCAGCCACAGCAAGATGGCAGCGAACAGTTTGGCGTCGCCGCCGCCTATGTAGCCAAATCCGAACAGTGTGAAGCCGATAGCAAGACCAATAATGCCCGCCACCAGATGCAACCCGATCGATGCCGACGCCAGCCCCGCAGCAACACTGAAGGCCACAAAGCCCAAGACCAGCAGGCCGGACAGAAAATTCGGAATCGTATAGCTGGCCAGGTCCCAGCCCGCCGCGGCAACCAGCAAGGCAGGAAGAACAGCAAGAATGAGAAATTCGGCGAACATCGGATGCAGTTTAGCTCCTACTTTAAAAGCAAACGGCCGCCGAACGCCGGCGGCCGAAGCTTTTTACGAACCGTTCACGCCCGCTTAGGCTGCTGGGGTCAGTCCGGTGGTAACTGAGTCGAACGTGGCCGACAATTGTGTACCGACGGCCGTGACAGCCGTGATAATCACAACAGCGATAAGCGCAGCGATCAGGCCGTATTCGATGGCCGTGGCACCCGACTCGTCGCGAACGAAACGCGAAATAAGATTGGTCATAGAAGCCTCCAACTTGATTAACACCCTAGGGCGACCCGTCAGTTCCGTTCATCGGTTCCGTCATAGGTCGTAGCGCGAAGGTAGCGATTACCGCTTAATGCCAGATTAAACCTAGCCGAGGCGTCGAAGCGCAGTTGTGCCGCAGCGAAACAAAAACGCCGATTCAAATGGCATGCGAACGTTAAAATTTCGCGCGCGTTTACCATACTGCGCAATTTCTGCCGTTATCGCAGGAACCCCGCGTTCTATCGACGTCAATACGCAATCTCCTCGTGCGCGAAGGGCCGCGAGTTAAAACTTTCTTCAGTGCACCGTCTCTAAAGTGAGCCGCACAACAAGCAGGATAAATTCCATGCGCCGCCTGATGACATCTCTACTGTTCGCTACCGCGATCGTCGCGCCCGCCAGCGCGAGCTCCATCACCGTGTCGATGGATGAAGTCAGATTGGTCACCTTCGCCAAACCGGTCGCCACCGTCTATGTCGGCAATCCGGTGGTGGCGGACGTCAATATGATCGATACGCGGCGCGCCTTTGTGCTGGGAAAGTCCTTCGGCGCCACCAACATCATTGCCCTGGATAAAACCGGACAACAGGTTTCCAACAGCCAGATCACGGTGCTGGGACGCGCTGCATCCACCGTGACGCTGAACAGAGGCGCTTCCCAGGTTACGCTGACCTGCGCGGGCCGCTGTGAACTGGCGCCCATGCCCGGCGACGGCAAGGATGAATTCGATGCTGCCGTGGGCCAGATCGAACGGCATCAGTCTCTGGGCAAAGACGCCGCCAACGTCCAATAACGCGAATAATTCCGATTATATCCGGGCATGATACGGCGCCACGCCGCGCTTGCGCATTGGCGGCAACGCGGGGCAGCATTGCGAACGCAGTCTTTGCGCAAACCCGATAAGAGTTGCGCGCCGCGTTCACCGGTTGGATGTTGTTAGCGCCGCCCAACCGCCTTACGCCGCAGCGCTGCGCGCGCCGCAACCGGACGGCGCGGTCAGTGGCTTATGCGCAGGTTGGTGATCTGTTGACCGATCTGGGCAAATGCCGTGCTGATCTGGCCGGTATTGCTGAGCGCGTAATATTTGCTGCTGTCAGAGGCACAGTTCTGCAATATCGACGAATTGCCGCTCATCACCAGCACCGTATAGATGGTTACACCATCGGCCTTTGGCATTGGCGCAGGCCGAGGCCATGCGTGCATCCACAGCACTGCTTTGGCTTGAGCCGTTGCCGTCCCAGCGATTTCTGGTGTTCACACCATCGGACAGCAGAATGATGACGCGCTTGGTTTCGGCCGGCAAAGTTCCCGGCGCAAATGGCACCCCCTGCGACAGCAATTGCCAGCCCCAGGCCAGACCGATTGTCTGATTGGTAGAGCCGCCGGCGGACATGGCATCCACCAAATTGCTCAGGCTGGACCAACTGTAGCTGAGACCCTGAGTCATCGTGGTGGAGATACAGCGGCCGCTGGCAGAATTTTCCGGCGGGAAATTTCGTAGCCGTTGTTGTGGGCGCCGTATTCTGAGCGTCATAAGTCTGGTTGCGGTCGGCGATGCAACCCGTCCAGGTGCTGTGGGCGTTCGGAATCCAGGTGTGCGTGTACTGGCAGTTGCTGCTGCAGCTACTACTGACTTTCACGCTGTTGAAACAGCCATTGTAGTAGCGGTCATACCAGCCGGAGTTCTGGCTGCCGTCATCGACGCTTGGGCAGAACAATCCGGATGAAATCGAGCTGGTACTGGAATATTTGCTACCGCCATTGCTGCTGGTTTTGGAACAGGCATAGCCGTTGTTGCTGCTGGTCCAGGGACAAACGTTTTTCTTGCCGGACGGACCGTAATAGTTCCAGGTCGTGCTTGTGGAGGTATCGCTGTAATTGGCCGGCGGCTGTTCCCACATGGTCCAGTCGATCCAGCTGGCATTGACATTGGCAGTGCCGACATTGGTGTCAACGGTAAAGGGCACGATCGCCACTTTGACATCACCGGGGGTGGGCGACGCATTTTGCAGCATGGTCAAAAGCTGATGGGTAGCGGTTTTCAGCGCGCTGATTTTCGATGTGCCGGTGGCATCGGTTTCGGACATGGACCCGGTGTTGTCGAGCACCAGACTGACCCAGAGTTTCTGCTGGCCCCAGACCACGGTGCTGGAATTGCCGATGTCGAGCGAATCCTTCCCCACCACTTTGAGCAGCGTGGTCGGCATCGATAGACTGGTAGTGACGGTAACCGAGTTATCGGTGGTCGCCACCATGACTGCAGACGGCGTGCCGAAAGATGAATCGGCCTTATAGTTGGCGTTGAAATATTGCTGAGCCAGCGCCTGAAGCTGCGCCGGAGTTTTTCCGGAGGTGTTGCCGACGGCCAGCGCCGCGGAATCCAGCGCTTCGCTGAGCTGCGTGCGCACCGTCATGGCGCGCGCCAGATCGAGCCCGGTGCCCGCTGCCAGTGCCATCGGCACCAGGGATAGCGCAAATATCATGGAAATATTGGCTCGGCTGCACCGGAAGAATCCGGCAATGCGCTGAAACAATAAAGCACAGATGGAATCGCGTGACATTCGCTAACGCCCTTTAACCCAGGATCTCAATATGTGCGAAAGGGCCCGGCAAATCCCTTGCTTTCCCGAAAGACGGTTATGCAATCGTTAGCGCGGGCGTAAAAACTTTTGGCATTGTAAAGTTGTATGAAAAAACTCCTAAAGCTTGCATCGATTGCTAACGCAATCGGAGCGCAGGCGCACGGCGTTAAGGATGCGTTCAGCACGCCAACGCCTTTGTCTTCGCGATTTCGCGGACCACGCTTAGATTTCAAGACGGAAAAGAGGCTTAAGACCGTGCTTGTATTTGCGTGGAGAATGTTTTCCGGTCCGCGCGCGCGTCTGGCGCAACGCATGCGGCTGCACGGCCGTTCTGGTTCGGCCTTGATTGAGTTCGCCATGGTGGCGCCGGTGTTTCTTCTGCTGATGTTCGCCATCATCGAAACCAGCATTCTGTATTTCGCGCAGTCGACGCTGCAATTCGCCACCGACAATGCCGCCCGCCTGGTGCGCACCGGACAGGTGCAGGCCAGCGCCATGACAAAGACGGCTTTTCGCAACCAGATCTGCGGCAGCATCGCGCCGCTGCTGGCCTGCAACGGCAATCTTCAAGTCGATATGCAGGCCTATACCGGTTTCGGCGGTGCAAATTTCACCGATCCGCTGGATACCGATGGCAATCTGAAACCGGGTCTCAACAATTATCAGCCGGGCACCTCCAGCAGCGTGGTGCTGGTGCGGGTGTTTTATACCTGGTCGGTGATAACGCCGCTGCTGACGCCGTTTCTGGTCAATATGTCCGACGACCGGCATTTGCTGATCGGCACCTCGGCCTTTCGCAACGAGCCATTCTGAGCACCATGCAAAACACTTTGCTCCGCAAATTTTACAAGGCACGCGATGGGCTTGCCGCGATCGAGTTTGCCTTTATCGCCCCGGTGATGATCACCCTGTTCTTCGGTACGGTGGAATTGTCGAACGCACTGTCCGCGCGCCAGGACGTCACCAGCATCGCCAGTACCGCAGCCGATCTGGTGGCGCAGCAAAGCACCATCACCAACGCCGATATGAGCAATGTACTGGATGCGATGGGAGCCATTCTTTATCCCTACCCGACCGATGTGGCGACCATCGTGATTTCCAGCGTGGTGGATACGGGCGCGACCTACCCGAAGGTGGCCTGGAGCGACGCGCAAAACGGCACGGCCCGCCAGGTGGATTCGTCGGTTACGACCTTGCCCAGCGGATTGATCGTCTCGGGCTCGGGTCAAAGCATTATAATGGTGGAAGTTACCTATACCTATGCTTCGGCCTCCACGCAGCTTCTGAAATTGCCGATTACGATGACCAGCGTCTTCTACGCCAAGCCACGCAAATCGCTCACCGTGACCCGCACGGCAAGCTAGCGTGAAGGCTTTTTGCGCGGGCGTATCAGCCCCTCCTGCGCCACCGATGCCACCAGCCGACCGTCGCGCGAAAACACCGAGCCGCGGGTAAAGCCGCGACCGCCGCTGGCATTGGGCGATTCCTGTGCATAGAGCAGCCACTCATCGACGCGGAACGGCCGGTGAAACCACATGGCGTGATCCAGACTCGCCACCTGCAGGGCCGGTGAGAATATATCGACACCGTGCGGCAACAGTGCGGTGTCGAGCAAAGTCATGTCGGAGGCGAAGGCCAGGACCGCCTGATGAATTTTGGGATCGTCCGGCAATTTGGCGCTGGCGCGCAGCCAGATATTGTCGAAGGGCGGGTGCTGGCCGCGCGCGGCATAGGCGTGCGGCGTGACCGGGCGGATTTCAATCGCGCGCGGACGCAGGGCCCAGGCGCGCAATTCGGCCGGCATGGTATCGACATCCCGTTCCGCGAGCGCCCGCGCATCCAGGAGATTTTCCGGACCGGCGACATCAGGCATGGCGGCCTGATGCTCAAAGCCCGATTCGGTGCGCTGAAACGAGCAGGCCATCACGAAGATCGGCTGCTCATGCTGAATTGCCGCCACCCGCCGCGCAGTGAAGCTGGCCCCATCGCGCGTACGTTCCACATTATACAGTATCGGTACGCTGGGATCGCCGGCCCGCAGAAAATAGGCATGGAGCGAATGGCACATCAGGCCGTCCACCGTGCGGCTGGCCGCAATCAGGGCCTGTCCCAAGACCTGGCCCCCAAAAACCCGTTGCCAGCGCCCGGGCGGGGAGAAGCCCTCAAAGCTGTTTTCGCCGGCCGGCGTCAGATTCAACAGGGCCAGCACCTGCTCCATCGGGCTTTCAGTCTGGCTCATCGGTGCCACCTTGAAAAATAATTCAATAATTTCAATATATTAAGCATGCTGCCCGATATCTTAACATGGAACGGCCCCGCCGGGCCGCTGACGGTCTCCCAGTTGGACGTGAGCAGACACCATAACGCGTACGCCGTAAGCCATAGCCGGACCCGCCCTGAAAGCGGGACTGCACGGGAAATTTTGGCCTGGAGACGCGGCTTAACCAAAGATTGTCTTATGTTGCAGGCTCGACACATCGCCGGGTGAAATCCACCTTCGCAGCGGCAATATCGGGCAGGTTGGTGGACTTGCCATGGAGACTTTGGCCATATTGGCCGTTATAGGTGTGCAGTAAATCAGATGTTTAGGTGGGGGGCCTCCCCCGCCCCGTCAATGTAATTTCAAGCGAGGGTAAACAATGAAACTCCGTACGATCGCCTTGGCAGGCGTAGCTGTGGCCGCACTTAGCAGCCCGGCATCAGCAGGCACTGGATGGTATCTGGGTCTGGGAGCCGGCTGGTCGCAGCTGGATCCGGTGAATTACACGCACGCCTCACCAGCATATAACGTCACGAAGGCCCATGACAGCAGCGCCGTATTTGCCGGCTCGTTCGGGTACAAATTTGAAGGTGGATTTCGCCTCGAAAACGAAATCGCCTATTCCAGTCACAATCTGAAGACGTCTTCGGGTTCGACAGGGTCCACGCAACTCAAGACTGACATGATCAATCTTGTTGCCGACATCCCGATTATGGACAATTGGAGTCTGTCGATCGGTGCCGGTCTCGGTGCCGGTGCGGTCAGGGAAAACGTACTGAACGGCCCGCTCACGCTGGCCAATGGAGAGAAGGTTGGTCTTGCTTGGCAGGCAATCGCCGGTCTGACCATTCCGATTTCATCGCAGATCGATCTGTTCGCCGACTACCGCTATCGCAACGTCGAACTGAACTCGGGCTACGCCACCAGCTACATCAACTATGCTCCGATGGTGGTGCGCGGCGCACATGAACAGAATGTGATGTTCGGTCTGCGCTGGTACTTCGAGCCGCCGGCTCCGCCGCCGCCTCCTCCTCCGCCGCCGCCTCCCCTCCGCCACCGCCACCGCCACCGCCGCCTCCGCCGCCGCCTCCGCCGCCGGTGAAGACCTTCATCGTCTATTTCGACTTTGATAAGTCGAACCTGACGACTGAGGCGCAGGCTGCTGTCACGGAAGCTGTGGCTGCTGCCAAGACGCAGGGATCTGTCCGCGTTCTGGTCACGGGTCACACCGACACGACCGGTTCGGCCAGCTACAACCAAGCTCTGTCGATTCGCCGTGCAACTTCGGTGAAAACCGAAATGGTAAGACAGGGCCTGCCGGACGGCACCATCGCCATCGAAGGCAAGGGCTTCAGTGATCCTGCCGTGCCGACAGGTCCGGGTGTTCGCGAGCCGCTGAACCGGCGCGCAACCATCCAGCTCGACTAGGCTGAGATACATCTAAGGAAAAGGGCGGATCGAAAGATCCGCCCTTTTTTTTGCCGCATACCGAAACGGGCAAGGAAAAAGGGCCCGTTTGAGGGGCCCTTTTTCAACCACGCATTCTGCGAGAAAATTACGGCGCGGTAGGCCGCATCACCGGTAGGGCGGCTACAGGCTGCACAGCACCCAGCTTGTCCGCTCCGCCCGCGGCAACGCGAATATCGCAAGCCTCCACCGGAAACTCGTCTTCCACGTTGATGCTCGCAACCAGATCAGACAGGTTGGGCCGGCCTGTTGGCAGTGCCACGGCGAAAATCGCTTCGGCAGATTTGCAGAAATCCTGCATTGCCCTGATCCGCCGCAACCCGGCCTGGTTAGCTACCCGGGTCTTAAAAGAATTATAGGCGGCGTCCCCCTTGGAGTTGCCCATCACGCGCTTGAACATCGACAGCATCTGCGCGTCACTCTTTCGCAAATCCTGGAGATAGGCCATCTGGAATGCGTTGAACTGCCCCACCCAAAAATGTGTTTCGGTAGCGTTGGTACCGCAGCCAAGCCCGGCATTCATTAAAGTTTGCTGCACGCTGGCGGTTCTGAGCGCGCCAATCTCCGAAGGGCTGGCGCAATTGGTTGTTGCCGCAGCTTCGGCGACAGAACTAAAGCCAGTTACGAGAGCAAGCACACACGCGCCGGTTCTGAGGTTAATGCGCATTTCCCTGTCCTAGTCCTGTTATTCGGGGTTCCTCACAACAGACCCTAACATTTCAGTTTGGCGGCTTGCCAACCCTTTGATTGGACACTGTTAAGGAACTTTGTAAGGCATATGGAAAATTCCATCTTTCCCAATTTGGGAGGATGGGAACCTTGCAGAATCCGGCGCGAGCCGTGCCCAAGGCGGCAGTCTGGCCTGCGAAAAAGCACGCTTTCCCCATGGCCGGCTTTGCAGTATTGCTGCCCGCCTAGAGCCGAAAAGGGCGCAACAGGTCCCGAATACAAAGGAATAACCCCATGTCGTATAAGGTCGCCATTGTCGGCGCGACCGGCAATGTCGGACGGGAAATGCTGAATGTGCTGCACCAGCGCGCATTCCCCGTGAGTGAAGTGGTTGCTCTGGCTTCGAGCCGGTCTATCGGCACCGAAGTGTCGTTTGGCGACAAAACGCTGAAGGTCAAGTCGCTGGAGTATTACGACTTCAAGGGAACCGATATCTGCCTGATGTCGGCCGGCGGGACTGTCGCCAAGGAATGGGCGCCCAAGATCGCGGCGCAAGGTTGCCTGGTGATCGACAATTCCAGCGCCTGGCGCATGGACCGTGACGTGCCGCTGGTGGTGCCCGAGGTCAACGCACATGCCCTCAACACGATCAAAAAGGGCATCATTGCAAATCCGAACTGCTCGACCGCACAGCTGGTTGTGGCGCTGAAGCCGCTGCACGATGCCGCGACCATCAAGCGCGTGGTGGTGGCGACCTATCAATCGGTTTCAGGTGCCGGCAAAGACGCGATGGACGAATTGTTCCGCCAGACGCGCGCCGTGTTTGTCGCCGACCCGATCGAACAGGGCAAATTCACCAAGCAGATTGCCTTTAATGTAATTCCGCATATCGACGTCTTCCTCGATTCCGGCTTTACCAAGGAAGAATGGAAGATGCTGGTGGAAACCCAGAAGATCCTGGATCCCGATATTCAGGTCTCCGCCACTTGCGTGCGCGTGCCGGTCTTTGTCGGCCATGCCGAAGCGGTCAATATCGAATTCGAAAAGGCCATAACCGCCGAACGGGCCCGCAGTATTTTGCGAGAAGCGCCGGGCATTCTGGTCGTCGACAAGCACGAAGACGGCGGCTATGCGACCCCGATCGAATGCGTCGGCGAGGACGCCACCTATGTCAGCCGGATCCGCAAGGACCCGACGGTCGAGCATGGCCTGTCCATCTGGATCGTGTCGGACAATCTGCGCAAAGGGGCGGCGCTCAATGCCGTACAGATCGCCGAAAGCCTGGCCAACCGGAATCTGATCAAGCGCGCGGCATAACGCCGTTCGGCAAACCGCTTCAACAGGCGCACTTCCTGCTCTAGTCTGCGATGGCATCTTCCGGGGCAGACATGACCATAAGGCCACGCCGCAGCGTACTCTACATGCCGGGCTCCAACGCGCGCGCGCTGGAAAAGGCCAGAACATTGGCGGCGGATGCGCTGATTCTCGATCTGGAGGACGCGGTTGCGCCTGACGCCAAGGATATGGCGCGCGATCAGGTCTGCGCTGCCGTCAAGGCGGGCGGCTTCGGCAAGCGCGAAGTCATTATCCGTATCAACGGACTGACCACCAGCTGGGGCCGAGACGATCTTGCCGCAGCCAGCGCCGTAAAACCGGATGCCATCCTGTTGCCCAAGGTCTCCCGGCCGGAGGATCTGCACACTGTGGATATCGCCATGCGCGGCGAAGATTCCGGGATTTCGCTTTGGGCCATGGTGGAGACACCGCAGGCCATCCTCAACATCGCGGCCATCGCCGGCACCGGGGGGCGCCTTTCCTGTTTCGTCATGGGCACCAACGATCTGATCAAGGAGATGCGCGGCACGCACAGCCAGGACCGGACCAATTTGTCGGCGGCGCTGGGGCTTTCGGTTCTGGCGGCCCGCGCCCACGGCCTGGCGGTGATAGATGGGGTCTATAACGACCTGTCGGATGGTGAGGGCTTTGTGCATTCCTGCCGGCAAGGGCGCAGTTTCGGTTTTGACGGCAAGACCCTCATCCATCCCGGCCAGATCGAACCCTGCAATGCCGTGTTTGCGCCCTCCGCGGACGAGATTGCGGCAGCCCAACGCATTCTGGCGGCTTTCGACCAACCCGAAAACAGGGGCAAGGGCGCCATCAAACTGGATGGCCGCATGGTCGAGTTGCTGCATGCCGAAATGGCCCGTCATACCGTGGCGCTGGCCAATGCAATCGCCGAGCGCGCGGCATGAAAACCAATTCCGGCAATTTCTTCGAGGATTTTCGCCTGGGCCAGCGCCTGATCCACGCTACCCCGCGCACACTGACGGATGGCGACCGGGCGCTGTATACCGCGCTTTACGGCGCGCGCTTTGCGCTCCAGTCGGGCGACGGTTTTGCGCGCCAGATCGGATATCCGCAAAGCCCGCTCGACGATCTTCTGGTGTTTCATACCGTGTTCGGAAAGTCGGTGCCGGATATCTCGCTGAATGCGATCGCCAATCTCGGCTATGCCGAAGGCCGGTTTTTAAAACCGGTTTATGCCGGCGCCACGCTGTCGGCGGTTTCGGAGGTCATTGGCCTGAAGGAAAATTCAAACGGTCAAAGCGGTGTTGTGTATGTCCGCACCCAAGGCTTTGACGAAAGCGCCGACGCCGTTCTGTCATTCGTTCGCTGGGTAATGGTGCGAAAGCGGGATGCGAGCTCGCCGTCCGGCGAGGCGGTCGTGCCAAAATCGGCGGCGGCCGTTAGTGTGCAGGATCTGAGCGTTCCCGCCGTCGATTTTTCCAAAACTAATTTGGCGGCTTCGGGCAGCACCCATCTTTGGAACGATTATGCGCCCGACGAAAAAATCGACCATGTCGATGGCATCACCGTGGAAGAGGCCGAGCACATGCTGGCCACCCGTCTTTACCAGAATACCGCACGGGTGCACTTCAATCAGTTCAGCGAAGCCAAAGGCAAATTCGGGCGCCGGCTGATTTACGGCGGACATGTCATTAGTCTGGCGCGTGCCATTTCCTTTAACGGGCTGGGCAATGCCTTTCTGATCGCCGCCATCAATGGCGGCCGGCACGTCAATCCATTATTCGCCGGCGACACGGTTTTTGCCTGGAGCGAAATTCTGGATAAGGCCGAGCTGCCAGGCCGGACGGATTGCGGCGCGTTGCGCCTGCGGCTGGTGGCCACCAAAAATCTGCCCTGTGCCGGATTCCCGGACAAGGATTCATCCGGGGCCTATCCGGAGAACGTCATTCTGGATTTCGATTATTGGGCCATTTTGCCCCGCCAATGACACTGGCAAACCGGTATCAGCGCGCGGTCGCGCATGGCGAATTGAAAGCTGATGCAGGGCAGGCAGCGGCGCTTGCCCGGTTAGCGCAATTAAACGGCGAACTGAAATCGTATAGTCCGCGCGGCTTTTCCCTGTTCAGACGGCCCATACCTAAAGGGCTTTATATCTGGGGCGATGTCGGCCGCGGCAAGTCCATGCTGATGGACATGTTTTTCGCCGAGACCAAGATCAAGCGAAAGCGGCGCGCGCATTTCAATGCCTTTATGGTTCAGACCCATGCGCGCATTCATGCCGAGCGCCGCAAAGGCCATGGCGAAGATCCAATCCTTCTGGTGGCGCGCCTGATCGCCGATGAAGCCACACTGTTGTGCTTTGATGAATTTCAGGTGACCGACATCGCAGACGCCATGATTTTGGGCAGGCTGTTCGAGCAGCTCTGGAGCATGGGGGTAATTGTAGTGGCAACCTCCAATACGCCGCCCGAAAGACTTTATGAGGGCGGTCTCAATCGGCAATTGTTTCAGCCCTTCATCGCGCTGATCCAAAACCGGCTGGATGTCATCGCCCTGAATGGGCCGACCGATTACCGCCTGCAGCGCATGTCGGGCATAAAGGTTTACCTGACGCCCCTAGGGCCTGCCGCGGATGCGGCCATGGACATGGCCTGGCGTCGCCTGACGGACGTGGAACGCGGCGTGCCCATGACATTGGACGTATTGGGGCGGGCGGTGCGCGTGCCGCAGAGCGCCAAAGGCGTTGCGCGGTTTTCCTTTGCGGATCTATGCGAACAGCCGCTGGCAGCCGCGGATTATCTGGCGATTGCCCAGGAATTTCATACCGTGCTGATCGATCACATTCCCCAGATGACCGCGGGCCAGCGCAACGAGGCACGCCGCTTCACGCTGTTGATCGATACATTGTATGATGAAGGCACCAAACTGGTATGTTCGGCGGCCGAGCCGCCCGACAGGCTTTATATGCAGGGAGACGGCACGGACGCGTTTCGACGCACGGTGTCGCGGCTTTCGGAAATGCAGAGCGAGGACTATTTGAAGCGCGGTCACGGCATTCACGAAATCATTGCCTAAGATTGCGGTGGGTTGCCCATGTTGTCGAACCTCCTGACCTTTTCCGCATTTATGCTGGCCGCATTGATGCTCTATCGATTCCGCAAGCCCATCTGGAAAGCTCTGGTGGCATTCGATATGCGCAATCGCGCGCAGGCAGAACAGGAAAGGCGCGACAAACGCGATCCCCTGGCGCATTTCCGGCATACCATGGCGGTCGCCGACGAGCAGGTGGAAGAAGTCGGCGAATTGACCTTATGGGATGTCACGGCCAACCGGCCGGTGACCCGGTATCTGTTCGAAGGCCAGCGCTTTGCCACCCGTGACGAAGCGGAGAAGGCCCGGGCGCGCAAAGTCGGCAACAAGGCGCGGGCGTTTTATGCGGAATTGCCTGCGGCGCTGGCGGCGCGAAAAGACGAACCAAAATCCGATTAGGCCGCTTCTCCGCGCATCAGGCGCGGCAGCTTGCCGACATCGCCCCCGGCGTGACGCATGAAAAAGCGCCGCGCCGGACCGATCTGGTCAACAAGCCCCATACCGACATCGCGCAAAATCCGCAGCGGAGCGATGTCGTTGGAAAACAGCCGATTGAGGGCATCTGTCGATGCCGCCAGACTAACGGAATCAAACCGCCGCCAGCGCTCATAGCGCTTCAGAACATCGAGGCTGCCGATATCCAGGCCGAGGCGCGCGCTGTCTGCCAACGTTTCCGCCAGGGCGGCGGCGTCCTTAAGGCCAAGATTCAGACCCTGCCCGGCGATGGGGTGAATGCCGTGCGCGGAGTCACCGGCCAGTGCAAATCGGGGGCGCACATAGCTGCGCGCCAGGTGGAATTTGAGCGGATAGGACCAGCGCGGCCCGGTTGCGCGCGTACGGCCCAGATGGGCGCCAAAGCGCCGCGCTATCTCTGCATCGAAGGCCGCATCGCTGAGCTGCATCATTTTCGGCGCCAGCGATTCTTTCTCGGTCCATACCAGCGAAGAACGATTGCCCGTCATCGGCAGGATGGCGAAAGGCCCCGCCGAGAGGAAATGTTCATAGGCAACGCCGTTATGCGGACGTTCATGTTCGACCGTCGCAACAATGCCGACCTGCGGATAGGACCAGCCGACAAGAGAAATATCCATGCGGTCGCGCATGGGCGACTGGCGTCCGTCGGCCGCCACCGCGAGTGCGGCGCGGATTTTTGTCCCGTTGGACAGCGAAGCCGTAATGCCGTGCGTATCCGGTACCAGATCAGCGACGGCGGTGCCGGATATCAGCGAGAGATTTTTCTCTTGGGCAGCGGCTTTGAACAGGCCGAGCCGTGTGTGGCGATTTTCGACGATATGACCAAGGGCATTTTTGCCCAATTCCGCCGCATCGAAATGTAACGAGAAGGGCGAAGGATTTCCGCCGAGCCGGCCATCGGTAACCAGAATGTCGTGAATGGGCTGGGCGTGCGGGGCGATATGCGGCCAGACTCCCAGTGCCGTAAACAGCCGCACCGAGGCATAGGCCAGCGCACTGACCCGACCGTCGAATTTGGCATCGGTCTGAACGCTTTCGGGCATGGGTTCGGCAACGGTTACCTTGAGGCCCGTCTGCGCCAGCGCCAGTCCAAGCGTCAGCCCCACCATGCCGCCGCCGGCCAGAACAACATCGCTATCGTGTTTCGCGCGCATGAATGCGGGGATCCCATAGGAATGTTTTGCGGTCAACGTAGGCAACTGGCTAATTTTTATGCTAACATTTTTTTGTGCCTAATTATTAGGCATGTTGGGCCGGGGGGGCTTCCGCCAAAATTACACAAAATCATTTTATATCAGCATCTTAGTAAAAATCCGCACTCCGGCACAGTTCTTGATGATGGGTTAAGGCTCAACAGTATTCAGCTGGGTAATCAGAGGAAGGATCTAAGATGAAGCTCATTACGGCGATCATCAAACCCTTCAAGCTAGACGAGGTGCGGGAGTTGCTTTCCGCCCTTGGCGTGCAGGGGATGACGGTGACGGAGGTCAAGGGGTACGGGCGGCAAAAAGGCCATACGGAAATTTATCGCGGCGCGGAATACGCCGTGAGCTTCCTGCCCAAGCTCAAAATCGAAGTAGCAGTGAAAAGCGAAATGTCGGACGCGGTGATCGACGCGATCACCTCGAAAGCCAAGACGGGCCAGATCGGCGACGGAAAGATTTTCGTCACCCCGCTGGAACAGGTCGTGCGCATTCGGACCGGCGAAACGGACGGCGACGCGCTCTAGGGGCCCGTCTCGTGACAATGGGGATCATAAATGTCCGATTTTTGTTTCAGGAGAAACACATGATTACGGAAAAATTGAAGAAAGTGGCGCTTGTCCTTGGCGGGACAATCGCTGCAATGGCCGTGCAGGTAGTTCCGGCCCTTGCGCAAGATGCACCGCCTACACTTGATACCGGCGATACAGCCTGGATGCTTACATCCACCGCACTGGTGCTGATGATGACCATTCCGGGTCTGGCACTGTTTTACGGCGGCATGGTCCGCAAGAAAAACGTGCTGGCCACCTGTGCTCAGAGCTTTGCCATTACCTGCGTCGTCAGCGTGGCGTGGATGATTTGCGGGTATAGCCTTGCCTTTAAGGACGGCGGCGCGTCGAACGCGTTTATCGGCGGGTTCAGCCACCTGTTTCTGAAGGGTGTCGCATCCGACAGTTTGAGCGGCACCATTCCGGAATCGGTGTTCGTCACCTTCCAGATGACCTTCGCCATCATCACACCCGCACTGATCGCGGGCGCCTTCGCGGATCGTATGAAATTCTCCGCGATGCTGTGGTTCATGGTGCTCTGGCTGTTGCTGGTCTATTGCCCGGTCGCGCACTGGGTGTGGGGCGGCGGCTTCCTGGCCGATGCCGGCGCGCTCGACTTCGCGGGCGGACTGGTGGTCCATCTGAACGCCGGTACGGCCGCGCTGGTTTGCGCGCTCGTCCTGGGCAAGCGTCTGGGTTACGGCACCGAAAATATGGCGCCGCATAACCTGGTGCTGTCGCTCATCGGTGCTTCGCTGCTGTGGGTCGGCTGGTTCGGCTTTAACGCCGGTTCGGCTGTTGCCTCCAACGGCGCCGCCGGCATGGCCATGCTGGTGACGCAGGTTGCAACCGCTGCCGCCGCGCTGGGCTGGATGTTTGCCGAATGGCTGATTTCCAAGAAGCCGAGCGTGTTGGGCATGATCTCGGGCGCCGTCGCCGGTCTGGTGGCGATTACCCCCGCATCGGGCTTTGTCGATCCGGTCGGCGGTCTGTTCATCGGCGTTGCCGCAGGCGTGGTCTGCTACATCGCCGCTGTCTGGCTGAAGAAACTGATCGGCTATGACGACAGCCTGGACGCCTGGGGCGTGCACGGTATCGGTGGTGCGTTGGGCGCCATCCTGACCGGTGTGTTCGCTTCGGAAGCCATTGGCGGTCATCCGGGCGTGCTGGAAGGCAATATCGGACAGCTGTGGATTCAGTTCGAAGGCGTTGCCTACACATTTGTCTATTGCGGCATCGTCACCTTCGTCATCCTCAAGGTGGTCGACATGATCGTGGGTCTCAGGGTTTCGGCGGAAGTCGAAGTCGAAGGCCTGGACGTCAATCTGCACGGAGAAACGGTGCACAGCTGATCGCTGTACCGGACTCTGTTCGTCCAAAGACAGGGGCGTCCGTCGCAAGACGGGCGCCCTTTTCTTTTGCTATTCGGGAGGGCTATCGACCGAGATATTCGGTTGTGCCGCCAGACGCGCCAGCACACCATTGTCGCGCAGCCAGGGGCCCATGCCGATGGCGACAATCGTCTTTCCGGGTTTTAACAATGCGTCGTAGATCGCGCCGGTATAGGTCGTCACCTGCAGTTCGCTGAGGTCGGCGGCGGATTGCAGCGCGGCGGTGACGCAATCGAAAAAGCGGTATTCGCCGAAATTGGCGCGGACGGTTTTAAAATCGCCTACGGCCCAAGCGCGCGCGGCGATATCGGCGTGCAGCGACATCCGGTCGATATCGTCGAGGGCCAGGGCCAGGCAGGCGCTTTGCTTGCCCAGCGGCAGCTTGAGCATGGCGCGCAGCAGATCCATGACCTCGAATTGTCCGGCGGGCGCGATGGCAATGCGCTTTCTGCGCGCCAGCGATCGAATGGTCGAGCCCGGCTCGCCGCCGCCGATTTTGTATTTCCGTTGAAAATCGCCCTGCAGGCGGATGATGGCGCGCAGCGGGATGTCGGTGGCGTAATGCTCCTCATCCTGCCCCAAGGATATTCGCACGGCGATGAAGTGGGTGCGTACATTTTCCGGCAGAATCGCTTCGAGCGTCTGGCCGCGCGGCAAGCTGAATTCATCGCCGTGCCAGATCAGAAACCAGGCGGCATCCACCAAATCGACCGAGGCCTGGGGCGGCATGACGACGGCACGCGCGCCATCCATCAGGTCGGCGAGAAAATCCTTGTTCCAGTCCAGATCGCGCGGCATTGCGCCCACCGTTCCCAGAACCCACACTTCCGCATCGGGAACGGCGGCATTGGTCAGGCGCCAGACCGCGGGCCCGGCGCGGTGCGCGACTTCGATGCTCTCGTCCTGCGCGCCCGCGCCAAACGGCAACACAGACAGGCACAGGGCCAGCGCGCAGCATGCCAGTCTTTTCATGGCCGAGGCTTTCCTGTTGGCGGACCAATCTAACAGAAGCGGCAATGGACGGACACCGCGCGGCCCGCCTATGGTGGTGCGCGTTACAGAACGGATTTTCGCATGTTTCCGGGTCGGCTGGCCGCGCTGCCGCATGGATCTTTTGCCAAACTGGCGACCTTGCTGGATGGAATAGCGCCCGGCGCGCCGCCCATCAGCCTGGCGGTGGGCGATCCGCAAGGCACGCCACCGGATTTCGTGATGGCGGCACTTCATGCGCACGCCGCCGAATTCGGAAAATATCCGCCGATCAACGGCACGCCGGAGTGGCGCAAAGCCGCCAGCCGCTGGCTGACCCGCAGATTCGAACTGCCCGCCGACAGTCTGGACGCCGAAAAGCAGGTGCTGCCGCTGAACGGCACGCGCGAGGGTCTGTTCCTGGCGCTGTTCACGGTGATGCCGGACGACTATTTCCCCGCCAGGCCAGCGGTGCTGCTGCCGAACCCGTTTTACCAATGTTACGCGGCGGCCTGCGTGGCGGCGGGCGCCGAACCGGTTTTCGTGCCGGCCTGGAAGGAAAACGGATTCCTGCCGGATTATGCCGCCGTCGATGACGAAATCCTGGCGCGCACGGTGGCGGCCTATGTCTGCAGTCCGTCCAATCCGGAAGGCGCCTGCGCCGATGCACATTATTGGCGAACGCTGTTCGCGCTGGCGGACGCCAACGACTTCACACTGTTCGCCGATGAATGCTACGCCGATATCTATCCGGGCAAGCCGCCGATAGGCGCCATGAGTGTGCGCCAGGAGATGGCCGGCGACTATTCGCGGCTGCTCAGTTTTCATTCGCTGTCCAAGCGCTCCGGCCTGCCGGGACTGCGTTCGGGCATTGTCACCGGCGATGCCGCGCTGATGGAAAATTTCCGCGGCTTTCGAAACTATGCCGGGCCGCAAGTGCCGCTTCCCATCCTGGCGGCATCGGCAGCGGCCTGGAGCGACGAAGTCCATGTCGCGGCCAACCGCGCGCGCTATGCGGAAAAATTCAGGCTCGCCGAAGAATTGCTGGGCCATTTGCCGGGCTTTGCGCTGCCGGAGGCGGGATTTTTCCTGTGGCTGGAGGTCGGCAATGGCGAGCAGACCGCGCTGGATTTGTGGCGCGAAACCGGCGTGCGGGTGCTGCCGGGCGCCTATATGGGGCGTGAAACCGAGGCCGGGAAAACCCAGTCAAACCCCGGCTTTTCCTACATACGGGTGGCGCTTGTTAATGACTTATCAACCATTCGGGCAGCATTTGAGCGGATGGGGAAATTTTTGGGTGACCGGGCATGAGCCAAGGACGGTTGATCGGCGGTGTCTATCATCCGCGTCGGCGCGGCGCGGCCATGTCGGACGCCCTGGCCGACGCCCGCCGGGCGCTGGCCAACCTGGCGCGCACCGCCGCACTGCGCGGCGCGGGCGGGCTTTTGTTCCTCGCCGCCTTTGCCACGCTGGTAGCGCTGGCGGGCTATAGTTCGGCCGATCCCAGCCTTAACAACGCCACCGGCGCCGCTGTTTCCAACTGGCTGGGCGAACCGGGCGCGCTGGCCGCCGATATCCTGCTGCAGGCCTTCGGCATCGGCGCATTGGCGAGCATCGCGCCGCCCATGGTGTGGGGCCTGCGGGCGCTGGCCGGAAAAAGTTTGAAACACGCCATGGCGCGCGCCATGGCCTGGCCGCTGGGAACGGCTTTTGTCGCGGCCGGCCTGGGCGTTTTCCCGCAACCGGATTCGCTGCCGGCGGGCGCGGGCGGCTGGATCGGCATCGCCGCCGCCGGCATGTCCGGGCACGCCGCCACGGTGTATGGGCAGAGCTGGATCGGCATCGTTCTGCCGCTGATGCTGCTGGCCATGGGTCTTCCGCTGGCCTTCCTGGCGACCGGGCTGAGGCCGCGGCCTTTCCTGCGCGCGGCGGCGAATGTGCCGGCCTTCGCCCTGTGGATCGCCAGTCTGCTGAAAATGCGCAAATTGCCGTTTGCCAAGTCGGATAGCGCCGAAGAATACGACGATGACGACAGCGAATATGAAGTCGAAGAGGACGAGGAGGATGGCGGCTATCATCTGAATGTCGCGCCCGAACCGATTGCCGCCACGCGCCTGGCGCAGCGGCGCGAAAGCCGCATCAAGCGCGAGGAAGCGCGCCGGGCCGCCGCCGTGCCCAAGCGCCTGAAACAGCAGGCCGCCCTCAATCTGGAATCGGGCGAATACCAGCTGCCCGCGCTGGGCCTGTTGCATGAAGCCCCGCCCGCCTCCGAAGCCGCGCAACTGTCGGACGACGCGCTGGAAGAAAATGCCCGCATGCTGGAAGCGGTGCTGGTGGATTTCGGCGTCAAGGGCCGGATCGTGGCCGTGCGCCCCGGCCCGGTGGTGACGCTGTATGAATTCGAACCGGCGGCGGGCGTAAAATCCAGCCGCGTGATTTCGCTGTCCGACGATGTGGCGCGCTCCATGAGCGCGGTGGCGGCGCGTATCGCCACCATCCCGGGACGCAATGTGATCGGCATCGAACTGCCGAACCAGACGCGCGAAACCGTGTTCCTGCGCGAACTGCTTTCGGCCAATGAATATGAGCGCGCCCGCGCGCCGCTGACGCTGGCGCTGGGCAAGACCATCGGCGGCGAGCCGGTGATGGCCGATCTGGCCAAAATGCCCCATTTGCTGATCGCGGGTACCACCGGTTCGGGCAAATCGGTCGGGCTCAACACCATGATCCTGTCGCTGCTCTATCGCATGCCGCCGGACCAGTGCCGCATGATCATGATAGACCCCAAGATGCTGGAACTGTCGGTCTATGACGGCATTCCGCATTTGCTGTCGCCGGTGGTGACCGACCCGCGCAAGGCAGTGGTGGCGCTGAAATGGACCGTGCGGGAAATGGAAGACCGTTACCGCAAAATGTCCAAGCTGGGCGTGCGCGGCGTGGAAGCCTTTAACGAGCGCGTCAAGAAAGCCAAGGACAAGGGCGAAACCCTGAAGCGCACAGTGCAGACCGGCTTTGACCGCGAAACCGGCAAGCCGATCTATGAAGACGAAGTGCTGGAACTGGATTTCATGCCCTACATTGTGGTGGTGGTGGATGAAGTCGCCGACCTGATGATGATTTCGGGCAAGGAAATCGAAGGCGCGGTGCAGCGTCTGGCGCAGATGGCGCGCGCGGCGGGCATTCATCTGATCGCCGCGACCCAGCGCCCCTCGGTGGACGTGATTACCGGCACCATCAAGGCGAACTTCCCGACCCGCATTTCCTTCCAGGTCACCAGCAAGATCGACAGCCGCACCATTCTGGGCGAACAGGGCGCCGAACAGCTGCTGGGCCAGGGCGACATGCTGTACATGATGGCGGGCGGACGCATCCGCCGCGTCCACGGCCCGTTCGTCACCGACCGGGAAGTGGAAGAGGTGGTGCGCTTCCTGAAAACGCAGGGCACGCCGGAATATCTGGATGCCGTGACCGAAGAACCGGATGACGCGGGTGACGATCCCTACGCCATCATGGGCGGCGGCAACCGCGACAGCGGCGATGATCTTTACGACAAGGCGCTGGCGATTGTGGCGCGCGAGCGCCGGGCCACGACCAGCTATATCCAGCGGCGGCTGCAGATCGGCTATAACCGCGCCGCCACCCTGATCGAGCGCATGGAAGAGGATGGGGTGATCTCAAGCCCGAACCATAAGGGCGTGCGCGAAGTGCTGCTGCCTGAACACGGGGACAGATAGCGTTCGTTGCCTTTGCGCCAGCTTTCATAAGTTCGCTTTGCCCCAGTCGCTACGCGCTCGCACGTCCAAACGCCGCCGCTAGGACTTGCTCTCGGCGCAGTTCTTCTAGCTTCGTTATCACTCAGCAAGAAGAGTTAGCGTCGCAAACCAAAGCCTGGCGTGCTGCCGGAGCATCACGAGCGATAGTTTACTCGTAGCGCAGTGCGGTTGCCGGTACCGCGCGGGCGGTGCGGATTGATTGCACTATTACCGTGAGCAGTGCCGCAAAGATGGCCATGGCCGTGGCGGCAACAAACGGCCAGAAATTGGGATCGATGTGATAAGGAAATCCGGTTAGCCATCGGTTCATTGCATAGTATGCAACGGGCCAAGCCAACAGCGTGGCCCATAATATCGGTTTGACGAACTGCCATAGCAGCAGCTTCACGATCTCGGCATTGCCCGCCCCCATCGCTTTGCGCACACCGATCTCCTTGACGCGCCGCTCGACAATTGCAGAGGACAGCCCTAGCAAACCGAGGCAGGCGAGGAACGCTGCAAGGCCCGCGCAAAGGGCAAACAACTGCGCTTGACGCAAGACTGCCGAATAGTTTTTTTGGAACCGTTGATCGAGAAAGACGCGATTAATCTGCCCTTGGCCGCCCGTCTGCGTCCAAAGACGATCAATGGCAGTAAGCGTCTCCGGAATTTGTTCTCCGTTCAGCTTGATGTGCATGATATCCGCAAAGGGGCCAAGATTAGTCATCCCCCAGTAAACAGTCGGACCTACCTTTGCCTGCGGACCATCTGGATACATGCTGGCGGCATAGAGGGCAAAATCAGGAATGACTGCTACAATACGATTGTCCTTGCCGATCAGACTGCGACCTTCCGGGGGAGCCGTCTGACCAATAGCCGCAGCTACTGAAGTAAATCCGAGCCGTTTGACTGCCATCTCATTGATAACAGTTATGTTCGGTGCATCAGGATTGGAATCGCCAAAAGGGGTGTCTGGCAAAGAACCGGCGACGGCGTTAACGCCATAAAGCTTCAACAGACCCCAATCGATGTGCGCCGCATCGATATAACTCCCCGTTTTTGGATTCAGATGCCGCATCGGCCCGTTTATGAATTCATCGCCCGAGCAAAAGGCTCCCCGTACCCCCCGCAGCTGGCGCACTTCAGTTTTGAAAGCGGAATTGCATCTGGCACCAGGGGGCATGGTTACAATGAGCATCTGGTCGATATTCACGCGTAGAGCATCCCGCGTGGCAAAACCGTATTGGCGATATGACACCCAGGACGTCACGATGAGCATGATGAGAATTGCAAACTGGAGTGCGACAAGTATGTTGCGCACATGCCCGCCTGAAGGCCCAGCGTTCGCACCTTTGAGCGCGGCAACGGGACGAAAGGCCGACAGCACGAAAGCGGGATAGGCTCCTGCAAGCAGGGCCAACAGCAGTCCGGCAAGCACCAAGAGAATAATCAGCGACGGATTCCGCCAATCGATATCAGCCCTCATGTCGAGAAGGGCGTTCACGGAAGGTACAAGGACCTCGCTCAGAGCCAGTGCAACAGCACAGGCCAGCAGAACCACAAGTGCCGACTCGCCCAGAAACTGAAAAACCAGCCACGTACGATTTGCGCCATAGACTTTTCGCATACCGACCTCAAGGCTGCGTCGACTACCTCTTGCAGTCATGAGATTTATGAAGTTGACGGATGCGACAAGGAGGATAAGCGAATCCCACGCCTGTCATAATGGTAAGTCTATTGTGTACCCCAGGATTGAAGCCCTCGAATAGACCCGCGCGGTCGATGCGCAGGAGCGGCATCGCCACATCTGTGTTATCGAACTTGAATGGCGGTTCGTTCGCGAATGTTTGCAGCTTTCTTTCAATGCTGGACATCACAGCGCCCGGCTTAAGTCGCAGATATATTTGCGCATTCAAAAGGCCGGGCGTAATTCCCGGCCCGGACTGCGCCTTTACCACATCAGAAAAACTAGCCTTTGCGGAAGCGAAGATACCGGTGCTTAAATTTGTGTGGTTTGCGGGCAGGTCCGCGATGACGGCGCGCACCGTCATTGGATGCCCCTTAACCTGCAGGGTTTGGCCGATAACATTGTCGCGTCCGAAATATTTGCGGGCAATGGAAAGCGGTAGAACGATGCCGTCAGGCCCGATCAGGGCAGTATTAAGATTGCCGAACAAAACGGGCAGAGGAAGGATTTCAAATATGTCGGGATCTGCCCAGTATATATGTTCACGAGCACTAACTGTGCCCCGCCTCAATTCGACGGGGCCGCCATGATCTTCGTCTGTGAACATCGTGCGGCCAACATTCACCTCAGGAATATTGGCTTGAATTTGATCGGCCAGAGCCCAGGGCAAATTATTGAAGTATTGGGTGGTGGCGCCCTGCTGCGGCATGTGCAGGGTGACGATGCCGACGAGCCGATAGGTGCGCTCGTAACCCGAAATAAATTGATCGAAACTGGTTTGATAACGAACCACCAGCGCTACCAGCAGGGCAGCAGCGATCCCAATGGATAGCCCCAGAATGGCGATAGCGGATTGGAACCGGTTAGCGAGGAGATTGCGCCAGGACGAGATCAACAGATGCTGGATCATTGGTCGCTCCCCCACACCGGCGATTAGCCTACTTTATGCCCAAACTGAGTTTTAGAAAAACAAGTGAAATCAATCTACTAGCTTTGTGTTGCTAATTGGGTGCGCCTGCCGGTGTCCGGAAACGGACAGTATTGGCAGATCGGCAAAGTAAATCGGGCAACGACAGCGGCCGTTCATCAACAATCCCATTTGCGCTATCGGCTACGTTGTAGTACAAACTACTACAGTGTAGTAGATGAAGGCTGCCATGGCGTTACCCAAGCTCAGCAATCTGGAAATGCGGATCATGGAGGTGCTGTGGAGCCATGGCGCTTCGTCGGTGCGCGAAATCCAGGAAAAATTTCCGGCCAAGGGGCGGCCCGCCTACACCACGGTGCAGACCATGGTGAACCGGCTGGAAGCCAAGAAGGCCCTGCGGCGCACCAAGAAAATCGCCACCGCGCACATATTCGAAGCCGCGATTCCGCGCGACACCGCAAGGCGGCGGCTGATCGACGAATTTCTGGCGGTGTTCGGCGGCGAAACGCAGCCGATCATGACCCATCTGATCGAGGCGGGAAAACTCTCGCTTGAGGATGTTCAGGACGCCGAGCGTCATCTGCGCGCGCTTCAGAAGAAAGGCAAACGGTCATGAGCGACGTGGTGCTGGATCATCTGTGGCAATCGACGCTGTTCGCGGGCGTTGCCGGGCTTGTGACGCTGGCGTTCCGCAGCAACGCGGCGAACATTCGCCATAGCTTGTGGTTCGCGGCCTCGGTGAAATTCCTCATTCCGTTTGCCGCACTGAGTGCGTTGGGCAGTTATCTGTTCGGTTTTATCGCGTCACCGGTTTCGGCTCCCGCCCTGTTCGTGCTTGAACCGATGGCACGGCCGTTTTCGGCCTATACGCTGACCGTGGCCCAGGCGCCGGGGCCGGATTTCACGCACTATGCCACATCCGTCCTGCTGGCGCTTTGGGGCGTCGGGTTTGCGGCGGTCTCGGCGCGCTGGCTGGTGCGCTGGCTGGGAATGCGCCGCGTGCTGCGCCAGGCCGTCGATTGCGCCATCACCGCACCGGTGCCGGTGAAGGTGGCGCCCTCGATGCTGGAGCCCGGACTGGTGGGCATCCGGCGGCCGGTGATCCTGCTGCCGCATGGCATTACCGCGCGTCTTTCGGCGGTGGAGATGAACGCGATTGTGGCGCACGAAATCTGCCATCTGCGCCGCCGCGACAATCTGCTGGCGGCAACGCATATGCTGGTGGAAGCCCTGTTCTGGTTTCACCCGCTGATCTGGTGGCTGGGCGCGCGGCTGAATGAAGAGCGCGAGCGCGCCTGCGACGAGGCGGTGCTGGCCACGGGCCTGACGCCCGACATCTATGCCGAGAGCATTCTGAAAGTCTGTCAGTTCTATCTGCATTCCCCGCTCGACTGCGCGGCGGGCATATCCGGCGCGGATCTCAAGACAAGGATGGAGACGATCATGGAAAACAAGCTTTCGCTTCGGTTGAGCGCCGCCAAGAAACTGCTGCTTGCGAGCTGTGCCGTTTTTGCCGTCGCCGCACCCGCGGCGGTTGGGATCCTGCATTCGCCGCCGGCCCTGGCGCAAGATGCGGCCCCACAGACAACGCAAAACCCAAGATCGGATGCCGCACTGCGCCGTCAGATCGAGGGCTTGATAAACATCAACCCGCGTCGAAGCGATGACGCCGCGATTTCCGCCATGGCCACCAAATGCAGTGCCGAATGGCCAGAAAAAAATTCGATGCGTGGGGCGCCTTGAAAGCCATCACCTTTAAAGGCGTGGATGATAACGTTGATGTTTATGCCGTTGAATTCGCGAATGCCCGAACGACATGGCTGATCGAGTTGGCCGCAGACGGCAAGGTAAGCTAGTTTGTTTTTTAAAACGCCATGGTGCGCAGCAACCCCAGCGGTCCGGAACCGGGCATCGGAATCCGCCGTTCGACGATTTATTGACGGATTGTACACAGGGAACGGCCCGCCATGACGTTATGCCGCCGATTATGGCGAACTGCGCAGCAGAGCGGTAACATGGCCAATTTGAATGCATTTTCACCGCTGGGCGCGCTGAAATCTCTGACCTTCAAAAAGTATCATTTGAGGGTCTGGACGAATTCGACTGCGATATATGAGCACGGTAAAGGGACTGGACAGTCGGGCCTCTGATCGATGGCAAGATGCTGAACTTTGGATTTGCGTCTTCCCCGCTCAATGCCGGACAATCGCGGCGCCCGGAACCGGAATGGCGCTTCGCTCTCATCGTCAGCCGGAACATAACATTTCGGGAAAGGCGCCGTCCGATTCGGGCGGCGTCTTTTTTTCAAGACAAATTTCAACAACGGTGTCGCGTCAGGCCAAGGCCGATTGATACAGCTTGGTCAGCGCCGTCCAGGCGCGTTCGGCTTCGGCCTCGTTGTAGACGGCGCTGCCGGGCACACACCAGCCATGATTGGCGGCATAGACTTCCACCGTGGCCGTTTTTCCTGCCGCCGCAAAGGCCGCTTTGAGATCGTCCTTCACCGTCGGGGCGGAGGCATCGTCATTCCGCGCCTGGCAGACCAGGAAGGCCGCGTTGGTTTTTGGAATAAGCAGATGCGGGCTGTCGGCGTCTTTGGTCACAAGGCCATTGCCGCCATGGAAGCTGCCGACGGCAGCGATGCGGTTTGAGACCGCCGCCGCCGCGCGGAAGGCAAGCGCGCCGCCCATGCAATAGCCCTGCACGCCGGCCTTTTTGCCTTTGTCGGTCTGCGGCTGGGCATCGAGAAACGCCAGATAGGCCCTGGCATCGTTGTCGATGCCGTCATCGGTCATGGCCGCGCGGTAGCCGAACAATTTGTTTCTTTGTTCGGTGTTGTTGAAATCGAAACTTTCGCCGATTACCGGCGCTTTGGCGGAGCGATAGAACGGGTTCGGCACCAGCACGGTATAACCCTGCGCGGCCAGACGGCGGCCCATGTCGCGAAATGCCGGACGCAGGCCCATAATGTCCGGCCAGATCAGAACGGCCGGCCAACCGCCCTCGCCGGCGGGATGAAACAGAACGGCGTCGCAGCTGCCGTCGGCAGTTTTGACCGTAACATCTTTTTCGACGGCATTGGATTGCGCCATCGCCATGCCGGCGGTTCCCGCCATGGCGGCGGTCAGAATTCCGAAATGGCGCCGCGACAGGCGAGTGTCTTCAACAAGCCCGGGGTGAATCAGGTCGTCGCACATGGGTTCCTCCTTGCATTATTTGGGGCGCAGCCGCACCGACGGGCGGGCGGAAAAGTTGCTCCATGCAGGCTATCAAGGACCGGGGGCGTGCGGAACACCGTTCACGCAAAAAGCCGCCCGCCGCAACTTCTTTGCCCGATCACCGGGGCGGCTGATATAACCCGCGCAGCATTTATACGAGGGATTTCATGGAATATCGCCGGTTGGGAAAATCAGGCCTGAAAGTGCCGGTGCTGTCTTTGGGCACCAGCACCTTCGGGGGCGGCAGCGAATTTTTCAAAAAATGGGGCGCGGTGGACGTGGCCGGCGCCACACGCATGGTGGATATCTGCCTGGAGGCCGGCGCCAATTTTTTCGACACCGCGAATGTCTATTCCGACGGCATGGCGGAAGAAATTCTGGGCCAGGCGATTGCCGGAAAGCGCGACAAGGTTCTGGTCGCCACCAAGGCGACCTATCGCCTGGGACAGGGCGCCAACGATACCGGTTCGGGCCGCGGGCACCTGACCGCCGCGCTGGAAGCCTCGCTCAAGCGGTTGAAAACCGATTATGTCGATGTGTTTTATCTGCACGGCCCGGACGGCTTTACACCGATCGAAGAGACCATGCAGACGCTCGACACCTTCGTGCGCGACGGAAAGGTCCGTTATGTTGCGCTGTCCAATTTCAACGGCTGGCAGGCGATGAAGGCCTGCGCCGCCGCAGACCGCCATGGCTGGGTGCGGCCGGTGGCGCATGAAATTTATTATTCGCTGCTGGACCGCGACTATGAATGGGAGCTGATGCCGTTCGGGCTTGAGGAAGGCCTGGGCGCGGTGATCTGGAGCCCCTTGGGCTGGGGACGGTTGTCGGGGAAAATCCGGCGCGGCCAGCCGGCGCCCAAGGACAGCCGCATGGGGCAAATTACCGACCGCTGGCCGAACCAGGACGAATTGCTGTTCGGCATTGTCGATGTCCTGGATGCCATCGCCAAGGAGACGGGAAAAAGCATTCCGCAGATTGCACTGAACTGGCTGCTGAGGCGGCCGGGCATTGCCAGCGTGATTATCGGCGCGCGCAATGAAGAACAGCTGAAACAGAATCTGGGTGCGGACGGCTGGGCGCTGACGGCGGATCAGGTCAAGCGGCTGGACGAGGCCAGCGCGCAAAAGCCGTCTTATCCGTTCTGGCATCAGCGCCGTTATCCCGAACTGACGCCGATAACCGATCCGTCTTCATTCGCCGCGCGATAGAGCAAAGAAAAGAATTAGCGAAGTAAAAAGGGCGGGCCTTGCGACCCGCCCTTTTTTGTCAGTCGATTTTCTTTTTCGACACGTGCCAGCCATCGCCTTCGGTGCACAGGCCGCATTTGTCGCCCTTGAAAGTCCTGGCCGCGGTCTGATCGCCGCGCAGCTGCCAGGCAAACCATTGCCAGCCCAGGCGCGCCAGCTCGCCGCCATGGGGCATGCCATAGGTGCCGATATGAGTCAGCTTGTCCTGCCAGGCCAAAAAGGCGGGGACCTTGGTTTCATAGGCGAAGGCATCAAGCGTCGACTGATGGGCGATGTCATGGGCGGCATCGCCGGCGACAAACAGGACCGGTGCATGCAGGGCATCAAGCTGTTGCTTGCCGGTGGGCGTGCCTGCCGCCGCGGGCGGACCTGCGCCCTCGGCATTCACGCGTGGCGCGCCGGAGAAAATCGCCGAGGCCTTGATGCGCGGATCGGCGGATACCCGGGAGGCCAACGCCCCGCCGCAGGATTGTCCGGCCACGCCCATCTCGTCGGTGTTGAGCTTGTTGTAGAATTTGCTGGACGGATCGTTGTTGGCCTTTTGTGCCCAATCCAGCGCCGCAACCAGTTGCTCGACGGTGTTGCGGCCGACTGCATCCCCCGGCGCCGGAGGTGGAGGCGGTGTTGCCGGTGCCGCACCGCGTCCGGGCGGCGCAGAACCGGGCGCAGGCACGGCCGGATTTTCCTGCGGACCCACTTCATATTTTCTGTTGGCAATCGGACCGCCCGATACCACCAGGAAACCGTGACTGGCGAGCTCTGTCAGGAAAATGCGAAAGCGGTTGCCGGCATTGATGCAGGCGCCATTGCCCCAGGTAATGACGGGAAGCTTGCCGGCCGCATCCATGTTCGCCGGATAGTAGAGTGTATGATCGGGCAGGCTTGGGTCCTGGGCCATGATGGCTTTGTACGGACCGGTGCCGAGCGGCGTATTGTCCGGTTGCCATTGCGCGCGACCGAACGGCAATGGTTTGCCGTCCGCATCCTTGTCGGGTCCCAGAACCGGTGCGGGATCAGCGTAAGCAAGCGACACCGACAGCGCAGCGACGGCGCAGGCAGCAAACAGTTTCAAGCCGTTTCGCATTTTTTCCTCCACACTCTTTTTGCGGCGGAAGACTAGGACGACCAATGAGGCAGTCAAGTTTCAAGGGGGACAGGAACCAGCTGGTTCCATGCATTGAAACGCAATTGCATCAATCCCACATCAACAAAAAAACGCCATTGCTGGCGGGCTTTTCATTGGTTGCGGGGCTAGGATTTGGATTTTCTGTCCCGCTGTTCCACCTGCGCTAACGCGCCGGCGGGCGGGCCCCTGACAGGTTCAAATCACACCGACCCAAACCAAAAAAAAGCCCGGCGCGATGCACCGGGCTTTTTCGTTGGTTGCGGGGCCAGGATTTGAACCTGGGACCTTCAGGTTATGAGCCTGACGAGCTACCGGGCTGCTCCACCCCGCGTCATAGCATTCGCACTCTACACTCTGCACCGGGCCCCGCCATTGGCGGGCGCACCTTCGGCTAAGGCTCGCTCTCGCTCGCCAAGCCTCGGGGCGTGCTCCACCCCGCGTCATAGCATTCGCACTCTACACTCTGCACCGGGCCCCGCCATTGGCGGGCGCACCTTCGGCTAAGGCTCGCTTTCGCTCGCCAAGCCTCGGGGCGTGCTCCACCCCGCGTCATATCCGTCTGAATGATGAACACTGTAACCGTTCAGGCCGGGCGGGCGATATAGGCCAATCGCCGAGCCTCTGTCCACCCCCCGCAAAAGAGGCGTTTTCGGCTGGTCCGGCGCAGCAATATTGCGCCCGGTCACGGTTCTGGGTGGTTTTCATTTGCCGATTGCTGGGGGCGGCAAGCGCCGCTATAAACGCGCCTCTTTTTGTAGTCGTCGAGGGAGTAGGCATGGGCACGCAAATTCCGCCCGGTTACCAGCCGTCGGAAGACGAACCCTTCATGAATGAGCGCCAGCGCGAATATTTCCGGCGCAAGCTCAATGCGTGGAAGGAAGAGATTCTCAAGGAAAGCCGCGGAACCATCCAAAATCTGCAGGCGGAAACAATCCCGCATGCCGATCTGGCGGACCGCGCCTCTACCGAGGCCGAGCGCCAGCTGGAATTGCGCACCCGCGACCGCCAGCGCAAGCTGATCGCCAAGATCGACGCGGCGCTGCGCCGGATCGATGATGGATCCTATGGATTTTGCGAAGAGACCGGCGAACCGATTTCCCTCAAGCGGCTGGACGCACGGCCCATCGCGACGCTGTCGCTGGAGGCCCAGGAGCGGCACGAGCGGCGCGAAAAAGTCTATCGCGACGATTAAGAGAGCAACGATTGAAAAAGAAAATGGCCGGACTAAAGTCCGGCCATTTTTCGTTTCGTGCCGATGTTAGCGGCCGGTGGTCGGCTGCCCGCCCAGAACCGTGCCGTCCTTCAGCGTGACGGTGATCTCGTTGCCGCCATGCGAGCCGTCCTTGAGCGGATGCGCCACGATATTGACCACATCGCCCGGCTTCACGACTTCCTTGCTCCAGCCCTTCGACGAAAGCTGGCCGACCGAGCCCATTTCAAAGGACCATTCCTCGGCCACGCCTTCCTTGTTTTTCACCATAATATGAATCCAGGCGTGCGGATTGATCCATTCCAGTTCCTTGACCGTGCCCGTCAGCTTCAACTCATGGGCGGGATCAAGGTCGAACATCGCAAAGGAATGGTGAGCCATGGCGGGCGCCGTAGCGGCCAACAACAAGCCGGCGATCGCTGCAATTCCGAGTTTCATAAATGCTCCCTAGCTTTCAAGATTTGTCAGTTTTTACGTCGTTATGATGATATTCTCGTGCTTGTACGGCCACATTAAGGCGCCGGTGCGTTTCCGCCGCGGCCGCCGCCCGGTGCGGCCGCGCCGCGCCCTGCCCCGCCGCGGCCCTGCCCCGGCGGCGTGATGAAGCTGATCAATTCCTTGAAGCGCAAAGCATAGGCGTTCTGGCTGCCGGGCAGCTTCACGCCTTCAATGATGTAGAGCTTGCGTTCATTGGCGAAATAAACCGACAGATAGTCGTTACCGCCCTCTTTCAACTTTATGTTCAGGTTGCGGCCGAAATCACTGCTGATGCGGGCATAGATGTCTTCCTCCACACTGCCCAGCGCGCGGAAATGATCGACCGCCTGTTTGACGATGGCCGTCCTTGGAATCGTGTTGTTCGAAAAATCGACCACCTGGATGCGATAGATGTTCGAATCCTGCTCCACCGAATATTGCACGCCCGCAAGCTTCGATCCGTCCGGGGCGGTATAGGTGATGTCCTGCTTTTTGGGCTCGGCCGGAAAAGTCACATAAAAGGCCAGGTCGGGATATTGATAATCCTGCCACGCAGCCAGAGCGGGACTTGCCAGCCCTGCAGCGAGCACACCCAGAAACAACAGTTTACGCATTTATCCGCCTTCAGCCCTGTTCATTGCTAGGAATAGGGTAGCTTGGGCGGAAGTAGCAAGCGGTCTGCGCAGCCGGAACCTTTGTCGCCCTTTATACTAAGGTCGATATCCCGCGCGCGGAACGGGCGTCTTCGCAGGTGCGGTAGCCTGCCGGACTGCAATACTAACCATCTAGTTCATTTTCATTTTCCGGCCGGCGTTCGTCGATCGTTCACTGCGGCGTCCGGGACCGCGACGCATCTGCAGCAGAAAGTTTCTGACAAATCTCGCGACAATTTTGTTGGCGTGTCGCGCCTTCGGACATTTGCCGCACGCCTGCAGCCAAGTTACCAAGCAGCATGATGACGGGATCGTGCGGCTTGTTCTGTTCCGCAGGTTTTCGTGTATCGTGAAAATGGCGGCGCGATTGCCGCGCGAAAAAATTTGGACCGGCAAACGCGTGCCGACGTCCACTATGGGGAGATTTCCAGTGCGGCGCACATTGCTTACCGGCCTGTTTCTGTTTGCCGTGATGCCATCCATCGCTTTGGCGCAAGAAGAAGGTGGGGTCTCAGCCTCCTATTCTATCGTCAGTACGACGAAGGTAGGGGGAGCCGGCGGCTGGGGGACGCTCTACGCCGATGCCGATGCCCGCAGGCTTTACATTCCCCGCACCGGACAACAGGCGCGCATTGCGGTGCTTGATCTGGATAGTCTCAAACAGGTCGGCACGGTCGGCGGCGTTGACGCCCGCGCCGTGGCGATCGATGCCAAATCCGGCCATGGCTTTTCCGCCAGCAAGCCCGTGACCATGTGGGACACCAAAACGCTCAAGCCGATCAAGACCATTGCCGTCGAGGGCGAGCCCAGCAGCATCCTGGCCGATGCCTTTAACAACCGGATTTACGTCCTCAGCAAGAGCAGCGGCAACGCCACTGTGCTGAACGCCGCGGACGGTTCCGTGCTGGGAACAATAGCGCTGGACGGCATGCCGGAACAGGCCGTCAGCGACGATCAGGGCCATGTCTTCATCGCCCTGACCGACAAGGATCAGATCGCCGTAGTAGACGCGGCCGCCATGAAGGTGACCGACCATTGGGATCTGGACGGCGTGGGCGCAAGCCCCACGGCCATGGCCATCGACAAGAAGGATAGTGTTCTTCTGGTCGGATGCCGCAACGAGACCATGGTCTACATGAATTCCAAGACCGGCGAATTCCTGTATGGCCTGCCGGTCGGCACCGGTATCAATTCGGTGGCGTTCAATCCAAATACCAACGAACTATTCAGCGCTCAGGATGACGGCACATTCACCATTGCCGAAGTGGCGGGCCCGACGCGCTTTAACATGGGCGGCACGATCGTCATTCCGACCGGCGCGCCCAATCTGGCGCTCGATGCCAAGACCGGAAAAATCTATGTCGCAACGGCCGAATTTTCCGGCGACGCAAAACCGGTATCCTTTTACGATCTACCGGATCACGGCGCTGCGTCCGGCGATACCTTTGCAATTATCACAATCGCCAAGTAGCAGGCCGGATAATCAGTAAGTCGCGCGGCCGCCGGTCAGATCGAAGGCAAAGCCGGTGGTGAAGCTGCATTCGGGTCCGGCGATCCATGCCACCATGGCGGCAATTTCCTCAATCTGAAGAAAACGCCCCATGGGAATCTTGGCTTTGCCGGCGGCGATGAATTCCGGCGACTTGCCGGTCAGCAGCGTTTCAGTTTCGACCATGGCCGGCGTGATGCAATTGACCAGGATGTTTTCCTGCGCCAGCTCCTTGGCCGCCGCCTTGGTGAAGGCGATAACCCCGGCCTTGGCGGCGGAATAACCCGACACCATCTGCACGCCTTCCTTGCCTGCGATGGACGAGACATTGACGATGCGCCCGGCGCCCAGTTTGCGCATGTGCGGAATGGCGGTACGGCAGCAATAAAACACGCCGGTGAGATCGACCGCCATGACCTGATGCCAGTCCTCAACCGGATATTCCCAGCACGGAATGGCCGGACCATTGATGCCGGCATTGTTGACCAGAATATCGACCTGCCCAAATGCTTTCACCGTCTCGGCAAAGGCGCTTTCCACCGACGCCAGATTTGTAACATCCGCCTGTTGAATCAGCGCGGGCGTAAAGCCGTGCTTCTTTGCGTCCCAGGTGGTTGCAGTTTGCCCCCAAACAGACAACCCTGGCGCCGCGATCATGCAGCTTGCGCGCAATGCCGACGCCGATACCGCGCGTGCCGCCGGTTACGATTGCATTTTTGCCTTCGAGATATCGTTCCATGGCGTCGCCCACCCTTACAGTTCAAATCCGATGAGACGGCCAAATACAACAACGCCAAACCAGATGACAAGCGAGATCAGGCCCGCAAGCTTGGCCGCCCACGGTGTCTGGGTCAGTTCGTCCCACAGATGCGCGTTGCGAAAGGTAATGACGTGGAAAAAAAGCATGTTCACGCCCGCCAACAACAGCAGAAGCATCTTGGCCTTGAATTCAAACAGCGCCCAATATCTGTCCGGCTGAGACGAGAACAGCAAAAAACCCGTTATCGCCGCGACAACAAAGGCGCCCCAGGTCAGCGGCAGCACGTCTTTGGTGAGCAGGCGCAGGCTCTTGCGGTGCGCAGGCAGGCCCAACAGCCGCATATCGATAATGGAAATGGTGCCGACCACGGTGACAATCGCCACCACGTGAATGCTTTCGAGCCAGGGAAACCAGCTTATGCCTTCGCGGATTGCGGTGGCAAAAGACGTTTCCCGCAGGGCCAACAAGAGATCGTGAAAGCTCATAACGTCACCGTGCGGTTGAAAACAAACATTGCGTCACATGCCGTAGGAATAGGCGATCCAGCGACCGCACAGGACTATGCCGACCCAGCCCGCCAATCCCACAACCGCCAGTAGCCGCGAAATAACCTTGCGCGCCGGTGTTTCCCAGAAATCGGCATTGCGCAAAACCGGCCTTTCGAGAATGAGCGTCAGAATAATCATGCCGACAATCAGGCTCATTTTCAGCCAGAATACGGGTGTCTGCAAATCGCGCTCGGGCTCGCCAACAATCAGAATCGAACCCGACAGCAACAGAACAACCAGCGCCGTCCACACCCAGGGCAGATAGCGGCGCGTGAAGGAATCCTTGGGTTCGCCGCCGCCGATTATGCCGATCAACCGCAAATTCAGCAGCAGAACCGACGACATCACCACGCTGATCGCCAGAATATGGATGACCTGAACCGTTGGAATGATCCACGTGACATCGCGAATGGTCGAATAGGCTCCGGTAGAGGAGATCCAGGCAATAACGTCCCCCATTTTTTCAATCCCCTCCCTCAGACAAAGCTGCGGCTAACGAACCAGAATAGGCCCAGCCCGACAAGTCCGGCCGAAGCAAGTTCGACCACAATCGCGCGCGGCGGTGCAATCTTTAGTCGCATGAGACCCGCAGCAAAGAGCAATACGCCCAGCACCAGCGTTAATTGTCCTATCTCAACACCAAGATTAAAGCCCACCAAAAGTTCCGCCAACCGTTCCGGAGGCAACTGCATTTCCAAAAGACTCGCGGCAAAACCAAAGCCGTGAATAAGGCCGAACACGACGGTGATCACCATGCGAAGGCGCCCAGCCTCGCGCAAATGGCCGGATATCATCAGGTAATTCGAGACGAAAAGGCCCGCGCCGAGCAGCAATAGTATGGGAAGCGTACCAAAGCCCATTAATTTCAGGCCGATCATGACCATGCCCCCGAGCGCCGCGCCCAGGACGATGGGCTCGGGCCGCTGACTCGCCGCCGCGAGATTTTCGGCACCGATCAGTGCAATGGTCAGCGCCACCAGGGCGTCAATGAATTCCGGATGCGGCCGCACAATGCCGGTAACCGCCAAAGCCAGCGTCAGGCTGTGGCCGATGGTGAATCCGGTCACCACAAAAACGAGATCGCGCAGCCGACGCGAAATCAGCACCAGCCCGATCAGGAACGACATGTGATCGACGCCGGTGAAGATGTGCTCCATGCCCATCTCGATGAAATCCAGAAAGCTCGCCTGCTTGAGCGCCCCGCTTTCGCTGGTCACGGCGACGGTCTGGCTGTCCCGGGTCATCAATTCCTGCGTGAATTCACCGGTCTGGACGTTCTGGATATCCGCATAATCGATATGGTCGGCCACCAGATCGAAAAAAGCCGCAAAGTGAATCTGCATTTCGGTCTGAGACGGACATTTGAAAGTGAAATCGAGTTTGCGGGTGCCGGGCGTGGCCGCCTTGGTTTCCACCGGCGGCACCAGCGGACAGGCCGTGCCCGCCGCCATGGGATAGATGCGCGTCGAGAGATAGGATTTGAGCGCGTCGTCGCTGGGTGCCGAACCATCCGGCGTGATCCGGTTGGCTTCGATGGCCGGAATGGTCAAAATCAGATCGACGTCGGGGCCGTCAATTTCCCAGGATGCGTTGGTTTCGCTGCGGACATGTGCATGGGCCGGCCCCGCTATCAGCAGCGCCGCAAGGCCGACGATTGCGAGGAGCGCCCGTTTCACTTGAGATCCTCGGCGATCAGGACATTGGCGCGCTTGCGCAGGAAGGACTGCTCCTGTTCCAGCATGCGCTTGGAATTGTCGCGGCGATAATCCGACAGGATCCTGGCCTTTGCCACGGTGAAATCCTGCGCCACGGGCGGCGTATTCTTGATCATGTAGAGCAGATGCACGCCGTCCGGCATGACAACCGGCTCCGACACCGCGCCGTCGGCAAGGGCCTTTGCCCTGGCGGACAATTCCTTGCCAAGGTGAATGTCGGCAGCGAAATAGAACTCGTCCGCCGCAGATATCTTGCCGGAATCTTTGCCGCCGAATCTGGCAATCGCCTGATCCGGCGACAGCGCGCGGGCAGCCTGCAAATCTTCGGGAGCCGTCGAGACCGGGAACACAAGATCGCGGAGGTTCATATAGCCCTCCGTCGAATATTGCGCCTTGTTGGCGTTGTAGTAGGCGAGCAGCTTTTCATCGCTGGGAATGTCGGTCATGGCCTCGGCAATGGCCTGCTGTTCCACCGCCGAAACCATGGCCGAGCGCGTTTCCGGATCGACAGCCGCCACATCCAGTTCGGTGCCACGCTGGACGAATAACTCCTCGCGGATCATGTCGTTGAGAACTTTCTGGCGCTGCTCAGGCGTGGCCTGTTCCAGATCGACTTCGTATAATGCGCGAATCTGGGCGACGAAATCACTGCGCGCGATGGGCTGCTGGTTGACGAGCGCCACATCCTCTGGCGGGACATACAGGGTCGTGGTGCCCTTGGCCGTGAACAGCCCAACGGCGGCGATTGCCAGACCGGCCGCGGCGCCGACCGACATCAGCACCAGCCCTCTTGTGTTATTCAGGACGGTGAAGTCGTACCATTTGTCTTTGCGCCAGAATGTCATGGGTTCCCCACGCTGTGAGACAGTGCGTATACGTAAAGCGACACTTCCAGAATATGCGCCGCCGACAATCTGCCGACCCAGGCGGGGCAGACGCCCTCCTCGCCCTTTTCGATCGCGTTCGCGATGGCGGCGGGGCCGCCGTCGCCATAGAGCCAGATAGTGTCGGTTAGATTGGGGGCGCCGACAGCTTCATCGCCGTGCCCATCATCGCCATGACAATCCCAGCAGCCGCCCCGGCCCTTGAAGATAGCAAGGCCGCGATCCACGGCGGCGGGATCATCGGATTTGTTTTGCCTGGACAGCAGATATTCCACGACATCGTGCACGCCATCCGGCGTCAGCGGCGGCATTTCCTTTTCGCGCGGATAGGGAACTGCCTGCGCAAAGGCCGGCATGTCGGCGGCATTGTGTCCGCGCCGATCCTGCGCCCGGATGCCATACAGGACTGTCTGCTGAATTTCACTGACGCGACCAACGCCATAGAGCCAATCCGCGTCGGAGAGATCCGGAATGCCGCGTGTGCTGTCGCCCTTGGCGGCGGGACCATGACAGGCCGCGCAATTGGCCGCGAACACATCCGCGCCGCGTGCGGTTGCGAATGTCATCAGCATTTTCTGCTGGGGCAGCAGATCGGGGTTTGCGCGCAGTAGCTGTGCCTCGATTGAGTAATCATAGACCAGCCAGCCGGCGAGGGCGGCAATTGCCATCCCCAGAACCATGCCGATGATCGAGGGCACAAGCAGCCTGCGGGCCGCCAGCATTTTCAGAAATTGCGACAAGCGGCCCCCTGCGATGCCCACCAATGTCTAAGGAACGAACTGGGTACGCTGCTGCGTCGGCCCAACCCGTCTCTTATCTCGGAGTTGTAGTGATACTGCATAGAGAATAGAAATTTCACTGTCCGGTTAATTACGGTTGCGGCGCCATTTTCCTGGACCGTAACAAAAGGTTACAGGGCTGGGGCAGCAATGTCGGGCAATGAAAAGATCGAGATTCTGGCCAAACGGCTGCGCGACGCCAATGTCTTGGGCCGCTCAGAGCCTCTAAAGAAGCTGTTCGAATTTCTGGTTGCCCGGGCAGCGGATGCAACCGCGCCCAAGGAACTGGAAATCGCCGACGTCATATTCGACCCTGCTGCCAACTTCGATGCGACGCAGGACGCTTCGGTGCGCGTTTACATGCATCGCCTGCGCCAGAAACTCGATGGCTATTACAAAGGTCCCGGACGTGGCGAAAGCGAACGTCTGTCAATTCCCAAGGGTTCCGGCTATCGGCTGATCGCCGTTCCGCAGCCGGAGCATGCACCCGCAGGCGGCGGACCAAAACAGTGGCTGCTGCCGGCGGGCTGGGCGGTTGCCGCCGCACTGGCATTGCTACTGGCGCTCAATGCCGTTGGCCTGGGCTTTAACCGGGCACCGCCGGACAGCGATGACATACTGGCCGTACGTAACCATGCACCCTGGGCGGGACTTTTGGCGGACGCCCGCCCGATCACATTGGTGGTGGGGGATTATTATATTTTCGGGGATCTCGGCGGCGACGGCGGCTCCGACCGGCTGGTGCGGGAATATGCCATCAACTCGCCGGCGGATCTCGACGAGTACCTGATGCGCAATCCGGCACTGGCGGACCGCTATATGGACCTCGACCTTTATTATCTGCCGGTGTCGACCGCATTTGCGCTGCGCAGCATTCTGCCGGTGCTTTCGCGAACGGCCAAGGACCGCGAGCGTCTCCATATCGTGCAGATGTCGGACCTGACCCCCGACATGATAAAGCGCACCAACATCGTGTATGTCGGCTATCTGAGCGGCCTTGGGTTGCTGCGCGAACCGGTATTTCTGGGCTCACGTTTTTCGGTTGGCACCACCTATGACGAGCTGATCGACAATGTCGGCAATCGCCATTACCTCAGCCAGGAAGGGGGCCCCGACGAGAGCCATGGAAAACTCAAGGATTACGGATATTTTTCGACCTTTGCCGGGCCAAACGGCAATCGCATTGTGATAATCGCCGGCACGCGCGATATCGCCGTGATGCAAACGGCCGAAACCGTTTCAAAGTCCGACTCGCTTGATGCCTTGATGGAGAAGGCGGGCGGAGTGCAATCCTTTGAAGCGCTTTATGAAGTCGAAGGCCTCCGGCGCATCAATCTGGGCGGGCGACTGCTGCTGACTTCGCCGCTCAAGACCGATCGAATCTGGAATGGCCAGCCCTCGGATCTGCGGTTTCCGGATGGCTGAGCCGGTTGTGGCTTATACTGCACTGCGGGATACGCAACGCCAAACGCTTTAGACTAATGCACAACTTGGCAGCGTTTCCCCTTATGATATAAATTCATGACGTCCTTGTTTTGTATGCGCCGAAAACAAAGACGCGAAAAAGATAATGGGGGGAGGCGACATCAGACCGGCGTTATCCGATGACGCCGGTCTTCGGTGTTTCCGATGAGTCAAGTTTTACAATGGGCCGCAAACACAAACGGCCTGAACGAATATTTGTGACTTCGTCGATCCACTAAGGGGATTATCACATGAAGCGCGTTGTTTTCATCTTGATGGCCAGCACCGCATTATTAACTACCCAGGCCGTGAGTCAGAGTGCGCCGACTCCTTATGCCAACGAATGGCCCAAACATCTGTATGATACGGCCGGTACGCGCTATTCTCCTCTGACACAGATCACGCCCGCCAATGTGAGCAGGCTCAAGCTGGCCTGGTCCTATCACATGAAGCCGGCGGAGGTGGCGGCTGCTGCGCCGACACCCGCGCAACAGGCCGCGCCAGGGCGCGGCAACAGCGGCAACGGCGCCCGCAATCAATCACGTTTTTCCGAATCGGAAACAACGCCGATCGTGATCAATGGCGTGATGTACATCACAACGCCCTACCGCAGGGTCGTGGCGCTGGATTCATCCACCGGCAAGGAAATCTGGAGCCGCGATGATCAGGCCTCGACGCGCGGCGTTGAATATTGGCCGGGCGACGGCAACACGCCGCCCCAGATTATTTATCATTCCGGCAGCGGGCTGATGTCGGTTAACGCCAAGACCGGTGCGCCCAATCCCCTGTTCAAGGCGACGCCCGCACCGGTGCAAGGCGCCGGGCGCGGCGGCGGCGGTTCTTCTCCGCCGATGATCTACAAGAACATTATCATTTCCGGCAGCGCCAATCCCTATGGTGATGGCCGTGAGGGTGGCGACATCCGCGCGTTCGACGCCACCACCGGCAAGCAGCTGTGGCGTTTCAATACGATACCCAAGCCGAATGAACCGGGATACGATTCCTGGGCGCCTGGGACCGCGGAATATACCGGCGGCGTGCATATCTGGGGACTTATGACGCTCGATGCCGAACGCGGCATCGTGTATGCGCCTCTGAACGCGCCCAACTGGAATCGTTATGGCGGCGACCATCCCGGCAACAATCTGTACAGCAGCAGCATCGTTGCGCTGGACGCCAATACCGGAAAACTGCTGTGGCATTTCCAGGTCGTGCACCACGACATCTGGGACATGGACGCCGACGCGCCTTCCACGCTGTTCGACGTAAAGCAGGGCGGCAAGACCATCCCGGCCATCGGCGTAATTTCAAAAAGCGCACTGCTTTTCATACTGGACCGCGTAACCGGCAAGCCGATTTACGGTGTTGAAGAACGGCCCGTGGCGCAAAGCGAAGTGCCGCTGGAAAAGAGTTCGCCGACACAGCCTTTCCCGGTCAAGCCGCCGCCGCTGGGCCGTCAATCCATGACCATGAATGAAGTCGCTGACGTCACGCCCGAGCACACCGCGGCCTGCCTGGACATGATGAAGAAATGGAACGTGACGGTGGGCGGGCCCTACAATCCGCCCGGCTACAAGCATCCCTCGGTCAATTTCCCCGGACCCAACGGCAGCGTGAACTGGGGCGGCGGCAGTTTCGATCCGAAACACGGCTTTTACATCGTCAACAGCCAGGATCTGGGCCAGCTGACTATGCTGGGCGAACGCGGCAGCGTGCCGTACGAGTTCAACGGCGTGACCGGCGGCAATGCACCAATCAACGACAACATCCCGTATGAGATGGTGGGATTGAATGGCCGCTTCAAGGTGCTGGGCATGAACATGATGTGTCAGCAACCGCCATGGGGGCGCCTGACCGCCGTCAATGTGAATACCGGCGAAATCGCCTGGCAGGTGCCGCTGGGCATTACCGACAAATTGCCGCCCGCAAAGCAGAAGACCGGACGGCCCAATTCCGGCGGCAGCATTGTGACCGCCAGCGGGCTGGTATTCATTGGCGCGACCGATGACGCCCGCTTCCGCGCTTTCGATGCGTCAAACGGCAAGGAGATTTGGACAATCCAGATTCCGGCCGGCTCACATTCCGTGCCCGTCACCTATATGGGCAAGAACGGCAAACAATATCTCGTTTTCCCGGCAACCGGCGGCGACTTTATCGAGGATCCGGGCGCAGACGACGAACTGTTGGCCTACTCGCTTCCCTGAAAATGTGCGCCATTGCCTGACATCAAAAACGGCCGGATCTTGCGATCCGGCCGTTTTATCGTCCCCTTCGACCCCGTAGAGCGGAAACTGTTTACCAGGGCATCAGCACATCGATCAGCTGCGAGCCGTAACGCGGCTGCTGCACATCGCTGACCGTACCGCGCCCGCCATAGGAAACCCGGGCTTCGGCGATCTGGCTGAGATCGACGGTATTGTTGCTGGTAATATCTTCCTTGCGCACAATGCCGGTGACCTGCAGGTCACGCAGCTCGTTATTGACGCGTACCTGCTGATGCCCGCCGATCACCAGATTGCCGTTCGGCAACACGGTGGTCACGAGTGCCGCCATCGTCATATTGATGTCCTCTGAACGGCTCACCGTACCGGTGCCCGAATTCGACATGTCCGAACCCATATTCATCAGATTGACCGGATCGGCCGATGACGGCAGCGCCGTGGCCAAGGTCGATTCCAGGCCGAACAGGCTGGTCAGGTTGGCCTTGTCGGAATTGGTGCGCCCGCGCGCCGTGGTGTTGGACAATTTGGCGTCATCGGCAATGGAAATATGCACGGTGATCACGTCGCCGACATGCGAGGCGCGCGGATCGTGGAAAAAGCTGCTGGCGCCGACCTGCCACAAAGAACCCGCGTTGCGCGCATCGCCCGCCACCTGGGGCGGCGCATTGTTCAGCGGGCGCAGGACATCGATCGCGCCGGCCTGCCGGTTGAGCGGAATACCGGTGGGGCCGACCGAGGCGCCGATAGGCGCGAGCGCCGGAGCGCTGCCGATTTCCTCGATGCGATCGATGGCCGAACAGCCAGACAGAATGACGGTGAGTGCCGTTGCGGACAGAAGCGATTTTGAGATGCGGGTCATGGCAATGCCTTCGGGTTAGCGGCTGGCGGTTTGTGCGATGGACTGAATGGAGCCGGTGCGGACCTGGCCGGGGCCAGTGACAACCGCCATGATCTGACGGAATGAAATGGGATTCTGGACTGTCACGGTTTCGCCCATGCCGCCTTCGCTCATGGCCCGTCCGGTGGCGGTCAGCGTAATGCCGGGCGCAACAAAGCTCATGGTGACCGTGGCACCCTTGGACACCAGGATGGGCCGGCGCAGATCGCTTGCGCGAATGGTTTCACCCGCGCGCAGAACGCGACGGGTTTCAAGCCCGACCACATCATCGACGGAGGAGAGCGCGCCCAGAGAGGCGCCCGTAGTTGCGATGGACTGATAGACTACATCGGACTCGGCGAGTATTTCGCCGCGCGCGATATTGCGTGCCGGCACCACGACGCGAACGCCGTCGGCCAGCGCCGGACCGGCAACCAACACAAGTGCAATGACGAAAAGTTTTTTAAACATGGCCATTAGCCTCCACCCAGCCGCGCAGTCATGGACATCATCTGATCCGCCGCGGACACGACTTTCGAATTCATTTCATAGGCGCGTTGCGCCGTAATCAGCGAGGTAATCTCGTCGACCGCATTGACATTGGAGGTTTCGAGAAAGCCCTGCTGAATGGTTCCGTAGCCCGACGAGCCTGGAACGCCTGACTGCGCCGCGCCGGAAGACGCGGTTTCAAGATAAAGATTGCCGCCGATGGCGTTGAGGCCCGCCTCGTTCGGAAACCGCGTCAGTTCGAGCTGGCCGACGGTGGTGGCCGTGGTCGCACCGGGCGTCAGCGCCATCACCTGTCCCTGCGCATTAATGGTAATGCTTACGGCATTCGTCGGCACGGAAATGCCGGGCGCCACGGTGTAACCCTGATCGGTAACCAACTGCCCGTCCGGAGAGAGCGAGAAATTGCCCGAACGCGTGTAGGCGTCCGTTCCGTCCGGCTGCTGAATACGGAAAAATCCCGGTCCCTGGATCGACACGTCATAAGGATTGGACGTGGTTTTAAGATCGCCCTGACTCTGGATGCGATAGACCGCGCCTGTCTTGACGCCGGCGCCGAGCTGAATGCCGGACGGCAGCAACGTGCCGGAATCGGATGTGGCGGCGCCGGCAATCTGAATGTTCTGATACAGCAGATCCTGAAATTCGACGCGCTGTTCCTTGAAACCCGTCGTGTTCATGTTCGCCAGATTGTTGGCGATGACTTCGACATTGGTTTGCTGGGCCAGCATTCCTGTGGAAGCGATACTGAGTGCGCGCATGATATGTGCTCCTTAAGCAGGCATAGCGCCAAGCTTGTCTATCGCCTGGCGTAAAAGGTCTTCGTTTGTCTGAGTCAGACTTGCGGTCGCCTGATAGGCGCGCATGACGTCGATCATTTTGGACATTTCGATCACGGGCTGGACGTTGGACGATTCCAGCATGCCCTGCGCCAGGCTGACATTGGTTGCGGGGTCGGCGGTTTGCGTGGTGGCATAAAGACTTTCGCCTTCCTTGGTGAGCGCGCGCTCATTGGCGAAATTCACCACGCGCAATTTCGCGATCTGACCCTGTTTTCCCGATACGGTGCCGTCGGCCGCGATTGTTATGTCGCCGTCCTCGGGCGTGATCGTGATGGCTCCGCCGTCGCCGAGCACCGGATCGCCGGCGCTGGTGACAATCTGTCCCGAACCGTCGAGCGTGAAATGACCGTTGCGGGTATAGCGTTCGCCGCCCTGCGTCTGGACCGCGAAATATCCATTGCCGTTGATCGCCACATCAAAGGGCGCGGCGGTATGTTCGAGGCTGCCTTGATTCAGATCGCGGACCACGCCGGTGTCCTGCACAAAGGAGATATATTGCGTACCGGTCTGTCCCTCGGCCGGAGCGACGGGGGTGACAAGCTCCTCGAATTTCACCGCCTCGCGCTTGAAGGCCGGCGTGGACATGTTGGCAAGGTTGTTCGCAATCACGTCCATCGAGCGATAGACCGCGAGCTGATGTGAAAGCGAAATTAGTTGCGTGTTATCCATGGCCGAGCAGATCCTTTCTGGTCCGCAAGGCTGAGATTGCAGCACTCGTGCCAGCCAAAAATCCGCTGTTTCCCTGGATTTTTCATCCTTGTCGAACAGTGTTCGGCCGAATCCTGCCCGGCAAACTCTGCCGCTTCTTCAAATTCGCTCTATCGCTTGAACCACTCCTTAACCACGTCTGGATCAAATTTGCCTACCGGACGAGAGGAAAAGGTTTCGCCATGGCGAAGAAGGACAAGCAGGCACCCCAAGCCGAAGGCGAAGAGGGCGAAAACGAGGCCGCCGAAGGCGTGGAAGCCGGCAAAAAGGGCTTTTTCGCCAAATTCCTCAGCAAGGATTTTCTGCTCAGCAAAAAAACGCTGATGATCGGCGGACCTGTATTGCTGGTTCTGCTGCTCGGGATCGGCGGCGGCACATATTATATGGTCTTTATGGCGCCCAGCGAGGACGAGGCCAAACTGGCCGAAGCCGCCGAGCCCCAGCCCATCACGCCACCCGAAGTCGCGTTCTACGACGTGCCCGACATGCTGGTGAATATCCAGAGTCCGGACGGCGCGCCCACCTACCTGAAAATTTCGCTCTCGCTCGAACTCAACAATGAAGAAGAAAAAACCGGCATCGGCGCCCTGAAAGACCGGATGGTCGATCAGTTCCAGAGCTATCTGCGCGAATTGCGCGTCGACGACACCAAGGGGTCTGCCGGCATGGCGCGCATCAAGGAAGAATTGCTGCGCCGCGTAAATGTGGCCGTCGCGCCGTACAAGGTGCGCGACGTGTTGTTCAAAGATTTTCTCATCCAGTAGCGGATATCATCACCATGGCCGACGAACCCCAGACCGAAAATGCGGAGAGCTCCAGCGGCAGATGCCGCCGGCGAACCCGCAGCCGCTACAGAATCTGGATAACGCGCAAGGCGCCTCCGGTTCCAGCGCCGAACGTATTCTCAACCAGGAAGAGATCGACTCGCTGCTGGGGTTCGACGTCACCAATGACGACCTGCAGGACAAGTCGGGCGTTCGCGCCATTATCAATTCGACGCTGGTGTCCTACGAGCGCCTGCCGATGCTGGAAATCGTTTTCGACCGCCTGGTGCGGCTGATGACGACCTCGTTGCGCAATTTCACGTCGGACAATGTCGAAGTCAGTCTGGATAACATCACGTCCATCCGTTTTGGCGACTATCTGAATTCCATTCCATTGCCAGCCATCCTGGCGGTGTTCCGCGCCGAACAACTCGACAATTACGGGCTATTCACGGTGGATTCGAATTTGATCTACTCCATCGTCGACGTGCTGCTGGGCGGCCGCCGCGGCTCGTCGGCCATGCGCATTGAAGGCCGACCCTATACCACCATCGAGCGTTCGCTTGTCCAGCGCATGATCGAAGTGATCATGCAGGATATGTGCGCCGCCTTCGAACCGCTTGCGCCGGTCAATTTCACGCTTGATCGCCTGGAAACCAATCCGCGCTTTGCCGCCATTGCCCGGCCCGCCAATGCCGCTATTCTGGTGAAACTGCGCATCGACATGGAAGATCGCGGCGGCCGCACAGAGCTGTTGCTGCCCTATGCCACGCTGGAGCCCATCCGCAAGCTGCTGCTGCAACAATTCATGGGCGAGAAATTCGGCCGCGATTCCATCTGGGAAAACCATCTGGCAACGGAGCTGTGGTCCACCAATCTGAGTATCGACGCCATTCTGGACGAGCAGATCATGCCGCTGCACAAAATCATGAATATGGAAGTCGGCCAGACCATGATGCTGAACGCCAATCCCGATTTAAAAATCGAATTGCGCTGCCGTGGCGTTCCGCTGCTGACCGGCCGGATGGGCCGGGTCGGCTCGTCCGTCGCCGTACGGGTCGATGACGCCATCGAACGTACCGACGCCAACCGCGTACTCTAAGAGACACCACCATGAACCTGACATTTTACGCTGAACTTGGCCTGACGGGCCTGCTGGCACTGACGCTGATCTACTGCATCGTGCTGGAGCGCCGTCTGGCGGCCGTGCGCAAGGGCCAGGACGGTCTCAAATCCACCATCGGCGAATTGAATGCGGCGATCACCGGCGCGGGCGCCTCGTTGCGCGCGCTCAAAGCGGCTGCCGGCGGCGCTTCGGAAATGCTGGACGCCCGGCTTGCCGCAGCCCGCACCCTGAGTGACGAGCTTTCCCTTCTCACCGCTTCCGGCGAGCGCATCGCCGCGCGCATGGACCGTGCCGTCGGCGGCGGAACAAGCCCGCGCGCAACCATTCCGCCTGTCAAAACGGCCAATGCCCATCTTCCCTCGGGCAGCATCATGAACCGGCTTGCAGCCCTGAAAGTCGCCCAATGAATATTCGCCCGCTTGCCCAGCGTCTGCGCCTGATGCCCGTCGTCATTGTGGCGGCCTTCGGCCTTCTTGCGCTGAAAACTTCCGGTCTGGTGCATGAAGCCATGGCCGCAGAAGACGCCACACCGCCCGCCCCCAACAAACCCGCAGTCGATCTGGCTGGGCCGGACGATTTGAATGCCAGCCCCGCCGAAGCCGATATTCTGTCCACCTTGGGCAGACGGCGCAGCGAGCTGGACGGACGCGCGCGCGATCTGGATATGCGCGCCAATCTTCTGGCCGCGACCGAAAAGCGCGTGGATGACAAGATCGCCCAGTTGAAAGAACTGCAGGCGCTGATGACCAAGCTTCTCAACCAGCGCGACGCCGAGCAGGAAAAGCAGATTCAGACGCTGGTGAAGACATATTCCGCCATGAAGGCCAAGAACGCGGCGCAAATTTTTACTGCGCTGGATGACGATGTTCTGGTCCCCGTGGCGCAGGAAATGAAATCGGATGCCCTGGCGCCAATCCTGGCAGCCATGCCACCATCGGCGGCGCAAAAACTGACGGTCAAGCTGGCCAGCCGCCTGACCCTGCCCGAGACCCCGGCACCGCCGCCGCCTGCCATGATGCCGGAGCCGAGCCCAGCACCGCAGCCCATAGCGCCGCAATCGTTCGCGCCTGAAGCCGCGCCGGTGGAAGCAGCGCAGAAGCAGGCCGCCCTCACCCCACCTGCTGCCGAAAAGCCGATGCAGGTCGCCGCCAAGCAGCCCGCCGCGGTTGCCGAAAGCAAATCGCTCCCGGCCGCCGAAGTGGCTTCGGATGCAAAGGCCGGAGACATCACCAAGCCCGTATCGCCCAGCGTACCGGCGGCACCAACAGTCGCCGCAGCCCATTAGGAGACAGAGCGAATTGGCCATGGGGCGCTTCGCCAGGATTATCATCGGTGTTGTGGCCGCACTTGTCGCGGCCATGCCCGCCTATGCGGCCGACGCCGTCAGCGTCAGTCGCGAGGACGGGTTTGTACGACTGCTCTTTACGCTGACGCCCGCCACCAGCGTACAAGCGAGCGCGCAAGGCAGCGTGCTGACCATCAATTTTGGCCGCAAGGTTACGGTTTCGCCAACCAGTGTGACGGACGCCAACCCGACCCTGTTCACGAGCGGACGCCTGGACCCGGACGGCAAATCCCTGCATTTCGCGCTGACGCAGACTGTAAAGCTGCACACCAGCACTGTCGGGGGGCGCAGCGTCGTCGATCTGGCACCGCCGAATTTTGCCGGCGTCATGCCGGATCTGCCGCCGCCACCACCACCGCCGCCGGTCGTCGGTGAACACAGACAGCCTGCCGGTGCTGAATGTGCGCACCGGAAGTTATCCGACATTCACACGCCTGGTGTTCGATTGGAAAAGTCAGGTGCCCTATGCAGTTTTCCCCGGGGCGGGAAAAATCGGCGTCCGTTTCGAAACGCAGGCGAAACCCGATTTGTCGGACATTGCGCGCTTCGCGCCGGCATGGGTGAAAAACGCCGGCTGGAAAATCGAAGGCAAGGGCACGCTGGTTGAATTCGAGATCGACTCGGATTCCGGGTATCACGATTTCCGCGACGGCAATAAGGTCGTTCTCGATATTCTGGCTCCCAAGACAGACGCCAAAGCCTATATCCCGCCGGGCAGCAGCACGCCCCAACCGGTGTCGGCCATGAAGTCCGGCAAGCCGACCGCCGCCATTTCGCAGGCACAGGCCAATACCATCGCGGACACAGCGGCAAAACTGGCGGCGAAAAACGCGCCACCCGCCCCGGCAGAACCAGAAAAGAAAGACGAGCCTGCGCCTGTCACCGAAGCCAAGGCAGACGTAAAATCGCCGACCGACGAGACGGATGCTGACGCCAAAGCGGCGCAGCAGGCCATTGAGCAAGCGGCCGACACCATGCAGGCCACCGACAGTATCGTCACCAAAGACGGCGTGGATCTGACGTTCAAGGGCGCGGGCGTGCGCGGTTCAGCAGTGTTCATACGCGGTCTTTCGGCCTGGATCGTGCTGCAAGGCGCGCCCGGGTTCGACGCCGCGGCCCTGAAAGCCGCGCTGGGCAATTTTCCCGCCGGTATAGATGCCGCCAGCGGCGAAGGCGTTGCCACCTTACGCATTACATTGAAGCAGCCGGCACAAATCGCCGCGCGTGCAATCGGAGCCGATCTTAAGGTTGTGATCGCCAGCAGCCTGAGCGATACGCCGATAGCGATCGGCTTTGCGCGCAATCAGGACGATCCCAGCCGCGCCTCGCTGACAACGGTGCTTCCCGGCGCCGAACGCGCCATACCCATGCTCGACCCAGTGACGGGCGATACGCTTACTGTCATCCCCGCTGCCGCGGGCCGCGCCATGCTGGTGCAGCGGTCCTATGTTGAATTCGCCGCGCTCAAGACCGCATCCGGCATCGTGCTGATGCCGCATGTCGACGATCTCGATGTCAAAGTTACGCCTGCGCGTGTGACCATTACCCGCCCCGGCGGGCTGGCGCTGACGCCGCCGCAAATGCCGGTTTCCGAATCCCCCGCGATGCTGGCACAGAAAGGCGACGGCCCCTCATTCCTGCCGCTCACCAAATGGGCCGAAACAAAGGGTGGCAGCTTTCTCGCAACCGAGCGCCGTTTGCGGCAGGCTGCTGCCGATTTAAAACCGGAGTCCGCCAATCCGGCCCGGCTGGCGCTGGCGCGCTTTTATCTCGGCAACGGTTTTGCCGCGGAAGCGTTGGGCCTGATCAATCTCATGCAGGACAGCGACCCGGCCTTGCAGGGCGACCGGCAACTGGCGACCATGCGCGCCGCCGCCGATTTCATGATGGGCCGTTATACCGCCGCACATAACGACATTGCCGGCGCGGCATTCGACAGCGACCGCCATGCCTCATTCTGGCGCGGCCTGATCGAGGCGGCACGGGAGAACTGGCCCGCCGCCCACACCGCGATTGCACAGGCCATGCCGGTCATGCGCAAATATCCGCTGGAATGGCAGGCGCGTGCGCATATTGCCGACGCCCAGGCCGCCATTGGCATTGGCAGACTGGAACTTGCCGATGCCGCGCTGGCGCGCATTCCCAAGGATCTGCCCAAAAAACTGATGCTGGAGACCGAACTCGTGCGGGCCCGCATTCTGGCGATGGAAAATCGCTACAAAGCTTCAGCCGTCCTGTTCGACGGCATCATCAAGGTGAACGACCCGCAGACCAGCGCCCAGGCGATATTCTATAAAACGGATGCGGCGCTGCGCGCCGGCGCCATTACCCCGTCCATGGCCATCAACGAACTGGAAAAGTTGCGCTACCGCTGGCGCGGCGATGCCCTGGAAATGACCACGCTGCGCAAGCTGGCCTCGCTTTACTTCGCTCAGCAGAATTGGCGAAGCGGCATGCGCACCTTGCGCGTCGCCAGCGAAAGTTTTCCCAACAACGACCTGGCGCACAAAGCGCAGGACGACATGCGCGCGGCCTTTGTAGATCTTTTCCTCAATGGCAAAGCCGACAAAATGAAACCGGTCGATGCTCTTGCCCTGTTCTACGATTTTCAGGATCTGATGCCGATCGGTTCGGACGGCGACGCTATAATCCGCAATATGGCGGATCGCCTGGTGGCGGTGGACATGCTGGGCGAGGCGTCCACACTATTGAAGCACCAGGTCGATGAGCGTCTTGAAGGCGTTGCACGCGCGCAGGTGGCGGCACGGCTGGCCATGGTCCAGCTGATGGATCGCAAGCCGCAGGATGCGCTGGACACGCTGCGGTCCACACGCATTACCGGCCTGCCGGACGATACCAATCACACCAGAATGCTGCTGGAAGCGCGGGCCCTGGCGGCGCTGAAGGAATGGGACAATGCCCTCGACCTGATCGCCGTGGATGATGCCGCCGATACGCGCACCCTGCGGGCCGACATATACTGGGAGAGCGGCAAGTGGGCGCTTGCCGGACAGAATGCCGAGGCGCTATTGGATTTGCTCGCCGACGGCGACGCGCCATTTTCCACGGACGAACGCAAGCTTGTGCTGCGCGCGGGGATTTCCTATTCCCTGGCCAACGATCAGGCCAGCCTGGACCGGCTCAAGTCCCGCTTCGCGGACAAAATGAAAAACACGTCGGATGCCGCCGCCTTCGCGGTCGTGACCGAACGCATCGATTCACAAGGTACGGCCTTCCGCGATGCGGCGGCAGAAATCGCCAGCATCGACACGCTGGATACCTTCATGGACGCCATGAAGGCGCGCAACACCAAGCTGGCAGCGAACTAAAGCCTGACTTTCTAGGAAACAGGAAATGCCAAATCGCGAAAGGCCGCGATGACGCTGGCATAGGTATCGCGTTTGAACGGCACGATCAGACGCGGCAGGGCTTCGAGCGCCAACCATTTCCATTTGGCAAACTCGGGTTCCGCCGTTGCAATATTGATGTCCCTGTCGTCGCCGTGGAATCGCATCGCAATCCACTTCTGACGCTGCCCGCGATATTTTCCATGCAGTGCAACGCCCAGCAAATGGCGCGGCAAATCGTAACTCAGCCAATCGGGATGCTCGCGCAGGATTTCCGCCTTATCGGTGCCGATTTCTTCCTTGAGTTCGCGCACCGCCGCCTGACGGGGTGTTTCGCCCTCATCAATCCCGCCTTGCGGCATTTGCCAGCCCTCAACGGTCTGGTCGATGCGCCGGCCGACAAATACCAGACCCTCGCGATTGAACAGCATCACGCCGACGCAGGGTCTGTAGGGTAAATCTTCGGGTTTCAAGGCGGAGCCGGACATCAGGACGATTGTTATTTGCTTTGTTCCACTATGGCCGATACCGGCACCAGAACAAAGCCCCGTCCGTTCAGGCCATCGGCCCAACGGGTAACGCGATCGATCGTTACCGGATAGATGTAACCCGAGCCGACTGCGGAACCATTTGCGCGGGCCTCGTCTTCCAGCGCCGAGAGGCGCCGATCAATTTCCATCGCGGCCTGGATGGAATCGATGCTGGAATCGGATTGCGCAAAGTTGGCTCCCACCTGCTTGGCGACAACCGGTACGGTCGACTGGGGGGCCGCGCCATTGTCAAAAAACAGCAGGCCCCTGCGTGCAACAAAGGTCATGACCGGCGCGAGCAATTCGCCATCGGAGAGAAACCTGCCGCCCGTTCCGAGATTTGTCACGCCCGTATAGCCGGTGAACCGCGTCAGCGCCCAGGCAAGACGCTGCGTGTTTGCGCTTTCGTCCATACCGGCCCGCAGCGTGTGCGGGCCCGGATCGCTGTCGGGATAGTCGAAAGGCTCCATCGGCAATTCGAGCAACACTTCATGGCCCAACATGCGGGCCTCGGATACCCAGCGCTGGACGTTATCGGCATAGGGCGCGAATCCAAGCGTGACGCCGGCAGGAAGACCGGCGAGCGCTGCCGCCGTGGCCTTATCGCTGATCCCCAGACCGGAAATAACGAGTGCAATACGCGGACGCCCGGCCGACTTGTCGTCTGCGGCATAGGCATGCATCGGCATGCGACCATCATCGGCAATGCGCGGCAGGGGACCATTGCCGGTGTTTTCGATCAGATCGGGATCGGCGATCAGCGCATGCCCGGCGTAAACGGCTTTGGTGATGGAGCCCGATGTTGCTGCGGGGGGCGGTTCTGCTTCCGGGATGACGCCCATAAGCCTGGGCTTTTCGGCCGAAGGCTTCGAGGCGGCCTGGTTCCGCAGGAGCGCCAGGCGCACGCTGGGTTCCCCGGCCATGGGGTCGCCCCAAAAGGCGACGCCAATTCCGGTGGTCGCCAGCAACGCGAACACGGACATGCCGGCAAGCGCCAGGGCTTTTACGCCCCTATTTGCGCCATTGCGGTTGGTGTCTCCAGGAAGGCCAGACTTCGCCATGACAGGCAGAATAACGCCAAGTGTGGTTACCTGCCCGTTAACAAAAAAGCGCCGGGCCTTACGCCCGGCGCTTCCTGTCCGAATTGCAGCGGCTTAGTTGGTCTTGGTTTCGGCAGGCGCAGCCGGTTTGGCAACCGCCACCGTCATTTTGCCGTTAAGCAGGTCCAAGGCGTAAGCGAGCTGGAAATCGTCATATTTCTTGCCGGCCGCCGGGCGGATGATCGGCGCTTCGGCCTTTTTCACCGGGGTCTCTTCACCGGCCAGATGGCCTTTCAGATCGGCTTCCGCCGGACGCAGCAAACTGGAGGCCTGATCTTCATCGCCCTGAGCCACCTGAATGTCGGGAATAATGCCCTGCGCCTGAATGGAGTGGCCTGACGGCGTGAAATAGCGCGCCGTGGTCAGCCGCAACGCACCGCCGCCCTCGCCCAGCGGAATGATCGTCTGAACGGAACCTTTTCCGAAGCTGGTCATGCCCAGCACGGTGGCGCGCTTGTGATCCTGCAGCGCACCCGCAACGATTTCAGCGGCCGAAGCGGAACCGGCATTGACCAGCACGATCAGCGGCTTGCCATCCAGAATATCGCCGGGTTTGGCATCGTAGCGCTGGGTATCTTCCGCATGCCGGCCGCGCGTCGAGACAACCTCGCCGCGATTGAGCATATCGTCCGAGACCTGAATGGCCTGATCGAGCAATCCGCCTGGATTGTTCCGCAGATCAAGCACATAGCCCTTGATTCCGGGACCAATCTCTTTCTTCAATTCGCGTACGGCACTTTCAAGTCCGGGCGCCGTCTGCTCGGTGAATTGCGTCAGACGGATGTAGCCGATATCGCCTTCACGATGAGACTTTGCGGTTGCCACCTTGATGACCGCGCGTGTCAGCGTGAGGTCGAACGGTTTCTTTTCTTCCTTGCGCAGAATGGTAACCGTCACCTTGCTGCCCGGCGCGCCGCGCATTTTGTCAACGGCTTCATCCTGGGTCATGCCCTGTACGGCCATGCCGTTAATGCCGGCGATATAATCGCCCGGTTTGATTCCGGCCCGCGCCGCCGGCGTATCGTCGATTGGAGATACAACCTTGATCAAGCCGTCTTCCATCTGAATTTCAATACCGAGGCCGCCGAACTCGCCGCGCGTGTCCGTCTGCATGTCGCCATAGGACTTCTTGTCCATATAGCTCGAATGAGGGTCGAGATTGGAGACCATGCCTTCGATCGCCGCACTTATCAGTTCGTCGTCCTGCACCGGACGGACGTAATTCGCGCGCACCCGCTCGAATGCGTCGCTGAACAGGTCAAGTTGACGATAGGCGCTGAGATCGTTCGCGCCCTGCGCAGCTGGCAACATTCCCAGCGCCACAATGAACCCCAGGACCGCGCCAATACCGACGAGAGCGAAGCGTTTCATGATTTATTTGCCTTCCGCATTTCCAATTCCATCCAGGGTGCGGGGCTTATTTCCCGCCCATCCTGTCGCATAACAAAATAAAGCCGCCCGTCTCCGTCGGCTTTGGGCATGGTGCCGACCGGTTCTCCGGCCAGCAATTCGTCATCAGGTCGTACCTCAATACGCCCAAGCCCCGCCAGTACAAGATCGTACCCAACCGGCATTTCCAATATCAAGACTTGGCCGCTTTTATGATAAGGACCAGCGAATAATACTTTACTATCAGCCGGTGCAATGACCTGTGCCCCCCAGGGGGTGGCAAAAGTGAGGCCCGGGTCATGGGTTCCCGGTACCTGGGCCAGCAACTTTCCGGCCACGGGCGTTAATAAGGCGCCCTTCGAAAGGCTGCCCCGGCTCCTTTCTGGATCCGCCGCGACCACGGTGATCGAGTCAGAAACGCTGGTTCCCCGGATTTGGGCAACCTTGGCCAGGAGTGCCTTGAGGTCGGAGGCCTGGTCGGCCGCAGTGGCCAGCTCGGCGGCAAGATCGCTATAGCGGCCTTCCGCAACCTGGGCCTCCTGCTGCTTCCTCTCAAGAAGTTGATCCAGTTCGCCGCGCGCCGTGGTCAGCGCCACCGTCGTGCGGGCGGCTTCGGCCTTGCTGGCGACCAGGCTGTCCCGCGTCTTTTTGAGTCTGTCGATCCGGCGCACCAATTCCGCAGCCCGGTCGTAAATGTCGGGCACCGTGGCGCCGATCAACATGGCACCGCGCACCGCGCCGAGCGCGTCATCGGATTTCAACACCATGGCCGGCGGCATGTCGTGCTGAAGCCGTTCCAACATGGCCAGAAGGCGCGACACGCGCACGCGATCCCGGGCAAACAATTCCGACAGCGCCTTGTCTTCCGCCGTAAGCCGGACAATGTCGGCTTCATAGCGGATGGTATCGGATTCCAGCGACGAGATGCGCCGGGCCGTGGCGATCAGCTTCTCTTTCAGCGACCTGGCTTCGGCCGCCAGTTTTTCGCTCTTCTCTTGCGCACTGTCCACCAAGGGTTGCTGTTTGGTGATGGTATCGTTGAGCTGACGATATTGCTCGGCGGTAGACGGAAGGCCCGTCAGCGAATTGGCCGGCACAGCGTCCTTGAGATCGGTGGCATCCAGCACAGGCCGATCTGCGGAATTTGCCGTACCGGCTGGCGCCGGCGGCTTTGCCGTAGGAACGACTATCGGTTTGGTCGCGGCAGACAAACACACCACGCTGACAAGCGCAGGCAGGAGGCGGACTATTCTGCGCGCGCTGGTCAGACTGCGACCTCTGCCGTGGCTGGTGTGCAAAGCGAATGTCCCGTCATGGGTGCAGGTTGCGGCAAGCCCATTAAAGCAAGCATTGTCGGCGCGACGTCCGCAAGTTTTCCATTGGCCATGGCGCGGACATGTTTTGCATTCACGGCAATGATCGGAACGTCCAGCGTGGTATGCGCGGTATACGGTTCACCCGTTTGCGCATCCTTCATCATTTCGATGTTGCCGTGATCGGCCGTGACCAGCATGACGCCCCCGGTTTTTTCGATGGCGGCGCGCAAGCGCCCCAGGCTCTCGTCAATGGTATGAACGGCTTCGATTGCCGCCGCCATCACACCGGTGTGACCAACCATGTCGGGGTTGGCGAAGTTGACCACGATAAGATCGTATTTCCCCGATAAAATGGCCTCTTCCAGCTTATCGGTCACGGCCGGCGCGCTCATTTCCGGCTGGCGATCATAGGTGGCAACCTTGGGACTGGGGACCAGGATCCGGTCCTCGCCGGGAAACTGCTCTTCACGCCCGCCATTCAGAAAGAAGGTAACGTGCGCGTATTTTTCCGTTTCCGCGATGCGCAACTGTTTCAGGCCGCGATCAGCAACCACCTCGCCCAATGTGCATTTTATGTCTTCCGGCGGAAACAACGACGACATGAAGGGCTTCAGGGCGTCCGAATATTCCGTCAGGCCGGCGGCGGCACAGAATTCCGGCAGCCGGTCGCGCGAAAATCCCTGAAACTCTGGATCGAGCAGCGCCGTCGAAATCTCCCTGGCGCGGTCGGCGCGGAAATTTGCAAACAGCAAGGCATCGCCGTCGGAAATGCCGGCATAGTCGCCGAGCACGCAGGGCACGACAAATTCGTCGGTGATTTTTTCGTCATAGGATGTTTGTACCGCTTCCAGAGCATCGTCGAACCGCTCGCCCTTGGCGCCGACAATGGCGTCAAATGCCTTGCCGACGCGGTCCCAGCGCTTGTCGCGATCCATAGCGTAATAGCGACCCGAAATGGTTGCCAGGCGCAGTCCCGGCAAATCGCCGGCGGTGGCGACGAATTTTTTCAAATAGCCGATAGCGCTTTGCGGCGGCGTATCGCGGCCATCCAGAAATGCATGGACAAACACCGGCACCCCTGCATCCGACAGAATGCGCGCCAGCGCGGCAATGTGCTTTTGATGGCTGTGCACGCCACCCGGCGACATCAGCCCCATGACATGCACCGCGCCCTTGGTTCCTTTCACGCTGGCAATGAGATCGACCAGCGCTGGCCGCGCCGCGATGCTGCCATCGGCAATGGCATCGTCGATGCGGGGCAGGTCCTGTTCGACCACGCGGCCGGAGCCGATATTCATGTGCCCGACCTCGGAATTGCCCATCTGGCCGTCGGGAAGTCCCACAGCCCGGCCCGATGTTGCCAGAAGTGCGTGGGGACACTCTTTCAACATGCGCGTGTAATTCGGTGTGGGCTCGGCGGTAATGGCATTGTCCGCAGTCGGCTCGCGCCAGCCCCAGCCGTCCAGGATGCAGAGCAGGGCCGGGCGGGGCCGGGTGGTGGCGGAATTTTGCGCGGTCGGGGGCATGCAAACCTAACTATCACTATTCACACAGGAAAATAGGTAGACCGGGCCCGTAAGTCCATGTGACCCGGCTGTAGGGGAAAATCTGCCCGGAAAAATCTGCCCAGGGCACCAAACGTGCCGCTGACGTACGTATAAGTAATTGTTTTTATTGAATTATTTTTGTGAGCCGGGCGGCATGGAACTGGCATAGTCCGAACCAGAAAATAGTCCAGAAAGCAGAACGGCTCATGGCGCGCGCACCACGGTATATTAAAGTCCTGGCTCTTGCTGTTGGGGCGGCCATGTCCGCCCTGCCGATGCATGCCCTTGCTCTGTCCCGGGTCAAGGACCTGGTTGAAGTCGAGGGCATCCGCGAAAACATGCTGGTCGGCTATGGCTTGGTGGTGGGCCTGAACGGTACCGGCGACTCGCTCAAAAACGCGCCCTTCACCCAGCAAAGCCTGCAGACCATGCTGGAGCGCATGGGCGTTAACACGCGCGGCCAGACCATGCAGACCAAGAATGTCGCGGCTGTGATGGTAACCGCCAATTTGCCGGCCTTTGCCGCGCAGGGCACGCGTATCGACATTTCAATTTCCGCACTGGGCGACGCCAAGAGCCTGCAGGGCGGCACGTTGCTTGTTACGTCGCTGTTCGGCGCCGATGGCCAGATCTATGCGGTCGGCCAAGGGCCGATCACAATCGGCGGCTTTAGCGCTACGGGCGATTCGGGCAGCGTGACGCGCGGCGTTCCTACCGCCGGCAGGGTTTCCAATGGCGCCATCGTCGAACGCGAGGTTGCCAACTCGTTTGCAAGTACCGACACGCTGCGCCTGTCGTTGCGCAATCCGGATTTGACCACTGCCACGCGCATCGCCACTGCGGTCAACGCCTATCTGGGCGGCGGCGTTGCCAATGCCAGCGATCCCTCGACGGTGCGCTTGACCGTTCCGCAAGGCTACCCCAACGGCGCGATGGGTCTTCTGACCGACGTCGAACAGGTCAAGGTCGCTCCCGATGAGATCGCCAAGGTCGTGATCGACGAACAATCCGGCGTCATCGTGATGGGCGCGGACGTGCGTATTTCCACCGTCGCCATCGCGCAGGGCAATTTGACAATTCGCGTCACCGAGACGCCGCAGGTCAGCCAGCCCTCGCCCTTTAGCCAGGGCGGAACGACCCAGGTGGTGCCGCGCACGCAAATTCAAGTTGACGACAGCAAGGGCAACAAAATGGCCGTGCTCCAGGAAGGTGTATCGCTGCAAAGCCTGGTCGACGGTTTGAATGCGCTTGGCGTCGGCCCGCGCGACATCATCTCCATCCTGCAGGCCATCAAGGCCGCAGGCGCCTTGCAGGCCGAGATCGAGGTGATCGGGTGAGTGGCATAACCGACATACAGGGCGCGATGGCGCTGACCCAGAATATGCCGGTCAGCCGCCCAAATCCCACCAACGACCCGGTGGCCGCGAAGAAAGTGGCGCAACAGTTCGAAGGCGTTCTCATTACCCAATTTCTCAATCAGATGTTCGATGGCATTTCCACCGATGGCATGTTCGGAGGCGGTCAGGGCGAAGCCATGTTCCGTTCGCTGATGGTGGACGAATACGGCAAGCAAATCGCGGCCAATGGCGGCATAGGCCTGTCGGATGCCATTCAGCGCGAAATGCTGAAAATGCAGGAGCATTAACCATGACCATGGCAGACGAGCCGCGCATGGAGCGCATGATCCTTCTGGCCGAAAGGCTGATCGTTGCGCTTGAAGGCGACATTGCCGCCTTGAAGGCCGGAACACCCGCGCACATGAAAACGCTCGATCCGGAAGTTCAGAAACTATCGGCACTTTATGGCCGGGAGGCCCAGGGTTTGAACGCCGCCGCCGCCCAGGCCGCGCGCGCCGATCTGCGCAACAGACTGAAAGACACTACTGCGCGATTCCGGGAGGTGTTGGCGCTGCATGCCCGCATGCTGACGCGGATGCGCAATGCCAGCGAAGGCATTATCCGCGCGGTGGCAGAGGAAGTCGACCGCAAGCGCGCCCAAACGCGCCCCTATGCACCGGGCATGTCCGCGGCACCGCGACCGGCTTCGGCGCTGGTCATCAACAACGTCATCTGAAAATCAGGCGAGGGTTCCGCCACCTAACGCAGTCAGCGCCAGATTGTAGCTGGCGAGCTGATTGCTGAGATAGGCCGGAACTGTGCCGGAGGCGTTGCCAACGCCGGGTACGGCGGCGGGTGCATTGCTTTTCTGGTAGGCATCGCGAATTGCAGACAGCACGTTGAGCAATTGTGCGCGCGTCGCGCCGGCACTGATTGAGCTGGAAATATCCAAATTGTTGGCAAGGCCAAGACCGTAAACCTGAGTCTTTGTAGTGCTGCCGGCGGACGTGCTGGCCGTATTGTCTGCGTTCGCAAGTTTTCCGGCCTGAATTCCAAGTCGCGCAAGCGCATCGGATTCCGCAGGGCCTGCTATCAGGGTCGCGCTGTGGCCGGCATTGACGGAAATAGTGAGGCCGGAGCCGTTGCTGGAATAATTGACTTTCGCCTTGCCGGCCGATTGCAATTGAATGTTGATCTTTCGGCTCAGCGAGGCGAGGGTTTCGCCCTTTTCAATCCGGATGGTCGCTGTGCGCGAAGCCGCCCCGTCAATTTGAATCTGGAAACTGTCGCCATCGCGTAGCGTCGTTTGTGAGGTGAGATCGACGGACTGGCTGAGCGTAAGCGCGCCACGCGGCAAGCCGAGCGCATCCAATACGCTGGACCCGTTCATGTCGACGGCAATGCCCGCGCCCGCTGACGTGCCGTCCATGCCGCCATATTGACGCGTCCATTGCACGGTGCCGTCGGTATTGAGCGCCGTGGCAAACATGTTGCTGACATTTTGGGTCTGGCGCACCTGACCACTGAATGTACCCATGGTGCTGCCGGTGAGATAAACCGTGCCGTCCGAGGCAACGGCAACCGCGCCTGCCTTGTCGCTGCCGGTGGTGCCGACATAGGTCACGCGATCAGCGCTGACCGAACTGCCGCTATCGGTCAGCTTGAAGACAAAGGCATCACTGTTGCCGGATGCTCCCCCCACTATGCTGGCGGACCCGCCTGCATCAAACGCAGCATTCTGCGTCGTGCCGGAAAGATAGATTTCGCCACCCGAAATCGCGATACCGCCGATGCCGCCGCCGGCAAGGTTGCCGAGATCGGTTTGCCAGACCGGCGCGGTGGTGGCGTCGCCATTGGCGTATTTGGTCAGGATGGCATGACCGTTTTCGACACTGGCGACAACGAGGCCGCCGTCAGAGGTCAATGCGGTGGCCGAAACCTGATCGGCGCCGGTGGTGCCAAACTGTTTTTCGTAAAGCGTCTGGCCTTTGGAATCGAGCTTGGCCAGCCAGGCATCGCCCTGGCCCAGACTGGTCTGACCGGAACCGATAACGCCGCCCGATACCTGTCCGCCGACAAAGACGTTGCCTGACGAATCGACGCTGACCGACATGGCCTTGTTGGCTGCAAGGGTCGGGATCTGCTTTACCCAGGTCTGGTTGCCGTCGGAATCATATTTGGCGACGAAGCTGTCTTCGCCCGTGTTCACCGCGGTGGTCGTCAATTGCGATGTGGTCGAGCCGCTTATGACCACGCCACCGGACGGGTTGAGCGCAAGGCCATATCCTGATGCGCTTCCGGCGCTGCCGACGAGCCGCTGCCATAACAGGTTGCCCGCGGAGTCATATTTGCTGAGATAAACGTCCTGCGTACCCTGATTGAGCTGGTTCTTGAGATCGCCGGTGGCGTTGCCGATTACGTAAACATTGCCGTTGGCGTCGACCTGGGTTGCCGCGGCCGTGGTATTGCCGCTGGCAGGGCTGACCGTCGTGCTGAAACTGGATTGCGGGTCGCTCAGGTTGGACAATTTGATCAGGCGGCCCTGCTGGTCAACGGCGCTATCGCCAGTTGCGATAGCGGTGCCAGTATTGCCGGCAAGATAGAGCGACGGTGTTGCGCTGGCCGACGAGAAGGTAAGGCTTTCATTGGCGCCGGGCGAAACCTGCAAACCGTAAAAGGCTTTATCCGGAATATCGATCTGGCCTTGCGTCAAAACCTTTCTGAAACGTGTGGTAAATCCACCCGCCGATAATTGCTGGTTTATATAGCTCGTTACATTGTCGAGCGTCAGGCCACCGGACACTTGCGAAAGATCGATAGCAAGATCGGTTGTCACACCGCCCTTTTTGACGCTGATGGTGAAACTGTCGCTGGCAGATAGTCCGGACAAGGGCGAAGACAGGCCCGCACCAGCGGTCAGCGTGCGTGTGTTGTAGTCAAAGTTTGCCTGCGGAATACCAACCGAACTTGTCACCGACGAACTGGGCTTGCCCTGTTGCAGCGTGAAATTGTTGAATTTGGTGGTGGCAATAAACGCCAATACCTGATCCAGGCCAGACTGGAAGCGCGTATTCAGCCCCACCTGCTGGCCCGGCGTCGTGCCGTCGCGCTTAGACATTTTTGCGAGATAGGCGAGATTGTTGACGGCGGTATAGAGCGAAAAAAGTTTCTGATTGTCCTGATGGGTTTGCGCATCTTGCGTTGAGCCTGCGCTGAGCGGCACATTCGATGTGTCGAGGAAATTTGTAAGGCTGAGAATCTTGGCGTCCTGCGCCGTATCATTTGGCGGACGTATCGACCAGGGCGTCACGTCGCTGGCGGTCGCGCTTTTTTTGGCGGATGCCGTAGCCCCGCTCGCAACACTTGCCGGCGACGTGGTCGATTGCATCAACCGCGTCTGATAATAGCCGAGCAATACTGATGTATCGATTCCCGACATGGGCCCTTTTCCGCGACAATGCGCAGTGTCCAGCACGCGGTGTTAACGGGCCGCTAAAGGATTTTTGTGCTTAACGCGGCCTTAACGGCGTGCCCGCCAAACTCCCGGCATGCAGAGCACCAACACCGCCTATGATCAGGGCCAGCAGCATTCGGCAGCCGGTCGCCATGCAGAAGCCATTGGCTGCTATGAACAGGCTTTGGCCGCCGATGCCGCGGACACGCGAACACTGTTCGCTTTGGGTAATACCGCCAAAATCCTGGGTATGCCCGGTCCGGCAGAGGAGTTCTTCCGCAAAGTTTTGGCCCTGGATCCCGGGCGCGTCGAGGCGCTGGTCAATCTGGCCAATTTGCTGCGCAGCATGGGCCAGTACGAGGCCGTAAAGTCGCTGCTGGAGCCAGCCGTGGCGCGGCAACCCGATAGTGCCGAACTATGGCTGACGCTGGGTTCTACCTACCGCGAGCTGGACGATGCCGAAACGGCAGCTGACTATTATCGCCGCGCCCTTGTCCTCAAGCCGGACTATCCGCTGGCGCTGGGCAATCTGGCCGATCTGATCGCGGATCAGGGTGATCTTGATGCCGCGCTGAGCCTGTATGACCGGGCACTGAAAGCCGATTCCGGAAACGCGCAGGCAAGACTGAACCGCGCCGTGCTGCATTTTTTGAAGGGCAATTTGAAAGACGGCTGGCGGGATTATGCAGCGCGCCTGAAAGTCCCCAACAAGGTACCGGTGCCGCAACATGGCCTTGCCAAATGGTCCGGCGATTCTCTGAAGCGCACGCGCCTGATGGTGACGGCCGAACAGGGCGTGGGCGATCAGATCATGTTCGCCAGCACATTCGGCGACCTGTGCGCGCGCGCCGCGCAGGACGGTGGACATATTATTCTGGAATGCGAACCTCGGCTTGAGACCCTGTTTGCGCGGTCCTTTCCGGCTGCCACCGTGCGACCCTGGGACGTGGAGACGCGCGCCGGGGAAACCGTCGCCCGTTATGACTGGCTGAAATCGGCCGGCGGCGCCAATGCCGCCATCGAAATGGGTACGCTGCCGCGCTATCTGCGCCGCACGCTCGAATCATTTCCAGACCGTAACGCCTATCTCAATCCCGATATGGGCCAGACGATTTTGTGGCAGGGCGCACTGGCAAGTCTTGGCAGCGGGCCGGTTATCGGCCTGTGCTGGCGCAGCGGTAAAAGCGGCGGTGGCCGCAGTCTGCAATATGCCCCGCTGGAAGCATGGGCCGCGTTTCTGCGCGACTGTCCCGGCACGCTTGTGTGCGCCCAGTATGACGCCATGCCCGATGAAGTGGCGTTGCTGGAAGCCCTGAGCGGCCGCGACATTCTGGTGCCAGACGGAATCGATCAGAAAAACGAACTGGATCGCACCGCGTCGCTGCTGGCGGCGATGGATTGCGTTGTCAGCGCGCCAACTGCGGTGGCCTGGCTGGCCGCGGCAATCGGAACGCCGACATTCAAAATTCTCTATGACACCAGCTGGACAAGCTTCGGACGGTTGCATGAACCGTTTGCACCTGCCTGTACCTGCGTGATGCCAGACGCGCGCGGCAACTGGGCCGATGTCTTTGCCAAAACAAAAGACGCTATAGCGCAGCTATAAGTCCGTCCGCCTGGCGCGATTTGCCGAGTTGATCCGCAAGATCGCGGGCAATGCGCGATGCACCGTTGCCGTCCATCGTCATCAGTCCCGCTTTGCGCATGTCGCGGCGGCGATTGGGATCGTTGAGAAGCTTCCATACGGCGGCGGCGATTTCCGCATCGCTCACGGCATTTTTTACGCCCAGCGATATTCCCATGCCGGCCTGTTCGAATATCGAGGCCGAGCGCGCATGATCTTCATTCAGGCAGACATACAGGGCCGGCACGCCGAAGGATGCCAGTTCATAGGCCGTGACGCCGAAGGCACAGAGCGCCAGATCGGCGCTGGCATATTCGGTTGCCAGATCGTCGGCCCCTTCGATGGTTTCGAATTTCAGACCCGCGATCTGGGACGCGACCTGACCGGGATTGGCAACGCCGGGCCCCACCACAAAACGGCCGCGGAAGATGCGGTCGAGCCTGGACAAGGCCTGGGCGCAGCGCAGCGTCAGGCCGAATGGATCGCTTCCGCCCATGGACACAAGCAGGGTCAGGCGCGAAGCAGGCTTTTTGAACTCGGAAAGCGGGGACAGACCGAGCAGGGACCATTCCCAGCCGATACGCGGGGTGCAGGCACTGTCGTGCCAATCCAGTTCATGCGCTTGCGGCACCGGCGGGTAATAGGCGAGGTCAGCCGCCAGACGGCGGTCGGAGCCATCGTCGATCACGGCAGTTATCGCCACGTCGCGGCTGAGCGCGGCAACCTGTTCGCGCGTCGGACCTTCGCGGCAATCCAGCAGCAGCAAATCAGGGGCATGGTCAGAAATCAGAGACGCCAGAGCGGAATCGTCCTCGATTCCGATCGCCTTGAAGCCGGCGGCCCGGATGGGTGTGTGGGCATCGACGGTGCCGCGCACGGCAAAAATGCTGCCGATGCCTTCGCGATCACGCAGCGCGCGCGCCAGCGCCACCATGCGCTTGACGTGGCCATAACCGAATTTTCCGCCGCCGTCGCAGCGAATGAGCGCAAGGCCGCCGCGTGCCACTAATGGCTTTTGCTGCACATGGGCGTTGATGTTCCGAAGTTGCGGCTCACGTTCCAGCAACAGCAAAATGTCGGACAGAGATGCTTCGCCGGCGCGCGCATTCATGCGGGCATGCACCGCCTCAATGAAGGCAAGGTCATCGGGCGTGTCGATGGTCAATCGTCCGGGTTTTTGCGCAAGCGAGGCATAGGGGCTGGCGCGGGCGACGCGCACGAAATCGGGATGCAGCTTGAAATAGCCGGTGACATGTTCGCGCGCGACCGGATCGTCGGGCGCATCCATCATCAATTTGTCGAGTGCCCGGCGCGACAGGGGGTCGACGCCCTCATGGGCGCAGGGCGCGCCTTCTTCCATCAGAACAAAATCGGCGCTCTGTTCGATCATGCTGGCAAGCAGGTGATCGACGAATCCGGCGTCGATGAAGGGCGCATCGGACGACACACGCACGACAATGTCGGCGTCCAGCGCTTCGGCCGCGCGGGCAAATCGCGCCAGCACATTGTCTTCGGGCCCGCGAATAACGGTGACGTTGTTGGCTGTGCCCCATTCGACAATCGCCTCGTCGCGCGGATTGGTGGTGGTGGCGATAGCGATATCTTCGATCAGATGCGATTTGCGGAGGCGCGAAACGATGTGCCAGAGCAAGGGCTGTCCGGCGATGGGTTTGAGCACCTTGCCCGGCAGGCGTGTAGACCCCATCCGGGCCTGAATCACCGCAACAATCCGCAGTTGTTCGGAATCGCGCATCAGGCGGCGGACTCCCAGGCCTTGCGGACATGCATCAAGGGGCGCATGCCATCGATCGGATCGGCGCGCCATTCACGGTCATCGATTTCGGATGGCTGCGGGCCCTTAAAGCCATTGCCGTCTGCCACCGCGCTTTCGCGAATGCGGGCAATAACGGGCGCGATTTCATCCGGCAGCCAGCAATGGCCAGCCGCGTATTCGGCGCCTTCGCCGTCAAGATCGAGATGAAATTCCACCACCGCTGCATCCCAGTGATGGACGGCACGCTCGATTACGGCGGGTCTGCGCGTATGATCAGACCAGCCGACAGCACAGCCGGTGGCTTTGCGGATAGCGGCGATGGCGGACAAATTCGCTTCGCTTGCCGGTGTCGGGTAGGCCGAAACGCAGTGCAGCAGGGTGATGTCGGATGCGCCGGCTTTTTTCAGCGTGTCGGCGGCAGCCAGGATTTCCTCCATGGTGGCCATGCCGGTGGACAGCACCACGGGCTTGCCGGTGGCGGCGGCGGCTTCCAAAAGGTCGGTGACCAGCAGTTCGTAAGAGGCGATTTTGTAGAAATCGACAAAGGGTTCGAGCTCGCTGACGGCCTGGACGTAAAAGGGTGTGCAGGAAAACGCTATTCGGCGGGATGAACAGTGTTCGGCCAGGGGCGCCAGATGCGCCAGGGGCAGCTCCCATTCCCGCCGCGCCCGGTGCTTGGCGCTTTTGGCCAGAATCTCGGGGGCAAACATGCGATCTATCTTGAAGAGCTGGAATTTAACCGCATCACAGCCGGCATCCGCCGCGGCATCCACAAAGGCCAGCGCGCGGGACAAATCACGACCGTGATTGCTTGAGGCCTCGGCAATGAAAAACGGCTTGCGCGGCAACATGGACGGAGAATCGCCTTCTTTCGCTCTTAACGCTTTCTAAACGCGGTATGGCTAAGAAGCGGTTAACAAGAGGCGATCCATGGGCGCAGCGTCCGCAGAAACCACCATTGCCTGGCAGGGACATGAGGGCAAACGCCTTGCCCATGTGAAAGGCTATGACGTCATCGATTGCGCGGCGTGCGGATTTCGCCATGCGCTGCCACTGCCCGAGCCGCTACAGCTGGAACAGGCCTATCGCGAACAATATTATGCCGAGGAAAAGCCAACCTTTCTAAGCCATGCCGGCGAGGATCAGGCCTGGGCGGAACTGGCCCAGAACGACCGGCTGGAAATATTCGAGCACATTCTGGCGCCGTCGCGCCGCAGCTTGCTGGATATCGGATCGGGACCCGGTTTTTTTCTGCGCACGGCGAAGGCGCGCGGTTGGCAGGTGATGGGCATCGAACCCTCGCGTCAGGCAGCGGCACATGCCCGTTCGCTGGGCGTGGCGGTGACCGAAGGATTCTTCAACGCCGAATCTGCACCCGGTCTTGGCTGCTTTGATGTCGTTCATCTGAATAACGTGCTGGAGCATGTGCCGGATCCAGGCGGGATATTGACGCTGGCGCATGAGCGCCTGAATAGCGGCGGTGTCATTTGCGTCAATGTTCCCAATGATTTTTCGGCCTTCCAACTGGCCGGTCGGGGCGCGGTTGGCGCAAGCGAATGGTGGGTTGCCCCACCGCATCATCTGAATTATTTCGACTTCGATTCCATGTCGCTGTTGCTGACGCGGCTTGGCTTCACCGTCATCGAACGCACCACCAGCTTTCCCATGGAAGCTTTTTTGATGATGGGCGAGAATTACACCAACGATCCGCAACTGGGCCGCGCCTGCCACAACAAGCGCAAGCGTTTCGATCTGGCGCTGGAAGCCGCAGGTCTGCGGGAAACGCGCCGGGCCTTTTACCGCGCGCTGGCGCAAGCCGGTATCGGACGCGAAGCCGTGGTCATCGCCGTCAAATCATGAGCGCCGCGCCGTTCTTCATCGTTTCCAGCGGGCGGTCGGGTACCGCCATGCTGCACAAGGCGCTGTCAGGCGCGGGCGATGTGGAAATGCATCACGAATATATGGTGCAGATCACCCAGCCGCTTGCCGTGAAGCGCTATCTCGGCCTGATTGACGAAGCGCAGTGCCGCTCTGCAATCGCAGATATTTATGCCGCGGCCATTCATTACAGCGAGGCCGCACATTGGGGCGATTCTTCCAATAAATTGTCCTGGCTGATTCCCGATCTCGCCGCGCTGCTGCCTGCGGCAAAATTCGTTCATCTGGTGCGCGACGGCCGCAAGGTTGCCAGTTCCTATTTTCACAAGCTGGGCGATGAATGTTACGACGACCGCTCCGTCGCGATCCTGCAGGCCCATTACGATCATCCTGACAAGCATCCCGCGCCGCCGCCGGAAAAGAAATATTGGTGGCCGCTGCCGCGCAAAACGGACCCCTTGGCGGACCCGTTTCGCAGCCAGGACCAGTTCGCGCGCATCGCCTGGCATTGGGCCGAAATCAACCGGGTGGCGCTGGCCGAACTGGCAAAACTGCCGGCATCGCGAACATTGTTCGTCAAGCTGGAAGAACTGCGTTCAACACCGTCCCTGGTCGAAGAGTTGTACGAATTTCTGGAATTGCCCTTCCGCGACTCCGATTTTGCGCAATTCGCCCGGCCCCATAACGTCAACAGGCCCGAGGACAAGCTGCTGGACGCCCGGCAAACCGCGCAATTCGAGACCATCGCCACCGACATGATGGAGCAGTTGGGCTATGCCGGAACGCCGGAGTATGTAGTCAATTATTAACCGTGAGCAGCGGAAGATGGTTACTGGAATCTTCCCAGGCTGTTTTCCATGGCTGATATCTGCGAATTCTGCCAGCGCGCCGCGCTTGACTGCGTCTATCTCCCCGAACACTCCACCCGTGGACTGAAGGTCTATCTGTGCCGCCATTGCGGACTGGTGCAGAGCCTGCCGCGCATCGCCCGCGCGACCCGTGCGCCGGCTGCGGTTTCGTCCGGCGCCGATTGGGGCAATGTCCGCTACGGCAAAGGCTTTCGTACCAAGGCCGCTTTGGATGCGCTGAGCCGTCATGCCGATCTTTCAGGCCCGGTATCGCTTCTGGACGTCGGGTCCAACCGCGGCAGTTTTGCGCGCGCCTTTCTGGCGGCGGCACCACAGGCCGGAATTGTTGCCGTCGAACCCGATGAACGCTTTGCCGCGTCCTGCGCACAATTGGAGCGTACGGAATTGATCCACGCGCGCATCGAGGACGTGGCGCTGGAAACCGACCGCTTCGACATTGTTCATTCCTGTCACACCATCGAGCATCTGGCCGACCCCATGCGCGCCCTGGCGGATCATTGGCGCTGCCTGAAGCCGGACGGCCTGCTGGTGCTGGATGCGCCGAACCTGGTGCTGATCGGCGGCGACGACATTCTGGAAGAATGGTTCATCGACAAACATCTGTATCATTTCACCGCGCGCACGCTGGGCCGCATGTTGGAAGCCTCCGGCTTCACCATTGTGCAGCAACCCGACCCCGCCGATCTGGTAAATGTCCTTTTTGTAGCGCGCAAAAACGGTAGCAAGCAGGACGTCATTGCCAGCGATCCGCAAGAAGTCGCGCGCGCGGAAGATCTGTTCGCCGCCTATGTCACAGGGCGCGCCCGCAATCTGGCCGCCCTGACCCAGATTACCGCCGAACTGGCGAGTATCGGCAACAAGCGCATTGCCATGTGGGGGGCCGGCCGCCTGTTCGACAGCCTGGTCATTCATGGACGCTTTAATGCCGCGTCGCTCGCGCTCCTGATCGACACCCATCTGAAAGCCCATGTCGGCGAACGCCATGGTGTCCGGCTTGCGATGCCTGACGAACTGGATACGGCGCAGCCCGATGTCATCGTGGTGATGTCGCGCGGCTTTGCGGGAGAAATCGTTGCGGAAGCAAAGCAGCGCTGCCCGCAGGCGCAAATCCTTCTCTATACCGATCTGATCGCCAGGGCGCGCCTGCGCCAGGCTGCATAGGGCCGATCTTATGGTTTTGAATATTCGCGCGATCGACGACATCAAAGAAGTCAGAGCCGTCAAAGACGCCAAAGACGAGCAAAAGCCCGCGGCTGCGTCCGATCTCAAATCCGAGCTGCGGGAAGCGGCGCGCTTTGTGCGGATGCATTCCATTGCATCAATCTTTCATGCCGGAAGCGGACATCCCGGCGGCGCCCTGTCCTGCGCCGATATTCTGGCCTGCCTGTACGGCGCCGAACTCAATTTCTGGCCCAAGACCGTCAACGATCCGATGCGCGACCGGTTTGTATTGTCCAAGGGCCATGCCGCGCCCGCGCTCTATGCGGTGGGCGCGAAATATGGATTCTGCGGCGCCAAGGCCGCGCTGGGGTTGCGCAAAATGGGTACGCCCTTCCAGGGGCACCCGCATGTGCTGGACATGCCCTGGGTCGAAACCAGCACCGGTTCACTGGGCCAGGGATTTTCCGTGGCACTGGGCATGGCTTTGGGATTGAAAATGCAGAAGAGCCCAGCGCGCGTCTACACGCTTCTGGGCGACGGCGAATTGCAGGAAGGCGAAGTTTGGGAAGCGGCCATGTGCGCCGCCCATCATTGCCTGGACAATCTTTGCGTTATTATCGACTACAACAAATTGCAGAGCGACAATAGCAATTCCAAAATCATGCGGCTTGAGCCGCTGGCAGCCAAGTGGCGCGCTTTCGATTGGGCCGTCGCCGAAATCGACGGCCACAACATCGACGAAATTCTCAAAACCTTTTACCGGGCAGCGAATTCGCAGAATCGCCCGGTCGTGATTATCGCCCACACCATAAAGGGCAAGGGTGTGCCCTACATGGAAAATATTCCGCAATGGCATGGCAGCGTGAAGCTGACCCGCGAACAGGCCGAAGAGGCGCTAAAAGCACTGAATGCCAGCGACCAGGACATCAAGGAGCTGTTGGATGAGTAGCGCGCCTGCATTAATCGGCACCTGCGGCGATTCCCTGCGTGAAGCCTTCGGCAAGGCCTTGTCGGGCATGGCAGACGAATTTTCCAACGTCGTTGTGCTGGACGCCGATATCGCCGGCGGTACCGGCGTGCATCATTTCCGCAAAAGTCATCCCGAGCGTTTCATCCAGTTTGGCATCGCCGAACAGAACATGATGGCTGCAGCCGGCGGTCTTGCCGCCGTGGGCCTGATACCGGTGGTGACGACGTTCGCCGTTTTCTGCCTGCGTGCCGTGGAGCAGGCACGTCTGTCGTTGGCCTATGCGCGGCGCAACGCCAAGATCGTGGCAAGCCATCCCGGCATCGATGTCGGGCCCGATGGCGGCTCGGCGCAGGCCCTGGAGGACATGGCGGCGTTTCGCGCCATTCCGGGCATGACGGTTATTTCACCGGCAGATCCCATTGAAATGGCGCTGGCAACCCGCGCCATTCTCGAATTCGACGGTCCCGTTTATATGCGCACCGGCCGCAGTCCGGCCACCCGCATTTTCGGCGACGATCACACTTTCGAAATCGGCAAGGGCAAAATTATCCGTGACGGCAAAGACGTCACGCTGGTCGCCTGTGGCGTCGAAGTGGCGCGCGCGCTGGCTGCCGCCGATCTGTTAGAAGCGGACGGAATCAAAGCGCGCGTGGTCAATATGGCCACTATCAAGCCCATTGATGCCGCGCTTCTGGAACAGTGCAGCCGCGAAACCCGCGCCATCGTCACGGCCGAGGACCACAATATTCATGGCGGTCTTGGCGGCGCCGTGGCCGAGAGCCTGGCCGCAAGCACGCCCTGCCCGATCGAATTTGTCGGGGTGCGCGATACCTTCGGCGCTTCGGGCGAACCCGATGAACTGGCTACGCTGTTCGGCATTGACGCGCCCGCCATTGCCGAGGCCGCAAAACGTGCCATCGCCCGCAAGCGCAAGGGGAAATCTTGAGCCGTTTTTCCCTGTCCGGAAAAAATGCCGTCGTCACCGGCGGCAGTCGCGGCATTGGCCGTGCCATCGCGCGTGGCCTGGCGGATGCCGGGGCAAATGTGGCGCTGACCTATCGCGAAAAGCGCGATGAGGCCGATGCGGTGGTCCGGGAGATCGAAAAGTCCGGCAGGCGCGCGGTCGCGATCCAGATGGATGTCACCGACCGCGCCAGCATCGAAGCGGCGGCCAAAGCCGCGCGGGCGCTCGGGCCCATCTCCATTCTGGTCAACAATGCCGGCATCAACAAACCGACCGATTTCGATCAGCTGACGGATCAGGATTGGGACCTGATCCTGGACACCAATCTGAAAGGCCCCTTCATCTGCGCGCAGGTTTTTCTGCCACTGCTGGAAGCCGCAGGCGGCGGTGCCATTGTGCATATCGGTTCAGTCAGCGGACAATATGGCGGTCCGCGCACCGCGCACTACGCCGCGTCCAAGGCCGGACTTATATCTCTGGCGCAGGTGATCGCGCGATTCGGCGCGCCCAGGAATATCCGCTCGAATGTCGTAGCGGCCGGTCTGATTGCCTCGGACATGGCCGCCGCCGGACTGTCGGCGGCCAGCGTGCAGAAGGCTGCCGAAAACATCATTCTGAAACGCATGGGCACCACCCAGGATGTCGCCGATGCGGTTGTTTTTCTGGCCAGCGATGCCTCGGGCTACATCACGGCGCAAACGTTGAATGTGAATGGAGGGCTTTATTTCTGATGAAAACCCTTCTGATCGTTTCGGGCGGCATTGAAGCTGCGGAGGCCGCCAAGCGTGCCAAGGAAATGGGCCTGTATGTTGTCGTATCTGATATCGACCCACAGGCACCGGGTTTTGCCTTTGCCGATTCCTGCCTGATCGCGGACGTGTATGGCGCGACCGATACCGCCGCCGCCGCGGAACGCTATGCCCGCAAGATCAGAAAAATCGATGGCGTGATCTGCGTTGCCGCCGATGCGCCCGTTACCGCCGCCACTGTCGCCGAACGCCTGGGCTTGCCCGGCATTTCAGTGGCCACGGCCCAAATCGCCTGTGACAAGCTGGCGATGAAAAAGAGATTTTCGGATTGCGGCGTATCAGTGCCGGGATTTCAGCAGGTTCATACCGTGCAGGAACTGCAGCGGCTGGCCGTGCAGCACGGCACCAATCTGGTGCTCAAACCCGTGGACAGCCGCGGCAGCCGTGGCGTGCAGCGCGTTTCGCAGGTCGCCGATCTGGCCAAGGCCTTCGAACTGGCGCGCGCGCATTCCCCAACAGAACGCGTGATGGTGGAGCAGTATCTCGACGGTCCCCAGGTTTCGACCGAATCCATCGTAGTGGATGGAGTTTGCTATACGCCGGGATTTTCCGACCGCAATTATGAATTTCTGGAGAAGTACGCGCCGTTCTTCGTCGAGAATGGCGGCGATTTGCCCAGCCGTCTGCCCCCGGATGTTCAGGACAAGGTCAAGGACATGGTGGCACGTGCCGCGGCCGCGCTGGGCGTGACCAACGGCACGGTCAAGGGCGACATCGTGGTGCATAAGGGCGAGCCCTATGTCATCGAGCTGGCAACGCGACTGTCCGGCGGTTTTTTCTGCACGCGGGAAATTCCCCTGAATACCGGAGTCGATTTCATCGGTTGCGCCATTCGCGTGGCGCTGGGCGAAAAGCCGACGCCCGAAGAACTGATGCCCAAGCATGCGCATGCGGTGATCCAGCGCTATGCCTTTCCCAAGCCCGGGAAAGTGATTTCCGTCAGCGGCGCCGAAGAGGCCGCCAGGATTGCCGGTATTGCCGAAGTGGTGGTGACGGCGCGGCCCGGAGACGTCATCGCGCCAGCGGGAGACAAGCGACCGTCCGGCGCCATGGTACTGGCCACCGGACCGTCGCGTGAAGCCGCTCTGGCTGCGGCCAACGATGCCATTTCCTGCCTGAAAATCGAAACCGCATGAACGCGCCGCTGACGAAACGTGATATCGACGCGTCCATAGCCGCGCTCAATACGTTCGCGGTGTTTCATCTCAACCTTGCCTTTTCCTCGATTGAGGAAGAACAGCGCATGGAAGTCATTACGCGCTGCTATTGGCCATTGCTGCAACTGGCTGAAAAGCACGGCCCTATCGGCATAGAGGCAACCGGTTTTACGCTGGAGGAAATCGCGCTGCGCGATCCGAAATGGATAGACCGGACGCGCTGGCTGATAGAAACGGGTAAAGTCGAACTGATCGGGTCCGGCTATGCGCAGGTGATCGGCCCTTTGGTGCCATGGCGCGTCACACAGGCAAACCTTCGCATCGGCGGTGAAATTTATCAGCGCCTCCTGGGCGTAAAGCCGACAGTCGCACTGATCAACGAGCAGGCGTACTCCGCCGGGCTGGTCGGACTTTATCTTGACGCCGGTTACAGCGCGCTGTTGATGGATTGGGACAATCCCGGCGCACAAAACCCGCATTGGAATGGCGAGACACGCTATCGCCCGCAACGGGCCATAGGTGCGGACGGCCGCACCATTGATTTGCTTTGGACCAACACAGTTGCGTTCCAGAAACTTCAGCGTTTTGCCCATGGCGATATTCCGCTGTCGGCTTACCGCGATTACCTGGTGGCCCAGACCGGCGGCACGCCGCGCCTGATATGCGCCTATGCCAGCGACGCGGAGATTTTTGACTTTCGTCCCGGTCGCTACAAGACGGAGGAGGCGGTTTCGGGCGAAGAATGGCCGCGCTTGAACGAAGCCTTCGCGCTTTTGTCCGGCGAGCCGGGATTCAAACTCCTGTTGCCGTCAGAAACTCTTGCCATCATGCCGCCAAACGGCGAGCCTTTGCGGCTTGAAACGGCGGCCGTGCCGATACCCGTCAAAAAACAGCGAAAATATAATCTGGCGCGCTGGGCAGTGACCGGGCGCGACGATCTGGGCATTAATGCCGCCTGTCAGCGCATTCATGACGCCATGGTCGACAGCGGCGCCGACGACATGGCCTGGAAGACGCTGTGCTATCTCTGGGCCAGCGATTGCCGCACCCACATTACCGAAAAGCGCTGGAAAAAGTTTTGCGCGCTTTTGCGCGAGACCGAAGCAGCCCATTGCGCGTCCCGCGCGTCGTCCGGAATACCTTTGCAAGGCGATCTCTGCAGCGACCGGTATATTGAAATTGCAACACCATGCGTGACGGCGCAGCTCGATCGCCGCCGTGGACTGTGCCTCGATGCCGTGAAATTCGCCGGACAAAGCCGACCGGTGCTGGGCGGGTTACCGCATGGGCACTTCGACGACATTGCCCTGCAGGCGGACTGGTACACCGGCGACTGCGTATTCGAAGCGCCAGGCGAGCACAAGATTACAGATCTGGAATGGGCCACGGCCCATATCCGGCGGGAGCCCGACGGCACCGTTGTGGCGCGAGGCCGGGTCGAGACGCCAAAAGGGCCTATTGAAAAGACCATGCGGTTTGCAGCCAACGCGGCGCGCATCGATTTTGAACTGACATTCCGTTGGGAAGATTGGGGCAGAGGCAGCCTGCGCCTGGGCCATATCACATTATTGCCGGACGCCTTTGACTGGAAAAATCTCGCGCTCGTCACGCATAATGGCGGCAAGGCCGCCGAACATTTCGCGCTGGCAGGTTTGACCGTCGACCACGGTGCGCCAGTTTCGTTTCTTGTGTCGTCTTCGCATGGTCTTGGGCTGACTGAAGGCTGGGCCGAAATCGGCGACGGAAATACCGGAATCCGCGTGACGGTCGACCGGGCGCAGGCGCCACTTCTGGGCCTGCTGGTTCATCGTCAGGCCGGTGGCAGCCTGTTTTGCCAGCTTCAGCTTTCGGCTCTTGAACTGGACGACACCCGCAAACCGCATGCCTTTGAAACCGGGCCGCGCGTTTTTCGATTCAGCATCGCACCAGCCGTGCGCGCTTGAAAAACAGAAGGGCGCAAAGTTCCTTACCTTTGCGCCCTTCCTCCCTATGCTTACCCAACACTTCTATGCCAACACCTTAATTATGGGACGGACGGGATATTCTTTTTATGTCCCGGACCGCTATGCCTATTTAAACAGTGTCAATGCGATGGAAGGCGCCTGGTTGGCAATGGACAGCGCCTGTACGCCGAGTTGCTGTTTGACCTGCAGCGACTGAAGCAGCGCACTTTCCTTGGCCATATCGGCGTCGACCAGATTGCCGATACCCACAGTCAGGGTATCGGCAAGCTTCTGCGCGAAGCCGATTTGGATGGAAAACTTCTTGGAGCCCGAAGACAGTTTCGCCAGCGCCGAATTCACGTTGGTGAGCGAGGCCTGGATGGTGGACACCATCGCCGAAGCCTTGGCGGCCGTCGAAATCACGCTGGTGGATTTCAGCGTTACAATGGAACCGGAAAGCGACATATTTTGCGCCGTGGCCGTCACCTTGCGCGCACCATCGGCCGAGGCCAACGCCTGAATTGTGCTGGTGGAGCCATCCACCAGATTGAAGCCGTTAAATACCGCATTCTTGACGATAGTCGTTATCTGATCGCGCAGCGCGACAAAGTCCTGGTTCATCGCCTGACGACTGGCCGTATCCAGCGAGGTATCGGCGGCCGCAAGCGCCTTTTCCTTCATCTGGACCATCAGATCGGAAACCGCCTGGCCGGCGCTCATGGCGACATCCACGGCCGACATGCCGCGGTTCAAGCTATCCGTGACGGCGGTATAGCCCGCGACGGCGCCGCGCATATTCTGAGCAATCGCGTAGGTGGCACCATCATCCTTGGCAGAGGATACTTTGAGACCGGTATTCACGGCGCTTTGGGCCGAAGACAGCTGCGCCTGCGTCTGGGTCAAATTCTGGAGAGCCACCAGAGCACCCATATTCGTATTGACGCTTAGCACTTTCAGATCCCCCTTCTTTTCCGAGGCAGCAACATGGCGTTTTGCACATGATCCGATACTGAAGATGTTTCATCGCAACCGCTGTGCCATGGCGTTTTTACCGCCCGTTAACTTTTGATTTTCAGGCAGAAGGGAAAAATCGGCGGGCACATCACTACCAGGAGTGGCGTGCCGCCCGGCAAATTCTGCCTTGGTGTGGAATAATTTGCCGAGCTGTGCGGAACAATTTGCCGCCGCTATTTAATAAAATGCCCGATAACCCCCAGGATTGCGGCATCAAAAGTTAAGCACGGCAATTGCCGGCAAGAATGCCCAAAAAAAATATTGTGCCATCCGAAACAACCTGGGATTGGTGCTGCATGATCGGGGCGCTGATATATATTTCCGCTGCGCGAAAGAAAAAGACGCGAAAGCCTTCTGGCTTTCGCGTCTTTCTGTTTTTGACCCACCCGGTACTAGGCACCCATGCCTTGGAGCGCGGCCGGCTATCCCGACTCGCGCCATTCTGTAAGCAGAGCGGGCGGAGTTCGTTCGTCTGAACTCCGCCCGTCCTGTGCTTAGCGGAACAGCGAGAGCGTGATGGACGGCGCCTGGTTGGCGATAGACAGGGCCTGCACGCCCAGCTGCTGCTTGACCTGCAGCGACTGGAGCAATGCGCTTTCCTTGGCCATATCGGCGTCGACCAGATTGCCGATACCAGCAGTCAGGGTATCGGACAGCTTCTGCGCGAAGGTGATCTGGATCGAGAACTTCTTCGAGCCAGAGGACAGTTTCGCCAGCGCCGAGTTGACGTTGGTCAACGAGGTCTGGATGGTGGACACCATCGTCGAAGCGTTCGCGGAAGTGGAGATCGTGCTGGTGCTCTTCACCGTAACAATGGTACCAGACAGCGACATGTTCTGCGCAGAGACCGTCACCTTGCGGGTGCCGTCGGCCGAAGCCAGAGCCTGAATGTTGCTGGTCGAACCATCAACCAGGTTGAAGCCGTTGAACACCGAATTCTGCACGATGGTCGTGATCTGATCGCGGAGAGCAACGAAGTCCTGGTTCATCGCCTGACGGCTGGCCGTGTCCAAGGACGTATCGGCAGCGGCAAGCGCCTTTGTTTTCATCTGAACCAGCAAGTCCGACACAGCCTGGCCGGCGCTCATCGCGACGTCCGTGGCTGACATGCCGCGATTCAAGCTGTCCGTAACGGCAGCGTAACCGGCAACGTTACCGCGCATGTTCTGCGCGATAGCATAGGTGGCACCGTCGTCCTTCGCAGATGACACTTTCAAACCGGTGTTGATCGCGCTTTGCGAACGAGCCAGCTGAGCCTGAGTCATCGACAGGTTCTGCAGGGCGACCATTGCGCCCATGTTTGTATTGACGCTAAGCATTGGGAAGTCTCCGTTCTGGGTTTTGTTGACGGACGGTTCTCGTCCGGAAGCGTTTTGCTCCGCCTCCCCCATCGCAACTGCCGTGCCGGAACGGATTTACCGTTCGCTAACTTTCGAATTCGAGCGCGTGACAGAAATCTTTGCCGGGCAAAATTTTCAACAAATGCGCAGCATTAGGCATTTTATGCCTTCTCCCGGCAAAATCTGCCGAGAGAAGCGGCAAAAGTTGCCGCCCCGCCCGATAAAAACCCGGGAGATATCAGGGTAAACGCTTCCTTAACCGACTGGAGAGACGATCACTCCCCTGCGAGGAAACCAGCGATGACAACGCATCCGAAATTCGACATTTTCGATGCCTGCCCGTTATGTAAATCCACCGACGGCTGCTCCGTGCAGGATCAGAACCTGTCTCTGGCCGGTTTGGGTCTGGCAGCCCTCAGCTTTGGCTATTGCGGCAGATGCGGCCACATCTATCAGGTGCGGCGCGCGTCGGACGACCTGTTATCCCGGCATTATGCCTCCTATTCCAATTACACCTGTTTTGATCCCGAAGCGGCGCGCAAAGCTCCGCCAGGTCCTCTGACCAGACGCCTTTTGACTTTGGCCGAGGCCCGCGCACCCAGGGGAATTGCCTATGAAGTCGGCTGCGCCACCGCCTATCACATGGCACATTTCCACAGAGCCGGCTGGGAGGTGGGCGGGTGTGACCCTTCTGCAAAGGCCGTGGAACAGGCCAAGGCAATTTACGACATAGACGTCGATTGCGGGATGGACACCCAGGCACTGCCCAAGCGATCGGACCTTGCGGTCATTTTATATTCCCATGTCCTGGAGCATATGACCGATCCGATTGGCTCTTTGCGCCTTGCGCACGGCGCCTTGCGCGACGACGGTGTCGTGCTTCTGGAAGTGCCTTGCGCCACGGCACCCGAGCTGGTGCCGCCGGGTTGGTTCACCTTCGAACATCTGCACTACTTCTCCCATAAAAGTCTGGTTGCCATGCTGCGCGCTTCGGGATTTTCGCCGCTTGAAGTGCGCATCGCCTACCGTGCCGAACAATATCCGGTCATTGCCGCCATCGCGGCAAAGAGCACCACGGCCGATGCGCCGAAGGCCGACCCGCTGGCGGTCGCCGAGGCACAGGCTTTTCTGCGCGATCTCGTCGCCCATGATGACGCCATCTGGAACAACACCGCGACGCGCCTGAACCCGTTGCAGACGCCCGTTTATGTGTGGGGCGCCGGCGTTCATACCGCGCAACTATTCGACCGGACGCATCTTCTTCGGGCGCCCGGCGTCAAAGCCATCATTGACCGCGATAGCCAGAAGTGGGGCATTACCCAGGCCGACTGCACCGTCATCAGTCCCGAGGATTTTTTCGCGGCACATGGCCGCGAACCGGTTGTGATTTCGTCCTACTTTGCCGAAGCGCAGATCGCGCGCAGCCTAGAGGAGTCCGGCATCGCCGCGGAAAATATCGTTCGCCTGTATGGCTGAGTTCTCCCGCCCTTCGCGACCACGAACAAAAAAAGAGCGGCGCTTGTGGCGCCGCTCTTTTCATTTGCGAAACTGCTCCGGTTAACGGAACAGCGACAGGATTGTCTGCGGCGCCTGGTTGGCAATGGACAAAGCCTGCACGCCCAGCTGCTGCTTGACCTGCAGCGACTGAAGCAACGCGCTTTCCTTGGCCATATCCGCATCGACAAGATTGCCGATACCAGTCGTCAGCGTATCGGCCAGCTTGCCGGTGAAGGCGATCTGAATCGAAAACTTCTTCGAGCCAGAAGACAGTTTGGCAAGCGCCGAGTTGACGTTGGCAAGTGAAGACTGAATGGTCGCGACCATGGTGGAGGCCTTGGCCTGGGTCGAAATCGTGCTGGTGGTGTTCACCGTCACAATCGTGCCCGACAAGGTCAGGTTTTGGGCCGCCACGGTCACTTTGCGAGTGCCGTCAGCCGACGCCAGCGCCTGAATGTTATTGGTCGTGCCATCAACCAGGTTGAATCCGTTGAACACCGCGTTCTTCACAATGGTCGTGATCTGATCGCGGAGAGCAACGAAATCCTGGTTCATTGCCTGACGGCTGGCCGTGTCCAAAGACGTATCGGCAGCAGCAAGGGCCTTGGTCTTCATTTCAATCAGCAGGTCGGAAATGGACTGACCGGCTGAAAGTGCCACATCCACTGCGGACATGCAGCGATTGAGGCTGTCCGTGACGGCATTATAGCCCGCCACGCTTGAACGCATGTTTTGAGCAATTGCATAGGTCGCGCCGTTATCTTTGGCGGTCGCGACTTTCATGCCGGTGTTGATGGCATTCTGAGTCTGCATCAACTGCGACTCGGTCTTCGTGAGATACTGCAGCGCCATCATCGCGCCGCTATTTGTGTTCACGCTAAGCATGGGAAACTCCATTCTGGTGAGTGCCGGCCTTCTGCCGGACGAGGCACATGAGCGAGGCCCACGGCCCCTGCCCGATCATCGCAACCGCCGTGCCAAAAAACGCCCTCAAGGTAACTTTTTAAGTTATTGATTCCATTGGTAGAATTCGCACACAACCGGTTCTGCCGTTAGGCATAAATTGCCGGTCGGCAAAAACAAAAAGCCGGCCTCATTCGAGACTGGCTTTTGCTCAACCAAGGATGGTCAGATCAGGCAGCGCCCCGCAGGCCCTGCATAATGGTGCGATTGATTTCGATCAGCGGATCTATGGATGCGCCTTCTCGCGTCACTTCCTTGGAATATTTCGTGACCCACAAGGACAGCGAGACAATCTTTGCGCGTACATCGGTCGTCAACTGATTGCGATCGTCCATGCAATCGGCCGCGAGCGTGCGCCACAGACGGCGATTCCAATCCAGCGTTTCAGCCAAAGGGCCGCCGCTCTGCTTCTTGTTGCGAGCGTCAATCAGCGCGCCGGTAACCTGGCCAAACAGCCGGTATTCTGTGGCGCGGGGATCTTCAGTAGTTCGCTGCGTTTGCTGATAGGCTTTCAGAGTCATAGTTCAACCGTTCCTGTTCAAACTCAAACAGCTTTCTGCACAACATTAAGGCTTTGTAGTAGGCGCCGCTCATGACATCGCGGCTAATTTCGATGCAGGCGGCCAGAACAGCGCGATTCTGAACGGCGCCCATGAATTCGGTCATGCGCAAGGCAAAGTCATTGTAATACTGCTCGTCCGCGTCCCCATCGAGATACATCATCATAACGGGTATATAGATGCGCCGGGCGGGTGTGGTGGCCTCGTCAGGCTGCATGATGTCCTTTTCGCGCAAAATGGAAGCCTTGTTCTGAATCGTCAGGCTGGTGCGCTTGTCTCCATTGGTCAAAACCGCGCCATTGATAACGAATTTTTCGCCTGGCTTCAGCGACAGCTTCAAGGGCATGGGTTACTCCGCGTGGCAGTCCGGAAAGAACACTAATCCGGCGATGGTTAATAAAAGCCTTTCCTTTCGGGGTTTTTCGTTCACGCAAGGTTAATCATAAACGGCTTTGATAAGGCCGCTCGAAACCAGCTTTTTCAGGATTTTTCATGGCGCAACCCGCATCCCTTCTCAGCCTGGATTCGCTTGCCGGCGTTGATGCCAAGATCGAGGCGTTATCCAAACTGGAAGCGCTGGCGGAGGAAATCGACGCCGAGCTGGCCCGCAGAAAATCCAATGGGCTCTTGCGCCGCGCCATCAAGGCCTGGCGCAGAGGCGATATCGTGCGCGCCGGCCAATTGGCCCTGGACGCGACAAACGCCGACGAAACCAATCCAAAGTCCTTTCATGTGCTGGCCATGGCGCTGGAGCGCATGGGCCATTTGCACAAGGCGCTCGTGACCTATGAGCGCGCGTTCACGCTGGATCCCACGGACCCGGAATTGCTGATCAATCTTGGCCTTACGGCCTGGAATCTGAAGATGACGGCGGGCGCGGAAAAAATGTTCCAGCATTATATCGAGGCCTGTCCGGATTCTCCGCTCGGTTACAATAATCTGGGCAGCGTGCAATGCGATATCGGCCAGGCCGAACGCGCCATCGAAACACTCCAGGCCGCGATCTACCGCATGCCGAATGAATCCATTTTGTGGAATTCCCTGGCTACGGTGCTGGCCGAAGAAGGCCGCGCCGATGAAAGCATTATCTTTTACCAGGAAGCCGTGCGGCTCGATCCGACCTATCCGCGGCCCTATCACAATCTCGGTTATGCCTATCAGCATCTGGGGATGCTGCCAGAGGCGCTGCAAGCCTATGATGACGCATTGGCACGCACGGTCGATCCGGGCGAAAAGCTGGAAAGTTCTCACAGCCGGGCGATCTGCCTGATCGGCATGGGGCGGCTGCCGGAATGCTGGCAGGAATACGAAGTGCGCAACAATGAGCGCTTTCGCGCCTATCTGCATCACATGGTGAATGCCCCGCGCTGGCAGGGCGAGGATATTTCCGGAAAGCGCATGCTGGTGGTTGGCGAACAGGGCCTGGGCGACGAATTCATGTTCGCCAATATCCTGCCGGATATGCAGCGCGCCGTTGGCGAGACGGGCAAATTGCAAATTGCGGTCGATCCGCGCCTGGTGCCGTTGTTCCAGCGTTCCTTCCCTAGGGCCGAGGTCGGCCAATATGATGACCGTATCCTGCTGGATCGCGACGGCAACAAAGATCTGCGTATGGTGAAATTCGTCGAAGGCGACAACAAGCCCGATGTGTGGGCCCCGATGGGTACCGCGCTGCAATTTTATCGCAAATCGCTATCCGATTTTCCGCACGAAGCCTTCCTGGTGCCCGATCAGGAAAGGGTAAAAGCCTATCGCGCCGAACTTGAAAAGCTGGGGAGCGGACCATTTGTCGGCATATGCTGGCGCTCGATGATGATGGCCGCCAAGCGCGCGAAATATTACGGCCCGCTGGATTTTTGGGGACCACTTCTCAAAACGCCGGGCGTAACCTTCGTCAACCTGCAATATGGCGATGCCGCAGCCGAAATCGCGCTGGCCCGGGAAAAATTCGGCATCGAGATTCACGTTGTAGACGGTCTCGATCTGAAAAGTGACATTGATGGCGGTGCGGCGCTTTCTGCCGCTCTGGATCTGGTTATTTCGGCGCCCACCTCCGCCGCCGCGCTTGCGGGGGCCGTTGGCACCGAAGCCTGGATCTTGACCGCCGGCCGGACATGGCCGCAGCTGGGTACGAATGAGTACCCCTGGTATCGGGCCGCTTATGTTTTCAGCCCGGAAAAATTCGGCGACTGGAACAAGCTAATGCCGCATGTCGCCGTTTCCCTGTCGGAATTTGCGGAGCGTTACGCATCGCTGCTACCGGTTCATGCCGGCGCGGATGGCCGGGAATAGGCGCCCTTATTGCTGCTGTTGCTGCTGGTGATATAGCCGTTCGGGCATGGACGGCGTCGGCGACGGCGAACTCATGGGACGGGCAACCTTCAGAAAATCTTCATGCCGTAACGGCGCCTGGGTAGGCTCCACCGCGATGGCAATTGCCAACTCGCTCTCTGCATCGCCTTTATAGGTTCCGCGGGTCGGCGGCACATCGGAATAGTCGCGCCCCACCGCCGCGCGGATGTGGCGTTCTGCGGCGCGGATATTGTTGGTGGGATCAAAGCCAACCCAGCCGACACTTGGCAGATAAGCCTCGACCCAGGCATGGGTAGCGTCTTCGCCCGAACGGTCCTGGCCCTTTTTGCGATGATGCAGATAACCGGAGACGTACCGGGAGGGGATGCCCCATTCCCGCGCCACCGCAATCATGATGTGCGCGAAGTCCTGGCATACACCGCTTTTTTGCACCAACGCCGTTTCGATGGGCGAATGCACTTCGGTAATTCCGGGCCGGTATTCAAAGGATTCAAATATCGCCCGGCTGAGATCTTTCAAAGCCGTGAGCGGATCGCTCTGCGGCGCGACCAGCCCGGCTTTGGCCATGAACAGCGCCAGCTCCGGCGATGGTTTGGCGAATTTGGAGGGTTCGAGCAAATCGAAATGCTCGTCATTGAGATTGTAATTATTGAACCGTTGCCATTCCAGCTGATCGGTCTGCTCGGGTGGCGCCGGCAGCAGCGCCATTTCGACCACTGCCTGGGCTTCAATGCGCAACTCTTCATGTTCGCGCAGCACATTGAAATGGTACACCGCATTACCGAGGTGGTCGGTATAGGCATAAAGCTGGGCGCGCGGATTGGTGGCGATTTGAAAGCTGCGCAGGGTCTGCGGTCCCTCGGAGCGCGGCTGCATGCGCAATTCCATCACGCTCTCGCGCACCGGCGAAGAATAGCGAAACCGCGTTACATGTCGGATGGAATAATACATATTATAGAACGGTCTCCGCGCCATAGGCGATATAGGAGGCAAATACGGCTTTATGGATCTGTTCAAGCTGGCGATTGACGTCCGCAAGAAATCCCGCGATCTGGCCGTCCATAAAATCTTCCACCTGACCGAAATCGACAGACGCCTTCAGCCGTCCCGCCAGACGCTCAACCATGGCCCGCCGCGCCGGCGGCGCGCCGGGCGCGACCCGGCCCAATGCGTCTGTGACCCGATCGATGGAAAAGCGCACGGAGTGCGGAAATTCCCTATCGAACAACAAAAATTCCGCAATGCGCTGCGGCTTTATGGCGGCCGTGTAGACTTTGCAATAGGGCTCGAAGGCGGTGCAGAATTTCAACAGCACCAGCCAGTCGAAATAGCGTAGATTCTCGGCCTCGCTGCTTTTTGGCGGGCCGCCGAAATGCAAATCGAGCAGGCGGCCGACAAGCTGCGCCCGTTCGATGTGCTTGCCGAGTTGAAGGAAATACCAGCCTTCGCCATGGCTGAGCGTGGAATAGGTCACCCCTTCCAGCGCGTGCAGATCCTCCAGCGTTTCGCGAAACGGGCTGGCCGGATGATGTACCCAGATTGAATCGGCAGTAACCGGCTCCAGCCGCAAATAGAGGCGGTTGAGGTGTTCCCACACCTCTGTCGTCAACTGATCGCGAACTTGCCGGGCATTGCTGCGCGCCATACTCAGCGAAGAAATGAGAGACGAGGCGTTGAAGCGATCAAATGCCAGCGATTGGGTGATGGCGAAGGCATCGCCGGCGGGATGCGCGGACTTTTCGGCCGCCAGGGCATCCACCACGCGATTCCAGGAGGATTCGAGAATCTTCGCGCGACTGTTCGATCATGGATTCAAGTTTGACGGCGAGAAGGCGAGAGGTGTGCTCTGCGCGTTCCAGGTAACGGCTCATCCAGTAGAGATTGTCCGCGACTCGGCTCAGCATTATTCGCTCAGCACCCAGGTGTCTTTGGAGCCGCCGCCCTGGCTGGAATTGACCACCAGGCTGCCGCGCCTCAGGGCCACGCGCGTTAATGCCCCCGGTACCAGCGTGGTTTCCTGGCCATGCAGGATAAAGGGCCGCAAATCGACATGCCGGGATTCCACCCCGCCATCGACATAGGTCGGCGCGGTCGAAAGCTGAATGGTCGGCTGGGCGATATAGTTTTCAGGATCGGACTTTATCCTTTCGGCAAAAACCTCGCGCTCTGATTGCGAGGCGTGCGGTCCGACCAGCATGCCATAGCCGCCGGATTCGCCCACCGCCTTGACCACCAGCTTGTCGAGGTTTGCAAGCACATGGGACAGCGACTTCTCTTCGCGGCAGAGATAAGTTTCGACGTTATCAAGAATGGGCTCTTCGGAAAGATAGTATCGGATGAGGCGCGGCACATAGGCATAAACCGCCTTGTCATCGGCGATGCCGGTGCCCAGCGCATTGGCGATAATGACGTTCCCGGCGCGATAGGCATTGAACAGACCGGGCACGCCCAGCGCGGAATCTTCCCGGAAAGTCAGCGGGTCGATGAAATCGTCGTCGATCCGGCGATATATGACATCGATGCGTTTCAGGCCGGAGGTGGTGCGGGCATGCACGACATTGTCGTTGACCAGAAGATCGCGACCTTCAACCAATTCCACGCCCATTTGCCGCGCCAGAAATGCATGCTCGAAAAACGCGGAATTGAAAACACCCGGAGTCAGAACCGCGATGGAGACATCCTCCTGAAAGGGCGCAAGGGAGCGCAACATGGAGAGGAGTTCCTGCGGATAATGTTCGATGGCGCGCACGCCCATTGAACGAAACACGGCGGGAAAGGCCCGCCGCACGACATCGCGATTGGCCAGCATGTAGGAGACGCCGGAGGGTACGCGCAGATTGTCTTCCAATACGACAAAGGATCCGGCTTCATTGCGCACAAGATCCGAGCCGCAAACATTGACATAGGCGCCATGCGGCACGGGAAGGCCGCGCATTTCGCGCTTATAGTGCTTCGATCCGTAAATCATGGAGCGCGGGACAACGCCGTCCTTCAGCACGCGGCCATCATTGTATACATCGCGCAGAAAGAGATTGAGCGCGAGAATGCGCTGCTTCAGCCCGGCCTCGATCCGCGCCCAGTCGGACGCCGTGATAATACGCGGCAGCAAATCAGTCGGAATGATCCGCTCGGTCGACTGATTGTCGCTATAGACCGTAAATGTAATGCCCTGATGGAGGAACGATAGTTCGCAGGCCTGTTGGCGACGCTTCAATTCCTCGATCGGCAACGTGGTCAGGCGCCCGTCAAGAGCACCATAATGTTCCCGCACCTCGCCACTGGGCGCGAACATTTCATCATAGGCGGCACTCAAGGCGTAATGGCGATAGGGACCGGCTTCACCTGGCCGGGATTTGCGCGCCGGCTGCAGTGCAATGTCGGGTCCGCCGAAATCTTCCGTGTTCGCCAGCAGCTCTCTAGGCATATGCGAAATGAGACGGTTCCGCGCGGCCTTCGTCAAGCGGGACCCCGGCGGGTATCAAGTCGGCGCGTGGGTTTGCCGCATCAGGGCTGGCCGTGTGACACCAAATTGGGCAACCATGCCCGCACGACAGCCTAATTACTCACCAACGCGCTGTTCCCGTTAATTTATTTACGCTCATTGCCACCCGGCGGGGCCGCATCCAAGGGCTGCGGCAGATCGACAAATCGCGGCGCATACGGCGGCGTGTCGGTGGCCTTTACCGTGGCGGCCGCCGGGGACGGGTTTTCATTTTTTTCCTTCCGTTTGGGCGCGCGCCGAAACACGAAGGTCCATATCCGCGTGAGTATTACAAGCGCGGCGGAATAAAGAACGAGCAGTCCGATCACAACCGCTGCCGTGCTGCGTATCTCATAGTCATTGACGGTCAGCACCAGGTCGCCGCGCTGCAGGGAAATTACGGCGGCCAGCCCCGCGATCAATGCGACACCCACCAGCGATTTTGGCCACGCGATTCATGGCGGGACCTGCGCAGCCATGTCGGCCAGCCGGTGCGCCAATCTTGTGGCCATGGCGGAGCTGCTGCGATCAACCGTAACGCGTGCCTGGGCATCGGTTATCCAGGGCTCCGCGGCGTGCCTGGCATCGGCGGGCAATGCGCGCATTTCACCTAAAGCGCTGTCCAGATCGTGGGCGCGCATAAAATTTTCGGCACGCGTAAGCCGGCTGTCGATGCTGTCGCCCTCGGTATTGCCAAGTCGCCGGACCGTCACCAGCCCGGCGATGCGTTGCCACATCCGGCCAAACCACCCATTGGCCTGAATCTGGCGATTAGCAGCTAACGCGGCATCGGCAATGGATGGGAACCGGGCGGCCAGCGAAGCCTCGGTCGGAACGCCGCTTTGGGCAAATGGTTCTAACTGCTTTATTTCGGGCGCATCCGGCAGCAGCCCGCTTAATAATTCAAGCTGACTGGAAAAAGGCCGCCCGCCGTCGGACAGGCGGATCAGATCGGTGAGCGCCACGATGGCGGCGGCATTGCGCATGACGGGTGCGGCGTCCTCGGTCTCGAGTTTGGCCACACGCGCACTCAGATCCTGCAGCGCATAACGCAACGAATCCAAATTCTGTTCGGTATTGACGGATTGTATTTGCTGCGCTTCGAGAACCGACATTCGCGCTTCCAGCGCAATCAATTGCGGCGAGGGAGCAGTTGCCACTTCATTCTGTGGCGCGGCGAATGGAATCCTGCTGCTGACCTGGGCGAATAGCTGCGGCCAGGTCAGTACCAGCAACCCTCCCGCTGCAGCGCCAATAACAAGTGCAATGATGACGGCCCACAGCGTGAGCGTCCGGCGTGGCGGGGGCGCGGCAGATACGGAATCGGGTTCATTCATGCCCAAAATATACGCTACCTAATCGGTACAGGCGAGCAGGGCATCTTGGTTGGGGGCGCTTGCTATGCGGGTTTCAGCAAAGACCAGCGGCGCCAAAGCGCTTGCCGCCGCCGGACTTATACAAATTGCTATTACGGTATTCAGTCTGTCGCCCAAATTTTCGCCCAGTACAATGTCGCGAAATAGCCGCGCCGTGCGGGGCGAATAGAGCATCACGGCGTCAATTCCGCCAGATTCAAGCGCCGTCAAGGCCTTAGGCGTCAAAGGCGCAGCGGAAACTGCATACAAGGTTTCGGTACGAACCTCGAACCCCCTGCCCTCAAGAAGACCGGCAAGCCTGCCCACACCGTCCAGACCGCTGGCATGAAGCAAGGACCCTCTATCGGGCAATGTCCATTGTGTTACGGCCTCGGCAAGTGCCGTCGCGTCTCCATCCGCATCGCGCACAATCGTAAAACCCGCATCGCGCGCTTCCCTGGCGGTTTGCGGCCCTACCGCAAAAACCGGAATGTTGCGCACGGCGGTCCGGCGCCCCAGCGCGCGCACGCCGTTGGCACTGGTGGCAAGGATGGCCTGCACACCGGTAAGATCAAGCGCTTCTCCGGAAAATTCCGTGATTGTCAGTAATGGAGATGTTATTGCTTCGTGGCCATGCGCTGTCAGCTTTTCCGCAGTCGCATTGGCGTCTTCCAGCGGTCTGGTGACAAGGATACGCATCTCAGAGCGCGAGCCACTTCTGCGCCTGCGGCCGCAAGTTCATGCCAGCCTCGCGGCCCGCCGCTGCCGCTGCGGCCACGGCGTCAGAGCCCAATGCAATTTGAAATTGCGTATCCACATATTCGCTGCCGTCTGGCGCCAGCACCTCACCGTGAAATGTCAATTTTTCGCCCCCGACTTCCGCAAGACCGGCGATGGGTGTGCGGCACGAGCCGTCCAACGCAGCCTGGAAGCCGCGCTCGCAGGCCAGGGCAATCTCTGTGTCGCGGTGGCCAAATGGTCTAACGGCCTCATTGGTGCGCAGGTCATTGGCGCGAACCTCGATTCCGACCGCGCCCTGTCCCAATGCCGGCAGCCAATCGGCAACATCGAGGATCGCCGTTGCATGTTGGTCGAGATTTAACCGTTTCAGGCCCGCATATGCCAGAAGGATTGCGTCCATTTCCCCTGTTTGCGCCTTTTTCAAACGGGTATCGACATTGCCTCGCAACAGAATGGCGTCAATGTCGGGACGCGTGCGCAGAACTTGGGCTTGTCGTCTTACCGAGGCCGTTCCCAGTCGCGCATGGCGCGGCAGTTCCGCCAATGATTTCGAATTGCGGGAAATAAAAGCGTCGCGCGGATCTTCCCGTGGCAGGATGGCCGCCAGAGCGAGACCCTCCGGCAACTGAGCCGGAACGTCCTTCATGGAGTGGACGGCGAAATCGATTCGCTCGGCATAAAGCGCCTCTTCCAACTCCTTGATGAACAGGCCCTTGCCGCCGGCATCCGCCAAAGAGCGGTCTTGAATGCGGTCACCGCTGGTTTTGACAATGACGATTTCGCAGGCAATGCCGCGGGCGGCCAGGCCGTCTCGCACCATGCCGGCCTGAACCAGCGCAAGTTTGGATCCACGGGTACCGAGGCGAAAAGGAAGGTTTTGCGACATGTCCCTGTTCTTGTTAGAGGCTAGGGGCTATCTAACACGGACCGGCCAATTTGCGCGCCTTTACGGTTCTCGGCCTGGAAACCAGCTGCGACGAAACCGCCTGTGCGGTGGTGCGCGGGCATGCGCCGGGACCCGGCGAAATCCTTTCCAACATTGTTTTCAGCCAAATAGAGGCGCATCGGCCCTATGGCGGTGTGGTTCCGGAAATTGCCAGTCGGGCGCATCTGGAAATTCTGGACGGCGTCATTGACGACGCCCTGGGCGCGGCGGGGCTTGGAATCCACGACATGGACGCCATTGCCGTAACGGCGGGGCCGGGTCTGATCGGCGGGGTGATGGTGGGTCTGCTGACGGGCAAGGCGCTGGCGCTGGCAGCTGGAAAACCCTTGGTTGGCGTCAATCACCTCGAAGCACATGCTTTGACGGCGCGGCTGACTGACGGAGTGTCATTCCCGTTCCTGCTGCTCCTGATTTCAGGCGGTCACTGCCAGTTGCTGGGCGTGGAAGGCGTAGGACGTTACAGGCTCTATGGTTCCACCATCGACGATGCGGTGGGCGAAGCATTCGACAAATGCGGAAAATTGCTCGGTCTGGGCTATCCCGGCGGGCCGGCGATTGAAGCAGCGGCAAAAAATGGAAATCAACGGCGCTATGCCCTGCCTCGCCCCTTGTTGGGGCGCGCGGGCGCGGATTTTTCCTTTTCGGGCCTGAAAACGGCGGTACGTCAGCTGGTCATTGGCGGTAATATCGATGTGGCGGATATGGCGGCATCATTTCAGGCCGCAATTGTCGACATTTTGTGCGACCGCACCTCCATAGCCATGCGACGATTTCGCCAAGATTTTCCGGGCGGCGAAAATCCGGCGCTGGTGATTGCCGGGGGCGTGGCCGCAAATGGCGCCATTCGCACGGCGCTATCCAAATTATGCAGGCAGGAGGGGTTTGGTGAAAAAATACCCCCGCCCAAGCTATGCACCGACAATGCTGCGATGATCGCCTGGGCAGGGGTTGAACGAAGCCAGTTGAACGCGTTTGACGGCCTGAATATTCCGCCGCGCGCGCGCTGGCCGCTTCAGGACGCCCTGGCCGGGGGGAGGGTGGCCGGGGCGCCCGGGAAGACGATTTAAAGCGCGTAAAGCGCGGAGAGCTGAACGACGGTCAGAAAGCCGGCTGCGACCAGCATGGCGGCTGTAAAGGCGCCGTATAATACACCGTTGACCCGTTCGACTGGCTTTTCGCGAATTTGGACAGGGGCATTCGTCATGACTATTTCTCCTTCACATACTGCCCGGCAAAGGGGAGCCGGGTTTGAATTCGTTCGGCGATCGGCGCCGTCTGTGGAGCAAATATAGGGCGCGTTATGCTGCGGCGCAATGTAAATAATTTCGTCATTGTTCAGTCGTTTACATTTTACAATTATACTCAAGTTATTGTTCTAGAAGTATTATTTTGAGGCGTTATTACTTTTTTAACGATGCAATACAGGAATATCATGGGAGGATTGCAGAAATTGCGCATCGCAACATGGAATATAAACTCGGTCCGCCACCGCCTGGATCTGGTGAGCAGATTCCTCAGAACGGAAGCTCCGGAAGTGCTTTGTCTGCAGGAAACCAAGGTTGCCAACGAGCTTTTCCCGGCCGAAGCCATCAAAAAGCTGGGCTATGTCCATCAGGCCATAAACGGGCAAAAGGCCTATCATGGCGTGGCCATTTTGAGCCGGTTGCCCTTCAAAAAAACCACGGCGCAGGATTTCTGCAGCAAAGGCGATGCGCGCCATATGTGCGTGACGCTGGAAAACGGCGTGGAGATCCATAATTTCTATGTGCCCGCCGGCGGCGATATTCCCGATCCCAAGGCCAATCCGAAATTCGCGCACAAGCTGGATTTCCTGCGCGAAATGACAGGCTTCTTCCGCAAGCGGAAGGCCAAACGCACCGCGCCGGTAATTCTGGTCGGCGATTTAAATGTTGCCCCGTTTGAACATGACGTCTGGAGCCACAAGCAATTGCTGGATGTGGTGAGCCACACACCGGTGGAGACGAACCTCATGGCAGAAGCAAAAGACGCTTTTGACTGGATAGATGTCACGCGCCAGTTCATTCCACTGGATCAAAAAGCCTATTCCTGGTGGAGCTATCGCGCCCAAGACTGGGAAGCCTCGGACCGCGGCCGCAGGCTCGATCATATCTGGATCAGCCCGGGCCTTAAGGGCACGCTGACATCCCAAACCATTCTTAAAAAAATGCGCGGATGGCAGAAGGCCTCTGACCATGTGCCGGTTATTGCGGAGATGAATATACAATCGTGAAAATCGCGCTGCTTCGTCACGGCGCCACTGAGTGGAACGCACAGGGCCGCATTCAGGGGCGCACCGACATTCCGCTGAGCGCTGACGGCATTGCCGAAATGACGCGACTGGCACCGCCACCGGGCTTTGCACGGGCCCGCGCCTATACCAGCCCGTTATTGCGGGCGCGCCAGACCGCCGAGCTGCTGGGCCTTAAGAACACCAGTGCCGACGATCGCCTGGCCGAACACAATTGGGGCCGATGGGAGGGGCTGACGCGGGCGGAAATTCTGGCCAATGAGGGCGACGATGCCTTCCTGCGTGCCGGAACCGCCTATGATTTCTGCCCGCCGGGCGGAGAGCCAACGCGCGATTTCGTGGCGCGGGTCGGCGATTTTCTGCATCAAATTGCGCAAGGGCAGGGCGATGTCATCGCCATAACGCATCGCGGCGTGTTGCGCAGCGCTTACGCGCTGGCTACCGGCTGGGACATGCGAGAAGCCATGCCGAACGACCTTGACGTGTCCTGCGCGCTTATTCTCGAACTCGACCGCAAGGGCGCGCCATCAATTGCGGCGATGAATATTCCGCTCAGCGCCAAAATGGCGTGAACTCACGGAATTCCCGCCAGGACCGGCGGGTCTTTTTCATCAGCGGTTTGGTGCGCGCCGCATACCAGCCTTCGACTGCGCCAAGCGCAAACTGCAAGGCGGCCTCGTGATTGACCTTGCGCGAACCGGGTTCGCGCAACGCCGCCAATGTTGTGCGCACATGCGCGCAGTCATTGAGGTAACCGAGATTTTCCTGCAGGTCCTTCATGTGCTTGACGTAACGGCGCACGCTCTTTTCGCTGTAGAGCGGCGCCAGAAACTCGCTGGTATAGCGAAGCCGCTTGAGCGCAATGCGGTGGCGATGAAAGTCCTGCGGATCGGATTTGGCTTCGCGGGCGCGATCCTTGACGCGCTCCAGCGCCTTGTCGAGCACCTTGTGCGCAACCTTGCCCAACATTTTTCCCTTGCGCGAATCGGGACGAAAACTTTCCGCGGCAAGTGCAACATCGTCGATAAACAGCGCAAATCCCGGCCCGGCGACACAATCGGCCGCGTCATCCCAGGCCAGGCTTCTCGCCTTTTCGGCACGCGCGGTTAAAAGCGCAAAGCCTTCACCATGCAGGTCTATCGATTTTGGTTCCTCGATCAGACCGGAAAGAAACACATCAAGATCGCGCGCCGGGCCCAGCTTTTCGGCAATGGCGGCCGCACGTTTGCCCAGCTCCACTACATGCGGCTCGCGATACGCCTTGAACATGGCAAGCGCCACGCGCAAACGGCGCAATGCAACGCGCAACTGATGCAGGCTTTCGGGTTCGCGCGCCTGGCGCACGCCGATGGCGTTCGAGAGACCTGCGCCAGACATTCCAGCACTATCACCCGAAATACATCTTGGACCGGCATGTGCCGGTTAAGCCGCACAGGATGCGCCTTGGTGATCGGCACCGGACCATCGGAGCGCGGGCGAAAAATATGTACGACAGCGGCGCGGGGCTCTTCCATGCGCGCAAGAATACCTAAAGCGCGCGAACCGGCAACCCCGCCTTTGCCAGGGCATTTTTGGCGTCCGCTACCGTCGCTTCGCCGAAATGAAATATGGAGGCCGCCAAAACCGCGCTGGCGTGGCCATCGCGCACGCCCGCCACAAGATCCTCCAGCGTACCGACGCCACCGGACGCAATAACCGGTACGGACACCGCGTCGGCAATCGCGCGCGTCAGGGCAATATCGTAGCCGGATTTGGTGCCGTCACGATCCATGGAGGTCAGCAAAATTTCCCCGGCGCCCAATTCAACCACTTCGCGGGCATAAGCAATGGCGTCAATGCCCGTGGCAGTGCGTCCGCCATGGGTAAAGATTTCATAGCCAGTGCCAACGCGTTTGGCGTCAATGGCCACGACGATGCATTGACTGCCGAATTTTTCCGCCGCCTCGCGCACGAGCGCGCGGCGCTCAACGGCTGCTGTGTTGATCGAAACCTTATCCGCGCCGGCAAGCAGAAGCGCGCGCACATCTTCCACCGAGCGTACGCCGCCGCCCACAGTAAGCGGCATGAAACAGACATTGGCCGTGCGGCGCACCACATCCAGGATAATGCCGCGCTTTTCATGCGACGCGGTAATATCGAGAAAACAGAGTTCGTCCGCACCGGCATGATCATAGATGACAGCCTGCTCCACCGGATCGCCCGCGTCGCGCAGACTTTCAAAATTGATACCCTTGACGACGCGACCGTCTTTGACATCCAGGCAGGGGATAATTCGGACCTTCAGCATGCTCAGCCCCGCATCCGCGCCATGGCGGCAACATTGAACAGGGCGCGCCCGCATGCCGCCTCGGCCGGAATGGCGGTAGTTTTGCACAAAGCTTCCGCCTCCAGAAGCAAATCCAGCGCCTCCGCCAGGCGGTCTTCACTCCATTTGCCCGCCTGCCCCTTGAAGGAGGCGGCGCGCGAAAAATGTAGCGGCGGGCGGAGTTTCCTGATCGCCGTGTCAACCGGCTCGCCGCGTTCGGTCAGCGCGCGCGTCAAAGCCAGCCGCTGAAAATGGGACATGGCATTGCGCAAGACGGCAACCGGATTGCCGTCGGCAATGAAGTAGCGCTCCAGTGCCAGATCGAGCCGCGCCAGATCGCCGGTTCCGGCGGCATCGCAGACTTCCTCCACCCGCGCCTCCGCTTCGTCGCCCATCGCCGCGCGTACATCCTCACGGCTCACCTGCTTGGAGGCCCCGACGTAAAGCGCAAGCTTTTCCAGCTCGCGCCGTGTCACGCCACGATCCGAGCCCAGCCTCGAGACGGCCTCTTCCACGGCGTCCGGGCTGATGCCAAGACCGAATTCCTTCATGGCGTTGCGCACCACATCCGACAAATCACGGACGCTATCGGGATAACAGGGAATCGCGGCGGCCTTGTCGTCCTCCTCAAATAGGCGGCGCAGGCTGGTGCCCTTAGCCAGATCACCCGCTTCCACAACCACCAGGGCATCACCCGCATGGTCGGCCAGAAAGGATTCGAACAGCTTGGCGAGATTGTTGCCGGCGCCCCGCACGCGCACCACGCGCCGTCCGCCCAGCATGGACAGAGCAGCGGCCTCGTCAAACAGCCGCGCGCCGTCGGCCAGCAGGACGCTTTCATCCAGATCCGAGACACGGAACGGATCATTCAGATCGGCGACCACCGTCTTGGCGAGTTTCTCGGCCCGCTCATGCACCAGACCCAGATCGGGTCCGAAAATCAGCGCTGCCGTCATGCCCTTGGGCGGAGCAACCACATAGCGATCGGCTTCAAAGCTTTTGACGATCATTGCGTGCGGGAAAAATAGAGGCCGAGTGCGATACGGATTCGCTCGGCGATTTCCTGGGCAGAACGCTTGTCTGAATCGCGCTGTGCCACCAGCGTGGCATAGGGCGATTGCACCACGTTATAAGCCGACAGATTGCTTTCGGTGCCGTGCGTCAGTTCCGCGCCATTGAGATCGCGCAGGACATAATCAACTTTCAGCGTGTCGTTATAGCGCGTGACGGCAGCATCATTCTGCAATGCAATGCCCTGGCTTGTGCGCTTATAGGTCAATGTCAGACGATAAGCCTTGCCCGTTTCCGTTCCGTCTGAATTCAACAGATCGATCAGCGTATTGCGAAGTTCGTAACCTGCATTGTCAGCCACGGGCTCGACAAATATCGCGGTCAGCACGCGATTGTTGGCACCGCCATTGCCGTAAAGCGGGCGAAAGCCGCAGGCCGCGCAAAGCCCGGCCAGCGCCACAATAAGAAATGCGCGAAAAAAGGTCATGCCACAATATTCACAATGCGGTCCGGCACCACAATAACACGCCGCGGGGCATTTCCCTCCAGCACGCGCGCAACTCCGTCCAGCGCCAGTGCGGCGGCTTCGACCGATTTGGCATCCGCCCCACGGGGAACGGTGAGTTCACCGCGCCTTTTGCCGTTGACCTGAACCGCCATGGTGACGCTGTCGGAGGTGGTGAGGCTGGAATCGGCCTTGGGCCAGGGCGTTTCGACGACCAGACTGGTATGACCAAGCGCCTGCCAGCAGGTTTCGGCCAGATGCGGCATCATGGGAGCAATAACAAGCGACAGGGCTTCCAGGGCTTCGCGCCGCGCCGTGCCCGATACAGATGCATCGGCCGCGGCAATGGCATTGGCCAGCATGTAAACCTGGGCCACCGCACGATTAAACCGCAGGCCGTCCAGATCATCGGTAACCGCAGCAATGGCTTTATGGGTAGCACGGCGCAGCTCGAGCGCCTTGTCCTCCACATCGCCCATAGGGGTTCCTGGCGGCGGAAGATTCTCCGCCTCGGTTACCAGGCGATGGATGCGCTGGACAAAGCGCCAGCAGCCCTCGGCGCCTTCATCGGTCCATTCGATATCGCGTTCGGGCGGCGTGTCCGACAACATGAACCAGCGCACCGTATCGGCGCCGTAAATGTCGATGATCGCAGACGGCGCGATGACATTCTTCTTCGACTTCGACATTTTTTCGGACGGGCCGACTGCGAGCGCCTGGTCGGTGGATTTCCTGAAGGCCTTGCCGTCACGCTTTTCGACGTCGATAGGCTCGACCCAGGCACCGGACGAATCCGTATAGGTTTCGTGACAGACCATGCCCTGGGTAAACAGGCCGGCAAACGGTTCCTTGACGCCGACATAGCCGGTCATGTTCATGGCGCGCGTAAAGAAGCGCGCATAAAGCAAATGCAGGATCGCATGCTCAATGCCGCCGATATATTGATCAACCGGCAGCCAGTAATCGACCGCCGCTTTGTCCACCGGTACATCGGCATGCGGCGAACAGAAGCGCGCGAAATACCATGACGAATCCACAAAGGTATCGAGCGTATCGGTATCGCGCACGGCCGGGCCGCCGCAGGTCGGGCAGGTGGTATTTTTCCAGACTGCATCGGCCGCCAGCGGATTGCCCTGCACGGCAAAATTAATTTCGTCGGGGAGCTTGACCGGCAATTCGCTTTCCAGGACCGGCACAACGCCGCATTTGCCGCAATGGACCATGGGAATGGGGCAACCCCAGGGGCGCTGACGCGATACCAGCCAATCGCGCAGACGATAATTCACCGTGCGTTCGCCGACGCCGCGCGCTTCCAGCCTTTTGGCGACCTCGGCCTTGGCCTGATCGACAGTCAGGCCATCAAGAAAGCGCGAATTGGCGAGTTTGCCAGGGCCCAGATAAGCTTCTTTGCCGATGGCAAAATCTTTCGCGCTCTGACCTTCGGGCACCACCACCGGCGTAACCGGCAAATGATATTTGCGCGCGAAATCCAGATCGCGCTGGTCATGCGCCGGGCAGGCGAAAATGGCACCCGTGCCGTATCCCATCAGCACGAAATTGGCGACATAGACCGGCAGTTGCCATTTGTCGTCGAAGGGATGTGTCGCCGTCAGGCCCGTGTCATAGCCGAGTTTTTCGGCCTTTTCGATTTCGGCTTCCGCGGTGCCGATCTTGCGGCATTCGGCGATAAAGGCGGCAAGCCTGGCATCGGTCTCGGCCAGCTTTTGGGTCAGCGGATGCTCGGGCGACAGGGCGACAAAGCTGGCACCGAACAGCGTATCCGGCCGCGTGGTAAAGACTTCAAGCTCTTGAGCATTGGACAGATTGAATGTCAGGCGCAGACCCTCGGACCGTCCGATCCAGTTCTTCTGCATGATCCGGACTTTTTCCGGCCAGCGCTCAAGACCGTCGAGCGCAGACAGCAAGTCCTGGGCGAATGCGGTGATTTTAAAAAACCATTGAGACAGCTTGCGCCGTTCCACCAACGCGCCCGAGCGCCAGCCGCGCCCCTCGATCACCTGTTCATTGGCGAGCACGGTCTGGTCGACCGGATCCCAGTTCACATCGGCTTCTGAGCGATAGACCAAGCCCGCCTTGTAAAAGTCGAGAAACAGTTTCTGCTGATGCTTGTAATAAGATGGATCGCAGGTGGCGAATTCGCGCGTCCAGTCGATGGCAAGCCCCATCAGCTTCAGCTGATCGGCCATATGGGCGATGTTCTTATAGGTCCAGTCGCGCGGGTTTACGCCCTTGTCGCGCGCGGCATTTTCGGCCGGCAAGCCAAACGCGTCCCAGCCCATCGGGTGCAAAACATTGAACCCCTGTGCCCGGCGAAAGCGCGCGATGACATCGCCCATGGTGTAATTGCGCGCATGCCCCATATGAATGTTTCCCGACGGATAGGGAAACATTTCCAGGACGTAGCATTTTGGCTTGGTGGAATCGGTCGGCGTGACAAAGCTGCCGCGCTCGTTCCACACCGCCTGCCATGCCTGTTCGGACTCTCTGGCGTTGTAACGCGCCATATCAAAACCTTACGATAAAAGGCCAGCGGAAATTCAGCTGGAGGTCTGAGACGCAAGCCTGAGTTCGCGGGCGCGCGTCAGCACGGCGTCTGTCAGCTTGTTGGCTGTATCCGGATTGACGTCGGCATCGACCCAGCCGAGCGATGTACGAGTTTGGCGAAACACCGAAACGCGAAGGCCATCGGCACGCAGGCGGCGGTCGAGAATAAACACCGTCACCTTCATGCGCTCATTGGGATTGTCGGGTGCGGAGTACCAGTCGAAATTGATGATCCCGCCGACCGGATCGGCGTTGGCGAGCGGCATGAACGACAGCGTGTCGAGCGAGGCGCGCCAGAGATAGGAATTGACGCCAAGGGTCACGGGCCCGGCACTGCTGCCCGCATCGGGCATTTCATTGCTGCTGCCGCAGCCGGCCAGGATCAGCGCACACAGCGCCAGGGTGAGATGTCGCACGGGCAGAATTCGCATTGGTTACTCTGTTCCTTGGGCTGGCGTTTCGGCCGTGGCGCGCCCGGCCTGATGGTTGCGCTTATACTTGGCGAACCTGCCCTGCGCAATGCGAAGAAATGGGCTCGCCTTGACAGGATAGGCTTGTGTTATAAGGACTTAACAGTGGATGGCCACAAGCCCGGCAGGTACAATTTCAGGGATCGCATGCAATGAAAGCGTATCTGTTGGCTGGCGCGGGCCTAATTGCGGCAGCTAGCCCGGCCGGCGCCGAGATTTCGGACTGGCAGATTTCGCCCTATTCCATGTTTGTGGGCAATGCGGAGCTTGCGGTGAGCGGGCGCGCCAGTGGCGCTGTTTTTTCCCGCAATCAGCCGGGCCCGGCCGATGGTGCCGGCGCTATGGGATTTGCGACCCTGACACCGAGCCTGACCCGTACCTATGACACCGGCCTGTCGATGGGTCTGGACGCCAGCATCCTTGTCTATACCGACCATCTATACACCGGCCGTAATGGCAACGACGTCTTTCAGTATGTATTTGGCCATCTTCAGACTGGTCTGGGGCGCGTCGAAGTTGGTTTGACCGACGGCGCCGCGGCCCGCCTGGCCAATACCGATACGCAGGTCGTGCCCGACCTTTCATTCCGCGACCCCACGCTCAGCCCCTTTCGTGATCTGGCCACGGATAAGGCCTTTGTGAATATTTTTACACCGCGCAATTACGGCATGGCATCCGCCAACTTCGCCAAGATTTCACTCTATACGCCGCGTCTGTTCGGTTTCGAGCTGGGCCTGTCCTTCACGCCGTCGGAAAGCAAACAGGTCCTGCCCTTTCTGAATTCCGGCGCGATGGTCGGGGACCGCCAGCAGAATATCTGGGAAGTCGCTGCCAGTTACAGCAACGACCTGGACGATGTTTCAGGCATCAGCCTTTATAGCGCGCTATCGGTCGGCCATAACGCCAATAAGACGGCCGGTCATGAAGGCCTGACGGAATGGGCGTTTGGAGCGACCTACAATTACGACATTGCACAGGACTGGCGCGTGTATGTGGGCGGGGCCTATCACGCCTCCAACGCCTATACTTTCAATCTCAATAGCGTCTTTGCTGTCGGCATGACCGAGGTCTCGACCCTGTCACTTGCGGCGGAAACGGGCGATTGGAAATTCGGCGGAGAATTTGTCGCCGGTAACGCGGACGGCTTCGGATCGGCACCGACACTAAACATGACCGGCTATCAATTGTCCGCTCGTTATGTGCTGAACACCAACATGACACTCGCGGCCGGATGGCAGCATCTGAACTACTCCCGCGGTGCCGGGACCTTTTACAACGCCGCGCCGCGCATCGGCATGGACGCCGCGACGCTGCATCTGGATTTTCATATCTAGCTCAGCGCCGCTACCGCTGCGATTCCGGAAAATCCCAGGCCAACAAGCAATCCGGCATTGCGTGCCGTAATGCCGCCCAAAGCATAAACCGGCCTGGAGGCGTGGCGCGCCATGGCCGCTGCACGCAGCGGCGTCAGCGCAGGCAGGCCCGGATGGCTTTTTGTGGCAAAGACGGGCGACAGGAAGAACGCGTCCGCCTGGCTGCGCAGGCAGGTGCGCGGGGAGTGGGCCGAAGCCGTGACCAGCCAATGCGGCTGGCGTGCGCGCCAATGGGCGGCCTCGGCAGCGCGCCTCTCGGGCAGATGCAGCCCATCTGTTCCGGCGGCAAGGATTTCGTCGTCCGCCACCAGGAGAATAAGATTTCGCCTGCGCGCTATCGGCAGCAGATTTTCTACCAGTCGGATGCGCGCCGGCGTGCTGCGGGCCCGCGCCACCACCAGACTGCCAAAGGGCAAAGCCGAAGCTGCCGCCAACGGGTCGGGCAGGCGCTCTTCGTCGGTAAACAGCGCCAAAGCAGGCCAGGCTAACCCGCGATCCGCCGCAAGCCGGGTTGCCGCCCTTGCCAAACTTCGGCGCGCAAGGCTATCGCTCATGTCATGTCCCATGTGGCCGAAAATCTCGCCGGTATCATTGCGCGCCTTGACGCGGCGCGAAAGAGCGCGATTGCGCCTGCCCCCAGCACAACATTGGTCGCCGTCTCCAAAATGCATGACGCAAAAACGGTGGAAGAGGCGATTGCGGCTGGACAGAGAACCTTCGGCGAAAACCGGGTTCAGGAAGCACAATCCAAATTTCCCGAGCTGAAGAAAATTTATCCCGACCTGATGCTGCATCTGATCGGCCCGTTGCAGACCAACAAGGTAAAAGAGGCGGTGGCGCTGTTTGATTGCATTCAAACACTTGACCGACCCAAGCTGGCCGACGCGCTGAAAAGCGAACTGACCAAGACGGGCAGATCGCCCGACCTGTTCATTCAGGTCAACACCGGCGAAGAACCGCAAAAGGCCGGTGTGTTGCCGGCAGATGCACCGGAATTTATCCGTCATGCCCGCGACACGCTTGGCCTTCCTGTCATGGGATTGATGTGCATCCCGCCCATTTCTGAGGATGCGGCCCCGCATTTTGCCTTTCTGGCCAAACTGGCAAAGGAAAATGGCCTGACCCAATTGTCGATGGGCATGAGTGCCGATTTTGAAATGGCCATAAAATTCGGCGCCACCCATGTGCGGATCGGCACTGCCATATTCGGCGAACGCTCAACGCGCGATATTGATTAGATCGCCCGGCTGCAATTTTTCCAGCAACGTTACAAGATCGGGAAGTGCCAGCGCGACACAGCCCTCGGTCGGGCGATAATCGGGTCTGGCCACGTGCAGGAAAATTGCGCTGCCCTTTGCCGGCAATACCGGATCGTCATTGTAGCCCAACACAACAATAACGTCATAGACGTGATCCTCGCGCCACAGGTTTTCAGCGCTGGCAGGATAGGGGAGTTTGACCGGAAGATTATATTTCGGATCGTCCGGCGCATCACACCAGCCATCGTCCCGAACGATCTCGGCAAGCGGCAGGCCGGTGCCTGGCCGGGCAATGCGATCGGCACGATACAAGACGCGACGAATGGGCCACGCGCCGACCGGCGTAATTCCGTCGCCTTCCCCGGCTTTCATGCCAAGACCTCCGCGGCCAATGGCGCAGCGGACCGGGCCCGCGCCCCAATTTATGGCGGTACCCAGTTTTTCGTTCGGCGCGACGGTGATTTGCATGGCTGCAGGTTAGCGCGAAATGCGACCCGCGTCAGCGCCCTGTGCGATAAACCGCAATGAGCACCGGCTACAGCAAATGACCCGCACGTTTGGCCTTGGTATTGAGATAGGCGCGATTGTGCGCGTTGCCGGGAAAGGCGTGACGCACGCGCTTTGCCACTTTCACGCCGGCACGTTGCAGTGCCTTTACCTTGTCGGGATTGTTGGTCAACAGATTGATTGTCCCGATGCCGAGCAGCGACAGCATTTTTGCGGCGATCTCATAACGCCGTTCGTCCGCCGCAAAACCAAGGCGTTCATTGGCATCGAGGGTATCAAAGCCCTGATCCTGAAGACGATAGGCCCTCAGCTTATTGATCAGACCGATGCCGCGGCCTTCCTGGGCCAGATACAATAAAACGCCGTCGCCCGCCCTGGCGATGGCGTCGATTCCGCCGCGCAATTGCTGGCCGCAATCGCATTTCAGCGAACCGAGCAGGTCGCCGGTGAAACACTCAGAATGCAGCCGCGCCAACACCGGCTTGTCTGCGGTTGGCTGCCCAATGACAACGGCATAATGCTCCGGCCCGCCATCACGGGCACGAAACGCTACCAGTTCAGCATTCGGCGCGCCTTCGAGCGGCACATGCGCCCGCGTGACAATCGAGAGTGTTCGTACCGTTTCATCGTCAAACGACAGAATGTCCTTCACCGATAGCGTCACGGCGGGCGATATTTTTTTTGAGGCTGAAACGAGTACAGCCGGCAAAAGGCCCGCCAGTTTGGCCAGCTTGACCGCTGCCGCATAGGAGGCAGGCAGGCGCTCGCGCAAATTTCGAAATGGGCCCTTCAGCGGAAATTCCAGATCCGCGACAGGATCGGCGATGGCCCGGATTATGTCGGGGGACAGGTCCTTGGCGGGCAGCGCCACAATCTCCGGCGTGTATAGCCTGATCTTCAGCGTGCGGGCGCGCGCATGGGTCAGAAGCAGCCGCCCGCCCTTGCCCATTTGTGCAAGCGCGGAGGCGGGAGCCGTCTCCACGGCCAGCACCAGGATATTGCTGATGCGCACGGGCTCGCCGCGCCGCAGGGCGCTGACCGCCTGGGAGACTACACCCAAAGTTGATCGGCCGGGGCCGGTTCTGCGCTTTGTCTTCTCAGGCAATGGATTGACTGCCGTTTGGGAAACACAATATCCGTTTCACATACACCCGGCCCGGAAAACGGGGTAGGGTTCGTTGTTCGTTTAGCCGGATTTCTTCATGCCCAACGCCAAACGCGTCCTACTTATCGATGATGACGCCATGCTGCGGTCTTCGCTGGCAGAGCAGCTGGCGGCAGATGGCGGCTATCAGATCATCGAGGCCGGCACGATTGCCGAGGGACGTGCGCGCGCGCATGAAGGACTTTACGCCTTTATCATACTGGATGTCGGCCTGCCCGATGGCGACGGCCGTGAATTATGCCGCACATTGCGCGACGACAGCGTGAACTGTCCCATTATTCTGCTGACGGCCGCGGACTCCGAAGCCGATACCGTCGAAGGCCTTGAGGCCGGCGCCAACGACTATGTGGTCAAGCCCTTCCGTTTTGCCGTGCTGATGGCGCGTATTCACGCGCATCTGCGCAGCCACGGCCAAAGCGAGGATGCCGCCTATACTGTAGGGCCTTACACGTTCCGGCCGAGCGCCAAGACCCTGACCGACAGCCAGAACAAGAAAATCCGGCTGACGGAAAAAGAAACCAATATCCTGAAGTTCCTTTATCGCTCGGGCGATACCGTCCCGCGCGAGACGCTGCTGCACGAGGTCTGGGGTTACAATCCGGCGGTAACGACCCATACGCTGGAAACGCACATTTATCGCCTGCGACAGAAAATCGAGATCAATCCCGGCCACGCCCGGCTTCTGATCACCGAAAGCGGCGGATACCGGCTGATGCCCTGATGGGCCGAATATTCGGCATTTCCCTGCCTTGGAATGTTTAACACCCGTTAACTCTTCGCTCCTAGAACGGACGGCCAAAGGGGATGCCCATGGCCAGACGGCCGGATCCGGATAGACAGCACCCGCGCCGACAGAGTGCCTCGGCAACCGCTTCGCGCGCTGTCGACAATGAAGACGAGGATGGCGTCGATCCTCCCAAAACGAAAAAACGTGCAACCTGGCCATACGCCGTTGCGCTGCTGTGCGCCTGGGCCTTCATTTTCGGCGCTGTTATTTTCTCCCGGTATTTGTCGGACCTGCCTGATGTCAAAAGCCTGCTGGTCCAAAGTGCCAGTCACGACATTACCATTCTGGATATTCGCGGGCGCCTGATTGCGCGGCGCGGCCTGACACAAGGCAAATTGGTCGACGTCAAGGACCTGCCGACCTATGTGCCGAATGCCTTTATCGCAATAGAAGACCGGCGCTTTCGCGACCATCTGGGCATAGATCCCTTAGGCCTTGCGCGCGCGGCCTACGCCAACATGATGGCCGGCCGCGTGGTGCAGGGCGGCTCAACCCTGACGCAACAGCTCGCCAAGAATCTGTTTCTGGATTCCGACCGCACTTATCACCGCAAAATCCAGGAGGCCCTGCTCGCCGTCTATCTGGAATCGCGCTACAGCAAAGACCAGATTCTGTCGCTGTATCTCAATCGAATATACTTCGGAGCCGGCGTGTACGGCATCGAAGCTGCGGCAGAACGTTTTTTCGGCAAGCCCGCACGGCAACTGACCTTGCCGGAGGCCGCCATGCTGGCCGGCAGCGTCAAGGCACCTGCGCGCTATAATCCGCTGGCCGATGCGGATGCGAGCAAGGCCCGCTCTGAAATCGTCCTGCGCGCCATGAAAGCGGCCGGCTATATCGATGCGTCCGCCGAGCGTCAGGCCGTTGCTTCACGACCGCGCGTCATGCGTGGCGCCGGCACAGCCGGATCGGGCTATTTTACTGATTGGGTGATTGCGCAAATTCCCGGCTATATCGGAGAGACCGGCGAACCGCTGATCGTTCACACCAGCTTCGATCTGGACATGCAGGCGCAGGCCGAAAATGCCGTGGCCTCGGCCTTGGCGTCGGAAGGCGTAAAGCTTCATGCCGGACAGGCCGCCCTGATCGCCATGACGCCGAACGGCGCTATCCGCGCCATGGTGGGCGGCCGCTCTTACGTGCAAAGTCCGTTTAATCGCGCCACCGAAGCGTTGCGTCAGCCCGGCTCGGCTTTCAAGCCATTTGTCTACCTCGCCGCGCTTGAGAGCGGCATGAGTCTGAACGATACGGTGAATGATGCGCCGGTCAATATTCGCGGCTGGAAGCCGTCGGACTTTGACAACAAGTACAAGGGTGAAATTTCCCTGATCGAGGCCTTCGCCATTTCTTCAAATTCAGTCGCGGCACAGTTGACGGATCGCGTGGGCCCAAAGGTCGTCGCAAAAACCGCGCAGCAACTGGGCATCACTTCGCATCTGGATACCAATGTTTCGATTGCGCTAGGCACATCGTCTGTTACGCCGCTGGAACTGACTGGGGCTTATGCCCCGTTCGCCAATGGCGGCAAGGGGATTTCGCCCTATGGGATTGTTTCCATCGTAACCGGCAAGGGCCGGACCCTGTTTGCGCATAAAGACTCCGGGCTTGGCCAGGTCATAAGTTATGACGAGGCCGCGCAGTTGAGCCAGCTTATGTCGGCAACTGTCACCTATGGAACGGGAAAGGCAGCCAGGCTTAGCGATAGGCCCAGCGCCGGAAAAACCGGCACCACACAGGATTTCCGCGACGCCTGGTTTGTCGGATACAGCGCCGATCTGGTAACCGGCGTGTGGACCGGTAATGACGATTCAAGCAACATGCATCGCGCCACCGGCGGCGGTATGCCCGCGCGCATATTCAAGACCTTCATGGAAAATGCCCTGGACGGCGTGCCGGCATCGCCCCTGCCGGGCGGTGCGTTGATGGCAGAGGCCGAACAGCCCGCCGCCACGCCTGTCAGCGAAGCCGCCGTTGAACAGCCGAAAAAGACTGATGCTTTCGACGCGCTGATAAACAGCCTGTTCGGCGGAACCTGAAAGATCAGGGCTTTCCGGCGTAGCGATGCAGCGCCATGCCGTGTTCGCGCAACCATTTCTGCGCCGGTGCCGGATTCGGCACCAGCTGTTTCACCAGCCGCCAGAAGCGCGGCCCATGGTTCATTTCGCGGATGTGCGCCACTTCGTGCGCAACGACATAATCGAGCACAAAGGACGGAGCCAGTATCAGGCGCCAGGAAAAGGACAGGGCGCGTTCGGAGGTGCATGAACCCCAACGGCTGGCAGTATCGCGTACCGTGATGCGCGCATGTTTGACACCGAGTTGCGCTGAATATTCCACGGCGCGCGCTTCCAGCGCCAGCTTGGCCTCCCGCTTCAGAAAATCGGTCAGACGGCGCGGCACATGTTCGCTGCGGCCCCGGACATGAATGGCTGGGATGTCGCCGGCACTCTCTACCCAGACCGGCCCCCCGGCAGCGCCATCCCCGGCGCGAATGACATGATCGGTGCCCTTAAAGGGAAAACGGGCCCCAGGCGCCAGCGAAATGCGCGATGGAACCGACTTCAGTTGCTTGGCAATCCAGGCGCTTTCGCCGCGCGCGAATTCCAGGGCACGGGCAAGCGCCGTGCGCGATGGCGCCACAACCGTGACTTCGCCGGTGGACGGATGGACCCTGACAATCAGGCGCCGGGCACGCGGATTGTGGCGCAGGGATACTTCCACCGATTTGCCGTCTATCGCCAACAGGGCGCGCTGACATTTAGGCGATGGCCCGCGAACGGACTTTGCTTTAGTCTTCAATATAGTTTCTCTCATACGGCAAAACGGCGAAAGCCATGTCAGCAAAGCCTGAACCTCGCTTGGCCAGATTCCATCTTGCATTTCCAGTGCGCGACCTTTCCGAGGCGCGCACGTTTTATGGTGGTCTGCTGGGCTGCCCGGAAGGGCGTTCAAGCAGCGAATGGATCGACTTCGATTTCTTCGGTCACCAAATCGTCGCCCATTTAAGCCCTAATGAGGCCGGACACAAAGCGCATAATGTTGTTGACGGTGACGCAGTTCCTGTGCGCCATTTCGGCGTCATTTTATCCATGGCGGAATGGCGCGCTTTGGCGGATAAATTACGTAAAGAAAACATTTCATTCGTCATCGAACCCGATATCCGATTCGCAGGCCTGCCAGGCGAACAGGCGACATTCTTTGTGCTGGACCCCAGCGGCAACGCGCTGGAATTCAAAGCCTTCGACAATGAAGACAGGATTTTTGCGCGATGACCGTTAAAAAGCTTGCCGACAATATGAGCTTAATTGTCGGAGCCGTGGCGCTGGCGCTGATATTGGGCGCCCTGGGCATTCAGTATATCGGGCGCTATCAGCCCTGCGAAATATGCCATTGGCAGCGCTGGCCCTTATTCGGCGCCATATTCCTGGGGTTTGTCGGCGGATATTTCGCGCGCAATCAAAGCGCCACTGTAAAACAGGCTGTTGTCACCGGCACCATTCTGCTTGTCGGCCTGTCAGGCGCCATCGGCGTCTATCATGTCGGCATTGAGTGGATGTGGTGGCCGGGGCCGACGCATTGCACGGGGAACCTGTATGTTCTCGGCGCACCTGTAGACCCCAATGTCTACAAAGTCGTTCCCTGCGATAAGCCTGCTTTTTTCATACCCGCCGGTTGGGGCCTGTCACTGGCCGCATGGAACGCGCTAATCTCTCTGGGAACAGCGCTGACAGCGTCAATGATCGTACGGATGGCAAAAAAGGCATGAGCCGCAAGAAACGCCCCGCAATGCCCGGCACGGCCCCCAGCGCCGATACCGAGGCCATGATTCGCGTCGACCATGCCGGCGAATATGGCGCGGTGCGGATCTATGAAGGCCAGCTTGCGGTATTGGGAACGCGCAGTTCCGAAACGGTATCGGCCATTCGCCATATGGCGGAACAGGAACAACGGCATCTGAAAAAATTCGATGCCCTGGTGAATGAACGGCGCGTTCGTCCGACGGCTCTTGAGCCCGTCTGGCGCGTGGCGGGATTTGCGCTTGGCGCTGCCACCGCGCTGATGGGCGAAAAGGCGGCCATGGCCTGCACCGCCGCAGTGGAAGAAGCCATTGACGAACATTATGCCGCGCAGGTCGCGATTTTGGACGACGATCCGGAATTAAAGGAAACCGTGGAGGATTTTCGGCAGGAAGAAGTTGCGCATCGCGACGCGGCGATCGCGCATGGCGCGGAACAGGCGCCCGGCTATAAATTGCTGAGCGCCGGCATCAAGACCGGCTGCCGCATCGCCATAAAATTATCCGAGAAAATTTAAGGCTCCAGCACGCTATCCCAATAGAGATAGTCCGCCCAGGATTCATGCAGATAGTTGGGCGGAAAGCGCCTGCCATTGCTGCGTAATTCATTGATCGTGGGTCGGTGCGGCGGCATGCGTAAATGCATATTGCTTTGCTTCGGGCTACGTCCGCCCTTTGCAAGATTGCAGGGTGCGCAGGCCGTGACCACATTATCCCAGGTGGTACGCCCGCCACGGCTGCGCGGAATGACATGATCGAAAGTCAAATCTTCGGCGTCACCGCAATATTGGCATTCGAAACTGTCACGCAGAAAAACATTGAACCGGGTGAATGCCGGATTGCGCGCAGGCCGGATATAGGTCTTGAGCGAAACCACGGATGGGATTCGCATTTCGATATTTGGCGAGCGTACGATGCGGTCATATTCTTCGAGAATATTGACCCGTTCGAGAAATACCGCCTTGACCGCATCCTGCCAGGACCAGAGCGACAGCGGGAAATAGCTCAATGGGCGATAATCCGCATTGAGCACCAGCGCAGGGCAATTGTTCGGAACACGCGCGGCTAACACGGCGTAAATCCCTTCACCACGGCCTTTTCAAACTGCCCGCGACTTTAGAAGGCCAAGGGCGATCTGCCAATATCGCTAATCAGCCTAACCGATTCTCTGTGACGGAAAAGCGACGTTTAAGGCACGCGACTATGAATCGGGCCGGACGCCGCCAGCAGACCACGCGATGCCTGGGTCAGGAAATTGACCCCAAGGGCAAGGCCATCCGGGGCGATGCCGTGCCCGACGCCGGGAGATATGTGCCATTGCACGCGGGCGCCCGCATTGCCGAGCGCGTTGGCCGAATAGAGCAGGGCGTCAATGGGAATGGTAGCGTCAGCATCGCCATGGACCAGCATTACAGGTGGCGCCTCCGGGCCGAGCTCGGCCAGGGTATCGGTGCCCGTCAGCATGCCGGAGTAGCCCAGAATGGCGGCGCAGGGTTTGGCCATGCCGACGGCCAGCGCCAGCATGGTGCCCTGGCTGAAGCCGATGAGCATCAAACGATCCCGGCCCAGATTGAGGCGCGACAGTTCGGCATCGAGAAATGCCTCCAGCTTCGGCGCGGCGGTTGAAACACCTTTCTGCATTTCCTGCGGATCGATCCGGGAAATCGGAAACCATTGATAGCCGGGGCTACCGGGCAAGGGTGTGGGTGCATTGGGCGCGACAAAGGCAGTTGTCGGCATGGAGCGCTGAAAATGCGGCGCCAGCCCGATAAGGTCATTGCCGTCGGCGCCATAGCCGTGACACAGAACCACCAGATGCGTGGCCTGGCCGCGCGCTGCCGGAAGACGTGGACCAGTAAGCGCCATGAAAAAATTCCTGTAATCTCGCCTGCATGATTGTCACGCGATTTGCGCCAAGTCCAACCGGATATCTGCATCTGGGACATGCATACGCGGCCCTTGCCGCTGCCCGGGCGGGAGAACGCTTTTTGCTGCGGATCGAGGATATCGATGCGAAACGCTGCCGGGAGGAATTTATACCGGCAATTTTCCAGGATCTGGCCTGGCTGGGGCTATCCTGGGAGACGCCGGTATTGCGGCAATCAAGCCGTTTTGATGCCTACCGCGCAGCGCTGGATTTGTTGACGGCGCGCAGCCTTACCTATCCGTGCTTTTGCACGCGCCGGGAAATTGCCGATGAGATTGCCCGCGCCGGGGATGCGCCGCACGGACCCGAGGGCGCGCTTTATCCCGGGGTTTGCCGGGATATTTTCAGAGCACGACGCGCGCCGAACGCATCGCGGCAGGCGCGGCCTATGCGCTGCGTCTGGATGTGCCGAAGCCAGCGCGCCAGGCCGGCTCGCTGTCATTCAGCGAACAGGGCAGCGGCCCGCGGTCGAGCACGGGGCGACATCGCCGTGCAAGCCGGAACTATTCGGCGATATCGTACTGAGCCGCAAAGAGATGCCTGCGTCCTATCATCTTGCGGTTGTGGTGGACGACGCCTTTCAGGGCGTGACTTTGGTCACACGGGGCAGCGATCTGTTTGCCGCCACCCATGTGCAGCGGCTGTTACAGGCGCTGCTGGAACTGCCAACACCGGCATATGCGCATCACAAACTCATCTTGGATGAGAGCGGCAAGAAATTTTCGAAGCGCGATCAGGCCGTGACATTGCGGGCTATACGGGATTCCAGGGTGGCCGCAGAAGATATTCGCCAACGTTTGTCACGGCTAATCGAAACAGCGAAATAAATAATCAGCCCGTAATATGCGAGCAGCGCCGCGCCTTGGACGGCACCGACCGTGCTTGTGAAGGCGATATTCGCCGCATGCGGGCCATGGGTGAGCGCGAACTGCCGCAAGGGGACTATTCGCACGAAAGCCTCGTTGATGAACCCACCTATGAGACCGTAATAGCTGAGCAACATGGCCTGCACATGGATGTGGGCCCAGGTTTTCCGCCGCTGGCGCGACGCCGCATACGTCGCGAGCAAAACGACAAATAGCGTTATCACGGCTTCCCAGTGAAATATGCCAAACAGGTTCGGCCCCATGCGCAGCTTTGCACCTGGCAGCATATCGAAACGGTAGATGACCATGACGGTAAGATTCAGCACGGCCATTGCGCCGATATACCAATAACCCAAGCGTCTGTGTGTGCGCGTACCCTTACGGGCCGATAGCACATATCCTCCCGTAAATAATGCCACGATGCAGGCAATGCTGTGGAGCCACCCCACAAAGCTAATGTCTGAAATCCGCATGACGCACTCCGCCGCAAATGAATTATCCAAGTCCGTGCGCCGAGCATTCACGCACAGAAACAATCGTGCTCATCGATGCAGAACCGCTGCCAAGAAAAGACCTGGCTCAATTATCGCATCGGTCAGAATATGGCCCAAGATGACCGGACCGAGGCTACGTTTGCCATATACGTATATGGCGGCGAAAATCATCCCATACGCACTGGTCCATAATACTGGTTGGATTATGCTTGTAAGGAAGTGATCGGTATTTACCCCCCAGATGGCATGAACGGCTCCAAATGCGAGGCCGCTGACGGCAATTTGAATGGGCTTGCTTCGTCCGGCGTTTTGCAGCGCCGTTATGATGATGCCTCTGAAGACGACCTCTTCAAACGTTCCGGCCATCACAGCGGTAAATAGAGCAGTCCCTTTAAGAGGGGATATTTGTATAGCCGTGATCGCCACCATAGGTGTGGCCCACGAAGTGAGGACGCTATAGAGCGCGGCAGCACAGAGGGCTGCAGCATAAACCCATAGGGGCGCGGGTGTGATAAAGCCAATTTCGCGCCATTTCCCGCGCCGCGCATATAAAACGAATGCAAACGCAAGGCCTTCGATAAGGCCTGCACTAAACAGCATCAACCCGATAAGCGGGTATCTCATTTTATATCAGCTCTCGATGATGTCGCGCAGGTAAGCCACGTATGCTTCAAAGGCTTTGCGGCCTTGTTTAGTCAATGCCACGCGCGTGCGCGGCTTCTTTCCATCGAAATCTTTTTCGACCGCGATGTAACCCGCCTCTTCCAATGTTGTAATATGCGCACCGAGATTACCTTCAGTCGCTTCCACGATGGCACGTAGACGGACGAATTCAATTTTATCGCCGGAAGGCAACCCTTTGAGAGCCGCGATAATTTTCAAGCGTACGGGTTGGTGGATAACGGAATCGGGCTGTTCCATCAGATCCGCCGCATCCATAAACCGCACAAAATGAGCGAACCGCCACCGACAATCGCCATCCAAAGCGGAAAATGCTCGTACAGCACGAAATATCCAAACAGCGTAGCCGCCGCGACAAACGCACCTAAGGCGATGTAACGAATACCGATCCACAACCCGAAGCCGGCATAGACAGCGGAGAATATGAGCGGATACAGCGCACCGAGCTTGGCATAGCTGAGCGGCCGCAAGGGAAGCGCAACCACTGCGCCAATGGCGAGCGCGGTCAAAAGTATGATCACCATCAGTGCGCCGTAACGCCAACTGCCCTTACGCCGGGACCGGTGCTTGCCCTGGAAATATCCTACTGCGCAGGAGGAGAGCCATCCGATATTGGGCAGGGTCCACCACACATAATTGGCGTAAGCCGGCGCCAAAGCGGTGGTGCCGTAGCAGATCACCCACACCGCGCCCCAGATTAAGCAATGCGGTGCGCTGTTGCGATAGATGTGCAGCTCCCGACTGCGTTGTTCGATAGCGTCTACCTCTCGCAGGGATAGCGCAGCTTCATCCGGTGTCAGCGACATTGATTTTTCCTCAATCGGATCGTTCGACCATGATGGCGAAGACTTTGCTGTCCCACATCACCATCACCCTGTGGGGCACGAGGCTTGAAGCGCCGTAGGCCAGCGATGCGCACAGAAGGGCCGCAGCCGCGAAAAGGAAGACAAGATGAAGCTTCCTCCCCGGTAGATTTGATTCCTGCGGCGCATTTCCTGGCACATTGAATTCCGGAGCAATTTCCTGCACGCAGATAACTCTATTGTACAGAGTACTCTAATGTCAAATAGCGATTAAATGGCTGTTTTGTATGGAGAGTTTTAGCGCCCGGCCAGCTCTACCAGCCCGCGCATGATCTGGTTGAGATCATAGTCCTTGGGGCTGAATACCGCCGATACCCCGGCGGCCTTGAGCGCCGTTTCGTCTTCGGGCGGGATGATGCCGCCGGCCACGACTTTCACATCCGACAGGCCGGCGTCCTTGAGCCGGTCAAGAACCTCTTTGGCCAGCGAGACGTGGGAGCCGGACAGAATGGAAAGGCCGATCAAATGCGGCCTGCGCGTCTGCGCCGCCGCCACGATTTCGGCCGGCGAAAACCGGATGCCGTCATAGATCACCTGCATGCCGATATCGCGGGCGCGGATCGCGATCTGCTCGGCGCCGTTGGAATGACCGTCGAGGCCGGGCTTGGCCACTAGAAAGGTCAGCGGCCGCCCGAGTTTTCTGGATACGGCATCGACTTCGTCGCGCAAGGCGGTGATGCGTTCGTCGTTGCGCGACGGCGCACTGGCAGCCACGCCGGTGGGCGCGCGATATTCGCCGAATACTTTACGCAGCGTTCCTGCCCATTCGCCGGTCGTGACGCCAGCCTTGGCGCAGGCAATCGACACCGGCATGATGTTGCTGCCGTCCCTGGCCGCGCGCGCCAACCCGTCCAAAGCGGACTGCGCCGCCTTTTCGTCGCGCGCCGCACGCCACTCCTTCAGGCTTTTGATCTGGGCCGAACTCGGCGCCCTCATCCACGGTCATAAAGCTGGAATTGCCGGCCGTGAGCGGCGAGGCCTCCGTTTCGGTATAGGCGTTCACCCCGACGCGGATCTCATCTTTGGTCTCGATCGCTTCCAGCCGCGCGGCATTGGCGGTGACCAGCCGCTCTTTCATATATTCCAGAGCGACCTGTGCCGATGCGCCGCCCATTTTTTCAATGCGGGCGATTTCGTCGCGAATTTGCTGTGTCAGCAGCGCAACTTTTTCCTCAATGACTTTTGAGCCGTCGAATATGTCGTCATATTCCAGCATGTCGGTTTCGAACGCGCCGATCTGCTGCAGGCGTAGCGACCATTGCTGATCCCAGGGGCGCGGCAGGCCGAGCGCTTCATTCCAGGCCGGAAGTTGCACCGCGCGGGCGCGGGCCTTTTTCGACAGAGTCACGCCCAGCATGCCGAACAAAACGCGATAGACGTTATTTTCCGGCTGTTGTTCGGTCAGGCCGAGCGAATTGACCTGCACGCCATACCGGAAAAGGCGCTGCCTGGGATCGGAAACGCCGTAGCGCGTTTCCGCAATCTCATCCCAGAGCGCCGCCATGGCGCGCAGCTTGCAGATTTCGGTAATAAATTTGACGCCGGAATTCACGAAAAACGAAATGCGTCCGACCGCATGCGGAAACTGTGCAGGCGGAATGGCGCCTTTTGCCTTTGCCGCGTCGAGAACCGAAATCGCGGCCGCCAGCGCAAAGGCCGCTTCCTCCACCGCGCCTGCGCCGGCTTCCTGCAAATGATAGGAGCACAGATTGATCGGATTCCATTTCGGCATTTCCGCCGTTGTGAAGGCGATGGTGTCGGTGGTCAGGCGCAGCGCCGGCGTAGGCGGAAAAATGTAGGTGCCGCGCGCCAGATATTCCTTGATGATATCGTTCTGCGTCGTGCCGGTGAGCGCTGCCCGGGGCGCGCCCTGCTCATCCGCCACCGCCACATACAGCGCCAGCAGCCAGGCCGCCGGCGCATTGATGGTCATGGAGGTATTCATATTGGCGAGCGGGATGCCGTCGAACAGAGCCCGCATGTCGCCCAGATGCGAGATCGGCACGCCGACCTTGCCGACTTCGCCCCTGGCCAGGGGATCGTCGCTGTCATAGCCGGTCTGGGTCGGCAGATCGAAAGCCACCGACAGGCCCGTCTGGCCCTTGGCCAGATTTGTCCGGTACAGGGCATTGGAGGCCGAGGCGCTGGAATGGCCAGCATAAGTGCGGAAAATCCAGGGTTTATCGCGCGTCATGGGCTGCCGGAGGTGTGGGACCAGGCCGCAGCTTACAATTTATTTGTTGCACTGCAAAAATCTTGCTTGCGACAGCGCGCCGGGCCGGTCTTAATCGGGGACGGGGCAAGGTCCACTTTGCCAATTTTGGGGGTTTTCATGGGTTCATCGGCTGAAACCAAGCCGTCTTTGGAGGTCTACAAGGACCTATACGATATCGGCGAAATTCCGCCGCTGGGCCATGTCCCTGCCCAGATGCATGCCTGGACGGTCCGCAAGGAACGACACGGGCCGCCTGAATCCTCCATGCAGCTGGAGGTGGTGCCGACCTGGACGCTTGATTCGCATGATGTGCTGATTCTGGTGATGGCAGCCGGCGTCAATTACAACGGCGTGTGGGCGGCGCTGGGCACACCGCTGTCGCCGATCGACGTTCACAAAAATCCCTTTCACATCGCAGGCAGCGACGCGTCCGGAATCGTGTGGGCCGTGGGCTCCAAGGTAAAGCGCTGGAAGGTCGGCGACGAAGTTGTGGTCCATTGCAATCAGGACGATGGCGACGATGAGGAATGCAACGGCGGCGATCCGATGTTCTCGCCGTCGCAGCGCATCTGGGGCTATGAGACGCCGGACGGCAGTTTCGCGCAATTTGCCCGCGTGCAGGATCGCCAGCTTATGGAGCGGCCCAAGCATCTGACCTGGGAAGAAAGCGCCTGCTATACGCTGACGCTCGCCACCACCTACCGCATGTTCTTTGGCCACCGTCCGCACATTCTGCGCCCTGGCCATAATGTTCTGATCTGGGGCGCGAGCGGCGGGCTCGGCTCTTTTGCCATTCAGCTTTGTGCGGTGTCGGGCGCCAATGCCATTGGCGTTATTTCGGAAGAAAGCAAACGCGACTTTGTGCTTTCGCTCGGCGCCAAGGCGGTAATCAATCGCAAGGATTTCAATTGCTGGGGCCAGATGCCCAAAGTCGGCATCGCCGGAATACGATGCCTGGACCAAGGAGGCGCGCAAATTCGGCAAGGCGATATGGGACATCACCGGCAAGGGCAACGATGTCGACATGGTTTTCGAGCATCCGGGCGAGGCAACCTTCCCGGTATCCTGTCTGGTCGTGAAGCGCGGCGGCATGGTGGTGTTCTGTGCCGGCACCACCGGATTCAATATCACCTTCGATGCCCGCTATGTCTGGATGCGCCAGAAGCGCATTCAGGGCTCGCACTTTGCCAACCTGAAACAGGCCAGTCAGGCCAACCGGCTGATGGTGGAGCGCAGACTCGACCCCTGCATGTCGGAAGTCCTGCCATGGTCGGATATTCCGCGCGCACACACCAAGATGTGGAAGAACCAGCATCTGCCCGGCAACATGGCCGTGCTGGTCAATGCCCAGCGCCCAGGCCTGCGCACGCTTGAAGATGTCATCGAGTCTTCGCAAAGCTGATGAAGGATCTTCTGAAACAGTGCGCGGATGCCGTGACTGCAGCGGACGCATTGCTGGCCGCCGCCAAGACATCGGTTGCGCAAAAAATCAGCGATGGCGGGAAGATTTCGGCGGAAAAGCTGGAGCGCGAGCAGCGCGCCGCCCATGGACTGTCGTGGCTTGCCACCTATGTCGAATCCTTGCGGCAAATGCTCCATTGGGGGCAGGGCCTGAGCGAGGCCGGCAAGTTCGGCGAAATCGAACAGGACCTGCTTATTGCCGCATTCGGCGAATATCTGGCGCAAATCTGGGGCGGCATCCCGATGAGCCAGAACGAAATCGTGCGGCTGCAGGATCTCGGGCTGGACTATTCCGCGCATGGCGGCTTCTGGACTCAGAGCGTTTTGGCGCTAGTCGATGCGGGTACAAAACCCGAAGTGCGGGCGCGCATTGCCGCCTATATGGCCAAACATCAGGGCGCGATGACCGTCGGCGATCCCGGCCTGGACGACACCATGGACATGGTGCGCGAGCAGTTTTTCCGGTTCGCGCAGGACAAGGTCGTGCCCTTCGCCCATGAATGGCATCTGAAGGACGAACTGATCCCAATAGAGCTGGTGAACGAATTATCAGAGCTCGGCGTATTCGGCCTGACTATTCCGGAAAATTACGGCGGTGCGGGCTTTTCCAAGACCGCCATGTGCGTGGTTTCCGAGGAGCTGTCGCGCGGCTATGTGGGGGTCGGTTCACTGGCCACGCGTTCGGAAATCGCCGCCGAGCTTATCCTCACCGGCGGCACGGACGCACAAAAGGATAAATGGCTGCCCCTGATCGCCAGCGGTGAAAAACTTCCGACGGCGGTATTCACCGAACCCAATACCGGGTCGGATCTTGGGTCGCTGCGCACCCGCGCGGTACGCGATGGCGATACCTACAAGGTTTCCGGCAACAAGACCTGGATCACGCATGCTGCCCGCGCCGATGTCATGACGCTTCTGGTGCGCACCACACAGGATGCGGGCTATCGCGGCCTATCCATGTTTATTGCCGAAAAGCCGCGCGGTACCGATACCGATATTTTTCCGGCTCAGGGTATGAGCGGCGGCGAAATCGAAGTGCTCGGCTATCGCGGCATGAAGGAATATGAAATCGGTTTCGACGGTTTCGAGGTTCCGGCTGAAAACCTGTTGGGCGGCGTTGAGGGACAAGGCTTCAAACAGTTGATGCAGACCTTCGAGGCGGCACGCATTCAAACGGCGGCGCGCGCCATCGGCGTAGCGCTGGCGGCGATGGATTTCGGCTTGCGCTATGCGCTGGAGCGTCAGCAGTTCGGCAAGGCGCTGATCCATTATCCGCGCGTAGCCGACAAGCTAGCCATGATGGCCGTCGAAATCGCCGTCACCCGCCAGCTCAGCTATTACGCGGCGCGGGAAAAGGACGCGGGCCGACGCTGCGATCTGGAAGCGGGCATGGCCAAACTGCTGGGCGCGCGCGTGGCCTGGGCGGCGGCAGACAATGCCCTGCAGATTCATGGCGGAAACGGCTTTGCCCTGGAATACCCCATCAGCCGCATCCTGTGCGATGCGCGCATCCTCAATATATTCGAGGGGGCGGCGGAAATTCAGGCCAATGTCATTGCCCGGCGGTTGTTGGAGGCCTGAAGGGCTATCTGGTACAAGTCTGGCATGAGCGATCACCCGATAGACCGACTGTTCGGCACCATTACCCAGCGCAAAGGCGCGGACCCGACCACCTCCTATACCGCCAAACTGTTGGCCGAGGGCGTGGCGCGTTGCGCTAAAAAATTCGGCGAAGAGAGTGTCGAAACTGCGCTGGCCGCCGTATCCGGCGACAAGAGCGCCCTGGCCGAAGAATCCGCAGATGCGCTTTATCATCTGTTGGTGGTGTGGGCGGCTGCGGGCATCACGCCGGCGGACGTTTATGCTGCGTTGGCGGCTCGCGAAGGCCAATCTGGAATTGCGGAAAAGAATTCGCGCAAACCCTGATTCGATTAAGGTTCGCCGGCGTTGGGGTCGTCGGCGAGACTCTTTACCAGATCAAGAAAGCGCTTTCTCACCTTCGGATCTTTTATCCGCATGAAAGCAAGGCTGAGCTGCAATCCTTCGCCGCTGGCAATGAATTCCATGACCGGAGGCGCGGCTTCCTTTTCGGAATAGCCGGGGGCCCCGACCGGTCCTCCGCCAACGCCTTCGTAGAAATAGTCGATCGGCACACTCAGAATGCGCGAAATCTCAAACAGGCGACCCGCTCCGATCCGGTTCACACCTTTTTCGTATTTCTGCACCTGTTGAAAGGTCAGGCCGAGCAGTTCACCCAGCCTTTCCTGACTCATTCCGATGAGCATGCGCCGAAGGCGCACGCGATTTCCTACCTGGGCGTCTATGGGATTTGCTTGTTTTTTTGGCACGAGGGTATGACACAGAATCTATGTTGATGGGCAGGAACTTATCCGGTTGCCCCCTGCTGTGAAACAAAATAGTTCAAATGGAACGGCGTGCGTCATTTTCGACTACGCAACCCTGCACCCATCGCTGCCGACGACAACAGCAGCAGTAAAAATCCCAAATCGCCATATTTGGCATAGGGCGTGGGTGGAAGCGCTTTGGGCAGTGCCGAATTGAGAACGCCCATTTGATTCAGCGGCAGGCTTGCCAATATTTGTCCGGTACCGTCGATAACCCCCGAAATTCCGGTATTTGCCGCACGCACGACGGGAATGCCTTCCTCGATTGCGCGTACGCGCGCGCTCAAAAGGTGCTGTCGCGGACCCGCCCAAGGCCCGAACCAGGCGTCGTTGGTAAGGTTTATAAACCATTGCGGCCGCGGAGAAGCGGTCACCGCACCGGGAAATATAATCTCATAGCAAATCAACGGACCCGCAGGAGGCGCATTGGGAATGCTTAACGTGCGCGGCCCATTGCCTGCGGAAAGGCTGACTGCGCCGCCCGCAAGCTTGGTAATACCAAGGGCATTAAGCACACCCTCGAACGGCAGATATTCGCCAAATGGCACCAGGTGGAATTTGTCATAGACGTTATTAGACCCTGCCCCCAACACATACAGGCTGTTGAAATAGCGCGGCTCTCCGTCACCCGACTGTTCCCGGCGAATTGCGCCGGTTATCAGGACGTGCGACGGGCCTGTTAGTGTGCCGACCTGGTCCATTGCCTCTGGGGAGTCTGTCAGAAGAAAAGGCACTGCCGCTTCGGGCCAGATGATATGTGTTGGTACCGGTCCATTGACCGAACGACTCAGTGTCAACAGCCGCTGCCAATTGCGCAGCATATATTGGCGGCTGTTTTTTTCATTCTCTGGGACGTTGGGCTGTACTATTCTAAGTTGCACGTTCGGCTCGAACTGAACCGTTGTCGATGCGAGCCGAGACGCGCCGCCGAACCATAGCGCAGCGAACAGCACCGTCATGGCGGCAGGAATTTGCCACCGGATTCTCTGACTCATTAATTCGGCCAGGCTGGCGCCCAATAAAATGGTCAGCAGCGTAAGCCCATATGCGCCGAACAACGCTGTCGACTGCAATATTTCCAGCGATGCCCCCCAGCCATAAGCAGAAAGATTCCACGGAAAGCCGGTAAAGACGTGGCCGCGCAACCATTGGGACGCCGAAAACGCCGCTGTAAAAATGAACAGCCGCCCAACGCCCGTATGCCAGAAATAGGCGGCGGCAAGGCAGGCCAGGCAGGGAAACAGCGCCAGCCCTGCGCTCATGGCGAGCAGGGCGAAGGGCGCCTGCCAACCGTGCTGAACCGGATCGACAAAAAACGGAAATACGATCCAGTGCAGACCCACCAGAAATTGGCCGCAACCAAACGCCCAGCCAAGCCAGGCGAAGTGCCGAAGACTGGACGGTCTGGCGGGCGCCCCATCCAGCAAAACAAGCAGGACGGCGTAACCTAACAACATCGCCGGAAACGCGTTGAGCGGAGCAAACGCCAGCGCCGAGACGGCGCCTGCCGCAAAAGCCGCCGCGCGCTGCTGCCATACACCCAGACCGCGCAGCCACCCGCCCAGGCGCAAAGGTGAGATTGTCATTTGATTGTCTTGGATGCAGCCGGGCGAATGCGCAATTTTTTCACCCGGCGCGGATCGGCTTCCAATACCTCGAATTCCAACCCACTGGGTTGGGTAATGATTTCGCCGCGCTGGGGAACGCGACCCAACACCCAGGTGACATAACCCCCAATCGTCTCGACCTCTTCCTCCGTCTCGTCGATCGGAAGGACAATGCCGGTTTCGCGCTCAAAATCCTCAAGTGCAATCCGGGCGTCCGCGACAAAGGCTCCGTCCACCTTGCGGACGCCGACGCTTTCCTCATCATGCTCGTCGGCAATATCCCCGACGATTTCTTCTATGATATCTTCGATGGAGACCAGGCCGTCGGTGCCGCCATATTCGTCAATCACCAAAGCCAGATGCGTGTGCGAGGCTTGCATTTTTAGCAACAGGTCCAGCACCCGCATCGATGGCGGCACGAAAAGCAGCGCGCGCTTTATTTCCGTCAAGGTGGCGGGAGAAAGATGGAAACGCCCGTCTCCGCTATCGTCCGGTACGATCAGACCCAGCAGATCTTTTACATGCACCAGCCCCACCGGGTCATCGAGTGTTTCGCGATACACCGGCAGACGGGAGTGCTGCGCTTCGCGGAACAGGGCGACAAGCTCCGGCAACGGCATCGATTCCTCCACCGCGATTATATCGGCGCGCGGCACCATGACGTCGCTGACTCTGAGTTCGCCAAATGTCAGCAAATTTGCCAGCATGACTCGTTCTTGCGCAGACAGCGCAGAGGATTTGCGATCGCTTTCTTCGATCACCTCCTCCAGGCTTTCGCGCATGGCCGCAGCCGCATTGTCGCCCTTCAGGACGTCAGCCAGCCATTTGAGAAAAGTCTGCTGATTGCCGGACGAGGAGGCGTCGCTCATATGCGCACCCTGTAAGGATCGGAAATGCCCAGGCTTTTTAGAATTTTCACTTCCAGCGGCTCCATCGCCTTTGCGTCCTTGTCGGTCTCATGATCGTAACCCAGAAGATGGAGGACGCCATGCACAGCCAGATGGCAGGCATGGTCGGAAACGCTTTTACCGCTTTTCCCGGCTTCCTGCACGGTCACGCCCCAGGCAATTGCGATGTCACCCAGATAGCCGTCTTCCCGTGCGGGAAAGGACAGCACATTGGTCGGCTTATTTTTACCGCGAAAACTGGAGTTAAGCGTCTTCAAGCGGTCGTCGCTTGCCAGCAAAATCGTCACGGCGCCCTTTCCCTTTTTGGCTTTGAGCGCGGCAAGCGCGGCCCGCTTGAGCTTGAGTCCAAGCGAGGCCGGCTTCTTCCATTTGGGCTCCTCGATCAAAAGTGTCACGCGCGCGATCATTGTCGGTTTGGCTTCAATTGCCGCGCCGGGCGGATGCCGCGTCATAGGCGGCAACGATGCGGGTAACCAGCGCATGACGCACCACGTCTTTTTCGGTGAACCGCGCCACGGCCGCGCCTTCGAGATTGCTGGCGATATCCATCGCCTCATTCAGACCCTCGGCGCGCCCTCCCGGCAAGTCGCTTTGGGTCGGATCACCCGTCACCACCATGCGCGAATCCTCGCCCAGCCGTGTCAGGAACATTTTCATCTGCGCGGATGTCGTATTCTGCGCCTCGTCGAGAATGACAAATGCATTGGACAGCGTTCGTCCGCGCATGAACGCAAGCGGCGCAACTTCAATAACGCCTTTTTCCATCAATTTGTTGCACTGCTCGCCCAATACGTCGAACAACGCATCGTATAGCGGCCGAAGATAGGGATCGATTTTTTCCTTTAAGTCGCCCGGCAGAAATCCGAGCCGTTCTCCGGCCTCTAGGGCCGGACGCGAAAGGATAAGGCGTTCCACCCGACGCTCGTAAAGAAGGTGCGCGCCGAAGGCGGCCGCCAAATAGGTCTTCCCGGTACCGGCCGGGCCGATGCCGAAGACAAGTGCATGCGTACGCATAAGATCCAGATAGGCGGCCTGGGCCGGCGATCTGGCGCGGGTCACGCGCGCGGACGCGGTTTTTACGGTCGGCGCGCCGAATCCCGTAGCCAGGTTAACGTTGACGGCGGGGCCTTCCGCGGCAAATCGAATCTCGCTGTCCACTTCGGCGATACCTATTGTCTCGCCGGCCTCCAGGCGGGCATAGAGTGCGCGCAGCACCGCCGCACCACTTTCGCGCGCCTCGCCTTCGAGCGCCACCAGATTGCCCCGCGTGGCGACGCGAACGGGCATTCGCTGCTCCAATCGCGCGAAATTCCTTTTGTGCGCGCCGGATAGCTGCGCCAGCAACTTATTGTCCGGAAATTCCAGCGTCATCTGCTCTTTGGCCGCGCGCTTCCTGGTGGGGAGGCTCAAAGCACCAGCGCCTTTTCGCGAGGTTCTGTGGCTTGTAAAAGCGTGCCTTTCAAGCTGTTCGGTCCTGTAGCCTCAATCCGTACATCCCGAATTTGCCCGATCAATTGCGCGGCGTCATCTACATGCACCGACTGAAGATAGGGGCTGCGTCCGATAGCCTGGCCGGCATGGCGGCCGGGTTTTTCAAACAGGACGGGCAGGGTTCTTCCCACGCAGGACGCACCGAAGGCAGCTTGTTGTTCCAGTAGCAAATTCTGCAGCGCGCAAAGCCGCGCCTCCTTGACGTCTTCGGGAATTTGCTTACGCGCAGCTGCGGCCGGCGTTCCCGGGCGCGGGCTATATTTGAAAGAATAGGCGGCCGCGAAACCCACTTCGCGAATTAGGCGAAGGCTGGCGTCGAAATCCTTGTCACTTTCGCCCGGAAAGCCGACGATGAAATCGGACGACAACGCAATGTCGGGACGCGCGGCGCGAATTCGCGCAACCTGCTCCAGGTAGCTGTCCGCCGTGTGTCCGCGATTCATGGCGTCCAAAATGGCATCCGATCCGGATTGCACCGGCAGATGCAGATAGGGCATCAATTGCGGAATATCGCGATGTGCCGCGATCAAGTCTTCGCCCATATCGCGCGGATGACTGGTGGTGTAGCGCAGGCGCTCAATCCCGTCGATTTGTGCCAGACGGCATACCAGTCCGGCAAGCGTGACTGTTCCATCGCCGAGATACGCATTGACGTTCTGACCCAGCAGCGTCAGTTCACGTACGCCGCGGCCCGCCAGACGGCGCGCTTCGGCCTCGATCTGAACGATCGAACGGGAATATTCGCTGCCGCGCGTGTAGGGTACCACGCAGAATGTGCAGAATTTATCGCAACCTTCCTGAACCGTCAGAAAGGCGGTGACGCCTGTTTCCAGTGTTTCTTCCGGCAGGACGTCGAATTTGTCGAGCGCGGGAAAATCCGTTTCCAGGGCGTGTCCGGCGCCGCGCGCAATTTTGGCAATCATTTCGGGCAGGCGATGATAGGCCTGCGGCCCCACCACCATATCGACCGCAGGCTGGCGCGCGATCATTTCCGCCCCTTCGGCCTGCGCCGTGCAACCTGCCACCGCGATTGTCATGGGCCGTCCGGCGGCTGCTTTTTCATCTTTTAAAAGCTTCAGGCGACCAAGTTCCGAATACACCTTCTCCGCCGCCTTTTCGCGAATATGACAGGTGTTTAGGATGACCATGTCGGCGTCTTCCGGTGCATCGACCGGCGCATAGCCAAGCGGCGCCAGCAGATCCGCCATGCGGGCGGAATCATAGACATTCATCTGGCAACCATAGGTCTTGATGAAGAGCTTTTTGCCGTCCTTCATGGGCCGGGTTATGCGCGATCCCCGGTCCGGCGACAAGAAGTAGGGCGCTCAGGCTGCCTTTTTGGCCGGTTTCGCCGGAATTCCGGCAAGGGCGCGGGCCTGCCCCGCGCGCACAACGGCTTCAGCGGCCTGCGCCAACCGCTTTCTGTCCATGCTGTCCAGGCTCAGTGGCGCATGAAATTCGACCACAACGTCCAAGGGACCGGCTTTCAGGGCGGCCCACAGATGGGACACCAGTTCCATGTCGCCATACCAGGCAAAAAATGGCCGGTTTTCCCGGCCCATAGGCACGCCGTAGAGCCGGACGTATGCGGTGGATACCGGTTGGACCAACACATGTCTGCCGGACGCCATTTCCGCCTCGGCAGCACCCATTAGCGCGCTTTTGAACGGCTTGACCCGGTTGCCGTCATTGGACGTGCCTTCGGGAAACAGCATCAACGCATCGCCGGCCGCCAGTCGGGCGCGAATTTTGTCGCGCGCCTCGCCGGTGGCACTGCGCCTTTGGCGCGATACGAACACCGTTTCCTGCAACTTCGCCAGCAGACCGAAAAATGCCCAGCCAGCGACTTCGGATTTGGCGACGAAGGAAATCGGCGCAACAGCCGAAAATATTACAATGTCGAGCCAAGAACTGTGCGAGGCGACCATCAACACACCTTGGCCTGCCACAGGTTCGCCTAAGACAGAAATCTTGATGCCAAACAGGCGCGCAACAAGCCGGTGATAGCGCTTTGGAAGCGACTTGCGAAGCGGCAGGCGTAGCACGCGCGCAAAAGCCTGCACCGGTATCAGAACAAGGGTAAGCAGCAAAAACAGGAATAGAAGACTGCCCGCGCGCAACGCCTGCATGGGTTAGCGCAATTTCTTGCCCTTGGGCACGCCGTAAAGTTCAAGACGATGATCCACTAATTCAAAGCCGAGTTCTTCTGCAACGCGGCGCTGAAGCGTTTCAATGTCTTCATTTCGGAACTCGATGACTTTTCCGGTCTGGATGTCGATCAAATGGTCATGATGCGAGTCGGCGACTTCCTCATAGCGCGAACGGCCATCGCGAAAATCGTGCCGTTCCAGAATGCCGGCGTCTTCGAATAATTTGACTGTGCGATAGACGGTGGCAATTGAAATATGCGGATCGATGGCCGAGGCGCGCCGATACAGTTCTTCGGCGTCCGGGTGATCGACAGCCTCGGACAGGACGCGCGCGATGACACGGCGCTGGTCCGTCATGCGCAGTCCCTTGTCGACGCAGCGTTTCTCGAGACGCGTCACCAGTAGGCTCCTGTCTGCAACGATTTCAGTGTAATCGAGTTAACCCGTTTTCCCCAAGTCTGAAAGTGGCAATCCTGCCTTCAGAACAAGCGCGTCCTCGCCTCCGGGATAATAGGCTTTGCGTGTTCCAATGGGTGAAAATCCGAGGTTCTCATAGAGCGCGCGGGCCGCAATATTTTCCCGGCCGACCTCAAGATATATCTTATGGGCCCGCATGGCATGGGCACGCGCGGCGGCTGCCCGCACCAGTGCTGAGCCAAGTCCGTGACGCCGGGCGGCGGGCACTACTGCCAGAGTCAATATTTCAGCTTCGTCCGCCGTGGCGCGCGCCAGAATGAACCCATCCCTGGCAGCCAGGGCGAAAACCGGCGCCTGGCACAGTAAATCCGCGATCGTTTGTGCATCCCATGCCCGGTCAAAACAGGATGCATGCAGCGCGGCAAGCCCGACAACGTCCGTTTCATCGGCAATCGCCCCTATCATGCCTGGGCCGGTAATTTTGCATCGGGTGCACGCAAATAAAGCGGCGCTGGCGCGGAAACGCCCGGTGTGCGGTGCACCGCCAGACGCGCCAGCCACAATGCGTCGGGTTGGCGTACTGCCGACAAAGTCACCCCCAGGCCCGTGGCCCTCAGGGCCTCTGCCAGCAATGGCGCGGCCGTCCCAGCCAAAGTCACAGGCCATTTTTGCATATAGTTCGCAATTGCAATGGTTGCCTTGTGCGTGTCGAGCACTTGGGGGGCAAAGGCGCAGACACCCCTATCGACAATCTGGAGATAAACTTCGCTGCGCCGGGCGTCGTGCACGGCTGCAATATGGTCGGCGTGGGTTTCTGCCGCTGCAGCGGCGGCCATCACTTCCAATGTCGTCAGACCGACGAGAGGCTTTTTGAGTGCAACACGCAGCCCCCGGGCAAAGGCGAGCCCGACGCGTTGACCGGTAAATGTGCCTGGCCCGACCGTTACGGCCAGCCGGTCGAATTCGGCAAACGCAATTTTGGATTCCCGCACCACTTCATCGGCCATGGGCGCAAGCGCTTCGGCGTGACCGCGCTCCATCGCTGTCCAGCGGTGCGCCAGCACACGGTCATCGTCCAGCACTGCCACCGAACAGGCGCCCAGCGCGGTATCAAGGGCCAGAATTTTCATACCCTAAACTAGCTTGCAGGCGTCATCGAAGGACAGGCGCGGTGCGCGCGGGCGCAGGCCCACGGGATCGCCATAACCCAGATTGCAGAGAAAATTGGATTTGATGTTGGTGCCGCCGAAAAATTCATTGTCGACGCCCGTACGGTCGAAACCGCCCATCGGACCGCAATCGAGTCCAAGCGCGCGCGCCGCAAGAATAAAATAACCGCCCTGCAATGTGCCGCTGCGCATGGCTGAAAACTCGCGCTGCGCCGGATCGGCATAGGCATCTGCGGCCTTTGGATTATGCGGAACCAGCACAGCCAGCTTGTCGGTGAAATCCAGATCGTAACCAACAATCGCCGTGGCGGCTGCGGTTTGCGTTTTTTCGCGATTGCCGGGACTCAGCAATGGCATAAGCCGTGCCTTTGCTTCGGGCGATACGACGAAAATAATGCGCGCCGGACCGTTGTTGCCCTCGGTCGGCCCAAGCCGCGTCAGGTCATACACCGCCATCAGCAGCGCCGGCGAAACCGGCTTACCCTGCCATTTGCGGTACGTACGCGCAGTGCGAAATATCGTGTCGAGCGCTTGGTCGTTGACGGCGTTGGTCATGGACTTTGAAGCAGCAGGCTCAGACCGCCTCGACCGCATTCACCTCCGGCACATAGTGGCGCAGCATATTCTCAATACCGTTTTTCAGCGTCATGGTGGAAGACGGACATCCGGCGCAGGAACCGCGCATGTGCAGGAAGACAACGCCCGAACCGCTGTCGAACCCCTTATAGATGATGTCGCCGCCATCCTGCGCCACGGCAGGGCGGACGCGCGTGTCGATCAGTTCCTTGATCTGGGCGATTATTTCTGGATCGGCATCACCGTCCTGAACGTCATCGACTTCCTCGGCGCCGCCTTCGAGCAGCGGCAGATTCTTGGTGAAGTGTTCCATCACCAGGCCAAGAATGACGGGCTTCATATGTTTCCAGTCTTCGGCGTCCGCTTTTGTGACGGAAATAAAGTCTGACCCGAAGAACACCCGCGTCACGCCCGGCGTTTCGAACAGCACGCGCGCCAGCGGCGAGCGGTTGCCAGCTTCCTTGTTGGCGAAATCGGCCACGGCGGCCTCGCCCATCACCGGACGCCCCGGCAGGAATTTTAGCGTGTTGGGATTGGGTGTGGATTCTGTCTGTATAAACATGGCTTTCGATACTCGCGTTTCGGTCCTTACATGGACCCACAATAAGCCGGGATCAAGGCGCCGCTAAAAATCCGACAGAATGCCCTTCCTCTCCCAATCGCCGTAACGCGTTGGTTCCGGCCCTTTGGGCCCGCCCAGTTCGACGGGCTTTTCGGGCGGGCTTTGCTTTGCCCGGCGCTCAGCGGCTTCGGCGTTGGCACGCGCTGCCGCCTCGGCCAGTCTTGCGGCGATTTCAGCTTCGCTCGGCGGCTTTTGCGTCATAATCTCTTACGCTTGACCTTACACAAGCAAAGCTTACATCAAATGCGCCCCTCAGAAACAGAAGGACGGGTATGAATAGTTTGCGCACCGGCATGCTGATGGCAGCCCTAACGGGGCTTTTTGTCGGTATTGGCTATCTTCTGGGCGGCAGCGGCGGCATGTTGATCGCTTTCCTGTTCGCCGCCGGAACAAATCTGTTCGCCTATTGGAACGCGGACAAGGTGGTGCTGCGCATGTACCGCGCCCAGCCCGCCGACGAAAATTCAGATTTTGTGCATCTTGTCCGCCAGCTTGCCGAAAAAGCCGGGCTACCCATGCCCAAGGTCTATATCGTCGACAACCCGCAGCCGAACGCCTTTGCCACCGGCCGCAATCCCGAACACGCCGCGGTCTGCGCCACTACCGGCCTGATCGATAGCTGCACGCGCGAGGAGCTGGCCGGCGTCATGGCCCATGAACTGGGTCATGTGAAAAATCGCGACACGCTCACCATGACGATCACCGCAACCATCGCGGGCGCGATTTCCATGCTGGCCAATTTCGCCCTGTTCTTCGGCGGTGGACGCAGCGCACGCAACGGACTGGGCCTTGTCGGTGTGTTGCTGGTTTCGATATTGGCGCCTATTGCCGCCATGCTGGTGCAGGCTGCCATCAGCAGAAGCCGGGAATATGAAGCCGACAAGGCGGGCGCGGAATTTACCGGGCGGCCCCTGTGGCTGGCCAACGCCCTGCAGCGCATCGAAAGCGAGGCTGCGCGCATTCCAAACGTCAGGGCAGATGCCAATCCGGCCACTGCCCATATGTTCATTATAAATCCCCTGCATGGCGGTTTATCGGGGCTATTCTCGACGCATCCCGCAACTGCGGACCGCATCGCGCGGCTGCGCGCAATGGCGGGCGCCGCACCCGCGCAAAAAAGTCCCTGGGCCTAGGGCGTGGCAGAGCAGAATGTCAGCGGCATACCGGCAAGGGTCGCTGCGCAAGAGATTTTGCGGGCTGTACTCAACAAACGGCGCTCGCTCGATTCCGTGCTAAACGGATTGAGCCACCTTCCGCTGCGCGATGCCGGCTTTGCGCGCGCCATTGTCAGTGAAACGCTGCGGCGCTTTGGACAATTGGATGCGCTGATCCGCGGCTTTGTGGCCAAGCCACCGCCGCCGCACAAAGCCGGACCCACACTGGAAATTCTCCTAGCGGGCGCATGCGAACTTTTGATTCTGAATGTACCTGCGCATGCGGCGGTCGATGCCGCCAATCGCCTGGCGCAGGCTGACAGCAAGGCAGTGCACTTCAAGCCGCTTATCAACGCCGTGCTGCGACGGATTTCGCGCGAAGGCAGCAATGTCCTCGCGCAGCAGGATGCTCCGAGGCTCAACACCCCGGATTGGCTATGGGCGCGGTGGGTGTCATTCTATGGCGAGCAGGTCACGCACGCGATTGCATCGTCCCACATCGGCCCCGCACCGCTCGATATTGTAGCGAATGGTCCATACGCTGAGGGCGAAAATATCTTTGGAAATATATTCCGGCTCCACGACGCGTCGCGCGTGGAGGAGTTGCCCGGGTTTGCCGAAGGGACGATCTGGGTTCAGGATGCTGCCGCAACTTTGCCCGCGCATATCCTGGGCGATGTGAATGGCCGGCGCGTCTTCGATCTGTGCGCTGCGCCGGGCGGCAAAACCATGCAGCTTGCCGCCAGGGGCGGGCTTGTGTCCGCGGTCGAACGCGAAGGCGAGCGCCTGAAACGCGTGGAGGAAAATCTGGCGCGCACCAAACTCGCGGCCACACTTGTTCAATCCGATTTGCGCGATTTTTCGCCAGAGGCGCCGGCGCCCTTTGTGTTGCTGGATGCGCCGTGTTCGGCAACCGGCACCATCCGGCGACATCCCGATTTGCCCTGGATAAAGGGTGCCAGCGATGTGACTCTGTGTGCCTCCGCGGCCATGGAATTATTGGATTCGGCTGCCGATCTGACCGCATCCGGCGGCACGCTTGTCTTTGCCGTGTGCTCCCTGGAACCCGAAGAGGGCATCGAACAGGTCGAAGACTTTTTGCGCCGTCGGCAGGATTTTTCGCGCGCTGCACTGTCGGCAGATGACGTGTTTGGAATGAGCGCCCTGATCAGCGCCGACGGCGATCTGCGCACGCTGCCGTTTCACCTGGCGGACAAGGGCGGCATGGATGGATTTTATGCAGCCCGCCTGGTGCGCGTTTAACTATTCCAGGCGACCCAGGGCGTAGGCAACAGCCAGATAAATTTTCCCGGTATCGGCGCTGAGTATAGATGACGTAAGCAGGCCGCCGCCGTCGCCCTCTTTGGCCCGGGCAAGCAAAGACTCAAATTCCTGCAGATATAGATTGGCGGAATCGCGGAATGATGGATTATCGCGGTATTGTCGGGTGATGCGGTTGACCGCGTCTTCGTCGATGGATTTCGCCAGATGGCGCGCGAAAACGCTGCGGTCTCCTGCCAGATAGCGCCTCCAATCCTCGTCTTGCGGCATGTTGTCATCAGCGATGGCGCTCAAATCAACCGCCATATCGGCCAAAGCGGCTTCCAATGCTCCCATGGCGGCGGCCGCGCCAGGCCGCAATTCGCGGGATTGGTCGTCGTTACTTTCGGCGGCGGCCAGCAATGTACGCATTTCCCATTTGCCGTCAGGCGTTTTTTTGCGTGGCCGTTGTGTCAGGCGCTTGGCCATCCCGATCAGGCTGTCCGGCTCTTCGGGTGCTTGTTGCGTCTCGGTCTGCGTTTTTTGCGCTTGGCCGCGATGGGCCGTGCGGGCATGTATGGTGGAAAGCGTGCGGGCGGAAAGATCGAGTATGGCTTCGGTTTCCGCGTGTACCATCTGGCGCACGCGCTGTGCTTCCTGCTGCGCAAGGCCGGGCAAAGTTAGCAAATGCTTTTCGACCTCTTCCACGGTCCTGGCCAGCGTGGTGCGAATTTGGTCCGCTTCGGTCGATAGGTCGCCGGCCGTACGCCGCAACTTGTCACATTCGGTCATGGCCTCGTCCATAAGCGCCTTGGTGTCGGCTTTTGCCTGCGCGGCCGTTTCACCGATCAGCGTCTGAGCGCCGGTGCCGGATTCCTGCAAGGCGCCGACAAGCTGCGATAGCGTGGTGGTGGCATTGTCGCTGACGGATTTGAGCCGGTCGGCTTCACGGGCATAACTCGCCGTCAGTTGCGTGACGCGCGATGCCGCGGCAGTCATGATCATCTCCAGATGACGCTCGGCGTCGCCCGTTACGGTATGGAATTTGCCGGCCTCGCCGCTCAATATACGCACCGCCTGCTCCATGGCGGCTTGCTGTTGCGCCAGCGCGTTTTCGAAGGCGGTGCCTTCTTCCTTCAGGTTTTGCAGCAATTCGCCCATGGCGGCGCGATGGCGTTCCTGACGGCCGAGCACGAATTCCGCGCGCGCCAAGGCGGCATCCGCAACGGATTCAATGCGTTTTGCCTGACGATCCAGTTCGACAGCAGCAGCATGCGGTGCATCGGCGGCGGCTCCCGCCGCTGTCTTGAAATTGGTGGCCTGGGTGTCAAGCGACTGTCCTGCGGCCTTCAGGCTGGCTTCGGCCGATTCGATCATTGCCTTCATTTGCGCGGCACGACCGGCAATGGTTTCGCTGGCGTGCGAGGCCGTGTCGGACAACGTGTCAAATACGCCTTCCATCCGCTCGCGCTCCTGCGTCAGACGCGCCGCAACGGCCTGGCCGCGAACATCGGCGCGCGCGCCGGCTTCGTCCAGTGCGGCGATTTGATTTTCAAGAACGGATTCCAAAGCCCGAAGGCGCGCAAAAGCGCCGTCCAATCCGGCGTTCAGACCGTCAAGTTCGCGGCGCACCACCCGGCCGAGCCGCGCCGCGGTGCGCGAGGCGGTTTCATCGGCGACGAGCAACCGGTCGGTTGCTTCCAACAACGCGTCCGCCGAGCGCCCCATAGCGACGGCACGACCCAATGCCCAGGCTCCAGCTATGAATAATGCAGGCGGTACAAAGGCCACGACCGCATACAGAGCCTTATGCTGCAGATCCAGGCCCGAGGATTCCCGCTGGCCCCAAATAGCCCCAGAGAAAGGCAGCGGAGGCACCAATCCATAAAGCGCCACTCAGGCCAGCAAACACTAACGAGAGATAAGCGAATTTCGGTTCCGGCCGGTGCGACAGTCGAGCTTCGGCAATACTTTCGCCGCTGTCCGCAGTTTGAAGCAGCACAGGCTGCTGCCGTTCCTGGTTGAAGCTCGCCATGACGTTCGCCTTGAAAATAAAAATCGCCTGAACCTTACTTTAACCATTCCTGCAGGTTGTGAGCGAGAGCCAAGATGTTAGGGCCAAGATGTTAACGCGGCTTTGAGGCTTGCTGCCGGACAGTGCGACCTTATGCGAAAGGTCTTGCACATGGCGGAAGCAAAACCGGTTGTCGATCTTGTCCATCTTGCCCGCTACACCGGCGGTGACATGGCCTTGAATGCCGAAATTCTGCGGCTGTTCGATTCCCAAACCAGCCAGATGGTCGAGCAATTGCGCGGCATTCTGAGTGCCTGTGATGACAAGTCCTGGAAGCAAGTAACCCACACATTAAAGGGTGCGGCACGTGGTGTCGGCGCCTTCGGCTTGGCCGATGCTGCTGCCTTTGCCGAACCGATCGACCTGGCGCGTGACCCCGAAAATGCCTCCGAGGCCATTGCCGCCCTGAAAAGGCAGGCCTTGGCAGTGCAGGGATTTATTCAGTCCTATCTGGCCAGCTAGGCGAAATCCCGCTTTTCCGCCATTTTTTTCAAACGAACGCGACAGAATTTCGCCTGTTCTTTCGCAGCGCAAAAGGGGATTGTTGGCGGTCTCCTTTTTACATATAAAAGCGTAAGTTTATCAACTCATACATGAAATATAGTGTGGAATAAGTCTATGAGCGCTGCGCCCATCGAAACGGACGTTGTCATAATCGGAGCGGGCCCCATTGGCCTGTTCGCGGTTTTCGAACTTGGTCTGCTCGATCTGAAATGCCATCTGGTCGATATTCTCGATCGACCGGGCGGACAATGCACCGAGCTTTATCCGGAAAAGCCCATCTACGATATTCCTGGGCTGCCGATTGTTACCGGCCAGGAATTGACGGAACGGCTGCTTGAGCAGGTCAAACCATTCGGGGCCCAGTTTCATTTTGGGGAAATGGCGTCGGCGCTGGAACGGCTGGCTGACGGCCGCTGGAAACTGAAAACCGACGTCGGCACGGAAATCGTTGCCCATGTCGTGGTCGTCGCCGCTGGCGGCGGCAGCTTCGTTCCCAAGCGTCCGCCCATTCCGGGAATCGAAGGCTATGAAGGCAATGAGCCGGGCTGGGGCGTGCATTATGCCGTGCGCAAAATGGATGCCTTCCGCGACAAGAACATCCTGATCGCCGGCGGCGGCGATTCCGCGCTCGACTGGACGCTGAACCTGGCCCCGCTCGCCAAGTCGCTGACCCTAGTGCATCACCGCGACGGTTTCCGCGCGGCGCAGCACAGCGTCAATCAGATGCGCGAATTGGTGGACGCCGGGAAAATCAAATTTCATGTCGCCAGCGTCAAGGCGCTGCACGGCGACAATGGCAAACTGACAGGCGTCACGCTGGCCGGAACCGACAAGAAGGAATGGCAGCATGAAACCGATGCCTTCCTTCCTTTTTTCGGTTTGACGATAAAACTCGGGCCCATTGCGGATTTCGGCCTGAACCTGCATGAGAATCTAATCCCGGTGGATACGGCGCGCTTTGAATCCGAAACGCCGGGAATATTCGCCATCGGCGACATCAATACCTATACCGGTAAGCTGAAGCTGATATTGTCGGGCTTCCATGAAGCCGCCTTAATGGCGCAGGCCGCCTTCCATATCGCCCGCCCCAACGAGAAGCTTCGCTTCCAATACACAACGTCATCGTCGAACCTGCAAAAGAAACTGGGCGTATCATGAAAATCAACGCAACTGGCCGCAGCGGCAAGAAAAGGACACTGGAAGGCCGCGACGGCTGGACGCTGATGGAAATTCTGCGCGACGGCGGACTTGATATCACGGCCGAGTGCGGCGGCGCCTGCGCCTGTGCGACCTGCCATGTCTATATCGAAGGCGGCTGGTTCGAAAAACTGAAAGCCCCGTCCGACGCCGAAATCGACATGCTCGATATGGCGCTTGCGGTAGAGCCGACCTCCCGGCTGTCCTGCCAGATCATCTGCGCGCCTGAACTGGACGGCATCGAAGTGAAGGTTGCGCCGGAATAGCGGCTGTCTGCCTGCTTATTACTGCGTTGCATGCGCAGCCGAATGTCGCACGACCGGCGAAGACGGCGCGCAAATCCGTGACTTGCGGGCGTTGCGGGCGGCGTGCGTTAATAACGCATGCCCACGCAGACCGCCCCCCTGTCGCAACAGCAACTGATCGCGCTTCTCGATCAGACCATGCAGCATTTGCGGCAGCGGGATTTGATCGGCGCCGAAAGCACGATTGCGAAAATCCTTTCGACATATCCCAACGAACCGAACGCCCTTCAGATGTTGGGGGCGGTGCGCGACATGCAGGGGCGCAACAAAGAGGCCGAACAATTGTATCGCCGCTCGCTGGCGATCCATCCCGCACAGCCTCATGTTCAGGCCTCTCTGGGATATTTGCTGCGTATGCAGCGGCGCTATCCCGAAGCCCTGGTGGCATTCCGCCAAGCCATAACAATCAAGCCCGATTATGCCGAAGGCCATTTTGGGCTTGCCACGACATTGCATGAGTCCGGAGCTCTTGCGGCTGCCGAGCAATCCTACCGCAATGCGCTGGGTCATAATCCGGCAATGATCAATGCACGTATCGGCTTGGCGGGCGCCTTGAATGATTTGCGCCGCTTCGATGAAGCCGAAAAGATATTGTCGGGTGTCGGCGAGAATTCGAATGACCCGCAGCTTCTGGCGGCGGCGGAGCATAATCTCGGGATCGCGCGCGCCAATCAGAAGGATCATGAAGGCGCCATTCGGCACTTCGACCGCGCCCTGCAGCATGTGCCCAATCATCACGGTGCGGAGCATTCCAAGGCAAGCTCGTTGCACTTTCTGGGGCACGAGGACCAGGCCGTCGAAGCATTCCGGCGGGCCATCGTCCACAACCCGCTCAACATGGGCGCGCATCGCGACCTGAACCAGCTGCTGTATCGCCTGAAACGCGACCAGGAGTTTTTGAAGTCCTATGACGAAGCAGCGGCGCGCGTGCCGGAAGTTGCGCAAATTCCGCTGGCCAAGGCATCGTTCCTGCTCAAGCAGAATAAATTCGAAGATGCGCGAGAGATTTTCGAACACGTCCATAAGCGATCGCCGGAAAATCTCGAAGCCCTTGGCGGTCTGGCGGCTGCAAATCTCAATCTGAAAGATTTCGGTGCCGCAATCGCCGCATTCGAAAAGGGGCTGGCGCTCAATCCCGAGAGTTCAAATCTCCTCAACGGCATGGCGGCGGCCCTGCTGGAATCGCGCGATCCGAAAAAGGCCGCGATGATGTCGGAACACGCGCTGAGCCTGAACCCGCATGATCAATCTTCCCTGGCGGGATTAGGGACCGCATGGCGCGCGTTAGGCGATGCGCGCGCCGACGAACTGAACGGGTTTGAGGATTTCATAAAGGCTTATGATTTGGAGCCGCCCGAAGGCTATTCCGACATGGAAAGCTTTAACCGGGATCTGAATGCCTACCTTGATGGTCTGCATCCGGACGCGCGCGAATATATCGATCAATCCCTGCGCAATGGCACGCAGACGCTGGGCGATATATTCGGCGCCGGGCACGATCTTGTCGAACGGTTGCGGGTGCGCATTGAACAGGCGGTCGCGCGCTATATTTCCGAGATGGCTGACGACAATTCGCACCCCTATCTGTCGCGCCGTTCGCGCGGCCTGGCCTTTTCCGGTGCCTGGTCATCGCGCCTGAGAGATTGCGGCTTTCATATCAATCACATTCATCCGGGCGGCTGGATCAGTTCGGCCTATTACATCGCCCTGCCCGACGTGGTGGCCGACGCCGAAGCCAGGCCCGGCTGGATCAAGTTCGGCGAACCATCCTATGACACCGGAATCAGCGAGCCGATACGGCGGATTATTCAACCCAGACCCGGACGGATGGTGCTGTTTCCGTCCTATATGTGGCACGGCACGGTGCCGTTCCACTCGCCGCAAAATCGCACCACCATCGCCTTCGATGTCGTGCCGACCGACGGATAGCCGGGCGCCGATCTACTGGTTATGCGCGAAATCCAGCACCGCGCCGGTATAGGTTTCCACCACCAGACTGAATGGCGTGCCATCGGGCATGGTCAGGACAGCGCTATGTTGAAGGACATAGGGCGGAATATCGAGCGATGTGACACGCTTATCCGTGACGGGCGGAGCCATTTCCCATCCGGGCGGCAAGGGCTGCCACAATAATTTTGCGGAAAGCGTGTGGCGGCGGAAGTTCAGGCTCTGCACGGCGCGGCCGAAGGAAATGTCGCTGCTGTCGAGTTGGCGATTCATCTCAGGCGTGAGGCGACCCGGCACATACCAATTATCGGCCTCAGACAGAACATGCTCGCCGCATTTGAGCCGCACCCGGCGATGGCGAAGCGGCTCGGTCTCGCTGACCTCCAATAATTTACGTTGTTCCGCATTGGCCTCTTTGTCCGGCCCCGCTACGTGCTCGGCAACAATCTTTGGCACATCCGCAAGCCTGTGATCGGCACACCATTGATCGAGCGTCAATGTCGCGCTGTCATGGCTGAGCAATTCGGCATTCAAGGTCTGTAGCAGGGCCAGCGCTTCGGTGCGGGCCAGGCGCGTATCCGGCCATGGTTCTGCCGCATAAACGGACGACCCTGTCGCGAGATATTGCAACAAAAACGAATGCGGTCCTGAAGATTTTCATTTTCGGCGTCCAGAATGTGGTGAAATGCCCATCAGCCATCGCCATCCGAATTGTTCCCGGTTAGGTTTTTCGCCGGAGAAATATTTTCCGGAGCAGCCAGCGCGGTGACGGTCGCACATATATATACCGTGGCCTTTCAGGGCATGGAGGCGCGCGAAGTCGATGTGCAGGTGCATATCGCAAAGGGCGGCAGCGGCCAATTCAACATTGTGGGTCTGGCCGACAAGGCGGTGGGCGAAAGCCGCGAGCGCGTACGCGCGGCCCTTTCGGCCATCGGACTGGCGCTGCCGTTCGACCGCATCACGGTAAATCTTGCGCCCGCAGACCTGCCCAAAGAGGGCAGCCATTACGACCTGCCGATTGCCCTTGGCCTGCTGGCGGCCATGGGCGTGGTGCCGGCAAGCGAAATGGCCGAAATGGTGGCGCTGGGAGAGCTCTCGCTTGACGGTCAGATCACGGCAGTTGCCGGTGTATTGCCGGCTGCGCTGGCGGCATCGGAGCAAAGCCGCGGGTTGATCTGCCCGGCAGCCTGCGGCGCGGAAGCGGCCTGGGCTGCCGATCTGAACATCATCGCCGCGCCGTCGCTTATTGCACTGGTCAATCATATCAAGGGCGCACAGGTGTTGCAGCCTCCGGTGGCGCGCATTGCCGATGATACGACCAAAATTGCCGATATGCGCGATGTGAAAGGGCAGGAAACCGCCAAGCGCGCGATCGAAATCACAGCGGCAGGCGGACATAACTTATTGATGATCGGTCCACCGGGCGCCGGCAAGTCGATGCTGGCGCAACGCCTGCCGGGAATCCTGCCGCCGCTGGATGCGCGCGAGGCGCTGGAAATTTCCATGGTGCAGAGCCTGGCCGGCGAGTTGCGCGACGGCGCCATATCGCGGCGGCGGCCATTTCGTAATCCGCATCATTCGGCATCCATGGCTTCGCTGGTGGGTGGCGGCCTTAAGGTGAAGCCCGGAGAAGTCAGCCTCGCCCATCTCGGCGTGCTATTTCTGGATGAATTGCCGGAGTTTCAGCGCGCGGTACTGGATTCGCTGCGCCAGCCGATAGAAAGCGGCGAGGCTGTCGTGGCGCGGGCCAATGCCCATGTGCGTTATCCCGCGCGCTTTCAGTTGGTCGCCGCGATGAACCCCTGCCGCTGCGGTTATCTCGCCGACCCCGCGATGGGTTGTGGCCGGGCGCCGAAATGCGCCAGCGATTATCAGGCCAGACTGTCGGGCCCGCTACTCGATCGCGTTGATATTCATGTCGAAGTATCCGGCGTATCGGCGCAGGATCTTTCTTTGCCGCCGCCAGCGGAAGGCAGCGCCGAAATCGCACAACGCGTGGCGCGCGCACGCGACATTCAGCGCGAGCGTTATGAAGGTTTGGCTTTGCGCACCAACGCCGAGGCAGAAGGAGAATTGCTGGACCGCGTTGCAACACCGGATGCGGCGGGAAAGGAATTGTTAACTTATGCCGCCGACGCGATGCGACTCACCGCGCGCGGCTATCACCGTGTGTTGCGCGTTGCGCGCACGATTGCGGATCTTTCCGGCACCGATACCGTCAAGCGCACGCACATCGCCGAGGCGTTAACGTATCGCAGGCTTTCTTATACCGGCTAGGGGCGTTCCGTTTTCGGAACTGCCCATTGGCTGCGCAAAAACCTATCTTTATCGGCGCAGGAAAGACCCACCTGCTTGTGCCGCCTCGGCGGCCGAGGGGCGTGCGTCTCAAGCGAATTGGTTATCGCCTCTCCCTAGGTATAGCCTTCGTTTGAGACGCCGCTTTTTTCGCGGAACTTTTGCGTGCCCGTTCCGTTTCAATACAGCCAACGAATAAAAATATGGGGTCACGTGAAAAACCTGTCTGTGCTCGGCGTATTTCTTATCGCGCTCGGTATTGCCGCCCTGGTTGTGGGGAATGTGAAGCTTTACCGAAACCAAGCCCGTGCTGAAAGCAGGGCCGCTGCAGGTCAACACACAGGAGCAGCATCACATTTCCATTCCGACAATCGGCGGGATTGCGATTTTGCTGGTGGGTGCGGGACTCGTGATAGCCGGCCGCCGCAGTAGCTGAAATGCCCCCCGCTCCGAAGCGCAAGAAGCAGTCGGCTCGAAAACCCCGGAACGGCGACGTAGCTGCGGTACTGGGACAGAAGTTCTCGCAGTTTGCCAATGCGGTTGCCCGGCTTAGCGGCAGACCGATCACTTTCGCATCTGCGGTATTGGTTATTCTGATCTGGCTCTTGTCCGGGCCGCTTTTCGGTTATTCGGATACCTGGCAATTGATCATCAACACCGGCACCACCATCGTGACGTTTCTGATGGTCTTTCTTATCCAGAATACGCAGAACCGCGATGGGGCCGCGATCCAGGCCAAACTGGATGAAATGATCCGCGCTGCGAAGACCGCAAATAACGAAGTGGTCGGCATCGAGCATCTCACCGAAGAAGAGGTCGACGAAATCAGGGACGGCCTGGAGGCCGACGCGCAACAGTCGCTTGCCGAAAAGCAGCAACAGGCCATTGCGCGAGCCAGCCGGGCCAAATCCGCCACGCACAAGGCCCGCTGACGCTGGAGGCACGCCGTGGTGTGCCCCCGATCTTGGCGTCTGCCCCGGAATGGCTTAATCAGGAGCCAGAACAGGTACCGGGGGCGGGGCGACATGAGCGGGCAAACGCGCAAACGGGGATTCCATCCCGTTTATCTGATTTTATTGCTGCCATTTGCGGCCATGCTGTGGGTGCCCTCCTACAACCGTGTGGAGCCCACGCTCGTCGGCGTTCCCTTTTTCTATTGGTATCAGATGGTGTGGATCGTGCTGGGCGCGCTGGTGATCCTGCCTGTCTACCTGTTTGAAAAACGCCGCGACAAGGGAGACGGAAAATGACCGTCGCCATTGTCATATTCGTCACGCTGTTTGCCCTGGTGACGATTCTGGGATTTTTTGCGGCGCGCTGGCGGGCGGGCGATCTGTCCCATTTGCACGAATGGGGCCTGGGCGGACGACGGTTTGGAACCATTGTCACATGGTTTCTTCTGGGCGGCGATCTTTATACGGCCTATACCTTTATCGCCATTCCCGCATTGATGTTCGGGTCCGGCGCTATTGGCTTTTTTGCGGTGCCGTACACCATCGTGATCTATCCGATCCTGTTTATGGTCTTTCCGCGCCTGTGGTCGGTGGCGCACAAAAGGGGCTATGTCACGGCTGCCGACTTCGTGAAAGGCCGCTTCGGCAATGCGCCCCTGGCGCTGGCCGTGGCACTGACCGGGCTGGTCGCCACCATGCCCTATATCGCATTGCAGCTTGTCGGCATGCAGGTTGTGCTGGCGGGACTGGGCCTGAATCTGTCTCTTCATCTGCCCGTGATCGGCGCTGTCGATATGCCGCTACTTGTCGCATTCGTCATTCTGGCGCTTTACACCTACACAAGCGGTTTGCGCGCGCCGGCGATGATCGCGGTGGTGAAAGACCTTTTGATTTACATTACCGTATTCGCCGCCATCGTGATTATACCGGCAAAGCTTGGCGGTTACGGCGCGATATTTGATGCCGTGGGGGCCGGCAAACTCATTTTGGCGGCTCCGACCGAAAACAATTGGGGCGCGCAGGCCGGTTACGCCACGCTGGCGCTGGGCTCGGCCCTTGCCCTGTTTCTGTATCCGCATGCGATGACCGGAATCCTTTCTGCGTCCAGCCGCAACGCCATAAAGCGCAATGCGGTCATCCTGCCGGCCTATTCCTTTGCGCTCGGCCTGATTTCGCTAATCGGCTTTATGGCCATCGCCGCCGGCGTGCAGGCCAACCCGGCCTATGCGGCCGGCTTTGCCTCTTTCGGAAACAATTATGCGGTTTCGGCGCTGTTTATCGACAGTTTCCCAATCTGGTTCGTGGGCGTGGCGTTTGCTGCCATTGCCATCGGTGCATTGGTGCCAGCCGCTATCATGTCGATCGCCTGCGCCAATCTGTTCACACGCAATATCTACAAGGAATTCATTAACCCGGGCTGCACGCACAAGCAGGAAAGCGATGTTGCCAAAATCGTTTCGCTGATCGTGAAGGTTGGTGCGCTGTTCTTCGTGATCGAACTGAAGACAAGCTATGCGGTACAGCTGCAGTTGCTGGGCGGCGTCTGGGTCATACAAACGCTGCCCGCAGTGCTGATTGGGCTTTATACGAACCGCATGAATTCATGGGCATTATTCTTCGGCTGGCTGGCCGGCATGGTCGCCGGCACCTGGATGGTTGCCGAACTGAATTATGGCGGCACCATTTACCCCCTGGAAATTATGGGGGTCACCATTCCCTGTTATGCGGCGCTTAGCGCGCTGGTGCTCAATCTTGGCGTAACGCTGGTGTTGACGTTGCTGCTCGGCACAAAATCACAGCGCGACGAGACCGTGGAAGCCGATTACGCCTAGCCGAAGCGGCCAGTGATATATTGCTCGGTCCGCTTGTTGTCGGGCGACGTGAATAGTTTTTCGGTTTCGCCGAATTCCACCAGTTCGCCCAAATACATAAAGGCCGTGTAATCGGAGGTGCGGCTGGCCTGCTGCATGTTATGGGTCACGATCACGATGGTGTAGTCCGACGACAATTCGTCGATCAGTTCTTCGATTTTTGCCGTCGATATCGGGTCCAGAGCGGAACAGGGTTCGTCGAGCAAAATCACTTCCGGCCGGGTCGCAACCGTGCGCGCAATACAAAGGCGCTGTTGCTGGCCGCCCGAAAGGCTGAGGCCCGAAGCCTTCAGCTTGTCCTTGACCTCGCCCCAAAGGGCGGCGCGCTTGAGCGCATCTTCGATGCGGCCGTCCAGTTCGGAGCGCGGCATTCTTTCGTACAAATTGATGCCATAGGCGACATTGTCATAAATAGTCATCGGAAATGGCGTCGGTTTCTGGAACACCATGCCGACTTTGGCGCGCAACAGATTGAGGTCCAAGCGGGGGGATAAAATATTCTTTCCATCCATCAGGACTTCGCCTTCGGCGCGCTGCCCGGGATAAAGATCATAAATGCGGTTTAAAATGCGCAATAGCGTGGACTTGCCACAGCCTGATGGCCCGATAAACGCCGTTACCTTGCGATCATGCAAAGGCAGGCTGATTCCGTCCAGCGCGCGGGTCTTGCCGTAATAGAAGGAAAGATTTCGGACATCCACCTTCACGTTGCCGTTTGCATTCGTCATGTCTGTTTTCACCGGTGTCATGTCCATCACGATGGGTTCCGCTGAGAGGATTCCAGAATGCGCGCCGCGATACTCAAGGTCAGCACCGCTGCCGTAATCAAAATCGCGCCGCCCCAGGCCAGAGCATGCCAATCGTCATATGGCGACATTGCGTACTGAAAAATCACAACCGGCAGACTTGCCATGGGCTCGTTGGGATTCGTGCTCCAGAAGGAATTGTTCAATGCCGTGAACAGAAGTGGTGCCGTTTCGCCGGAAATGCGCGCGATCGCGAGCAGCATGCCGGTGACGATGCCTGCCCTTGCAGCCCGCCATGTGACGGTGCGTACAATATAACCGCGCGGAGCACCCAGCGCGGCGGCGGCCTCACGCAAACTGCTGGGAACCAGCAACAGCATATTCTCGGTTGTTCGAACGACCACGGGTATAACGATGACCGTCAATGCCGCCGCACCGGCCCAGGCGGAAAAGTGGCCCATGGTGCGTACGAAGAGTTCGTAGATGAACAAGCCCAAAACGATGGACGGCGCGCTCAACAGGATGTCGTTGATGAAGCGCGAAATGAACGCAATGCGTGAGTGACGGCCATATTCCGCAAGATAAGTACCCGCCATAATTCCAATCGGCGTGCCGACCACAACTGCCAGAGTGCTCATAAATACGCTGCCAAAAATGGCGTTGGCCAATCCGCCCTTGGTGAAGGGGGGCGGGGTATTCTCCGTGAACAGAGAAAGAGAAAGCCCGGCAAATCCTTCGGTAAGAAGCGTAAATAAAATGGCGCCAAGCCAGAACAGACCAAAAGCAGCCGCACACACAGACAGCATGAGGAAAACGCGGTTGCGCACGCGGCGAATGGCATAACGCGAACTATTCATGCCCGGCCTCCGGCACGCTTCTCAAGCGAGCGCAGCATAAGCTGCGCGAGCGCCAGAACCACGAAGGTAATAAAGAAAAGAATTAGACCAAGCGCGATCAGCGACGACAAATAGATGTCGCCAAAGGCCTCGGCAAATTCATTGGCAATTGTTGCTGAAATAGTCGTGCCGGGCGCGAACAGGCTCGAATCAATTCTATGGGCATTTCCGATTACGAACGTTACCGCCATGGTTTCGCCCAATGCGCGGCCCAGCGCCAGCATGGCCGCGCCCACGACGCCTGGGCGCGCATACGGCAGAACGATGCGGTGCATCACCTCCCAGGTCGTGCAGCCAAGGCCATAGGCCGCTTCCTTCAGGATAGGGGGAACAGTCTCGAACACATCGCGCGTGACCGCCGCAATGAAGGGCAGCACCATGATCGAAAGAATAAGCGCGGCCGTGAACATGCCGATGCCGTAGGCAGGGCCGGCAAAAACAATATTGAGAACCGGTATGTCGGCGAACGCGTTAATCAGCCATGGTTGCAGATGCCCCTGAAACCAGGGCGCGAAGACGAAAAGGCCCCAAATGCCGTAAATGATGCTGGGGATGCCGGCTAGCAACTCGATGGCAATGCCGATTGTGCGGCGCAAGGGGCGCGGACATATCTCGGTAAGAAAAATGGCGATGCCGATGCCGACAGGAAACGCAATTAACATGGCAAGAAACGCGCTGACCAGCGTTCCGGTTATCGGTGCTAACGCTCCGAATTTTTCGGTTACCGGGTTCCAGGACTGCGTATAGAGAAAACTGAAGCCGAATTCCTTGATCACCGGCATGGCGCCGCTGATCAGCGCCGTCATTACGCCTATGAATATCGCCAGCACCAAAAGCGCCGCGGCCTTGGTGGCAAGACCAAACAGAAAATCGGCGCCGCGGCCACGGCGGGTCGCCGTCTCGGTGCCAAGGACAAGTTCGTCATTCACGGTGGTTTCGACCATGGTTTTTCCGGGTTTCGTGCGGGCAAAATAAATGCGTAAGAGACATGAAACCCATTGGGGTTGGTCCGGTCCTCCTCAGGACCATCACAGTTCTGCAAAGCTTTTGTGACAGCCGCGGGGGCCGGAAAGGCTGTTTTAAGCTAACTAATTGATATTACTATGGTTTCTGTTGCGGCGCGGTTCCTGCGCGAGGTCGTTATTAATGGGATTTCGGCGGTATTTTAAGCGTTTTTCAAGGCAAGTGGCGGCTAACTGGCGCACTTACCGGGGACAGAATTTGAGTATCACGCGCGCCATCCACCTTTTGTTTGGAATACTGGCCGTTGCCCTGCTGATTACAGCATTGGGTGATGTGATGCTTGATGGCCGGCTCGACTTGATGCCGCCGGTCACATTCGGCGCCCTTATGGGTGTGGTGCTGGCTTTCCTGCTTTACGATTTTATCATCGCGCGGGAACGCGCCGAACTACTCGACAAACAAACGGAACAGCTAAAGCTCGTCGCCGCGCGCGCTGGAATCCTCCCTGGCAAATTCTGCCGCCATGAATGCGCGGCTGAATCAAAGTGAGGCGCGCTATAAAGGTTTGGTCGATGCGCAGGGCGATGCCATTTTCCGGCGCGATGCCTCCAGCCGCCTGACCTATGCCAATGATGCATTTTTCAAATTTTTCGGCCTGACGCGCGAACGCGCCATCGGATATCCCTTCGCGCCTGAATTGCACCCGGACTCACGCAGTTCTTCGTTTGGAAGCTTTGCAGGGCTGGATTCGGGGCGCACGCGCGTACGTTATGACCAGTGCGTGCGAACAATCCATGGCTGGCGCTGGCTTGCCTGGGAAGATTATGCGGTGCGTGATGCCCATGGCCGCCTGGTCGAGGTGCAAAGCGTTGGGCGCGATATTACAGAACGCAAGTGTCTCGAAGATGCCCTGACCGACGCACGCGACCGTGCCGAAGCCGGTAGCCGGGCCAAGTCGGGTTTCCTGGCCACCATGAGCCATGAAATCCGTACGCCCATGAACGGCGTGCTAGGCATGGCGCGTCTTTTGCTGGAAACGGATTTGCGCCCGGAACAGCGCACCTATGCAGACGCCATCAGCCAATCGGGCGAGGCCTTGCTAACCCTGATCGGCGATATTCTCGACTTTTCCAAAATTGAATCCGGCACCTTGACGCTGGATGAAGACGAAGTCGAAGTGCGCAATCTGGTCGAGGGCGTAGTTGAATTGCTGGATCCGCGCGGTCACGCCAAGGACATCGAAATTATAGGACACGCCGCCGAGAACGTTCCGCACACGGTCTGTGCAGACGCAGTACGTTTACGCCAAGTGCTGACAAACCTGGTCGGCAACGCCATAAAGTTCACCGAAAAGGGCGGCGTCGGCATCCATGTCCGCATGCACGACAGTGGCGACCGGACATTCTTGCGCTTTGAGGTCCAGGATACCGGCGTAGGCGTGCCTGAAAGCAAGCGCGCGGAAATATTCCAGGAATTCGTGCAGGCTGATTCCAGCCATGCACGCAAATTCGGCGGCTCAGGACTGGGGCTGGCAATTTCCAAAAAGCTTGTTGAAGCCATGGGTGGCGAAATCGGGATCGATTCGGGGCCCGGTGGCGGCAGCGTATTCTGGTTCACGGTGCCCGCTATCGTAGTGCGTGGCCCCGCAAAGGACGACGAGTTGCCGTTGAGCGATCGCAAAATTGCAATCGTGACGCGCAATTCGGTGTTGCGCGAAGGCCTGACGCGACAGTTGCGCGCCGCGGGCGGCGAGGTATGCGCGCTGAGGAGCAGCGGGGGCGAGCCCGATATAATTCTGATAGATGCCGGCACCGGCGCCGAACCCGATCCGCCCGCGACACCGGACGCCGAGACACCGGCACTGGTCCTTGTCTCGCCGGCCGCGCGCGGCAAATTGGCGTCGCTCAAGGCGATGGGTTTTTGCGGCTATCTTGTGAAGCCGGTTCGGCCTGCTTCGCTAGTCGAGCGCATTTGCGTTGCGCTCAAGGTCCCGCGCACGCAACCGGCGCAAGACGCTTCCTATTCGGAAATCGCTGAAACACCAATTGACCGTGAACGGATGCGAGAAACCCGCGCGCCCGGCACGGATAAGGAAGGGGTCGGCAGGAGGTTGAAAATTCTGCTGGCCGAAGACAATCCCATCAATGCCATGCTGACGCGCGAGTTGCTGCGCCGCCGCGGCTTCCACATTACGGAAGTCACCAATGGCGAAGCGGCGGTGCGGGCGGTGGAAAGCGAAACCTTCGATCTGCTGCTGACCGACATTCATATGCCGGGTATGGACGGCATCGAGGCCACGCGCGCCATTCGCGCCAACGAAGCCAGCAACTTGCGCGAACCGATCCCGATTGTCGCGTTGACTGCGGACGCACTCGAAACGGGCAGGCGTGCCTGTCAGGACGCCGGCATGGACGGGTTTCTGACAAAACCGGTTGACCCGGCCGAGCTGGATGAAATGCTGGACTATCTTTTCCCGGACGGCGTCAGCCCGGCAACGGAAGCGGCCTAGCGGCAGACTGTGATAGAAGGGGCGAGTCGTCCCTCGTCAGAGAATTATCCTCATGACAAAAACAGGTTCCACCCGGCGCAGTCTTTCGGCGTATCTCCAGCCGCACGTGCTGGTGATGCTGGTGTTGGGATTTTCCAGCGGGCTGCCATTTCTGCTGACCGCGAACACTTTTGCCTATTGGCTGCGTGACGAACAGACTTCGTTGTCAGCAATCGGCTTTCTTTCCTGGGTGGGCTTTGCCTACACGCTCAAATGGCTGTGGGCGCCGATACTGGACCGGGTTGGGCTACCTCTATTTGGCCGCCTCGGCCGCCGGCGTGGCTGGATTGCTGCCGCCCAGATTGTCGTCGGGCTGGGCCTTGTGGCCATGGCGCTATCGGGAACGGAGCACGGCTTGGTGCAGCTTGGCATATGCGCGCTAGTCGTTGCCTTCGCATCCTCGACCCAGGATATCGCAATCGATGCCTTTCGTATTGAATCCGCGAAGAACGCGGATGAGCAGGGATTGCTGATCTCGGCCGCCACCATTGGATATCGCGTTGCGTTACTGGCCAGCGACTCGCTCATACTTTTCGTGGCCGCCCGCATCGGCTGGCAGAGCTCTTACATAGTGTACGGCGGTATCATGCTGGTAGGACTTGCTGCTTGCCTGCTTGCCAAGGAACCGGCGGGCGCCGATGCCGTGATGTCGCAAAAGGAAAAAGAGGCGCCGCTTTGGACGGCGCGGGGGTTTTACGATTCGGTTGCTGGGCCGTTTATTGCCTTCTTCAATACACACGGTGTCTTCGCACTTGTCATGCTGCTGGCGATAACGCTGTATCAGCTACCGAATTTTGTCAGCGGACCCATCTACAATCCGCTTTATGTCGATTTAGGGCTCAGCAAAGACATGGTTGGTGCTGTGCGCGGTAGCTTTGGGCTGGTAGGGACATTTGCCGGCGTTGCTGCTGGCGGATATTTGTCAGTGCGTTTGGGCCTGATACCGGCTGTGCTTATTGGTTGCGGCGGTGAAATATTCGGAACTGCGCTTTATGCCATTCTTCCCTATGCCCACGACGCGGCCACCCTCACCGCTGTCATGCTCCTGGATAATTTCGGCCTGGGAGTTGCGGGCGTAGCGCTGGTTGCATACATGTCGAGCCTCACGAGTATCGGCTACACCGCAACGCAATATGCCCTTCTGTCCTCTACATATGCATTTGCTGGTAAATTCCTGAAGGGATTTTCCGGTGCGGCAGTGGATGCCATGACGCCGGTGGTTGGCCTGATGAACGCCTATGCGATTTTCTTTGTCGGCTGCGGATTGATCGGGATCCCGTCCGTCCTGCTCTTTCTTATTATCGCCCGGCGTCAGCGGAGGGCCGCCATTTCCGCCGCGTAAACCATGGTCTTTAAAAAAGATTCATAGTTCCAGACCCTTAAAGTGACCGGGATACGGTTTGTCTTGTCACAATTGGTCGGGTAAATTCAGGGGTGCTGGCGAGGCCCCCTTTACCGTCCGGCAAAGGAAACGACTTTGGTCAACATATACGAGCCCGGCCCACTTGAAGGCCGCCAGGAACAATGGCCTGTTCTGGCCGTGAGCGGCGCATTGGAAGTCCGGCTGGCCGAAACCGATGCCGAAGTCGAGCAGGCACAGCGATTACGCTATCGCGTTTTCTATCAGGAAATGTCCGCGATCCCCTCGCCGCGCATGCGCGACGAAGGCCGGGATTTCGACAAGTTCGATGAGGTTTGCGATCACCTTCTGGTGGTGGATCGCGCCATCACCGATGACGATGGGCAGCCGGCGGTGGTCGGCACCTACAGGCTGATGCGCGATGCGGACGCGGCACGGGCCGGCGGATTCTATACCGCGACCGAATACGACATTTCCCGAATGCTCGCGGCGCTGCCGCGCGGCGCGCGCGTCGTGGAATTGGGCCGGTCGTGCATTCTGAAGGCGTATCGCTCGCGTACCGGCACCATGCAGCTCTTGTGGAAAGGCGTAATGGCCTATGTCGCGCGTTTTTCCATCGATCTGATGTTTGGCTGCGCCTCAATTTCCGGGACGGACACGGAGGCGCTGGCGTTGCCGCTGTCCTATATGCATCATTTTCATTCAACGCCGCCCGAACTTCGCATTCGCGCACGCCCTGAACTTTATGTGGAAATGAACCGCATACCCAAAGATCAGATCGACACCAGGGCGGCTCTGCACGCCTTGCCGCCGCTGATCAAGGGATACCTGCGCGCGGGTTGCCAGATCGGCGAGGGCGCCGTGGTCGACAAACAATTCGGCACCACCGATGTGATGATTTATCTGCCGCTGGCCAATATGGATCCGCGCTACATCAGCCGCTTCGGACTGCGCCAGCAGACCTATCGCGCTAATTAGGCTAAGTCGAAAATCAGAACTTCGCTGGGGCTGCGGGAGTTTACGGTCACCTGCTCTTCGTCGGTGATGGCGGCGCCATCGCCCTGCGTGAGCGTTTCTGCCCCGATTGTGATTTCGCCGCGCGCCACCTGCAGCCAGGCGCGGCGCCCCGGCGCCAGCGTATGGATTGCCTCAACATCGGGATCCAGCCTGGCGGCATAGATTTCCGCGTCCTGCAAGATTCGCACTTCGCCGTCGATCGGTTCGGGACCCGCGATACGTGCAAAATGATTGGCGATCCGATCCGGATTTATGGCCTTTTGTTCGTAGGACGGCGCGATGCCTTGCCGGGACGGTATGATCCAAATCTGCAGGAAGTGGCATGGCTGCTCGCGGCTTGCATTGAACTCGGAGTGAACAATACCGGTACCCGCGCTCATGCGCTGGATTTCCCCGGGGCGGATTATGCCCTTGCTGCCGATGGAATCTTCGTGCTGCAGCGCGCCTTCCAGCACATAGGTGACGATTTCCATGTCACGGTGCCCGTGAGGCGGAAACCCGCCGCCGCCTGACACCATGTCTTCATTGATTACGCGCAAGGCCCCAAAGCCCATAAATCCGGGATCGTGATACTCGCCAAACGAAAATGTGTGCTTGGAATCGAGCCAGCTTATGCTGACACCACCGCGTTCGTGCGACCTGCGGATTGTTAACATCAGCGCGGCTCCTTTCGGCGGCGTTCTATGGCATCCCAGATAAGTCCGGCGATATTCGCGCCCCCAAAACGCCTCACTTCCCAGATTCCCGTGGGAGAGGTGACATTGATCTCGGTAAGGCAATCTCCGATCACATCGATACCGGTGAATATAAGACCGCGCGCCTTGAGTTCAGGGCCCAGCGCGGCACAGATTTCCTTCTCGCGCGCCGAAAGCGTCGTGGCCTCGGGCCTGCCGCCCACATGCATATTTGAGCGGGACTCGCCTGCGGCAGGAACGCGATTGATGGCGCCCGCGAATTCTCCATCTACGAGAATGATGCGTTTATCTCCCTGGCGCACCTCGGGAAGATAGCGCTGCACGATCACAGGCTCGCGATAGAATTGCGTGAACATTTCCAGAAGCGCGCCGAGATTTTCATCGTCGGGCTTGATCCGGAATACGCCCGCGCCGCCATTGCCGTAGAGCGGCTTGACAATGACGTCTTTGTGCTCGGCACGAAATTCCGCAATCTCGTTCTTGTCCGAGGTAATCAGCGTCGGCGGCATCAAGTCCTTGAACAGGGTCACAAAGATTTTTTCGGGCGCGTTGCGCACATGGGCCGGGTCGTTGACCACCAGCGTCCTGGGATGCAGCCGCTCCAGAACATGGGTGGCGGTAATATAGGCCATGTCGAAGGGCGGGTCCTGCCGCATCAAAATAACGTCGGCACTGGACAAGTCGTAGACTGAGGCAGGGCCGAGTGCGTAATGATCGCCCCTCACAGCCCGAACATTCAGGGCCTGCGCCCGGGCCGTGACACGACCGTCCCGGAAGGTGAGGTCGCGCGGCCCATAGTAAAGAAGACCATGGCCGCGCGCCTGCGCCTCCAGCGCCAGCGCGAAAGTCGAATCGCCCCCGATATCGATCTTGTCGATCGGGTCCATCTGAATGGCAACGGTCAGGGGCATAATCTCTCCGGGCCGGGCATCCTGCCCGGCGATAGGGCCCTGTCAATCGGCGCGCCAGGCGTCGCGGTAATGGCGGGGAAACGGGGCAACCGTCATGATATCGTAGCGCCGGGGCCGATTGGCAAGGTGCGGCCGGGTAGCGACATAAAGCGCGGCGGCGCGCATAATACGCTGTTTTTGCTGCGGCCCCACTGCCTCTGCTGCTACGCGTTCGTCTGAACGCGCCTTGACCTCGATAAAGCAAAGCGGGCCGAACAGGCTTTGGGCAATCAGATCGATTTCGCCAGCATGGGTTTTTATGCGCGTCCCGATAATGCGATAACCCTTCAGTATGAGCAGCAGCGCGGCGATGGTTTCGCTGCGGCGCCCCCGCTTTTCCGCGCGCCGGCGCTTCATTCGTCCTTGATCCGCAGGGCATGTTCGTAAATCTGCCGGCGTGGCGCCTCGACCAGTCCGGCGAACATGTCAACGGCGGCCCGCACCGGCATAAAGGCAAGCGCCTGGCGCAGCGCATCATCCAGGGCGGCGAAATCCGTCTCGGTTTCCAGTGGCGGCCCAACCACGATCGTCACCTCGCCTTTGGCCGCAGCATTTTTTTCATGCTGCGCAGCAAGCGTTGCCAGGTCGCTTCGCCTGACTTCCTCGAAAAGCTTGGTCAATTCGCGCGCCACCGCGGCCGGGCGCGGGCCCAGAACCGCAGCCAGATCGGCAAGACTGTCGTCCAGCCGCTGGGCGGATTCAAAGAACACCAGCGTGGCGCTGATTGTTTTAAGCGTTCCCAGCACATTTTGACGTTCACCGGTTCTGGGGGGCAAAAATCCGGCGAACATGAAGCGGTCGCTGGGCAAGCCGGCCAAGGCCAGGGCACACAAAACTGAAGATGGCCCGGGCAAAGCCTCCACCTTCAGGCCAGCCGCAACGGCGTCGCGCACCAGCTTGTAGCCGGGATCGCTCACCAATGGGGTGCCGGCATCGCTGACCAGCGCCACGCGCGCGCCGCCTTCGACACGTCTGAGCAATTTGGGGCGCTCGCGCTCGCCATTATGGTCGTTATAGGCCGTCATGGGCTTTGATATGCCGTGCAGCGCCAAAAGCTTGGCCGTCACCCGCGTATCCTCTGCCGCAATAATATCGCATTCGGACAGCAATTTTAGCGCACGCAACGTGATGTCTTGGGCATTGCCTATGGGCGTCGCCGTGACGTAAAGACCGGCAGGCAATTCCGCCGCTTCGGCCAATTGTGGCCGCGCTCTCAAGGGCTTACTGTTGCCCGGCGCAGGAGTTTTTGATGTCCGTTTCATCCCGGCCCAATCAGCCCGTCTTTCGGCGCCTTTGTGCCATTGTCGGCGCCTTGGCGATAGCGCTGAGCGCCTGCACCTCAAGGCCCGCTGCACCGCCGCCACCGCCGCTGGTTGTGGTTGCGCCGCCGGCCCCGGTGGCGAACAATCCCACCAATTCGGACCGCGCCGAGTTCCTGCGGCTGCCTGACACCCCAGCCGGGATAACGCCCGTTCGCGTGGGCATTATTCTTCCTCTGTCCAACCCCAATCCGGCCACGCGCCAGCTTGCCCAGTCCATGCTGAAAGCTGCCCAAATGGCGCTGTTTGACGGCAAAAACCCCAACATCATCCTGATCAGCGCCGATGAAGGTGCCGGCCCCGGCGATGCCGCTGCGGCCGCAACGCGCCTGCTCAACCAGGGCGCGGAAATTCTTCTGGGGCCATTGTTTGGAGCTTCGGTCGCCGCCGTGGCGCCGCTGGCCCGGGACCGCGCGGTCCCGGTCCTGGCCTTTTCCACCGACAGAAGCGTGGCTGGTCAAGGCACCTATCTGCTCAGCTTTTTGCCGCAGGTAGAGGTCCGCCGCGTGATTGGCTTTGCTGCGCAGCAAGGTATCAGGAATTTTGCCGGGCTCATCCCGCAGGGTGCCTATGGCGATCTGACTGCTGACGCATTCCGGCAATCGGTAACCGAGGCTGGTGGCACGATTAGTCTGATGGAACGGTTTACGCCGGATGCCAGCACGGCATCGGAACCCGCCTCGGTTGTTGCGGGGCAACCTGCCGATGCGATTTTTGTTCCGCAGGGCGGTGCGGTGCTGCGCACCGTTGCGCCGACACTTGTTTTCAACGGCCTGGAACGCCGCCCGGTAAGGCTGCTGGGCACGGGGTTATGGGACGACACGTCACTGCAGAGCGAGCCGGCATTGACCGGCGGCTGGTTTGCCGCGCCCGAGCCAAACGCCGACGACGCGTTCGACGCTAAGTATCGAGCCTCGTTCGGTGCACAGCCGCCGCGGCTGGCGACCCTGTCTTATGATGCCATGGCTCTGGTGGCATTGCTGTCGGGTGGGGAGCCCTATCATCGCTTTACGCCTGCTGCGCTGACCGACCCCAACGGATTTGTCGGCATTGACGGCATATTCCGCCTGCTGCCGGACGGAACATCAGAGCGTGGCCTTGCCGTGCTGCAAATCAACGACACCGGCTTTTCGGTGGTCAGCCCGGCGCCGACGACTTTTGTGCGGCCCGGCTCCTAGACGAGCGCGGCAATTACGCTGTTGAGAACAAGCCGCCCCTTTGGCGTTGCCGACAAATGTGCGCCTTCCAGCGTGACAAGACCTTGCTCCGCCAGGGTGGAAATTTTTTCCATTGACGGTGCAGCACCCCACCGCGCGCGGTAGTCATCCAGATCGATTCCGGCGCGCAGCCGCAGATTCATGAGAATGTGTTCCCGCGCGGCGTCATCGTTTTCGATTGCGTTTCGTTCCGCCAGGCCGTGGCCATGCTCCAGAACATTTTTTCGCCAACGCTCGGGAAGCTTCTCGGCCGCCGTTGCAATGCGACTGCCATCCAGCATCAGGCGCCCATGCGCCCCCGGGCCTACCCCGGCATATTCGCCATAGTGCCAGTATAAAAGATTGTGCCGCGCTTCCTGGCCGGCGCACGCATGGTTGGAAATTTCGTAGGCGGGCAGACCCGCCGCCTCGGTCATTTCCTGCGTTTCCTCATAGAGCGCGACAGCAAGATCGTCGTCTGGAATGTGAAGGGCGCCGGACTTGTACAACACGGCATAGGCTGTCCCTGGTTCGATGGTGAGCTGATACAGGGAAAGATGGCCGGTGCCGAACGACAGGGCCTCACGTAATTCGGCGCGCCATTCCTCCACGGATTGATCGGGCCGCGCATAAATTAGATCCAGCGACACTCGCGAAAAGATTTTCATCGCCGTCGCCAGCGCGGCTTTTGCCTCGGCCGCATCGTGCAGGCGGCCCAATGTTTTCAGGTCTTTGTCGTTCAGCGCCTGTACGCCCAGCGAGACGCGATTGACGCCAGCTGTGCGGTAATCGGCAAATCGCGCCGCCTCCACGCTGGCCGGATTGGCTTCCAGCGTGATTTCCACGTCAGTGGCCATGCGCCAGTTGCGGGCAATTTTGTCCAGTATGCGGCCGGTGCTGGCGCCGCTCATCAGCGATGGCGTGCCGCCGCCAAAGAAAACAGTTTCCACCACCGGGCGATCATTGCCCTGTTGGCGCGCGTTCCAATCGAGTTCGGACAAAATTCCGTCCACCCAGCCTTCTTCGTCCACTGCGACGCGGACATGGCTGTTGAAATCGCAATAGGGACATTTGGCAGCGCAGAACGGCCAATGCACATAAATGCCAAAGCTCACGCCAGCGCCTTTTTAAGTTTTTCAAAGGCGCGCGCGCGATGGCTCATGGCATGCTTGGCGGCCGGTTCGATTTCTCCGAATGTCTTGTCCATGCCGTCGGCGACGAAAATCGGATCGTAGCCGAAGCCGTTTTTTCCGCGCGGCGGAAATACCAGATGCCCGCGCACCTCGCCCTGATAAATTCCGGTTTCCCCGTGCGGCGCCGCCAATGCCAGCGCGCAAACAAATTTTGCCGAATAGTCGGTCGCGCTCCGGTCTTTCAGTTCGCGTTCGATGCGCGCCATGGCGGCGGAAAAGTCCTTGCTCTCGCCTGCCCAACGCGCCGAATAGATCCCGGGCGCGCCGTCGAGCGCCGTCACCGCCAGACCTGAGTTGTCGGACAGCGCCAGCTTGCCGGACGCATTGGCGGCAGCGCGGGCTTTCAATTCCGCGTTGGCGGCAAAACTTTTGCCGGTTTCCTCCGGCTCCGGCAGGCCAATTTCGCCCGCGCCTATTACATTGAGGCCAAACGGCGCCAGCAAATCGCGGATTTCGGCAAGCTTGCCCTTGTTATGGCTCGCCAGAACAAGCGGCGTGCCCGGCTGCAGTTTCATCCCAGCGCCGCCTTTTGGAGTTCGACCAGTTCGCCAATACCTTTGCGCGCCAGCCGCAACAATTGGACCAATTCCGCTTCGCTGAAGGGTGCGCCCTCCGCCGTGCCCTGGATTTCGACAAGGCCGCCAGAACCGGTGAGCACAAAATTTGCGTCGGTCTCGGCGGTGGAGTCCTCGTCGTAATCCAGATCGAGAACCGGAACGCCTTTTACGATTCCGCACGACACGGCCGCGACATGGTCCTTCAGCACCGGTTTGGTCGCCATACCGGTACGCTGCATGAATTTCACGCATTCGGCCAAAGCCAGATAACCGCCGGTGATTGCCGCTGTGCGCGTTCCGCCATCGGCTTGAAGTACATCGCAGTCGATCACAATCTGGCGTTCACCCAGTGCCGTCATATCGGTTATCGCCCTGAGGCTGCGACCAACCAGCCGCTGAATTTCCTGGGTGCGGCCGGACTGCTTTCCCGCCGCCGCTTCGCGCCGCATGCGGTCATGGGTGGAACGCGGCAGCATTCCGTATTCGGCTGTGACCCAACCCTTGCCCGTGCCGCGCAGAAAGCTGGGCGCGGTCTCTTCCAGGCTCGCGGTTACCAGCACATGCGTGTCGCCGAATTTGACCAGACAGGAACCCTCGGCGTGTTTGGTAACGCCGGTGGCGAGGCTTACGCTGCGCATCTGGTCAGGCTGTCGTTTGGACGGGCGCATGTCTAATTCCCTTGAAGTTTGTGGTTTGCGCCGCTACCTACCGGCATGACCAAGCAAAGCGCAAATCGTGCCCGTGTCTGGCATTTTATTACTGTAACTTCAAAGGCTTAGATTGTGGACACGCCATCTCACCAAGCCTTAAATGCCGCTCTGGGCGAGCGCCCGCGGGAAATATTCCGGCATTTGGTGGAGGCTTTTATCGCCTCCGGGGAGCCGGTGGGGTCGCGCACTTTGTCCCAGCGCCTGCCCAGCGCCCTGTCGCCGGCCTCGATTCGCAACATCATGGCCGATCTGGAGGCCGTGGGGCTGCTCTACGCTCCCCACACCAGCGCCGGCCGCGTACCGACCGAAAAGGGATTGCGGCTGTTCGTGGATGGCATGCTGGAAATCGGCGAGCTGGAGCCGGACGAGCGCATCGCGATCGAAGCGCGCATGAGCGGTTCGGGTCGCGGCGTTGAGGATATGCTGACCCAGGCGACCAGCCTTCTTTCCGGTCTGTCGCGTTGCGCCGGGCTGGTTGTCGCCGGCAAGCAGGATTCCGTTCTGAAGCATGTCGAGTTCGTCGCCGTTGCGCCGTCCAAGGCCCTGGTGGTGATGGTCGGCGAAGACGGTCAGGTGGAAAACCGCATCATCGACACGCCGTTGGGTCTGCCGGTTTCGGCGCTGGCCGAAGCCTCCAATTACCTCAGCGCCAGGTTGCGCGGCAAAACCCTGGAGGCAGCACGTCGCGAAATTCTCGGCGAACTGGATTCAGAGCGCGCCGAGCTGGATGCCCTGACCGCAAAGATAGTGGCGGAAGGTTTGGCCACGCTGGCCGCGCCCAAAGACGCCGTGGCGGAGGATAAGGTTCTGATTGTCCGCGGCACGTCTCATCTGCTTGATACCGTCGAAGCGCAAGCCGACATCGAACGCGTCAGGAACCTGTTCGACGATATCGAACGCAAGAATGATCTGATCCGGCTCCTGGAGTTGGCCAAGGACGGCGATGGCGTGCGGATATTTATCGGATCGGAAAACAGGCTGTTCAGCCTGTCCGGATCTTCCATTATCGCCGCGCCCTATGCCAATACATCGGGTAAGGTTGTTGGCGTAATCGGCGTAATCGGCCCGACACGCCTGAACTATGCCCGGATAATTCCCATGGTTGATCACACCGCGAAAGTGATTGGCCGGTTACTCGCCTGATGCGTTAGGACAAGCACATGACTGATGAATTTGACACCTTACCGACCGATGCCGACGGCCAGCCCATTCCGCCTGAGAATGTCATCGCGGCGCTGAATGCGGAAAATGCCGATCTGAAAGACCGGCTGTTGCGGGCCTTGGCGGAAACCGAGAATCTGCGTCGTCGCGCCGAGCGCGAAAAGACGGAGGCCTCTCAATATGGCGTGACAAAATTCGCCCGCGACATGGTCGGCATTGCGGACAATTTTGCCCGCGCGCTGGCTGCTCTGCCGCAGCCGATACGCGATGCCGCCGATACACAGGTCAAGGCCGTTGTAGACGGCGTGGAGGCAACCGAGCGGCAATTACTGGCGACGCTTGAGCGCCACGGTATTACGCCGATCGACACCAGCGACGGCAAATTCGATCCAAATTTCCATCAGGCCATCGCGGAGGTGCCGGCGGAGGGCAGGCCGGGCGGCTCCATCGTCGATGTCGTACAGCTGGGCTATAAAATCGGCGACCGGCTGCTGCGCCCCTCTATGGTGACGGTTGCCCGTAAGGAGCCGTCCGCGGGCATCGACACCAAGGTCTAGTCCGCCCCTCTTTAAAATATGGCCGTGAAAGGCCATCATTGCGGGGTTCGGATTTTCCCTTTAAGGCCGCTGTATGAATACCATTCGCATAGTCGTGGCCGGCGCCAGCGGCCGCATGGGCCGCACCCTGATCCGCACAATTGCGGAGACGGCCGGATGCGAACTGGCGGGATGCCTGGAAGCGCCTGGCCATCCGCATCTTGGCGAAGATGGCGGCACGCTTGCAGGCCTTGCGCCAATCGGGATCAATCTCACGGCGGATGCGCTTCCGGTTCTGGCTGACGCCCAGGCGTTGATCGATTTCACAGTGCCCGAAGTTTCTGTCGGCCTTGCGGCCCTGGCCGCACAGGCGCGGATTACCCATGTGATCGGCACCACGGGGTTTTCCAGCGCGGATGAGGAAAAAATCCGCGCGGCGGCGCGTCATGCCGTCATCGTCAAGTCCGGCAATATGAGTTTGGGCGTCACGGCGCTTGCGGCCCTGGTAAAGCAGGCCGCGAGGGCGCTGCCCGGATATGACATCGAAATTGTCGAAATGCATCATCGTGCCAAAGTGGACTCGCCCTCGGGCACAGCGCTGCTGTTGGGTGAAGCCGCGGTCGAGGGGCGCAATGTGTCGCTCGCGGACAACGCCGTGCGCGCCCGCGACGGTAATACCGGCGCGCGCCCGGAAGGCGCTATCGGGTTTGCCTCATTGCGTGGCGGCACGGTGGTGGGAGACCACCAGGTTATTCTGGCGGGACCACAGGAAAGAATTGTGCTTTCGCACATCGCCGAAGACCGCGCGATTTTTGCGCGCGGTGCTGTAACCGCGGCTTGCTGGGGACAGGATAAAAAGCCCGGGCTTTATTCCATGGCGGATGTGCTGGGGCTTTAGCGAAATTCGCGCAGCCTTGCGAGCGCGCTCCTTAATTCCATACCGAACTGTGCCCGCGCCATCGGCGAAAGAAATCCGCCCACTGTCAGTCCCTTGCCATGACTCCATAAGGTGAGATTGCTGACCTGCGCCGTATCGCCGTGAAATTCCCGCGCATGTTCGGGCGCCTCGTCCATCTGCACGCGCACCCAATAAGGATTGAGCCGATATTCGCCGGCGCGCTGGCCCGGTGCGCGACGCACTACGCGCAACAGGTCGGACGTCAGAGTCACCTGTTCCTCGCGCCTTGAAGCCTTGACGCTGGCATGAAATGCCCAGGCCAGAAGAAGCACGTCCGCGCCCATGAACGGCATGACCGGCCAGGCGCCCCGCGAAATGAAGTATCCCGCGAACAAAAGATTTACTGCCGCAACAATCATAAGAATGATGAACAGCGCCCGGGGCGGCATGGGCGGGCTGGGCCTTAATATGCGATCCAGAACGGGTTCGGACGAATGCATGTCGCAAAGCATGAAAGCAAAACCAGCCGAGCGCAACTTCTGAGATGAAGGCGGCCCACACTATATGCAGGCCGCCTTCAGATCGGTTTAGCGGCTTCCGCAGCGGCGACGATATTCCTCGCTATTACGATCGAGGTTGACGTCGCAAGGATCGGTCGCGGCACCGCCAATGGCCCCGGCAGCGCCACCGATAGCGGCCCCTGCGGCGGGATTTCCGGTTACCGCACCGACTGCCGCGCCTGCTCCGGCGCCGATCAATCCGCCCGACAAAGCGCGTTCACCTGGCGTGGTGCCGCAACCCGCAAGCGCGAGGGCCGCAACAACTACGGCTCCAATGGTTGAAGTTCTTAACATGTCTGCCTCCTGAAATTCGCTATGAACCAGTAACGAGTCCTGCATAAGTTCGTTCCGTCCGGTTTCCTTATGTGAATAAGGCGGTTTCGTGGCAGGATGCGAACAATCCGAGAATGCTCATGACCCGCCCGCTTTCCAAAGAAGAAATCGAAGTCTTTTTTTCTCGGCTCAAGGCGCGCGATCCCGCGCCGAAAACTGAACTTGTCTACTCCACCCCGTTTACGCTGCTGGTCGCCGTCGTGTTGTCGGCACAGGCCACGGACAAAGGCGTTAATCGCGCCACCGGTCCGTTATTCGCCATTGCCGATACGCCGGAAAAAATTGTGGCGCTGGGCGAAGAGAGATTGGCGAATATCATAAAGACAATCGGCCTCTACCGGACCAAAGCGAAAAATGTCATCGCGCTATCCAATATTCTGATTGAAAAATTCGGCGGCGGGATTCCGCGCACGCGCGAAGAATTGGAAAGCCTTCCCGGCGTCGGGCGCAAGACCGCCAATGTGGTTCTGAATGTTGCCTTTGGCGAAAACACCATGGCCGTGGACACACACATCTTCCGCGTCTCCAATCGCACCGGCCTCGCGCCGGGCAAGGACGTTCTGCAGGTCGAATTAAGTCTGCTGAAACGGGTGCCCGAGGAATATCGCCTGCATGCCCATCATTGGCTGATCCTGCACGGGCGATATATCTGCGTGGCGCGCAAGCCGCATTGTCCGGTGTGTCCGGTGGCGGATGTTTGTCACTATTCCGAAAAAACAAGGGAGAGCCCGGCCGTTAAGACGCCGGCACGCTCGCCTTCGCGCGCAAAGCGGCAAGGCAATTAGCATCGGCCGCAATATTGCTGCCGCGCGGCAGCGTTTCCACATGCCGGACAATCTGCCCGGGCCCCTGTGTGTACAGGAAGAAAAAGGCGCGACAGGAAGGCCCGTCATAGCGCCAGATCTCCATATCATTGTCCTTTCGCACAAAGGCCGGACTGCCAAATGCCACGCGCAAGCGTGCCGCTGACATGCCGGTAATTCCTGCGGGCTCGCCCTTGGGTGGCGCCGGAGGCAGGGCCACGCTGGACGCAGGCGCGGGCAGTGGCGCGGGCGACGAACAGGCGGCCAGCAGGAGTGGAAAGCTGGCGAGGGCGGCAAACCGGATCATGTAAAGCAGTATGTGGAACCGTAAGGACAATGAAAAGGAAGGGCTTGCGGACAGAGACGCGGTCGATTAACTGCCAACTAAACGCGGTGAGGGCAAATGAACAAAGTTTATGATGTGATTGGGTTGGGCAGCGCCATTGTGGACGTCATTGCGCCCGTGGATGACGCCTTTCTTGCCGCGCACAACATCACCAAGGGCGTCATGACCCTGATTGACGAGGCGCGCGCCAGCCAGCTGCACGCGGCGTTGGCCGATCCGCACGAAATTGCGGGCGGCTCGGCCGCCAATACCATGGCAGGCCTGGCCTCACTTGGCGCCAAGGGCGTTTTTGCGGGGCGGGTCAAGCAGGACAGGCTGGGCGGCGTTTTCGCCGACAGTATGACCCGACTTGGCGTGCATTATAACACCGCCAAAGCGACCAGCGGCGCGCAGACCGCCAGCTGCATGATCGCCGTCACGCCGGATGGCCAGCGCAGCATGAACACCTATCTGGGTGCCTGCCGGGATTTCGCGCCCGCCGATATCAATGAAGACGAAATCGCGGCGGCAAAAATTCTCTACATCGAAGGCTATTTGTGGGACGCGCCCGAGGCCAAGGCCGCTTCAAAAAAGGCCATCGCCGCCGCCAAGCGCGCCGGTACAAAAATTGCCTTCACCCTGTCCGACCCATTTTGCGTGGCACGCTATCGCGAAGAATTTTTCGAGCTGCTGCGCAATGATTTGGACATTCTTTTCGCCAATGAAGAAGAGGCCAAAGCGCTGTTCCAGGTGGAAGAATTCGATGACGTGTTTCAGGCCATGCGGCCCTGGACCGGATTTGCCGCGCTTACGCGTTCCGAGAAGGGCTGCGTGATCGCCCACCGCGCCGAGGTGCATGTGGTTGATGCCGTGCCCGGCGTAAAGGTGATCGACACTACGGGCGCAGGCGATCAATTCGCCGCCGGATTTCTCTATGGCCTGACGCATAATCAGGGGTTGGCCCAGAGCGGCAGGATAGGCGCGTTGGCCGCGGCGGAAGTCATTTCGCATTACGGCGCCAGGCCGGAAGTCTCGCTAAAAGATCTGGCCGCGAAATCTGGCCTGATCTGATTATTCGCCGATAAGATGCAGTGCTATCTCGCGCGTGTGCGGCGCATCGCGGTGTTCGAACAGATACGCCGCCTGCCAGGTTCCGAGCATTAATTTTCCGTCCCTGACGGGAATGGATAACGATGTCTGAGTAAGTGCCGAACGGATATGGGCGGGCATATCGTCGGGACCTTCGTCATTGTGTCGGTAGGGACCGGGACCGCGCCTGACCAGCCGGGTAAAGAAATCTTCCAGATCGCGCAGCACCGCCGGGTCGGCATTTTCCTGAATGACAAGCGAGGCTGAGGTGTGACGGACAAAACAGGTCAACAGCCCGCTATCAATACCGCCCCCGCGCAGGAATTTTTCGATCTCCGCCGTCACGTCGTAAAGCCGCGGACCGTTGGTTTTGACCTGGATGGCGTCGAATATCTGTTTCATCCGCGCTTCGCGCTTTTGCGCACCCGGACATAGATGGCGCCATCTCCGCCGTGCCGACGCTGCGCCGGCGCGATGTTGGCAATAAAGGGTGCAAAATCCGGTTCGGCCAGCCAGCGCGGTACAAGGCTTTTCAAAACGCCTGGCGCTTTGGGCGCGCCTTTCCCGGTGACCACCAGGACCAGGCGCAGATCGCGCTTCTGCGTCTGGCGAAAGAAGTTGAGCAAAGCGCGGTGCGCTGCATTTTGGGTCAATCCATGCAGATCGAGTTTTGCCTCCGGTATCAAGTCCCCGCTTTGAATCCCGCGCGCGGCGCTACCGGCGGGCTTGTCCTTAGGCGCCTTTCTTTTCTTTCCCGCTGCTATGGGTTTTGCAGTCTTTACCGGATGCGGCGCGTCGATGCTTGTTTCAAACAACTGGCGTTCATCGGGAGTGATTAGGCGTCGGCGCATATCACGGGACCGAATACGCGAAATCATCGCCCAGCTTCGCTGCCAGGTTTGCTGGAAGTAGGACAAATAATTTTCCGGTTTGCTTCATTTTGCCCGCCAGATTTTCCGCCTGTGCGCCCGTTCCCCAGAATATGTCGCCGCGCACCGCGCCGCGAATAGCCCCACCCGTGTCCTGGGCGATCATCAGTATATCCAGCGGATCGCCCGTTTCGGGATAGGTCGATGCCAGGAAGAACGGCACGCCCAACGGGTGCAGGCGTAAATCAACAGCCAGGCTCGCTTGCGGTGTCAGGGATACGCCCTCACTTCCCGTAGCGCCCAATGCCGGATCGCCCACCGGCAATTCCCTGAAAAACACGTAGGACGCATTGGTATTCATGACGTCAGCGGCCTGATCGGGATTGGCCTTGAGCCAGTCGCGAATACTTTGCAGCGAAACCTTGTCCTGTGTCAGGGCGCCCTGCGCTATCAGTGTGCGGCCGATGGCTGTGTAGGGATGGCCGTTTTGCCCGGCATAAGCCACGCGCGCGACGCTGCCGTCATCGAACCGCACCCGGCCTGAGCCCTGAATTTGCAGAAAGAACAATGCCACGGGGTCCGCGGCGAAGAATAATGGCTGGGCCTGGGGTAGCCCTTCGGCTTCGATGTCTGCACGCGTGGCATAGGGCACAAGCCTGCCGCCCTCGACGCGGCCTGCGATGCGCTCGCCTTTCAGCGCGGGCCGGAATTCGCCCAGATCGACGCTGATCAGATCGCGCGGCAGCCCGTAAACCGGTGTTTGAAATTTATCGTGGCGCGTCCGGCTGGCACTGATTTCAGGCTCGTAATAGCCGGTGAAAAGGCCTTCCGGGACGGCCCCGCCACTGACGGCAAAGGGCAGGAAGCTGGTTTCAAAAAAAGCGCGCGCGCCGGTGTCGCTTGGCGGCACAGCGCGGCATGCCGGTTGCCAGTCGGCAACGGTGCCGGCGTAGCCCGCGCCAGCCATGCTTTTGCCGGGGTCGGTGCTCAGAATCCGACTGCAGGAGCGGCGGAAGGCGGCGAGCGCAGCTGCCGGGTCCCCAGATGACCAACCGGGTAGGGCAGAAAATCCAACTCTGGAAAGGCGCATCGGGGCGGGCGGTAGAGGCTGCTTTTCAACAGTCTGGCAGCCCGCGAGTATAATCAGGGCGCAGAATAAGACTGCAAAACCGAGCGGCAGCGGCGAGCGCATTCGCGTCTAGGGCAAATCGCCTGACGTGGCGACCAGGCTCCAGTTCGGATCGCGCGTGCGCGTGTCGCGGCAGAAGGTCCAGACATCCGTCACGTCACGTACATCGCTATTGTCGCCTTCAACAACTTGCCCCGCGTTGCCGATAACGGCTGAGGTATAATTTGCGCCGAAGCTGACCGTGATTTCCGCGACCCGGTCCTTGATCAGGGCTTCGACAATCCTGACGTCATGCAGGCCGACAAGGTTAAAGCTGACTTTTTCCCCACGTTCCTCCCGGCCCCGGATTACGGAATCGAACGTGGCAAAAACGTCGCGGCTGAGAAGCGGCTGCAGCGTTGCGCGATCCCCGGCTGCAAACGCCGTAACGATCATTTCATAGGCCTGCTTGGCTCCCGACAGAAAATGGTCGGGCTCGAACCCCCGGTCTGCCAGCTGAATATCCATCAGCCCGCGCCCAACGGGGTCGGCGGGTTGCGGCGTGCCCGCGCCCTTTTTATGGTCCTCAAGCGAGGTAACGTTGGACGGCGCGTTGCGGGGTGCACTGGACAGCCGGTAGCGATCCTGGGGCGGGCGCTCATTGCCGGTACGGCGGCCCAGCACGCTGTACAGGCGAAACAAAATTACGCCTGCCACAACGGCGAATATCAGAATGTCCAAGAACGGTGAATTCGGCATAACGGGAACCTAGCTGGAAATGTTTAGCCTAGACCTCAGGCAAAGCCGGGTCCAGCGTTGCAATCTAATATGGGCACAGAGAGCCCAATTACCAAGGATCTTGGGGTCTGCTTGTCAGGCCGGCGCGTTCCGTGGTAGCGCGCGGGGCATTTTCTACGGATAGACAATTATGAGCGGCGAAGCAGGGCCAGAATCCAACGGCAGCGACAATGCGGGTGCGCAACCCCGCGTTCAGGTCATGGGCCAATATGTGAAAGATCTTTCATTCGAAAATCCCGGTGCCCCGGGGGCCCTGAGCCAGCGGCCGCAGGTGGATTTTGGCGTGGATCTTCAGGCCCGTCGCGTGGACAACGACCATTTCGAGGTCGAACTGAAATTGCGGGCCAACGCAACGGTCGATACCAAACCGGTATTTCTCATGGAGCTGGTCTATGCCGGACTGTTCCGTCTGGAAAATCTGCCTGAAGAAATGGTGCAGCAGGTGCTTTTGATCGAGGCCCCGCACATTTTGTTCCCCTTCGCCCGCCGCATCGTGGCGGATGTGGTCCGCGACGGCGGCATGCCGCCCATGATGATCGAGCCGATCGATTTCGGTGCGCTCTACCGTGCCAAATTGGCCGAGGGACAGATCCGCCAGCCGAATTAATCGGCGGCCAAATTCCATACGGCGTCGGTGCCAAGCTCTGCGGCAATAAAAGCGGCGTGTGCTTCGCGCTCGTCCTTGCTGGCCAAGGCAGGCAGCGGTTCGGGCCGCAAGCGCGACGCGCGCGTTTCGGCGACAGCGGTTGGCGCGCGTGCATCGGCCGGCGCCAGCACCAGTCGCTGCTGTCGTCCGCCAAGCAATTCGAGATAGATCTGCGCGGTAAGATCGGCATCCAGTAGCGCGCCATGCTTGGTGCGCGCCGACAGATCGACGTTGAAGCGTTTGCAGAGTTCGTCGAGCGAGTAACGCGCACCGGGAATTTTCCGTTTGGCTATTTCGATGGTGTCGATGGCGCGGCTGATATGAATGGGCTCGCGCGAGACGCGCGTCAATTCCGCGTTGAGGAATTTTATGTCGAACCCCGCATTATGGATGACCAACGGTGCATCGCCGAGAAATTCCAGCAAGTCATCTACAATTGCGGCAAAAAGCGGTTTGTCCTTCAAGAACTCGGCGCTGATGCCATGCACGCGCTGGGATTCAATCGGGACGTCGCGTTCGGGGTTGAGGTAGAATTGCAGCGTCTTTCCGGTCGGAAAATGGTCAAACAGCTCGACGCAACCGATTTCGATGACGCGATGGCCGTCCGACGGTTCGAAGCCGGTGGTTTCGGTGTCCAGCACAATCTCGCGCATATTATTCCGCTCCGCCTCGGCCTTTAAGCGCCGCAACAATCATCTTTACCTGATCGAAAGCGTGATCCCGACCCTTGTCCGTTACAACGACAAAATGGGCTTTTGCACGCTTTTCTGCATCCGGCAGCTGTTTTTGCACAAGGCTGTCGAACACCGCGTCTGTCATGCCGGGCCGCGCGATCACGCGCTGGCGCTGGACCTCTGCGGGGGCCGTCACGACCACCACGGCATCCATCTGCTCGTGCGCCCCGGTCTCGAACAGCAACGGCGTGTCGAACACGACCATATCCGCGCCCAATTCGGTGGCCCGTTTCAGAAACGCGTCCCGGTCGGCAATGACAAGCGGATGTACCAGGCTGTTGAGCCGTTCCAGCGCGGCGCTATCAGCGGTCACCTGCGTGCGCAAGGCCGCGCGGTCGACGCGGCCGTCCTTAACAGTGCCTGGAAAATTCTTGTCGATCAGCGGAACAGCCACCCCACCAGCATCGTATAGCCGATGCACAGCAGCATCGGAATCATAGACCGGAACACCCAACTCGGCGAATAGTTTGGCGGTTTCGGTCTTGCCCATCCCAATCGAGCCGGTCAGGCCGATCAATAACGGAGCCCTAGCCGCCATAGATTTGCTTTTCCAAAACCTGGCGCAAATGCGCGGTGACCTTGGGCTCGATTCCGAAAAAAGCCTGAAAATGCGGTACGCCCTGATACATCAGCATGCCAAGGCCATCGATGGTTTTGTGGCCCCGGGCGCGAGCCCGTTTCAGCAAATCGGTTTCGAGCGGTGTGTGAACCACGTCGCACACTGCCGCGTCCTTAGGGAGCGGGTCCAGGGGCAGATCCAGAATGTTCAAATTCTTCATGCCGGCACTGGTGGCGTTTACCAGCAACACCGTGCCACTGGCGGCTTCTTCCCACTCCGAAAAGCCGCCGGCGGAAAGTTTCGTGCGCACGCGCGGCGAGAGGTTGCTAACCAGGCCTTCTGCGCGGGCAACATGGCGATTGATGAGACGAATTTCGCCGGCACCGAGTTCGTCGAGCGCAACTACGGCTGCGCGCGCCGCGCCGCCGGCGCCCAGAAGGACAATGCTTTTTCCATGCAGGGCGTCATTGCCCAGCGCTTCGATGATGCTGGCGGCAAGGCCGTGGGCATCTGTGTTGTGGCCCTCTATTTTTCCGTCTTCGTGAAAAACAAGAAGGTTCACGGCGCCTGCGGCTTCAGCCGCATCGTCATGGCTGTGTGCTAGCGCGAAGGCGGCCTCCTTGTGCGGCATGGTAATACTGGCGCCTTTGAAACCGGCCAGCTGTATGGCGTGTACGACGGTGGAAAAGTCCTCCGGCCGCACCGCCAGCGGTACCAGCGCGCCGTCAATACCGTATTCGGCCAACCAATAGCCGTGCAGACGCGGAGAGAAAGCCTGGCTCACGGGCCAGCCAATCACGCCCGCACATTTTCCCGCACCGCTCAGTTTCATGTCTGCAACATACCCCGTTCGCGCAACGCCGCCAGAACTGGCAGCAAGGGCAACCCCAGAATGGAAAAATAGTCGCCCTTAACCGTATCGAAAAGCTGCGCGCCGCGCTCTTCCATGCGGTAACAGCCTACGCCAGACAAGAGGGCTTTTCCTTCCCGCGCCAAATATTGGTCGATATAGGCTTCGGAAAGTGTCCGGACCCGCAACTTTGCCCGGCCCAGCGCCCGCCACACCACCGTGCCCGTTTGGGCCAGCGCGGCCGCCGACAGGAGTTCGTGGGTATGTCCCGATAACCGCATCAGCAAGGCCCTGGCCTCGTCCAGATCGCGGCATTTGCTGACGAGGCCGCCTTCAAATACCATGACCTGATCGGCTCCCAGCACCCAGGCCTCTGGGTGGCGCATGGAAACGGCAACGGCCTTTTGTCCGGCAAGATTTTCGGCGACGACCGCGGGCGGCGCTCCAGTGGCCTTGGCCCCACCTTCATCAATGTCGGCAGGATCGATTGTGAATGGCACGCCGACGGCCGTTAACATGCGCGCACGGCTGACGCTTGCCGAAGCCAGAACGAGGTTTGTCACGCCCGCATATCCTGACGCTCTGCCAGCAGATTCAGAATTGCCGCTGCGGTTTCTTCAATGGACCGGCGGGATACGTCGATGGCCGGCCAGTCATGCTTTTCATAAAGCTGCCGGGTCGTTGCAATTTCTGCGCGCACATTTTCCAGATCGACATAATTGGTATCGCGCTGTTCGCCCATTGTCGCCAGCCTGTTACGTCTTACTTGCACCAGCCGGTCAGGAGAGGCCCAAAGTCCTACGATGAGTGGCTTGGTTGCAGTAAGCAGACCCGCCGGTAACGGCATTCCGGGCACAAGCGGAATATTGGCTGCCCGCACCCCGCGAATTGCCAAATACACACAAGTCGGCGTTTTGGATGTTCGGCTTGCGCCCAGCAGCACCACTTCGGCTTCATCAATAGTGTCAAGGCTTTGCCCATCGTCATGCTGGATGGTAAAATTCAAGGCCTCGATGCGGTCCAGATAACGATTATCGACTTCGTGCTGACCGCCCGGTTTGTGTGTCTCCGAAGCGCCCAAAAATTCGCGCATTACGGTAATCGGGACCTCCAGCACATCGTATGCCGGTAGAGACAGAGCGGCGCATTGTTTTACAAGTTCTGCGCGCAATTTCTGATCCACCAGGGTAAAGAACACCAACCCTGGTTCTTCCTGGATGTGTTCCATGGCGCGATCCAGCTGGCGCCTGCTGCGCACAAGCGCATAAAAATGCTCGTGTACGATTACGCCTTCGAATTGCGCCAGCGCGGCACGGGTGATGGCATTCAGCGTTTCGCCGGTGGCGTCCGAAACCAGATGAACATGAAATTCCGCACTCACAGGGATCTCCCCCACTTTCTCAACAGGGTATGTATGAACGGCGCTTTTGTAGACACATTGTGCAGTCGGTGCAGAAGTTTTTATAGATTGGGGATGAGTTCAAAATCGGTCACCCGTCAGCCTCCTTGAGTCTGCTCAACTTTAGCCCTAGAGAAAAGTAACCCCCGGGCTTTTCCACAAATCACAGGCCTTACATCTACTTCATCACCTTATTAGGAGTCTTAATTGAGTAATGAAGGAAGAATATGTGCGGTTCTGGAAAAGAATAGCGTAACCCCGCCTCCGATCTGGCTTATGCGACAGGCTGGTCGCTATCTTCCTGAGTATCGTGAATTGCGGGCGAAAGCAGGCTCGTTTTGGACAATGTGCCTGACGCCCGATCTGGCCGCGGAAGTTACCCTGCAGCCGATACGGCGCTTCGGCTTTGACGCCGCAATTTTATTTTCCGATATTCTGGTGGTGCCGTCGGCATTGGGCGTGAATGTTACGTTCGAGGCAGGGGAAGGCCCGAGCCTGAATGCGATCAACAGTGTCGACGGCCTGAACAGGGACCCTGAGGTCTGGGAGAAAACGCTTGCGCCAGCCTATGAGACGCTGAAGCAGGTCAAGCAGGGGTTGCCACAGGGTACCGCATTGCTGGGCTTTGGAGGCGCGCCCTGGACGCTGGCGACCTATCTGGCGGCGGGCAAGGGTGGGGACGATCAAAAGGCGGCGAAGCTTTGGGCCTATCGGGACGCAAAAAGCTTTGATGTGTTGCTGGACCTTTTGGTGGATTGTGTATCGTTTCATTTGTTGCGGCAGCTCGAAAGCGGCGCCGAAGCGGTACAGATCTTCGATAGTTGGGCGTCGGGCCTGCCGGAGCAGGCCTTTGCGCGTTGGGTGATTGCGCCAACGACGAAGATTGTCGCGAACATACGCACAAAATATCCCAAGGCGAAGATTATTGGATTTCCACGCGCCGCGACTTTGGCGGGATATGAGTTGTATGCACGCCAGACTGGTGTCGATATTTTGTCCCTTGATACGGCCGTCCCGATGACATGGGCGGCAAAAGTCCTGAGCCCGCATGTCGGGCTACAGGGCAATCTTGACCCGTTGGCGCTGGTTGCGGGCGGCGATACTTTGATCGAACATATCGACAACATTCTGACCGCAATGAAAGGCAACCCTTTCATCTTCAATCTGGGACATGGCATTTTGCAGGAAACGCCGCTTGCTCACGTCGAACAATTGATTGCGCGCGTCAGAGGCGGGGCGTGAAAATCGCGATTGTGCTGTTTAATCTTGGCGGCCCGGACGCCCCGGCCGCGGTCGAGCCGTTTTTGCGCAATTTGTTTTCCGATCCCGCTATTATCGGTGCGCCTGATTTTATCCGCAAACCCCTGGCGCGGTATGTGGCAGCCAAACGCGCGCCGATCGCGGAAGAAATTTACGCGCGTATCGGCGGGCGTTCGCCCATCGTGCCGGAGACCGAGGCGCAGGCCCGCGCCCTGGAAAGCGAAATGGCCAATCGGGGATTTACCGCCAGAAGTTTTATTGCAATGCGCTATTGGAAGCCGTTCAGCGAAGAGGCGGCGGCGCAGGTTGCTGCCTGGGAGCCGGACCGCGTCGTGTTGCTGCCGCTCTATCCGCAATTTTCCACAACCACCACGCAATCCTCGTTGACTGAATGGCGTCGCGCGTCGGCGGTGGCCGGGGTGCAGGCGCCGGTCAGCCGGGTGTGCTGCTATCCCTGGAACAAAGGTTTTGTGCAAAGTGCTGTCGATCTGGTCAACGCCGCCTTCGCGGATGGTAAGCCGGGACTGGCTTATCGCCTGTTGCTGACGGCGCATGGGCTGCCAAAACGGGTGGTGAATGTGGGCGACCCCTATGCATGGCAGGTCGAGCAAACTGCCCGGGCCATTGTGGATGGCGTGAACAGGCCGGGCCTGGATTGGTCGGTCTGCTACCAGAGCCGTGTTGGGCCATTAAAGTGGATAGAGCCCGCGACGGATTCCGAGATCCGGCGGGCCGGGGCGGACGCCAAGGGCCTGATCGTCATGCCCATTGCCTTTGTTTCGGAACATTCCGAAACCTTGGTGGAACTGGACATAGAATATCGCAAGCTGGCGGAAGGCGTGGGGGTGCCCGATTACCGCCGGGTGCCGACCGTCAGCGTGAAGACCGATTTCATTGCGGGCCTTGCCGATCTGGTGGTCCGCAGTCTTGATAGTGAGGCCCCCGTGACCTGCGACGATGGCCGGATTTGCCCAGCCCAGTTCGGCCGCTGCGGATACGCTCTATGATGGAATTTCTGTCTTCGATATTTCTCTGGATCAAGGCCCTGCACATCATTGCAGTGATCGCCTTCATGGCGGGGATGCTCTATCTGCCGCGGCTGTTCGTGTACCATACCGAGACGACAATTGGGTCCGCCGAGTCCGAGCGCTTCAAGGTGATGGAGCGCAAGCTGTTGCGGGCGATTATTAATCCGTCCTTGATTGCCGTCTGGATATTGGGCCTGACCCTGGCCTTTACCGAGCCCTTCGTCTGGCATGAAGGCTGGCTACAGGTGAAGGTCTCGCTGGTGATTGGGCTGTCGGCCGTTCACGGTCTTTATGCCCGCTGGGTCAAAGAGTTTGCCCGGGATGTACGCCGCTACCCGCAGCGGGTTTACCGGATCTGGAATGAAATTCCGGCAGTTTTAATGATTGCAATTGTAATTTTGGTTGTGGTTCGGCCGTTCTGAATTTGGCCGTTTGCAAGGACCCAAAATCGCGCTATAAGAAAGCCGTATCCCCATTTGCACAGCAGGACAGCCCCGCCATATCGGCGCGGCTATTTCGACCGAAGGGTCGGCGCGGTGCGAACCAAACCTCCGTTCATGATCTTGCAGCTGTCGCATGACGCGGCATCTGCGGAACAAACGGCAGATCCCCCAAGTGTTTTTGGTGTTGTCCTCATCAATGCTGTTTCAGGTGTAATCAGATGACCGTTCAAGAAGGCCTGCAGGCCATGAAGCTGCAGGAACTCAAGTCCAAAACTCCGACCGATCTCCTGGCCTTTGCCGAGGAATTGGAAATCGAAAATGCTTCGTCCATGCGCAAGCAGGACATGCTGTTCGCCATTCTGAAGGAATTGGCCGATCGCAATGTGGAAATTACCGGTCAGGGCGTATTGGAAACGCTGCAGGACGGGTTCGGCTTTTTGCGCTCGCCGGAATCCAATTATCTGGCCGGTCCGGACGACATCTATGTTTCGCCCTCGCAGATCCGCCGCTTCGGTCTTCGCACCGGCGACACGGTGGAAGGCCCGATCCGTTCGCCCAAGGACGGCGAGCGTTACTTCGCGCTGCTGAAAGTTTCGACCATCAATTTCGAGGACCCGGAAAAGATCAAGCACAAGGTTCACTTCGATAACCTGACGCCGCTTTATCCGACCCGCTGGCTCAATATGGAGCTGGCCGACCCCACCATCAAAGACAAGACCGGCCGCGTCATCGATATCGTGGCGCCGCAGGGTATGGGGCAGCGCGCGCTGATTACCGCGCCGCCGCGCACCGGTAAAACCGTCATTCTGCAGAACATCGCCAAGGCGATGGCCGCCAATCACCCCGAATGCTATTTGATCGTGCTTCTGATCGACGAACGCCCGGAAGAAGTCACCGACATGCAGCGCACGGTGAAGGGCGAGGTGATTTCCTCTACCTTCGACGAACCGGCGACCCGCCATGTTCAGGTTGCCGAAATGGTGATCGAGAAAGCCAAGCGCCTGGTCGAACACAAGCGCGACGTCATTATTCTGCTCGACTCGATCACCCGTCTGGGCCGTGCCTACAACACTGTTGTGCCGTCATCGGGCAAGGTGCTGACCGGCGGCGTCGACGCTAACGCCCTGCAGCGCCCCAAGCGCTTTTTCGGCGCGGCGCGCAATATCGAAGAAGGCGGCTCGCTGACCATTATCGCCACGGCGCTGATCGATACCGGCAGCCGCATGGACGAAGTGATTTTCGAAGAATTCAAGGGCACCGGCAATTCGGAAATCATTCTGGACCGCAAGGTCGCCGACAAGCGCGTGTTCCCGGCCATCGACATTCTGCGTTCGGGCACCCGCAAGGACGAGCTGCTGGTCGATAAGGGCATCCTGGCGAAAACCTATGTTCTGCGCCGCATTCTGGCGCCCATGGGGACCATCGACGCCATCGAGTTCCTGTCCGACAAGCTGCGTTCGTCCAAGAACAATGCGGAATTCTTCGAAAGCATGAATACCTAGCAGGCGTTCAGGGCACAAGAATTGTCGCGCCGGTTGTGGCGCGCGATTCCAGTGCGCGATGCGCGTCCGCTGCATCGGTCATTGCGAAACGCTGGCCGATGGAAATTTTCACCACACCCTTGGCAATTACGTCGAACAGATCATTCGCCGTGTCCTGAAGCTCGTTGCCGTCGCGGGCGTAATGCGCCAGGGTCGGCCGGGTCAGAAACAGCGAACCCTTGCTGGCCAATAGGGACGGCGCAAAGGGCGGCACCGCCCCCGAAGACGACCCGAAACTGACCAGCATGCCGCGCACGGCCAGGCAATCGAGCGAGCGGTCGAACGTGTCTTTGCCGATGGAATCGTAAACCACCGGCACCCCTTCGCCGCCCGTCAGCGCGCGCAACTGCGCAACCCAATTATCCTTGCGCGCATTCAGCACATGGGCGCATCCGGCCTCACGCGCCAGGTCTCTCTTTTCGTCCGAGCCGACCGTGCCGATGACAGTCGCGCCCAGGTGTCTGGCCCATTGGCAGGCGAGCAATCCGACGCCGCCGGCTGCGGCATGAAACAAGATTGTCTGCCCGGGCTGAACAGCAAAGGTACGCTTGAGCAGATACTGCGCGGTCATGCCCTTGAGCAGCGCGGCAGCGGCGACCTCGTCGGATACATTGTTCGGCAGCTTTACCAGCCGCGCAGCCGGCACAAGACTGGCCTCGGCGTAAGAGCCCATGGCGCCCATGGCATAGGCGACGCGGTCGCCGGGCTTCACGCCTGTGACGCCCTCGCCCACCGCCTCCACCATTCCGGCGGCTTCCTGACCCAGCCGCGACGGCAGGGTCACGGGATACAGTCCGCTACGGAAGTAGGTATCGATGAAATTGACGCCAATGGCGGTGTGCCGGACGCGCGCCTGCCCCGCAGCGGGCGCCGGCAAATCGATGTCCTGAATGTCCAAAACTTCAGGGCCGCCGGTCCGGCCGAAGACGACGGCTTTGACCACTAGCTTAAATGCTGGCGGAAGAACGTCTCGGTACGGGTGTTGGCCAGCTCGGCGCAGGCGGGATCGAAATTCGCACCAGCTGGCCTGGCAAAGGCATGGTCCATGTCGGGATAAACATGGGCGGTGATGAGCGGATTCTTTTTGATGCCCGCCAGAATGATCTGCTGGGCGTCGGGCGGAACGAACTTGTCCTTACCCGCAACGTGCATAAGCAGCGGCTTTTTAATCTTGCCGACTTCGTCCATCATGTTCTGCAGATTAACGCCATAATAGCTGACAGAGGCATCGGCGTTGGTGCGGGCCGCTGTGAGATAGGCGAGCATGCCGCCCAGGCAGTATCCGACGGCGCCCACCTTGCCGTTGACGTCAGGCACGGCACGCAGATGGTTGATACTGGATTGAATGTCGACAAGGCCCTTGTCCTTGTCGAACCGCCCCATCAGGTCAAAAGCGCGCTGCATGTCTTCCGGCTTTTTGTCGGACAGTTGCACGCCAGGCTCCAGCCGCCAGAACAGGTCCGGCGCCAGGGCAAAATAGCCGCGCGCCGCATAGCCATCGGCCAGTTCGCGCATGGTGGCGTTAATGCCAAATATTTCCTGAATGACGACGATTGCCGGGCCCCGGCCGACCGCGGGGGTCGCCAGATAGCCGCCGAACTCGCCATCCGGCCCCTTTATGCGGACGTCTTCACCCATGATACGTGCTCCCCATTTCAAGGACGTTAGCGGGTGCCATAGCACCCGCCAAGTCGGCCTTATTGCAGCTGTGTCTGCGGCACCTGGGCCGCAGGCGCACCCGGCTTCGCTGGCGGCAGGATCAGCGATTGGCTGAGCGTGACGGCGCTGGTAATCGGCGCCGTACATTGCAGATGCTGGCAAATATACGCGGTTGGCTGGCCGTCGACCATGGTCTTGCCGGCCGCCGGGTGGCCCGCAGGCAGCCCCTCTTCCGGAGATACCACCAGCAGAACGCGACTGGGGATCGCCCGGCCATGCACCGCGCGGACCAGTTCCTCCGTCTTGGGATGGTCCGACGGCCCGATAATCACGATCTGCCAGGAGGTCAGCACGGCTTCGAACCCGTTGATGAAGCTGCAGCAACCCAGCGGATTGCGCGCGGCTTCGCCGGCAAAGGTTTCCAGCAGCACACGGACGCGGCCGCCATACTCTGCCTCGCCTGTGGCCATGAACAGTTTGTGCATGACCGTGACCATGGCACCGTTGGCGGAAGGCACGGGCGTGTCGGCCAGCGTGCGCGTGCGCACCATCAACTGTTCGGCATCGGACGCGGTATAGAAATAGCCGCCCTGATTGCCGTCCCAGAAATAGGTGTTGAGTGCCGCGGTCCAGGCCTTGGCGCGCTCCAGATAGCGCTTGTTGCCGGTCGCCTCCCACAGCACCAGCGCGGCGCGCGCCATGTGGGCGTAGTCGTCGGCATAGCCCTTGGCGCCGGGCTTGCCGTCCGCCGCCGAGTGATAGAGGCGGTCGCCATCGCCCAATGTCTGTTCAATGTAATTGAATGCACTGATCGCGGCATTGAGCCAGTCTTTGCGGTTGAACACCGCGCCCGCATTGCCCAGTGCGGCAATGGCAAGGCCGTTCCAGTCCGCCAGCACCTTGTCGTCGCGCAAGGGGCGCACGCGCCCGTCGCGCGCGGCAAGCAACAGGTCGCGCTGTCTGGAGAGAAGGGCTTCGTCCGCTTCCGATTGCGGAAAGGGCGCGCTGCTGCCGATGCGGTGCAGGATATTCTTGCCCTGAAAATTTCCGTCGCGCGTGACGTTATAGGCCGCCTTGAATTTCTGTACGAAGGTGCCCATCAGCGCGGCATCGATTTCCGCCTCGGACCAGACGTAGAACTTGCCCTCTTCGCCCTCGCTGTCGGCATCCAGGCTGGCGGCGAATGCGTCGCCCGACATCATTTCGCGCAGCAGCCAATTGATGGTTTCGGCGATGCGCTGCTCGCATAGCGAATTGCGATTGAATTGCCACATGCTGGTCATCAGCTCGATCAGCATGGCGTTGTCGTAAAGCATTTTTTCGAAGTGCGGCACCAGCCAGCGCTCGTCGGTGGCGTAGCGTGCAAAGCCGCCGCCGATATGATCGTAGATGCCGCCCAGCAGCATGTTGTCCATTGTGGTGGAGACCAGCTGCACGAATTGCGGCTTGCCGCTGCGCAGGAAGGCGCGCCACAGCAATTCGGTCTGCTGCACGGACGGGAATTTCGGCGCGCCGATCAGGCCGCCATAGAAAATGTCGAACCGCTGAGCCACGCGGATCGCGACCTGTTCGAGCGGCAGGCCCTCCAAGGGGCCGCGCATGTCGCGGTTGAACATGGTGCCGAGCTGCTCGGAAATGCGCTTGGTATTTTCTTCGACCGTGAAGGCCTGCTCTTTGTAGATTTTGGTGATTTCGCTCAGGACTGTTTTGAAGGCCGGCTGTCCGAAGCGCTCTTCCTTCGGAAAATAGCCGCCCGCCCAGAAGGGCTCGCCTTTGGGCGTGAGAAATATCGTCAGCGGCCAGCCGCCGGAATGTCCCATGATATTGGCGGCGGCCTGATAAAGTCTGGTCGATGTCGGGACGCTCTTCGCGATCGACCTTGATGTTGATGAAGCCGTCATTCATCGCCGCGCCGGTTTCGGCATCGGCGAAGGATTTCATGGTGCATGACATGGCACCAGTGGCAGGCCGTGTAGCCGATGGAGAGCAGGATCGGCTTGTTCTGTTCTGCGGCTTCGGCCAGGGCCTCCGGGCCCCAGACCCGCCAGTCCACGGGGTTATCCTTGTGCAGAAGAAGATACGGGCTGGTCGCGTTGGCGAGTTGATTACTCATGTGCGTTGTTGTTTTCCGATTGTCCCCGCACGCTCCCCTGTGGCCAAGGGGCGGCATGGCGTTGCGTTTCCTGACCTTTGCAGGTCAAGTTCCTTTAGCCCGAAAGGAGCGAGCTATGAAAGTAAATATAGAGTTCGACATGACGCCCGAGGAAGCCCGGCGAATGATGGGGCTTCCGGACATGACCAAGGTTCAGGACGACATGATGAAGGAGTTCCAGGCGCGGGCAAAAGCCGCCATGGACATGGGCGACCCGGAGGGCATGCTGAAGGCCTGGCTGCCCATGGGGGCGGCCCCCGCCTTTGAACAGTTTCAGAAAATGCTCTGGGACAGCGCGCGGGCGGTGGCGTCCGGCGGCAGGCATGAAGGATTCGGGCAAACCGAAGTAATGCCGACGGATACGATTTTTGCGCTGGCCAGCGCGCCGGGACGCGCCGGCGTGGCGGTGATCCGTGTGTCGGGGGGCAACGCCGGTAATGCCGTGCGGGCGCTTACCAGAGGCGCCGTGCCCAGGCAGCGCGGCGTTTTGCTGCGCCATTTGTACGACGAAGAGGGCGCGGTCCTGGATCAGGCGTTGCTGCTGTGGTTTGCGGCACCCGCCAGCTTTACCGGCGAAGATGTCGCCGAATTCCACATTCACGGCGGGCGCGCTGTTCGCGAGGGCGTACTGGAGGTGTTGTCGCGCGTTGGCGGCTTGCGCCCGGCAGAGGCCGGCGAGTTCACGCGCCGGGCGGTGGAGAATGGCCGCATTGATCTGACCCGCGCCGAAGCGATTGCCGATCTGGTCGATGCCGAAACCCCGGCCCAGGCGCGTCAGGCGCTTCGTCAGTATGACGGGGGCCTGGCGGCGCTATATGAGGGCTGGCGGGCGGAATTGGCCAAGGCGCTCGCTCATGCCGAAGCGGCCATCGACTTTGCCGACGATGAAGTGCCGGAGTCCGCACTTACCTCGACGCAATCCGACATTGGGAAAATTGTACAACAAATTCAAATACATGTCAAGGATTCGCGGCGCGGGGAGATGCTGCGCGAGGGCCTGCATTTAACGGTGATCGGTCCACCTAACGCCGGCAAAAGTTCGTTAATCAATGCTTTGGCCCAACGCGACGTCGCCATTGTTTCGGAGCTCCCCGGAACCACGCGGGATGTAATTGAGGCGCGGCTCAATCTGGGCGGGTATCCGGTGATTGTGGCCGATACCGCCGGTTTGCGTGAGACAGGCGAGGCCATAGAGGCGGAAGGCGTACGTCGCGCCCTGGCCCGGGCCGAAAGCGCGGATCTGGTCCTGTTGCTGCTCGACGGCAGCGCCGCCGAGACGAGCATACCAAGGGACGCCAAGGCTGACATCGTGGTTTGGAATAAGGCCGACCTGCCCTGGCCTGCCGAACGGGAAGGGTTGCGCCTATCGCTGAAGAGTGGCGAGGGCCTGGACGAATTGATGGCGGCGCTGACGCAGCTGGCCAGGGAAAAGCTGGAGGCCCGGCGGACGCCCCTGCCCTGACCCGGCCCGCGCCACCGCCACGCCTTGGCGGAAGCTGAAGCCGCGCTGGCCGCGGGCGTTGACGGCGCCACCCGACAAGCCGGAACTGATGGCAGAGGATGTGCGCTTAGCGCTGCGCGCGCTTGGCAGGATTACCGGCCGGGTTGATATCGAAGAGCTGCTCGACATTGTCTTCAAGGATTTCTGCATCGGGAAATAGGCGATTGTTTCACGTGAAACATCAGTGCCTTGCCCCGCTGTGCGCACCCGCGTATTGAGCGCGCATGGAAGACTTTGATGTCATCGTCATTGGCGGCGGGCATGCGGGCTGCGAAGCCGCAAGCGCCGCGGCACGCTTTGGCGCCAACACGCTGCTTCTGACCCACAAGATCGAGACCATCGGTGAGATGTCGTGCAATCCGGCGATCGGCGGTGTCGGCAAGGGACATCTGGTACGCGAGATCGATGCGCTGGACGGCGTGATGGGACGCGTGGCTGATGCCGCGGGCATTCAGTTTCGGCTTTTGAATCGCCGCAAGGGTCCGGCGGTGCGCGGACCGCGCGCCCAGGCCGACAGAAAACTCTATCGCCGCGCGATGCAGGAAACCCTTATAAATCAGGCTAATCTGCACATTCGTGCGGCGCCTGCCGAAGACCTGGTTGTGGAAGATGGACGTGTGTGCGGTGTTGTGCTGGGTGACGGCAGCACCTTGCGCGCCAGGGCCGTGGTGCTGACAACCGGTACGTTTCTCAACGGCCTGATTCATGTCGGCGAGACAAAAATTCCGGCAGGTCGCGCCGCCGGCGACAATAACGGCTTCAAGAATGTCGACGCGCCATCCATCGGACTCTCGAAGACGCTCTATGGTTTCGGTCTGGCGATGGGCCGATTGAAGACCGGCACGCCGCCGCGTCTGGATGCCAGGACCATCGACTTCGCGCAGCTGGAAGCGCAGCAGGGTGATGACCCGCCCACGCCCTTTTCGTTCATGACGGTCAAGCCGCCTGCACCGCAAACGGTCTGCCACATCACCCGCACCACTGAAGCGACGCATGCGATTATCCGGGCCAATCTGCACCGCGCGCCGATGTATTCCGGCCAGATTGAAAGCACCGGGCCGCGCTATTGCCCGTCCATCGAGGACAAGGTGGTGCGTTTTGCCCAGCGCGACAGCCATCAGATCTTTCTGGAACCGGAAGGGCTGGATGACGACACCATCTACCCCAACGGCATTTCGACCTCCCTGCCCGAAGACGTGCAGCGCGCCCTGCTCGCCACCATTCCGGGGCTGGAGCATGTCGCGATCAAGCGGCCGGGCTATGCCATCGAATATGACTATGTCGATCCGCGCGAGCTGGCGCCGACGCTGGAAGCCAAGCGCGTGCCGGGCCTTTATCTGGCCGGACAGATCAACGGCACCACCGGCTATGAAGAGGCCGCCGCGCAAGGCCTGATGGCCGGCTGGAATGCCGCCCGCGCCGCCGGGGGCAACACGCCCAGTCATTCTGGACCGCGCCACTGCCTATATCGGGGTGATGATCGACGACCTGGTCACCAAGGGTGTCAGCGAGCCCTATCGCATGTTCACCAGCCGGGCCGAATACCGCCTGTCGCTGCGGGCCGATAATGCCGACCAGAGACTCACAAAACTAGGTGAAATCAATGGGTTAGTTGGATCAGCGCGCGCGGACGCCTTTGCCGGAAAAATGGCGGTATTGCAGGCCGCCCGGGCCCAGATGCTGGCCCTGAACATGACCCCCAATCAGGCCCAGACCCATGGTATAATGGTCAGGCTGGATGGCACCCGCCGTACCGCGCTGGATTTGCTCAGCCTGCCGGGTGTGGACTTCGCCCTGCTCGCCCGCATCTGGCCGCAAGTGGCGGATTTTGCGCCTGCCGTGATCGAGCAGCTGGAAATCGATGCCCAATATGCCGGGTATCTGGATCGCCAGGACGCCGACATCCTCGCCTTCCGCCGGGATGAGGAAATGCACCTGCCTTCCGAGCTGGACTATGGCGCGGTTCAGGGTCTTTCCACCGAATGTGCCCAGAAGCTGGGCCGTATGCGCCCGGCCACGCTGGGCCAGGCTGCCCGGATTGACGGCATTACGCCGGCCGCCCTTACCCTCGTTCTGGCGCACGTGCGCGGTCGGCTCAAACGTGCCTCCTGAATTTGGACCCGCCGACTTTGCCAAGGCCGAAAATGTTTCACGTGAAACATTGGACCGGTTGACGATCTATGTGGAACTGCTGCGCGACTGGAATAGCCGCCACAATCTGGTTTCCGATGCCTCGCTGGCCGATGTCTGGCGCCGCCATGTCTGGGATTCGGCCCAATTGGCCCATTATGTCCCCAAAACCGCCAAAACCCTGGTAGACTTGGGTTCCGGCGCGGGGTTCCCCGGGCTGGTGCTGGCGGCCCTATTGCGCGACCGGGTTCGGATCACGCTCTATGAGTTCGTGGCCAAAAAATGCGATTTTCTTCGGACGGTCGCCAAAGCCATGAATCTCAAGGTCGATGTCCGGAACATGCGGGCCGAGGCTTCCGGCGCGAAACCAGTGGATGTTGTGACTGCCAGGGCCGTTGCCCCCCTTGCAAAACTGCTGGGATACGCCCAGCATTTCTGGGGAAAGGATACGGTTGGCCTGTTTCTAAAGGGTCAAAATGTAGTATCTGAATTGACGGAAGCCCATATATCTTGGAATATGGCGGTCCAGCAGCACCAAAGCCTGACGAATCCGTCGGGTGTCGTTTTGGAGATTGAGGCGCTTTTCCATGTCGAGCCAGAAAAAGCCCCGGATCCTCGTCGTCGCCAATCAAAAAGGCGGCGTCGGTAAAACCACGACCGCTATCAATCTGGGTACCGCCCTGGCCGCCGTGGGCGAGCCCACCCTCGTCATCGACATTGATCCGCAAGGCAATGCCTCCACCGGCCTGGGCATTCCGCGCGGCGAGCGCAAGCTGACCACCTATGACGTGCTGATGGGCGAAGCGACCATCGCCGAAGCCATTACGCCCACCAAAATTCCCCGGCTGTCGATTGTGCCCTCCACTGTCGATCTGTCCGGCGCCGAACTGGAACTGATCGAGCGGCCGCATCGCAATCATATTTTGAAAGAAGCGCTTGCCGCCTACATAGAAAATGCTGCGCAGCATGACCTGCAGCAATTCAGTTATGTGCTGATTGATTGCCCGCCCTCGCTGACGCTTCTCACTGTGAACGCCATGGTGGCTGCCGACGCGGTGATGGTGCCGTTGCAATGCGAATTTTTTGCGCTGGAAGGCCTGTCGCAATTGCTCAAGACCATTGAGCTGGTGCGCAGCAATCTGAATCCCGACCTCGAAATCCAGGGCATCGTGCTGACCATGTTCGATCGCCGCAACAGGCTGTCGGATCAGGTCGCCGCCGATGTGCGCGAGCATATGGGCGACAAGGTTTATCGCACCATGATCCCGCGCAATGTGCGCATCAGCGAGGCGCCAAGCCATGGCCTGCCCGCGCTGGTATATGACCTGCGCTGTCCCGGCAGCCAGGCCTATATCAAGCTGGCCGGCGAAGTGATCCAGCGCGAACGCATGCAGCATAAGGCGGCCTGATGTCTCCGGAAGAAACCCATCGTCCCCGTGCACTCGGACGCGGGCTGTCGGCGCTGATTGGCGACGAAGCGGTTCCGACGCGTGGTGAAATTGCGCGCGGCGGCGAAAGCGCTAAATCCGGCCAGCGCAATTTGCCGGTGGCGTTTTTACGTCCCGGAAAATTTCAACCACGCAAAAGATTTGGCGAAGAGGAATTGCGCGACCTGGCCGAGTCGATCCGCGAGAAGGGCGTGCTGCAGCCGATCCTGGTGCGGCCACTCAAGGGCGAGGCGAACAGCTATGAGATTGTTGCCGGCGAGCGGCGCTGGCGCGCGGCGCAGATGGCGAAGCTGCACGAAGTCCCAGTGGTCGTGCGCGAAATGGTGGACGCCGAAGCGCTCGAACTGGCCATTATCGAAAACGTCCAGCGCGCCGACCTCAATGCCGTTGAAGAAGCCGCCGCCTATCATGAGTTAATGGACCGCTTCAAATACACGCAGGAGCAGGTGGCCAAGGAAGTCGGCAAAAGCCGCTCGCATGTAGCGAACACGGTGCGCCTGCTCAACCTGCCTGAGAGTGTGAAGGCCATGCTGCGCGACGGCCAGCTGACGGCTGGTCACGCCCGCACGCTGCTCACAGTCTCCGACCCGGAGGCAAGGGCAAAGGAAATTATCGCATCCCAACTCAATGTTCGGCAGGCCGAACAGCGTTCACACACAAAAGCCAAGCCCGGTGGACAAAAACCCAAAGACCCCAACACAGCCGCCCTTGAATCCAGCATTTCCAATGCCTTGGGCTTAAAAGTTGAAATCGCCCACAGTGTGGATAAGGGCGGGTCCGTAAAAATCCATTATCGCACGCTGGAGCAGTTGGACGAGCTGGCGCGCCGGCTCAGCCGCGGCCCATAAACGAGTCAACCATTTGAATATAAGTACTATTTTGCAATGCTCGCGAGCGAATTAACACTGTTCGCCAATGCTAATGCCTGTTCGGCGTCAATGCGGCCATCATAAAGCGCCCGCCCAATGACCACGCCCTGGATATTCGGCTCATGAGCGGCGATCAGTCCCTCAATATCGGCCATGCCCGCCACCCCACCAGAGGCAATGACAGGGATCGATACCGCCCGGGCCAATGCCGCGGTTGCCTGAATATTCACCCCGCCCAATAAACCGTCACGATCAATGTCGGTGAAAATCACCGCCGCGACGCCGGCGTCCTCAAACCGGCGCACCAGATCGGCGGCCGGAATGTCCGAGACATCGGCCCAGCCTTCGGTGGCAATCATGCCGCCCTTGGCATCGGCCCCCACCACAATCTGGCCGGGGAAAGCTTTTGCTGCAGACCTGACCAGTGCAGCATTTGTCAAAGCAACGGTGCCGAGAATGACGCGGGTGATGCCCGCCTTCAGCCAGGTTTCAATCCCGGCCATGTCGCGTATGCCGCCGCCAAGCTGGATTGGCAGCTTGATGGCAGCGCGAATGGCTTTGACCGCTTCGGCATTGACCGAGGATCCGGCAAAGGCCCCGTTCAGGTCGACGCAATGCAGCCATTGAAAACCGGCGGATTCAAAAAGCTTCGCCTGATCGGCGGGGCTGTCGTTAAAGACGGTCGCCTGATCCATCTCGCCCTTTTTAAGGCGCACGCATTTGCCGTCTTTCAGATCAATGGCGGGAAAAAGGATCATGGTTTCCAGCGCAAAAAATTGCCGAGCAAGGCAAGGCCCATCGCCTGACTCTTTTCGGGATGAAACTGGGTGCCCGCGATATTGTCCCGCGCCACTGCGGCGGTGATGCGGCCGCCATACTCCACCGTCGCCAGAATATCGGATGGCGCGGTTGGTATAAGCCCATAGGAATGGACGAAATAGGCATGCGCGCCCGCTTCAATTCCGTCGAACAGGGGATGGGGGCGGGTGAGTTTCAATTCATTCCAGCCCATATGCGGAATTTTCAAATCGGGATCGGACGGCGTCAGCTTAACCACTTCGCCGTCAATCCAGCCAAGACCGGGATAGTCGCCGAATTCGCGGCCAACCGTCGCCAGCAATTGCATGCCGACACAGATCCCCAAAAACGGCACGCCGCGTTTGCGCACGGCCTCATTCAACGTCTCCACCATGCCGGGCAGGGCGGCCAGACCTTTCATGCAATCGGTAAAGGCGCCAACGCCGGGCAGCACAATCCGCTCGGCTGCCGCCACCACCACCGCATCGGATGTAACAATGATCTCCTGCCTGGTCCCGGCTTCCTCGGCGGCGCGCGCCAGCGCCTTTTCCGCCGACCGCAAATTGCCGGAGCCGTAATCGATCAGGGCAACAAAGGACATGGAAAGCCCGCGAAAAACCGGCCTTCCTCTAGCATCCCGCGCGCGCGGGGCAAACGCTTAGTTGGCGGGGCAAGCCTGCAAGGGGCGCACAGGCCGAACATCCAGGCGCGTCTCCGCCGCATCGATGCTCATCAAGGGCGAGGGGATCGGCGCCACCGGATGAAACTGTCCGGCGCGCAACGCCTCCAGCGCCGCCTTGCAATGCGGCCCGTCCAGCGTGCCGATCACCGACCAGCTACCGTCTTCGGCGCTGCCCAGCACCGACGCATTCCAGTCATCCTCGTCGCCCCACACAAAAAGAAGCTCGTCGCGGGTATCGCCGGTCAGTTCGATATAAAAGGCGGCGCATTGAAAGGCGCGGCTATACAGACAGGGCGGCACCACGGCGCCATCGAAACGAACAGGGCGCGGGCCAGTCTTGTCGCCATCTGCGCCCCAGTCCTGATTCAGTAATGATTCCGGCAAGGTGCGGCCCCTGGGATAGACGACAACCTGCTGCGCAATCTCGTCGCCCGCCACCACCGTCAGCGACGGAAATTGCGTTCTGCGCCGCAACGCCTTGGCGGCATTCCCGGCAATGACGGCATTTTCAGATTGCGCCAACCGCGTCAGCGCATCACGGCCAAAACGCCCGCCGCCATAACGAAGCCAATTGAAATCAAGTTTCTCGGGTGCAACCGCGCCGCGCTCCAGCCGCGCCACCTGACTGTTCACCGCAATGCGCATGGGATCGGCAATCGGCGTGAACAGGCAGACAATCGCCACCACCGCCAAAATCGCGGCGGCGATGTTGGTGCGCTCAACAATCAATCGCCAGCCGTGCTTGCGCAGCGCCAAGATATCGGCAGCAAAATAACCGGCCGCCAGCGTCAGCGCGACAAGCGTCACCGCTGTCGCGACAATGCGTTCGCCGGTCCAGCCATATTGCGCCACGCGCAGCGCGATGGCGTAACCGGCAATGCCGACAAAGGGCAGCAGCACAAATCCGCAAACATATCCGGCCAGTGTCATCGGCAGCGGAACGGCGCGCGCCGGATCGCCATCCTGAAACGCGGCGTTCAACAGGATGACCAGCGCGGCACAGGACAACAGCAAAATCGACGCGGCGCTGCGGGTGTTCCACAAGGGTTCAAGCCCGGTGAAAACCAGCGCCACCAGAAAGCCCGCCGCCATCACCGCCAGCAGCGGCAGCAGCCAGGACAGCAAGGCCAGCGCGATGCCGCGGATACCATCGACAATATTGGCGCGCACATCGGAAATATGTACCGCCATCGCAATGGCCAGCGTCGTTGCCGGAATGCCGAACCAGGCATGCCCGATCAGGTCGTCCAGAAATGTCAGCCCAATCAGCTTGAACAGTGCCGCGCCCAGAAACAGCACCAGCCAGAAGGCGCCGGTAAAGGCCAGCGACAGGCCAATCTGCACCGCCTGTTTGGTGGCGGCCTCGAAATAGCGCGTATAGGGCGCAATCCATTTCTTCTCGACATCGCCGGCAGCAACCAGCGCCTGGGTGATAAACAGCGCGGCGGCGGCGTATATCAGCACGCCTGCCATCGGGTTCATTCGCGGCCGGAGATGCCGGTTCCGCCATCAAAAACATCAGGCAGCCAGGCGCGGTAGCGGTTATAAGCGCCGAAGATCGCCAGCATCGCGGCGGCGCTGGCCGCCCAGATCAGCAGCGTCTTCAGCCGCATGACCGAAAGGCCCTGCGATACCAGCAGCGGCACGAACACCAGCACCATGCCCAGCGGCAGGAACAGATAGGGATTGGTGGCGGGCCACACCCGCGCGTCACCGGCGCTATAAAGCAGATACAGCGCAAGACCCTGCGCCGCGCCGATGGCCAGACGGATCAGCGCGCGCTGACGCGCGACGGGATCGGTATTCAGTGGGCTATCGGGCTCTGCGGCCATGGCGTTTCCCTCGATGAAGCGCACATGATTCTTACGACAATTGCGGCGAATTGACGAAAAATTCCGCGCATTCGCCGCGGCCGCTGCGGCGCGGCCACCAAAAGTATCTTTAGATACTTTTGGTGTCTGGGTGTGGGTGTGTCTATGGGTGTATTGGCAATGCCGCCTGGTATGCGCGCATCATTGATATCGTTAGATTATCTCGAATCTTGCCAGCGTTCTGCTGAGCTCCTGCGCGCGTTTTGCGATCATCCTGACTGCATCCTGCTTGCGTATGAGGGAAGCATAACATGCAAATTACGGCATTCTCATGCCAAAGGCGGCAAGAACCGGCCTGATAGACCCTAGTCGTTGTCCATTTTCAGCGCGGCGATGAAGGCTTCCTGGGGAATGTCCACCTTGCCGAACTGGCGCATTTTCTTTTTGCCCTCTTTCTGCTTGTCGAGGAGCTTGCGCTTGCGGGAAATATCGCCGCCATAGCATTTCGCCGTTACGTCCTTGCGCATGGCGCTGATGGTTTCGCGGGCAATGATCTTGCCGCCGATCGCCGCCTGGATCGGAATCACGAACATGTGGCGCGGGATCAGGTCTTTCAGCTTTTCGCACATCGAGCGGCCGCGGCTTTCGGCGCGCTGGCGGTTGACGATCATGCTCAGCGCATCGACCGGATCGCCATTGACCAGGATCGACATTTTCACCAGATCGCCTTCGCGATAATCCTCGATGTGATAATCGAAGCTGGCATAGCCGCGCGAAATCGATTTCAGCCGGTCATAGAAATCGAACACCACTTCGTTCAGCGGCAGCATATAGATCAGCATGGCGCGCGCACCGGCATAGGTCAGCTCGACCTGGATGCCGCGCCGGTCCTGGCACAGTTTCAGCACCGACCCGAGATAATCGTCGGGCACGAAAATCGTCGCCTTGATCCAGGGCTCGTCGATATGGGCGATATTCATGACATCGGGCATGTCGGCGGGATTGTGCAGCTCGATCATGTCGCCATTGGTCAGATAGATTTTGTAAATCACCGATGGCGCGGTGGTGATCAGATCGAGATTGAATTCGCGCTCCAGCCGCTCGCGCACGATTTCCAGATGCAGCAGGCCCAGAAAGCCGCAGCGGAAACCAAAGCCCAGCGCCGCTGAACTTTCGGTCTCATAAGTGAAACTGGCGTCATTGAGATGCAGCTTGCCCAGCGCATCGCGCAAATCGTCGAACTGGGCGGCATCCACCGGGAACAGCCCGCAGAACACAACCTGTTGCGCCGGTTTGAAGCCGGGCAGCGGCGAGGCCGTGCCCTTGCGTTCGTCGGTGATGGTGTCGCCGATCTGGGTGTCGGCCACCTGCTTGATTTGGGCGGTGATGAAGCCGATTTCGCCGGGCTGCAGCAAGTCCACCGTCACCTGCTTGGGCGTGAACACGCCGACGCGCTCGACGCTATAAACGGCATCGGCCGCCATCATGCGCACCTTCTGGCCCTTTTTCAGTTCGCCATCGATAATGCGCACCAGCACCACCACGCCGAGATAGGCGTCATACCAGCTATCGACCAGCAGCGCCTTGAGCGGCGCGGTGATGTCGCCCTTGGGCGGCGGCAGGCGCGTCACCACCGCCTCCAGCACGCCCTGGATGTTGAGGCCCGTCTTGGCGGAAATCTCCACTGCCTCGCTGGCATCGATCCCGATGACATCTTCGATCTGGGTTCTGACGCGCGTCGGGCTCGGCGGCGGGCAGATCGATCTTGTTCAGCACCGGCACGATTTCGAGATTGGCGTCGATCGCCTGATAGACATTGGCCAGCGTCTGGGCTTCCACGCCCTGGCTGGCATCCACCACCAGCAACGCGCCTTCGCAGGCGGCCAGGCAGCGGCTGACTTCATAGGCGAAGTCGACATGGCCCGGCGTGTCCATGAGATTGAGGATATAGCTCTCGCCGTCCTTGGCCTTGTAGGTCAGCCGCACGGTCTGGGCCTTGATGGTGATGCCGCGTTCGCGCTCGATATCCATGGAATCGAGCACCTGCTCCTTCATTTCGCGCGTGGTCAGGCCGCCGCAAAACTGAATCAGGCGGTCGGCCAGCGTGGATTTGCCATGGTCGATATGGGCGACGATGGAAAAGTTGCGGATTTTGGACAGGTCGGTCATGGAAGGGCCGGGGTATAACGACGGGGGCAGGTCCCGTCCAGCCCGGCATGGTGGGCCCAAAAGCATGGTAAAACCGCACAAAAAACAGGTTGGACCGCGAAAATCCGCGCCGCCCGACCAGATATTGGGCGAGCTGTGGCCCGGCCAGTCGCTGCCGCTGCTCAAGGCGCTGCATATCCTGACCCGCGACGGGGCGCTCAATGCCGATTCCCGCCGCAAGCTGAAACAGGTGCTGCATCTGACCGGTTTGCTGCGCCCGGCCCTGCAGCAAATTTTTGCAGCAAGGGACAATCCGGTGCTGGCCGATATGGGCGCGGGCAAATCCTATCTCGGTTTTATTCTCTATGACCTGTTCTTCCGCCAGCGCGGCACCGTCTGGGGCGTGGAAGCAAGGCCCGAACTGATCGAAAAATCCCGCGCGCTGGCAAGCGAAAGCGGCTTTGCCCGGATGGATTTTGTCGAGGGCAAAATTTCCGCGGCGCGGTTGCCCGGCGGCAAGGCCGATATCGTCACCGCGCTGCATGCCTGCGATACCGCCACCGACGAGGCGATATTGTTCGCGCTGGCCCATGACGCCAAATTCGTGGCGCTGGTGCCCTGCTGTCAGGCCGAGATTGCGCGCGCCCTGGAAGCCTCCAAAAAACCCGAACGGCAATTATGGCGCCATCCGATTCAGCGCCGCGAATTCGGCGCCCATCTGACCAATGTGTTGCGCGGTCTGTTTCTGGAAAGCCATGGCTACAAGGTGCGCGTCACCGAACTGACGGGGCTGGAACATTCGCTGAAAAATGAATTCATCCTGGCCGAACGCCATCAGCTTTCGAATGCCGCTGCCAGGGCGGAATTCACCCGGCTGGCGGAGCAGTTCGGCGTGGTGCCGAAGCTATTGGCGGCCTGAAACAGCCACACATTGGAAGTTTATGCTGCGCGCCATGCTGCAGCCGTCGCTGCAGCAATTATACCGGCGGGCCGGACTTTTGCTGCACCTATGCTGCGCAGCATTTTTGATTAGCTGCGCAGGGTCGCGCCCGTCGCCTTGGTGACGGCGGCGACGATTTTGGCAGCAATTGCCTCGATTTCGGCATCGGTCAGGGTCTTGTCGCGCGGGGCAAGCCGCACGGACACCGCCAGCGATTTCTTGCCCGCGGGCACGCCCTTGCCTTCATAGACATCGAACACCGACACCGCGTCGATCAGATTGCGCTCGGCATTTTTCACCGCCCGCACCACATCGTCGGCCGGGGTGGCGGCGTCCACCACAAAGGCGAAATCGCGCTCAATCGCCTGATAGGGCGACGGACTGAACAGTGTTCGGGCCGGTCCCTTGGACTTGGCGGCAGGAAGGGCGTCGAGGAAAATCTCGAACCCGGCCACCGGCACCTTGATGTCAAAGGCGGCCAGAATGGCGGGATGGATTTCGCCGAACATCGCCAGCGTCTTGGGGCCCAGCGCCAGCGTGCCGGAGCGGCCGGGGTGATACCAGCTGGCCGCGCCCTGCTTGATCGGCGCGTTCATCGCCGCGCCAGTCGCCCCTTCCAGTGCCGCCAGCATATCGGCCTTCACATCAAAGGCATCGGCGGCATGGGTGGATTTGTTCCAGTGCCGCGCCGCGATCCCGCTGCGGATACCGGCGGCCACCAGGCTTTGCGCCTCGGGAAGGCCCGATTGAAACTGGGCGCCGATTTCGAACAGCATCAGCTCCGACGCGCCGCGCGCCATGTTGCGGTTTGCGGCGGCGAGCAGCGACGGCAACAGGCAGGGGCGCAGTGCATCCAGATCGGCGGCAATCGGGTTGGCCAGTTGGCGTGCCTCGTCGCCGCCCCCGAACAGTGCCGCGTGAGCACGGGCGATGAAGGAATAGGAAATGGTTTCGTTGAACCCCCGCGCGGCCAGCACGCGGCGCAGGGTACGGGTGCGGCGCTGGGCCGAGGTCAGTGTCGGGCGCGCCACGGCGGACAGGCGCGGCAGCGGCACCGAGGGCACGCGATCCAGCCCGTGAATGCGCACCACTTCTTCCACCAGATCGGCAGGGCCGGTGACATCGCCGCGCCAGCTTGGCGTCTTGACCGTCAGATGCGTGCCGTCGCGCAAGGCAAAGCCCAGCCGAGTCAGGATGGAGACCACTTCGCCGCGCGGCACATTCAGTCCGGCCAGCGTATGCACCCGCGCCGGATCGAACTGGATGTCGCGCGAAATATCGGGCGGGGTTCCCGCCACCACGATTTCCGACGGCTCGCCGCCGCAAAATTCCAGAATGTGCTTGGTCGCCAGTTCCAGGCCGGGAAGGACAAAGGCCGGATCGACGCCGCGCTCAAAGCGGTAACGCGCATCGGACAGGATGCCCAGCTTGCGGCCGGTGGCGGCGGTGCGCGCCGGATCGAAATAGGCCGACTCGATAAACACATTGACGGTCTCTTCGGTGCAGCCGGTCTCTTCGCCGCCCATTACCCCGGCAATGCCGCGTGCCGCCGCATCATCGGCGATGACGCACATCTGCGAATCCAGCGTATAGGACTTGCCGTCCAGCGCGGTCAGCGTCTCGCCGTCCCGCGCCAGGCGGGCGCGGATATTGCCGGATAATTTATCGGCATCGAACACATGCAGCGGGCGACCGCGATCCAGCGCGATCAGATTGGTGACATCGACCAGCGCCGAGATCGGCCGCAGGCCCACCGCCTTCAACCGGTCCTGCAGCCATTTCGGGCTGGGCCCATTCCTGACGCCGCGCACCAGACGTCCGGCGAAAACCGGACAGGCCGAGGCCGCCTCTTCGGCAAAGCGCAATTCGACTTCTATCGGGCATTTGAATTTTCCCGGGACCGGACGCACCGAAAGATCGCGCAACCGGCCAAGACCGGAGGCGGCCAGATCGCGGGCAATGCCGGTCACCGCCGTGCAGTCGCCGCGATTGGGTGTCAGCGATACGTCGATCACCGGATCGGTCAAGCCCAGCGCCGGCGCGGCGGGCGCACCGACCTCTGACTCCGCAGGCAGTTCGATAATGCCGTCAGAGTCGTCGGACAGCAAAAGTTCGGCGGCCGAACACATCATGCCGCGCGATTCCACGCCGCGGATCGATCCGATTTTCAGCGCCGTGCCGGTGGCGGGAATGACCGTGCCGGGCTTGGCCAGCACCACCTTCAGACCTTCGCGCGCATTGGGCGCACCGCACACGATCTGAAGCGTTTCGCTGCCGGTATTGACGCTGCACAATTTCAGCTTGTCGGCATTGGGATGCTTTTCGGCGGTGACGATTTCGGCAATGGTGAAATCCTTCAGCCGCGCCGCGGGATCTTCAATCGCCTCGACTTCAAGCCCGATGGCGGTGAGGCGATCGGCAATGGCCTGCGCATCGGCGTCGCTGTCGAGATAATCCTTGAGCCAGGACAGGGTGAATTTCATGACAACCGCTCAGCACACGGATCGCTCACACACCAAGATCATGTCCGGCGAAAAGCCGGTGACCCTGCGGCAGAACTCTTCGTGAATTTGCCGCCAGTCTTCCAGCGTGCGGTCGCCTTCGCCCTCGTCATAGGCGAAAGCGGCATCGACTTCGGTGAACTTCTTTTGCGTGACCTCGGTCACTTCGATGACGCAGCGCGGTTTGCCCGTGCTGTCCATTGCCACGCTCCTGTCGCCCGGCCTGGGCACCGGCACGCCTTCATTCTCATACTCGAACAGCGGCCCGCAGGTGGCAGTCTTTTTCCCTTCAAGCACCAGCGCCAGTAATTCATCTGCTTCTTGCGGCGTTGCGCCGAACACAAAGCAGGGAATGACCATTATGGGTTTTCGTCGCGGCGCTCATCGGCTCAATCCTGCGTCGAGCGTCGGAAGATCGAAGGCCGAAAAGCCGTAATGCCTCAGCCAGCGCACATCGGATTCGAAAAACGCGCGCAGATCGGGAATGCCGTATTTCAGCATGGCAAGGCGATCCAGGCCGCAGCCAAAGGCAAAGCCCTGATATTTTTCGCTGTCCAGTCCGCACAATTCCAGCACGCGCGGATTGACCATGCCGGCACCGGCGATTTCCAGCCAGTCATTGCCCTGGCCGAATTTGATCTGTCCGCCGGAGCGGTCGCAGCGGATATCGACTTCGACGCTGGGCTCGGTGAACGGAAAGAAGGACGGGCGCAGACGCATCTCGACGCTGGGCACTTCGAAGAACGCCTTGCAGAATTCTTCCAGCGTCCATTTCAGATGACCCAGATGCGTGGTCTCGTCGATCACCAGACCTTCAACCTGATGAAACATCGGCGAATGGGTGGCGTCGGAATCGACGCGATAGGTGCGGCCCGGCGCGATAATGCGAATCGGCGGGGCCTGATTTATCATGGTGCGGACCTGCACCGGCGAGGTGTGCGTGCGCAGCAGCGGTTGCGAACCATCTGCCTGCGGCGACAGATAAAAGGTGTCGTGCATCTGCCGCGCCGGATGATCGGGCGGAATATTCAGGCGCGTGAAATTATTGTCGTCGGTTTCGACATCCGGGCCTTCGGCCACGGCAAATCCCAGATCGGCGAAAATCGCGGTGATTTCGTCCAGTACCTGGCTGACAGGATGCACGCTGCCGATGCTTTCAGGCCGTACCGGCAGCGTGACGTCCATTTTTTCGGTGGCCAGGCGCGCGTTCAGCACGGCAGTGGCGAGGTCTTCCTTGCGCGCGGCAATCGCATCGCTGACGCGGTCGCGCAGCGCGTTGAACACCGGGCCATTGGTCTTGCGGTCCTCCGGGCTCATGCCGCCCAGCGATTTCAGGAGTTCGCTGATCGATCCTTTTTTGCCCAGCGCGGCAACGCGCACCTCATCCAAAGCCGCTTCGCTGGACGCCGCTTTCACGGCGTCCAGTATATCTTTTTCAAGCGACTTTGTGTTTGGCATGCGCGAGTTCCACTGACCGTCTTTGAACCATCATCGCCCAAGGGAATCGGGCGATGACGAAAGGAGGCGGTGGAAGCAGACTACGCCTTCGCCTGATCCACCAGAGCCTTGAAGGAGGCGGGCTCATGAATGGCCAGATCGGAGAGCACCTTGCGGTCGATCTCAATGCCGGCCTTCAAAAGCCCGCTGATAAATCGGCTGTAGGTGAGACCGTGTTCGCGACAGGCCGCATTGATGCGCTGGATCCAGAGCGCGCGGAAATTGCGCTTCTTCAGCTTGCGGCCGATGTAATTGTACTGCAGCGAACGGTCGACCGCGGCATTGGCCGAGGTGATGGTGTTCTTGCGGCGGCCGTAAAAACCTTTGGCCTGCTTTAAGACGCGTTTGCGGCGGAGACGGCTCGGTACGGCGCGTGGGGCACGTGACATGTGTTTTGCTCCTTACGCGTACGGCATCCAGCGCTTGATGCGCTGGGTTTCGGCCGGGGGAAGGGTCGAGGTGCCGCGCAAATCGCGGATCTGCTCGTTCGAACGCTTGATCATGCCATGCCGCTTGCCGGCCTGGCCCTTTTTGATCTTGCCGCTCGCAGTAAATTTAAAGCGCTTTTTAGCGCCCGATTTGGTCTTCATCTTGGGCATTTTGTTCTCCTCTGGGCGCGCCCTAAGGCACGCGGGTCGACATTTCGAACCGCCACGGCATGCCCAGCCGGGCGGTTCCGAAAGAGGGCGCTTTATAGGGGGATTTTCGGGCTTTGCAAGCCGAACGAATCGGCAAATGGCGGGATTAGCAGGCTGTCGGTTCGTCTTCGTCCGGGCTGGTTTTGGCGGAATCAACCACCCCGAACGCCGAGGATTTGGTGTTGCCGTCGGCAAGGGCAAAGCCCTCGGCGTTCAATCCGCGCTTCAGCAATTCGCGCACGGCCGCCGCCCGGCTGGGCATCCGGCTGGAAAAACGCCAATTATCCAGCGCCTCGACCTCTTCCTTGGTCAACATGATCTGCAGGCGTTCCCCGCGCGTCAGATCGCTCATAGTGAATTCTCCAATCCTTTCAGGGCGCATTGCAAAAGGTATGACGTTATCCATGATCAAGACTTACTCATTCTGCTAATAAGGCCACAAGTTGGCCACCCTAAGATAACGGGGAGGGACGGGCTCTGGTTCCCGCCCGCAAAAGGAGCAGACGGCGCATTATAAGAGCTCTGCTCAATAACCGTTTTTACCGCACAATTACAAGATAACCCACTGATATCATTAAATAATTGTGTTGCAATGGGCGTTTGTCAAGCGCATGGTGGCGCCAGATCGGAGGTCGTCATGACCGTCCTGGCTTATCCCGCAATGACAAACGCTCCTCCCCAAAGGCCCGAGGCAGACCTGTTTCTGGCTGAAGCCAACCACCGTATCGCCAACCAGCTCGCTTTGCTGGCGAGCCTGCTTCAGCTTGAGGCCTCTGCAGTCGCCAGGGGGCCGGAACTTTTGCCGCAACAACAGGTTAAGGCGCTGCTCGACAAGCTGCGTCTTAACGTCGTCGCCATGGGCGACGTACACCGCCGGCTGGCGGGCAATTCGGATCAATCCGTAAAGCTGGCCGACCATCTGATAACAAATACGTCGGCGCTGATTTCGGCCCTGGCGCTGTCGCCGCTGCCCGGTCTGCGCCATCATCTCAACGCCGACTGTTTCGTTACCGGCGAACAGGCGCAATTATTGTCGTTGATCGTGGGCGAAGTGGTGTTGAACGCCATTAAACACGCCCATCCCACCGGCATCGCGGTACAGATCGAACTGGGCTGCAATCGCACCATGGATGGGCGCATCCTGGTTGAGGTCAGCGATGACGGCGTCGGTCTGCCGGAAGGGTTCAATACCCATACGCAAGGCGGCCTTGGCTTTAAGCTCATCCGGCTGCTGGCCGACAAGCTGAATGCAGATTTGCGGATTGAATCCGACAGCCTTGGGGTCAGCTTCATTCTGCTGTTTCCAAAACCGCATTAGGTTCTGCGCGCGGATTTCGCTAAACAGAAGCCTTCAAAAAAAGGGCTGAGCGTGCCGTACCGCAAATTGCTTCACTGGTTTCGCCAGATCGACATCTGGCTGCTCTGGCCGGCACTGGCGCTCGTTATATGGGGCGAGCTGGCTCCGAGCGCCGGGGAAGCCCTCCCCTATTGGGACAAGGCGCTGCACTTTACCGCCTATTTCGGTCTGTCCCTGATGGCCACCATTGCGGTGAAGGCCGACCGGCGCGCGCTCTGGGGTGTTGTTGCGCTTATTGTGCTCGGCGGCACGCTCGAAATCATCCAGCGTCTGGTCGGCCGCGACGCCGAACTGCTGGACGAGGTTGCCAATACGCTGGGCGTAGTGACGGGCTGGGCGCTGGGCTGGGCCGGCGTCACCCTCCTGAAGGCACGCAAGCTTGTTGAGGATGAAAAGCCAGATTAGCCTTTGCCGACTGTCTGGAGGGCTGTTGCGATGTTCGAGGAATTCAAGAAATTTGCCATGCGGGGCAATGTCATCGACCTTGCCGTCGGTGTGATTGTGGGCGCGTCCTTCTCCGGCATCGTCAATTCCGTCGTCAAGGACATCATCATGCCGCCCATCGGTGCGGTGCTGGGCGGGCTGGATTTTTCCAATCTGTTCTGGACCATCAAAGGCGGCAGTTTTCTTACCTTGAAAGAGGCACAGGAGGCCGGCGCCGTCACCATCAATTACGGATTGTTCGTCAATGCGGTGATCAATTTCCTGATTGTGGCAATGGTTCTGTTTCTGGTCGTGCGCCAGCTCAACAAGCTGAAGTCTCCGCCGGTGAACGCGCCCCCGCCGCCCACCCCGGAAGACATTCTGTTGTTGCGGGACATCCGTGATTTGCTGAAGGCGCGTGAGTGAGAGTTCTGACCGCCCTTGCGCTGGCGACGCTATGGTTTATGCCGGCACTTGCCGGCGACGCGACCGATATGCAGGCCGTGGCATCGTCCTTGTACGCCATCGCAACGACATCGCCGGCGGGCATTCCCGACGCCGGAACCATGACACGGCTGAGGCCTCTGATTTCGCCGGCGCTGACACAGGTGCTGCAAGCCGCCATGGCGGCCCAGGCCCGCTGGTCGGCGCAGAACAAAACCGCCCCACCTTTGCTGGAGGGCAATATTTTCACGTCGCTGTTTGAAGGGGCTACCGGCTTTTCGATCGGGGCCTGCCAGGCCGATGGCGCGCACGGCCAATGTGACATTGATCTGATCTATGACGATAAGAGCGGCAGGCCAGTTCGCTGGATCGACCGGCTACTGCTTGATCGGACGGCGCAGGGCTGGCGAATCAATGACATCGCCTATGGCGGCAACTGGCCGTTCGCTAACAGCGGGCGTTTACAGGATACACTCAAGATCGCGATAGGACTGTCCGGGCCATAGTCACGGCCCAAAAGAAAAGGGGCGCGACCCCCTCGGATCACGCCCCCTTCGACAAATCTTACTGTTCTAGCTGCCGATGATGATGCCCGGCATCAGGCCTTCCATCGGGGCCGGCGCCGCAGCAGCAACCTTCTTCTTGCGCTTGGCGGCCTTTTTCTTGGCCTTGGGCGCAGCCTTCTTGGCTACGGCCTTTTTCGCGGCCTTCTTTTTCGCAGGCTTCTTCTTGGCGGCGGCTTTCTTCGCCGTCTTTGCCTTGGCTTTCTTGGGGGCGGCTTTCTTCTTCTTCGCCGTCTTCTTTTTCGCCTTGGCCTTCGCGGCCTTCTTCTTTGCCTTTGCCATACTAATCTCCTTCGCTCGCATTTGTTGTTCGATCTGCGCTCTCGCAGGACCGGTCGAAACGCGTTGCTGTTTCGCGCCGCTACTTAATAAGAGAAACGCCGGCAACGCCAGAGGCAAGAGTAAGAAAGTCTTCGCCTCATTTGAAGAGGTACGGCACGAACACCATGGCGCCGATGCACGCCGCGCCCATTGCGCAGATCAGAACCGATCCCGCGGCGACATCCTTTGCACGCCGCACCGAGGCATGGAATTGCGGCGAGACCACATCGCACAGATGCTCGAAGGCGGTGTTGATAGCTTCGGAACCCCAAACCAGAACAATGGCCAGGACTATCCAGCGCCAATCTTCGGCACTGATCGCAAGCGCCCAGCCCGCGGCGCAAATGGCAATTGTCGCGGCCAGGTGCAGTCGGGCGTTGGCCTGGGTCCTCAGCAGGAATCCTATGCCGGCAAGGGCATGGCGAAAGCTGTTGATACGCGCGCGAAAAAATGTGTCAGGCCGGGTCATGGCCTCCCGATCATAGAATGCTCGCGCGGCTTGGCCACCCGGAAAGCCGCAGCGCGGACGTATCCAACAATCGCCCCAATCGGGTCTCAGTTGTGCCGGATTGCACATCCACCCTTGTTCTGTCGCTGTTTCAGTCCGAGGGGATCATGATGCATTCAGGCAAGTGGCGCTGGCTGGCAGGCGCCGCGCTCTGTATAATTCTTGCTCTTGGCGCCGCGCTGTACCGATACCCCCTGATCATCGGCATTGTCAGCAGTCGCGGCTGGTCGTCCTGGACGGAAGTGCCCCCGGACAGTCCGAAACTGTCCCCCATTATCCGACGCGTCCTGACCAAGGGCGCGCCTGCCGTGCGGCCGGGCGCATATGGTTGGCGGCAGATAGCGCCGGGACTGGAAGTCGCCGAAATGCCGGTCGTTGCCGGCACGCAGGAAGTTGACCGCATTTATCTCACGCGCCTCGATCAGAGCAGATATCGCTTTGTCGCCCGCAACATGCCGACGGGGCACAGAAGCCTGCATGACTGGATGACAAATTTGCAGGCCGCTGCGGTCATCAACGGCTCCTATTACGCGCCAAGCGGGCGCCCCGACACGCCCTTCCTGAGTGATGGGACCCTTCTGGGCCCGGCACAATATGCCGCCAACCAGGGCGCCTTTGTTGCCGGGAAAAACGGCGCCGCAATTGTGGATCTGGCCGAAACGAACTGGACGACGGCATTCAAGGGCGCTGAAAACGCCATGGTGTCCTATCCCATTCTGGTGGGCAAAGACGGCCGCAACGGCGCGCAACGTGGCAGCAAATGGCTGGCCAACCGAACCTTTGTTGCCATCGATACGGACGGCAAGATCGTCTTCGGCACCACCAAGGAGGCCTTCTTTTCCCTTGATCGGCTGGGCGATTTTCTCAAGGCATCGCCGCTGAACATCCGCTATGCGCTGAATCTGGATGGCGGCCCGGTCTCCTGTCATGGCGTCCATGCGGGAAAATTTGACCGGGAGATTTGCGGCAAATGGGAAGTGCAGAGCGACGCGAACAAGACGATGCTGCTGACTTGGCCGTTTGGTATGTGGCAACCGCCCATCGTGCTGGCGGCATTGCCGAAATAGCCAAACCCGGTTCATTGCCCTGTTGGCGATCAATCCGAATAACCGGTTGGACGGGCGCCCACGCGAATTGCCGTGCAATTCTCCATCGGAACAGGGCGTTACCTGATCGGCGCGATATCATCCGCCCGGCTGCATGCACTGCAAAGCAAAAGGTCAGGAACCGTGGCGGCTGCCGGGCGCTATAGTTTGTGTGACCTTCCGTCACGACGCTGATGCGGCCCGTGTGTGCGCAACTGTCGAGCAGTCCCAGAAATGCGGTACCCTCCCTGTAATGGACATTCTGACCGTTCGCCATTTGACGCGATATCGCTACGCCCGGCCCGTCGCATTCGGCGAACACCGCATGATGCTGCGGCCGCGCGAAAGTTTTGACCAGCATGTGCTGGACTATTCGCTAACCATCACGCCCACGCCCATCGATGTACGCTACATCCATGACGTATTCGGCAATTGCATCGGTCTGGCGCGTTTCGACGTCATGGCGCAGGAACTCACCTTCGAAAGCATGAACCGGCTGGAGCACACGCCGGAGGATTCGCTGGACGATCCGCCCTCGCCGGACGGCGGCCAGAATAGCTATCCGTTTGGCTACATCCCGACGGATCTGCCCGATGTCTATAGTTCCATGTTGCGCGGCTATGGCGACCCAGACCGGATTTTGGAAAAGTGGAGCCGCCGCTTCCTGCAAAATCTGGAAAAGCTCGACGCCACGCACATGCTGGCGGCCATGACTCACGCCATCCATGATGAGCTGACCTATGTCAGTCGGCCTAGCGGCCCGCCGCAATCGCCGATCGAAACCCTCGCATTGGGGCGGGGCACCTGCCGCGACTTCGCCGTGCTGATGACCGAAGCGGTGCGCACGCTGGGCCTCGCGGCGCGCTTTGTCTCGGGATATCTGCATATCCCCCGGCGCGAAAATCTTTCCGGCGAACGGCTGGGCGGCGGCAACACCCATGCCTGGGTGCGCGTTTTTCTGCCTAGCGGCGGCTGGGCGGAATTCGATCCCACCAACGGACTGGTCGGCAATCGCGATCTCATTCGTGTTGCCGTGGTGCGCGATCCCATTCAGGCCACGCCGCTGGTGGGCACATGGGCAGGCAATCCGCGCGATTTTCTGGGCATGGAGGTGGAGGTGCATGTCACCGCCGAACGTCCACCGGACGCCGAGCGCAAAACCGTAGGGGGATATTTGTCTCAATCGATGGGGTTTGAAAATTGCTGATCCGTGCCGGATACAAGCTTGCCTTCGAATGCACGGCGCCGACGCCTCTGCTGCTGATGGTGCATGTGCGCCCCGAGCGCCGCCCCGATCTGCGCGAACCGGAAAAATTCACGCTTAGCCCGATCATCCCCTATCGCACCTATACGGATGGATTCGGCAATGTCTGTACGCGCCTGACCGCGCCGGCAGGCCGGCTATCGCTGTGGAATAATTTCCTGATCGCCGATAGCGGCCTGCCCGAACAGCTTCCCATCGGCGCCTGGCAGCACGCCATCGAGGAACTGCCCGACGAGGTTTTGGTCTTTCTTCTCGGCAGCCGCTATTGCGAGACCCAGAAGTTGCAGGCCATCGCCTGGTCTTTGTTCGGCACACTTCCGGCCGGATGGCCGCTGGTCAGGGCCATTCTGCAATACACCCATGATCGCATCCGCTTTGATTATGGTCTGGCCCGGCCCGACCGCACCGCCTGGGATGCCTATCAGGAACAGGTGGGCGTATGCCGCGACTATGCCCATCTTGCTATTACGCTGTGCCGCTGCATGAATATTCCGGCGCGCTATTGCACCGGCTATCTCGGCGATATCGGCGTGCCCTATGATCCCAACCCGATGGATTTCAGCGCCTGGTTCGAAGTCTATCTGGGCGGCACCTGGCATTCGATGGATGCCCGCCACAACATTCCGCGCATCGGCCGCATTGCCATGGCGCGTGGCCGCGATGCCGCCGACGCGGCGATCAGCACAGCTTTCGGCACCGCCAATCTGGTGGAATTCACCATCATCACCGAGGAAGTGCTGACGGCCTGAGCGGGGATGATCTTTTGATTGTTGGCGCCCACTCGCCGCGCTTTGCGCGTCTCCGTGGCGCTCAGATTTCTGTAAGTTCGCTGCGCCTCGCTAACGGAAACTGGCGCACCCGACAGGATTCGAACCTGTGACCTTCGCCTTCGGAGGGCGACACTCTATCCAGCTGAGCTACGGGTGCGTTCGGCCCGTCTATAGCGCGCAATCCGGCACAAAACAAAGTCCCGGCTAAAGCGCCTGCAGTGCCCGGCCCACCGTCAGTTCCGCTGCCGCAAAGGCTTTGGCGCGCCAATCGGCATCCTCGGGGGCAAAGGCGGCGCGCAGGGCGGTGCGAATCTCCGCCGCCATCGGGCTTTTGCCGCGCGCATGACAGTAAAGCCAATTGTCCCGGCGCAGGGCGTCGATGGTCTGGGGCCAGGAGGTGGTGCCCATTTCCAGCACGGCGAAATTCAGTCTGGTATGCCCGCGCCACTGCGCAAAGGCCTGATCCAGCGTGCCGTTCAGCGCCGAGGACAGGCTTTCGCCCGTTTCTGCGCTGGCAATATCACCCCAGATGCGCCCAGCGCGGTCATGCGCCGGGCTACCTGGCAGATCTTCCACAATCAGTTCTGCTTCGCCGAATTCACCCAGTCCGGTGTGAAAATCCACGGCAATCAGCGTTTCAGCGTCCGGAACATGCTCGTCCAGAATGTCCTTGAGCATCAGCGCCGACCAGGCGGGCGCTGCGCCGCCATAGAACAGCCCGTCGGGAAACTGATATTGCCCCGGCGTCAATGCGTCCTGCAGCCCGCGCTGGCCGTGCGCCGCAACAAAGCAATCCAGTTTGGCGTCGGCGACGCGCAAAGCTTCCGGCGAAATATCCTTGGGCGCGATCGCCTCGGCCAGTTCGGCATACAGCGCATTGGCGGGCGGCTTGCTGTGGTCGACGAAATTGCGATTGAGATCGATATTGTCCTCATTGACGCGCCGGTCCCAGGCAAAGCCATAGGGGTTGAGCGCATGGATCATCACAAGGCGGGTATCCGCAGGCAGGCGCGCCACAAGTCCGCCGCGCAACAGACCGGTCAGCGCGCCTGATCCGAATGCGCCTTCCACGCCATGGGTTCCCGAGATCAGCATCAGGGCTTTTTTGGCGTGGCGCGAACCGGTCAACCCGCAATCGATAAACAGCGGCTTGCCGTCTGGCCCTTGGGCGGAAGGGTGAACCCGGGTGACCACTTCGGCGCCTGCTGCCTCGCAGGCCGCGACGAAATTATGCCGGCCCTGCCGATAGTCCTGCGGGAAATGAATTTGACTGCCTTGATTCATGGGCGCGCAACCTAGCGGGAAATTTCAAACTCCCCTATGCCTTGAGCCATGAACGCCTTCGCAGGTCTAGCCGTTTTACGCGAACGCCCCATTCCCGCCCAGGGAGAGGCGCGGTCCTTGCGCAAGGATTGCCGCCGGCGCGCGGCTATCGATACGTCCGCGCCGCAACACACCGAAGACCTGCTGGAAGCGCGGGCGCACGGCATTTCCGGTGAAAACTATTATCATTCCACCCGCAACCCGCCCTATTGGCGCGCGGCGGACGGATCGATTCCCGAATTATGGTTGCGTCAAAGTGTGGCCGGCAAGCTGCGGCATGTGAATGCTCGTGCGGGCGAGGCGGGGCTTGAAGTGTTTCTGCTTGATGCCTGGCGGCCGCGCGCCGTGCAGGCCTATTTTCACGATCACTGGATGCCGGACGAACTAAGGCGCCGCAACCCTGGACTGTCGGGTGCCGCGCTGGTGGCCGAGGTTGAAACCTATTGGGCCGCGCCATCTGAAGACAAAGGTTCACCCGCGCCGCACGAGACCGGCGGGGCAGTCGATCTCACCTTGCGTTGGAAAAACGGCCAACACCTCTGGATGGGCTCGATCTTCGACGATGTTACGCCCATGGCCCATCGCGACCGGTTCGAAAGCCTGGGCGATGAAGGGCTGTCCTTTTCCGATGAAGAGGCGCGCGCCAATCGCCGGCTGCTGCATTGGCTGATGACCGAGCAGGGGTTCGCGGCTCATCCCGACGAATGGTGGCATTTTTCCTTCGGCGACCAGATGTGGGCGGCCCTGACCGGCGTGCCGGCAGCGTTCTATGGCGTGACAGCGCCTATTTCAAAATAGGGCGGAAAGCCCCGTCCCAGTTTTCGCCCGGCGGGTTCTTCTGAAAATAGGCAATGCGCGCCAGATGCAGGTCGTAGAGTTTCTGGCTGGCACCGGAGAGTTTGCGGCACTGCTCGATCAGATCGCGCGACTTTTGCCATTGCCGGCTACGCAGGGTCTGGAAAATGTGATCGTGAAAGGTCGTCAGAGCGCGGAATTTCGGCGAGGCGCGCACCGCCGTATCGCCCAGCAACGCATAGAGCTTCACCGGCTCGTCATGCGGGCCGGCCGCTACATAATCCACTTCCAGAAAGGCAAATCGGCGCTCCGTTTCCTTGCGCACGTTTTCCGAGACTGTCACGGCGGGGCCATATTGCTCGGACAAGGCCTGGATGCGTGCTGCCGCTCCGGCGCAATTACCGCTGACTGAATAGACCGTGCGCCCATGCGCGGTCACGCCGCCTGCGATGGCCGCTCCGGTGGAAATGCCGATGCCGATTTCCATCAGTGGGAAAGCACCGCCGTCATGGCGCTTTTCCTGGGCGAGGGTTTCGTTCACGCGGACAATCGCAGAGGTCATGGCATGGGCCGCCTCGCACGCATGCGCCGCATGTTGGGAATCGTCCAAAGGCGCATTCCAGAAAGCCGAAAAGCCGTTGGCGGTAAGACCGTCCAGCGTACCGCCATGCTGCAGCGCGCAATCCATAAGCGGTTCCAGCAGGTGATTCATCAGGTGCGTAAAAGCGGCCGGCTCGTTACGGAATGAAGCGGCAAGCTGGTCAAAGCCGCGCACGCCGCAATTCAGGTACGTGACGGTGCGATTTTCGCCGTCGAGTTGCAGCAGCGCCGGATTATTCGCGATCTGATCACGCGTGCGGGGCGGCAGCGGCCAGGCAAATATTTTCTGTAATCGCGCCTTTGCGCTGGCCGCCTCTGCCGTGAGGGCAGCGGCGCCCGCAAAGAATGTCAAAAACAGGCCCAGCCCCGGCGACATCGCATCGATCAGCATGTGATTGACGGTATAGAGATACCAGGAGCCGTATGCCGCCAGCGCGATACTGGCGGCTGTAAACAGGCCCGCCTGCCAGACGCCAAAACGCAAAAACAGGAAGACCGCGACCATGCCGAACAGGGCCAGGCCCAGCATCTCGGTTTCATGCGCCCAGGCCGGGCGGCGCAGCACCGCGCCCGTCAAAAGATTGTCCAGCGCGTCGGCATGGACGCTAGCCGCACTACGCAGCCCCGATGGCGTCGGCACCATGTCATCGGGCGCACCGATATAGACAATGCTCTGTATCAGGTTGCCCGGCGCATAGCTTCCGTCGGCAAGCGCGCTGGCGGAAATGGTCTGGGTGGTATCGGGCGCGCCATATGCGATCCAGAATGATCCGTCCTGCGCCGTCGGAATGCTAAGTCCGCCGACATCGAGAGAGGCAATGGCGGGTGCGCCGCCGAACAATCCACCGCGACCCGCATCACTATCGAAGGTCAGCGTGGAGAAGTTGGTCACCACGCGCAGCGCTTCGGCATCCAGCGACGGCAGCAATTTGCCGTTCAGCTGAAACAGGAGTGGCATTCTGCGTATGGTGCCATCGCCGTCGGCAAGCAAATTCAGTGCGCCCATACCGCGCGCGGCGCTTTCAATGGGCGGCAATGCGCCATCGCCGGTCGCGTACCGAGGAACCTGTGCGACGGAATTTTTCGATCCGGTTAAGGAGATGTCGGGCTTGGCTTGCGGCTCAAAACCGGTATGCGCGCTGCCCAGCACAAAGCCGGCAACCGAAGGAATGCGGCGCATCGCATCGGCCATGGCATCTTCCGACGATGGCATTTCGCTCAAGGCGTTGCGCGCGGCGTCGAAATTCGGTCCGGGCGGAACGCTGATCAGAAGACTTTGCACCGAGGCCGGATCGGGATGATCCTGCGGCAGATCGTAAATGATTGCAGCAGCCCCGGCGTCGGCCAATTTTTTGGTCAGGAATGCAAGAGTTGGTCGCGACCAGGGCCAGGGGCCGAAGCGTTTCAGGGCGGCATCGTCCACCGTCAGAACGTGCACCCGGCCGTCGCGGACCAATTGCGGTGCCGCCAATTGGTAGGAGTCGAACAGAATGCCGCGCAAACGCGTGCCGACACCGCCGGCATCGGTGCTGAGCAGCAACAGGCTTCCTGCCAGCATGGCAAGCGGAAACGCCCACATGGCGATCGGCTTGTCGCGAAATTGCATATCAAACCCTCGGCGGCTGAAAATTATAACGCTCTTTGTTCCGGTCGTCGCAGAAAAACCCCGAGTCGCGCGATGATACCGCTGAGAACGAACAGAAACGCGGCGGCCAGGACAATGGCCGGCCCCGCCGGAATATCGATGATAAAGGCCGCGCCCAATCCGAGCGGCGCCGAAATCGCCGCGATCAGCGCTGCCAGCAGCGCCATGGCCTGGGGCGTTTTTGCCAGAGGACGCGCTGCGGCGGGCGGGATAATCACCAGGGCCACGATCAATAGCGCGCCGACTACCCTGAGGCCGATGGCTACCAGTATCGCGATCAATATAAGAAATCCGGTTTCCGCGACCGCACTGTAATGGCCTTCGGCGCGGGCAATATCGCGATGAAGCGTGGCGGCCAGCAGACGTTTCCATATCAGCGCCGTCAGCGCCAGCAGAACTAGCGCCATGACCGCGATGGCCCATACGTCATTGCCAGACAGCGCCAATACGTCGCCGAACAAGTAACCGAGCAGGTCGGCGCGCACATTTTCCATGCTCGCCAGCACGACGAAACCAAGCGCCAGACCCACGTGCCCGATAATACCAATAATGGTTCCCGACGGGATCAGCGAGTCTCCGGCGCGCGACAGCAGCAGTGCCGCAATCACCGCCAGCAGCGCGACACCCAAAACCGGTTGCAAGCCGATCAATATGCCAAGCGCCGCTCCCAGCAATCCCATATGGGCAATGGATTCGCCCATATAGGCCATCCGTCGCCACAAGATGAAACAGCCAATGGGTCCCGCCGCCGCGCCCAGCAGCGCCGTGCCGATCATGGCGCGCCACAGAAAATCATCCATGGCCGGCGCCCTGCTCGTGGGTGTGGTCATGATGATGGGCGTAAAGCGCAAGCTCCGCCGCCACACGCGGCCCAAATAAATTTGTGAAGGCGGGACTTTTTACCACCGAAGCCGCCGTGCCCTCGCAGCAGACATGGCCGTTCAGACAGACCACGCGATCGGCTTGCGCCATCACCACATGCAGATCGTGGCTGACCAGAAGAATGCCGCAGCCCATTTCATCCCGCAGTTCGGCAATCAGATGATAGAGCGCGGCTTCGCCCGCCACGTCCACACCCGCCAGCGGTTCGTCCAGCACAAGCAGGTCCGGCCGGGAGGCAATCGCGCGCGCCATCAGGACACGTGCCATTTCTCCCCCTGACAGATCCGCGACCTGATAGCTGATCAGGCCTTGCGCGCCGGTTCGTTCCAGGGCGGCATCGGCATCCTTCTTTACAGTGAAAAGCGTCATGAAGGTGCCGACAGTCAGCGGCAGCGACCGGTCGCGCGCGAAATGCTGCGGTACATAGCCGATTTTCAAACCCGGCTTGCGCGCAATCTCGCCCTCCACCCGGATCAACCCCAGCATGGCTTTGAGCAATGTCGTCTTGCCCGAGCCGTTGGGGCCGATCAGCGTGACGATCTCCCGCGGCGCGATAGCAATGTCGACATTGTCCAGGATCAGGTTCGCACCCAGGCGGGCGCGGATATGACGGCCTTCAATCAGAAAACTCATGAGGGCGGTTATATCACCGCGTTGGCGCCGGGAAAGGTTAGCGCTTGATGTCCAGTTGAACCGGCTGAATGCGCAGCGCCACCTGATACAACAATACGCGGGCACCCTTGCGGCTCAAGGCGCGGTCGGTAACCGCCTGCAGTCGATCGGCGATTTCGCCGACATCGGGCTGGCGCCAGCTTCTGACAATGGTCGAGGCATAGCCCATCATGTTGCGAACATAGGCATCGCGGATCACGGGTGCAGCGTGCTGGGCCTCGGCCCGCAATTTTCCATCGGCAATGTCAACGCCGATCCAGACCATCAGCAGCCCGGCCGGCCGGTCATTTTCCATGAAAGTCGCGTAGATGGGGTCGAACTCCACATAGGAGTTGGCCTGGGTGATCTTGTGCGCGGTGCTTTTGGTCTTGTCGCCGCCATTGGCATCCTCCGCCGCGCCGGCCGGAAGCGCCGTCAGGGCAAGATAGATGGCGGCGGCCAGCAAGGCAGGATAGCGCATGGGAACCCCTATTTCGGTTCCAGCTTTACGCCTTTATCGTAAATGGCCGGTTACCGGCCAACTATGCGCTTGAAACTATGGGGATTTTTGGAGGAAGGCCGCGGCGGTGGTGGAGCTGAGCGGGATCGAACCGCTGACCTCGTCATTGCGAACGACGCGCTCTCCCAACTGAGCTACAGCCCCGTTCCGCGGGCCGGTATGTAGGGAGCACGCCCAAAGCCTGTCAAGCAGGACGATGAATGCTTGCACCCGATGGTTCCCGCTGGCAGAAAAGCGCTCATGTACACCACAAATCCCATCATCGGCCTGATTTCCATCATATTGGAATTTTACAAATACGTGGTCATCGCCGCAGTGGTAGCCAGCTGGCTGATCGCGTTTAACGTCATCAACACGCACAACAACTTGGTGGCGTCCATCGTGCGGGCGCTGTACGCGATGACCGAGCCGGTCTTTCGCCCCATCCGCAGCATTCTGCCTGCAATGGGCGGGCTCGATCTGTCGCCGATCATCGTCTTCTTCATTATCATTTGGCTTCAGGCCTATGTCTTGCCCTGGCTGGTTATTCATCTTGGTCTTTACTGATTTATGAGTGCGACCGTCATTGATGGGAAGGCGGTGGCCGCAAAACTGCGCGCCCGCTTGGCCGAAGAAGCTGCCACACTGAAAAGCGCGCATGGGCTTGTGCCGGGTCTCGCCACGGTTCTGGTCGGCAATGATCCGGCCAGCGAAGTCTATGTTCGCAACAAGGGCAAGGCGGCCGAGGCGCTGGGCTTCAAATCGGAGCATTTTTCGTTGCCCGCCGACGCAGGCCAGGACGAGGTCCTGGCGCGGGTGCGTGCGCTCAATGCCGACAAAAGCATGCACGGCATTCTGGTGCAGTTGCCGCTGCCCAGGCAGGTTTCGGAAATTGCGGTGCTGGATACGCTCGATCCGGCAAAGGATGTCGATGCGCTGACGCCGATGAATGCCGGACTTCTGGTGAGTGGCCGTGCCACGCTTGTTTCCTGCACGCCCGCCGGTGTGATGATGCTGCTGAAGGAATACGGCATCGATCCTGCCGGCAAGGACGTGCTGGTGATCGGCCGGTCGCTCCTGTTCGGCAAACCCGCCGCGCAGTTGTTTCTCGCCGCCAACGCCACCGTCACCATGGCCCATTCCAAAACGCGTGATCTTCCCGCGCAGGCGCGCCGCGCCGACATTCTGGTTGCGGCCATCGGCAAACCGGAATTCGTGAAGGGCGACTGGATCAAGCCGGGCGCAACCGTAATTGACGTCGGCATTAATCGGGTGGCCGGTGCGGACGGGAAAACCAGACTGGTCGGCGACGTGGCCTATGGCGAAGCCGCTGACGTCGCCGGCGCCATCACGCCTGTGCCGGGCGGCGTCGGCGCCATGACGATCGTTTGCTTGATGCGCAATACGCTGATTGCCGCCTGCGCGCAAAACGGCATCGCTGCGCCGACGCTTTAAAGGTTCTTTTCCAGATCCTTGGCCAATTGATCCGGCAGCAACGCGTCGTCATAGGCTTTGAGAAAGTTGCCGTCGGGCCCCATCAGATACACGACGCTGGAATGATCCATGGCATATCCGCCGCCCGGAAGGTCACGCCGTTTGGCGTAGACATGATAGGCCTTTTCTGCGGCGGCGATCGCACTAGGGTCACCGGTCAGCCCCACAAATTCGGGACCGAACGCTTTCATGTAAAGCGCCAGCACCTTAGGCGTATCGCGTGCCGGATCGGTTGTTATGAATATCGGTACCACGCCTTTTGCCTTTGGGCCCAGCCGGTCCATGGCATCGGCCATTACGCCCAGCGTGGTCGGACACACATCCGGACAATTGCTGTAGCCGAAATAAACCAGCATCAGCCGTCCGCGAAAATCGCTGTCCTTGCGTACGGCGCCGGTCTGATCGATCAGCGCGAACGGTCCGCCGACATGTGCCGTTCCCTGCACCGTGGCGCTGCCGAAGCCTGGAACACTGTCGCCCAGATGCCAGATCCAACCGCTCAGCACAAAAGTGAGGGCGATGAGATACGGAATGAGGGCCTGGGGCGTGCGGATCATGATGTCGCCTGATACTATGCCACATGAGCGGCGAGGGAAGTGACGAATTGGCGCTGGCGGATGAAACGGCGGCAGATGCCGCTATACAGGAAAAACTATTTCCGGTCCTGACGATTCAGCATGTTCGCGGCCGTGTGCGGTTGCGCACGCTGTCCAATCTGCGCTGGATGGCGATTGCTGGCCAATCCGTGGCAATTTTCATCGTCGATTTCGGATTTGGCTATCCGCTGCCCTTTGCCTATTGCGCCGCCGCAATTGTCACCAGCATTGTCCTCAATGTGGCTTTGGCCCTGCGTTATCCGCCGAGCCACCGTCTCACCAATCGCGAGGCCACGGTCTATCTGGCGTTCGATATTCTGCAGCTCGCCGCGCTGCTCTATCTTACGGGCGGAATAACAAATCCTTTCGCGTTGATGTTTCTGGCGCCCATCGTAATCGCGGCGGCCACGCTCAATCTCATTAATACGCTCATTCTTGCCGGCCTTGGATTTATCGCTATTTGCGGCATTTCCGTTGTTCACCTGCCACTACCCTGGCCGAGCAACCCGCAAATTGAGTTGCCCGCCCTTTATCAGGCCGGGATATGGGCTTCGCTCGTACTCGGCATCGGTTTCACCTCAATCTATGCCTGGCGTATCGCCTCGGAATCCGCACGCATGTCTGCAGGTCTTGCCGCCACGCAGCTGGCGCTGTCGCGCGAACACCGGCTCTCGGCATTGGGCGCGCTGGCGACTGCTGCTGCCCACGAATTGGGAACGCCGCTCGGCACCATCGCGGTGGTGGCGCGCGAACTGGAGCGCAGCCTGCCGAGCGGAACGCCTGAGCACGAGGATGTTTGCCTGCTGCGCGCCCAGGCCGAACGTTGCCGCGCTATTCTCGCGCGCCTGTCCAATCCCGAAGAAGCCATGCTGGGCGATACCGCGCGCTTGCCGTTGGGGGCATTTCTTGAGGACCTTGCAGCGCCATACCGTGCAGAAGATGTAGATATTTTAATCGAGGTCGCGCCCGGCACCCATGACCACCCGCAGCCGCAAATCTGGCGCGCGCCGGAACTTTTGCACGGAATCGCCAATATCATCGAAAACGCCACGGATTTTGCCAAATCCACCGTTCGGATAGAAGCAAGCTGGGATGCCTCGTATCTCAGAATTTCGGTGGAAGACGATGGCCCCGGCTTCGCACCGGAAATCCTCATGGTGCTGGGGGAACCCTATGTGACCTCCCGCCCCGGGCAATTTGCCTTTGGTGGCGGGGACATGGAGCCAAGCGGCGGCCTCGATAAGCATGAAGGCATGGGGCTCGGTTTCTTTATCGCCAAAACCCTGCTCGAACAGACCGGCGGCACCGTTGCCGCCGCCAATTTGCCGTCCGGCGGCGCCCGGGTCGCCATTTACTGGTCGCGCGGCGTGGTCGACGGCAACGAACCGCCGGGCCGGTTTAGGCTTTCCGAATAAGAGTTTATCGAAAAGGTGTGCAAAGCTGTTCGACAAGGTTATAAGCCCCCCGCAATTTGACGCAGCCTCCCCGGAAAGACCTGATGAACGTTGCCGAAGACAAATCCCTGTTGATCGTCGAAGATGACCGTCCCTTACGCGAACGCCTGGCCCGCGCCATGGAAGCCCGCGGATTTACCGTCAGCATCGCCGAAAGCGTTGCCGAAGGAAAAGCCCGCGCCAAAGACGTTCCGCCCGCCTATGCCGTTGTTGATCTCAAACTGGAGGACGGCAATGGATTGGACGTGGTGGAAACCTTGCACAGTGTGCGTCCCGACAGCCGCGTGGTGGTGCTGACCGGGTTTGGCAATATCGCAACCGCCGTTGCCGCCGTGAAATACGGCGCCATCGATTATCTGCCAAAGCCCGCTGATGCCGACGATATCCTGGCCGCGCTTCTGGCCCAGCCGGGTTCAAAGCCCAAGCCGCCCGAAAATCCCATGTCGGCCGATCGTGTGCGCTGGGAGCATATTCAGCGTGTCTATGAACTCTGCGGCCATAATGTTTCGGAAACTGCGCGTCGTCTCAATATGCACCGGCGGACGCTGCAACGGATTTTGGCGAAGCGCAGCCCGCGCTGATTTTTTGCTGGTCGCACGGCCGGACGGAATACCGCTCCGCACTTTTCCTGGCCTATGCTCCTGCTACTCCGGCAGCACCGTAATCCCGCGCACCTCGTCCAGCGACAGGATTGTCGACAATCTTTCCGCCGCGCATTTGGCGAATTTCAGCGTCACGGCTTTGCGGCGGCTGGCATGCACCGGCTGCAATTCGGCGGGCCGAATAATGGCGCCGCCATATTTGTCCGCCACGATCAGGCCGACGCCATCGGGAATATGCTCATGCGGAAATTCCGGCGGCACCGCGAAATAAAATATTTCGCAATATTCAAGATACTCCCGCCATTTCCTGTCACCGCGCAGATCGGCGACGCTGACTTTTATCTCCACGCCCAGCATGGTGCCGTCGGGCCCCAGCGCCGCCACATCCAGTCGCCGTCCATTGGCCAATGTGAATTCCAGGATCGGCGAATAGCCGTCCTGGATCAAAAGGCGCGACACGCCGCGCGCCACCTCGGGTGCGTTTCCGTACATGCCTTGCAGTGTAAGTCAGAGCCCCGGGCCGCGTCGATCTTGAACAGGCCGGTTACAACGAACCCTTGGTGGAGGCCGCCGCGCCGTCCAGCCGTTCATCCGGCGCTGCGGCCTGACGCAGTGCCCGCGCCAGACCCTTGAAGCAGGATTCGATTATGTGATGGCTATTGTCGCCATAGAGGTTTTCGATGTGCAGGCACACGCCGGCATTCTGGGCAAAGGCCTGGAACCATTCCTTGAACAGTTCGGTATCCATTTCGCCCAGCTTGGGTTTCAGCGCGCCGACCCGCCACACCAGATAGGGGCGGTTCGACACATCGATGGCCACGCGCGTCATCGCCTCATCCATCGGAATCAGGGCAGAGCCGAAACGGGTAATGCCGGAAAAATCACCCAGCGCCTTTTTCACCGCCTGCCCGATGACGATCGCGGTGTCCTCGGTGGTGTGATGGTAATCGACATGCAGGTCGCCCTGGGCGCGGACCTTCAGATCCATCATGGAATGGCGGCCGAAGCTGTCGAGCATATGGTCCAGAAAGCCGATTCCGGTATCGATGTCGCATTCGCCGGACCCGTCCAGGTCCAGCGAAACCATGATGTCGGTTTCCCGCGTTTTCCGTTCGACAATGGCGGTGCGCATAATGACTGTAATTCCCGGGCTTTGGCCCCTAATATCCCAGTTCGGCTTTTTAGTCGAAGACTTTTGGGGGCAAAGCCATGCTGCGTTTGGTGCATGCGGTGCGGGCGTTAACACTTTCCTCGCTCTTGATGGCGGCCAGCGCGATTGCTGCCACCACCGACACCCCGCCCTCCGCCGATACGCCCCAAGCGCGCACCATTTTGCTGGACGCAGTTTGCGAAAAAGTGGTGTGCCGCAAGGCCGCGCATGACATCACGCTGCGCCTGCCCGAAACGGAAAATCTCTTTAAGGTCAAATCGGCGCTTTATCCCTATCTCGACCAGCAGGGCACGGTGATCCTGTATCCCGGCGACATTATCGCCATCGCCATCGACAAAAACGGCGATGCCCTGGGCGAGGCCAGGCTCCTGCACGTTGAAGATGCGGCAGGCCCCGTTGATGTGGGTGGGCCGCCCCAGCCGGATACAGGCGCCGGAACGCTGTCCTTCAATCTTCAGCAGAATAAGGATGACGCCGGCATGACGCTGGTCGTGACCAACACCATAGACGCGACCATAAAATATACCGCGCAGATCTTTGTGCCGACGAGCAAGGGCATGCAGTCCGGCCGCACCTCCATCTGCCCGCTGTCGCCGCCCCAAAAGCCCGCCGCCAGCTTCACCGGCCATGAAGCCTGGCCCTATCCGATTGCCATGGCCGTCATCACCAATATTCATGCTTTGCCCAAGGGCAGCCCGATGAGTTGCGACTAGTCCAGGGGCGCCGGGCGCACCGCGGCTCAATTTATGGTTTCCCCTTATGTTTGGACTGTCGGCTGCCGCACAAATCGGCGGTTGACCCCCCGAAAAATCCCTGTAAGGAGTCCCGCAACTCCAAGACAGGACCCCTGATATGACGCGACAGAACTACCTTTTCACCAGCGAAAGCGTGTCCGAAGGCCATCCGGATAAGGTCTGCGACCGCATTTCCGATGAAGTCGTGGATCTGTTTTTCCGTGAAGGTCCGAAAGAGGGCATGAGCCCCTGGGACATCCGCGCAGCCTGCGAAACCATGGCGACCACCAACCGCGTGATCATCGCGGGAGAAACGCGCGGACCGAAAGCTGTCGGTGCAGCGCAGATTGAAGAAGTTGCGCGCGCCGCCATCAAGGACATTGGCTATGAGCAGGAAGGCTTTCACTGGAAGACGGCGCAGGTAGAAGTTCTGCTGCACGCCCAGTCGGCCCATATCGCCCAGGGCGTCGATGCCTCCGGCAACAAGGACGAGGGCGCGGGCGATCAGGGCATCATGTTCGGCTATGCCTGTCGCGAAACGCCGGCGCTGATGCCGGCGCCGCTTTATTACAGCCATAAGATTCTCGAACTGCTGGCCAAGGTGCGCAAAAGCGGCGTTGAGAAAACGCTGGGTCCCGATGCCAAGAGCCAGGTCACGCTGCGTTACGTGAACGGCATGCCGGTGGAAGCAACCCAGATTGTGCTGTCCACCCAGCACATGGACGAAAAACAAACCTCCGAAGATATCCGCGCGATTGTCGAGCCCTATATCCGCAAGGCGCTGCCCGGCGCCTGGATCAACGACAAGACGGTGTGGCACATCAATCCCACCGGCGCGTTTGTCATTGGCGGGCCGGATGGCGATTGCGGCCTGACCGGACGCAAAATCATTGTCGATACCTATGGCGGCGCAGCCCCGCATGGCGGCGGCGCCTTCTCCGGCAAGGACTCCACCAAGGTGGATCGTTCGGCGGCCTATGCCGCGCGCTATCTCGCCAAGAATGTGGTGGCGTCCGGCCTGGCCGATCGCTGCACCATCCAGATCGCCTATGCCATCGGCGTGTCCGATCCGCTGTCGGTCTATGTCGACACGCACGGCACCGGCAAAGTCGATGAAGCCAGGCTGGAACTGGTGTTGCCGCAATTGATGAGCCTGAAGCCGCGCGGCATTCGCGAGCATCTTGGTCTCAACAAGCCAATCTATGCGCGCACCTCTGCTTACGGTCATTTCGGCCGCGAGCCGGATGCCGATGGCGGGTTCAGCTGGGAAAAGACCGATCTCGCTGACAAGTTGAAAGCGGCAGTCTGATTTGAGCGATGCCCCGGCAAGAAAGCGCCGCCTGTTATACGGGCGGCGCAAGGGGCCAAAGCTCTCGCCGCATCAGCAGCATTTGCGCGACACGCTGTTGCCGCAACTTGCATTGCAGCCGCAACCGGGCCGCGATCCGCGAAGATATTTTTCCGATATCGACGATGTCTGGCTGGAGGTTGGCTTCGGCGCGGGCGAGCATTTGTTGTGGCAGGCGCGGGCGCATCCGCGCGTCGGGTTTATCGGCGCGGAACCCTATGAGGCCGGCACCAACAAGCTGCTGTCGAAACTGGAAGGCGTGCCGCTTGCCAATATCCGCCTGTATGAAGGTGATGCGCGCGACATTATAGAAGCGCTTCCCGATGCCAGCCTTGGGCGCTTCTTTATTTTGTTCCCGGATCCCTGGCCCAAAACGCGCCATCACAAGCGCCGCTTTATCCAGATGGACATGCTGGACCAACTGGCCCGCGTGCTGAAACCGGGCGCGGAACTGCGGTTTGCCACCGACGACAAATCCTATTTGCCCTATGCGCTTGAAAGACTGATGGCGCACCCCACTTTCGAATGGACGGCAAACGGGCCCGCAGGCTGGAAATCGCGGCCCGTCGATTGGCCGCAAACCCGCTATGAAGCCAAGGCTATTAAGGGTCCGCCGGTGTTTCTTTCGTTTCTGCGGCGGCCGGAGTAGGATTGGGCATGGACGACGAAAAAGACGAACCAATCCATTACGGTCTGACCAATCTGATGCATTGGGACAAATTCACCATTGTCATCGCGGCGGTTCTTTCGCTGTGCTGGGTCGCGGTGATTTTCAAGCCATCGCTGGGCACGGCCTTGACGAAAGTGCTGGACGAACAAAAAGCATCACAAAAAGCGCAAGCTGCAATTGCACCGGAACCGGCCGCACCCGGCATTGTGACGGTTTATTTTTATCCGTCCGAGAAGAAAACGGCGCCGGCAGTGAAGTAGACCCCCCTGTCTTGAGTTTCACCGTTTTCAGGCGTACATAGCGCCCATCCCAAACAACAGAAAACTGTTGTGTGGCGGTTCGTAAAGGACCGCCGCGCGGGTCAAGCTTTTGTTTTTGTTGTGCTTTTTGCCAGTTCGGAGACAGCCCATTATCAGCCAGATGTCGCATTTGGAGCCCATTTTGACCCCGGCCATTGAGGCTGCGGGCTACCGGCTGGTGCGGCTTCGCCTGATGGGTGGCAAGACCAAAACGCTGCAGATCATGGCCGAGCGGCCCGATGGCAGCATGAATGTGGAGGATTGCGCGGTGCTGTCCCATGCCCTGCTCGATTTCCTGGAGGCGGAAGATCCGCTGGAAGGCGATTACGAGTTGGAAATTTCCTCGCCGGGCATCGACCGGCCGCTGACCCGGCTAATGGATTTTTCGCGCTATGCGGACAACGAAGCCAAGGTTGAATTGCATGCGCCGCTCGACGGCCGCAAGCGGTTCCGCGGCCTGCTCAGGGGGCTCGACGGCAAGAACGTAATAATCGATGTGCAGGGCAAGATCGTCAGCTTTCCGTTTTCGGCCATTGCCGAAGCCAAGCTGGTTCTGACCGACAAGCTGATCGAACAGGATTTAAAGTCGCGGAAAAAAGAATCCGCATAAGTGAAGGCGCTCACATGGGGTGAGCCCGCAAGGAGAGAGTAATGGCTACTTCAGTTGCCGCAAACCGGCTTGAACTTTTGCAGATCGCGGACGCGGTGGCGCGCGACAAGTCGATCGACAAGCAGGTGGTGCTCGGCGCCATGGAAGAGGCGATGCAGCGCGCGGCCAAGGCCCGCTATGGCAGCGAAAACGAAATTCGCGTCGAGATCGACCCCAAAACCGGCGAGACCAACGTGTCGCGCTATCTGCATGTGGTCGAGCAGGTCGAGAACGACAAGATCGAAATTTCGCTGGAAGATGCGCGCGCGCGCAACCCCGCGGCCCAGGTCGGCGATATTATCGCCGAGACACTGCCACCGGTGGATTTCTCGCGCATCGCCGCGCAGGCCGCCAAGCAGGTCATTGTGCAGAAAGTGCGCGATGCCGAGCGTGAGCGCCAATATGAAGAATACAAGGACCGCATCGGCGAAATTGTGCACGGCATGGTCAAGCGCGCAGAATTCGGTTCGGCCGTGGTCGATCTGGGCCGCGCCGAAGGCGTGATCCGCCGCGACGAAATGATTCCGCGCGAAAATTTCCGCACCAATGATCGCGTACGCGCCTATATCTACGACGTGCGCCGCGAAGTCCGGGGCCCGCAGATTTTCCTGTCGCGCAGCCATCCGCAATTCATGGTGCGGCTGTTCGCCCAGGAAGTACCGGAAATCTATGACGGCATTATCGAAATCCGGGCTGTGGCGCGCGATCCAGGCTCACGGGCCAAGATTGCGGTAATTTCCAAGGATTCCAGCATCGATCCGGTCGGCGCCTGCGTCGGCATGCGCGGTGTGCGCGTGCAGGCTGTGGTGCAGGAACTGCAGGGCGAACGCATCGATATTATTCCGTGGTCGAGCGAACCGGCGACCTTCATCGTCAATGCGCTGGCACCTGCCGAAGTTTCCAAAGTGGTGCTGGACGAAGACACCCATCGCGTCGAGGTGGTTGTGCCCGACGAGCAATTGTCGCTCGCTATCGGCCGCCGCGGCCAGAATGTTCGCCTGGCCTCTCAGCTCACCGGCTGGCAGATCGACATCCTGACCGAAGCCGAGGAATCCGAACGCCGCCAGAAGGAATTTGCCGAACGCACCAAGCTGTTCATGGAAGCGCTGGACGTCGACGAAACCGTGGCGCAGTTGCTGGCCTCGGAAGGCTTTACCAGCGTGGAAGATGTCGCTTATGTCGAAGGCAACGAACTGGCCTCCATCGAAGGATTCGACGAAGAAACCGCGCAGGAACTGCAAACGCGCGCGCAGGAATTCATCGAAGCCCGCAACAAGGAAATGGACGACAAGCGCCTCGAATTGGGCGTGACCGACGAGGTGCTGGAAATCGAAGGTGTAACGCCCGCCATGGCCGTGGCGCTGGGCGAAGCCGAGGTCAAGACACTCGAAGATCTGGCCGGTTGTGCCACCGACGACCTGCTTGGCTACTATGAAGTGAATAAGGAAAAGGAACGCATTCGCGTGCCTGGGGCTCTGGAGGGGTTCAATCTGACGGCTGCCGACATCAACGCGATCATTATGAAAGCGCGCGTCAAGGCGGGCTGGATTGAGGCGGACGCCGTAGTAGACGATGAGGATGCCGAGAAAAATCCGCTGAAGGCGAGATCGCAACACAGGAGGAAGGCACCGCGTGACACTGGCGTCGGCAACACGGGACGAAGCATTGCGCGAGCGGCGCTGCATTGTGACGGGTGAAAACCTGTCCGATGACAGGCTGGTGCGTTTTGCCGTCGCGCCCGACGGACAGATCGTTCCGGATGTTGCGGCGAAATTGCCCGGTCGCGGCGTCTGGGTGGGCGCAAGCCGCGCATATGTGGATGAAGCGGTGAGAAAAAATCTTTTCGCCCGCGCGGCGAAGGCCAATGTGACGGCTTCGACCGACATGTCGGACCGGGTCGAAAAAATGCTGGTGGCCCGCATGTTGGGCGATCTCGGCCTGGCAAAGCGCGCTGGCGCGCTCACCATGGGCTTTGACAATGTGCTGCGCGGCCTTGAAGGGGCGCATCCGCCCGGCACGCTGATCGAAGCGCAGGACGGCGCCGCTGATGGAAAGCGCAAGCTTTTCGCCGCTGCCTACGCGAGAGGCCTGGAACTGCCGGTGGTTGAATGTCTGACCGCCGAGGAATTGGGCTTGGCGCTGGGCCGCCAGAATGTGATACATGCCGCCCTTAATTCGGGCGGTTTTGCGCAAAGGCTGCTTTTCGATGCGGGACGTCTGAACGGATTCAGGCCCGCGGCGAAATTGATGCAACAGGCGACGAGCGCCCGGAACGAAAGACACGTATGACCGACACCAACGAAACCAAGCGCCGCCCCAAGACGCTGTCTCTGAAAAAGACGGAAACCTCCACCGTCAAGCAGAGCTTCAGCCATGGCCGCACCAAGGCCGTCGTAGTGGAGAAGAAGCGGGCCCGTACCGCGCCGGGTGAAGCCGCGCCGGAAAAAAAGGTCGTAGCCGAAAAAGCCGCCGCACCGGCCCCAAAGAAGGCCGCCGAATCCAAGGCACCCGCCTCTCAGCGCGATTCCCGCGCTGGCGTCGTCCTGCGCCAGCTTACCGAAGAAGAAAAGGCCCGTCGTGGCGCCGCGTTGGCCGATGCGCGCGTCTATGAAGAAGAAGCCCGCAAGCGCGCCGAAGAGGAAGCAAAGCACCGCGCCGTTGAAGACGCCCGCCTCGCCAAGGAACACGAAGCAGCAGAAAAACGAAAAGCCGAGGAAGATGCGCGCAAGGCTGCCGAAGTGCAGGCCCGCCGTCACGCCGAAGAAGAGGCCAGCCGGCGCCTTGACCGCAAGGAAGGCGTTGCCGCGCTGCCGCCGGCCGCTGCCGACGCACCGCGCAACCGTCGCCCGGTCGCCGAGGAAGACGATGAATCATCGGGCAAAAAAGGTGCGAAGACGCCGGCCAAGGTTCCGGCCGTCAAGAAAGTTGCGGGCGACCGCCGTCGCGGCAAGCTGACCGTTACCAAGGCGCTGGCTGGCGATGACGAACGCATTCGCTCGGTGGCGAGCTATCGCCGCCATCTGCAACGCGTCAACAAAGGCCATCAGGCCGTGCCCGCCGGTCCCGTCGGTCCGCGCGACATCACGCTCCCGGAAACTATTACGGTATCGGAACTGGCCAACCGCATGGCGCGCCGCGCCGTCGACGTCATCAAGGTGATGATGAAGAACGGCATGATGGCGACGGCCAATGACGTCATTGATGCCGACACCGCCGAACTGGTGGCCACCGAATATGGTCATGTGGTCAAGCGCGTGGCCGAATCCGATGTGCTGGAGGGCCTGAAGGGTCCGGTGGATCCCGAAAGCACGCTGGTACCCCGCCCGCCGGTCGTCACGGTGATGGGCCATGTCGATCATGGCAAGACCTCGCTGCTCGACGCCTTGCGCAAAACCGATGTGGTCGCGGGCGAAGCCGGGGGCATCACCCAGCATATCGGCGCTTACCAGGTGCAGCTCAAAAACGGCCGCAAGATCACCTTCCTGGATACGCCCGGCCACGCTGCCTTTACCGCCATGCGCGGCCGCGGCGCCAAGGTCACGGATCTGGTCATTCTGGTTGTCGCTGCCGATGACGGTGTCATGCCGCAGACCGTCGAAGCCATCGCCCATGCCAAGGCCGCGAAGGTTCCGATGATCGTCGCGGTCAACAAAATCGATAAGCCCGATGCCAACGCGATGCGGGTCAAGACCGAGCTGCTGCAACACGAAGTCCAGGTCGAAGAACTGGGCGGCGAGACGCTGGCCGTGGAAGTCTCCGCGCTCAAGGGGCTCAATCTCGACAAGCTGGAAGAAGCCATTCTGCTTCAGGCCGAACTTATCGATATCAGGGCCAATCCCGATCGCAGCGCCGAAGGCGCGGTAATCGAGGCCAAGCTCGACAAGGGGCGCGGTCCCGTGGCCACCGTGCTGGTTCAGCGCGGTACGCTGAAAGTCGGCGATCTGGTTGTGGCCGGTTCGGAATGGGGCCGTGTGCGTTTGCTGCAGAATGACCGCGGCGAAACCGTGCAAAGCGCCGGGCCCTCCATGCCGGTGGAAGTTCTGGGCCTGTCGGCGCCTCCCGAAGCCGGCGATGAAATGGCCGTGGTGGAAAGCGAATCCCGCGCCCGCGAAATCACTGAGTATCGCGCCCGCAAGCGCCGTGAATCGCGGCAGGCCACGTCTTCGCGCCAGACTCTGGATCAGCTGCTCAAGACCCGCGAAGTCGGCGAAAAACGTTTGTTGCCGCTGGTTATCAAGGCCGATGTGCAGGGCTCAAGCGAAGCCATTCAAGGCGCCTTGCATAAACTGGGTACCGATGAAGTGGGCGTGCAGATTCTGCAGTCCGGCGTCGGCGGCATCACCGAAAGCGATGTCATTCTGGCGCAGGCCAGCAATGCCGCTGTGATCGGCTTTAACGTGCGCGCCAACAATCAGGCGCGCGACCGCGCCAAGCGCGATGGCGTCGAAATCCGCTACTACAACATCATTTATAATGTGGTCGATGACGTGAAGGCTGCCCTGTCGGGCATGCTGACGCCGGAAACGCGCGAGAAGTTCCTCGGCAATGCGGAAATTCTGGAAGTCTTTGCCATCTCCAAGGTGGGCAAGGTTGCCGGTTGCCGCGTGACCGAAGGTGTTGTCCGTCGCGGCGCCAAGGTGCGTCTGATCCGCGACAATGTGGTGATCCACGAAGGCGAACTCTCTACGCTCAAGCGCTTCAAGGACGAAGTGAAGGAAGTGCAGAACGGCCAGGAATGCGGCATGGCCTTCGCTAATTATCAGGACATGCAAAAGGGCGACGTCATCGAAGCCTTCGAGGTCGAAACTATCCAGCGCGCTCTCTAGGCCCGCGCATCTCCATGCTTCGACAAACGCGGCATGAGGGGAAGAAAACTCTCCTTACCCTGCGTGCATCGAAAGGTGAGGATCGGAAAATAATATGCCCCGCCGTCGTCCATCCGTCCGTGACTCCAATCTAGGCCCATCGCAGCGTCAATTGCGGGTCGGCGAAATGCTGCGTCATGCCTTGTCGGAAATTTTACAGCGCGGCGAAATCCGCGACCCCGATCTGGTCGGCGTGTCGGTAACCGTGACTCAGGTCAAGCCTTCGGGCGACATGCGCCATGCCACCGTATTTGTCGAACCGCTGGGCGGAAAAAATGCGCCGCAGGTTATTGCCGCGCTCAATCGCTGCGCTCGGTTTTTGCGTGGCGAAATGGGGCATCTCATTACCCTGAAGTTCACCCCCGATCTGCGCTTTGTTGAAGACACCTCCTTTGCCGAAGCGCAGAAAATCGAATCCATCCTCAAATCGCCGCGCGTTCAGGAAGACCTGAAGCGTGACGACGACGAGGAAGCGGGTGACGGCAATGGGGCGTAGAAAAAAGGCGCCGCCGTTCACGGCTGGGTGGTGATCGACAAGCCCGTTGGCATGACCTCGACGCAGATTGTCGGTGCCGTGCGCCGCGTATTCGATGCGCAAAAGGCCGGCCATGCCGGTACGCTCGATCCGATGGCGACCGGCGTGCTGGCCGTGGCGCTGGGTGAGGCGACCAAGACCGTGCCCTTCGCCATGGATGCCGAGAAAATCTATCGCTTCACCGCCCATTGGGGCGAGGCGCGCGACAGCGATGATGCCGAGGGCAAGGTCACCGGCACATCCGATGTCCGGCCCACCAAGGAACAGATCGAAGCCCTGCTACCCCGCTTTACCGGCGCCATCACCCAGGTGCCCCCGCGCTTCTCCGCCATCAAGGTTGCGGGCGAACGGGCCTATGATCTGGCCCGCGAGGGCGAAGAGGTGGCCCTGGAACCCCGCATCGTCGAGGTCCATGAGGCCAGGCTGGTCGATATTCCGGATTCCGACCATGCCGAATTCGAAATCCTTTGTGGCAAAGGCACTTACGTCCGGGCCTGGGTTCGGGATCTGGCCCTGGCCTTGGGCACTTTGGGCCATGTTTCGGCCCTCAGGCGGACACGCGTCGGCGGCTTTTGCGTCGAGGACGCAATAACGCTGGATAAGCTACAGGCTTTTATGCATATTCCCGCCGCTTTTGAGCATTTAAGGCCTATTTCGACCGCGCTGGACGGCATCCCGGCGTTGGCCGTAACAGACCCGGATGCGCTTCGCCTTCGCAACGGCAACCCAATTCTGATCCGCGCACCGCAATTCGCGCAGATTTCGCAAGGGACCGAAGCCGGTGAAGACCTTCAAGGGCTCACTGTCTTTCTCTCCACACGTGAGGGTGAGCCTGTGGCACTGGCGGAGCTGGCCCAGGGCGAGCTTCGACCATTTCGTGTTTTCAACTTTGGAACTGGATGACCGAATATGACAATTACGCCTGAACGCAAACTCGAAGTTATGGCGCAATACGCGACCAAGGAAGGCGACACGGGTTCTCCCGAGGTGCAAGTCGCCGTTCTGTCCGAGCGCATTACCAACCTGACCGAGCATTTCAAGATTCACGGCAAGGACAATCATTCCCGCCGCGGTCTGATCAAGATGGTGTCCCAGCGCCGCCGTCTGCTCGACTATGTAAAGGCCTCGGACGTGAAGCGTTATGAAGCGC
>CAWINU010000005.1:0-142298 GCA_963837555.1 uncultured Alphaproteobacteria bacterium | reverse complement strand
CCTGTGACCTCTGCCTTCGGAGGGCAGCACTCTATCCAGCTGAGCTACGGGTGCCTGTGCCTGGAAGCGCCCGTTAGATAGCCGATCGTGGCGGCGAGGACAATGCCGGCCGCGGCATCGCGGTTTGCGCCGGAGCGCGCCGCCGTCCTGCCTCTTGGCGCGCCCACGCCGCGCCTCCATATCCCAATGCAGCGACAAGTGCGCCTGCGCGCCGAACCGGAAGGGGAAACCGCCATGAACGACGACGACCGCGCCGCCATTGCCGATCTCTTCGCGCGCCTCGGGGAGGTCGAGGGCCGCTCCGGCCCGCGCGACCGTGCGGCCGAGGCGATGATCCGCGCGGGCGTCGCCGCTCAGCCTGCCGCGCCCTACTACATGGCCCAGACCATCGTGGTCCAGAACGCCGCGCTGCGGGAGGCCGAGCGGCGTCTTGCCGAGCTTGAGGCGCGGGACGAGGAGCGCGCCGACGGGCTGTTCGGCGGTCTCTTCGGTGGAGCGGCGGCCCGCCCCTCGGTTCCGCCGGTCGGGCGCCGGCGCGAACAGCCGCCTGTCGCCGGCCGGGGCGATGGCGGCAATGGTTTCCTCGCCGGCGCTGCCCAGACCGCGCTCGGCGTCGCCGGCGGCGTCTTCCTCGGCAACCTGATCGCCGGCGCGATGGTCGGCAGCGGCGATGCCGCCGCGGCCGAACCCGATGCCGAAGCCGCACCCGAGGCCGACCCCGCCGACGACCTGTCCGGCCCCGACGGCGCTGCGGATGGCGATTTCGGCGGCGATTTCGATTTCGGCGATTTCTAGCCCGGCCGGGCGGCGGCCCCTATCGCGCCGCGGCGGCGACCTGCCGCGCCCCGCTCGCTCGCAGCGCGGCTGCGGCGGTGACGGTGCGGCTCGGCCCGTAGAGCGCCACTACGCCGGTGATGTCGCCCGCCTGGGGTGCGCGGAAGCGCTCCTGGTAGCGGAAGTCCATGAGCTGGCTCGCCACCGCCGGATGGTCGAGGCCGATCGCGTGGCCGATTTCGTGCAGGAGGGTGTAGCGGAGGTCGTAGACCGCCAGGTCGCCGTCGAAACCAGCCTTCCATCGCACCTGGGGGTTGAGGCAGATCAGCGCGCGGCTGAGCGGGCGGATGTCGCCGGGCGCCGCCGCCGATCGATGCCGGGATCGACCGTGCCATTCGACGTTGGTGGCCGCCCGGCCGCGCGGGCTCGCCTGCGCTCCGATCAGGATGTCGGCGCTCTCCGGCGACGCCGCCGGCACGAAGCGGATGTCGGCGACCGTGCTCCACAGCGCGAAGGCGGCGCGCAGTTCGGATTCGAAGCGGGCGGGCGAGACGCCGCTGGCGGCGAGCAGGGGCGCGATCGGCACCATCGCCTGGCAATTTCGCGCCGTCGGGAACCGGAGGGGGACCTCGGCCATTGCATAGCGCACGACAGCGCCGGCGCCGGCCTCGGGTAGCCCCCACTTGACCCGATGCCCATCGAGGAGGATATGGCGGTAGGCTTGGAAGGTCTTGCCGGCCGCCGAGGCGACCGGGACAGTACCTGCCATGGCCGCCGCAGCCACGGCGAGCGCAAGAAGTCTGGACGTCATACGATCTACTCCCGGCGGAGTTCTTCGTCGGGTCCTGCCAGCGTCAGTCTGGGTGATTTAGGTTGGAGAGGCGAGCGCAAGAGTGACGCACGTCTGCTGCATTCTTGGCCAGTCTCCGGTAAATCTGCGGTTTTCCTCGTCGGGGGACCTCGGATCCTTGTGTTTTTTCGGGAATCGGCGTCACATCCCCGCAACACTCTTGTGCTTGATGCGACCCCCTTCCATCCGCGCCGCCACGCTGTCCGACGTCGATCGCCTGCTTGAGCTCGAATCCGTGGCCTTCGGCTCGGACCGGCTCTCGCGGCGCAGTTTCGTGCGCCTCGTCGGCGCCGCCTCCGCCGCCTGCCGGGTGGTGGTCGAGGGCGGCGCGGTGCTCGGCTATGCGCTGCTGCTGTTCCGGGCCGGGAGCCGGGTGGCGCGGCTCTATTCGCTCGCCGTCGATGCCGGCCATCGCGGCCGCGGCCTTGCCGCCGCGCTGCTCGCCGACGCCGAGCGTCTCGCCCGCCGCCGCGGCTGCGCGCGCCTCCGCCTCGAGGTCCGGGCCGACAATCCCGCCGCAATCCGGCTTTACGAGCGGACCGGCTATGCTTTCCACGCCCTCACTGCCGGCTACTACGCCGACGGCGCCGCCGCCCGGCGCTACGAGAAGCGTCTCGCCGCCCCCGCCCGGGGCCCTTCCCCCCTCATGGAAGACTGACCATGTCCGACTGGGTCATTCTGGTGGATGCCGCCAAGGATTTTCCGAACGCGGACACGCCCCACAAGGTCATCACCACCCGGGACTACCTGGCGCGCACCAGCCTGTTCCGCGGCAGCCGGCCGAAGATCATCAACCTCGCCCGCTCGTTCAACTACCAGAGCCGGGGCTACTACTGCTCGCTGCTCGCCGAGGCGCGCGGCCATCGCGTCATCCCCTCGGTCGAGACCATGGTCGATCTCGGCGCCCGCGCGCTCTACGCCCAGGCCCTGCCCGAGCTCGAGGATGCGCTGGTAAAGGCGCTCGCCGCCGCCCCGGACAAGACCGTTCCGGCCCGGCTGCTGGTCTATTTCGGCGCCGTCGAGGACCGCCGCTTCGACCGCTTCGGCCGGCTGCTGTTCGACTGGTTCCGCTGCCCGGTGCTCGAGGTGACGGTCGAGAACGGCGACCGTCCCCAGATCCGGCGCCTCGCCGCGGTCCCGGTCACCAAGCTCACGCCGGTCGAACTCGCCTTCTTCCATGGCGCGCTCCACAACCACACCCGCCGCGAGTGGCGCTCGAAGAAGGACCGCGCCCCGCCGCGCTATTCCCTCGCCGTTCTCTACGATCCCAACGACGCCATGCCGCCGTCGGACCTGGCGACCCTCAAGCACCTGTCGCGTGTCGCCGAGAAGCAGGGCGTCGAGGTCGAGCCGATCACCCGTCGCGATCTCGCGCGGCTGGCGGAATTCGACGCCCTGTTCATCCGCGAGACGACCTCGATCGACAACCACACCTACCGCTTCGCCCGCCGCGCCATGCAGGAGGGGATGCCGGTCATCGACGATCCGATCTCGATGATTCGCTGCACCAACAAGATCTACCTGCACGAGCTGATGGCGGGGAACGGCATCGCCGTGCCGCCGACCGTCATCGTCGGCAGCGCCAACGACCTGCCCCGCGCCGCCGACGAACTCGGCTTCCCGATGGTGCTGAAGGTGCCGGACTTCGTCCTTCAGCCGCGGCGTCAAGAAGGTCGACAACCTCGCCGAGCTCCAGGCCCTCTTCAAGGAGTGGTTCGAGGATACCGACCTCCTGCTCGCCCAGGCCTTCATGCCGACGCCGTTCGACTGGCGGGTCGGCGTCCTCGGCGGCAAGCCGCTGTTCGTGTGCCAGTACATGATGGCCAAGAAGCACTGGCAGATCCTCAAGCACCGCGCCGACGGCAAGCCCGAGGAGGGCGGCCATCTCACCGTGCCGCTGTCGGAGGCGCCGCCGGCGGTGGTCGACATCGGCCTTCGCGCCGCCCAGCTGATCGGCGACGGCCTCTATGGCGTCGACATCAAGGAGACGCCGGAGGGCATCTTCCTCGTCGAGGTCAACGACAATCCCAACATCTACCACGGCATCGAGGATTCGGCCGAGAAGGACCAGGTCTGGGTCGAGCTGACGCGCTGGTTCATCGACCGGCTGGAATCGTGACCGTGGAGGGCGCTGCGTTCTGCCGCCTTTTCGCCGCATCGTCCGTGCTAGTTGCCGTGAGGGGTGAAACAATAGGGGGACGACCTTGCGAATCCTGATCGTCGTTGCGCTCGGCGCCATGCTGTCCGGTTGCCTGAGCATGGGCGGTGGCGGCGGTGGTCCGCAACGGGTGGAGCAGGGCGTCTGGGTGCGGTCCGACGGCCAGTCGGGTCGCGAGAACCCCTCGCTGGCGATGATCTTCGATTCCGACAAGGCGGCCTGCACCCCGGCCGGAACCAACGAGCCCGATCGCGCCTGCATGGCGAGCCGCGGCTATGTCCTGGTCCCGGCCAGCCAGGCATCGGCCAAGGCGGCCGAATTCCGCGCCGCCACCGCCGCCCGCAACAACGCCCCGGTCCAGTAGCCCGCGCCGTCGGCATTCGGGGTTTGCGGCGCGGCCTCGGCCAAGGCGCGTCTTGCGTCATTGAAATCAGCGGCTTGGCGGAAATCGCCGGCGGCTGCGTCTAAGCATGGTCAACGCCAACAGGGATCATGACCATGTCACAGATCGAGATCTTCGGGTTCGCCCCGAGCACCTATACCCAGTCCGCGCTTCTCATCGCCGCGGAGAAGGGCGTCGCCGCCGTCTTCAGGCCGCTCGACTTCGGGGAGGAGAGCCACCGCGCCCTTCACCCGTTCCTCCGGATGCCGGCACTTCGCCCATGGCGCAGTCCGCCTCTACGAGACCGCGGCGATCGCCGTCTATCTCGACGAGGCCTTTCCCGGCCCGTCGCTGCAGCCGGAGACGCCCGCCGAACGGGCGCTGATGTGGCAGTGGATCACCGCCGCGGTCGACTATTTCTATGAGCCGCTGGTGGCGGACCTGGTCGGCCAGGGCGAGGGCGCCGCGGCGCCCGACCGGGCGCCATGCGGCAGCCGAGGTGCTGGATGTTCTCGAGACAGCGCTGGCGGGCCGCGACTATCTCGCCGGCGACGCGGTCAGCCTTGCCGACCTGGTTGTCGCGCCCGATGCTTCGCTTCCACCTGAGCGGCCGATGGTGCGGGCGAGCCGCTCCGCGGCCGGCCGGCCCTCGCGGCGTGGTTCGAGCGCATGACAGCGCGGGAAAGCTGCCGCATACTGGCGGCGGCATGAGCAACGCGATCCCCGGCGAAAGCCGACCGGCGGGAGGAGACGGCGACCGCGCCGTCTTCGACCGGCTGGTCGTTGCCGCCTGCCCAAGGTCCGCGGCGTCGTCCGCCGGATGATCGGCCACCCGGAGGATACCGAGGACATCCTTCAGGATGCCCTGGTCAACGCCTGGAAGGCCTTTCCTGAGTTCCGCGGCGAGGCTCCTTCTCGACCTGGCTCACCACCATCGCCACCCGCCTCGCCGTCGATCTCTTCCGCCGGTCGAAGCGGTGGCGCGCCGAAGCCCAGATCGCCTATGCCAACCTCGCCGCAACCGACGAAGGCTTCCAGGGCGAGATCATGGCGGCGTACGCGTCGCCGGACTTTTCCTTCGAGGTGCGCGAACACGTCGCCTATTGCTTCGCCTGCGTCGGCCGCTCGCTCCCGCCCGACGAGCAGGCCGCCCTCGTCCTCGGCGATGTCGCCGACATGTCGGCGCGGGATTCGGCCAAGGTCCTCGGCGTGTCGGAGTCGGTCTTCCGCCATCGCCTCGCGGCGGCGCGGCAGGCGATGCGCGACCGCTACGAGGGCCTGTGCGCCCTGGTGTCGAAGACCGGCATGTGCCACCAGTGCAAGGGGCTGCGCGAGATCGCGGCGGAAGGGCGGCGCGGCGGTCCGTTGCCCGACGTGTCGGACTATGCCGATCGCCTCGCGGTGGTTCGGAGTGCCGACTTCGCCGACGGCAAGGCCGCCGCGCTCACGACATCTTCTGGCGCCGGACGGCGGAGATCGAGGCGGCCGGCATCGGCTCGACCGAACGCGAGACCGACTGCGGCGTCGATTGAGGCCGGATCGCCGGGCAGGCTTGCGCGCCACCCGCCGGTTGCGCCGGCCGCCGTGGCGGCCTAAGGGGTAGCGCCTCCCCGAAGACCCCTGACGAGTCGCCATGTCCCCGGCCGAAAATGCCCACGCGCCCCAGCCGGCCTGGGCCGCGCTTCGCCATCGCGGCTTCGCCCTGCTGTGGGTGTCGCGGCTCGCCGCCACCTTCGCCGCCCAGGTCGTCAGCGTCGCCGTCGGCTGGCAGGTCTACGACCTCACCCGCGATCCGTTCGATCTCGGCATCGTCGGCCTCGTCCAGTTCGCGCCGGCGCTGTTTCTGGTGCTGGTCACCGGCGCCGCCGCCGACCGCTACAACCGCCGCATCATCGTCGCGGTCTGCCTGGGCGCGGAAGCGCTGTGCGCGGCTGCCCTGCTCGTCCTCGTCCTGCGCGGCGCGACCTCGGTCGGGCCGATCTTCGCCGTTCTCTTCGTCTTCGGCGTCGCCCGCGCCTTTCTCAATCCCGCCCAGCAGTCGCTGATCCCCAACCTCGTGCCGGCCGAGGCGCTCGCCTCGGCCATCGCCCTGTCGTCCTCGACGTGGCAGGTCGCGGCCATCGTCGGGCCGGTCGCCGGCGGCCTGCTCTACGGCATCGGCGCGCCGGTGCCGCTCGCGGTCGGCGCCGCTCTGTTCTGCCGTGCCGCCGTCTTCGCCGCTGCTCATCCCGAAGCCGCCGCAGAAGACCGTTCCGGAGCCGGCGACCTGGTCGCACCGTCGTCGCCGGCTTCCGCTATGTCTGGCACGAGAAGATCGTCCTCGGCGCGATCTCGCTCGATCTCTTCGCCGTTCTGCTCGGCGGTGCGACGGCGCTGCTGCCGGCCTACGCCCGCGACATCCTCGTCGTCGGGCCGTGGGGGCTCGGCCTCCTGCGCGCCGCGCCCGGCGTCGGCGCGCTCGTCGTGGCGCTCTTTCTCGCCGTCCGCCCGGTGCGCGACCATGCCGGGCTGATCATGTTCGCCTGCGTCGCTCTCTTCGGCGTCTTCACCCTCGTCTTCGGCCTCTCGACCATCGTCTGGCTGTCGGTCGCCGCGCTGGCGCTCGCCGGCGCCGCCGACATGGTCAGCGTCTATGTCCGCGAGACGCTGATCCAGCTGTGGACGCCCGATGCGGTGCGCGGCCGCGTCAACGCCGTCAACATGGTCTTCGTCGGCGCCTCCAACGAGCTTGGCGAGTTCCGCGCCGGCACGGTCGCCGCGCTGATCGGCGTCGTCCCGGCGGTGGTCATCGGCGGCGATCGGCACGATCGCCGTCGCCGTGCTGTGGATGGTGCTCTTCCCGCAGCTCCGCAAGGCCCGCCACCTCTCCGGCCGGGTCTGAACCCCTCCCGCCAGTACCACCGCCGTCGCGCCTCGATCGCCGTTCCGGCGATGCTTCGGCACGACGCTTTCGGCCGGCCAACCTGATGCACTCTGAAATGTAACATTTTAGAACGACAGAGATGAACAAAATATACTAGATAAATCAATAAGATAAAACTAGTCAACGACGAACATGCCAGAAATCGGCTTGCCAGAAGCGCCGTTTGCCGGCCTATCGTCCTGGCCTGGGAGGACGAGCTGCCGATGGTCAGGGCTTGCGGCTGCGCCAGCGCAGCGCCTCTTCGGAGGGCCGCGCACCCGCGGCGACGCGATCTTCGAGGTCCTGCTCGACGCCATCGTCAAGGTCGACCTCAAGCCGGGCGACGGCGCTCGCCAAGGACGCGATCGCCAGCGAGCTCGGCGTTTCGCGGACGCCGGTCGGCGACGCCATCAACCGGCTCGCCGCCCTCGGCCTTGCCAGTGTCGTGCCGCAGGTCGGCTCGTTCGTCTCGCGCATCTCGCCGCAGGCGGTGGTCGAGAGCTCGTTCCTGCGCAGCGCCGCCGAGAGCGAGGTCGTCCATCGCCTCGCCTCGACCGCCAATCGCACGCTGGTCGGCGACCTCCGCGACCGGCTGGCCGAGCAGGCCCGTTTCGTCGCCGCGGCCGATATCGACAGCTTCCATGCCGCCGACGACGACTTTCACCGTTTCATGATCATCCGAGGCCGGCATGGCCGGGCATCTGGGACCAGATCGCCACGGCGCGGCTCAATCTCGTCCGCATCCGCCGGCTCGGCCTGCCGCAGCCGGGCCGGCTTGCCGACGCCCATGCCGAGCACACCCGCATCGTCGACGAGATCGAGGCGCGCCGGCCGCGCCGCGCCGCCCGGGCGATGACCGACCACATCCGCTACGCCGAGGTCTATCTCAAGCAGCTGGAGCGCGAAAACCCAAACTTCTTCGTCTGATCGGCACGGTCGGCGCCGAAAGCGGCTCCGGTCAGGCGAACGCGACGCCGACTTGAAACCCAAGGGAGGAAGATCAATGATGCAGGTATTCATCAAGGTTCGCCGGCCGGCTTGCCTCTACCGCCACGCGGGCGGGCGCATCGCCGCGGTCGGCTTCGGCTCTTGCCGTGCCGCTCGCCGGCGACCCAGCCGGCGATGGCGGACGATCACGGCCCGATCATCGCCGTCAGCGGGCCGCTGTCCTGGCCGTTCTTCGCCGCCGTCAAGCAGGGCTTCGACGACGCGGCCGAGACTTCGGCGTCGAGTACCAGTATGTCGCCGTCACCGACACCGCCAACATGACCAGCGACTATCCGCGACTGCTGCAGCAGGCGATCAGCCGCAACCCGCGCATGCTGCTGGTCGGCGAGTTCTTCCCCGACGGCATGGATCCGCTGATCAAGGAAGCGACCGCCGCCGGCATCCCGGTGCTGATCCACAACTCCGGCCAGTTCTTCTGGGCCGACAACGGCTCGATCGGCTTCATCGGCGAGGACCCCTACCAGATGGGCTTCAAGGCCGGCGAGATCCAGGCCGAGAAGCCGGCGTCAAGCACGGCCTCTGCTTCAACCAGGTGCCGGGCAACCCGACCGTCGAGGCACGCTGCACCGGCTACGTCGACGCCATGAAGAAGGCCGGCTCGAGACCGTCTACCAGACCATCGGCACGGGCGATGCCACCAACCCCCAGGCCATGCTCCAGGCGATCAAGGGCACTCTGCAGTCGACCCCCGACATCGACGGCATCTACACCCTCAACGCCGTCCCGGCGATCAGCGCGCTGCGCGCCGTCGAGGAAGTCGGCGCAAGGGGCGAGGTGATGATCGGCACCGCCGATCTCTCCAACGAGGTGCTCGAGGCGATCAAGGCGGGCGACATCGCCTTCGCCATGGACCAGCAGCCCTATCTCCGGGCTTCCTGTCGATCCAGACCGCCAAGCAGTTCCTCGACTACGGCCTCCACCCGATCGGCCACGTCAAGACCGGGCCGCTACTGCGCCGCTGATCGGCGTGCAATCCAAAATGAAAAATGTTTCGCGTGAGTCCGCGATGGTCGCGGGCTCGCGCCTTATCCGTTTCCCGAAGGACGCCTTCGAGAAATAACCCCGCAGCAATCCGGCTACGGGAGACGAAGAAAGAAGAAAGCTATGTTTAATATCGTACGCGAAGAATTCGAATGGGGCGGTCGTACGCTCACGCTCGAAACTGGCAAGGTCGCGCGCCAGGCCGATGGCGCGGTTGTCGCCACCTATGGCGAGACCGTCGTGTTGGCCACCGTGGTGGGCGCCCCCAACCCGAAAGAGGGCGTGGACTTTTTCCCCCTCACCGTGAATTACCAGGAACGCTATTACGCTGCCGGCAAAATTCCGGGCGGCTATTTCAAGCGCGAACGCGGCCTCACCGAACGCGAAACCCTGATTTCGCGCCTGATCGATCGCCCCTTCCGGCCTCTGTTCGCCGATGGGTATCGCAATGAAACGCTGATCGTGGCGCAGGTGCTGTCACACGATCTCGAAAACGATCCCGATATCGTGGCCATGATCGCGGTGTCTGCAGCGCTGACCATTTCCGGCATTCCCTTCATGGGCCCAATCGGCGCAGCGCGCGTTGGCTATATCGACGGCGAATACAAACTCAATCCGCCGATTGAGGAGATGCCGAATTCCAAACTGGAACTGGTTGTCGCCGGCACGCATGACGCCGTGATGATGGTGGAATCCGAAGCTCAGGAACTCAGCGAAGATGTCATGCTGGGTGCCGTGATGTTCGGCCACAAAGAGATGCAGCACGCCATCAACGCCATCATTCGTCTGGCCGAAAAAGCCGCCAAAGAGCCGCGCCCTGTGCAGGAAGACATGCATGCCCCGCTGCGCGCCAAGCTCAAGGAAGTCGCGGGTGCCGAATTGGCGGCCGCCTTCAAGATTCCGGTCAAGTTCGAACGCCGCGATGCGCTCAGCACCATTAAGAAAAAATTCGCCGCCGATTTCGTCGGTGAAGGCGAAGGCAAGGTGGCCGCGAATGTCTATTCCGGCCTGATGCATGATGTCGAAGCCGACATTATGCGCAATGCGCTCCTGGACACCAAAAAGCGCGTCGATGGCCGCGATCTGGAAACGGTGCGCCCCATCGTTGCCGAGGTCGGCATCCTGCCGCGCACCCATGGTTCGGCGCTGTTCACCCGCGGTGAAACCCAGGCGCTGTGCGTGGCCACGCTGGGCACCGCCGAAGACGAACAGTTTGTCGACAGCCTGGAGGGCACCGGCAAGCAGACCTTCATGCTGCACTACAACTTCCCTCCCTATTCGGTAGGCGAAACCGGCCGCATGGGCGCGCCGGGCCGGCGCGAAATCGGTCATGGAAAGCTCGCCTGGCGCGCGGTCCATCCGATGCTGCCGGCCAAGGATCAGTTCCCCTACACCATTCGCGTGGTGTCGGAGATCACCGAGTCAAACGGTTCGTCCTCAATGGCGACCGTCTGCGGCACCAGCCTTGCGCTGATGGATGCGGGTGTTCCGATTGCAAAGCCCATCGCGGGCATTGCCATGGGTCTGATCAAGGAAGGCGATCGTTACGCCGTCCTGTCGGACATTCTGGGTGACGAAGATCATCTCGGCGATATGGACTTCAAGGTGGCCGGTACCGAAGACGGCATCACCAGCCTTCAGATGGACATCAAGATCGCCGGCATCACCGAGGAAATCATGCGCACCGCGCTGGCCCAGGCCAAGGGCGGCCGCGTGCATATTCTCGGCGAAATGAACAAGGCGATCCATGGCGCCCGCGCCGAACTGGGTGAATATGCCCCGCGCATCGAGCAGATCAAGATTCCGGTCGACAAGATCCGCGACGTGATCGGCACCGGCGGCAAGGTCATCCGCGAAATCGTCGAAAAGACCGGCGCCAAGATCAACGTCGAAGACGACGGCACGGTGAAGATCGCCTCGGCTGATGGCGAGTTGATCAAGGCGGCGCTGAAATGGATTCGCGGCCTGACGGCGGAACCCGAAGTCGGCCAGATCTATGACGGCAAGATCGTCAAGGTGATGGATTTCGGCGCCTTTGTGAATTTCTTCGGACCCAAGGACGGTCTGGTCCACATCTCGGAACTGGCGGCCAAGCGCGTCAACAAGACATCGGACGTGGTGTCGGAAGGTCAGGCCGTGAAGGTCAAGCTTCTGGGCTTTGACGATCGCGGCAAGGTCCGCCTGTCGATGAAGCAGGTTGATCAGGAAACCGGTGAAGACCTGTCCAAGAAGCAGTCTGACGAAGGCCAGCAGGCCCAGGCCGAGTAGCATTCGAATGAAACCAATCCCCGCGCAGCGAAATGCCTGCGCGGGGATTTTCTTTTGTAGTGCAAATCATATCCGCGTATTGATGGTTAATGCGCGTTTGCCGTTCTTGTGCAAAAAGGCCGCGCTGGACTAGGTTGTTGCGGCTGGGGTGCGCCGGATTGGTGCGCCGAATGGATTGCATCGATGCTCATCTTATTGCGTCTTATCAGTCTGATTTTGATTGTGGTCGGGTTGATGCTGCTCGGGGCCGATGCCGTGACCTCCTTGGAGTCCTTTTCCAAGGGCGGCACCATTGTCGTGCGCTCGCTGGAAGAGGTCTGGGGGCTGGTCGGCTATGTCGAAGGCTTCAAGGCCTGGTGCGGTTATTACCTGCCTGCCTTTCTGGCCAACTGGGTATACGCCATGCTGACCGTGCCAGGCTGGGCCTTCACCGGCGTGATCGGCGTGGTGATGGCGTTTCTGTTCGGCCGCCGTCCGGTCGACTAAAGCCCCCACCGGTTCTCGCCTGGAACCCACAGCACATCGCCATTGCCGCCGTCATTGGCATAGCGGCTGGCGACAAACAGATGATCCGATAAGCGGTTGGCATATTGCAGCGCTGCGGCACTGACGCTTTCACTTTGCGCCAATTCTGTCATCAGGCGTTCGGCGCGGCGCGTAATCGTGCGGGCCAGATGCAGATAGGCTGCCCCCGGCGTGCCGCCCGGCAGGACGAAAGACGCAAGCGGTTTCAGTTCGGCATTCATCTTGTCAATTTCGGTTTCCAGCCGTGTCACCTGCGCAGGGGAAATGCGCAATCTTTCGCCGCCGCGCCGCCCGTCCTCCGGCACGCATAAATCCGCGCCAAGATCGAACAGGTCATTCTGGATGCGCCCCAGCATGGCGTCGAAATCCCCGCCTGCATAAAGTCTTGCGATCCCGATGGCGGCATTGGCTTCGTCTACCGTTCCATAGGCGGCGATGCGCAATGCGGATTTGGGCACGCGGGTGCCGTCGCCCAGCGCGGTTTCGCCCTTATCCCCGGTTTTTGTGTAGATGCGGTTGAGTGTGACCATGGGACAATTTATCCATGCTTGGCCCAACCCGCAAAGTCGCTATGATCCGCGCGCCCTAAATAAAGAGCCTGCCATGCCCGCCGATACCCCCGAAATCATTGAAGTCAGCGACCATCGCGTTGCCTGTGACGGCGCCTCCAAGGCGCTGGGCGCGGCGCTGGGACATCCCAAGGTCTATCTGGAAATGGGCGACGAGCATTTCGTCGAATGCCCCTATTGCGACCGCCGGTTTCGTCCTGAAGGACGGGGCCCACGCCCATTGACCGCCGCAAAGCCGCTCAAAAAAGGGGACCATCTCTACCTGATTGACGGCTCGGGCTATCTGTTCCGCGCCTATCACGCCCTGCCGCCGCTCAGCCGCAAATCCGACGGCCTGCCCACCGGCGCGGTCTCGGGCTACTGCAATATGATGTGGAAGCTGCTCGAAGACATGAAGGGCGGCGATGCGCCGACCCATCTGGCGGTAATCTTCGACGCCGGCAAGCACACCTTCCGCAACGACTTTTATCCCGAATACAAGGCCAATCGCCCGGATCCGCCGGAAGACCTGATTCCGCAATTTCCACTGGTGCGCGATGCCACCCGCGCCTTTGGCGTGGCCTGTGTGGAAATGCCCGGCTTCGAGGCCGACGACCTGATCGCCACCTATACCCATCTGGCGCGCAAGGCCGGAGCCCGCGTCACCATCGTGTCGTCCGACAAGGATCTGATGCAGTTGGTGGAAGACGGCAATGTCACGCTGCTCGACACCATGAAGAACAAGCGCATCGGCGATGCCGAAGTGCTGGAGCGCTTTGGCGTGACCCCGGACAAGGTGGTGCGAGGTGCAGGCGCTGGCGGGCGATTCCATCGACAATGTTCCGGGTGTGCCGGGCATTGGCGTCAAGACCGCCGCCGAGCTGCTGAACACCTATGGCGATCTGGAAACGCTGCTCGGCGCGCAGGCGAAATCAAACAGCCCAAGCGCCGCGAAACCCTGATCGACAAATGCGGAGAACGCCCGGATTTCGCTCAGGCTGGTTACGCTCATGCACGATGTACCGGTCGAGGTATCTGCGGACAGTTTCGCGGTGCATGAGCCCGATCCCGATACACTGATCGGCTTTCTGCAATTGATGGAATTCAATTCCATTACAAAGCGCGCCGCCACCCATTTCGGGCTTGCCGAGGGCACAGGCATGACCGCCAATACCTCCCAGACGATTTTTTCCGCGCCGTCTCCGGCCGCTGCCAAACCGGCCGGGAAAGTACCCGACCGCTGAACCCGAGCGCGCTGCCATACTCAAGCCGATAGACCAAAACGCTTATGAAGCGGTGACGACCGAGGCGCGTCTGGATCACTGGATCGCGCGGGCGCGCGAAACCGGCATTGTCTGTGTCGATACCGAAACCACATCGCTTGATCCCATGCAGGCGGAATTGTGCGGCGTGTCGCTGGCAGTGGCGCCGGGCGAGGCCTGTTACATTCCATCCGGCCATCGCAAGGGCGACGGCCTGTCCTTCGAAGATACCGGCGCGCTGACGCAATTGCCGGAAGATGTCGTGCTGGCGCGCCTAAAACCGCTGCTGGAAGATACCGCGATCCTCAAGATCGCGCAGAATCTGAAATATGACTTTCTGGTTCTGCTCCAGCGCGGTATCCGCGTCGCGGCGTTCGACGATACCATGCTGATGTCCTATGTGCTGGATGCCGGCAAGCACGGCCATGGCATGGATGAATTGTCCAACATACATCTGGGCCATACACCCATCGCCTTTAGCGACGTCACCGGCAAGGGCAAGGACAAGATTACCTTCGATTGCGTGCCGATCAAAGAGGCCACGCGCTATTCCGCAGAAGATGCCGACGTAACCTTGCGGCTTTATCTGCTGCTCATGCCGCGCCTGATCGCTGAGCGCAAGCTGACCGTGTATGAAACGCTGGAACGGCCTTTGGTACCGGTGCTGGCCGATATGGAGCAGGCTGGCATTTCCATCGATTCCGAATTGCTGCGCAAATTGTCCAACGACTTTGCTAAGAACCAGACGGCGCTGGAAAAGGACATCCACAAGCTGGCGGGCGAAAATTTCAATATCGGCTCGCCCAAGCAGCTTGGCGACATCCTGTTTGGAAAATTCGGGCTGCCGGGCGGCAAGAAGACCAAGACCGGCGCCTGGTCCACCGATGTCGATGTGCTGGAAGGCGTGGCCGCAGAGGGCCATGACATTGCCCGCAAGGTGCTGGACTGGCGCCAGCTTGCCAAGTTGCGCGGCACCTATACCGATGCGCTGCCCAATTATATTCACCCCAAAACCGGCCGGGTGCATACCTCCTATGCCATGGCCTCCACCTCGACCGGGCGGCTGGCCTCCAGCGATCCGAACCTGCAGAACATTCCCATTCGCACCGAGGAAGGCCGCCGCATTCGTCAGGCCTTTGTCGCCGCCAAGGGCTGCCAGCTGATCAGCGCCGATTACAGCCAGATTGAACTCAGGCTGCTGGCCCATATCGCCGATATTCCGGAACTGAAAAAAGCCTTCGCCGATGGGCTGGATATTCACGCCATGACGGCGTCGGAAATGTTCGACGTACCGGTCAAGAATATGCCGCCTGAAGTGCGCCGCCGCGCCAAGGCCATTAATTTCGGCATCATCTACGGCATTTCCGCATTCGGCCTGGCCAACCAGCTCGGTATCGATCGCGGCGAGGCCGATGATTACATCAAGAAATATTTCCGGCGCTTTCCCGGCATCCGCGATTATATGGAGGAGACCAAGGAATTCGCCCGCAAGAATGGCTATGTCGAAACCCTGTTCGGGCGGCGCATCCATATCCGCGAAATCAATTCCAAGATTCAGGGCATGCGCGGCGGTGCCGAACGTGCCGCCATCAATGCGCCCATTCAGGGTGCCGCCGCCGATATAATCCGCCGCGCCATGATCAGGCTGCCGCCCCACCTGGCCGAAAAGAAACTCGCCACCAGAATGTTATTGCAGGTGCATGACGAATTGATCTTCGAAGCACCGAACGCCGAAACCGACACCGTCATCGCGCTGGCCAAAAGCGTGATGGAAAAGGCCGCGTTTCCGGCGGTCGATCTGTCGGTGAAGCTGGTGGTGGATGCCCGCGCCGCCGCCAACTGGGATGCGGCGCATTGAGGGCATTGTCGCCCCGCGCCGCGGCCTTTGCCGTGGCGGCAGCGGCGGTAGGCGCAAATCTTGTTCTGGAACATGTACTGCTGTACTTGCGCCCCGCAGAAGGCTCACTCATTCCGGGCTTGCTCGCATTTCGCCCTACTTGGAATCCCGGCATATCGTTCGGTCTGTTCTCGCAAACTGATGCGCACAGCCGCCTCCTGCTGGTGGTGATCCTGATCGCAATTTCGGTATTCGTTGCAGGAATGGCATGGAACACGCGGCGCGCGTGGGCGGCTTTTGGCTTGGGCCTTATTCTCGGCGGCGCTTTGGGCAATCTGCTGGATCGTGTGCTCTATGGCGCGCTGCTGGATCGTGCGCTCTATGGCGCGGTGTTCGATTTTCTGGCTGTGCATCTCGGCGCGCAGCCGTTTTTCATCTGCAATCTGTCTGACATTTATATTTCCGTCGGCGTCTGCGTGCTGCTGGCCGACGAATTGCTTCCGGTTTTACGCCGCGATTGACTTAAGTCCGGTCTCAGCCGTGATGCCGGCCTTGCCGAGGGTTTCCATCAGCTCGGCCATGGCGGTATCGGCATCGGGCGCTTCGCCTTCGCCGTTTTTCGCCAGATGCTGGACATAACCGGTCAGGAATCCCGGGCGACCCAAATGTCCTATAATGAGGTCGCGGGCCTGCGTCGACAGCTGACCCTCGGTAAATGTACCGGCCACACACAACCGAAGCACGGCGACCGCCTTGTCCACTGCGGTTGGGGATTTGGCTTCGATGGATTCGAACAGTCTGGCGCGGGCCTCCGCTTCACAGGCGATCTTGTCCAGAAGGCCGCAGATTTCCTGCTTTTGCACGTCCAGAATGCCGGAGCGCGTTACGCGCGCCTGTAGCTGCGCCAGGCGCTGCAGGCGTTGCAATACAGGCACTTTGGGGTTCATGAAATGCTTTTCGAAACTCGGCGCGGTCATGATTGGAAGAATAAAGCTCACAAGCTGCCGCTTGTTTTCCGCACCGATAATATTGTCTTCGACGAACAGCATTTTATCCAGCTTGTCGTCGGGCGTGCACTCGGAGAGATGGGCGGCGATCACCTCATAGGTCACAAGCCTTTTGGAGCGCAGTGTAAAGGCCGCCACCAGGTCTTCATGGCGCATATATTTTCCAACGCCCAGAACCACGCGATTGGCGACGCGGCGCAGCGACTTTAACTCCTCTTCCAGCGAATCCGGGCATAGGCGCTTGACGCTTTTGAACTCGGCGATGATGCGGTGCGCAATGGCCGTGCGCGAGGCGGGCAAATCATCCGCCGCGAAATGATGGGTTAGCTGCGTCAGGCCGCCATGTTCGCTGCCATCGGGTTCGGGTTCCTGGCCCAGGAATAACTGGACCAGGCTCATCAGGGCCGCGCCCAGATTTTCCTTGGTTCCGATCAGTTCGTGCAAGGCCGCCGAGCCGTTCAGCACCTCGGAAATAATGGCGTCGACCGACGACAGCAATAACGTGCGCGCCGGGCCCTCGGCGGGCGCTTCCTTCATCAGTGCTAACAGCCGTAAGACTTTTTCGTCCCAGCCGCCGGCGTTGCTGAGATAGCGTGCAATGGCGCCGTTGAAGACATAGGCGCCATCCGCCTGTCCGGCCAATTTCTCTGCAAGGGATTTAAACTGGCCGGGTTCCGGATACGGAAACAGGCCATTGCGGCCATCGCGGTAGACGCGGTGAAAGGCTTTTGTCGCGAGATCGTTCAGGCTTTTGACGATTTGCTGCACAGGCGTACCGGTGCTGGAGGCCTGGGCAACCGCAATCTTTTGCACGGCATGCTGATACAGCGTTCCGGTTGCTTCCAGTTTTTCCAGCATGTCGGCGCGATGGATCAGTTCGGTCACGGTAATCTTGTTGCGCGCCAGAAAATCGGCCAGCAGCCGCGCCATGGTTGAGCGCGCGTGATAGGAATACAGATCGTCGGGTTTGAAGCAGGGAAGGGCATGCGGCACATCATCCGCATTGGCCTCCACCTTCAGCTGATTATGGCCCTCTTCGAAAATCTTCAGGCTCATATAGTCGCCGGTATCGTCGTTATAGGTTTCCTTGACGACCTTGACGCCCGTGGCCTTTTCTCCGGCCATCAGCTCCTGCGCCATTGTGATCGCGGAATCGCGCCCGTCGCGCACATCGTGCAACGTCCAGCCGCCTTTCGCGCCGACACGGCGAAATATCTCGAAATGGACCGAATTCCCCATGAAACCCCTGATTACCGAGGATTTGGAGTATTGCGGACTGTGCTTTAACTGGCGGTTAAGCGTGCGCAGAAAGATCTGCGATGGTTGGCTGCTTCCCGCATAGTGCGCAGGCCGGATCGGATTTTATGGTGATGGTGCGAAAGCGGCCCGCTAACGCTTCGTAAACCAGCAGCTTGCCCGCCATGCTATCGCCCGCGCCGATAATTTCCTTGAGCACCTCAAGGGCCTGCAGCGATCCCATAACGCCGGCGGCCGCGCCAAGCACGCCAGTCTCCGAACAGGAGGGCGCGGTGCCCGGCGGCGGCGGTTCGGGATAAAGGCAGCGGTAACAGGGATGGTCGCCCGCATGCGGCTTGAAAGTGGCCAATTGCCCGTCGAACTCGGTCACGGCCGCCGAAATCAGGATTTTTTTTGCGAAAAAGGCGGCGTCATTGATCAGAAAGCGGGTGGCGAAATTGTCCGAGCCATCAGCGACAATGTCATAGGCGCTGATGATCTCCAGGGCGTTTTCGGCGGTCAGGCGGGGATGCGCAACGACGGCTACGCCGGGGTTGATGGCGGCAATCGCCTCCCGTGCGGATTCGGTCTTGGGCCGTCCGATATTTTTGGTGGTGTGGGCAATCTGGCGCTGCAAATTGGACAGGCTGACAGTGTCGAAATCGGCAATTCCCAGCGTGCCGACACCGGCCGCCGCCAGATAGAGCAGCGCGGGGCTTCCCAACCCGCCCGCTCCGATCACCAGCACCCTGGCGGCGCGGATGGCGGCCTGGCCGGTGCCGCCCACCTCCCGCAGCACAATGTGGCGCGCATAGCGTTCAAGTTCGTCATCAGTCAGGGCCATGCGCCGTATTAACCTAGAAAATAGCCGCGTAATACCTGAGTTTCTACATACCCGTAAAAAATGACGCCCCGTCACAAATAGGCATTTGACTTTTATGTACCTTTCTCAGAAACCACGCTCGCGATCCATCATTGAAGGGTGCGCGGCTGAGGCCTTAGTTTGGCCAGGACGTAATTGAGGGCGCCAGCCAACAAAGCGCCTGCGGGTTGGATAGATTTACACCAGAGGTAGAAAATGACGGATGGGCGTGATGCCTTCGGCCTTGAAAAGCAGGGCTTTCGCAATCTCAAGGCGGTGAACTGGAATCTCAGTCCCGCCGCGCTTTATGAGGAAAGCCTCGCCCGTGGCGAAGGGCACCTCGCCAAGGACGGCCCGCTCGTCGTTCTGACCGGACAGCACACCGGCCGCTCGGCATCCGATAAATTCACGGTGCGCGACGAAAATACCGAAAAGACAATCTGGTGGGACAATAACAAGCCCATGACACCGGCCGCGTTTGACGCCCTATATGCCGACATGCTGGCCTTTGCCGAAGGCAAGGAATTATTCGCCAAGGATCTGTTCGGCGGCGCCGACCTTACCCACCGCATCTCGGTCCGCGTTGTGACCGAATTCGCCTGGCACTCTCTGTTCGTGCATCAGTTGCTGATCCGTCCGGCCGCCGATCAGCTCAAGGGCTTCGATCCGGAATTCACCATCATCGACCTGCCCAGCTTTGTCGCCGATCCGAAAAAGCATGGCTGCGAATCCCAGACGGTCATCGCCGTCAATTTCACCAAAAAGATGATCCTAATCGGCGGCACCTCCTATGCCGGCGAAATGAAGAAGTCCGTCTTCACCATTATGAACTATCTGCTGCCGGCCAAGCGCGTCATGTCGATGCATTGCTCGGCCAATGTCGGCGCCGACGGCAAGGCCGCGATCTTTTTCGGCCTGTCGGGCACCGGCAAGACCACACTGTCGGCCGATGCTTCGCGCACGCTGGTCGGCGATGACGAGCATGGCTGGAGCGAACATGGCGTCTTTAACATCGAGGGCGGCTGCTACGCCAAGGTGATCAAGCTGTCGCGCGAAGCCGAGCCGGAAATTTTCTCCACCACCGAACGCTTCGGCACGGTGCTGGAAAATGTGGTGATGGATCCAGTCACGCGCGAACTCGACCTGGACAGCGCAAAATACGCGGAAAATACCCGCGCGGCCTATCCGATCGATTTCATTCCCAATGCATCTGAAACCGGCCGCGCCGGCCACCCCAAGAACGTCATCATGCTGACGGCTGATGCCTTCGGCGTGCTTGCCGCCGATCGCCAAGCTGACGCCGTCACAGGCCATGTATCACTTCCTGTCCGGCTTCACCGCCAAGGTTGCCGGCACCGAAAAGGGCCTGGGCAAGGAACCGCAGCCGACCTTCTCGACCTGCTTCGGCGCGCCCTTCATGCCGCGTCATCCCACCGAATACGGCAATCTGCTTGCGCGACCTCATTGCCGAGCACGGCGCCGATTGCTGGCTGGTCAACACCGGCTGGACGGGCGGCGCCTTCGGCACCGGCAGCCGCATGCCGATCAAGGCAACGCGCGCGCTGTTGAATGCGGCGCTGGATGGCAGCCTCGCCAACGTCGAAATGCGGGTCGATCCGCACTTCAAATTCCGCGTGCCGGTTGCCGTGCCGGGCGTCGACACCAGGATCATGAATCCGCGCGATACCTGGGCCGACAAGGCCTGCCTATGATGCGCAGGCGCGCAAGCTTGTGGACATGTTCCAGAAGAACTTCAAGAAGTTCGAAGCCCATGTCGGAAAAGATGTCCTGGATGCCGCGCCCATGCTGGCCGAAGCTGCGGAATAAAGTCGCAGCTCTACACAACAAAAGGCCCGGAAGTTCGTAGCGACAGCGTGCGAACCCGGGCCTTTTTTATTGGAAAAATATCTAGACCCGCCGGTAAACCCAGATGCGCGCGGGCGGAATGTTCATCCACACAATGCCCGCACGGGTGACCGTAAAATTGCGCGGCGGCACGGCCGGGGAATGCAGGCCATAGGAAAATTGGATGAAGGGCGCGCCGGGTTTCAGCAGCGCCAGCACATCATCGATCAGTGCCGCCCGTTTTTCCGGTGGGAAATTCAGAAGAGGCAATCCCGAGACGATGGCCGAATAGGTCCCGTCGCTCTTGCCGTTCACGCCACCCAGCGTGCGCTTCAGCTCGAACGCATCGCCGTTCAGTACGCGGGCCCGCGGAAACCGTCTTGCCAGATGCTGGGCAAAGTCCTCGTCATATTCGACAAGTGTAAGTTTTTCGGCCGCGATACCTCGCGCCAGCAGGGCCTCGGTGACCACGCCGGTGCCCGGTCCCAATTCGATGATGTCGCCCGCGGCGTGCGGGTCCACCTGTGCCGCGATGGCCCGGGCCAGCGCGGGACTGGACGGGATGATGGCTCCGACATGTTTCGGGCTGGCAAGGACGCCGCGCAAAAATCTGAAATTATCTTCCAAGGGGTTCGCTTTGGCTGTCACGGTGGGTCCTGGCTTCTGGTCGTTGGCCCCTTAACTTAGCCAGCAAGTTCGGGTCCCGGAAAGGTATATCTGAAATCCAGGCGGTTGTTGCGCTGCAAAATGGCCAAAGCCCTAATGGACCCCGCCCCAGAACTCTTTCAGCTTGCTCAGAAATCCCTCGGCCTGCGGGCTGGTCCCAGCTTCACTGCTGCCTTCGAACTCACGCAGCAATTCCTTCTGCCGCTTGGAAAGCTTGACCGGCGTTTCGACCGCCACTTCGACATAGAGATCGCCATGCCGCCGCCGCCGCGCAGCACCGGCATTCCCTTGCCGCTGCAGGCGGAACTGATGGCCCGACTGCGTGCCTTCGGGGATCTTCACCTTGCTGCGGCCGCCGTCGAGCGTCGGCACATCGATTGTGCCGCCCAGCGCTGCGTGACGAAGGAAATCGGCACGCGGCAATAAAGGTCGTGGCCCGTCGCGCTGGAACATCGGATGCGGCTCGACCGAAACGAAAATATAAAGGTCGCCGGCCGGCCCGCCATTGAGGCCGGCCTGGCCCTTCGCCGGACAGACGGATGCGCGTGCCTTCCTCGACGCCGGGCGGGATATCGACGCCCAGCGTGCGCTCCTTCTGCACATGGCCGTGTGCCGTGGCAGGTCTTGCAGGGGTTCCGGATCACCTTGCCTGTGCCGCGGCAGGTGGGGCAGGTGCGCTCGATGGTGAAGAAGCCCTGGCTGCGCGCGCACCTTGCCGATGACCGAACAGGTCGGGCATTGCTCGGCTTTCGTGCCCGGCGTCCGCGCCGCTGCCGCCGCAGGTCTCGCAAGCCACCGCGCTCGGAACCTTGATTTCGCGCGTGGCGGCCCTTGAACGCGTCTTCCAGCGATGATCGCCAGATTGTAGCGCAGGTCTGCGCCGCGATTCTGCCGGCGCGCCGCGCCGCGCGCCGCCCATGAACTCGCCGAAAATATCGTCGAACACTTCGGTGAAGGAGCCGGCGAAGTCGAATGGACCGCCGCCATGTCCCGGCCCGCGGCTTCCGCCTTCGAACGCGGCATGGCCGAAGCGGTCATAGGCTGCGCGCTTCTGATCGTCCTTCAGGATGTCATAGGCTTCGTTGATTTCCTTGAACGGACTTCGGCGGTGTGATCTTCCGGGATTGCGGTCGGGATGGCAGTTCCATCGCCAGCTTGCGGATAGTGCCTTCATCTCGGTCGCGCTCGCGCCCTTTTTGCAGCCCAAGGTTTCGTAATAACAGCGCTTCATCATCGCCGAACCCGAAAGACATCCGCCTTCGTCGATATTCCGAAGAAGGCGGAACTCGTTAGACAAGTCCATCTGATGCACCGCGATGGCCTGATACCAGGTCCGCTTAGGCCGCGCCCTTCTTCTCATCGTCGTCGACTTCCGAGAATTCGGCATCCACCACATTGTCGTCGGCTTCGGCGCGTCGCCGCCTTCCTCGCTCGGCGCCGCGCCTTCTTCGCCGCCCTGCGCCTGCTGCGCCTTGTACATCGCCTCGCCGAGCTTCATCGAGGCCTGCGCCAGCGTCTGCGTCTTGGCCTTGATGGCTTCGACATCGTCGGTCTTCACGGCTTCCTTCAGGTCGGCCATGGCATTTTCGATGGCGGTGCGCTCGCCCGCATCGACCTTGTCGCCATGCTCGCTCAGCGCCTTTTCCGTCGAATGGACCAGCGCATCGCCCTGGTTCTTGGCTTCGGCCGAGCTTCGCGGCGCTTCTTGTCGTCGGCCGCATGGGCTTCGGCTTCCTTGACCATCTTCTCGATGTCGGCGTCCGAAAGTCCGCCCGAGGCCTGGATGCGGATCTGCTGTTCCTTGTTGGTCGCCTTGTCCTTCGCCGTCACCGACACGATGCCGTTGGCGTCGATGTCGAAGGTGACTTCCACCTGCGGCACGCCGCGCGGCGCGGGCGGAATGCCCATCAGATCGAACTGGCCGAGCATCTTGTTGTCGGCCGCCATTTCGCGCTCGCCCTGGAAGACGCGGATGGTCACGGCCGTCTGATTGTCTTCGGCGGTCGAGAAGATCTGCGACTTCTTGGTCGGGATGGTGGTGTTGCGGTCGATCAGGCGCGTGAACACGCCGCCCAGCGTCTCGATACCGAGCGACAGCGGGGTCACGTCGAGCAGCAGCACGTCCTTGACTTCGCCCTTCAGCACGCCGCCCTGGATGGCCGCGCCGATGGCGACGACTTCATCCGGATTGACGCCCTTGTGCGGCTCCTTGCCGAACAGCTGCTTCACGGCTTCCTGTACCTTGGGCATGCGGGTCATGCCGCCGACCAGGATGACTTCGTCGATCTGGCTGGCCGTGACGCCGGCATCCTTCAGCGCCTTCTTCACCGGGCCGATGGTTTTCTGGATCAGGTCATCGACCAGCGATTCCAGTTTGGCGCGCGTGATCTTGATGGTGAGATGCTTGGGGCCCGAAGCGTCGGCCGTGATGAAGGGCAGGTTCACTTCGGTCTGCGTTGGCGCTCGACAATTCGATCTTGGCCTTTTCGGCGGCGTCCTTCAGGCGTTGCAGCGCCAGACGGTCGGAACGCAGATCGATGCCGTTTTCCTTCTTGAACTCGTCGGCGAGATAATTAACCACACGCTGGTCGAAATCTTCGCCGCCCAGGAAGGTGTCGCCGTTGGTCGATTTCACTTCGAACACGCCGTCGCCGATTTCCAGCACCGACACGTCGAAGGTGCCGCCGCCAAGGTCATAGACCGCGATGACGCCGGCCTGCTTCTTGTCCAGGCCATAGGCCAGCGCGGCGGCGGTGGGTTCGTTGATGATGCGAAGGACTTCAAGGCCCGCGATCTTGCCGGCGTCTTTCGTCGCCTGGCGCTGGGCATCGTTAAAGTAGGCCGGAACGGTAATCACCGCCTGGGTGACCTTTTCGCCGAGATGGGCTTCGGCGGTTTCCTTCATCTTCTGCAGAATGAAGGCGGAAATTTCCGACGGCGAGAATTTCTTGTTGTCACGGCCCTGAACCCAGGCATCGCCATTGTCCGCCTTGACGATCTTGTACGGCACCATGCCGATGTCCTTCTGGGTCATCGGATCTTCAAACCGGCGCCCGATCAGGCGCTTGATGGCAAAGAAGGTATGTTCCGGGTTGGTGACGCCCTGCCGCTTGGCGGGCTGGCCGACCAGGCGCTCGCCGTCCTGGGCAAAGGCCACAATGGACGGGGTAGTGCGGGCACCTTCCGCGTTTTCGATAACTTTGGGGGCCGAGCCCTCCATGACAGCGACGCAGGAATTGGTCGTGCCAAGGTCGATGCCGATAACTTTAGCCATGTTAAGTCGTTCCTTCCTTCGCGGCGGACGGTTTGCCTGGCCTTCTGGATAGAAGCGCCCTCCGGCCCGTCCCCGCAGGGATTTGATATGGTCCGCAAGCGGTAAAACCACGCTAGCGACAGGGGGTATATAGGCAGGGGGATAGGCCCCCGCAAGGCGGGGGAAGGGCCAAAATCCGGGAAATTTCGAAGGACTAAGGTATCGGGTTCAATTGCAAAATGGCGTAATTCAGGGCCATGGCGAAGCCGACCCAGGCCAGATAGGGCAGAAACAGCAGGCCGGCGACGGTGTCGCGCTTATGAAAGGCCTTGGAGGTGGCCAGGATCAGCACCCACAGGGCGAAAATATCGTAAAAGGCCCAGTCGACCCGGTGGGCCGAAAAGAACAGGAAAGACCAGGCGAAATTGAGCGCCAGCTGGGCTCCGTACAGCTTGAGTTCCTTGCTGTTCAGGCCAGTCACCTTCCAGACCCGCCATGCCGCCACCGCCATCATGATGTAGAGCGTCGTCCAGACCGGGGCGAATATCCAGTTGGGCGGGTTGAACTCTGGCTTGTTCAGCCCGGCATACCAGCCTTCGATATTGGGCGTGGTGAAAATGCTGGCCCCAATGCCGATCACCAGCGTGCCCAGAACGAAGGCCAGCAGCGCGCGTTTGTTACGGTCCTCGGCGGCGAAGAACAGCATCAGTGATTGATATCATAAGCGGCGATGACAGCGGCATTGTAAATCTCGCTCATCTTCGCACCCAGTGGCGCGATCTGAACCGATTTGTTCAACCCGACCAGAAGCGGGCCCAATACGCTGCAGCCGCCCAGCTGCTGCAGCAGCTTGGTCGAGATCGAGGCCGAGTGAATCGCCGGCATGATCAGCACATTGGCGGTGTCGGTCAGGCGGCAGAAGGGGTACAGCGCCATGCGCTCGTGATCGAGCGCGACATCGGCCGCCATTTCGCCGTCATATTCGAAATCCACGCCGCGCTTGTCGAGCAATTGCACCGCTTCGATCAGCCGCTCGCTGCGTTCGCCGCGCGGGAAGCCGAAGGTCGAATAGGCCAACAGCGCCACCCGCGGCGTGTAGCCGAAGCGCTTCGCCACGCCCGCCGCCTGCACCGTGATATCCGCCAGTTCTTCCGAGGTCGGCATGTCGTGCACATTGGTGTCGGCGACAAATACAATGCGCCCCTTGGCGAAAATGACCGACACGCCAATGGGGCGCTGACCCACGCCCGGGTCCAGCACCGTGCGCACATCGTTGAGTGCCACAGAGTATGATCGCGTCGCACCGGTCACCATGGCGTCGGCATCGCCCGCCGCCAGCATGGAGGCGGCATAGATGTTGCGGTCATTGGTCACCATGCGCGTGACATCGCGCTGAATGACGCCGTGACGCTGCAGCCGCTTATAGAGTGACTCAATATAGGGCGCGGCTTCGGCAGAGGATTGCGGCGCGCGGATTTCCAGCTCCACCTCGCCCATATTGGCGTGCTTGATGGTGGCGGCGATGACTTCCTTGCGGCCGATCAAGGTCGCCTTGCCCAGGCCGGAATTCTGAAACGCCAGTGCGGCGCGAATGACGGATTCTTCTTCGCCTTCCGCAAACACCACGCGCTTGGGGTTGGCACGCACGCTGGCCGTTATGGTCTGGAACAGCGCGGCGGAAGGGTCCAGACGCGCCGATAATTGATAGGCATAGGCGTCCAGATCCTTCAGTTCGCGCCGGGCCACGCCGGATTTGACGGCGGCTTCCGCCACGGCGGTGGACACGCGCGAAATCAGGCGCGGGTCAAAGGTGGTGGGAATGATATAGTCCGGTCCGAACGCGGGCCGCGCACCGCGCAAGGCCAGCGCCACTTCGTCGGGCACGTCTTCGCGCGCCAGTTCCGCCAGCGCATTGGCGGCGGCAATTTTCATTTCTTCGTTGATGGTATGGGCCCGCACATCCAGCGCGCCGCGGAAGATATAGGGAAAGCCCAACACATTATTGACCTGGTTGGGGTAGTCGCTGCGACCGGTGGCGACAATGGCATCGGGGCGCACGGCTTTCACATCGTCGGGCAGAATTTCCGGATCGGGGTTGGCCATGGCGAAAATGATCGGCGCCTTGGCCATGGTCTTGACCATCTCCTGCGTCACCGCGCCTTTGACCGACAGGCCCAGGAACACATCGCAACCCTTCATGGCGTCTTCCAGGGTGCGATCCTCTGTTTCCACCGCATGGGCGGACTTCCACTGGTTCATGCCGGCGGTACGGCCCCGATAGACCACGCCTTTGGTATCGCACAGCAGCACATTGCCATGTGGAACGCCCATGGACTTCAGCAATTCAAGACAGGCAATGCCCGCTGCGCCCGCGCCGTTCACCACCACCTTGATGTCGGTGAATTTGCGGCCTGTCAGATGCAGGGCATTGATCACCCCGGCGGCGGCAATGATCGCGGTGCCGTGCTGGTCGTCATGAAAGACGGGAATGTCCATCAATTCGCGCAGGCGCTGTTCGATGATGAAGCAGTCCGGCGCCTTGATATCCTCCAGATTGATGCCGCCAAAGGTCGGGCCCAGATAGCGCACGCAATTGATGAATTCCTCGACATCCTTGGTGTCGACTTCCAGATCGATGCAATCGACATCGGCAAAGCGCTTGAACAGCACCGCCTTTCCTTCCATCACCGGCTTGGAGGCCAGCGGGCCCAGATCGCCCAGGCCCAGAATGGCGGTGCCGTTGGAAATAACCGCCACCAGGTTGCCCTTGGCGGTATAGTCGTAAACGGCGTCAGGCCGTTCGGCGATGGCGCGCACGGGAATGGCCACGCCCGGCGAATAGGCCATGCTCAGATCGCGCTGAGTGGCCATGGGCTTGGTCGGCGTTATTTCGATTTTTCCGGGTTTGCCGGAGGCATGAAAGGCCAAGACCTCTTCCTGGGTGAAGGTCGGCCGCTTGATAGGGGGCATTTTTTATCCGTGGTTTTTCAATCCACAGAATATCCTGCCTTAGCCGGTTGTATTCAATGGCTAAAGCTTAAGTGCGACGCACAAGACCTGCTATTTTGCCCGCCATGAATGGCGAGCCCACATTGGCAGCGGATCTGGAGGGGGCAACGCCCCTGATGGCCCAATATCTGGAGATTAAGGGGGCGCACCAAGACTATCTGCTGTTTTACCGGATGGGCGATTTCTATGAATTGTTCTTCGATGATGCCGTCCGGGCGGCCGAAGCGCTCGACATTGCCCTCACAAAACGCGGCAAACATGCCGGACGCGACATCCCCATGTGCGGCGTTCCGGTCCATGCCGCCGAAAGTTACCTGGAAAAGCTGATCCGCAAGGGCTTCCGTGTGGCGGTCTGCGAACAGACCGAAGACCCAGCCGAGTCCAAAAAGCGCGGCAGCAAGTCGGTGGTCCGTCGCGAAGTCATTCGTCTGGTCACGCCCGGCACGCTGACCGAAGACTCTCTGCTCGATGCACGTAGCGCCAACATTCTGGCCGCGCTCGGACGGGCGGGTTCAGATTTTGCGCTGGCCGCCGCCGACATGTCCGCCGGCACATTCTGGGTGGCGCCTCTGGCGGCCGATGATATTGCCGTCGAACTGGCCCGCATCCGCCCGAGCGAATTGCTGGCGCCGGATTCCCTGTTGGCCGACGCCGCGCTTGCGCCCGTTCTCAAGGCATTGGGTCCGGCGCTGTCGCCGCTGCCGTCGATCAAATTCGATTCCCAGAATGGCGAGCGCGCGCTTATGGCGCATTACAAAGTCGCTTCGCTTGACGGCTTCGGCAATTTTGGCCGCGCCGAGATATCTGCCGCCGGCGCGCTGATGTCCTATCTGGACCTGACGCAAAAAGGAAAACTGCCTGCGCTCGCGCCGCTCACCGCCATCGCGCCGCGCGCCTTCATGGGCATCGATGCCGCCACCCGTCGCAATCTGGAACTGACCGAAACGTTATCCGGCGCCCGCAAGGGCAGCCTGCTGTCGGTACTTGACCGCACGGTCACGGCGGCGGGCGCGCGCGAATTGGCGGCGCGCCTGGCTGCGCCTTTAACGGATGCAAGTGCGATTTCCGCGCGTCACGATGCCGTGGCCTTTTTCGCAGCCGACGAAATGGCGCGTCGAACCCTGCGCGAGGCCCTGCGCCGCGCGCCCGATGTGGCGCGCGCGCTGGGCCGGCTCAGTGTCGGACGTGGCGGACCGCGCGATCTGGGCGCCTTGCGCGATGGCATCAAGGCCGCGCGCCAGATTCGCGATGGGCTGAATTTCGACGACCCACTCGGCCCTCAAGGCGGCGAAGCCGTCACCGCCTGTCGGGATTTGACGCAGGGCATTGCCGATGCGTCGCGTCTGCTGGATCAACTTGAATTTCTGCTGGTGGACGAGCCGCCTTATCTGGCGCGCGATGGCGGCTTTATTAAACCCCGCGCCAATGCGCCTTTGGATGAAGTGCGATCTTTGCGCGACGAATCCCGCCGCTTCATTGCCGCCCTGGAAGGGCGATACAAGGAAATCAGCGGCGCGAATTTGCGCATCAAGCATAACGGCGTGCTCGGCTATTTCATCGAAACGCCGCCGCAGCAGGCCGACAAGTTGATGGCGAACCGCGAATTGTTCCGCCATCGCCAGACCATTGGCAGCGCCGTGCGCTTTACCACCGACGAACTGGCGCAACTGGATACGCGCATTTCTCAGGCTGCCGATCAGGCGCTGGCATTGGAGCAGTCCCTGTTCGACCAGATGGTGACGGCGGCGCTGGATGCCGCAGCGCCGTTGAACAAGGTTGCCAATGCGCTGGCAGTGATCGATGTGGCTACGGCATTGGGCGAGCTTGCGGTCGCGGGCAGACAGGTGCGGCCCGTCATCGATAATTCATTGTCCTTCGCCATTGCGCGCGGCCGCCATCCGGTGGTGGAGGCCGCGTTATGGACCGCCAATGAAAAAGGCTTTGTGCCCAATGACTGCGATCTGTCGCCCGATGGCAAGGCGCGGCTGTGGCTTGTCACCGGCCCGAACATGGCCGGTAAATCCACCTTCCTGCGCCAGAATGCGCTGATCGCCATCATGGCGCAGGCTGGCGCTTTTGTGCCGGCGGACTCCGCCCATATCGGCATTATTGATCGCCTCTTCTCGCGCGTCGGCGCGGGCGATGATCTGGCGGCGGGCCGCTCCACCTTCATGGTAGAAATGGTCGAGACCGCGGCGATCCTGAATCAGGCAACGGAAAAAAGTCTTGTTATCCTGGATGAAATCGGGCGCGGCACCGCCACCTATGACGGTCTCGCCATCGCCTGGGCGGCCTGCGAGCATCTGCACGAAAAAAATAAAAGCCGCGCGCTGTTCGCCACGCATTATCACGAAATGACGGCGCTGGCCGGACGTCTCAAATCACTGGCCTGTGTCACCATGCGGGTGCGCGAATGGAACGATACCATCGTGTTTTTGCACGAAGTCGTGCCCGGCGCGGCGGATCGTTCCTACGGCATTCATGTCGCCAAGCTGGCGGGCCTGCCGCAAGCCGTGGTGACGCGCGCCGAAGAGGTTTTGCGCGCGCTGGAAGACGGCCGCGAAGGGCATAAGCCGCTGGCGCGCATCGACGACCTGCCCCTGTTCTCGCCCGCCGCCGCGCCGCCTGCAAAGCAAAGCAAGCTGGAAGACGCGCTCAAAGCCGTCGAGCCGGACGCGCTCACGCCCAAACAGGCGCTGGAAGTTTTATATGAGTTGAAGAAGAAGCTTTCGGAATAGCGGCGGATGGCCGGACGCCGGCCACCAATCGTGCTGGTTCGGTAGCCTCCCCACCTGTGCCAATCCTGCTATACTCCCCCGATGCCCAAGTCCTCACGCCCCCGTAAATTTCTTGTCGTAGTCGATAAAACGCCGGAGTCCGCCGTGGCCCTGCGCTTCGCCACGCGCCGGGCGCAGCACACCGGCGGCCGGGTGACACTATTCTGCGCGGCCGTTCCGGGCGATTTCCAGCAATGGCGCGGTGTCGAGGAAATCATGAAGGACGAGGCCCATCAGGAGGCCGAAAGCCTGCTGCATGCCGCCGCAAAAACGGTCAATGAGCTGGCGGGTCTTCTGCCGGAACTGGTCATTCTGCATGGCACCGTTTCGGACTGCCTCAGGGAATTGCTCAAGGACGACGCGGATATTTCCATTCTGGTGCTGGCGGCGGGTACCGCCACGGAGGGTCCGGGGCCGCTGGTCACCATGTTCACGTCGGGCGTCCAGGCCATACCCGTCACCATTGTGCCGGGAGATTTCAGCGACGACCAGGTCGACGCGATTGCCTGATAAGCACTTGATACTATTATATATTTAACCGGCCTTGCCGGACAGCACATTCAGGCTGATATAAAAGCCCATGACCTTTCTGCTCATTATTTCGCTGGCTGTCGTTTTCATCATCCTCTGTTTGGGGCTTTTCACCCTGATCAAGGGGGGTGAGACCAGTTCCAAATGGTCCAACCGGCTGATGCGCTACCGTGTGCTGGCACAATTCGTGGCGATCATCATCCTGATGCTGACCCTTTGGATTACCAAGGGCTGAGCCAAGCATTTCGCCCTTGCACCCATGGCCCCGGACATGGTTTTTCCCCGCCCGAAAGGCATCTCTCATGGCAACGACTCTGTATGACAAAATCTGGAACGCGCACCTGGTGCTGGAAACGCCTGGGGAGAGCACCGTTCTTTATATTGACCGCCACCTTGTCCATGAGGTGACCAGCCCGCAGGCTTTTGAAGGCTTGCGCAATACCGGCCGCAAGGTCCGCCGCCCCGAGCTGGCGCTGGCGGTGGCCGATCATAACGTGCCGACCAAGGGCAGCCGCGCCAACATCGCCGATCCGGAATCGCGCGAGCAGATCGCCACGCTCGACAGGAATGCCCATGACTTCGGCATTGAATATCTGTCGATGGACGATATCCGCCAGGGCATTGTGCACATTGTCGGTCCCGAACAGGGCTGGACCCTGCCGGGCACCACCATTGTCTGCGGCGATAGCCACACTTCCACCCATGGCGCATTCGGTGCGCTGGCCTTCGGCATCGGTACATCCGAGGTCGAACATGTTCTGGCGACGCAGACTTTGCTCACAAGCCATTCCAAGAATATGCGCGTGTCGGTCAACGGCAAATTGCCCATTGGTGTTACGGCGAAAGACATCGCGCTGGCCATCATCGCCAAAATCGGCACGGCGGGCGGCACCGGCTATGTCATCGAATATGCCGGCGATGCCATTCGCGGCTTGTCGATGGAAGGCCGCATGACCTTGTGCAACATGACCATCGAAGCCGGCGCGCGCGCCGGCCTGATTGCGCCGGACGAAACCACCTTCAAATACATTGCGGGCCGTCCGCGCGCGCCCAAGGGCGCGGCCTTCGAGGCTGCGGTATCTTACTGGCGCACGTTGAAATCGGATGACGACGCCAAATTCGATTCCGAGATCGTGCTCGATGCCGCCTCCATTCCGCCCATGGTGACCTGGGGCACATCGCCCGAACAGGCTTTGCCCATTACCGACAAGGTGCCGGACCCGGCGGCCATGACAGATGAAAACAAGCGCCATGCAACAGAGCGCGCCCTTTCCTATATGGGGCTGACTGCAGGCGTGCCGCTGGCCGACGTCAAAATCGACCGCGTCTTTATCGGCTCCTGCACCAATGGCCGGATCGAGGATCTGCGCGCCGCTGCCGCCATTGTGAAGGGCAAGCATGTCGCCTCCAGCGTGAACGCCATGGTGGTACCGGGCTCGGGCCTGGTGAAAGCCCAGGCTGAGGAAGAAGGTCTGGATCAGGTCTTCACAGAGGCCGGCTTTGAATGGCGCGATCCGGGATGCTCCATGTGTCTGGCCATGAATGCCGACAAGCTGGCGCCGGGTGAACGTTGCGCCTCCACCTCCAACCGCAATTTCGAAGGGCGGCAGGGACGTGGCGGGCGCACGCATCTGATGAGTCCGGCCATGGCAGCAGCGGCGGCGATCGCCGGTCATCTGGCGGATGTGCGCAAGTTTCAGTGACGCCGTGTGTCACGGCCCGCGAATGCGGGCCGCCCAGTTCTCACTTTCACGATGTTACAAATTTCATCTGGATGGCCCGCACTGGGCGGCCATGACAGAATGGGCGTGTCAGAAAAAACTCATCGGATCGACATCCACGGCGACGCGAATGCGGCTCGGGACTTTTACCGGCGCCAGCCAGCTGCGCAGGTACGCCTGCACGTCCACGCTTTTTTCGGCTTGTACCAAAAGCCGTTCGCGCGTCTGTCCGCGCAACAGCGCATAAAAGGCCGGCGTCGGCCCCCATACCTTTACACCGTGCGCGGCGGGCGCGCTTCGTCCCAGTTCGCGCGCCAGGCTGCGCACGGTCTCGCCGTCATGCCCCGACACGATAATGGCGGCCAGCCGTCCGAAGGGCGGCGCGCCCGCGCGCATGCGGTATTCGCGTTCCTGTTCGTAAAACGCATCGCGGTCGCCGCTGGCCAGCGCCGTCATCACCATGTCCTTGGGGTTGCGCGTCTGCATTAATACAAGGCCCGGCTTCTCGGCGCGTCCCGCGCGCCCCGATACCTGGTGCAGCAACTGAAAGGTGCGTTCGCGCGCCCGCAAATCGCCATCCGACCCGCCAAGATCGGCGTCCACCACGCCCACCAGGGTCAGTTGTGGAAAATGATGACCCTTGGCCATGATCTGGGTGCCGATCATGACATCAATGTCGTGCCTGGCCATGGCGCGGATGGCACCTTGCGTTTCCTGTGGGCCGTGCAGTGTATCGGAGGATGCAATCGCCAGACGTGCAGTGGGAAACAGTTTGGCAAATTCTTCCGCCACCCGTTCCACCCCGGGACCGCAGGCAATCAGGCTACCGGTGGCGCCGCATTCGGGGCAGGCGGGCGGCGTTGCGGTTTCATAACCGCAATGATGGCAGGTCAGTCTTTTGCGATAGCGATGTTCCACCAGCCAGGCGGCGCAATCCCGGCAGGTCATTTTATGTCCGCAGGCTTCGCACAAAGTCAGCGGCGCATAACCGCGCCGGTTGAGAAACAGCATGGCCTGTTCGCCGTTGGCCAGCGTTGTTTCAATGGCCTCGCGCAAGGGCTGTGACAGAAAGCTGCCGGGTTCCGCGCGCGCCTCGCGCATATCAATTAGCTTGACCTCGGGTAACAGCGCCACGCCATGGCGCTTTGTCAGCGGCAGATAGCGATAGCGGCCGCTTTTGGCATTCACATAGGTCTCCAGCGAGGGCGTGGCGCTGGCCAGAATGACGGGGCATTGCTCCAGCCGCGCGCGGACAACGGCCATATCGCGCGCGTGATAGATCGCGCCGTCCTCCTGCTTGTAGGCCTGCTCATGTTCTTCATCGACAATAATCAGGCCCAGTGAACGAAAAGGCAGAAACAGCGAGGAACGCGCGCCCACTATCACCCGCGCTTCGCCCGACAGCACCGCCCGATAGGTGCGGCGGCGCTCTTTCTGCGACAGGTCGGAATGCCATTCGGCGGGACGGCAGCCAAAGCGTTCGGCAAAGCGTTCCAGAAATTGCACCGTCAGCGCAATTTCCGGTAACAGGATCAATACCTGTTTATTGTGGTGCAGCGCTTCGGCGATGGCCTCGAAATAGGTTTCGGTTTTTCCGGACCCGGTTACGCCGTCCAGCAGGCTGGCGGCGAACTTTCCTGCTGCGACATCGGCGCGCAAAACATCCGCTGCGTCTTGTTGATCCGAATTGAGCGTTGCAGCTGCGAGAGTTTCATCTGGGCTGGCAAAGGGCGGGAACTCCGGCAATTCGGTTTCGGTGAGTGCACCGGCCGCAATCAGCCCGCGCACCACGGCGCCCGACACGTTGGCGTCTTCGGCCAGGGCAGGCACGCTGCGCGCCAGTCCGTCGTCAGCAAGTTCCAATACGCGCTTGCGGCCGTCATTCATGCGGCTAGGCGTCTCGGGCCCGCGAATATAGGCAATACGTGGGATTTCCGGCTCGAAGGCCCGCATGCTGCGCAATGCCATGGCCAAAATCGCGCCTGGCGGGTTGAGCGTATAGTGTGCAACCCAGTCGATGAAATCGCACAAAGTGGGCGGCAATTGCGGCGCGCCCTCCAGCGGAACCGCCTCTTTCAGGCGATTATCGCCGACAGAGCCCTCGGCTTCGCCCCAAACGACGCCGATCCGTTCCTGCGACCCCAAAGGGGCTGCAACCAGCGTTCCGCGCGGCGCGTTACCGGAAAGCTTGTAATCATAGGGGCCGGCCAGCGGTAAAGGCAGCAAAACACCCTTGCGCGGCCGCCCCGCAAAGGCTTCGGGCTTTAGCCGTTCCGGTGTCATGCGCTACAGTCTAGCCCTGATTCTGGATTTGGTGTTTCACAGTGCAATGCTTACCTTAGGAAGGCCATGAAGCTCTTTATCGACAGTGCAGATCCCAAGGAAATCACCGAGTTGGCGAAGACCGGCTTGGTCGATGGTGTCACCACCAATCCCTCGCTCGCGGCCAAGACCGGACTCGACTATATAGAGGCGCTCCAGGAAATTTGCAGCGTCGTGAAGGGCTCGGTCAGCGCCGAAGTGCTGGCCACCGACGTCGAGGGCATGATTTCTGAAGGCAAGCGCTTTTCCAAAGTCGCACCGAATATCACCATCAAGGTGCCGCTGACCTGGGACGGGCTGAAAGCCTGCCATGCTCTGTCCGGCGCCGGACATCAGGTCAATGTAACGCTGTGTTTTTCCCCCGTGCAGGCGATGCTGGCGGCCAAGGCGGGCGCTACATTCATTTCGCCTTTTATCGGCCGGGTGGACGATGGCGGCAATGACGGCATGGAATTGATCCGCGAAATTCGCATGATCTACGACAATTATCAGTTCAAGACGCAAATTCTCGCGGCGTCCATCCGCAGCGTTTCCCATGTCCGCGAGGCGGCCCTGGCCGCCGCCGATGTGGCAACGCTGCCGGGGTCCATCTTCAAGGCGCTTATCAATCATCCTTTGACGGACAAGGGGTTGGCGGCCTTTCTCGCTGACGCGAAGAAGGCCGGCGTGAGGATAAGGGACGAATGAGCGAAGCGGCACCCAGGCGCGAACCCGCCGAGGCCATCGCCGAGGTTGTGAAGACCTATATCCGCATGAACCGCGCCAAACTCGCCAGGGACGGCGAATTGCTGGCGCTGCTTTTGCCGGAGCGGTTCGAAGATTTGTCTGTGCACGATTTCCAGCGTTTTGTCATAGAACGCCTGTCGGCTGAAAACGCCGCGCTCAAGACCGAACAATCCGCGCTGAAATCCAGGCTTGGTGACGGGGTGCGCCGTTATCTGCTTGACCTGATCGATGCGCGCAGTTTCTCCGAGGCCATTGCCGTGGCGCTGGCCGCCGCGCCGTCATTCGGCGCCGACAGGGCTGCTATTTGTATCGAGGGCGATGGCGCCTCCAGGACGAGCACCGAAGGCGTGCGCCTTATTCCCGCGGGCACCACGGCTGCGGTGCTGGGCAGCGAGGCCAGCGGCGCCATTCTGTCGGGCGGCGGTGAGTTGCTGTTGGGTCCGCGCGGCGCGGGCTGTCAAAGTCTGGCCGCCTTCCGCCTGCGCATAGGGCGCGATACACCGGCCGCGCTGTATGTCCTGGGTGCCCAGGCAAGCGGGCGCTTTGAGAATCCCGAACAGGAATCCGATCTCCGTTATTTTGCGCGCGCGCTGGAACGCGCGATCCGCGCATGGCTCGATCTGCCGAAGAACTGAGTCGCCTGTGGCTGGATTCGCTGGCGCATGAGCGCCGCGCCAGTCCGCACACCTTGCGAGCCTATAGCGACGATGTGGCGCGCTTTCTGGGCTTTCTCGCCGGCCATTTCGGTCAGGTTCCGAACGAAAAAATGCTGGCGAAACTTCTGCCCGCCGATATTCGCGCCTTTGTCACCAAGCGCCGCAGCGAAGGTCTGGGCCCGCGCGGTGTTCAGCGCGCGCTGGCGGCGGTGCGCAGTTTCTATCGCCATCTGGCGCGCGAAGGCATTCTGGAAAATGCCGCGCCCAAATCGGTTCGCAGTCCGCGAATCAAACGCAGTCTGCCGCGGCCGTTAAGCGAACGCGATGCCGCACGCGCTCTGGAGCAGGCCGGCGAACACGACATCGACTGGATCGCCGCGCGCGATACCGCTCTGCTGACGCTGCTCTATGGCGCGGGCCTGCGCATCTCCGAAGCACTGAGCCTGAAGCGCGCCGATGTGCCGCTTGGCGAAACGCTCTCCATTCTCGGCAAGGGCAGTAAGGAACGCAGCATTCCGGTTCTGCCGGTGGTGCGCGCGGCAATTACCGCCTATGCCGAAAAAATTCCCTTCGCCGCCGAGAAAAACATGGCGCTGTTTTTGTCCCGCCGCGGCAGGCCGATGAGCGCACGTGAGGCCCAAAGCCTGATGCAGCATTTACGCGGCGCGCTGGGCCTTGCCGAGCGTGCCACGCCGCATGCTTTGCGCCATTCCTTTGCCACGCATCTGCTGGCCAATGGCGGGGATTTGCGCGCCGTGCAGGAATTGCTGGGCCACGCCTCGCTATCCACCACCCAGACCTATACCGAAATCGATACCCGCCGCCTGATGGACGTGTATGAAAAGGCCCATCCACGCGGGCGCTAGATGGTGTCGTGAATTTCCACGCAATCAATGCCGGTGATGCGTGCGCCATCCCAGAACCGCATCAGCAGCACGGACAGCAACACTGCGCCGACGCCCATGGCCGCCATCAGGAAATAGGTCGCGCCGCCATAGCTGTCGTAAAGCAGGCCGGAACCCAATGAGGCCAGCCCCATCGCGACGCCCGACCAGAACACGGCATACAGGCTTTGCGCCGTGGCAGCCAGGCGCGGCGGCACGGCTTCGCCGATGAAATACATCGCGCCCAGATGCGCCAGGGCAAAGGTCGCGCCATGCAGGATTTGTGCGAAAATCAACCAGGCCAACGGCGGATCGAACCCCATGATGGACCAGCGTATCGCGCTGGCAATCGCCCCGAGCAGCAGCAATTTCCCGGCGCCCAGCAGGCGAAAGAGTTTGCGCGAATAAGACAGGAACAGGATTTCGGCAAAGACACCCAGCGGCCAGATGATGCCGATAAACGTCCCGCTATAGCCCAGCTTTGCCCAATGCATCCCGCCATAGGTGTAATAAAAGGCATGGCTTCCCTGTGCCAGACCCGCTGCCGCCAGAAATATCAGGAATACGCGATTGCGCATCAATATGCGCGCTTCCTGCAGCGTAGCGGAAAGTCCGGATCGCAGTGTTTTCGTCACGCCCGGCCTTGCGCGCGGCAATATCCAGGCAGCCAGCAGGTTCAAACACAGCGCCGCCGCCATCCAGGGCGCAATGACGCCAAGATTCACAAAGGAGACGGCGATGCCCGATAGGATATTTCCGGCTATGAACAGGCCGGATGCCCATAATCGCACATGGCCATAGTCGAATTCGAAATGCCGTGCCAATCGTACCGACACGCTTTCCAGCAGCGGCAGGGCCGCACCGCCCGATACGGCGGCCAGGATTGCGGCGAGCATGATCGGGCCCGGCGAAACCGAAAAATTCAGCGCGGCATATCCGGCAAATGACAATGCGTATAGCAGCACCATAACGCTGCGCCGGTCGTTGCGGGCATCGGCAATCACGCCTGTCATGGGCGCCACACCGACCCGCAGCAACATGCCCGCAGCCGTCAAGACGCCGATCTGCGCAGCATCCAGACCACGCCAGGCAAGCCACGCGCCGAAGAATGGCGTAAAGGCGCCATTGGCAAGGCCGACGGCACTCCATGCAAAGGCAAGGCGCGTTGCAATGGGGCTCAGGCCCATGAAATTCCGCTCACGAATGTCTTTCGACGGAAAATGCCTGTGGCGCCTGACCGGCCTGGTGGCGCTGCCACATGGTCTGGTACGCGCGCTCGATGTCGCTGGCAAATCTTTGTATGTCGAATAAGGGGGACTGATCACGGGTTTCCTTCAGTCTCCGTTTTATTGCCCCGAGACGATCCGGATTGCGCGCGAGTTCAATTGCGAGGGCTTCATAGTCCTGCACGGACGGAGCGACCAAATCCGCGAGCTTTGCGGCATGCAGCAGGCTGGCCGACACCCGGGCGGCGAAAGACTGGCCCAGACAGGTTATGAGCGGCAATCCGCTCCATAAGGCGTCGCTTGCCGTGGTGTGCGCGGTGTAATGCAGCGTATCGAGAAAAAGATCGGCAAGCTGATGCCGGGCAATGTGGTCTTCCATCGTAACGCGGGGCGCAAATATAAGGCGCTCGGGATCGATGCCCGCCCGCGCGGCTTCGCGTTTCAGATTCGCACGCGCCTCCGGCGTGGGGTTCAACAGCCAGAGTACGCTGTTATCCACGGCTCCGAGGATCCGCATCCAGATCGCGAAAATATCCGGCGTTATCTTGAACGTATTGTTGAAACAGCAGAATACAAATGCATCCTCGGACAGCCCGTATTCCGCACGCGCGGGGGCGTGGTCCGAAACGCGGCGCGCCGATCCCGGCTGGTACGTATTCGGCATGACGACGATCTTTTCTGAAAAGAATTTCTCCTCATCGGGCGGGACAAGAATGCGGTCTGCGATGATATAATCCATGAAATTCACGGCCATAGTTCCCGGGTAACCGAGATAGTTCACCTGCACAGGGGCAGGGCGCCGGGCCAGAATGCCGGTCCGCGCACCTTCCGTATGCCCGTTCAGATCCACAAGAATGTCGATCTGAAGACGCACGATCGTTTCGGCAATCTGGTCATCCGTCATTTCCCGTGCGTCGATAAAATGCTCGAATGTCTGCTCCATGCGTGCGCGCATGGGGCTTTTGTCGTCCGGCCCGAGCGAAATCGCGAATAGCTCAAAGCGCTCCCGGTCGTGTCTTTCGATCAGCCCGATAACGAGCGAGGCGACGGCATGGGTACGAAAATCCGTCGACATGTATCCGAGCCGGATTTTAGCCGCCGTCTGCCGCGGCAAATGTCGAATAATCTGGTTATCGGGGCCGTCGCTTGTGTGATTCCAGGCCGCCGCGAATTGTTCCGCAGGCGTCGATGCAATGGCGAGCAATTCAAAAGGCGTTCCGGCGCGCTCTCCAAGCGCGATGCGCGACAGGAGGTTTTTGCAAGCGGCATTAAAGTCACGCCAGTCGCAAAGGAACAGTTTCGAGTAGAGCAGACCGCCGGCGAGATTGTCGATGCTCCCATCGATCGCTGCAGCCCTGTCAAAAAGCGCCACTGCTTCCTGATATCTGTCAAAGCTCTGCAGAACTCGCGCCAAATCCAGCATGGCCAGGGCATTTTGCGGTGAGAGTTCAACGGCACGCTGAAGGTCTTGCAAGGCTTCCGGCCAACGCCCCTGAAGGGTGTAAGCCTGACCGCGGTTCCTCAATGCGTCGGCATTTAAGGGGGCAATTGCCAATGCGCGGTCAAGCTGTGCCAGTCCTTCGGCGACACGCCCCATCATCAACAACAAAAGACCGCGGCTGTTCAGCGTATCGGAATTATTCGGGTTCAAATTCAACGCATGGTCGTAACTGGCCATGGCGTCATCCAGGCGGTTCAAGGCCCTCAGAATATCGCCGCGCTCGCGAAACGCTTCGGCACTATGCGGATTGACCGCGATTGCCATGTCTATGGCTGCAAGCGCATCCCGCGGACGTTTCAGGATCGTCAGGGCCGCCGCGCGATAATACAGGGCCTCGAACCGGTTTGGCTGCAGCGCGATGGTCCGCTCATAGCATTCAAGCGCCTCGCCATGGCGGCCGATCTGATAAAGCGCATTGGCGCGCATGTACCAGCCATCGGCATAGCGGCCATCAAGCGCCAGCGCGGCGTCGCATACGGAAATTGCCTCCTGGTATTGCGCCAGTTCCATAAGTGCGCATGCCTTGGTATGGAGAGCGGGCAAATTGCTTGCCTGCAACGCAAGCGCTCTGTCCGAAGCTGCGATGCATTCGTTAAAGCGGCGCAATGCAAGCAGCGTCGCGGCATGGTTTTGCTGTGCCGATGCGTCCTGTGGATTAGCCCGGTTTGCCTTGGCGAGCGCCGCCTCCGCGGGGCCGAATTGCTGGCGCTGAATGTAAAGCGCGCCAAGCATCCGGGCCGACATGAAGTCGTTTCCGGCGCCTTTCATCGCCTTCCTGTAATGTCTCTCCGCTTCATCCAGGCGTCCCGCGCGATGCGCGGTCATGCCAAGTTGCAGATGTTCCTCAGGGCGCATGACAGGCGTGTTCGTTCCATGGTTTTGGGGAATATATATTCGTCGAATTGCGGCCGACACATTTTTGGTGGAAATGCACCTGCCGTCATGGGGCCTTCACGGAATTCGGCGTTCGATTGCGTTGCCTGTCAGAAACGGAATGAAAGACAACGCGGTGGCCAATATATCATAAGAGTTTGGGTTTATTCAACGAACGGCGCTTGATGGACGTGTATGAAAGCCCATCCACGGGCGCGCTGATGCGGACAGCGAGCCGGACTTTGATTTCAACAGATGATTTAACTGCGGGTTTTGTCCCTCCGCGTCAAAACCTGGCGGCGGAACGTTTGGCGTCGCGAAAACTTCACCTATGGTGATGGCCGCGATACACGCCAGCTCCCTATGGAAAGGAGAAATCTTGAACGCAGGACATTCACGAACGCGGGAGTTCAAGGGACACGCACATAAACCCAGTAGCGTCATAGGCGGCACTATCGGCAATGTCATGGAGTGGTACGATTTCGCCCTCTATGGCTATTTCGCCCCGGTCATATCCCAGCTCTTTTTTCCGTCCAGCAATCATCTGACGTCGCTGATCGCGACATTCGGCGTTTTCGCCACCGGTTTTGTCATGCGCCCGATTGGCGGCGTGATCTTTGGCTGGATCGGCGACCGTCTGGGCCGGGCCGCCGTGTTGCGCATATCCGTCCTGACCATGGGAATGGCGACCTTCCTGCTCGGCGCGCTGCCAACCGAAAGCCAGATCGGTGTGTGGGCGGCGGTGCTTCTGATTGCCGTCCGGCTGGTGCAGGGCCTTTCGGTCGGGGGCGAGTTTAGCGGCTCGGTGACTTACATTGTCGAAACGTCGCCGCTCGACAGGCGCGGCTTTTCCGGAAGCTGGGCGAATTTCGGCAGCCTAGTCGGTACGCTTGTCGGTTCAGGTCTCGCTGCACTGGTAAGCACCCTGATGCCTCAGGATCAAGTACAGGCATGGGCGTGGAGAATACCATTTCTTCTCGGAGGGCCGTTCGCGGCGGCGGCTTATCTTTATGTCAGAAAATTGGGCGCGAGCCCGCGCATGGAACATCACGAGAAACAGCATGCGCAGGATTCACCGCTCTATGAGGCGCTGAACCAGAACCGGCGCGAAACCGTTCTCGCCACTATTTTCGCCTCCGGCTATGGCATCTGTTTCTATATCCCGCTGGTTTATCTCCCTACCTTTGCATCCGAGGTGGGAACGATAGGAAACGACGTAGCTCTGCAAATCAACGCGTTGGGCATCGCGCTCGCCATGCCGCTTATTCCTTTGTTCGGCTGGGTGTCGGATCATTTTATTCGCCGCCGCTCCCTGCTACTGATCGCCTTCCTGGCGATTGCCATCCTTGGTTGGGCTCTCATCGCGCTGTCCAGCGGCGGTTTTCACGGGTTGATCGTCTCGCAGATCGTACTGGCTTTGTTGATGGCTATTCCCATGGGGGCGTCGCCGGCGATGTTTGTGGAGCTTTTTCCCAAGGCCGATCGTCTGACCGGATATTCGCTTGCCTTTAACCTGGGATTGGGCATTGCGGGCGGCACCGCGCCCATGATCGCGACTTGGTTGATCTCAGTCTCCGGAAACGATACCGCGCCCGGCGTTTATCTGGCACTGGCCGCTCTGGTGTCGGCCATGGCGCTGTGGTTCATGCGGGACCGCAGCCGCGAGCCCTTGCGCTAAAGCGATAACCAGTTGAAATCGCAGCGGAAAGTGCACTTGCATATTACGGATATCATGCGTATTTTCCGCGCGCCTTAAGCCGCCTTAGCTCAGCCGGTAGAGCACATCATTCGTAATGATGGGGTCGCGTGTTCGAGTCACGCAGGCGGCACCATGGCTTTTATCCATGTCCGAATAAAAAGTTCGCGCCGGGCCGGAACATGGCCAGGCACCGGCGCGCTATATTCGCCGCAGACGGGATTATTTCACAATAACGCCGCAGGCAATTCTGTCGCCGGCATTGCCGGTCGGCTGGGTCATATAATCGTCCGGCATGGCATGGATGACGATGGCCGACCCGTCGGCATCAAACAGGCTGGCGACACTGATATTTTCATTCACGAGTGTCGCCGTCATGACGCCCTTGGCGTTGGCGGTCTGGTTGGGCATGTCACCTTCATGTTCCGGGTTCATGCTCATGCTGCCATGCGTTTTTCCCGTTGGATTGAAGTGGCCGCCCGCGGAAGTAAATTTTGCCGCGGCGTCACACGTACCGGTCTGATGAATGTGTACGGCGTGACTGCCCGCTGGAATTCCGCTGACGTTAAGACGAATACGAACGCCTTTGGGCGTTTGGGTGAAGGTTGCAGTGCCGATTTTTTCTCCGGCGACGGAAATAATGTCGGCGGTTGCGGATGGCACAAGATATCCCTGTGCCAGGGCCGGCAACGCCAATAGCGCGCCGCCAAGTGCGCCGATAAGAAGCCTTTTCATGATACTCTCCTGATGATTGTGAATGCGAGATAGCACGCCGCACTAAATAGTGGGCGTGTAATCGGTTGAATTAATAAGAAATTATTCCTGTATTGAACAACCGGCGCGATGCATATCCCGCCGTGCGCGCAACAAACGAACCAAATTTAGCCGGTTTTCGATTTGCACGCCATGCCATCTGCCGCGCCAAGGCAGGGGCAGCTGTTGCCATATTGCCGGGTCAGATTGTCAAAAAACTGTTCTATGACGTCTTCCAGCAGATGATGCCGGGTTGTGCCCTGCTTGACTGCAAATATGCCGAGCCGCTCGAAATTGTGCGCGGATATGCGCACAGAGCATTTTTTCCAGGCAGAATTCTGCGGCTTTGGCACGCAATAATCTGGCTGCTCATCTTTTGGGCGCTCCACGCGCTCCATGCGCTCTACGCGCTCCGTGCCGACGTCCGCCCGCCAGGCCAGGGGCTGCTTTGCCGGCTCGTTCCATGGCCTGGCTTCGCCCTTGCGGGCCAGCAGATCGGACGTAATAGCCGCGAATTTCGGTGTGCTCATGTTATTGTTCCGTATCAGAAATCCGTGGCGCGCCGGCCAAACACCCGTACCCGCCGCTCGGGTCCGCGCAGATTGAGAGCAGCCACACGCCTGTCCACGTCCGACCGCCGCTCCGGCCCGTCATAGGGTTTGGCAATAGGCAAGGCCTCGGACACGGCTTCGTCCATGCTCCCCAGAAGCGAACTAATGGCAAAATGTTCCGGGCGGATATCCGGAAGCAGTGTCGGGTCATGTGTAATGCGCGACAGCCGATCCTGCAGATAAAGCCACAACTCGGTAATTTCGCGCGCCGATGCAGAGTTCGGCACCACTTCGCCCACGGTGCGGCCGTCGATCATGCTGGCGGCAAAATCCACTCGATGATGAACGGTCACCGGCGCAACAACGCCGTGTTGCGATAAGGCAACTGCCGATTCACCGGTTATGCGCGCCCGCGCCGTCGCGGCGTTAATGACAAATATCACCGGTTTGCCGTGCCGCTCGGCAATGTCCACCGTTGCTCCCACCGCGCGCAGGTCATGCGGGCTGGGCCGGGTTGGCACCACCACAAGGTCGGCATGGGCCACCACTTGCGATATGGATTGGGTAATGGCCGGCGGCGTATCGATCACCGCGATCCGTGTGCCCATGCTTTCCAGTTGCGCCAACGCGCTTCCCAGGTCCAGCAATCCTGTTTTCACAAAATGTGGCGCTTCGGCTTTGCGCGCGTTCCACCATTGCGCAAGACTGCCTTGTGGATCGGTGTCGATCAGGGCGACGTCACCCGTACCGGCCCGCGAGGCTTCCACAGCCAGGTGTCCCGCCAATGTAGTCTTGCCTGATCCGCCCTTCTGGGAGGCCGCGACGATTGTGTACACGGAAAATGTCCTTTAAGGCCGCACACATATTCCTACGCGGGCATTGCCGGAGCCTGAAGCCGAACATCGCAATTTAGTTCTAATCTGATTAATTAAGGTTTGTTTCGAGTTTTGCGGTTAGTGTTGGACCCGTGGAAAAGAATTATCTGTCAACCTTACGTCTTGGGGAGAAGACGAATGGCGGAACGGTTTCCCATTGTCACCTATGAAATTCAGTACAAAAGCGCTGCGGGGCTGGGCTTCGGCTATCTGGTCGAGACTCCGGACGGCAATTGCTGGTGCTTTCCCTCCGTCGAAACCGGAGAAAAATTTCCTGACCGGGCTGATGCCTTCCGCCTCGATCCCGCGCGGCTGAAGCCGCAACTCGATTGCGAGGATGGACGCAAACAATTCGTCTATACGCAATGACCGCACGGCTCAGCGAATTTTTCCGGTCCGCCGGCCATAGAGTAATGTCACATTGATCCGGCGATCGAGATAACCTTCCTTGAAGGCGATGTCGTCGGTCTTGTGGAAAAGATCTGAATCGAAAATCACGGCGCGATTGGCGCGGTAGGGAATGGTCACAGGCTTGGCGCCGGTGCGGGCCAGGAATTCCCGGCTGGCGGCGACATCGCCGTTATACCTTTGAAAATTCCAGTCCGGCGGGGCGGCCACATCCCAGATCACAAGTCCGCCACGGTCGGGCTGGAGATTGGCGTCATCCGGCGTAATCCAGAAATTGACATTTACCGCCGCCACATCGGCATGCACATCAATGCCCTTCAGTCGGCTGTCGTATTTGAACGCCCACAGATAGCGCAATGGATGCCCCTGAAAGATGGCGGGGAAGGTAATGCGCAATTCCTCGGCGATCTGCGCCAGCAGCGGGCAGGAAAATCCCTCTTCCGGCGCCGCCCCAATATAGCCGTCCTTGTAGAGTCTGCGCCAGATGGTCGAGCCCCAGCAAAAGCGGCGCAGTTTTTCGAGCGCTTCGCTGGTCAGAAAATTGTCGACCACCGCAATCTGCGGCTGGCTCGTTTCCCACCTCTGGGATACTTCGCCGACGGCATTGTCCAGGTTGATCGCGCGCCCTTCCACCCGGCCGCCATCGGCAAACCGGAGTCCGGCTATTGCGTCCGCCTGATCCAACCCAAGATAGGCGCGCTGTTCGTCGTCATGGCGTCTTTTGTGCGGCGGATCGGTATCCGGCAAAGTTGCGCCCGGCTGGCCATATACAATTTCGGCATGGCGGGTGAAGGCTTTCAGCCCGTCGCCGATCCGGTTGCATTCGCACAGAACCGCGCCCAGATTTCGCAACGTATCCGGTACGTCGGGTTTGAGTACCAAAGCGTGCTCAATGCTGGCCAGTGCCTCATCCAGGCGCCCAAGCTCGCGTAACACATAGCCTTTGTTGTTGTGCGCGTCCGCGAATTGGGGGTCAATCTCGATCGCCCGGTCGTAACAGGCAAGCGCCTCTTCGAACCGTTCCAATGGTTGCAGCGCATTGCCCTTGTTGTAATGAGGTTCGGCATAGCGGGGATCAAGTCTGATCGCCTCATCATAGCTCAGAAGTGCTTCTTCGAATTGCGCCAGTTTGCCCAAAATGAAGCCCCTGTTGTTATGGGCAAGCGCATAGTCAGGCTTCAGCCGGATTGCCTCGTCATACCCCAGCAACGCCTCATCGAATCTGTTCATTGCACCCAGCGCGGCGGCGCGATTGGCGTGCACCTGTGCCAGCTTGCCGTTCAGCGCGATGGCAGCGTCGTAGCCGGCAACAGCTTCCGCCAGGCGTCCATGATTGTGATGGTCGACGGCTCGGTGAAATGCCGCAACCACATCGGAGTTACGCATGCCGGTTCCTACTCTTCGGTTTGCTGGCCGGGATATTCCTTGTAACTCTTTTCCTCCCGCAGTTCCGAGCCGAGCGTCATATTAATTTTCCGCTTGAGCGCGCCGCGCGCGTCGTTTGTTTTATAGACGGAGCGGGCCAGCGCGATAAATTCACTGTCAAACCGGGCCTCCGCCTCCTTGGCGCGGATGGCGTCTTCGATCTCCCAGAGCTGTTCATTGATGTTTTTCAGGGTGTCTTTCAGCGCCGCGACTTCGGAATGACGTGCCAGTACCGGATCGGCGATTGCGCGCAACTGCGACAATTCCCTCGCAATACTGGTCTGTGCATCCAGGCTCGCTATTCTTTCGCGCTTTATTTCCAGAATGGTAACTTTGTCGATCAGCTCGCCCCAGGACACGGGCGCCGTCGGCGTTGCCTCAGCGGATGTCAACGGTGCGGTCTCCGCGCTTATACGTTCTCATATTCTTCCGATATGTCCTTGTTGGTATAATCCGGAATGAAATAGGCCGCCAGAAAACTTACTGCGGCACAAAACACGATATAGGCCGCCACCGCATAGCCGGAATGAAAGGTAACAATCAGCCAGGCGGCAATCAGCGGCGCCGGCCCGCCGGCAATCAGCGAAGCCAGCTGATATCCGAGCGAGGCTCCGGAATATCTCAGCCGTCCGGTAAAGCATTCCGCAATCAGCGCCGCTTCCGGGCCATAAACCATGCCGTGCGGTATCAGCGAAACCGCAATGATCAGAAAGATCAGCTGCGGATTGCCGGTGCCGATGACGGCGAAATATACGATGCCGAACAGGCCCGACACCACGACGCCAATCAGAAACATTTTCCGTCGCCCGATCCGGTCCGACAAATGACCAAAATACGGAATGGCGAATAGACAAATGCAGGATGCAACCAGAACTGCCGATAGCAGAAAGTCACGTGAGACCGCGGATACCTGCATCGCATAGGCGAAGATGAACGCGGTATAAATATAGAAAGCGGATTGCTCCACCATACGCAGAAAGGCCGATTGCAGAATTTGCATGGGCTGGCGGCGAATGACTTCGCGGATCGGGGATTTTTCCACCCGCTTGTCCTTCTGCACCCGGCGAAATGTCGGCGTCTCCTGGATACGCAGCCGGATAAACAGGCCGATCAGGATCAGAATCCCGCTGAGCAGGAACGGCACGCGCCATCCCCAGTCCAGAAAGGCGTCGCCCGAGATTTCGCTGAAAGCGAGCACGGCAAGGTTGGCAAGGAATAACCCGGCGGGCACGCCGAACTGCGGCCAGGATGCGAAATAACCGCGCCGGTCGTCGCGATGAGACCACTCCATGGCCAGCAAAACCGATCCGCCCCATTCGCCACCCACGCCGATGCCCTGCATGAAGCGCAGAAACGACACAAGCACGGCGGCCCACAGCCCGATACTGTCATATCCGGGTACCAGACCGACGGCCATGGTGGCGAGACCCATCGTCAACAGCGTCGCGATAAGAGTCGATTTGCGTCCGATGCGGTCGCCATAATGGCCGAATATCGCGGCGCCGATCGGACGGGCGGCAAACCCCACCGCATAAATGGCAAAGGCCTGCAGGGTTCCGATGGCGGGGTCCGAATTGGGGAAAAACAGCTTTCCGAACACAAGTCCCGTGACGGCGCTGTAGAGAAAAAAGTCATACCATTCGATGGTTGTACCAATCGTGCTGGCAATCACCGCGCGCCGGAGCGTGCGTCTATGTTCTTCCTCGTCCATTAATCTCCCCCCCGGTGAAGTTTATTGCTGCGGCGCGATCTCCATCTTCCATGCCTTGCTGGCCAGGAAATATTTTGCCGCCACTTTTTTCACGTCTTCGGCCGTAACCTTCTGCAATCCGGTAATGACGTCGCGGATGATTGTCAGCCTGCGCGGATCTGTCTGCGCGCCGGCCAGCGAGGCCAGCCAATAACCATTGGTCTGCTGGCTGCGCTCCAGCGCTTCGATGCGCGGCGCCCGGGCCCGCTGCATTTCATCCGCCGTAACACCTTTTGTTGCGATATCGCTCGCAATGGCCTGCGCGTCGGTAAAGAAGTCCGGGACATAGGCGGGCGGGGTTTCCACCTGCGCCGCCACATAGCCGTAATGTGGAAACACAATCGAGGCATCGAATTGCGTGTCGGGCGAATAGGTCAGGCCCTTTTCAATACGAAACTTGTCGAGCAGGCGGATGGCCAGAATTTGCTCGGCAATGCGCACGGACCGCGCCTCCTGCTGGTCGGACAGAAAGTCGTTGGTCGGCCAGGCAATAACAGCCAGGGCCTGGTCGGCGCGGCCCTGATGCGTACGCATCACCGGCTCTTTCACGGGCCCGGGGAATTTTACGCTGAGCGCCGCAGGATCGACCGGCGGTTCAGCTTTTCGCGGCGGCAGTGCGCCGAAGGTTTTCGATACCGCGGCGATCACATTCTCCAGCGTGGTATCGCCGACAACAACCAATTCGATTGGATCATTATTCAGTGCAGGCTGCAGCAATGCCTGCAGGTCGCCGGGCTTGGCAGCGTCGAGATCGGCCACGGTCGGTGTTTTCCAGCGCAAATCGCCGGCATGGATCAAAAGGCCGTAATCGCGCGAAAATACGCCCGACGGCGTGGAGTCGAGCTGGCTCAGCCTTGTGCGCCAGGCATTGCGCGCCCGGTCAAATGCCTCCGACCGGAAACCCGGTGCCGTGACATAGGCGGCCAGAAGCTGCATCTGACTATCCAGATCGCTGGGCCGCGTTGCCCCGGTCAATTGGAAGGCATCGTCGTCGATCCCGAACTGGGCGCCCAGCACGTTGGATGTGAAAATCCGGTCTATTTCCTCGTCGGTCAGATCTTTCAATCCACCGCTGACCACCGCCGATGCTGCCCAGCGCACGCTGGTATGGTCGCGCGGCAGTTCCAGCAGGCCATTGCCGATGCGGACCGATACCAGTATCTGGTCGTCGCTGAATTTTGTCGGTTTGAAGGACAGCCGCACGCCGTTGCTGAACCGAACGAAATCCGTATTGAGATCGTCGATATGCTGGCGCGAGGCGACCGTGCCGGGTGTGCCGAACTGGGTATAAGGCCAGGTCTTTACTTGTTCGGCGGCAGGCGCGGTTACGGGGGCGGTTTCGGCCTCTTTCAGGGCCGACGCCAGCACGGCTTCGCCGCCTTCGATGGCTTTTGGCGTCGTCACCATCAAAGTCGGTCCGTCACCGGTGAAAATGGTTTGCAGTACGGCGTTGACCTGATCGGCAGTCAGGTCTTTGACATCGGCGTCAAACATGTCCAGCCGCTGTGCCGGCGACGTAAAGACAGAGTTATCTATTGCCGCGGACACCAATCCGTTTGCCAGTTGCGGCGAGCGGCGCGTCGCTGCGCCCGCCACCGAATTCTGGAGCCTGGTGCGCGTCTCCTCGATTTCGCGGTCGACCTCCTCCTGACTGACGCCATATTGCAGCGCCTGGCGGCGCAGATTTTCCGCTGCCATCAGGGCTTTCTTCCAGTCTTCCGGCTGGGCTGAAATCGAAAGTTCGGCGATATCGGCCGAATGCTGCCAGTCAAAACGCGAGGCGCTGGCACGCTGATAGGGCGGCTCAGGCTCTTGCGCGACATGAAACAGACGCCGGTTCAGAACCGCCAGTGCAATCGAGCGGATTGCATCGCGCTTATGAATCGCCAGCGTGTCGGCGCTGTCGTCATAGGGATTGAGCCAATCAAGGCTCACATCCAGCGCAACTCCGGGCTCGACGATCATTTTGACACGTGGACCCTTCACGGGGGGGGTGCCCCAATCCACTTTTGCGGGCTCGGGTGTCGAATTTTTCCAGTCGGAGAATTCCGCCTTGATTTTGGCCTCGACCGCGTCGAGATCGATATCGCCAACGGCCACCAGCGTGGCGCGCTCGGGGCGATAATTGGCGCGGTAATAATCGACGATCTCTGAAATCGGCGCGCTCTTGATAATATCGACCTTGCCGATAGGCAGCCGCCTGGCCACGATCTGGTCGCCCAGATAAAATTCCATTGTTTCTTTGTAGGCCCGATAGGCGGGTGTATCGCGCACCCTTTCTTCCGACAGAATGACACCGCGTTCCCTGTCCATGGCGCTGGCGCTCAATGTCAGATTGCTGGCGGTTTCGCGCATCAGCATCAGGCCGGTGTCCAGCGTCGCCGGATCGGCATTGGGCAAATCGAACTGATAGGTGGTGGCGTCGAATCCGGTGGAGGCGTTGGTATCGGCACCAAAGGCCAGACCCAGTCGCTCCAGAATTTTCAGAATATCGCCTTCCGGAACCTTGGCCGAGCCCTTGAACGCCATATGTTCCAGGAAGTGCGCCAGCCCCTGCTGTGCGTCGGTTTCATTCACCGATCCGGTGTGAACTGCAAACCGCAGCGATACCTGTTTTTCCGGTGTGGTGTTGCGCATCAGGGCGTAGCGCATGCCGTTGGGAAGCTCGCCGAAACGCACATTGGGATCCGGCTTGATGTCGCTATAGCTTTGCGCCCAGACGTTGTCGCGTTCGTGCAGGACCGGCTGGGCCAGGGTCGCGCTGCTTCCGGACAACAACAGGCATACGGCAGCAGCGGCGAAATACCGGACAGTCGAGCGGGTCATGGAGTATCCTGTTGTTCGGGCGGCAATTAAGGCCGCAACACTAACCGCATTTCGCACCGGGGCGGATAACTTTTCGTCCATGACTTGACATTAACGCTGCAGCGCGTCATAGGCGGGCCACATTATTACCGGATCGCGTGAAGACGGCCCTCCGTTTTGTCGTCCGGTTTTCCAGAAATCAGCCGTTTGCTCCAGATACGCGTGGAAGCCGGTAACGCTCCCAGGCGAACCCGTGCCCTGACCGGCACGTGCTTTGGCGCATAAGGACTTATTACAAGTGACTGACATTACATTTTCCGCGCTCGGCGTGTCCGAGCCGCTTTGCAAAGCTTTGACCGAAGAGGGCTATTCCATACCCACGCCCATTCAGGCATCGGCCCTGCCGCTGCTGCTGGGTGGTCGCGATTTGCTCGGCATCGCCCAGACGGGCACCGGTAAGACTGCGGCCTTCGCGCTGCCCATACTTCAGGCGCTGGCCCTCAACCGACAGCCCCTCGCGGCCAAGGTCTGCCGCGCCCTCATTCTGGCGCCGACACGCGAACTTGCGGTGCAGATCGGCGACAGTTTCAAAACCTATGGCCGCAATCTTGGCCTGCGGCACACCGTGATCGTCGGCGGCGTCAACCAGACCCAGCAGGTCCGGGCGATGTCCAAAGGCGTCGATATTCTGATCGCAACACCGGGCCGACTTCTCGATCTGGTGCAGCAGAAACATGTTCGCCTGGATCAGGTCACGCATTTCGTTCTGGATGAAGCGGACCGCATGCTCGATATGGGCTTTATCCGCGACATTCGCCGGATTGTGCCGCTGCTTCCCCGGGGCCGCCAGTCGCTGCTGTTTTCGGCCACCATGCCGGCCGATGTCGAAAAGCTGGCGCAGGATCTTCTGCGCAATCCCGAACGCGTTGAGGTCACACCCAAGACCGTTACCGTCGATATTGTCGAACAGCGGCTCTATTTTGTGGAAACGCAATCCAAGCGCAAATTGCTGACCGATCTGCTCGAGGATCCCGCCATGAAGCGCGTGATTGTGTTCACGCGCACCAAGCACCACGCCAACCGCGTCTCGGATCATCTGGACAGCGCCGGCATCAAAGCCGATGCCATTCACGGCAACAAATCCCAGAACGCACGCCAGCGCGCCCTGGAAGATTTTCGCTCCGGTTCCATACGCGTTCTCGTTGCCACCGATATTGCCGCGCGCGGTATTGATGTCGACGGCATCACCCATGTGGTGAATTTCGAATTGCCGAACGAGCCGGAAAGCTATGTTCACCGCATCGGCCGCACAGGCCGTGCCGGGGCCGCAGGTATTGCGGTATCCTTCTGCGACGGCACGGAAATGTCGTTCCTGCGCGACATCGAGAGGATCACCCGCCGTCCTCTGACGGTTGTGGGTGAGAAGCCGGCGAACTTCCACACCTCCAAGCCGGATAAGCCGTCCGAAATGGCCCGCTACAAAAAGAAGCGCCCGTTCCGCGGCGGCGGCAGAAACAACCGGCGCGCGGCCTAAAGGCTCGCCAGTTCGCTCAGCTTTACATTCTTGAGCGGCAGCGAGCGGATGCGTTTGCCGCTGGCGGCGAAAATGGCGTTGGCGATGGCGGCGGCAATCGGCGCCACCGAACATTCGCCCACGCCGCCCCATTTGGGCTTGCCTGCATTGTCATTGCCGCCGGTCAGCGTCAGATAGGTTTCGATAGCGGGCGCATCGGCCAGCCGGACCATGCGATAGGTATCGAAATTGCTCTGCTGCGGCGCGCCGTCCTTGATGGTGATTTCGCCATACAGCATCGCCGTCATGCCGAAAATCACGCCGCCTTCGATCTGGGCTTCGACCAGATTTGGATTGACGACATGATAGGCGTCGGTTGCCGCATAGACGCGGTCCACCCGCACATTGCCCTGATTATCAACCGTGACCTCCGCAACATGGCCGCCCAGCGCACCATGATTGTCGGCCAGCGAAATGCCGCGTCCGCGTCCGGCAGGCAGTGGCGTTCCCCAATTGCTGACTTCAGCCAGCTTGTTCAGAACCGCCAGTGTATCGACGCGGTCTGTCAGGCTACGGCGAAATTCCACCGGGTCCTTTCCGGCGGCATGCGCCAGTTCGTCGACAAAACTTTCCAGATAGAATGTGTTTTGCGAACCGCCGACCGAGCGCCAATAGCTCACCGGGATATTCGAATTCTTGTTGACCAGCCCGGTATACCAGTTGGCCACCTTGTTATACGGCACTGAAGGTCCGATGCCTTCGACCGCCGGCCCATCCACGCCATCGGTTTTTCCTTGGATCGAGCCGCACACGCTTTCGATGTGAAGCGCCTCCAGCGCGCCATCGGCACCCAGGGCACCCTTCATGCGAACCACCGACTGCGGCCGGTAGCGGTCCGCGCGCATGTCCTGTTCGCGCGACCACAACAGCTGCAGCGGTTTGTCGATCTTTCCGGCCTTGGCCACCTCAATGGCCTGACGCAGGTCATCGCCGTTGGTGCGCCGGCCGAAACCGCCGCCCAGATAGGTTTGATGGAAATAAACCTGTTCCGGCTTCAGCCCGGCAATTTGTGCTGCCATACGCGCGTTGGCCAGTGCCGATTGCGAGCCCATCCAGATATCGAGCCTGTCGGCGCCCAGAAGCACGGTGGCGTTTAACGGCTCCATGGTGGCATGGGCCAGCAGCGGCGTTTCGTAAACGGCTTCCACCACATTCGCGGCTTTGGCAATGATGCCTTTGGCATCGCCGTCATCGCGCGCGGCGATCATCGGCGCATCCAATGACTCGATATAATCGGCGCGGATCTGTGCGCTCTCGGCTTTACCGCCGTCGCCTGCATCCCAGGTAATCTTAAGTGCTTTCACCGCCTGGTTGGCGCGCCAGTAATTGTCGGCCACCACTGCAACAGCATCGTCCAGCCGGACGACCCGCTGAATTCCGCGCCGGCCTTTTATGGCCGTTTGGTCTACTGAAACAACTTTGCCGCCCGGAACCGGACAGCTCATGATCGAGGCGAAAAGCTGGCCTTCCTGATGCGTGTCGATGCCGAATTTTGCCGTGCCGGTGGATTTGATTTCCGAATCCAGACGCGGCTGCCGCGTTCCCGCCAGCTTGAACTGGGCGGGCGGTTTGATGGCCGGTTCGGCGGCCAGCACGACCTTGGCGGCATCCTGCGCCAGTTCGCCGTAACGCAAGCTGCGCCCGCTGGCTGCATGCACCACCGTACCCTTAACGGCATTGCATTGCGCCGCCGGAACATTCCATTTCGCTGCACCCGCCGCGATTAGGCGCGCGCGCGCAGACGCGCCGGCCTGTTGCACATATTCCCAGCTGGAGCGGATACCGCGGCTGCCGACCGTCAGCATGTCGCGATAGACATTGTTCTCGCGAATGTTGCGATTAACCGAGGCGAATTCGACTTTGACCTTGTCCCAGTCGCATTCCAGTTCCTCGGCCAGCAGCATGGGCAGGCCGGACGCGGTGCCCTGGCCCATCTCCGCCATCGGGCAACGCAGCGTTACGACATCATTTGGATCGATTGTCACCCAGGCGGTGACCTCATTGGGATCGATGGCGTCCGCGCCCCAATACTGCGCACCCAGTTCTGGCGTCGCGGCTCTGGCGGCGCCCGGCACAAACAGTCCAAGAGCCAGTCCTCCGGCGAGCGTGGAACCGGTAATAACGAATTGGCGGCGGGTGAGGGCGGCTTCGATTGCTTCGACGTGTCCCATGGCTCTCTCCCTCACGCCTTGTTGCCGGCGGCGCGTTGAATGGCGCGGCGGATGCGGACATAGGTTCCGCAGCGGCAGATATTTGTGATGGTATTGATGTCGGCATCGCTGGGCGCGGGCTTTTGTTTCAACAGCGCCACTGCCGACATGATCTGACCGGACTGGCAATAGCCGCATTGCGGCACGTCTTCGGCGATCCAGGCCGCCTGCACCGGGTGCGGTTTGCCATCCGTGGCAAGCCCCTCAATGGTGGTGATGGTTTTTCCTTCCGCCTGCGAAACGGGATAGGTGCAGGAGCGTACCGCCCTGTCGTCGATCATCACCGTGCAGGCGCCACATTGGGAAATGCCGCAGCCGAATTTTGTGCCGGTCAGGCCGAGCTCATTGCGGATGGCCCACAGCAGGGGCATCTCGGGTTCAACATCAAGTTGATGGTCCTTGCCGTTGATCCTGAGTGTGATCATCGTGACCTCCCAATAGCGCTATGCGTGAACCTTATAGCGCATAATGACACGTCAGGTGCCGCCATGCCACTCCAGGATGCGGAAAGACGCCCGGAAAACCAGCAGAAACTTTACAAAATAAATTGTTGCGGCTGCGTAACAAGCCCACGCCTTGAGCGGTAATTCCCTGGCTTTAGCTATGCGTGCTTCTGGCCTGTTGGCGCGCATCCAGCATGCCGATGGGAATACTGGCGAGATACAGCAAGAGTCCGACGGTCAGGGTCGACCAGGGCCAGCGGATCAAAAGCAGAAGCAGCGCGCCCAGCGCTACCGCTGCCGCATAGCGATAGGCGCCGGTCAGGCGCAAATATTTTATGGACGGCGTCGGCAATTTGCTGACCATCAATACCGAGGTCACGGCAATCATTACGCCGCTGAAAATCGGCTCGCGCAATGTTTCCTCGCCAAACTGAAAGCTCATCAGCAGTGGCAACAACATCAGTCCCGCTGCCGCGGGCGTGGGCAATCCGGTGAAATAGGGTTTGGCGGGCGTGGCGCCTTCGTCGCGCACGCTTTGAATGTTGAAGCGCGCCAGGCGCAGGGCGCTGCAGGTGCAGAAGATCAGCGTCGCGGCCCAGCCTGCATCGCCCATGCGCGACAGGCTCCAGGTGTAGACGATCAAGGCGGGCGCGACGCCGAAGCTGACCAGATCGGCCAGCGAATCCAGTTGCGCGCCGAAGCGGGTGTCGGCGCCCAGCATGCGTGCGGCGCGGCCGTCCAGCATGTCGAACAGCATGGCGAAGGCGATTGCAATGACGGCGAGTTTCCATTCGCCGGCCAACGCGAAACGAATGGCGGTGGCGCCGCTGCACAATCCCAGAAGCGTCAGCGCGCTGGGCACAATCTTGCCAATGGACAATTCTTCAAAGCGCCCGGCAACGCGTCCGGCGACGATGCGGCGGCGTTCGCCGACGCTCAGGCGCTTGTTGGGTTTGTCGTCGCTCAAGTCTTACCCGTTCAATTCGGCTAGAATGGTTTCCCCGGCTTTGACGGTTTTCCCCGGCTCCGCCAGCACCTTGGCCCCTGGGGGGAGATAGACGTCAACCCGGCTGCCAAAGCGTATAATGCCAAATCGCTCGCCCTTGCGCACCTGTTGTCCGGCACTGAGGTCGCAAACGATCCGGCGCGCCACCAGCCCGGCAATTTGAACCACGGCCAGATCGGCGGCGCCATCCGTACCGGGCGGGCGCCAGCGGATGGACATGCGCTCATTATGCTCGCTGGCCTTGTCGAACGAGGCGTTGAAAAATTTGCCCGGACGATAGGCCAGCTTGATAACCGTGCCATCGAACGGTGCCCGGTTCACATGCACATTGAATACATTCATGAAAACGGAAAGCCTGGTGCGCGGCTCCGGCCCCAATCCCAACTCGGCGGGCGGACTGGCCGCAACGATCGGCAGCAATTTTCCATCGGCCGGGCAGATCAGGAAATTCGCGCCCTCCGGCGGATTGCGCTCGGGATCGCGAAAAAACGCCACGCACCAGATGGTCAGCGGCAACAAAAGCCAGCCCAGAACCGGCGTCAGCGCAAAGCCCAAAATGTTGACGGCCACGAAAATGGCGATAAACGGCCAACCTTCGCGGTGAATGGGCAATTTCACGTTAGCCTCCGGCGCGGAACTCTTTGCCCGCGTTAACCACGCGCGCAAAGATACCCGCAAAGTCGCTTGCCTGTCCCAAAAGAAAACGGGACCCTTCGCCGCGTGTCGCCCTCAATCCTTATAGCCGAGCCGCATATGAGCCATTACGCAAATCTGCCCCGCAACGCCGCATTCGCCATTCTGTCTTTTGCCGTCGTTTCAGGCTGTTCGGTGCCGAAGAATGCAGGGACTGCCAAAGAAAGTTCGGTTACCGCGACCGAGGTGCGTCCAGCAGCGACGGACAATAATGCTGCGGCAAATAAGGCGCGGCCTGCCGCTACGCCGGTTCGCAGCACCGCGAACAAGGCGACAGCCGGTTCCGCCACATCCTCTGTGCAGTCCGAATATTATTCGAGCCACTACGTCTCGGACTCGCGCGTAATCGCGTCAGACGGTAGCGGTTATTATGGCGCTGAGGGCCATCGTGGCGGAAGGGATTCGCAGCGCGCCGCTTGGGTCGATGGTTATGGCCGCGCCTATTCGGAAGGCGTGTCCCATGGGGGATTTTACCGTGACGGCGGTCCTGGCGCGGCCTATGCCGAGGTCGTGACAGACGATCGCGCGCGAAGCGAGCCCTGGCTGCACTATAATTACCGCCGCGGCCTGTCGAACGGCTATTAACGCCTGATCCATCGTGCTACGCGACGCGCCACAGAAAGGCCGCCGCCATGCCGCATGCCACACTTCGATTGCGTCCCAAGGAAGGCCGTCGCGCCCGCGCCGGGGCGCCATGGATTTTCTCCAACGAACTGGAGATGTCCGGCAAGGCCAAGGCGCTTGCGCCGGGCAGTCTTGTCAATGTGCTGGGCGATGACGGCCGGATTTTCGGCACCGGCTATTTCAACGCCAAAAGCCTGATTGCCGTGCGCCTGCTTGATGCTCTGGCGGATGTTGCGATCGACGTCGAATTTTTTGTCGCGCGCTTTTCCCGCGCCCTGGCATTGCGTCAGGCACTTTATGCCAGACCGTTTTATCGTCTTGTTCATTCGGAGGGCGACAGTCTGCCCGGCCTCACCATTGATCGTTTCGACAATGTGCTGGTGGTGCAGATCACAACGGCCGGCATGGAAAATCTGATCGAGACGATCACCGTCGCTCTCGATCGCGTGCTGAAGCCTGCCCAGATACTCCTGCGCAACGATACGCCGGCGCGCGTGCTGGAAGGCCTCGACAATTATGTCCGTGCTGTCCGGGGCGATGTTGTGCGCATAGCGCTGGAAGAAAACGGCGTGCGCTATTTCGCCGATGCGGCGGGCGGGCAAAAGACAGGCTGGTATTACGATCAGCGCGACAACCGCGCTTTCATGGCCGCGCTGGCCAAAGACAAAACCGTGCTCGATGCCTATTGTTTTTCGGGCGGCTTTGCGCTGGCCGCCGCCAAGGCGGGCGCCGGCGAAGTGATCGGCCTGGATTCCTCCGCGCCGGCACTGGCGCTGGCCGAACAGGCCGCTGCCGCCAATCAGGTTTCGGCCAAATTCGTCAAGACCGATGTCATGGAGGAATTGGAACGGCTGTGGGCGGCGAAGGAAAGCTTCGATCTTGTGGTCGCAGATCCGCCGCCCTTCGTGAAATCGAAAAAAGACCTGGAGCCCGGCGCCAAGGCGTATCGCAAACTGGCGCGGCTTTCGGCGTCGGTCACGGCGAAAAACGGCTTTCTGCTGCTGGCCTCCTGCTCGCACAATATTCCGGCTGAGCGGTTTGCCGCCGAATGCGCCGCTGGCATCGCGCGCGCGGGCCGCAAGGCCAGCCTGATCCGCCAGGCCGGCGCGAGCTGCGATCACCCGGTTCATCCCGCGCTGCCCGAAGGTGCCTATCTCAAGGCGCTGGTGTACGCGCTCGACTAAATTGTCATCTGGGTGCCGAACGCCACCACGCGGTTTGGCGGCAGTCTGAAATAGCGGGCCGGCGAAAGGGCGTTGGAGGCGAGCCACATATAAAGACCAATGCGCCAATGTTTGAGTGCCGGCTTGGCAGAGGGGACCAGCATTTCCTGTCCCACAAAAAATGTGGTGTTTTCGATATCGAATACCAGTCCGTGCTGTCTGGCTTCCAGTAGCGCCGTCCCCACATTTGGCGTTTCGAAAAAGCCATAATGAATTTTGACCGCGAAGAATCCCTTGCCGAGTTTTTCGACTTCGATGCGGCGCATCGATGGCACAAACGGACTATCCTCGGTCAGTACGCTGGCGATGACGATCCGCTCATGCAGAACCTTGAAATGCTTGAGGCTATGCAGCAGCGCGCCCGGCGCGACGTCATTTCTGGCATTGAGGAACACCGCGGTTCCCGCCACGCGCTGTGGCGTCTTGTCGGCGCGTTCCAGAAACAGGGCGAGCGACATGGAATCTTCGCGCTGCTTCTGCAGATGCAACCGGCGGCCGCTGCGCCAGGTATCCATCACGACGAACACGGCGGCGGCCATGGCCAGCGGCAGCCAGCCCCCTGTTTCGATTTTCAGGGCATTGGACAGAAGAAAAGCCAGATCGATCAGGCCCAGCAAGCCGAACACGGTGAACACGACAATCCGGTTCCATTGCCATTGTTTCAGCGCCACCACCGCAACCAGAAAGGTGCTGATGGCCATCACCCCGGTAACGGCAATTCCATATGCCGATGCCAGAGCGCTGGAATTGCGGAAAATCATGACGATAAGCACCACGCCCACGCACAACATGACGTTGATACGCGGGACATAGATTTGTCCGCGCTCGGTGGCAGAGGTGTGCTCGACCTCCATACGCGGCAATTGCCCAAGCTGCACCGCCTGGCGCGAGACCGAATAAACGCCCGAAATCACCGCCTGCGATGCAATGATGGTTGCGAATGTCGCCAGCGCCACCAACGGATAATGAGCCCAGCTTGGCGCCAGCGCATAGAACGAGATGGCAGTTTGCGACGGATCGGCCAGCAGCAGCGCGCCCTGTCCGAAATAGTTCAGCGTCAGCCCCGGAAGCGCGAAGAACAGCCACGCATGGGCGATGGCCCTGCGCCCGAAATGTCCCATATCGGCGTACAGCGCCTCACAGCCCGTAACCGCTAGAACGACGGAGCCCAGCGTCACGAAGGCAGTCCAGGGCTCGCGCAGGAAAAGTGCCAGCCCATAGGCAGGATTGAGTGCGGCGATGATTTGCGGCCTGCGCAGGATGGCGGCAAGACCCATGGCGGCCAGCGCAACAAACCATACGATAATAATCGGCCCGAACAGGCCGCCGATTTTCTGGGTGCCGCGGCTCTGGATGGCGAACAGGCCGATCAGGATTGCGAGCGTGACGACCATGATCCAGGGCTCGAACGAGGGATTGCCGACCGCGATGCCTTCGACCGCGGACAGCACGGAGATCGCGGGCGTCAGCATGCCGTCGCCGTAAAACAGGGCCAGCCCCAGAATGGCAACCAAGCCGATTGTCGATTTGAGGCGCCGCGACAATCCGGGTGATCGATGCGCCAGTGTTGCAAGCGCCAGAACGCCGCCTTCGCCATTGTTGTCGGCGCGCATGATGAGGAACACATATTTGACCATCACGACTATGATCAAAGACCAGAAGATCAGGGAGAGGGCGCCCAGCACGGCAAAGGCTGCCGGTGTCGCGCCGCCTGCCGAGAGCGCCGATTCGCGCATGGCATAAAGCGGGCTGGTGCCGATATCGCCGAAAACAACGCCAAGCGCGCCCAGCACCAGGACTGCGTGGCGCCGTGCCGAAGGCTTGCTGGCATCAGATGGGTCGGGTTCTTCTTTCTCGTCGGAAACGGATTGCATAAATGACCTCCAATATTTTCATCCGGTCACGGATGGTTTGGTTGGCCTTCCTGAATGCTCCTCACTGAATGGGTCAGATCGTCATCTGGGTGCCCAGTTCGACGATGCGATTGGGCGGCAGGTGATAAAAGCGTGCGGGGGATAGCGCGTTGGACGCCAACTGCATGTAAAGCTTGGTACGCCACCGGCCCAGCACCGAACGTTCGGCCGGCACCAGCGTTTCACGCCCGATAAAGAAAGTCGCCGTATCGACGTCGATCGCCAGCCCGAAACGGCGCGCATCGTTGAGTGCCTGGGGCACATCGGGCGATTCGAAAAAGCCGTGATGGATGCGGACGATATAAAAGCCCTTGCCCAGCTTTTCGATTTCGATCCGCTTGTCAGGCGGTACAATGGGCGTGTCCTCGACCGCGACATTCACCAGCAGAATGCGCTCGTGCAGAACCTTGTTGTGCTTGAGGTTGTGCAACAGCGCACTGGGTACGACATCGGTGCGGGCCGTCAGGAAGACGGCCGTTCCCGCCACCCGCAACGGGGTCTTGTCGGCGCGTTCCAGGAATAATTCCATCGGCAGTGAATCGCTGCGCAGATTTTCCAGATGGGCGCGTCGGCCGATGCGCCAGGTTTCCATCATCAGGAATGCAGCGGCTGCAATCGCCAGTGGCAGCCAGCCGCCCTGAAGGATTTTCAGCGAGTTCGACGCCAGGAAGGCGAGATCCACCAGCATCAGCATGCCGAACAGCAGGATCGACCATTTGGCGTTCCACATCCATTGGCGTACGGCCACCAGGCTGACATGGAAAGTATCGATGACCATGACGCCAGTGACCGCAATGCCATAGGCCGCCGCCAGCGCCTCCGAGGATTTGAATATCAGCACGATCAGCACCACGCCCACGCACAGATACAGATTCATGCGCGGCACATAGATCTGGCCGTATTCGGTGGCCGAGGTGTGGCGAATTTCCATGCGCGGCAGCTGGCCCAGCTGCACCGCCTGTTGCGTCATGGAGAACACGCCGGAGATCACCGCCTGCGATGCAATGATGCCGACCACGGTTGCCAGTCCGACCAGCGGCAGATGGGCCCAGCGCGGCGCCACCGCATAAAAGGCAATGTTGGCCATTTCGGGATTACGTAGCAGCGCGGCGCCCTGACCGAAATAATTGAGCAGCAATGCCGGAAGCGCGACAAAGAACCAGGCATATTGTATCGGCCGCCGCCCGAAATGTCCCATATCGGCGTACAGCGCTTCACAGCCGGTCACCGCCAGAACGACGGAGCCCAGTGCCACGAAGGCGGCCCATGGTTCGGTGATGAACAGGGTAAGCGCATAATGCGGACTGACCGCCGTCAGGATGATTGGATTGCGAATGATCGAGGCAAATCCCATCCCCGCCAGCACCACAAACCAGACGATCATGACCGGGCCGAAAATGCGTCCAATGCGCGCCGTACCCCGGTTTTGCATCATGAACAGGCCCACCAGAATGATGAGCGTCAGCGGCAGCACCAGAGGTTCGAATGTATGGCTTTCGACCGTCAGGCCTTCCACCGCCGACAGCACGGTTATGGCGGGAGTCAGCATGCCGTCGCCGTAAAACAGCGACAGGCCGATAATGGCGCCGAAGCCGATAACGGTCTTGACCCGCCGCGGGATACCCGGCGAGCGATGCGCCAGTGCCGCCAGCGCCAGCACGCCGCCTTCGCCGTCATTGTCGGCCCGCATCACCAGGATCACATATTTCAGCGTGACGATGATCATCAGCGCCCAGAAAATCATCGACAACGCACCCATTACGGCGGCGTGATTGGCGAAAGTGCCGCCGGTGGCCAGCACCGACTGGCGCATGGCGTACAAGGGACTGGTGCCGATATCGCCGAACACCACGCCCAGCGCGCCTATGGTCAGCGACGCATTGCGGAGCAGGCCAACCGGTTTTTCTGCATGCGCGTGCGCGCCGGCAGCGGATGGGGGGGGCTGCGCCGATAATGGATCGTCGGTCTGCTCCGCAGGTGGGTCTTGCATGCTCACGGGGTGGATTATGGAGATCGCTATGGACGATACGCGAGTCACGCCGTCCTGGTTTGCGCCGCATGGGGCGGCCTTGAAGGGCCGGGACGATAGGCCTACCCCCCTGGTACTCAAAGAGGGGCGAGGCAGAATAGCGCAGTTTATGTTCTATCGTATTGATAAATAACGCTATTTTGTTCCGGCATCGGCCATCAGCAGGGTGGCGATGGGGTCGTCCGGCTGCTCGGCGGGGGGTGTCGCGGCCGGGGGATTCGGTCCAATGAAGCCCTGAACCGGATAGATTTTCCCACCCCATGTGCCGGTCCGCACATTGAACACGCGCACCTGGCTCCAGTCGTTTGCGGGGCTGACGTCCCGCACCGGATCGTCGACATAGACTTCACCGTCATTGAACCAGTTGGCATGATCGACGCGGATTTCGCGCGCGGAATCAATTTGGCGCACCACCGCCAGATGGGCGCGATTGGGTCCGGCATAGTTGGCCAGAACCAGCACGCCGCCCGCTATCGGGGCGCTGCTCTTGTCGAAGCGGCCGCTGGCCTGCCCCCACCAGGTATAGGCGTCGCCGTAAATATCGATTCCAGAATGTTCGCGCGCATAGGGCACGCATTGCAGCGGCGCGGTGGAGGTATCGGCATGTCCCGGAAATGGCGCGGATGAATCGGCAAATCCCGGAGAGGGCGAATAAGCGGCGATCTGCAGATCGGACGCGCCGCCGCATGCTGCCAGGGCAAGGGGAAAAGCGACTGCTATCGCAATTCGAACGAAGAACCCGACCATCCCTGAAAGCCCCACGCACGCCTCCTGCCATAGCAGCCGTGCGCGAGCCTAAAAGCCCATCGCCAAAAACGGCGTTAGGCGAATAGTTCGGAATTGAAAGAATACAATTTTAATTAAATGCCACGCAGCGGGCAGATCATTCGCCCGGCGCAATTCCCCGGGCAGGCGTCAGCGAACCGCTCCAGCCCATGACGCCAATGGAGACAAGTCCCGCCACGGCGAATACGAAAAACGGCGCGCTCCACGCCCTTTCCGCAAACGCGAACAGTGGCAGCACAACACCGACCAGGAGTTCGGGGCCGCCTCGCCACGAGCCGGCATAGACCTCGCCTGCTCGCTGGGTGCGTTTGAAATCCATATGGGTGGAAAAAAAGGCTTCGAAGGTCGCGCGCGTGTTGGACAGAATAAGGCCGCTGGGAAAAACAATCGCGAGTAACAGCGATGGCGCCAGCAAAGGCACGCTGGCGCGCTGGAGCATAGCCTGTCCGATAAACAGGTAGCCGATCGACGAGAAAAGGCCGATGCCCGACACCCAAAGTCCCAGCGTTGCCACGCTTTCGACCGTTACTCCGCCCATATACATCAGCGTTAAACTGATCGCGGCGCTTCCAAAGGCCAGCGTATAAAAAGCGAATTGGCACATTTGCAGGGACATTGCGGCCTTTTTCCAAAGCGGCATGTCGCTGGTCCAGATTTGCGGCAGAAGTTTGCGGGCCACCTGGGCATGACCCTTGGTCCAGCGCGCCTGTTGCGCGCGCCACGCCGCGGCGGATTCGGGCAATTCGCCCGGGACTTCAATCTCTGCCATCAAGGCGCCGCGCCAGCCCTTCATGGCGCAGCGCATGGCCAGATCCAGATCTTCGGTCAGCGTATCGCCGGTCCAGCCGCCGCCATGGTCGATGGCCTCGCGCCGCCAGATACCGGCCGTGCCGTTGAACGACATCGGCAGGGCGGCACGGAAGCGTGCATCCTGCTCCACCGCGAAATGCGCATCCAGCAACAGGCCCTGCACCCGCGTCAGCCAGTTGCTGTCGCGATTGGCATGACCCCAGCGGGTTTGCACGAATGCCAAACCGGGGTCGGCCACCAGGGCCGGAACAGTCCGGCGCAGGAAATTCGCCGGGGGCACAAAATCGGCATCGAAGATGGCGACGAAGGGCGCTTCGGAGTGCAGCAACCCATGGGCAAGATTGCCGGCCTTGAAGCCCTTGCGGTCGCCCCGGCGCAAAATCTGAAAATCGACATCATCGGGAATGCAGCGCATGACCGCCCCGGCCAGCGCGTCATGATTATGTTCCGCGCCGTCGTCGAGAAGCTGAATATGCAGCCGGTCCTTTGGCCAATCCATGCGTGCGGCGGCCTTGGCCACCCGGGTGGCCAGCACGCCTTCTTCACACACCGGTAGTTGGATCAAAACATGGGGCAGTTCGGCGTCCGACAGGGACGGCGCCCGCAACCGGACGCGCGGCGCCAGCACCCGAATGACAGCAAGCAGGGCCAGCTGAAGCGAAAGGAGCGAAACCAGAACAAGAATAAGGGCGAGTGCGTACTGCAGCATCAAGGAAAGGCCGTGCATGGCGATACGTTCGGTCCCCCCAAATTGAATGCCGAGCCGAAGAAAGTTCCCGGTGGCGCCACATGGTGCTGGGGCCCGTGGGGACCCGCGCAAGGGTCGAATTTGTCGTGGCTGCCGCAGTTTAGCAAGGGGGCAACCATAAAGCGGGTGTAATTCAATCCAGGGTGCGGCGGAATCGCAGTAAAGCCAGCGTTCCGGCGGCGAACAGAAAGAGAATGAGTGGCCAGACATCCGGCCAGATATCGATCCAGCCATTCCCTTTCAGCAGAATTCCGCGGACAACCCGCAGGAAATGCGTCACCGGCAGAATTTCGCCGATCCATTGCGCCCATACCGGCATGCCGCGGAATGGAAAGGCAAAACCCGACAGCAGGATGGATGGCATCAGGAAGAACACCATCATCTGCATGGCCTGAAGCTGGGTGCGGGCGATGGTGGAAAAGGCGTAGCCCACCGCCAGATTGGCGGCAATGAATAGGACCAGCGCTCCCGTCAGCAGCGTCAGCGATCCCAACATGGGGACATGGAACACGCCCCAGGCCGCCAGCAGCACCAATGCGCTTTGTATAATGCCGACGAAAATATTCGGCGCAATTTTGCCGACCATGATTTCCAGCGGATTGGTCGGCATTGCCAGCAGGTTTTCATAGGTGCCGCGCTCGCGCTCGCGCGTCAGCGCCATGGATGTCATCAGCACCATGGTCATGGTCAGGATAATGCCGAGCAGACCCGGCACGATGTTGTACTGCGTGATGCCTTCGGGATTGTAGTTGCGATGAATGACTACTTGATAGGGCGGAGGCTTCGCCGCGCGCGCCGCCAGGGGGCCGTTCAAATCGTCCTGCAGCGCAGATTGAATGACGGCGTTCAATTGGCCAACCGCATTGGAGGCCGAAGCCGGATCGCTGGCATCCGCTTCGATAAGCAATTGCGGGTTGGCGCCGCGCACCAGATCGCGTGAAAAATTCGCCGGAATTTCGACAACGAACGAAGCACGGCCCTGCGCCAGAAAGCGCTCCGCCTCTTCGGGCGAATTGGTCGAGCCGATGATGTCGAAATAGCCGGAATTTTTCAGGCCCATCACAATGCTATCGGCAAATACACCGGGATCGGCGATGGCGACCACAGTGGGCAGATTCTTCGGGTCGTTATTGATGGCGAAGCCGAACAGCACCATCTGCATCAGCGGAATGCCCAGGATCATCGCCAGCGTCAGCCGGTCGCGGCGCATCTGGATCAATTCCTTGGCCAGCACCGCGCCAACGCGCACAAACGAGAGCCCCCCCTTCATGCGCGGCCCTTTTCCTGCAATTGAATGAACACGTCTTCCAGGCTCGGCGCGACTTTCGTGGATGACAAGGCTGTCGTCCTGGAACGGCTGCAACGCGCGTTGCAGCGCTTCGCGGTTATGGCCGCTGACATGCAGGGCGGCGCCGAAAAAGGCGACGAATTCGACGCCGGGCTTGCCCTGCAGCTTGGGTCCCAATGTGCGTGCGCCGGGACCTTCCACAATGAAGGTATGAAGGCCGGACTGGGCGAGAATTTCCGCGACCGTGCCGCGCGCAATGACATCGCCCAGATTGATATAGACGATGCGGTCGCAGCGCTCGGCTTCGTCCATATAATGCGTGCTGACCAGGACGGTGATCCCGGTGGCGCTCAGGGCATGAATTTCATCCCAGAAATCGCGCCGCGCCTTGGGATCGACACCGGCCGTAGGCTCGTCGAGCAGCAGCAGCTTGGGTTCGTGCAGCGTGCAGGCGGCGAGCGCCAGGCGCTGTTTCCAGCCGCCGGACAATTCCCCGGCCAGCTGATGCTGGCGCTTGAGCAGGCCCAAGCTGCTTGATCATGTCCTCGACGCGCCGGCGCCTGTCGTCCAGCTGATAGACCCGGGCCACGAAATCCAGATTTTCCCGGATGGAAAGATCGTCCCAGAAACTGAATTTCTGGGTCATGTAGCCGACCTGACGCTTGATCTGTTTGCTCTGCGTGCGGAAATCCAGCCCCAGACAGGTGCCCTCGCCCTCATCGGCGCGCAGCAGGCCGCACAGCAGGCGAATGGTTGTGGTCTTGCCGGAGCCGTTGGGTCCCAGAAAGCCCCACACTTCTCCGGTCGGCACCTGGATGTCGACTTTATTGACGGCCGTCTTGGCGCCGAAGCGTTTGGTCAGCCCGCGAACGTCGATGCACAGAGATTCGGTCAAAGCGGTCTCACCTGCACAGGCTGACCGGGATTGAGCTTTAATCCGCCCGGCGCGCGCGCCTCTACCTTGAACACCAGTTTCTGGCGGTTGCGGACCGAGAAAATAACCGGCGGGGTATACTCTTCCCGCGATGAAATGAAGCTGATCGTCGCGGTGATGCCGTCCGCGCAACCGTCGCAGGAAATTGCCACGCGCTGGCCCATGTGAATTTGGCTGAATTCGGGTTCCGGCACGAAAAAGCGCACGAATATATTTTCCGGCGGCAACACCGCCACCACCGGCGTCATCGCCGGCGCATATTCGCCTTCGTGGAAAAAGACATCTTCCACGCGACCCGCCGTGCGCGAGACAATGCTGCGTTCGGATAATTGATAGGTCGCTCCCGACAGGTTTGCCTGGTTCTGTTTGGCCTGGGCTTCAAGCTGGTCCACCCGGGCGCGCGCGGCCTGATAATTCGACCGCGCCAGATCGAGCTTCTCGGCGGTACCGGCCTGTTCGCGCACCAGATTGGTCTGGCGTTCCAGATCCTTGGCGGCATAGGCCAGGCTGGCGCGCGCCGAGGCAATTTGCGCTTCGGACGAATTCAGGCCGGCCTGCGCGGCTTCGGTATTTGCATTTTGCTGCGTGTCGTCCAGCCGGAACAGAACCTGGCCCTTGCTGACCATGGCGCCGCGCGCGACGGACAGTCCGGCAATCCAGCCCGGGTTCGGGGCGGATATCATCGCGGTTTCGCCTTCGGCATAGCCAAGCCAGCCAGTGTCCTGGGCAGGACTGCATGCTGCCAGCATGAGCGCGACTAAAATGGAAAACCGTTTCATGGCTTGTCTCCTGGAGGCGAAAGCCCCTGCAACAGCACGTCGATATGCGTGCGGACAAATCCGGCATAGTCGTAGGCAACATCGTCCGGCGCGGCGAAGGTCGTGCGCCAGATGGCGACGAACAGCAGCGGTGTCACGCACAGCCGCGCCACATGATCGGGCGGCAAGGGGCGAAATTCGCCGTCCGCAATGCCGCGCGCAATGACGCCGCTCAACATGCCAAGACCTTTTTCGATAATTTCTTCGCGATAAAAGCGCGCCAGCTCCGGAAAGTTACCGGCCTCGGCCAGAATGATTTTGGGCAACACCACCCGATCGCTGCTGACCAGAAAATTTCCAATGGATGTCAGAATGAATCCGATCAGTTCCTTGGCGGACCCTTCGCGGGTTTTGACGTTGTCCATGATGCGCGCGAGCTGGGTGCCCAGCGATTGGCGCACCAGCATTTTGAACACCGCTTCCTTGCCGTCGAAATACAAATAGATGGTGCCCTTGGTGACACCGGCGGCCCGCGCGATGTCGTCCATGCGCGTTGCGGCAAAGCCTTTTTGGGCAAAGACATTCACCGCCGCTTCCAGTATTTCCCCCGGACGGGCTTCCTTGCGCCGGGTCCAGCGCATCGGCGCTTGAGGTGGCATCTTGCGATCCGCCAAAGTAGCCCCTAATTAATAACTGACCAGTCAGTAATAAACATCACATTACCCCTTTGTGACAAGGGAACACTTGGCTTCATGCTAAGGTTATAAACTGACGGGGGCCGTAAAAAGTCGATAAATGAGAGAAAATACAATGAAATACAACATGTTAACAAAGGTCGCCCTCGCAGGCTTCGCCTTCCTGGCCATTGCGGGCTGCGTTCAGCCCACCCCCTATCAGCCCAGTATTGGCCCGGATGGCGCCGGCTATTCTGACCGCCAGCTTGCTGCCAACCGCTATCGCATCGCCTTTAACGGCAACAGCGTCACCTCACGCGAGGCCGTGGAGGATTATCTGCTGCGGCGGGCCGCCGAAGTGACCCTGCAGTCCGGGTTCAGCTATTTCATGTTCGACACCCGCAATACCGAAGCGCGCACCGACTATTATTCCAACTTTATGGCGCGCTGGCCGGGCCTGCGGTTCAGCCCCGGCTTCTGGTACTGGCACAGTTGGAACTACGATCCCTTTGGCTACGACATGTTTGGCTATGACCGCTTTGGTCCTGAGCGGATTGATTCCGAAACGCGTTATCGCGCCTATGCGGAAATCGTCATGTTGACCCCAGAGCAAGCCGCCACAGAACCTACAGCCTTGTATGCGCAGGATGTCCTGGCGCATGTGGCCCCGCAAGGCGGAGCAGCCAAAACGCCCTAGCGTTATAAGGCGATTATTGGCTGTCGGGGCTGCGGGAGGTTCCCCGCTGCACGGTCATGCGGCTGACATCGCCCTCGCGCGCGCAGTCCAGGACCTCGTGCCCTTCCTGACGGCACATATGCGGCACATCGATATAGGCCAGCGGATCGTCGGCAATCACCGATACCACTGCGCCCGGCGCCTTTGCCGCCAGCGCGCGGCGGACCAGCAGCGCCGGGAGCGGACACTTCAATCCGCGTAAATCCATTGTGTCTGAATCGCTGTCCGTGCTGCTCACCGGCGGGTCTCTTTGAAACTTGGTCTAACGCCCCTATCCTTTGCGTCAAAGCTTGGCAGGCGGAACGAATGGCATTGTCTGGCGCTTTCGCGCGCGAATCCATCTATATACGGTCTATCGCGCGCACGCTTTGGCTGATGCGCGACCTTAGCCTCGATTCGCCCCGCACCATTGTCGATATTGTCGGCGACATTGCCGCGCGCAGGCCCGCCAATATTGCGCTGCTCTATCTCGACCGCATCGTCACCTACCGGCAGTTGGAGGAAGGTGCCAACCGCTATGCGCATTGGGCCCTGGGGCAGGGCGTCAAACGCGGCGAGGCCGTCGTCCTTCTGATGGAGAACTGCCCGGAATATATCATGGCCTGGCTGGGGCTGCTCAAACTCGGCGCCATCGTTGCGCTTATCAATACGAATCTGCGCGCCGGTCCATTGGCGCATTCCATTGCCAGCGCCCAGGCGCGACACGCCATTGTCGGCAGCGACTGCGCCACAGCCTATGCCGAAGCAGCCGCATTGATGGAAGCGCCGCCCAGGCCCTGGATAACCGGTGGGGAACATGCGGGCGGCGAAGATCTCGACGCGGCCTTGGGCCAGGCATCGGCGCAGACACCCGATCCGTCCTTGCGCCAGGGCCTCACCCTGCGCGATGTGGCGTTCTACATCTATACCTCCGGCACCACCGGGCTGCCCAAGGCCGCGAACTTCACCCATATGCGCATGCTTTACATGATGTACGGCTTTGTCGGCGCGCTGAATGCCACAGAAAAGGACCGCATGTACGACGTGCTGCCGCTCTATCACTCGGCCGGCGGGATCTGCGCGGTGGGGGTTGCGCTGCTGACCGGCGGGTCGCTGGTCATCCGCAGGAAATTTTCCGTGGCCGAATTCTGGGAGGACTGCCACACCTACAGGCCGACCTTCTTTCAATATATCGGTGAATTGTGCCGTTACCTGCTGAACGCACCGCCGTCGCCGCACGAACGCGATCACGCTATCCGCGCCATCACCGGCAACGGCCTGCGCCCCGAAATCTGGCCGCAGTTCCAGACGCGCTTTGCCATTCCCAAGATCGTGGAATTTTACGGCGCCACCGAAGGCAATGTGTCGATGCTGAATTATGACGGCACGGTGGGCGCGGTAGGCCGCATCCCCTCTTATACACGCTGGTACTTCACCACCCGCATCGTGCGCTTTGATGTGGAGAAGGAAGAAGCCGTGCGCGGAGCCGATGGCCTGTGCGCCGAATGCGCGCCGGGCGAAATCGGCGAAGCCATCGGCAAGATCGAGGCGCGGCCCGGCAAGACCTATGACGGCTACACCAAGTCCGGCGAATCCAGAAAAAAATCCTGCGCGACGTATTCGAAAAGGGCGATGCCTGGTTCTGCACCGGCGACCTGATGAAACGCGACGCGCATGGCTATTTCTACTTTGTCGATCGGGTCGGCGACACCTTTCGCTGGAAGGGCGAAAACGTCGCCACCGGCGAAGTCGCCGAGGCGCTATCCACGGTGCCGGGAATTCGCGAGGCCAATGTCTATGGCGTTTCGGTTCCCGGTCATGACGGTCGCGCCGGCATGGCGGCGCTGGTCACCGGCCCCGCCTTCAAGCTGGCTGCATTGCCCCAGGCACTTGCGCGCCAGTTACCCGCTTACGCGCGCCCCGTTTTCCTGCGCCTTCAACCCGCATTGGAAATCACCGGCACATTCAAGCAGCGCAAAGTCGATCTGGTGAAGGAAGGCTTCGACCCGGCCACCATTCCCGATCCGCTTTACTGGTTCGATCCGGTTATCGGGCAATATCGGGCACTCGATGCCGAGGCCTTTTCAGGCATCGCCTCAGGGCAGGCAAAATTATAACGGCTTATTTCCGCTTGATGCGGATGACGACATCGACCCGCTCAATGGCGCTGCCATCGGGCGGCGTCGGCATGCCGGATAGCGTGATGGCCTGGCTCGGGATATCGATCAGGATGCCATCGTCCTCGGAATAGAAATGCTGATGCTCGCTGACATTGGTGTCGAAATAGCTGCGCGCGGCATCTACCACCACTTCGCGCAGCAGGCCCGCATCGGTAAATTGATGCAGCGTGTTGTAGACGGTGGCGAGCGATACCTTGACGCCGGCTTTCAGGGCTTTGGCATGCAGGCTCTCGGCGGTAATGTGATGATCGCCTTTGCCAAACAGCAGGTCGCCGAGTTCCAGGCGCTGGCGCGTTGGCCTCAGACCGGCCGCGCGCAGCCGCGTTGCGCTGCCGGCGTGTGCGGGCTCTGCCGATTTGTGATCACAAGCGTTCATAAATACCTGTCCATTATGAGGAACTTTGTGGTACCCGGCGCGCATGCACCGCTGACACCACAGCCCCGAATTTGCTAGGCTGATTATAATGGATTTTTGCTTAGAATGCTTCTAATAAACAGATGAAAATTTCTCCTTCTGTTACAGTGGGTTAGCCAGAGCAAGGACAAATCAGTGGATAAAGCAGCACCTGGACGCACAGAAAGTTTCGACAAGGAAGGCCTGCTCGCCTGCGCCCGCGGCGAATTGTTCGGCCCCGGCAACCCGCAATTGCCCCTGCCGCCCATGCTGATGTTCGACCGTATAACCCGCATTACCGATACCGGCGGCACCGCCGGCAAGGGTGAAATTGTGGCCGAAATGGACATCAAACCCGATCTCTGGTTTTTCAAATGCCACTTTGTGGGTGATCCGGTCATGCCCGGCTGTCTGGGTCTGGACGCGCTTTGGCAGATGGTGGGATTTTTTCTCGGCTGGATGGGCGGTCTCGGCCGCGGCCGCGCGCTCGGCGTCGGCGAAGTGAAATTCACCGACATGGTACTGCCCACGGCCAAGACGGTTTCCTATTATGTCGACTTCAAGCGCGTCATCATGCGAAACAAGCTGGTGATGGGCATTGCCGACGGTATCGTGAAAGTTGATGGCAAGCTCGCCTTTGAAGCAAAGGATCTGCGCGTCGCCCTGTTTACGGATGCGGCTGCGGCTCTGGCGCAAAAAAGTGCGGCGCCTGCTTCGGCATAATTCCGGCGGCTTTGCCGTGCTTTATTTGCAAGAAGGAATCCCATGAGGCGCGTCGTCGTCACCGGGATGGGCATCGTCTCCTCCATCGGAAATAATTCGCAGGAAGTCATTGCGTCCTTGCGCGAGGCCAAGTCCGGCATCGTTGCGGCGGAAGATTACATCCGCCTGGGCTTTCGCAGCCAGGTGCATGGCAGCCTGAAGATCGATCTCGATGCGGTCGTTGACCGCCGTGCCCGCCGCTTTCAGGGTGACGGCGCGGGCTACTGCCATGTCGCCATGGAACAGGCCATTCGCGATTCCGGGCTGGAGCCATCCGATGTGTCCAATCCGCGTACCGGACTGATTGTCGGCTCGGGCGGCGCGTCCACCAAGGCCATTGTCGGCGCCGCCGATACCACGCGCGCCAACAACAGCCCCAAACGCGTCGGGCCCTTCGCGGTGCCCAAGGCGATGTCGTCGACCTGCTCGGCCAACCTGTCCACCTGGTTTAAAACCAAGGGCGTCAATTATTCCATCAGCTCGGCCTGCTCCACCTCGGCCAACTGCATCGGCAACGCCGCGGAAATGATTCAATGGGGCAAGCAGGACATCATGTTCGCGGGCGGCGGCGAAGAACTGGATTGGACCCTGTCCGATTTGTTCGACGCCATGGGCGCCATGTCGTCCAAATTCAACGCCACGCCTGAAAAAGCCTCGCGCGCCTATGACAAGAACCGCGACGGCTTCGTTATCTCCGGCGGCGGCGGCATTGTGGTGCTGGAGGAATTGGAGCACGCCAAGGCGCGCGGCGCGAAAATCTATGCCGAGCTTGTCGGCTATGGTGCCACCGCGGATGGCGCCGATATGGTTGCGCCTTCAGGTGAGGGCGCGGTGCGCTGCATGCAGATGGCGCTCGCCAATGTCAAAGCGCCGGTCGATTACATCAATCCGCACGCCACTTCCACGCCGGTAGGCGATCTGCCCGAAATCGCCGCCATCCGCGAGGTATTCGGCGATAAAATGCCGCCGGTCAGCGCCACCAAATCGCTCACAGGGCACAGCCAGGGCGCGGCGGGCGTGCATGAAGCCATCTATACGCTGCTGATGATGCAGTCCGGCTTTATCTGCGAAAGCGCCAATATCGAGGAAATCGATCCCCGGGTCGCGGACGCCAATATCGTTCGCAGCCGCATTGACAACGCCAAGATCAATACCGCCTTGTCCAACAGTTTCGGCTTTGGCGGCACCAACGCCTCGCTGGCATTCCAGCGTTACAGTGCCTGACGCACACAACTTGCACCGGACTGACGGTCCAACCCGTTCGTGTCCCGAAATGAGACAGGACTAAAAATGGCGCAGAGCCAGATAAGTGGATTGATGAAGGGCAAGCGCGGCTTGGTCATGGGCGTCGCCAATGATCATTCCATTGCCTGGGGCATTGCCCGCACACTTGCCGCGCAGGGCGCCGAAATCGCTTTCAGCTATCAGGGTGAAGCGCAGGGCCGGCGGGTTAAGCCGCTGGCCGCCTCCATCGGCTCCACGCTTGTCGTTCCGGCCGATGTCGAAAAGGACGATGAGCTGGATACGACCTTCGACGCGCTTAAAAGCGAATGGGGCGGCCTCGACTTTCTGGTCCACGCCATTGCCCATTCCGACCGCAATGAATTGAAGGGCCGCTATGTCGATACCACGCGCGCCAACTTCACACGGACTTTGTCGATTTCCGCCTATTCGTTTACGGCGGTGGCGCAGCGCGCGGCCAACCTGATGACGCCGCCCTCTGCCGGCGGCAATGGCGGCAGCCTTGTGACGCTGACCTATCTCGGCGCCAGCCGCGTCATGCCCAATTATAATGTAATGGGCGTCGCCAAGGCAGCCTTGGAAGCGTCCGTGCGCTATCTCGCCGCCGATCTCGGCCGCGACGGTATCCGCGTCAATGCAATTTCCGCCGGCCCAATGCGCACGCTTGCCGGCTCGGCCGTGGGCGATGCGCGCATGGTGTTCAAATGGAACAAGAGCCATGCGCCCCTCAAGAGATCGGTCGAGCTCGATCATGTCGGCAATGCCGCGCTGTATCTGCTCAGCGATCTGTCGGCGGGCGTCACCGGCGAAATCCACTTTGTCGATGCCGGGTTCAATGTGGTCGGCATGCCGCCAACCGCTGATCTCAGGGGCTGGGTTGCGCCCGAAAACAGCGCCGCGGAAAATGACGACGCCGCGACCCGCGAAGGAGCCGCTCATGCGCGCGAAATCGTTTAGCTTTCTGCTCTGCGCCGGATTACTGACGGCCTCGGCCGCCCAGGCCGGCTGGCGCGATCAGGCCAGCCAATTCGATATTGACCGGTTTGCGCATTTTGCCGAGGCCCGCGCCAAGGGCATCAATGCGGCGCAAAGCGGCACCGGCTCCGGAAATAAGGCCGACATCGCTGCCGCGCTCAATCCGCCGCCAGCGCGCGCCACGCCTGCGGAATTTGTCGGCACCTGGCGTTGCCGTACCATCAAGCTGGGCGGTATCACGCCCTATATCGTCTATCCGTCCTGGTTCACCTGCCGCATTTCCCGGCGAGACGGCGAATTGTTTTTCGAAAAAATCAACGGCAGCCAGCGCACGCGTGGCTATCTCTATGAAGACGACGGCGCCTATGTCTATCTCGGTGCCTATAGCGCGGGCGACGAGCCGCCGCATCGCTATTCCGGCCGGGCTGCCAGCGCCGGCGCCCCGACCACGCCCGACGATCAGATCGGTATTCTCACCATGACCGGAACCGGCCATGCGCGGCTGGAACTGCCATACCCGGTGCAGGAATTGACATTCGACGTGCTGGAATTGAAGCGCTGAATCAATTTTGCAGTCTTGAATTGTCTCAGGGCGATGGCGGGATGCACCCCGGCCATCCATCGAAAACTGCTACGTCGGCGGGTCACGTGTCGTGCAACTGAACCAGGTCACATTTCCGGCCAGCGATCTCGCCGCGTCCATTGCCTTTTACCGGACGCTTGGCTTTGTCCTGATCGTGCAAACGGACCATTATGCGCGCTTTGAAAACCCGCGCGACCATTCCACTTTGTCTCTCGAACGCACCGATCAATTGGTTCACGACGGCGCGCATGTCTATTTTGAGTGTGAGGATCTTGATGGGTTCGTTGCCGGCTTGAAGAACAAGGGCATCGTCTTTGACAGCGGCCCCGAAAATAAAAGCTGGCTGTGGCGCGAGGCCTGGCTGCGCGATCCGGCCGGAAACAAACTCTGTTTGTATTATGCTGGCAGCAATCGCCGCTTTCCGCCCTGGCGAATTGACTAAGCCCGCTTCTTCGCCGCCTCGGCAAATCTTTCAAACAGATAATGGCTGTCCATCGGCCCCGGAGAGGCTTCGGGGTGATACTGCACGCTGAACACGTCCTTGCCGTCCACCGCGATGCCGCAATTGCTGCCGTCGAACAGCGACACATGGGTTTCTTTGATGCCTTTGGGCAGCGTGGCGCTGTCCACGGTGAAGCCGTGATTCATCGACACGATTTCAACCTTGCCGGTATCCAGATCCTTCACCGGGTGATTGGCGCCATGATGGCCTTGCGGCATTTTCCTGGTCTGCGCGCCCAGCGCCAATGACAGCATCTGGTGTCCCAGGCAGATGCCAAACACCGGAACCCCGGAGTTCACCACGCCCTGAATGGTGGGGATGGCATAGACGCCTGTTGCCGCCGGATCGCCTGGCCCGTTCGACAACAGCACGCCATGCGGATTGGTGCGCATCACATCTTCCGTCGTGGCGCTGGCAGGTAGCACGGTGATATCCGCGCCCTGACTTGCCAGCAGCCTGAGGATATTCCGCTTCACGCCGTAATCGATCACCGTGGCGCGCCAGCTTGGCGCGTCCTGGTTCTGATAGCCTTCGCCCCAGGCCCATTCCTTTTCGCTCCATTTATAGCTTTGGCGCGCGGTCACATCCTTGGCGAGGTCCTGTCCGACCAGTCCGGAAAATTCGCGCGCCTTTTTGGTCAGGGCGGCAATATCGAAATGGCCATCGGGCGCGGTGGCAACCACGCCGTGCGGCATACCCTGTTCGCGGATGCGGTTGGTCAATGCGCGGGTATCGATTCCGGCGATGCCGGGAATATTGTTGGCTTTCAGCCAGCGGCCGATTTCGGACAGTGCGCGATAATTCGATGGATGCTCGGCATCGGCCCTGACCACCATGGCGCGCACGGCCGGATTGGTCGCTTCCAGGTCTTCGCTGTTGGTGCCGACAATGCCGATATGAGGGAAGGTGAAGGCCACGATCTGTCCCGCATAGGACGGATCGGTGAGAATTTCCTGATACCCGGTCATCGCGGTGTTGAAGCACACCTCGCCCACCGCTTCGGTGGCGGCGCCGAAGCCATGGCCTTCGAATACGGTGCCGTCTGCCAGCACCAGAACGGCGCGCGAAAAATTCGCCGCCGGTTTTTCGGCGGGTGCGGATTTGCCTTGCGTCATGGGATGCCTCGAATTTTCGCGAAAATAGGTAGCGCGGGCTCCGCGGTCAAGCTGCAAAACCGGGATAATTTGATTGCGAAATCAACGCGTTGGCAAAGCGCCGCAACTGCGGCTAAGTTCCCGGCCATTCATTCCGAGGGAAATTCCATGGGTTTGCGCGAACAGTTCAATCAGGCCATGAAAGACGCCATGAAGGCCAAGGACGCCAGGCGCCTTGGCACGGTGCGCATGATCCTGGCCGCGCTCAAGGATCGCGACATCGCCGCCCGCACCGAAACCAGCCGCGAAGGCATTACCGACGACGACATTCTCGGTCTGCTCGGGAAAATGATCAAACAGCGCGAAGAATCCGCAGCCGCCTTCGAGTCCGGCAACCGTCCGGAAATGGCCGCCAATGAGCGCGATGAAATTGCCGTCATCCGCACCTTCATGCCCAAACAGATGGCTGAGGCCGAAGTCTCGGCGGCGATCGCCAAAGTCATTGCCGATTCCGGCGCAAATTCCATCAAGGACATGGGCAAGGTCATGGCCGCGCTGAAAGAGCGCTATGCCGGCCAGATGGATTTCGCCAGGGCCAGCGCGGCGGTAAAATCCGCTTTATCTGCCAAGTAGGCAAACTTTGGCGACAAACCGGCTTTAAGACTGTTTCCGGCTTTGGCCGGTTCGGCCTGGAGATTAATTGTCATTCTTCATCCTGAGCCTGTCGAAGGATCGGGCGCAATTTTTTCAAGAAGGCATGTTTCATGACAGACAGCGACTCCGCTCCTGATTTTCGCGGCGAAGTTCTCGACACCTGGATTGCGCCGATTGAAGCCGGCAATGCCGCCGAGGCCGTCCATCAGTTCGGCAAGGCCTGGATGACGCTGTCCATCGTCCAGCTCATTGTTGCCCTTTATTGTTATCTTTTGCCCAGCCTGCCGCTGGGAGCGTCCGGACTGCCATTGCGGCACGTACTCTATGCGCCGGCCCTGTTTGCCATGGGCTATCTCTACGAATACTTCAAAAGCCGCATCATTGCCGTCGTGCTGTTGCTGGCCATCATTGGCGAAACCGGGTGGTACGCATACAGCATCACCCAGATGATCCAGGCCGATGTGGTCTGGGCGCAGGTGGCGATTGCCATTGTCTGGCGCGCGCTGTTGGCCTGGCTGGCCCTGCGCAGCATCAAAGCGGCTTTTTTAGCCTGAAGGCGTATGACTAGGCGGCTTCGACCCGCCTCATCGCTCTTGCCACGGCGGCGGCCAGTGCTTCGATCGCATGGATATCGTGCGGCGTAATACGATGCCGTTCGCTCCAATAGGCGCCGATGGCGGCGACCGGCGTGTTACGGCCCACCGGCGTCATGACCAGGCTTTTCACGAATGTCTTGCGATAAACATCGTGCGGAATGCGGTCGTCGACGAAAATATCGTCGATCCAGGCCGTCTGGGCATTGATCATGGCCCAGCCCGAAATACAGGTGTTGGCGGGAAATTTCTGGCCCTTCCAGAGCGGGCCTATCGCGTCCTCATCAACGTAATGGCAGAAATTGCCGTCTCGCAGCACAAAGGTGACGCCGTCGGCCGAGCATACCGACCGCGCCATGGAGCGCACGACCGCAATGATCTCGCTCAGGTCTGATGCAGTCCCCAGCCGGACTTCGGCCACCCCGAGTATTTTGCGGCGAATCTCGCCGTCTTTGTCGTACTGTGTGCTCTCGTCCATTGCCGGGCCCGGGCCTGTTCGGGCTCATGCTGGTCTTGAAGGCTTGAAATGACAACATATTCCGTGTGCACGGCCCGTTCCGCCTCAGGTGACAACCCACAGATGAATCTCAGGTTGCATCTGCGTTTTGGCGCAATTCGCGCCTAAGCTCGCACCATGCGTTTTGGCGACGGCCTTTTGGAGGAAATCCTGCGGCGGACGGATATCGTCCAGCTGGTGGGACGGCGCGTCAAACTGGAGCGCCGGGGCCGGGCGCTGTGGGGTTGCTGCCCCTTTCACAAGGAAAAATCGCCCAGCTTCAAGGTCGAAAATGAACGCCGCACCTATAAATGTTTCGGCTGCGGCGCGGGCGGCAATGCCTTCAAATGGCTGATGGAAACCGAAGGCCTGAGTTTTCCCGAGGCCGTCAAAAAGCTGGCCGACGAAGCTGGCGTTGCATTGCCGGCCTGGTCGCCGGAAGACGAAGCCCGCGAGCAAAAAAAGAAGTCGCTCTACGAAATTATCGAATTGGCCTGCCAGTTTTTTGAAAGCCGGCTGCGCGAACCCGCCGGAGCCGCGGCGCGCGACTATCTGAAAACCCGCGGCCTTGACGGCGCCGCCGCAAAAAAATTCCGGCTGGGCTATGCCGGCGACGATAATTCGCTGATCGCCCATCTTACCGAAAAGAATGTCACGCTCGACGATATGATCGCGGCGGGCCTGGCGCGACCTGCTGATGAATCGCGTGGCGCGCGCGATTTCTTTTACAATCGTTTGATGTTTCCGATTGCCGACGGCCGTGGGCGCGTGGTGGCGTTCGGCGGTCGCGGCCTCGATCCCGACGCCAAGCCGAAATACATCAATACCGGCGAAACCTCGCTCTTTTCCAAGGGGCATATGCTCTACAACTTCGCGTCCGCGCGCGAGGCCGCACTGAAATCGACTCAGATTATCGTGGCCGAAGGCTATATGGATGTGATCGCGCTGGTGCGCGCCGGGTTTGAGTCTGCGGTCGCGCCGCTCGGCACCGCGCTGACCGAAGATCAATTGCATCTGCTGTGGCGGGTCGCGCCAGAGCCGCTGTTGGCGTTCGATGGCGACGAAGCAGGATTGAAAGCCGCACACCGCGCCGCGCGTCTGGCGCTGGGTTATTTGAAGCCGGGGCACAGCCTGCGTTTCGCCTTCCTGCCCCAGGGCGAGGATCCGGACTCCTACATAAAAAGTGCGGGTGTCGCGGCGATGCAAAAATTACTCGACGAGGCCTTGCCGCTGGGCCAGCTTTTGTGGCGCGCCGAAACCGAAGGCCGGGACTTCTCCACGCCCGAGCGCCGTGCCGGGCTGGAGCGCGCCTTGTCCGATATCGTGGCGCAGATTAGCGACGGCAAAATCGCCGATTACTACCGCCGCGATTTCGAGCAGCGGGTATTCGACTCTTTCAAGCGCCGCGCGCCGGCGCGTGAAACGCGGCCGCGGCGGGACGAGCGCTATGCCGGGCGCGGTGACGCGGCCCCGCCGGTCTGGGCCCTGTTCTGCGCAGCCGCTCGAAGCCGGTTTCGCCCGCCCTGAAGGCCAGCCTGCTGGCACGGACCGGGTCAGGCGGGTGCCCGCCGGGTCAAGGAAATGGAACTGGGCCGCCTGCTGCTGGCCCAGCCCGATCTCGCCGCTCCGGCAGGGCGAGATGCTGGCCCAGCTGGACTTTTCCGAGCGCCAGCTTGACAGGCTGCGCCACGAACTCCTAAACCTCGCCGCCTCCGGCTCCAGGCTTGAAAGTCGGGGGTTGGAGAACCATCTGGTCCGTCAGGGAATGGCCGAACTCCTCGCCCAGCTGGGCCGGCGGACCGGCGCAGCCGAGCCCCCGGACGACGCATTGGGGAGCGCGCATGACGAGGATCTTGAGGCTCGTTTTCTTTGCGCTGCCAAGGACTTACGAGAAATTGCGGAACGGGAGCCCGAACGGCTCCGCGCGCTTGAGCGTTTCAATACGGAAGGAACCGAGGAGTCATGGCGCGAAGCGCAGCGTCTGTTCGGCGAACAGTCGACCGAATAGGACAAAATGGCTAAATCCAGCCTTTTCGGCACCCTGGCGAAATTAGCACTTGCTCCCCTCTATATAGGGGACAAATCCAACGGAAAGAACGTGGCGACCAAATCTTCCAAGACTTCTGCGAAAAAGCCGGCAAAACCCGCAAAAACGGCGAAACCGGCCAAGAAAGCTACGCCCGCCCGGGCGGCGGCCTCCAAGCCTGCCGCCGTGAAAAAGGCCGCCTCGGCCAAAGCCAAGCCGGTGGCTAAATCCGCAGCCAAATCCGCAGCCAAGTCTTCGGTCAAAGCCCCCGCCAAGCCCGCGGCAAAAAAAGCGGCGCCCAAAGCCAAGGCCGAGACCAAAACCGCTACCAAGCTTTCCGCCAGCAAGGCGGCGGCCGCCAAGGCTGCGCCCGCCAAGAAAAGCGCGCCGCCGGCCGCACCTGTGCCGCCGCCCAAGCCGGCGATGAAATTGCCTTTGAAGCCGGGTCTGAAGCCGGGCGAGAACGAAACGCCGGGCGATGCCGACAGCCCCTTGCTGGATATGTCCGATGTCGGCGTGCGCAAAATGATCGCGCGCGCCAAACAGCGCGGCTATGTCACCTATGATGAACTGAACAAGGTCCTGCCGTCCGACAAGGTTTCTTCCGAGCAGATCGAAGACACCATGGCGATGCTCAGTGAAATGGGCATCAACGTCATTGAGAGCGAAGAAAGCGAAGAAGGCGCCGATGGCGAGGGCGGCGTTCCGGCGCTGGCAGAAGGCGGCAAGGCCGTCACCACCACCGCCGACGGCAAGACCGAATCCTATGACCGCACCGACGATCCCGTGCGCATGTATCTGCGCGAAATGGGCTCGGTCGAGCTGTTGTCGCGCGAAGGCGAAATTGCCATTGCCAAGCGCATCGAGGCCGGCCGCGAATTGATGATCGGCGCCCTGTGCGAAAGCCCTTTGACGTTTGAAGCGCTCACTGTGTGGCGCGACGAGCTCAACGAAGGCAAGGTTCTGCTGCGCGATATTATCGACCTCGAGGCCACCTATGGCGCGGGGCCGGATGGGGCCTCGAACAATAATGCGTCGTCTGCCGATGGCGCCGACGGTCAGGCGGAAGCCGGCGCCGTCGCGCCCGTGCCTCCTCCTCCGGTGGAAGTTAAAAAGCCCGAACCGCCGCCCGCGCCGCAGCCCAGAACCGAAGGTGAAGGCGGCGCCCAGAGCGGCGAAGGAACCACCAATGGCGACGGCAGCTCTTCGGATGGCGATGATTTTGACGATGAGGGCAACCTGCCGCTCAGCGCCATGGAAGCGGCGCTCAAGCCCCAGGTTCTGGATGCGCTCGATCAGATTGCCAACCTCTACAAGAAACTCGGCAAGTTGCAGGATGCCAGCGTGGAAGCCGCGCTGGCCTCCGACGAGCTTTCCAACAGCCAGGAACGCCGCTTCAAAAAGCTGCGCAGCGAAACCGTCGATCTCGTCAAAAGCCTGAAGCTCAACAACAACCGCATCGAAGCCCTGGTCGATCAGATGTACGGCATCAACCGCCGTCTGGTTTCGCTGGAAGGCAAGCTGCTGCGTCTGGCCGAGGCCCATGGCGTGTCGCGCGAGGATTTCCTGCGCGAGCATTTCGGCAACGAGCTTGATCCCAACTGGTCGCGCCGCGTTGGCCGCCTGTCGCGTCTGGGCTGGAAGGATTTCGTTCAGGACGAACGCGACCGCATTCACGAGCTGCGCGACGACATCCAGACCCTGGCCCAGGAAACCCGCCAGTCGGTCTCCGAATTCCGCCGCATCGTGCAGACGGTGCAGAAGGGCGAACGCGAATCCGGTCAGGCCAAGAAGGAAATGATCGAGGCCAACCTGCGCCTGGTGATTTCCATTGCCAAGAAATACACCAATCGCGGCCTGCAATTCCTCGACCTGATTCAGGAAGGCAATATCGGCCTGATGAAGGCAGTCGATAAATTCGAATATCGCCGCGGCTATAAATTCTCGACCTATGCCACCTGGTGGATACGCCAGGCCATCACCCGCTCGATCGCCGATCAGGCCCGCACCATCCGTATCCCGGTGCACATGATCGAGACCATCAACAAGCTGGTGCGCACCTCGCGCCAGATGCTGCACGAAATCGGTCGCGAGCCGACGCCCGAAGAACTGGCCGAGCGTCTGGCCATGCCGCTGGAAAAAGTGCGCAAGGTCCTGAAGATCGCGAAAGAGCCGATCTCACTCGAGACGCCCATCGGCGACGAGGAAGATTCCCATCTCGGCGATTTCATTCAGGACCCCAATGTCGTCCTGCCCATCGATGCCGCCATTCAGGCCAACTTGCGCGAAACCACCACGCGCGTGCTGGCCACGCTCACCCCGCGCGAAGAGCGCGTGCTGCGCATGCGCTTCGGCATCGGCATGAACACCGATCACACGCTGGAAGAAGTCGGCCAGCAATTCTCGGTGACGCGCGAACGTATCCGCCAGATCGAGGCCAAGGCGCTGCGGAAACTGAAACATCCCAGCCGTAGCCGCAAACTTCGGTCCTTCCTCGACAGCTAGACGTCGCAGCGCGCCGTCATCCCGCCGGCAGCACCATCCGGAATACCGCGCCGCACGGCCTGTTCGCGTCCACTTCGATCTGGCCATGATGGGCCAGTGCGATCTGGCGGGCCAGGCTCAGCCCGATTCCCGCGCCGCCGGGTTTGGTGGTGAAGAACGGCACAAAAATATCTTCCAGTTTTTCGGGCGAAATGCCCGCGCCATTGTCCGACACGGCAATGGCGACGCGCCCGCCGGCAGCAGAGCAGGCGAGCGTTACCGTGGGATTTTCCCGGCCGCCCACCGCATCGACGGCATTGTGCAGCAAATTGATCACGGCCTGGGTCAGGAGTTCGCCATCGGCTTCCACGGACAAATCCGCCGGCACCACAGTAGAGGAATAGGCGATGCCCTTTTTTGTCATCGCCGGGGCCATCAGCGTATCCAGGCTTTTTGCAAATTCGTTCAATGCGATGGGGCGCAATACCGGCGCGGGCAGATCGGCGATTTTGCGGTAACGCTCCACGAAGTTCATCAGGCCCTGGCTGCGGCGGGTGATGGTATCGACGGATTCCAGAACCTCCGTGCTGCTCGCTTTTTCCGGCCTGCGCAGAATGCCGGACAGGCTCTCGGACAGGGATGAAATCGGCGTCAGCGAGTTCATGATTTCATGCGCCAGCACGCGCGTCATGTCGCGCCAGGCTTTCAGTTCCACCGCATCCAGTTCGCCGACAATGCTTTGCAGTGCGAGCAGGCGCAGGTCGCCCCGGCCCGGCGCGCTGAAGTGCGCCATGGAGGCGAGCATTTGCTGGCCGTTCTCCAGTTTCACAATGCGGCGCGCGCCCGGCTGCAGCGCCAGCAAGTCGGCGGCGGCGCCCGCGCCGATGGCGGCAACATCGCCCAGCCGGCCAACCTCTTCCCCCGCCAGAAGCTGCGCCGCGCGATTGGCCAGTTGAATATGTCCGTCCGCGGCGATCACGATCAGCGCTGTGGAAACCGTGTCCGCCAGGCTCTGCAGATAGCCGGTCTGGCGCACATGCTCTTTGCGCTCGTTCTGCAGCAGCGCGATGGTTTTGCCCACCGCGCCGCCGCCGGGGATGAACTGCTCGGTGCTGCCCAGCGGATAATCATGCGCCTTGGCGCTGAGGGCTTCCATGATGCGCGTCACCGGGGCATCCAGGCGCGCCAGAAGCCGCGCCATGTCGGCGATCGCCAGCAGCATCAGTCCGACAAGAATGGCCGCCGTGGCGTAATATTGCGTCGTTGCCAGCAGATACAGAACGGCAAAGCCGAGCCCGGCCACCGCCAGCGCGCGCGCCGCAATATTCAGCGCAAAGAAGTTCGGCGCGAAGTTCGTTTTAAAGGCCATGTTTGCTCATGCGCCGGTAGAGCGCGGGCCGCGACAGGCCCAGCGCGGCGGCGGCCTGCGCGATATTGCCGTCATGACGCGCCAGCGCCTTTTCGATGGCGGCGCGCTCCACATCGTCCAGCGGCTGGTCGCGCCTGAGGCCGCGCGTTCGGTCCGCCGCGCTGCGCACCGCCGCCGCCAGCGTGTCGTTGCGCCAGGGCTTTAAAATGAAATCGGCCGCGCCGCGCTTCAGCGCCTCCACCGCCAGCGACACCGCGCCATAGGATGTCATCAGCACCACCGACAGGCTGGGATCGTTGGCGGCAATGCGCGCCAGCCCGTCCAGACCGTCCCGGCCCGAGCGGTCGCCCAGCGCGAAATTCATATCCAGCAGCACGACATCGAAGGCATCGGCCTCAAGGCGTGCGCCAGCGTTTCCAGAGAGGATGCGGCTTCGATCCGCCCCGCAACCGGGCCCAGCGCCAGTCTGGCCGCCCGCACAATATCGGCGTCGTCATCGACAATCAGGATTGCGCAACCGCTCTGCATCGCCGCAGCCTAAGCGGAAAGTCGGCGGCGCAACAACTGTCCGCTTCCGGACACCGGCCAACCGTCGCGGCTGCCGCGCACCGCGTAAGCCCTTGTTTACGCTCGCTTCTGGAAACAGGCGTTGCATCTTACAATCTCATCCATGACGCATGTGATGGACAAACCGCTCCAGCTGCCCTGGTGGAAGAAACCGCAACTGACGCCCGCCTATATCGCGGGCGGCGTCATTCTCGGGCTTGCCGTCCTGACTATTTTGTTCTGGAGCACGCGCGAACGCAGTTTCCGCACGCCGTTGAACAACGTCACGATTTCCACCGTCTCCGAAGGCGTGTTCCACGATTTCGTGCCGCTGCATGGGCTGGTCGTGCCCAAGGACGCGATCGAAATGGACGCCCTGGTGGGCGGACAGGTCGAGCGCATTCTGGTCCAGGCCGGCGATCAGGTTGAAAAAGGCCAGCCGATAATCGTGTTCCGCAACGAAAATTTGCAGCTCAACGTGCTGCGCAACGAAAGTCAGACCGCTCAAAGTATTGCCCAGATTCAAAATCAGCAGAACCAGCTGGAAACCACGCGCGCCAACAACGAAAGCCAGCTCGCCAATATCCGTTACCAGATCGCCAATCTGGAGCATCTGGTTGCGCGCTACGATCCGCTTTTCAAAGAGGGCGCCCTGGATGCCAAAACCGTGCAGCAGGCGCACGACCAGCTCGATTATTACCGCACCTTGCTGCCCCTGCAGCTCGATACCAACGCCCGCGCGGAGAAACTGCGGGTAAAGCAGCTACCCGGACTACAGGCCGAAGAAGACAGCCTGTTGCAAAGCCTGACATTCAACCAGAACCAGCTTGAGGCGCTGACGGAGAAGGCACCGGTCGCGGGCAAGCTCACCATGCTGGGCGTCAGCAAAATCGGGGAAAACATCAACCCCGGCACGCGTCTGGCCGAAATCAATCCGCCGACCGGATTCAAAATTACCGCGGATATCGATGAATATTATCTGGCCCGTGTGAAGGCCGGTCAATCGGCCGACATCGATGTCGACGGCATCAGATACAAATTGCGCGTTGCCCGCGTCTATCCGCAGGTCAAGAACGGAACCTTCACCGCCGATTTCACCTTTGACGGCAAGGCGCCGCAGAATCCGACCCAGGGCGCCAGCGTTGACGGGAAATTATCGCTGGGCGCCGACGACAAGGCGCTGATCCTGCCGTCCGGTGCGTTCCTGGAAGCATCGGGCGGCGACTATGTTTTCGTGCTGGACGCGGGCGGCAGCAGTGCCCATCGCCGCCGTGTCAAGCTCGGCCGCCGCAATGTCGAGCAGGTAGAGGTTCTGTCGGGCCTGGCCGCTGACGAACGCGTCATCACCTCCGATTATTCCACCTACGACAAAATCGACCGCATCGATCTCACCAAATAGGGGCCCGCCATGCTGCAGTTGAATAACGTCTCCAAGAAGTATCGCACCACCGAGGTCGAAACCCGCGCCCTTGACGACATCTCCTTCGACATCAAACGGGGCGAGTTCGTCGCCATCATGGGCCCGTCCGGCTGCGGCAAGTCCACGCTGCTCAATATCCTGGGCCTGCTCGATACCCCCACCGGCGGCTCCTACAAATTGCTGGGCAACGAAGTGGCCGGCAAAAGCGAGCGCAACCTTACCCAGCTGCGCCGCGATCACATCGGCTTTGTCTTTCAAAGTTTCAACCTGATCGACGATCTCACCGTCGCCGAAAATGTCGAAGTGGCGCTGATCTATCGCAAGGACAGCAGCAACAGGAAAAAGCGCATCGCCGAGGCCCTGGAGCGGGTCGGCGTCGCCCACCGCGCCCGCCACCGCCCGCAGCAACTCTCCGGCGGTCAGCAGCAGCGCGTCGCCATCGCCCGCGCGCTGGTCTCCAACCCCGGGCTGATCCTGGCCGACGAACCGACCGGTAACCTGGACACCGCCAACGGCGATGCCGTGATGGGCCTTTTGAAGGGCGCCTCGGCGGCCGGCACCACCATCGTCATGGTCACCCACTCGCCCATTCACGCCGCCGCCGCCAACCGCACCATCAAGCTTCTGGACGGACAGGTCGTCAGCGAAACCAAGATCTAGGCGCGCAGCTCCGCATGTTCCGCAATTATCTTGCCGCCGCGCTGGGCGATCTCCGTCGTAGCCCGTTGCAATCATTCATCGCCATCGGTGGTCTGGCTATCGGTCTGGTGGCGACGATATTGGCCGGCATCATCGCCATTTCCTCTTTCTCCCATAACCACTTCGTGCCGGGGTATGAGCGCCTGTATGTTCCCATTTCCGAATATCACGATGCCCATGGCGATCAATATAATCTCAACTCGCCGCACGATCTGGCCGGCTATTTAAAGGATTTTCCTGAAATCGACGGTGTCGCGCGGGTGGACGGCGGCCCCACGATAGTGGGCCGCGGCGATTACCAGCTGCGCCAGATGGTCGATTATGTCGATCCGGAATTCTTCCATCTCTATGCCGTGCCCGCGCTCCATGGCGACCTTGCCAATGCGCTCGACCGCCCCGATGGCGCGGTGATCAATCAATCCACCGCGCGCAAATTCTTCGGCCGGGAAAATGTCGTCGGCCAGACCCTGCTGATCAATCACACCAATTCCGTCACTATCCGCGCGGTGATTGCCGACGCGCCCGTGAACATGGCGACCTTTCCCGTTGGCCTGTTCGTGTCGAGCCTTTCGCCCATGTCCGGTCAGAGTTTCAACATCGGCAAAATGGGCATAACCCGCCAGGGCGACTGGCGCGCCACCATGTTTCTCACCCTGGTGCGGCTCAGGCGCGGCGCCTCGCTTGACGCACTGAACAAACGTGTCGCCGACCTGGTGGCGGGCACGGTCCCGAAGAATCTGCCCTACACGCGCAGCATGCATTTCGAGCGCATCGATATGCTGAATGCCTCCCCTTACGTCAGCCCCAGCATACGGCCCCAGATTATGGTCATGGCGGCGGTGGCATTTGTCATTCTGCTTTTGTCCTGCGTGAATTTCGTCAATCTATCCGTTGCCCGCTCTGTTCAGCGCGGCCTGGAAGTGGCGATCCGCAAGGCCACCGGCGCCACGCGCGTCGCTTTGATGGCGCAGTTCCTCGTCGAATTGGTGTTGCAGGTGCTGCTCGCGCTGGTGCTGGCTGCGGCCTTTGTCGAATGGTGCCTGCCCTCGGTCAATGCGTTCCTCGGCACCGGCGCGGTATTCGACTATGGCCACAATCCGTTGTTGTTGCTGGGCATGATGGCGGGCGCGGTGCTTATTGGCATTTTCGCGGGCGCTTATCCGGGCCTTGTTCTCTCCGGATTTCGTCCCGCATCCGTGCTCAAAGGCTTGCTGCGCGGCTCTGTCGGCGGAGACCGCTTGCGTCAGATCATGGTGGGCTTCCAGTTCGCGGTCATGATCGTGTTTCTGATCGCGGCCGCCGTGGCCTTTCAGCAGAACGCATTCACAACCACCCAGGCCCGCCGCGTTCCCACCGACCAGATGCTGATGATCCGTATGCCAAAATGCAATGAGGCGCTGCGGGATCGTATTGCCGCATTGCCCAATGTGCGCGGCGCGGCCTGTTCCAGCACGGAACTATTGCCGGAATGGACGGATACCAATGAGGTGCAATCTGCCACCGGCGGCCAGCCTTTGCGCTTGTCCGTCAACATCCTGGGCTATGGCTTTCTCGAACTTTACGGCCTGAAACCCCTGGCGGGCCGGTTTTTCCAGCACGATGCCGGAGACATGAACGATGAGGAGTCATCGGATCAGGTGGCACATTTTGTGGTGGATGAAACAGCCGTCCGGCAACTGGGCTATCGGAATGCCCAGGCCGCTCTGGGCAAGCCCGTAAACTTCCAGGGCAATAAGCGCGGCACCATTGTCGGCGTGGTCAGGAATTTTTCTTTGGTACCGCCGGTAACCCCGGAAAAGTACGGCAAGGTTTTTGCCGTCGGCAATCCGGAAAAAAACATTCCGCCACCGCCGGAGATATTGCACGTCAAATTGGCGGGGCAGGCCATTCCCGAAACGCTCGCCGCCATAGACGCGGAATGGAAAAAAAGCGGTCAGCTTGATCCGATCAACCGCCAGTTCCTGGATGACTATATTCAGATGCAAGACATGGCGACGTTGCGCACCGGTCAGGCCTTTGCCGTGTTCGCGGGCGTGGCCATGCTGCTCGCCTGTCTCGGTCTGTTCGGCATTTCCCTGATGACGACCGTCCGCCGTACCAAGGAAATCGGCGTGCGCAAGGCCATGGGTGCCTCCACGCCCGAAATTGTCGGCCTGCTGTTGTGGCAGTTTGCCAGGCCCGTCCTCTGGGCCAATGTCATCGCCTGGCCGCTGGCCTATTCCGCCATGAATCATTGGCTCAACGGCTTTGCCATGCACGTCGCACTCGACTGGCGCGTTTTCGCGGGCGCCACCGCCGCCACACTTGTCATCGCCCTACTCACCGTCGCCGTCCAATCCATCGCCGTCGCCCGCGCCGTTCCGGCAACGGCATTGAGGTACGAGTGAGGAGCGGTTTGCGACAGCAAACGAAACCGTCCGGTGGACGGTTTCGCGCGACGAACGCCCGGAGCGCAAGCGATGGGCCGGGATCATAGGAAAAGGTTTTGAGGAGTAGAAAATGTTCCGCCACCTCACCATCGCCGCACTGCGCAATATGGCCGCCAATCGCCTGCAATCGGCCATCGCCATCATCGGTCTTTCCGTCGGCATAGCAGCCGCGCTGCTGATGGGATTGGTCGTCCGCAACCAAATGACCTTCGACCATTTCATTCCGGGTAACGACCGTACCTATTTGGTCGCATCGCTATTCCCGTCAACCGACGCCTCTGCGCCAACCGGCGACTATAGCGAATACACGCATCGCGACACCGCCGCGCTGCTTAAATTGAATGTGCCGGAGATTGAGAGCGTCACGCGCCTGATGCTGCCGCCGGAGAATGTTTTTGACATCCCTGCAGCCACGCTGAAGCACGGTGAGGTCGGCGGCGACGAGATTATTTACTGGGCCGATCCCAATGTGTTCGATGTGTTGCCGCTGCCGGTCGTCAAAGGCGATCTGAAGAAAGCTCTCAGCCGGCCCGATGGTATCGTGCTGCCGCGCGCAACGGCACGAAAATATTTCGGACGCGACGATGTGGTGGGTCAGGTCATCCAGGTAGATGGCCATCCCATGACGGTGCGGGCGGTAATCGCGGATTTGCCGGCCAATGGCACAAGCCTGAAAACCGGAATTTTTCGTCTCGGGCCTTGCGTCCTTCTCGCCCTTTGCCACCGACGGTGTCGGCATAAACCCCGGAAGTTGGCTGACGTCGGTCATGACCTATGCGCGCCTCAAACAAGGCGTTTCGCTCGCCGCTGTTGAGCGGCGATTGCCGGATGTGGCCGAGAAAGTCAGGTATAAAAAGGACACGGGCTATACCCTGGTTCTCGATATCTCTCGATCGGACTTCCGCTTTTCGAAGGCCTTCATCCCGGCGCCAAGGCCAGGCTCGCCGTGGCCGGAATGGCCGGCGCGGTGATCTTGCTCATCGCCGCGATCAACTTCGTCAATCTGCTGACGGCGCGCGCCGCCCGCCGCGGACTGGAGGTCGGCATACGCAAGGTGTGTGGCGCGGCGCAGCGCGTGCTGATGCTGCAGTTTCTGGGCGAAGCCATACTGACGGTGTTTGTTGCCGCCTGCGTCGCGGTGGCGCTCAGCGAATGGCTGTTGCCGCCGGTCAATGCCTTTCTGGCGACGGAGGAACATTCGACTATGGACACAATCCACTTCTGCTCGGCGCATTGCTGGCGGCCGTGATCGTGCTGGGCCTTCTGGCCGGTGCCTGGCCCGCCTTTGTGTTGTCATCTTTCCGCCCCTCCGGGGTGCTCAAAGGGGTGATGCGCGCATTCGCGCGGCGCCGATCTGGTCCGCAACGTGCTGGTGATTCTGCAATTCGCTATTCTGATCGGCTTGGTGGTGGCCGCCACTGTCGTCTACCAGCAGAATATCTATGTCACGCGTGATGCCGTGCGCGCTGACATTGATCAGGTGCTGGTGGTGCGCGGCGACTGCAATCCCGCTCTTCCGCAGCGAACTGCGCAATCTGCCCGGCGTCGCGGGTGTTGCCTGTTCCACCTACCAGCTTTTCGGCGGAAGGCTGACGTATGACCATAACCTACAAGGGACAAACTTTTCGCCATGAATCTGGTGGACGGCCTCGATCCGGGTGTGTTCGCGCTTTACGGCATCAGGCCTTTGGCTGGGTCGCTGCCGTCTGCATCTCCGCCGGCGACTATGATCCGGCAACGTTGCCGGGCCTACATCTTGAACGAGACGGCGATAAACGCCTTGGTTTTGCCTCGCCGCAGGCCGCTATTGGCCAAAGCCTGCAGGACAGATCAGCTTCGTGCCGTCACCTGCAGCTATTATCCAGATGGGCGACGAGAATGGCGACAAGGCTTTGGACAGGCAGGAATGGGCGGCCCTGGATGCACCCTGGCCTTACCCGCAAGGGGCTGACAGCAACAATGATGGCAAACTCGATGCCGGCGAACTTTCCAGGTTCCTGCCGTCCGCCTCGAAAACAATTTCGACTCCCATTGTCGCGGTGGTGCCGGACTTCTCTTTCCTCACTGGCTGGAGCCAACCGCGGGAGAGACCATCGCGCCGACCGTCTACACTCCCGGGTATTACGAGAGGTCAGCGCGCTGCGATCAACATCAAGCTCAAGGGGCAACAGATTCCGGAAACGCTGGCTGCCATCGACCAGCTCTGGAACAGGACCAATCCCGGCACGCCGATCAATCGCTTTTTCATGAACGAGCATATGCAGCAGCTTTATCTCAGCATGCTGCGTCAGGCGCAGCTCTTTGCGGTATTTTCCGGCATTGCGGTTTTCCTGGCCTGTCTCGGATTGCTCGGCCTTTCGATTTCGACTGCCGAACGCCGCACCAAGGAAATCGGCATTCGCAAGGCCATGGGCGCGGGCAGCGGCGACATTACGCGTTTGCTGCTCTGGCAGTTTGTCAAGCCGGTGTTGTGGGCGAATCTGATTGCCTGGCCGCTTGCTTGCTATGTGTGAACAATTGGCTCAGCGGCTTTGCCTATCACGTTGCGCTCAACCCGCTGGTTTTTGTCGGCGCAACACTGCTGGCCGTCATCGTCGCGCTTCTCACAGTGGCGGTTCAGTCAACCCTTGTCGCCCGCGCCGTTCCGGCTACCGCACTGCGGTATGAGTAGCGCGATAAACCCGTCATTCCCACATGTTCTGGGAAATTGGCACTAGGCAAGCTGCGGCGGGCCTTTTAGGCTCGCCGGGCGCTGGGGATTGGATTCTCAAAACCGGATCGGGCGGTACGCCCTATCCATATGGCTAGTTTCGGTCGCTTCCCTGCCGACGTAGTTTTTCTGTTTGCTGATCCAAGAAAAAACAAGGCCATCCCAGGGAAGATAAGTATGAAACATGATCCGCGCGCCATTCTGGCTCACGAAAACATGGGCTTGCTCCAAATCGTCGGCATTGGCATTTGCATCATGCTCAATGCGCTTGACGGCTTTGACGTGCTGTCCATCAGCTTCGCCTCTCCGGGCATCGCTTCCGAATGGGGCATAGATCGCGCCGAATTGGGCGTGGTGTTGTCCATGGAGCTGATCGGCATGGCGGTGGGCTCGGTTTTTGTCGGCTCCCTGGCTGATCGTTTCGGCCGCCGCCCCACCATTCTGGGCTGTCTGGTGATCATGGCGGGCGGCATGTTGCTGGCCTCCACGGCGCAGGATGTCACTACGCTGTCGGCCTTCAGGCTGATCACCGGTTTTGGCATCGGTGGCATGCTGGCCTGCACCGCGGCGATGACTGCCGAACTGGCCAATGATCGCCGCCGCAACCTTGCCGTGGCCATCATGGCGGCGGGCTATCCGGTCGGCGCGGCCTCCGGCGGCACCATTGCCTCCATGCTGCTCGCCGGTGGTTCCTGGCGTTCCGTGTTTGAGTTCGGCGCCGGCGTCACGGCGCTGATGATTCCGGTCGTTTTCCTGCTGCTGCCAGAGTCGATCAGCTATCTGTCGCGCTCCAAGGCGGCAAACGCGCTGGAACGGGTCAACCGCGTCTTGAAGCGCATGGGCCGCTCCCTGGCCGAGAAACTGCCGCCGGTCACCGGCACGAGGCCGCGTGTTTCTGTCGTGGCGCTGTTCACGCCCGGTCTGATCGCGACCACGCTGCTGATGACCGTGACCTACAGCATGCACATCATGACCTTCTATTACATCCTGAAATGGGTGCCCAAGATCGTGGTCGATATGGGATTTGCCGCGTCCATGGCGGGCGGCGTGCTGGTATGGGCCAATGTCGGCGGCGCCACCGGCGCCATTCTGGTCAGCCTTCTTACCCAGCGTTTCGATGTGCGCGGCCTTGTGATGGTCGCGCTCGTCATGTCCTTCATCATGGTGTCGCTGTTCGGTCTGGTGGGTCCCGACCTCAATCAATTGTCGATGATTTCGGGCGGCGCCGGGTTCTTTACCAACGGTGCGGTGGTGGGAATTTATGCCCTGATCGCAAAATATTTTCCGTCCGAGGTGCGCGCCGGCGGCACGGGTTTTGTCATCGGCGTCGGACGCGGCGGCGCCGCGTTCAGTCCCATTCTTGCGGGTCTGCTGTTCACTGCCGGGTTCGGCCTGCCGCAGGTCTCCATCGCCCTGGCGTCCGGCTCGCTGATTGCGCTTCTGGCACTGTTCCTGCTGGGCAACCGGCCGTCGGCGGGACTCTGAGCCGCTGCCGGATCGGATCGCGCCTTAAGTAAAGCCGAAAAAACGCCGCCGCGTTCGCGCGCGCGGCCGGAATTTGCGGTGCCAAAACGCTGTATCGTAGCGCCTTTACATACATTGAACTTCTATGTATAGAGGTTCGATGTATTTGGGATCCGCGCGTAAAATCTCGGTAGCCGTGATTTTGCTGCTTGCGTGCCTGCTGGCGCCCCCTGTCCTGGCTGCCGGGTTCACCGGCACCTGGCAAACGACGATCGTCGACGATGATGGCAAGGATATTCGTACCGTCTTCAGAATCGCCGAGGTCGGAACCTGGACGGCGGCGTACTACGCCATCGACGTGGATTCAGCCGGCTATCTCGCCGAAGGGGTGGCGGTCGACGGCGACAAGATCAGGTTTTCAATTGGCCCGATGCGCGGCACCTTTGAGGGCACGCTCAGTGCCGATGGCGACAGCATCTCGGGATTCTGGAAGCAGGCGAAAACCCCGCGCCCGCTCGTCCTGCGGCGCGCCACGCCGGCGACCGCCTGGCCGCTCGACCTCTCGCCCCACACCACGCAGTTTGTCACCACCGGCGATGGCGTCCGTCTCGAAGTGCTGGATTGGGGTGGCACCGGCAGGCCGTTGCTGTTTATTCCCGGCTTCGACGATACCGCCCATGTATTCGATGAGTTCGCGCCCGAACTGGCCATCGAATTTCATGTCTACGGCATCACGCCGCGCGGTCGCGGCAATTCCGCCAGGCCCGAACCTGTGGGCGACAATTACGCCGCGGCACGGTTGGGCGACGATGTGGTCGACGTCATTGCCGCGCTGAAGCTGGAAAAGCCCGTGCTTGTGGGCCATTCCTTTGGCGGCGAGGAACTCAGCGCCGTCGCCGCGCGTCACCCCGAAAACATTGCTGGGCTCATTTATCTGGATGCGGGGTATTCCTATGCCTATTACGCTCCGGGCCTTGCCCAGCAACCCGCGCCGGTCCTGCCACCGCCGCAAACGCTGGCAGAGCGCATAGACCGCGCCATGAGGGCGGGACAGCAAAGATTCACAAGCATCGACCTTCCCGTGCTCGCAATCTTTGCCACGCCGCGCACAAACAGTCAGGGCCAATTATCGGCCGCCGAATTTTCCGCCCGGCAAAGGGATGAAAGCCTGCGCGATGCACAGATCGCGGCATTCGCGGCAGGCGTAAAGGACGCCCGCATCGTCAAGCTGCCCGACGCCGGGCATATTCTCTGGCAGAACAATGCAAGCCGGGTCGTACGCGAAATTAAGATCTTTGCCAACGCGCTGCCGCCCTAGGCTCACGCCAGGCTGTAATTGAAACTGATGCTGATGCGTTTGCCGCGGGCGCGGTTGGGCGGCACTTCGTGACGCAGCCAGCTTTCCCACAGAAGAAGCGTGCCGGGTCTGGGTTCCAGCGAAACGAAGTTGCGGTTTTCGCCGCGCGCCCTTTCCCGCCGCATCGGCGCGGCCATCATCAGCGGCAGGCGCGGGTCCTCGAATTTGATGGCGGCCGAACCGCGCGGCACCGTCACATAATAGGTCCCGCTGATTACCGAATGGGGATGAATATGGCCGCTATGCGCGCCACCCTGCTCCAGAATGTTGATCCATAAACTGTCCAGCGCCAGCTTGCGTCCGGCGAGATCGAAATCCACGGCCCGCGCGAAGGCCCGGGCATGCGGCAGCAGGGCTTTTTCCAGCTCGGCGAATTCGGGTCCGCGCCGGGTCAGATCGTTCAGCGAGGCATAGGAGGTATAGCCCTTATAGCCATGCTGCTCGGACCAGCGCCGGCCCGCCTGGTCGTCCTGGGCAATGGCCGAACAGGCGCGCATAAGCGCGCGGTTGCGCGCCGCGGAACCTTTGATTTGGGTTCGATAGAGTGTGGTAACGAAATATTTTTCACTGCGCGCCATTCTGGCTTCCTGTAATATCTGTCCGCGTCCCGGGAAAATCTGTCATGCGCGTTCTGGCCACCCTCTTTGTCCTCGCTCTTGCGCTCGAGGCTCTATCGGCCTGCGCCGTTGTCGATGCCGGCAGCGCCGTCGTCAGCGTGGCCTCCACCGCCGTCGGCACCACCGCTACTGTCGCCGGCGACATCATCTGCCTGGTCTGCAGCAGCGACGACGACAAGCTCGAGCAAACGCGCTAGATTGATTACCCGATAATTTTTCAAAACGAATCCTTCAATTTTCGCATCTCGGCAAAAACGGAAATCACATCCGCACCCTCCATCCCAAGCGATTTTTGAATCGTTTCTGAATCCGGACGCAGGAACGGGTTGGTGGTTTTTTCCTGACCCATCGTCGACGGAACGGTTGGAATAATTTTTTCCGCTTCGCGCACGCGCGCAACAAGCGCCGCATTATCCGGTTCAAGCGTCAGTGCGAAGCGGCCATTGTTCACGGTGTATTCGTGGCCGCAATAGATTTTCGTTTCGTCGGGCAGGCGCATCAGTTTGGACAGGCTGTGCCACATCATTTCCGGCGTGCCTTCGAACAGGCGTCCGCAGCCCAGAGAAAAAAGCGTGTCGCCGGTAAAGGCCGCGCCGTCGAACACAAAAGCAATATGTCCACGCGTGTGCGCCGGAATTTCCAGAACGCGCACGGATCGGTCGCCCAATGCGAAGGGCGTCGATTCAGCGACACCGATATCGATATCGGGAATGCGCGCGCGATCTTTTTCGGGTCCGATAACGATCGCGCCGAATGCTTTCTTCAGGGCATGATTGCCGCCGGTGTGATCGGCATGGTGATGGGTGTTGAGTATGTGCGTCAGGGTCCGGCCGGCCAGCATGGCCAATACCGGTTCGGCCTCGGACGGGTCCACCACCGCGCAAAAGCCGTTGCCGGTCAGCAAATAGGCGTAATTGTCCCTCAGGCAGGGAATGATTTCGATCTGCATTGCGCTATTCTAGGCCGTTGATCCTTTTCACCCAAGGGACTACGCAACAGAACATGCAACTCGACGCAGGCATTCTTGCGCAATTCTACCGCTCGCCGGCAGGGCAGATCGCCCATCGCGCCATTGCGGCCAGACTCAAACTGTTATGGCCCGATGCCCGGAATTTGCGGCTCATGGGTTTCGGATTTCCCGCGCCCTATCTGGAGCCGTACCGGGCCGAGGCCGAGCGCGTAATCGCATTCATGCCGGCGCAAACCGGCGTGATTGCCTGGCCGCAAGAATGCCCCGCCACCGTACTGGGCGACGAGGATGCGCTGCCTTTTGCCGATTCGCTGTTCGACCGCATTCTGGTGGTGCATGGCCTGGAGGGCGCGGAATCGACACGCGCCATGCTGCGTCAATTGTGGCGCGTGCTGGCGCCGGAGGGGCGGCTTTTGATCGTTGCGCCCAACCGCGCCAGCCTGTGGGCGCAGGTGGTGAATTCGCCTTTCGCCGACGGACGCCCCTTTCACAAGGGCGAACTGGACCGCCTGCTGCATGGCGGGCTGTTCGAGCCGCTGCGCTGGGATCGCGCGCTCTATGCGCCGCCGTTTCTGACGCGGCAGATTTCATCGACGGGCACCGGCTGGGAAAAATTCGGACGCAGAATCTGGCGCGGCGTGGGCGGCGTGCATCTGGTCGAAGCGCGCAAGTCGCTCTATGGCGCTGCGCCCGTAGAAGCCAAATCGCGCAAGCGCGCGATGGCAAAGCCCGCGCTTACGTCCCCCGTAACAGAAAGATCGCGCCCTGAGCCAGAAAATTAGGACCCCAGGAATCCGGATGCATTTCCGGGGTGCGGCCATCGTCGCGTAAGGCCAGGGCTTTTTCGATGGTGGCGCCTTCCTGGCGCGCCAGCACAATGAAATCCGTCAATGTGCACAGATGGATGTTGGGCGTGTCGTGCCAGGAATAATCCAGCGCGCGCGTGCGCGGCATGCGGCCGTTCACCAGCAGGGACAGCCGGACGCGCCAATGCCCGAAATTGGGCAGCGAAATCACCGAGCGCCGCCCAATGCGCAGCAAATGGCGCAGCACGGTGCTGGGGCTGCGCGTCGCCTGAATGGTCTGGCTCAGGATCGCGACATCGAAAACCCGCGACGGATAATCGACCAGATCGGTGTCGGCGTCGCCCTGCACCACGGATAGCCCGCGCGCGACGCAGGCATTCACATTGACCTGCGACAGTTCAATGCCGCGGCCATCGACATTTTTCGTGCGCACCAGATGTTCCAGCAGCATGCCGTCGCCGCAGCCGACATCCAGCACGCGCGCGCCCTGCGGAATCATCTCGGCGATGGCGGCCAGTTCCGGGCGGAGTTTGGTGACGGGTACCATCAGGCCACCCCCTGGCTTTGCGCAACGGAATTGAGAAAGCCGCGCACGGTCGCGAACATTTCAGGTTCTTCCAGAAGAAAGGCGTCATGACCCTTGTCGGTCTGAATTTCGACAAAGCTGACATTGCAGGCTGCCGCATTCAGCGCATGGGCCACGCGTTTGTTCTCTATGGTGGGGAACAGCCAATCGCTGTTGAACGCAATAATGCAAAAGCGCGTTCTGGCGCCGCGAAAGGCTTCGGCCAGAATGCCGCCATGTTCCTCGGCCAGATCGAAATAATCCATGGCGCGGGTAATGTAGAGATAGGTGTTGGCGTCGAAGCGATCGACAAAGGTCGAGCCCTGGTAGTGCAGGTAGGATTCGATCTTGAAGTCGGGTTCGAAGGCAAAAGAGAAGCCATTGCGGTTCTGCAGGCCGCGGTCGAATTTGCGCTGCAGCGCCGCCTCGGAAAGATAGGTGATGTGCGCGGCCATGCGCGCCACCGCCAAACCCTTCGACGGATTGGTGCCGGCGAGTTGATAAGCGCCCTTGTTCCAGTCGGGATCGGCCATGATGGCCTGACGGCCCACTTCATGAAAGGCGATGTTTTGCGCGGAGTGGCGCGCCGCGCAGGCTATGGGCATGGCGGAGATCACGCGCTCGGGATAGCTGGCCGCCCATTGCAGCACCTGCATGCCGCCCATGGAACCGCCGATCACCGACAGAATTTTATTGATGCCGAGCGCATCCAACAGCATGGCCTGCGCCCGCACCATGTCGCGGACGGTGACAAGCGGAAAGGTCAGGCCATACGGATCGCCGGTCTTGGGATCGATGTCGGCCGGGCCGGTCGAACCCATGCAGCCGCCAATGACATTGGCGCAGATCACAAAAAAGCGGCCGGTGTCGATGGGCTTGCCCGGCCCCACCATGACGTCCCACCAACCGGGCTTGCCGGTGATGGGATGCGCGCTGGCGACAAACTGATCGCCGGTCAGGGCATGGCAGATCAGGATTGCATTGCTCTTGTCGGCGTTGAGCGCGCCATAGGTTTTATAGGCAATGGTAAACGGCGAAAGATCGCGACCGGCATCGAGCTTTAGCGGCCATTCCGGGCCGAAGGACATGGCCTGACCGACATCGGCTTCCGGCGCCACAAGCGGGCGCAGAAATCGAGGGGCTATTGTGTCAGGCATTCCGGCTATCACCTTCAAGGGACGGGTTTGCTAAGGCTAGGGGGTACAAGTGTCAAATAACAGGGCGCATTTGCAGCGCTTAGCCGCCATGTCCCTGCCGCACTTTGATTTTAACGCCATCGGACCTTATCAATAGCCCGCATTTTCGAAGGCCTGCCATGTCGCCCGTTACGCCATCGCCCAAGCCGGGCGTCCTGGAGATCTCGCCTTATGTCGGCGGGCGCTCCACCGTGCCGGGCATAGACAAGCCGATCAAGCTGTCGTCCAACGAGTCCCCCTGGGCCCAAGCCCCAAGGCGCTGGAGGCGCTGGCCCAGGCGGCACGCGAGCTGGTCGCCTATCCCGACGGCTCCTGCAAAGTTCTGCGCGAGGCCATTGCCGAGACCTTCGGGCTTGATGCCGGGCGCGTGGTGTGCGGCGGCGATGGCTCCGACGAACTTCTCTCCTTCATGGCCAATGCCTATGTCCGCGCGGGCGATGAGGTAATTTTCACCGAACATGCCTTTTCGCTCTACCGCATTGCGACGCTGGCCAATTCCGGCGTGCCGGTGGTGGCAAAGGAAAAAAATCTGCGCGCCGATGTGGACGCCATGCTGGCGGCGGTTACGCCCAAGACGCGCATGGTCTATCTCGCCAATCCGAACAATCCGACCGGCAGCTATATCAATGAAGCCGAATTGCGGCGGCTCCATGCCGGGCTATCGCCGGAAACATTTCTGGTGATCGACGCCGCCTATGCCGAATTCGTCACCGCGCCCGATTATGAATCGGGTCTGGCGCTGGCCAGGACCGCGCCCAATGTGGTGATGACGCGCACTTTATCCAAAGCCTATGGGCTGGCCGGATTGCGGGTCGGCTGGCTGTATGGCTCCAAGGAAAATGCCGATGTGCTGAATCGCATTCGCGGTCCGTTCAATTTGTCGGCCATGCAGCAATGGGGCGGGGCAGCGGCGGTGCAGGACAAGGCCCATCTGGCGGCGGCGATTGCGCATAATTCCAAATGGCTGCCCTGGCTGACTGCGGAAATCCGCAAACTAGGTTTGCGCGCCGACGACAGCGCGGCCAATTTCGTTCTGATTCATTTTCCGAACGAAGAAGGCGCGGCGGCGGCGGATGCGTTCCTGAGCGCGCGCGGCCTTATTTTAAGGCGGGTTGCAAGCTATGGCCTGCCGGATTGCCTGCGTCTGTCGGTGGGCAGCGAAGAGGCCAACCATCTTGTCATTGCGGCCCTGCGCGATTTCATGGAGCAAAAATAGATGACGATGTTCCAGAAAGTCGCGCTGATTGGGGCCGGATTGATCGGCTCGTCCATGGCCCATGCCATGCGCCGCAAGAATGTGGCCGGTCATATCAGCGCCTATATGCGCAATCCTGAAACGCTGGAAAGCGCGCGCCGCGCGGGTTTCGCGGATTCGCTGACCATGGATCTGGCGGCATGCGTGACAGATGCCGATCTGGTGGTGCTGGCCACGCCGCTTGGCGCCTATGCGTCATTGGCCGAACAGATCAAACCGCATCTGATGACAGGCGCGATCCTGACCGATGTCGGTTCGGTGAAGGCGCCGGTCATTCGCGATGTTGCGCCGTTCGTTCCCGCAGGCGTGCATTTCGTGCCGGGCCATCCTATCGCGGGCACCGAATTCTCAGGCCCGGAAGCCGGCTTTGCCGAATTGTTCGATGGGCGCTGGACGATCCTGACGCCACCCGAAGGCACCGACAAGGCCGCCGTCGACAAGCTTGTGCGGTTCTGGAAGGAACTGGGCAGCGATGTCGAAGTGATGGACGCCAGGCATCACGATCTGGTGCTGGCCATTGTCAGCCATGTTCCGCATTTGATCGCCTATAATATCGTCGGCACGGCGGCGGATCTGGAAAGCGTGACGCAAAGCGAAGTGATCAAATACTCCGCCTCGGGCTTTCGCGATTTTACCCGCATTGCCGCCTCCGACCCGACCATGTGGCGGGACATTTTCCTCAACAACAAGGATGCGGTGCTGGAAATGCTGGGCCGCTTCAACGAGGATTTAAGCGCCCTGCAGCGGGCCATCCGCTGGGGCGATGGCGATGCGCTGTTCAATCTGTTCACCCGCACCCGCGCCATCCGGCGCAGCATTGTGGAAGCGGGCCAGGATAGCGCCGAACCTAATTTCGGGCGCGGGAAAAAGCCGAAGGACTAACAATCCTTGTCATTCCCGGCTGAGCTTTGCGTAGCAAGGCGAAGAGAAGGGAATCCTCGTGTATCCCGGATTTCTGGATCCCCTTTCCTCGTAACGCGTCGCGTTACTCGCCGGGGATGACATATCCGGTATTAGGTAGCAAACACACCTAGTCTTTTTCTTCTTCCTTCGGGGGTCCGGTGGTAAATTCGCAAGATGGTTGTGCATACCTTTCTCGTCGTAGTCGCATACGCGGTGTGGGCTTGCGCCTTTGGCGCTGGCGCGGGTGGGCGCGTACCGGCGTGCCGTTGGCCGCATGTATGGCCGGGTACTGTTCGTGTTCCTCGGCGCGAGTGCAGTTTCTCGCCGTTGCCGTTCTGTTGGCCCAATACCTTGGCAATCCGATCTGACCCCCATGGCTGAATCCCAGACAGTCGTGATCCTGAGAGCAAAGCGCGACGCCATCCGCGCAGCTATTGCCAATGGCGAGGGCCAGCTAGAGCAGGCCAAAAACGACTTCACGCACATCACGGCGGCCTTGCAGATATTCGAGGCCCAAGAGACCCCGGCAATCTGCGCATCTAGGTGAGGCTGTACCGCTATTTCAAATACAGCGAGATAGCCGCCATGTGTAAGAATGCGCTTGAGGCTGGCCCCATGACCACGCTGAACCTTGCCAAGCATGTCATTGCGGAGAAGGGCCTAGGCGGCACCGACAAGATACTCGTCCGGACGGTCGGCTTTAGCGTGTTGTAGTCCCTTAGGGGGCAAAGCGGAAAATGGTTCGGCTTACCCAAAAGCGGAACAGGTGCGAGTGGCGGTTAGCAGGGGACCGGGGCAGCAGTTGATGTGGGACCTAACACAATGACGGAATATGAGTTGGGCGCTTTCTATCTGGTGTGCGCAAGGGTTTCAGCGATAGCGGAAACAGCCATAAAGCTACAGTAGGAGATCAACAGTCCGATGCTGACATTTATAATCAAATCAATAAACTCTGCGCAATTCGTTTTCCAATATTTTGAAAGCGTTCGTATATAAATTTGCTGCCAATAGGATAGAATATAGAGAAATAAAAATATCCGGCACGTAGCGAGCGCACCTTCGACATATATGCTTTTCGATCTTTCGGCTACAAAAGTTAGCGCGCCGATTACAATTAGATTGCGCGCTAGGTTGAAAACCCATGTAGTAATGTTGCGAGTGAGGGCCGCTGCCGAAATATCGGCATGATCGGCAGGTTCTATGTGTCTCTGAATTGCTTGGATAAATGTCATGGTACCAGCCTCTTTGTTTAGTTTGCCATTCTCTCACGCCGCGCGCCGTTGCCAACAACCCTTCCACTGACGGCTGATCGGACGCGCCAAGGCTGCGGCGACTGCCTTTGAATACTGTTCGCCATTGCTGATCCGGCGGTTATCTTCGCGCCACGCCATCTCGTTAGCATAGCTATTTTAAGCTATCGCCGTAGATCCTTTACCGCCACCTATTTCCTGCGATGCCTTGTCGCCACTGGAGTAAAGGAAGTCCAACTAGACTAGTCCTTTTCGCGCGCCTGATAGCGTTCGAGCATATGATCCCTATTGGTCCTGATTTTCTCAATAATTTCTCGGCGCTGATATTCAAGAAAATAGACCATGCGCTTCGTCTGGAATCTGGCAATCTCAAGACGCCGCAAATCCAATAAATTGATATGGGAAGTGGTTGAGTTTTGGCGAACAAAAGTTTCCGCCTCTTGCTCGGCGCTAATCATCTGATTACGGGCACTCGAATAGCGATGTCCGTCTATTTGGCTGAGTACTTTACTTACATACCCCCGATGCAAATCGTATACTTCCTCTCGCTTTTCTGCATCAACATCCGCACCTAATGGTATTCCTTCTTTAGGTGCGTCAGCGATCAGCCAATCCAACTGAGCGGCTGTCGCCTGCAACACTCCAAAATACAGCAAGTTTTTTAGGTCTAAATTATCCGCATGTTCTAGCTTGGCGAAGCGTATTTCTAAGTTTGCAGCCTCGGCGGCAAGAGACTTATTGACGTCACCTTTAAAAACTAAAAACTCACTACGCAGGTATTGAAGTTGCGGACTCGCTTCGAGGGGGGGAGTGGCGAGAGGACGAAAATACCGCAAAGCAACTAAAATCGCCGCCATAGCCAACGTAATTGCAATTGCGCCCGCAATGCCTACGGCAATGAAGTCAGCCCAACCGAGGCCCCTCATGGGTGTGACCTTCGATGAAAGCCACGCCAAAGCGCCGGACAAAGCGGTGAAAGCCGTCGCCCAAATTCCAAACCAACCAGCAAATTTTTCGGCGGATTTCCAGAATTGCCCCATATGTAATTACTACCGCAAATCCTAGTAAAAGTGCGAATCCGCTGATATTTTTTGTAAATTATTGAGCCTGCTCGCGCCATCCGGCGCAGCTTTGTGGAAGCGGGCCAGGATAGCGCCGAACCTAATTTTGGACGCGGGAAGAAGCCGAAGGACTAACAATCCTTGTCATTCCCGGCCGAGCTTTGCATGGCAAGGCGAAGAGAAGGGAATCCTCGTGTTTCCCGGATTTCTGGATCCCCTTTCCTCGTAACGCGTCGCGTTACTCGCCGGGGATGACATATCAGTACAGCGGCTTCAGCAGCGTAACCGGCGTCTGTTCGGCATAGGCAATGCCGTCCTTGAAGGCCAGCGTCACCGCCACACCATCCTTGCCGCCGTCATTCTGCCCGATGGTTTCCAGCAGGCCGGCAACAAGACCCTTGTTTGCACCACCAAGGATGCCGCGTCTGGCCGCTGCTTCGGTCAATGCGGGCAGGCCCGCGATTTTGAGATGCAGCACGCCTTTGGGCCGTTTGGCCTGGTCAAGCAGCATGGTGCCGGACCCGCCGATATTGATTTTGTCCCAGGCAATTTCGCTTTGGGCGAACTGTACGGCACCATTTTTGCCGCGCCAGACGTCCAACGCCGCGCGCCAGTCGCCCTTGCCCGCGCGCAAATCGTCGAAGGCAACGGCCTGGGCAACGCGGCCATCAAGCTTCAGGCTTTTGACCGTATCGCCAAAGGCCGACTCCAGTTTCGGCGTCAGATGGGCGACATCGGCGCTGAGTACAAATTGCAGCGCGTCATTCTCCTTGCGGATATGAAATTGCACGCGGCCCGCCTGCAGCGCCGCCGCGCCCAGATCGGCCAGATCCAGATCGAAGCGCACCAGACCGCCCGCATCTTCAATGGCGCTGGCGCGCAGACTGCCGGGCACGAATTCCAGACTCTTTGCGGTACCCTTGTCGTCCGTCCAGTTGATGGTCTGCTTTCCGGCGGCTTCGAAAACCTGTTGCGGCTTGCCATAGGAAAGCGTGTGAAAGGCAAAATTCTCGCTGCGCCAGCCGGCCGGGCCGTTTGCGGTTACAACGGTGATTTCCAGATTCTTGAAAACCGCATCCAGACGAAAGGGAAAGCCCGCCATTTCCTTTTGCGAATAGCTGAGCGTCACGCCCGGCATGATTTCATGGCCGTTGAGCGCATCGAGCTTTTGCGACAACGCGCGGGACGACACCAACCAGTTGACGCAAACGCCCGCAAACAGCAGGGCGAAGGCCGCCACGGGGGCATAGAGAAAAAAGCGGCTGGAATATTTCATGCGGGGGTTAAATCACGCCCTAGCCGCACTTGGAATATCCGCACGAGACACAAGAGTTGCAGCCTTCCAGCCGGACAAAGCTGGACGAACCGCAGCGCGGGCAGCTACGGGCCGGCGCGCCTTCCGCCGCCAGGGCAATGGCCTTGCGTTCCTCGCCGGCCATGGGCAGATCGTGCGGGGCCATAAAGCCGATCGCAATCAGATGTTTTTCGATAATTTCGCCGATGGCGGCGAGCAGCGAGGGCACGTAACGCTGTCCCATCCATTGTCCGCCGCGCGGATCGAACACGGCCTTTAATTCATCTACCACAAAGGAAACATCGCCGCCGCGCCGGAACACCGCCGAAATCATGCGCGTCAGCGCCAGAGTCCAGGCATAGGCTTCCATATTCTTGGAGTTGATAAAGACCTCGAACGGGCGCCTGCGGCCGTCTTTTTTGATGTCGTTGATGGTGATGTAAAAGGCGTGATCGGCGTCCTGCCATTTTATCTTGTAGGTCTGGCCGATCAGAATGTCGGGCCGGTCGAGCGGCTGGGTCATATAGACGACGCTTCCGCCCTGCGGGTCCCGCATGGGCTGCGGCGGCATCACCAACGGCAAGGCCGGTTCTTCGGGCGGCGCGCTCAGGGGGGCCTCGGCCGTCAGCACAGAGCCGGTGACGGCGTTGGGACGATAGGTGGTGCAGCCCTTGCAGCCGGTGTCATAGGCCCGGCTATAGACATGCTTGAATTCCTCGAACGCGATTGCGGCCGGCACATTGACGGTCTTGGAAATGGACGAGTCGATATAGGGCTGGGCGGCGGCCTGCACCGCCAGATGATCGGCGGGCGTCAAATCCTGGGCGCGTGACGAAATAATCGGGCAGCGGCGCTTCCTTGCCGAAGCGCGCGCGAAATTCGCGCAGGGCGTAATCGATGACGGCTTCCTCGCGCCGCATGCCGTCCGGCATCAGCACCTTGCGGGTGTAGCTATAGGCGAAGACCGGCTCGATACCGCTTGAGACATTGCCGGCGAACAGCGAAATGGTGCCGGTGGGCGCGATGGAGGTCACAAGCGCGTTGCGAATGCCGAAATCGGCAATGGCCTGACGAATATCGAAGGGCAGCGCCGCGATATGCGGGCGCGCCAGAAACGCATCGCGGTCGAACAGCGGAAAGGCGCCCTTTTCGCGGGCCAAAGCCGCACTGGCGCGATAGGCGGCATGGCTCAGGGCCGACAGCCATTGTTCGATCAGCGCCAGGCTCTCCGGCGAACCATAACGGGTGCGGCAGAAGATCAGCGCATCGGCAAGGCCGGTGACACCCAGCCCGATGCGCCGTTTGGCGAGTGCTTCCCGGCGCTGGGCTTCCAGCGGAAAGCGCGACACATCGATGATATTGTCGAGCAACCGAATGGCGGTGGCGGTGAGCCCGGCCAGTTCGTGCATATCCAGATGGGCGTTGTCGGTGAAAGGATTTTTCACCAGCCGCGCCAGGTTGATCGAGCCCAACAGGCAGGCGCCATAGGGCGGCAGCGGCTGTTCACCACAAGGATTGGTCGCGGAAATCTTTTCGCAATAGGAAAGATTATTCTGCTGATTGACGCGGTCGATGAAAATCACGCCGGGTTCGGCGATGTCATAGGTGGCGCGCATGATGCGGTCCCACAGATCGCGGGCGCGCACCGTGCGATAGACCTGTCCGGCGAATTGCAGATTCCAGTCCGTATCTTCCCGGACCGCCGCCATGAAGGCATCGCTGACCAGCACCGACAGATTGAAATTGGTGAGGCGGCCCGGTGTGCGCTTGGCGTCGATGAAGTCTTCGATGTCGGGATGATCGCAGGCCAGTGTCGCCATCATGGCGCCGCGGCGGCTGCCGGCGCTCATAATGGTGCGGCACATGGCGTCCCACACGTCCATGAAGGAGACCGGGCCGGAGGCGTCGGCGCCCACGCCTTTGACCAGCGCACCCTTGGGGCGAAGGGTGGAGAAGTCATAGCCGATGCCGCCGCCCTGCTGCAGGGTGAGCGCGGCTTCGCGCAGGGCGGAAAAGATCCCGTCCATGGAATCGTCGATCGCGCCCATGACGAAGCAGTTGAACAGGGTCACGCTGCGGTCGGTCCCGGCGCCCGCCAGTATCCGGCCCGCCGGCAGGAAGCGGTGCCCGGCCAGGGCGGCGGCAAAATTCTGCGGCCATGTCGGCCCGGCTTTCAGGCGCCTCGGCCCGGGCGGCGGCCACCGCCACCCGGGCCCAGCTGTCTGCCAGCGTGCGGTCCACGGGTGTGCCGTCCGGCTGCTTTCAGCCGGTATTTCATGTCCCAGATCTGGCTGGAGATATCGCTCATGGCCCTAAGATAGTGCGCCTTGCGGCGGTTCGGTGACGAAAGCGGGAATATAGTCTATGTTCTCTAAATGTTCTACAATGCGGTGTAAATCATTTTCCACGCTAACGCATTGAATTAACATAGCATTCAATTGGGAGTGGAGCATGCCCGCAAAGATCGCCCTGACCGACAAGTTCGCGCAGTTTCAGGAGCAGTGGCGGCCCAAGGTGCTCGCTACCCTGAACGGGCAGGAGATCAAGCTGATCAAATGCCAGGGCGAATTTCCCTGGCATCACCACGAAGAGGCCGACGAATTCTTTCTGGTGTGGCGGGGGCAATTGCGGCGTCGAATTCCGCGATCATATTGTGCGGCTCGGCCCCGGCGAGGGCGTGCTGGTACCGCGCGGTGTCGAACACCGCACCTGTGCCGATGAGGAAGCCGAAGTGCTGTGCTTCGAACCGGCGGATGTTCTGAACACGGGCAATGTGGCGGATGAATTTTTCACCGCGCCGAAGGGCGTGGCGATTTAGCCCTTACGACGCCAACAATCTGTCCGTTGCCGTTTCAATGCCGGTCTGTAATGCGTGCATGAATTCGGCGCGCTTGAGGCCCGGCGGAATGGCGGGCAGAAATTCCAACACAATGGTGCCCGGCTTTTTGATGAAGCCGGTCCAGTGCAGGCCCGAATTGAGCGCCGCCGGGACGCAGGCCACGCCCAGCATGGTATAAAGTCCGGCAACGCCGGGTTTGTAATCGGGCGGCGCGCCCGGCTTTTTGCGCGTACCTTCCGGAAAAATCAGCAAGGGCCGGCCCTCATTCAGCGCGGATCGGGCGGCGGCATTCATTTTGCGCAGCGAACTGGCGCCGCCGCCGCGGTCGATGCCGATCATGCCAGCCTTCTTCACATACCAGCCGTAAAACGGAATTGAAAAAAGTTCGCGCTTCAAAATCACCACGGGATCGTCGAGCAGCATGTAAAGCACCAGCGTGTCCCACATGCTCATATGCTTGGCGGCAACCAGAACGCCGCCCCGCGGGATGTCGCCGCGGATTTCGTAGTCGATGCCGGCGAATAGCTTCAGGCCCCAAAGCGTAACCCGGCTCCAGCATTTCGACACCCATACCGTCACGCGGCGCGGCAACATCAGCGCGGGCAGGGCGCCGATGTTCAGCGCCGCCGAGGTGAACGCGAACCAGAGAAAAAACAGCAGCGAGCGGATGAAGATCATCGGTCTGGCGGCAAATCGCCGTGCGGCGGCGGCCTCAACCGGCCTTTCCAGCGCCGTGGTCACAAGGCTGGCGAGGTAGCGGGCATATTCGCCGTGCAACAGGCGCATGGTGCGCGGGCCGCCACCAGACATTGAGATCGATCTCGGCGGGTTCGACCGGATAGGGCACAAGCTCCACATTCGGCATGGCGGCGGAAAATTCGGTCAGGCTGCGCGGCATATGGTAGCCCGCCGTCACTACGATCAGGCTCTTGTAATGATGCGCCAGGGCCCAGTGTGCCGTCTCCACGGCGTTGCCATGGGTGTCGGCCGCGGCGCAACCCAGATCGACGCAGCAATCGAAACGCGGCCCGCCATGATTGAGCTTTTTCAATTCGGCTTTGGTGGTGCGGCTGTAGACGCCGGTGATAAGCAGCCGCTTACCGATGCCGTGTTCAAACAAAGCCACCGCCGCGTCCAGCCGCGCGCCGCCGCCGGTCAGCGCCACAATGGCATCGCCATGCAACGGCGTGGGCGGCGTGCGCGGCAGGCTTGCGACGAACAGCAGGAAGCCGCCGCCATAGGCCAGCAGCGCCACCGCCAGCAGTTTCACCAGGAGAAGAGATGCCGCTTGATCATTCATCGAAGGATACCGTGCCGCTGCGGCGTCATGCACCCGCTAACGTTTCAGTAAATCCGCGCAGGGCGGCCAGTACCGACAGGCGCGTGGTGGCCAGCGCGATCAGCCGCCACAACCAGCGGGACGGTCAGCAGCCAGGGCAGTTCGGGCAGCTTGAGCGACAGCGGCGGCAGGAACGGCACCGCTTCGATGCCGGCGAATTCCAGTCCGCCGGCCGCCAGAAAGAACAGCGGCCGCACACGGTGCCCGCCCGTCGCCGCGCCCAGCGCCGAGACGAAATAATGCCGCTCGAACGCGCGGGCGATGAAGCCGGCCTGGGCGCCCATCTGGTGCAGCAGCGCCACCATGTCATGATGGGCATCGAGCCCGGCGCGAGTGGCGAAGGACACTGTGGCGGCGGTGGCGACGGCGATCAGCAGCAAAATTCCATAGGCCGCCCAGATTACGGTGTCGGCAAGACCCTTCAGCCGCGCGATCCAGTGGCTGTGATCGTCGAGTACCGCATCGGGCGCCGCGGCCTTCAACTGCGCCGTCAGTTCGGGAATATCGACCGGCGCGCCTGGCGTAACATCGGCATCGATCAGCCGCGGCAGGGGCAGGTCCTCGATCAGCGAGTCCTTGCCGATCCAGGGTTCGACCAGCGCGGCAGTGTCGCTCTCGGACAGAATGTCGGCATGGGCCATGCCCGGCGCGGCGCGCAATATCGCAAGCGCCGCGTTGGTCTCACGGTCCAGTTCGGTGCGGACATTGCCCTGCTCGGGGACCATGACCTGAACGGTGAGCTTGTCGGACAGACCCGCCTGCCAGCCCAGCGCGGCGCGCTCGGCAATCAGCGAGGCGCCCAGCGCCAGCGCCGCCAGAAATGCCATGATGCCGATCACGACATCGAGCGGCGCGGCGCCCTGGTCGCGCGGCAGTATGGTTGCTCTGGTTCTGGGGATCATGCCGGCACCGTCGGCGCGCGCAGTTCGACCAGACGTCCATCGACAAGGCGCATTTCCCTGGCGCGCGCGGTGTTCGATCAGGCTGCGGTCGTGGGTGGCGATCAGAACGGTGGTGCCCAGCCGGTTGAGCTCGGAGAACAGGCGAATCAGGCGCGCGCCCATTTCGGCATCGACATTGCCGGTGGGCTCGTCGGCGATCAGCAGATCGGGACGCGCCGACCACGGCGCGCGCGATGGCGACGCGCTGCTGTTCGCCGCCCGAAAGCGTGGCGGGCTTGGCCTGCATGCGTTCGCCGAGCCCGACCCAGGCCAGCAATTCCCTGACATCGCGGGCGTAATCGGCCTCGTGCCGTCCGGCCAGGCGCAGCGGCAAAGCGACATTTTCAAATGCCGAGAGATGGTCCAGCAGGCGGAAATCCTGAAACACCACGCCGATTCGCCGGCGGATGGCCGGAAAATCGCTGCGCCTGGCGGTGGCCATGTCCTGCCCGAACAGGGTGATCAGGCCCCGGCTGGGCGGCTCGGCGACGTAAATCAGCTTCAAAAGCGTGGTTTTGCCCGCGCCCGACAGGCCGGTCAGAAAGGTAAAGGAGCCCGCCTCCAGGACGAAGGTGACGTCGCGCAAGACCTCGGGCCCGGCGCTGTAGCGCATGCCGACATTTTCAAAACGAACCATGAGGCGCCCACCTTAGCTTTGGCGCCGCGGCGTTACCATGTTTTCTGTTTGGCGGTCCCCGCGCCTTGCGATGGCAAGGGCTTCGCGCCTATTTTCGGTCATATGGAACAGCCAAAAGCGTCCGCATGATATTGACCTGCCCAGCATGTGCGACGCGCTACCAAACAGACGCGACCAAATTCCCGGCGCAGGGCCGCAATGTCCGCTGTGCCAAATGCGGTCATGTCTGGATGCAGGCTCCGCCCGCGCCCGAAATGGAAGAGGGCGTGGTTGCGGCGGATGTAGCGCCGCAACCCGCAGCTTCAGGCCATGACCGCCAGGACACTCCGCAGCCGGAGTATCGCCCCGACCCGACACGTCCGACAAGCGGGCAGCGGCGGATAAGCCGCGTCTGGCGCCGGGGCTTGCCGGCCGTGCTGGCGCTTGTCGCGGGCTGGCTGATCTTCATCGCAATCATAATTGCCATCGGCTGGACGGGCATGACCTTTCGCCAGCAGATCGCTTCCACCTGGCCGCAAGCCGCGTCGCTCTATTCCATGATCGGAATGCCGGTGAACACGCGCGGCATCGAGTTTCAGAAGGTGACGCTATAGTTCGCGAGGTGGAAGACGGCCAGCCCGTGCTGCTGGTGAACGGGGATCTGGTCAATATCACCGAGCAGACGCTGCAGGTGCCGCCAAAAATCCGCATCGGTATTTCCGACGAGCAGAAGCGCGAAATCTATTCCTACACATTCGTGCCCGGCATTGCCGAGCTTGCACCCGGACAGTCCGCGACGTTTCAGACGCGCATCGCCAATCCGCCCGCCGCAGCCCGCAATCTGGAAGTGCGTTTTGCACGCGCGGACGAGTGAGACCCGAGACACTTTTTTCCGAGGCCGAAATCGCCGCGCGCGTGGATGCGGTGGCGCAGGAAATTGTTTCGGCGGGATTGAAGCCCGATTTTGCCGCGCCCATTCTGGCCGGCGCCTATGTTTTCGCCGCCGATCTGCTGCGGGCCTTGAGCGCCAAGGGGCTCGCGCTGCCCGTGGATTTTTTGTGGCTGCGGTCCTATGGCCATGACCGGCAAGCCGGTGAGGTCAAGGTGCTGGTCGGGCCCAGCGCGCAGGTGCGCGGCCGCACGGTGCTGGTGATCGACGGCGTGCTGGACGGCGGCGCAACCATCGCGACGGCAAAGGATCTGCTGTTGCAGGAGGGCGCCGGCGCCGTGCTGGTGGCGGTTGCGGTGGACAAAGGCCTGCCGGGCGCGCGCGCCAAAGCCGATTTTTCCTGCTTCAGGGACGTCACGGATTTTATCGTCGGCTATGGCATGGACGATGGCGGCGCGCATCGCGGACTGCCCTATATCGGCAAAGTCTAGAACTGCTTCAGCAGGCGATCGATGTAATCCAATTCTTCCTGGGGCCGGCCGCGTTCGGCGGCGCGGCGGCGCAGTTCCTGTAGAATTGAACGGGCGCGCTGCAAATCCGATACCGTCGGCACTTTCACATTCTGTCCATTGTTGGCGGCACTGCCCTGCTTGCGGCCCAGCGGATCTTCCTGACCTACCTGGCCGGGATTGCCCTGCTCGCGGCTGGCCATCAAGGATTTTGACAAGGCCTCGGCGCTCTCGCGCAACTGGTCGAGCGCCTCTTTCTGCGCCACGCCGGCATTGGCCATATCGTCCTGGCCGAGATTTTGCTGCGCCTCACCCATGGCTTTTCCGGCCTGTTCCATGGCGCCGGGCGCATCCGGATTCTGTCCCTTGAGATTCTTCAGGGTGTTGTTCAACTGGTCGCGCAACTGGCCCTGCTCGCGCGCCAGAGACTGCGGATCATCGCCCGGCTGGCCCGCGCCCTGTTCGCGGCGAAAGGCGCGATCCATCAGCTGACGCTGCTTGCCCATCATATCCGACAGGCCCTGAATGGCTTCGCGCATGGCCTTTTGCTGCGGCGTATCCGCGGTCTGACCCTGACCGCCTTCGCCCTGCGTCATGCGCAGGTTCTCCAACAGATTTTGCAGCATGGCCAGCATGCGATCGGCCTGCTCGCGCGACCCGCTTTGGGCCATCTCCTTCATGGCCTTGAGAAGCGTATCAAGGTCTTCCATGGACAGAGACTGGGCATTGGGGCCCATGGCCTGATCGCCGGGCTCGGGATTTTCGGCCAGGGCGCGCAAATAGGCTTGCATGGCTTCGTCATAGCGGCGCATCAGTTCGTCGATCTGGTCCTGCGGCGCATCCTGCAACAGCGCTTCGGAGAGCTGCTGCTGAATGCGGCGCAAGGCCTCGGCTGCGTTGGCAAGGCCCCCGCGTTCGATCGCATTGGCCGTTTGCCACAACAAATCCTGCACATGTTCGATATCGCTGTCGGCGCGCGCCGTCTTTACGCCCCAATAGGCCGCGCGGATGGCGGTATAGACATTCAGCTGATCCGGATAGAACAGATCCGGCGCCAGAGTCAGGGCATCCAGAATCTGACTCACGCGGTTGCGCGCAGGCCCGTCGGCGCCGACCAGTTGCCGGCGCATTTCCACCAGCGCGCGCGCAAGCGGATTGATGAATATCCGTTCGGGCAGCCGGAAGGACACGGTCTTGCTGCTGCCGGTTTGCCCTGCGCCATCCGTCGCCTGGAGCGTGACATTGACTTCAAGGCCGGCATAGGGGTGTTCGGTCAGGTCCTGTGCGCGCGTGACGTTCAGCGATTTCGCCGACAGTGCCGGCAAGGGCAGGTCGACAATCAGCTCCTTGCCCTTGCCGTCTTTGGGTTTGATGACGGCGCGTGCCGAGGTCACGCCGTAATCGTCCTTCACAGCGAAGACAAAATTCACGGCATCGCGTTCGGTGCGGCTGGGTGGCTGGGTAAAGGCAATGGATGGCTTGTTGTCGGGAATGATCCGAAGATTCCAGTCTGCGATCGTGCGGCCATTGGCGCGCACCGTCACCGCGCCGTTGCCGGTCACGGTTGCAGTGCTGGCATATTCGCCGTTATCGCCGGTGAAGCGCACATTGGCGTTGGGGCCAGGCAGCACCAGGCCGGGCGGACGCGAGGCGCCATGGACCCGCAGATTAAAGCTCGAGCCCACCGGAACCGAGAGTGCGCCTTTGGTGCTGGACAGATAAATCGGCGCCAGGCCGGTATAGGCCGGCGGGTCAATCCAGGCATCAAGGCCGGCTTCGCCGCCTGCGCCCGCCGGTCCGAACGCCGCCATCAGGCGGCGGCCGGAATCCGCGCCCGCCAACCCCAGCGCCGCGAGCAACACGGCGACCAGGCCGTAACGCAGATAATAAGGATCGCGTGTCTTGAGATCGGGATGCGGGAGCCTGACCGTCAGTCTGGAGAATGCGGACAGTCGGCGTGTCACATGGGCCCGCCACAGAGCTTCGGCATAGGCATCGCCCGCGCCCAATGCCAGGGCATCATCGGCTTCGGACAGGGGGCGATGCGCAAGCACGCTGTCGCGCTCAACCTTGCGGGCGGCATCACTCCAACGTGGAGATGAAAATGTCCGAAAGCCTGTATAGAGCGACAGGCCGATGGCGGTGATGAACAGCGCCAGCACCAGGGCATGCAGTATCCAGGGCAGAATGGCGAAGGCCTGAAACAGGGCCAATGCAACGAACAGAGCCGTCAGTCCCAGCGCGAGCGCAAGCGCGGGCAGGCCGCGCTCTATCAGGAGCGCAAGGCGCGCCCTGAGAATGGCCCGGCCCAGTCGGTCAGTCTTCCAGCCAGTTCGGAATATGGTCGGCCTTGAGTAGTGCGTCATAATCCAATCGCGGCCGCACCACGCTCCAGTCGGAACCCTTGACCAGGACCTCGGGCGCAGGCGGGCGGACATTGTAGGCCGAAGACATTACCGCGCCATAGGCCCCTGCCGTCAGAATGGCGACAAGATCGCCCGACTTGAGTTCCGGCAAATCCCGGTCGCGCGCGAAAAGATCGGCGGTTTCGCAAATCGGGCCCACCACATCGTAAGTGTGGCGCGTGCCGTCGCCCGGTTCCGAAACAGGCACAATATCGTGATGGGCGTCATACATGGCCGGGCGGATCAGGTCGTTCATCCCGGCATCGATAATGAGAAAAGTCTTGGCCTCGCCATGCTTGACGTAAATCACGCGAGACACCAGCACCCCGGCATTGGCGGCAATCAGGCGGCCCGGTTCGAAAATCAGCTGCGCGCCAATATCCTTGGTAACTTTTTCGACCATCCTGCCATAGGCGGTCGGATCGGGCGGCGGCTGATTGCTGTGCAAATAGGGCACGCCCAGTCCGCCGCCCAGATCGATGCGCGATATTGTGTGGCCGTCGGCGCGCAGCACCATGACCCATTCGACCACCCGGCGGAACGCCGATTCGAACGGTTCGAGCTCGGTAATCTGGCTGCCGATATGCACATCGATGCCGACAATTTCGATGCCCTTGAGCGTGGCGGCGCGGGCATAGCTCCGGCGCGCATGGCCCCAGGTCACGCCGAACTTGGTTTCGGCGGTGCCGGTGGTGATCTTGGCATGCGTCCGGGCATCGACCTCCGGATTGACGCGAATGGTGATCGGCGCGCGCTTGCCGAGCGACAGCGCCACGTCATTCAACGCCTCCAGTTCCGGATCGCTTTCGACATTGAACTGATAAATGCCTTCTTCAAGGGCAAGGCGCATTTCTTCGCGCGGTCTTGCCGACGCCGGAGAAAACGATCTTGTCGGCGGCGATGCCGGCAGCCCGCGCCTTTTTCAATTCTCCCGCCGACACGATATCGGCGCCCGCGCCCAGTTTGGCCAGGGTTTTCAGAACTGCGAGATTGCCATTGGCCTTCACCGAATAGGCAATCAGCGCGTTGGAGGGCAAGGACGCGCGCAAAGATTTTGTAGTGCCGCTCCAGCGTGGCGCTCGCATAACAGTAAAACGGCGTGCCGACCTTTTCCGCCAGCGCGGCAAGATCGACCTCTTCGGCGCACAGCGTGCTGTTCTTGTAGGAAAAATGGTTCATCGGCCGATGGGCTGCGGCGGCTTGGAGGGATCATCGCGGCCGGGCGGATTGGGCTGGCCGTTCGGGCGCGTCAAATCGCTTTTGACGCCGCACGCCGCCAACACAAGGGCAATCCCGAAAATGGCCAGAATGCGCTTCATTTCAGCTGCACCTTCCAATAGGCGATCTGTTCCCGCACGCGGTTCGGCGCCGTACCGCCGAAGCTCATGCGCGAATTGACCGACGATTCCAGCGACAGAACATCGAACACTTCTTTGGTAATGGCCGGTTCGATCTTCTGCATATCGGTCAGCGAAAGCCTGTCGAGCGTGACGCCCGCCTCTTCGGCGCGCTTGACGATGCTGCCGGCGATATGATGGGCCTCGCGGAAAGGCTTTTTCAGTACCCGCACCAGCCAATCGGCCAGATCGGTCGCGGTCGGATAGCCCGGTTCGGCGGCGCGTCGCATGGCCTGCGGCACCGCCTTCAGGTCGGCGATCATTGCTGCCATGGCGGCAACCGAAAGCTCGATGGTATCGGCGGCGTCGAACACGCGTTCCTTGTCTTCCTGCAAATCGCTGCCATAGGCCAGCGCCAGACCCTTGACGACCGTGGCCAACGCCACGAAATCGCCCAGCACCCGCCCTGTCTTGCCGCGGATAAGTTCGGCGGCATCCGGATTGCGCTTTTGCGGCATGATCGAGGAGCCGGTGGTGAAAGCATCGGACAGTTTCACAAAGCCGAAGCTCGGCGTTGTCCATTGCACCAATTCGCCCGCCAGCCGCGACAGGTTGGTGGACGCGATGGTCGCGGCTGCCAGATATTCCAGCGCGAAGTCGCGCGCCGAGACCGCGTCCAGCGAATTGCGCATCGGCCTGGGAAAAGCCCAGCGCCCTGGCCGTGACATCGCGATCAATCGGAAAGGACGTGCCCGCAAGCGCCGCCGCGCCCAAGGGCGCTTCGTTCAGCCGCTTGGCGCAATCGGCAAAACGTCCGCGGTCGCGCGCGAACATTTCGACATAGGCCAGGCAGTGATGGCCGAAGGTGACGGGCTGCGCCGGCTGCAAATGGGTGAAGCCCGGCATGATGGTGTCGGCATGGGTTTCGGCCTGCGCCAGCAGGGCGCGCTGGAGCGCCGCCAGCGCTTCATTGATCGCGTGCGCAGGCCTCGCGCACCCAGAGCCGGAAATCGGTCACCACCTGATCGTTGCGCGAGCGCGCGGTGTGCAACCGCCCCGCGGCCTCGCCGATCAGCTCGGTCAGCCGCGCCTCGATATTCAGATGGATGTCTTCCAGCGCCCGCTTGAAGACGAAGGTTCCGGCGGCGATTTCTTTTTCAATCGCGTCGAGACCGTTTAAAATGGCCTCGGCATCGGGCTTGGTAATGATGCCCTGGACGGCCAGCATGCGGGCATGGGCCCGGCTTCCGGCCAGGTCCTGGGACGCCAGCCGTTTGTCGAAATCGATTGAGGGGGTTATTTCCCCCATAATGGCCGCAGGTCCGGCCTCAAACCGGCCGCCCCACATTTTGTTTGTGCTCATGAGACGCCCAGTGCTGCTGTCCCGAATTTACCCCAGACAGGCCGCGATTTTCGCCGCGGCGCTGCTGGGTATTGCCGCGCTTCTATATGTGATCACGCAGGCACCCGCCACCCCTCCACCGCCCTTTGCGCTGGCGGATATGCCCAAAACCCTGCCGGAAATCGGCTTTAGCGATGCCGATGGGGGCCGCCATTCGCTGGCGGCATATCGCGGCCGCTATGTGCTTCTGAATTTGTGGGCGCCCTGGTGCCTGCCCTGCGTGACCGAGCTTCCCGCGCTGGCCAGGCTGAAAAGCGCCGTGCCGGATTCCGAACTGGCGGTACTGGCCGTGGATGTCGGCCGCGATACGCCGCAACAGGCGGCGGCCTTTTTGAAAGAGCATGATGTGGCCGGGCTGGGCACCTATGTCGATACCGACATTGCTTTGATCCGCGCGCTCAAGGCCTCTGTCCTGCCGGTCACAATTCTGATCGACCGCAGGGGCCACGAAGTCGGCCGGGCGATTGGCGCGGTGGAGTGGGACAGTCAGCGCTCCGTCGAATATTTCCAGACCTTAAAGAATAAACCCTGAGGACGCCGAATGAATTGTCGGTTTCGGCGCTTAGCGCACGGGTGGCGCTGCGCGAAGCTGTGCCAGAGTTTCTTTGAAGCGCCGAGACAGTGGAACGGTGAGGTTGCCGCTCAGTTCGATCCTGCAATCGCCCGAGGCAGTCGGGTTGAGGCTTTGCACGCGTTTTACGTTGATTATCCACGAGCGATGCACGCGCAGAAAGCCACGCGGGACAAGATCGCGCTCGATTGCTGACAGGGTGGAGCGCATCAACAGTCGTCGGCCGTCGAGCATCGCGAACTCAACGTAATTTCCCGCAGACATCACCGCCAGGATGTCACTTACCGCCACACGCGTGATTTTAGTGCCGTCGCGAATATCGAATAATGCAGGGCGATCCGGGGTCGGTTGTTGCTGCTGCAGCAAGTGATCGATTAGTGAAGTGCCAGCAAAAAAAAGCGCGTAAGCAAGTGCATCCTTACGGAATTCATACGAAAAGCGAGCAACCAAAGGTCCGTATTCGTATTGCGCAGTGGCCAATCGATAAGCCAGCGTCCGCAGCAGCAAAAAGCCGCCAACATGTGCGCCGCAAAAGGCAAGTATCGCCGGCACATGCAGCACCAACTTCCAGCGCGGCCGGATTGATAGCGGGGCCAAGTACCAGCCCAACCAAATGATCCAGAAGAAGGCAACAAAGGTGAGCCAACTCGAACCTTCGTCGATCACGGCCCAAAGGAACACGCCGTCATGGCGCGCGCCCTGAATTGAGATAACGTTTTCGGTGTTTACGGCGCCCACAACTGCCGCCGCGACAGCTAACGAATACAGAAAGACCTTCGCGCGTCTTCCGCTCGTCCCCGGAGAGCCGCCGTTCAGACCAAACCGCTGAAACAAGTTGCTTACCGCCCGCGCGGCAGCTTCCCCGGGCCGCCATGGTCGGGAATATTGGTCGAATTCGGTGATCGACATGCAAGCCTCACAGCGGCGAAGACGGCGCAGTATCGAATAGGACCACAAAAGAGGAAAGCCGAAATGAAGGCGAAGACGCTTGTGCTGGCCGGCCTGTTTGCAACGTTTCTTGCCGGAATGGCGGAGGCTGACGAGTGGCCGGCTTATGGCCGCGATGTCGGAGGCACCCGTTTTTCGCCGTTGATGCAGGTCACGCCGGAAAATGTCGCGCAGCTGAAGCCGGTCTGGACGTTTCGTACCGGCGACATGGCCGACGGCAAGGGCGGTACACGCAGAAGTGGATTTAATACAACGCCGCTGTTGATGAGCGGAAGGTTATATCTGACGACCGCCTTCAATCGCGTCATCGCGCTTGACCCGGTAACGGGGCGGCAGCTTTGGGTCTTCGATCCTCACATCGACAAGACCTGGGACTATGGCGATGGGCTGATCAATCGTGGGCTCGCCGCCTGGCGCTCGGCTTCAACGGGCTCATGCGCGATTCGCCTGTTTGAAGCGACGGAGGACGCGCGGCTCATCGCGCTCGACGCTGCCACAGGACTTCCCTGCGCAGACTTCGGCAACAAGGGTGAGGTCGATCTGAAGGACGTCCCGAATTATCGCAACGGCTGGTACCACATGAGTTCGCCGCCGCTCGTTCTTGACGGTGTAGTCATAGTGGGCTCAGCCATCAACGATAACCCGATGGCAGAAATGCCGGACGGCGTGGTGCGGGGATTTGATGCCAGGACGGGAAAGCTGCTCTGGAAATGGGAACCGCTGGAAGGCCCCGCCACTGTCTCGCCCGAAAATTGGCATACTGGCGCAGGCAATGCCTGGTCGATCTTAAGCGCGGACCCCGAGCATCATCTTGTCTATGTGCCGACGGGGAGTGCCAGCCCAGATTATTACGGTGGTCTAAGGCCTGGCGATAATCGCTGGGCCGATTCGGTTGTGGCGCTGGATTCACGAAGCGGAAAACTCATTTGGGGGTTTCAACTCGTTCATCACGATTTGTGGGATTACGACACCGCCGCTGCGCCGCTATTGACGACGCTGTCGCTCAATGGGCGGCGCATGCATGTGCTGATCGCCGGCAACAAAACTGGAATGGTGTATGTGCTCGATCCGACCACCGGAAAGCCCGTGTTACCTGTCGAGGAACGGCCGGTTCCACAGAGCAATGTGCCAGGGGAAGTTACTTCACCAACGCAGCCTTTTTCGACGCTGCCCGCTTTGGCGCGGCAGACGTTTCCTGCTTCCGACATACGGGGGCTGAGTGCGACGGATCGAGCGGCCTGCGAGGTGTCGTTGTCGGCCCTGTCGGGCACCTCTATTTTTTCGCCGCCAAGCCTTCAAGGCGCGCTTGTTGTTCCGGGCATAATCGGCGGCATCAACTGGAGCGGCTTCGCCTGGGACGCCGCGCATGAGCGCCTGATCGTTGCGGTTTCAAATCTTCCCTACCGGGCACAATTGATCCCGGCAGATCAATTCGCCAGCGGAACGCGCGGCGATATTCGTGGAAATGTGGCGGCGCAGCGCGGCACACCCTATGCGGTGGCACGCGGGCCTTTCATGGCGCCGTCCGGCAAGTCCTGTGTGCCGCCTCCTTGGGGCGAACTTGTCGCGCTCGATCTGGCGGCTGGAAAAATCGCCTGGCGTCAGCCGCTCGGAACAATGAGTGAATTATTTTCTGCAGATGCAGGAACGGGCTCGGTGATCCTAGGCGGACCGATTGTGACGGCAGGCGGCGTGATTTTCGCGGGCGGCACACTGGACCGCCGTTTTCATGCCTTGTCGGCGGAAACCGGCAAGGAACTGTGGTCGGCCGAATTGCCCGCCAGCGCGCATGCGCAGCCGATGACTTATGAGATCGGCGGCAAGCAATATGTGGTTGTTGCCGCCGGCGGCTCGTCCCAGATCTCCGAGGAGGTCATCGGCGACTCTTCTGATTGCCTTTGCGCTCCCTTAGAAGCCTACCGCGTCGGAACCGGATGCTCGCCGCGATAGTCGTAGAAGCCGCGGCCGGTCTTGCGGCCCAGCCAGCCGGCCTCGACATATTTCACCAGCAGCGGGCAGGGCCGGTATTTGGAGTCGGCCAGGCCTTCGTACAGCACCTGCATTACGGCCAGGCAGGTATCCAGCCCGATGAAGTCGGCCAGCTGCAGCGGGCCCATCGGATGGTTGGCGCCGAGCCGCATCGCGGTGTCGATGGCCTCCACATTGCCGACGCCTTCATACAGCGTATAGACCGCCTCGTTGATCATCGGCAGCAGGATGCGGTTGACGATGAAGGCGGGGAAATCCTCGGCATTGGCGGCGGTCTTGCCGACGCTGCTTGCACGATGTCGAGCGCCGCCTGGAAGGTGGCGTCGTCGGTGGCGATGCCGCGGATCACCTCGACCAGCTGCATCACCGGCACCGGGTTCATGAAATGCAGGCCGATGAAACGCTCCGGCCGGTCGGTGGCCGCGGCCAGCCGCGTGATCGAGATCGACGAGGTGTTGGTGGCGAGCATGGTCTGGTCGCCGATGCGCGGGCACAGATCCTGGAAGATCTTGCGTCTTGATGCGCTTCGTCCTCGGTCGCCGCTTCGATCACCAGATCGCGGTCCTTCAGGTCGTCCAGACTCTGCGTGGTGCGGATACGCGCCAGCGCGCTTCGACCTCGGCGTCCGGATGATGCCCTTGCGCGCGCCTGGCGCTGCATGTTCTTCTTGATCGTCTCGAGCGCCTTGCCCAGCGCCTCCGGATGATGTCGTCCAGCACGACATCGATAGCCCGCCAGCGCGCAGACATGGGCGATGCCGTTGCCCATCTGGCCTGCGCCGATTACGCCGATCGTTCAATGCTCATATTTTTGCCGCCTTTGAACGCTCTGTCAGTAGCCCATTTTGCGTCAGTTCCGCGTCCATTTCCGGTAACGCCTGGAACAAATCGGCGACCAGCCCGTAGTCGGCGACCTGGAAAATGGGCGCTTCTTCGTCCTTGTTGATGGCGACGATGACTTTGGAATCCTTCATGCCGGCCAGATGCTGAATGGCGCCGGATATGCCGACGGCAATGTAAAGATCGGGCGCCACCACTTTGCCGGTCTGCCCGACCTGATAATCGTTGGGCACAAAGCCCGCATCGACGGCCGCGCGCGAGGCGCCGACGGCGGCGTGCAGTTTGTCGGCGACTTGTTCGATGCAGCTTGAAGTTCTCGCCGGAGCCAAGGCCGCGACCGCCGGAAATCACGATTTTGGCGGAGGTCAGTTCCGGGCGTTCGGATTTGGACAATTCTTCGCCGACAAATTTTGACAGGCCGGGATCGCCGGCGGCGGCAACTTTCTCAATCGCGGCGCATTGCCGCCCTCCGCCGCCGCCTTGAAGGCGGTGGCGCGCACGGTGATGATTTTTTTTCCGGGCGCGGCCTGAACGGTCTGGATGGCGTTGCCGGCATAGATGGGGCGCGTGAAGGTGTCGGGCGCTTTCGACCGACAGAATTTCCGAGATCTGCTGCACATCGAGTTTGGCGGCAACGCGCGGCAGATGTTTTTTCCCGTGGTGGTGGCCGGCGCCAGGAGCGCGTCATAGCGATCGGCCAGCGACAGCAGCAGCGCCTGCATCGGCTCCGCCAGCATTTTGGCATAGGCGGCATCGTCGGCGAGCAGCACTTTTTCCACGCCCGTCAGCTTGGCGGCCTCGGCCGCTACGGCATCGGCGCCCTCACCGGCCACCAGCACATGCACCGGCGCGCCGAGCGCAGCGGCGGCCGTCACCGTTTTCGCGGTGGCGTCCTTGAGCGTCTTGTTGTCGTGTTCGGCGATCACCAGCGTGGTCATCAGATCACCCCGGCTTCGTTTTTGAGTTTGTCGAGCAGTTCGGCCACGCTTTTGACTTTCACGCCGGCGCCGCGTTTTTTCGGCTCTTCGACTTTCAGCACTTTGAGGCGCGGCGTGGTATCGACGCCGAAATCGGCGGGCGTCTTTTCGTCAATCGGCTTTTTCTTGGCCTTCATGATGTTGGGAAGCGAGGCGTAGCGCGGCTCGTTCAGACGCAGATCGGTCGTCATGACGGCGGGAAGTTTGACCTCGACGGTCTGAAGACCGCCGTCGATTTCGCGTTCGATTTTGGCGGCGCCGTCGAGCAATTCAAGTTTGTGGGCGAAGGTGCCCTGGGGCCAGTCCAGCAGCGCCGCCAGCATCTGGCCGGTCTGGTTGGAATCGTCGTCGATGGCCTGTTTGCCGGTGATGACCAGTCCGGGCTTTTCCGCATCGCACAATGGCTTTGAGGATTTTTGCCACGGCCAGCGGTTCGACCTCGCCCTCGGCCTTGACCAGGATGCCGCGGTCGGCCCCCATGGCCAGCGCGGTGCGCAGGGTTTCGCTGGCTTGCTGCGGGCCGATCGAAACCACGACAATTTCCGTGGCCTTACCCTTTTCCTTGAGCCGGACCGCCTCTTCCACGGCAATTTCGTCGAACGGGTTCATGGACATTTTGACGTTCGCCAAGTCCACGCCTGTGTGATCCGCTTTGACACGGACTTTTACATTGTAATCGATGACCCGTTTGACGGGCACCAGAAGCTTCATAGGTCTGGCTGTCCTAAATGGTGATTTTGGCGGGCCCCGAATAGGGAGATTGCCTATTTTTGGGCCAGGGCCATTTCTTGTTGCGGCGCAAAAACTAGGCCTCGCAGGCCGAGCCTGTCAACGAAGGGGCAGGGCAATCGGGTGGGAATCTCCGGTCATTGCGGCTTCGCACCCGCTAAATGTGCGGCATTCCGCCGCCCGGGGCGGCAGGTTCCGGCAGCCTCGGGACGGCGATGCGTAGGTTAATAGGAATAGGGCCGGAAGCCCGCCAGTGGGATGGCATAGGACATAAAGCTCCAAAATGCCGTTTGCGGCACGCGGACAATGTCGCCGGGATGGATGACGGTTGTCTGATCGGCAGGGTATTCGTGCGCTTCGGTCTCTCCCAGGCGCTGAATATAGAGCTTGCTGTTCATGGCGTGGTTCGTATAGCCGCCCGCCAGGGCAATGGCGTTCAGCGCCGTCATGTGGCTGGCATAGGGATAGGCGCCGGGCTTAAAGACCTCGCCCAGAATGTAAAAGGGCCGATAAGTCAGCATTGATACGCTGACCCGCGGGTTGATCAGATAGCCGGCCCCGAGCCCCTGGGCGATGACGTCCGACAAGGCCTGGGGCGTAAGACCGGCTGCGCGGACATTGCCGATCAGGGGCAACCTGATGGTGCCGGTTCCATCCAGTTCGAAATCACCACCCAGATTTTCATTATCCTTGCCGAATACCGTCACGCGAATTTTGTCGCCGGTATCCAGCTTGTAGCTGCCGATGTCGGCGTCGTCCTGTGCCTGCGTTGGCTGCGCCGGTGCGGCCTCATCCGAGATATTGCTCCTCAGTTCCGGCGCATTGGCCGGCACCTGATCTTGCGCAAAGCCGGGGGCGCTCCAGACCAGGAACGCCGCCGCCAGCGCGGCCCATACGAACATGCGAACATCGACGTGGTGCATGGCCGCCATGCTAAAGCGAAAGATTTACGAAACTCTTTGCAAACGGTGATTTAACCGGAAAACAACGGTGTCCCTGTTAACCTGCCCGCGCTTGGGCAAGGGCGTGGCATTTGCTAGGATTCGGCGCTGTTGAGGGAAAGCTGGAGCACAATGCCTAACAAAAATTTACCATCCATTGTTCCGGTTATTCTGTCGGGCGGTGCGGGGTCCCGCTTATGGCCCTTGTCGCGGCGGCTCTATCCCAAACAGCTTTTGCCGCTGGCGGGCGAAAATTCCATGCTGCAGGAAACGGTGGCGCGCGTCGCGGGCGCCTCTTTCGGCAAGCCGATTGTGGTATGCAATGAAGAGCAGCGCTTTCTCGTCGCCGAGCAGTTGCGCAAGGCGGGCCTGCGCGACGCCGTCATCGTGCTGGAGCCGGCCGGACGCAATACCGCACCGGCCGCGACCGTCGCCGCGCTGCTGGCAATAAAAGCCGATCCCAACGCGCTGATTTTGCTGATGCCGTCGGACCATGTGGTGGGCGACATAAAGGCGTTCGAAGCCGCCGTTACCATGGCAACGAAGGCCGCGGCCCAAGGCGCAATCGTGACATTCGGCATTGCGCCCAGCGCACCGGAGACCGGCTACGGCTATATTCAGCGCGGTGCGGCGATGAAGGAGGCTGACGGTGTGTTCGCGGTCGCCCGTTTCGTCGAAAAACCCGACAAGGCGACGGCGCAGGGCTATCTCGATTGCGGCGATTATTTCTGGAACAGCGGCATGTTTGTATTTTCCGCCGCGGCGTTCCTGAAGGAAACGGAACGGCTGCAGCCGCGAATTTACTCCGCCTGTGTTGACGCCATGGCGCATGGCCATCGCGACATGGACTTCCTCAGGCTGGGCGAAGCTGCCTTCATTGCCTGCCCCGCCGATTCCATCGACTACGCCATCATGGAAAAAACACCCAAAGCCGCCATGGTGCCGGTGGACATGGGCTGGAACGATGTCGGCTCCTGGCAATCGCTCTGGGACATCGCCGAAAAAGGCGATAGCGGCAATGCCGTGCAGGGCGATGTGCTGACCGAGAATGTCAGAAATTCCTATCTGCGTACCGATGGGCCGATGGTGGCCGCCGTCGGGGTGGAAGACCTGGTAATTGTGGCCACCAGCGATGCCGTGCTGGTCAGTCATCGAAGTGCCACCCAGGACGTCAAGAAAATCGTCGAAAGACTGGAACGGGAAAAGCGCGAACTGCATATCAGCCACAGCACCGTCTATCGTCCCTGGGGTTCGTATCAGAGCATCGACGCCGGTGACCGTTTCCAGGTCAAACGCATTGTGGTCAATCCCGGGGCGCGACTTTCGCTGCAAATGCACCATCACCGCGCCGAACATTGGGTGGTGGTCTCGGGCACCGCAAAGGTGACATGCGACGGCACGGAAGCCATTCTGCACGAGAATGAATCGACCTACATACCTTTGGGCAAGACCCACAGGCTGGAAAATCCCGGCAAGGTGCCGCTGCATTTGATCGAGGTGCAGTCCGGCGGCTATCTGGGCGAAGACGATATTGTCCGGTTCGAGGACAATTACGGCAGGACGGTCAAAAGTCCGACCTGACCAGCCGCGCCGGCTTTGACGGAATCGTTTCCAGCCATCAAGAATGAGCGTCGCGAAAGGTGAAGCGATGCCTTTTCTCTATACCCTGGTCATTCTGTTGTCGGCTGCCGTGGTGGCGGTGCCGTTGGCGCGTCGCTGGGGCTTTGGCAGTGTGCTGGGCTATCTGGCGGCCGGCCTGCTGATTGGACCGTCCGGGCTCGGCCTGGTGAGCGATGTCGACAGTATCGCCCAGGTTTCCGAACTCGGCGTGGTGATGCTGCTGTTCATTATCGGTCTGGAGCTGCGGCCGCAGCGGCTCTGGACCATGCGCCGCTCGGTGGCCGGACTCGGCGCGGCCCAGGTCGTCGTGACCAGCGTCGTGTTATGCTTGGCAGGACGCCAGATCGGCCTGGATTGGCCGGTGGCCCTGGTCGCGGGCTTTGGGCTTTCCCTGTCATCGACCGCCATTGTGCTGCCCATGCTGGCGGAACGCGATCTTCTGACCAGTGCCGCCGGACGCGACGCCTTTGCCGTGTTGTTGTTTCAGGATCTGGCGGTCATTCCCGCGCTTGCCTTTCTGCCGCTGCTGGCAGGCGGCATGTCCGGCACCTGGGAGAGTTTCGCGATCGCGGTCGTCAAGGGGCTCGGCGCGCTTGGCGTGGTACTGATCGGCGGCCGTTTTCTGATCCGTCCGATATTTCGCCTGGTCGATGCCGCAAAAACTCCGGAAATTTTTACGGCCACCGCACTTTTGATCGTGGCAGGCACGGCCTTCCTGGTAAATGCCGCCGGACTATCCATGTCGCTCGGCGCCTTCATGGCCGGCGTGTTGCTGTCGGATTTCGGAATACCGTCACGAAATTCGCGCCGATATCGAGCCGTTCGAAGGTTTGCTGCTGGGTATATTTTTTATTTCCGTGGGCATGGCGGCCAATCTTGGCCTGCTGGTGTCCGAACCGCTGATGATTCTGCCGGCGGTGGGAATTTTGCTGGTCGCTAAACTTATAGTGGGATTTGTACTCGCCAAACTGTTCGGCCAGCCCGGCGGCGATGCAGTGCGCTTTGCCTTCGCACTGCCCCAGGCCGGAGAATTCGGCTTTGTGCTGTTTTCGGCGGCGGTGGCAAGCGCCATTCTTACACAGGCGCAATCCGAACGGCTGATGCTAGTGATCACGCTATCAATGGTGGCATCACCGCTGCTGTTCTGGGCGCATGAACGATTTCTCGCGCCGCTATTTTCACGCGGCGTGCCACGCCCATACGATACCGTCACCGGGCGCAATGAGGTGATTATCTGCGGCTTTGGCCGCGTGGGCCAGATAGTCGGTCGCATTCTGCGTTCCAGGGGAATTGAATTTACCGCGCTCGATAAACATGCCGATCAGGTCGATCAGGTCCGCCGCTTCGGCATTCCGACATTTTATGGCGACTCCACGCGGCTCGATCTTTTGCGCGCGGCCGGCGCGGCGGAAGCAAAAATTCTGGTGGTCGCGCTGGAAGAGGTGGATGAATCATTGGCCGTGGTCGAGCACGTCCAACGGCATTTTCCGCATCTCGTCATTTTCGCGCGCGCGCGCAATCGCCGTCATGTCCATTTGCTGATGGATCGCGGCGTAAAATTCATCGTACGCGAAACATTTCATTCCAGCCTGAAATTGAGCGAACGGGTTCTGCTGGAATTGGGCACGCGCGCCGAGGAGATCGAGAGAACCATATCGCTATTCCAGGAACGCGATGAACAATTGCTGATCGACAGTCACAGTTACTATGGCGATGAAACCCAGATGATCCAGACCTCGCAGCAGGTGGCACGCGAACTGCGCGGTATTCTGGAAGCCGACACTGAAGACCCATCCTGAGAACGGCTGCAAGCGCAATAAATCTCAGGTGCGTTTTGAGGTCATAAGCCCGGACCGTTCCAGCTTGCCCCAACCGACAAAGGGTCCGCGCAGCGCCGTAAGCAAAGAGCGTACTACAACATAATACATCAGTTGGCGATAACCGAAGCGCTGAAGCGGAAGCAGCCATATGATTTTCCAGCTCTCGCTTTTTTCGCAGAGAAAGCCGATCGCGGCGGCCGCTAGATCCACAACGATGAATACCACATAATACAGCGCGATCAGGTAGAGCCCTTCGCTGTTAAAATTATCTCCATGCTGAAGATAGGAAATTCCACCGGCGATAAGCTGCCAGACTAAAAGAAGGTCCGCGATGGGCGCCAGCGCCGTCAGAAAAATCTGAAACAGCCAAACCTGGGGCAACGCCACAAGCCCAAGCGCGCCATACTGGGCATTAAAAGTCAGCGCCCGATATTTCCAAAGGCATTGCAGTGTTCCGTATGACCAACGGAAGCGCTGCTTGGCCAGAGCGCGGAATGTCGCCGGGGCCTCAGTCCAGGCAATGGCGCTGCTGTCAAATATTACGCGATATCCGGCCTTTTGCAGGCCGATGGTCAGGTCCTGGTCCTCTGCCAGCGTATCGGAGGGAAAGCCGCCGACTTTTGTGAGCGCAGAACGGCGCCATGCGCCAACAGCGCCGGGTACGACTGTAAGCGTATCGAGCGCCGCCAACGCCCGCCGTTCCAGATTTTGTGCCACGATATATTCCAGCGCCTGCCAGCGCGTCGTCATATTGATGCGGTTGCCGACCTTGGCATTGCCGGCTACAGCGCCGACAGAGGTATCGGCGAACCAGCGAACCAGACGCGAAATGGTGTCGGAATTGAAATGTGTATCGGCGTCAAGGGCCACAATGACGTCGCCGGTAGAGTGCGCAAGTCCGGCGTTGAGCGCGTTTGCCTTGCCGCCATTGGGAATATTGATCAGCGTTACGCTGCCGTTCGTCCCGAAATTCTCCGTTACGACGGAAGCGGTCCTGTCCTGCGAGCCATCATTTACGACAATGATTTCCAGTGCCGGATAGTCGCATTCCAGAATCCATCGCACGGTCTGGGCAATTACCTTTTCCTCATTGTAGGCAGGAATAATCACCGAAACGGTGGAGACGTATTGCGGAAGCAGGGCAGGCTGTTTTCCTTCGCGCTGCCTGTTCCAGATGCCCAGGATGGCCAGAAAGATGAGACGCGAAATGCCCAATATAATTGCAACCAGGAAGCTGTAATAAAGAATGTTACCCAGCAACCCGAGCGCCAGGAACACCACCCGATCGGTGAGAAGTACAATTCCGGGCTGCAATGGCGGCATCACCTGGTCGCGTGTGAGGCCGGCAAGATCGGACACCAGCACGAAGCGGTACCCCTGCGCCCGGAGTTTATCAATAATAGTTGGCAAAGCCGCGATGGTTTCAGAGCGGTCACCGCCGTAATCATGCAATAGGATAATATTGCCGCTTATTTCCGGATTATTGCTGTGTATCTGGTCCAGCACGCGGCTGATAATTTTATCAACACCGGGAAGGCGCCAATCATCCGGATCGACATGCTGACCGACCGTTATGTAGCCCAGTCTTTGTGCAATCTGGACCGGAATGATTTCGTCGATGTCTGTGGGCTGGGAATCGCTGATATAGGGCGGACGGAACAGCCGGGTTGAACGGCCCGTCAGTGCCTGAAACAGGCGCTGATTGGCGTTAAGTTCCAGTTCCACGGCCTGTTCCGGCGTATCGGACAGATCGGGATGCGTAAAGGTGTGATTTCCGATTTCATGGCCGTCGGCCATGATCCGGCGCACCAAAGCCGGATTGGCCTCGGCGTTATCGCCAATAACGAAAAAAGTTGCCGGCACCTTGCGCGCCTTGAGAATGTCAAGAATTTGCGGCGTCCATTGCGGATCGGGACCGTCGTCAAATGTCAGGGCCAGTTTTTTTTCAGCCTTTCCATAATACCGAATTACATAGCCGGACGGCAGGCTGGCGTAAGTTTCATCAATTATATCGCCATTGTCTTTTTCAACGACAAAAGTCCTCTTGCCCTGAGACGGGCCGGCCTGCACCAGGACAAATTCTCCCTCGCCCTGATTCTCAATGTCTTCATTGTTGCGGATGTTCTTCAGTCCGTCCGGCGCGGTCGCGCCGTAAGCCCGGCCCATTACCGACCAAATTGATCCGTCTTCCGCGCCCAGCCGCCAGAGGGCGTATCCGCGCGGCCTGTATCCGTCGGCCATATGGATCTGGTTGAATGCCGTTACGCCGTCCAGAAACCAGACGTCGTGGCGAACCTTGTCTTCCATATAGGAAAAATGCGGATTGTTGGTGGCTTCGTCGAAAACAATTTCGGCCTTTGCTTCGCGTGCGGCCACCACGGCATTTTCGAAGGACAATACGTCGGAGAACTGGTTATCAGTCCAATCGTAGGCGTAGTTGCCGATACAGATAATCGTGTGATCGGGCGATAGCTGGCGCATGCGCGCATCGAGATTTTTTTCCAACCAGGGTTGGCTCGCAAGGCTGCCGGCCGGATCGACTTGCGAGTGCTCGTCATAGGCCATCAGCATCGTATCATCGATCAGCTTCGCATAGGCGCGATACGGCCAGCTGTCGTCATCCAGCGGCGCCGTCATGGCAACGGTCAGGCCTCTCGGTCGGAAATCCCGGCGAAGCGCGGCGAGAAAGGCGGCGACATCAGGTTGGGCCGCCGCAGGAATATCCTCAAAATCGATAATTACGCCCTGCAAGTCGTGTGCTGACACGAAGCCGTCGATTTGACCAACCAACATTTTTCGGCTGGCGGAATCCGAGAGCAACAGCGCAAGTCCCTTGCCGTCGAATTTGCCGTGGCTGACATTCTGAATTGTCGGCAAGATCGAAACGCCCGGTTTTGTCTTATGCACATAATCGACGACGCGTTGATCAAAATGCGTCGAGGGAACCGGATTGTTTCCGACGACGGTCAGCCAAGTTGGCGCAATCCAATCCAGATGCGGCAAGGCTCTTTTGAGGTCTTCAAAACTTCCCTCGGCCCAATCGGCATAAAACGCCACCGCCAGAGGCCGCGTGGGGTGAATTGCCCCGCGCGCGTCCCGTTGAAGGGCGCTTTGCACGAGTTTGTCGTGCGCAAGCTTCTCGCGCCGCGCGCGCGCTTCGGCAGCCAGACGGGCCGCCTGGCTGAGCAAGTGGGGTGCTGCCGCATTGGCCTGCAATTTTGGTGTGCGCAATGCGGTCAGGCGCACCGGCAAATTCACGCTGGCCAAAGGAGGGACCTGGGTCAGGCTGATCACAAAAGCCGCACCCAGAACGATGCTTATGACACCTACGATCCATCCAATTATCGCAAGCCGCTGCGACCGGCGCCCCGATGCATCGAAGAATACAGGTTTATGTGTCATGCTTCGGATGCCCTACGATCGCATCGCATGGATATTTCGGCGCATGCCGACACCAAAGAATACATATTTGAATAGGTCGCTCTGGAATGGCGTTCGTACCTTCGCCGCGAATCCGGCGGGGGATAAGGCAATTCCTTTGCTTATTATAATAGCCGGTTTTGCCGCAACGCTCGCCTTAAATCTGCCTGGTCAGCTTTCTTACGATTCTGTCATCCAATTGCTGGACGGTAGAACGGGCGCGTACCATGCCTGGCATCCGCCTGTCATGGCGTGGCTGTTGGGTTTGGGGGACGCCGTGCTGCCCGGAACGGCGCTGTACGTGGCGGTCAACAGTGCGGTTGCGTTTTTGTCATTCGGGTCGCTGCTTTGGCTGAAGCAGCGGACCGGCTGGGTAACGGTGCTGGTCGCACTGATTGCCGTATTAACGCCGCAATTTCTTCTGTATCAGGGTATTGTCTGGAAAGACGTGCTTTTTGCCAATGCGGCAATCTCCGGATTTGTCCTGCTGGCTCACGCTGCCCGCCACTGGCCGCGTCCCGTAACCCGCTTTGTTCTGCTTGCCACGGCCGCGCTTGCTTTCTGCGTTGCGGGCCTTGCGCGCCAGAACGGGGTAATTGCTCCGGCGGCAGGCGCCATGGCGCTGGCATGGATCGCAGCCAAACAAGCGCCGGGCGCGCAGTTCAAATGGGGTGTTCTCTATGGTCTTGCGGGCTTAGCGATCCTGGCAGCCTGCCTCGGCGGCGGGGCATGGGCCCTGGGTCAGCGAACAATCAAGGACGGAGGGACCAGTGCGCAAATTACGCTTTTGCAGGCTTATGACCTGATCGGCGCGATCAAATACGATTCTGCCTACCCGTTGGACTATATCGATGCACATTCGCCTTTGTTGGCGGCGCAATTGCGCAACGACGGCGTCCGTCTCTATTCCTCTCTGAAGAACGATACACTTGAAGAGTCGCCTTCGTTGGACAAGGCGCTGAACGATCCATCGGCTGCGCCAATTATTACCGCCCAATGGCGCAATCTGATCCTTACGCGGCCAATATTATATATTCGCGTCCGGTCGGAAGTGTTCCGTGAAGTCTTTCTTACGCCCGATATACGGCAATGTACGCCATATTATGTTGGTGTTGACGGTCCCCAGGAGGAGATGGGCGAACTGGGTTTGGTACGGCGCTGGCGTCCCAGGGATCAGATGCTTGCCGACTATGCCCAACGATTTTTGGGAACACCGATATTTTCCCATGCTGCATTTGCGGTGGCGGCGGTTCTCATTCTGATAGCTTTGGTCCGGCGCCGCAGGCCTTCAGATATTGCAATCGGAGGTATGCTGGTATGCGTAGGTCTCTTTGTGCTTAGTTTTTTCGCCATTTCGATCGCCTGCGATTATCGTTATCTGTACGCATTGGATGCCGCCACGATTTACGCCTTGTTCTATCTGGTCTGAAGGAAGAAAAAAGTGACCGACTGGGCGCCAGCCGCAGCAGAAATCAGACGCCGCTACCGGCTGGATAAATGGGTTTGCGCGCTCGATGATTTGCCCCTCACCGGGTCGGCCCGCGGCGAGCCGCTGCCACTGCCCATGCGCGTGGAAATGTTTTGGCGGCGGGAAAATTTCCAGCCCGTTGTGCAGATGAATTTGATCGTCATTCGGCGCCTGCGACTGTCGCTGGATATCTCCGCACTGGAACGCGCCCTGACGCTGCTGGTGCAACGCCATGAGCCGTTGCGGTCGGAATTGCTGCTTGTTGACGGACATCCTGCTCAACGCATTGTGCCGGACAGCGCGGTGGACCTGGATATGGCGGATCTGTCTTCGGTTGGGGAAGCCGAGCGCGGCGCCGAAGTGGCACGACAGATGTATGCCTTCGCCCAGCAAAACATAGAGCTTTTTTCCGGCCCGACATTCCGGGTCAAGCTGTTGCGCGTCGGCGAAAGCGAATATGTACTTGGCCTGTTGCTGCATCATTATTTCGGCGATGCCAAATCGCTTCAGGTGATTTTCAGCGACCTGCTTTCTCTATACGCCTCCATTGAGCGTAAAAGAGAGAGCGGCTTGCCCGTTTTGCGCCGGCAGTATGCCGATTACGCCTTGTGGCAACGTAATTTCGCGGCGCCGCGCCTGGAAGAGTATCTGGCCTATTGGGGTACGCGGCTGGCGGATGTGCCCTGGCTGGGGCCATCCGTGCAGGGTGAGCCTGATCGAAAACGAACTGCCATGACGCAATTTGCGTTACCTGCCGACCTTTCGGCGCGGCTGGGCGGCGTGGCGCGTCAGGCAAAATCCACCATGTTCGCGGTCTGCCTGGCGGCTTATCAGCTTGCCCTGGCCACTTTCAGCGGCAGGAATGACATTGTTACCGCTGTTCCCGTAGCGGCGCGCGCGCGGCGCGATTTTGCCGAAACGGTGGGCTATCTGATGAATGCATTACCCATCCATAGCCATGTCGATCCTGCGGCAAGTGTGCAAGAGCATCTGAAAGCATTCAGCCAGAAGCTGATGGCGGATTATTTCCGGCAGGACGTCAGCTATGAATTGCTGGAGGAATTTCTTCCCGGTCCGCAACCGCTTTCCACCAACATGTTCAATTTCATACCCATGGCGTTTTCGCGACCCCACCCCGATTTCGGCGCGAACGAGATCGAAGGCTATACGCATCCCGCCTTCGAAAAAGCGATGCAGGCAAGGCCCAGAGTGCGGGTGATGAAGGATTTTGTATTTTTTCTGAACGAAGAAGCTGTCGGGTTGTCGGGGATTATTTTGTACAATCCGGATTATCTGGACGATGCCGCAACCAGAAGATTGATTGCGCACTTCACGGAACAGCTGGAGCGAATAGCCGGATCCGCGCTCTAACCCGGTATGCCGGTTATTTGCCGGACCGATTCAGATTTGCCTCGATCAGCGCCAATGCATCGCCCACCGTTTGAAATCCGGGCAGCATCGGCACAATGTCTTCCGTGCTGATGCCAAAGGCGCCGTTTATGGAAAAGCCAAGTGAGGCCAGCGTCAGCGAATCGATGGCCGGATCGTCGAGCAGCCTGGTTGCCCTGGACAGCGGCGGGCGTGTGGGATCAGGCGGAAGCACCTCCTGCACCAGGACAAGCAGCTTTTTCTCGATCTCCTGTTTGGGCATTTTGGGCATATATGGCGCAATCCGGTTAAATATTGAAATGTTTGGCGATGCTTTTGCGGTCGAGTTTCAGGTTCGGACGCAGCATGCCATTTTCGCGCGAGAATTCCATTTCTGTGAAGATGGTTTCGGCGATTTTCGCCGATGGATGCACCTTATTCATGCATTGAATAAAGGCCTCTGCCGCGGCTTTGTATTCGGTGGATTTGGGGTTCCTGAGACGTATGAGCGCAACCAGGCCGGGTGCGCCCTTGCGGGAAAAAATGACCGCCTTTGCAATCTGCTGGCAATGGTCAAGCTCGGCCTCAAGCAATTCGGGATGAATTTTATATCCCCCAGAGGTGATAATGACTTCCTTCTTTCGGCCCAGCAAAATGAGATGTCCGTCATCGTCCAGCTGCCCGATATCTCCGGTAGCCACCTCTCCGGTCTCAAGGAAGGTTCGCTCGTTTTCGCCGTCGGCACATTGAAAATAACGGCGCGTCAGCATGTGCTCGCGGCGCACGATGATTTCGCCATCATCCAGAAGGCGAATGCCAATTCCATCCAGAAGCTTGCCGACGGACGAGTGATTTTTGGAATGAGGAGGCCGGTAAGTGAGAGACCCGGCTTCCACCAGGCCGTAGGATTCGGCGAGCGGCAACTGCATGCAATCGAATATTTTTGTGGCGCTCGGCCTGACCGGCGCCATACCGGTCAGCAACAGTCTCATGCGATTGCCGAAGATTTCATGAAATTCAGGAAAAAGTTTGCGCGCAAGGGCCCGGCGCATGGCAGGGGCGGGTAGGCGCGAGATCAGGCTGCACAACAAATTTTTGAGCGTGCTGCTTTCAAGCAACTTCGAAAAACGGGTTTCGACAAGCTCGTAAAACATCGGTGGCGCAACCAGAATAGTCGGCTGCATGTCCTTCAGCGCGAAAAACAAATGCGCATAATCGGTGACGATAAGGTCGAAATCATACCACAGGGACGCATAATACATTCCGCGTTGCTGGAAATTGGACATGGGAAGAAACAGGAGCAGCCTGTCCCTCGGCCCAACGCCAATGGCGCCGTAAATAGGCGGCAGAGTGGCCTCGATGCCCTTTCGGCTGATGGCAAGCCCCTTCAGCCCGCCCGCCGAACCGGACGAAAAGACCATCGTCATATCGTCAAAATCGGGATCAATCGGCAGGTTCGGGCGCGAGATGGCCTGTACGGCACCGTTTTCCGCGTCCAGGAATGCGACGAAGGCCGGCTTGTCGGGAAAAAGATCGCCATGGCGCTTCGAAAGCAGCAACAGAGAGATATCGTAGCGATCAATGAGCTCTCTGTTTATTGTGCCACTGAAATCGTCCGTGAATGGAATAGAGACGGCCCGCAGCTCGATCAAAGCAAGATCAAACACGATCCAGGCATAGGAATTGGGCGCATAAATGCCGACACGCATCCCCGGTGTGACGCCCCAGCCGGCCAAGTCCGCGCAGGCCCTGCGGACGTGTTCGAACAATTTGGCATGCGGATGCCGCACGATCTTGCCGTCTTCATAGGTCAGCACAGCGGCCTGATGCCCTGGCAGACGGGAAACCAAATCAAGCAGATTCATGTCTGTCCCACAGGCAATTTCATGACGCTCGCTACAATGGATGGCAATCATCCCGTCGATATGACGACATGCAAGGATGCTCTATTTCTACCAAATTCGAAAAGGCCAACGCGGATATATAGTACGGACGGTACTCCACACTGCAAACTGCGGTGGAACGGGGCGTTCCGCTTTTTAGTTTACGATGAAATCTAGGCCACTACTGCAAGATCTTCAGTGGACATACTGATCCAGGTGTGGGTGTCGGAAACGGCGCCGTATAAAGAAAGCACGGCTGCCACCCCCGTTTGAAGCTCGCGCGCCGCAAAATATTGAGAGGATCCGCAATAACAGGCGTCAGACAAATAGGTGACCTGATGTCGCCGGTGAAACGCATCAACCGCGGTTGACAGGCAGGACATCTCCGCGGACAGGCCTGCCAGAACGAAGTTTTTCTTTGTGCGTTCGCTCATCCACGCGAATTCAGGGCTCGAGTAGCAGGAGGGCAGCTCGCGATCAAATACCATGTCGGATCGGCGTGGTTCAAAGCCCTTTATCCATATTGGATAATGATGTGTTTCCAACATGGATCGTGCCGGCGCGGTTTGGCGCAGAAACGCAACCGGCAACTTCAGGGCGCGGGCATGCGCCAAAACGGTGCGACAATTGTCCAGAACCGCAGCGAGTTCCCCTGAGTTCGTCTCGCCTTCCGGCAGAACACCGGAATGCAGGTCCACCAATACCAGAATCGTTGTTTCGCGACTGTCTTTGAAATCCCTAATGCTGACGACAGAGTTCATATGCGTTCTCCGGAAGCAGGTGGCGCAAGGGCCACACTCTTGACTTTGTCAGACCACTATCTATCCACGGACGGGCGCGTAACCGCGCGCGCCGCCGACTGCTCCAATATACCGGGACTGTGCCAGCGCCCTTCCGGCCGGATGATCACATGGGGTTCGGCCCCCAGGGTAATGCAGTTCGGATCGCGCTCGATATCGGCGACAATCTCGACATAGTCGAAATCGGAGAACACAAATTCCTTGCCGCCTTCCATGATCCGAAAGCCGAAGCGGCTCCAGAAATTGACCAAGCGCTTCTGCGCATGGCCATAGAGTTTTTGGTATCCCTTTGCCTGGCAGAGCTTGATCCCGGCGCGTAACGACCTGAAAAGCCAGCCGCGTGTGGCGGTATTCCTTGCGGACCGCCAGCCTTTCGATTTTTGCGAAATCCGCAAAATAGCGAATGCGCATGCAGCCTGCAGGCTCGTTGCCGATATAGCCGATCAGGTGCGTTGCCGCGAGGTCGTTGCCGTCAAACTCTTCTTCATAGGGACATTCCTGCTCGCCGATATAAATTGCGCTGCGCAAGGCTGACAACGCGCATTAAGTCGTCAAAGGTATGCGCGACCGTGACGCTGATTTCCTTGTACCGGCAGTTGCGGCGATAGCTGTCGTAAAGCGGAAGCATTGCGGAGCGCGGTGAATTCATACAGATGCGGACGCAAAGATGGGGCCGATTTTGGCGCCCTTTTTGAAGCCGAGGTTTTCGTTAGAAATCGCCGCCCGCGTTCCGTTGGGGTCGCGAGTATATGGATCACTCCCGCGTAGTTGGATGCTCTTCATCTTCTCCATGGAGAGCGAGATCCCCGCTGCAAGCGGTCCGGGCGCATAGGCGCCCATACATATATCGCCCGCAGGCCTCTCACCGGGGGGCGCTAGCAGCGACAGATCGGGATTGCGCGTTCGAGCGTTTGATCGCGAGTTGGTGCATGCCCTGACTTTGAGCGGCAGGATGGCAAAGAAGCCCTCGCCAACCGGCCCCGGACGTCGAAATTTCCCTTGCGGGCAATGGCAAACATGCAATCCGGGTTGTGCTCGAACATCTTCGATACGGCTGCAGTGTCGGCCAAGCCCGGGATCTCGGCCGGGCCTTTTCCATCAGATGCTATGTCCGCTTCGGCTGGCGTGAAAAATAACCAAATGCCTAGCAAATCGCTTCAAAGTCCAGTCTTCAAGGGGGTGTTTTCCGGCGCTGGAGCAGACCGTAGACGCCTCGGTCTCGATTAATGCCAAAGGATATTCTGTCATTTTTCCCACCATTCTTGTTTAACGTGTTAAAACCATAGGTATCTTGTGAGGGGATGAGATGCAGACCGCAGAGAAAAGGGGTGTTCTGTACGGAGAACACGCCCTGCCGCGATCGCACCTAGGTCGCTCCCTGATTGGGAAGCTGTCGGATTATCCTTGGAAGTTGTGCGCAAGGGTAGCTTTCGCGCGCGCGGCGGAACATCTGGGGATGTCCGTGAATGTCCTGCGGCGGCGGGTGGACGAGCTGGAACACTCGCTCGGGGATGATTCTTGCTTACCCGCCATGTCGATGGCGTTCGCGTCACCGCCGAAGGCGAAAAGGTCTTTGCTGCGGCCGCAAAAATGGAAGCTGCGTCATATGAGCTTCTGCAGGTTCGCGAGCAAACCAATGCCGGCATTTCGGGAGAAGTGCGCCTGGCTGTCACGGAAGGGCTTGGGAACCTTCTGGATCGCGCCGCGATCTGGTTGAGTTCCAGCGCGCCAACCCCAATCTCCTGGTCGACGTAAACTGCGCCATGAAGTCGGCGGACGTGTTGCGGCTGGAAGCCGATGTTGCCATTCAAATCACCCGCCCGACCTCGCTCGACCTGCGCATGGTCAAGCTGGGAAGGCTTCATTTTCAATTCTTTGCAGCGCCCAATTATCTGGAAACCTTCGGGAGCCCAAGACCATCGACGAACTTATTCACCACAGACTGATCGTCCAGTCGGACGATAATGTGCAATGGCGAGAATTCTGGGATCGTCTTTTCCCGGGTATTCCGCCGACGGATATTTTTCGCTTCGCACCAATGTCAGCAGCGCCCATTATTGGTCGATCGTGAAAGGGGCGGGAATCGGGTTTCTTCCCACCTACGCACAGTGGATCGGTTCGCATCTCGTTCCGCTGGATATGGAAATACCGGAAACCGATGGACATCTGGCTGACCTACCACCCCGATGCCAAACGTATCGCGCGGGTATCCCGGCTCATCGAATGGGCGATCCAGGCATTTTCGCCTGAGAAATTTCCCTGGTTTCGAGACGAGTTCATCCATCCCAATGAATTAATGGACGTTTACCGAGGCGAGCCGTTGACGACGATGGTCAGTGAAATAGAGAAGCGATCAGTTCGTGAGAAATAGATCATCCCGATTGGCGCGGGATGATTCCGGTGAAGAGTGCGCTGAATACGGACAAAACTGCAAAGAAAACAAACGCAGTGTTGTATCCACCCGTTGTATCGAAAATCCACCCTGTTAAGGGTGGCAGTACGATCGCAAGCATAGCAACAATACGTAGACCATTACCATGACGCTTCCGAACGACACTGATCCAAATGCACCCGCAATGAGCGCAGCGGATGAAGGGAGCACGCATCCCAGCGCGACGCCTGCGAGCATAGAGGCAGCGACAAGCGCCAAATAATCGTTCGAAATAAGTATCACCAGTACCGCAACTGCCATACTAAGGCTTGCGCAGACATAATGATGCGGCGATTTATGAGGTCTGACAATCAGCCTCCGAGTATCTTTGTAACGGCTGCGGCAACCGCGAACAGTAAAATCAATCGCGCCGTCGCCGCAGTGTCAAATCCAAGTTGAGCAGCATATGGTGGCAGGGTTGTTACGAGCGCTTGGCATATTCCTGATACCACGGAAAGAACAATAGCTGCCCCCAAAATGTTCTGTTCAGCAGAATTTCGCGCCAGCGAATTTTCGAATTTTCAGAATTTGGTGCCAATTCTGATTGCGGACGATTATCATTCTCTCGATGGCCGCCCAATCTCATGTCAGCGGGATGATTGCGAACCACCAATATTGCCAGGGAAATAACTATACTCAAGATCAGCGCTGCCTCGACCAGTAAAGTCGTGCGCCAGCCATGCGTCTGCATAAAATATGCGAGCCACGGTGCAATAAATATCCCGCCACCTGAGGTGGCGACAGCTCCAATGCCAAGTGCCAATCCTCGCCGCTTGAAAAACCAGCGTGAAATTAAAGTTCCAGTTGTAAGCGTACCGGTTGCAGCAAACCCGAGGGCGGCGGGCCCAAATAGCAATGCAATCATCAGCGGAATTGAAGATGACATAGCTATGATCGCGAAAGCGGCAGCGAACACGAATCTGCCCAAGCTCAGAATTAGATTGACGGAATAGCGATCAAGGCAACGCCGAACGACGGTGACGCTCCGCGGCGCCAAAGAGCAATATGGAAAGCGGGCTGCTGGCCGCTGCCCTAGAAAGGCCAAACTCAGCCTGCAGGGGAAGAACAAATAGTCCCGCAGCGTAACTTGTTGTCCCCAGTGCCAGCATCTCCGTAAGTGCCAGCGCAATGAGAATAATCCAACCATAATAGAGCGAATATTTCGCCATTCGCATTACCCGTTATTCGAAAGGTGCTGCTCGGAACTCCACTTGTAGTTGCCGCCTCGCTATTGGGGATAGTCTCAAAATGTAGCGTAGGCTTGAGTTAAGTATCTATAACTATGGTCCGCAACGCCACCGCACACCAGATGCATAATTCCCCGAATGGAAGTAACAAATTTACATCGCAACATAAGCGGCCAGGCAAACCAGCCCCCCAACTAATAAAAGAACTACGTTTTGGGCGACTACTCATTTGTTAACAATGTATTGAGCCTTATTCCCTAAAACTAATGGTATGTTGGACATCCAAGTCGTCGCACAAGCTCACAATGAAAATCTGCGCGCCAAAATTGGCGGCAGCTCTGCGATCCGACGTTGTCCTTTGAGCGCCAGCTCTATAGCGATGTAATTGCGCTGTGGCAAAGCAAAATTATTTCTTATCCTATACCTAGGCGCTCGGATATCTCTGCGCGCGACCTAAAACCCTTCCTCCAGAACATATGCATTATGGAACGTGTATGCGTACAACCTTCGCAATATCGATGGAAGTTAATGGGTACTAAGGTAGTGCCGATTTTGGGAGAGCATACCGGAAAATTATTTGAAGAGAGTATTGAACCTGGGCACCTGTCGCGGTGGAATGAGAGCTTCGACATGATGCTTGATTTAACGCAGCCGTGGCGCTTCTATGGCGAAGTGACATTGAATGGTCGTGACTATTTGATCGCAGAAAATCTTTATTTACCCCTCGCTGACTATAGGGGGAATGCTCGGTAGATTATGGCGTTGTGCTTTATATCCTGCTTCCTCGGATAAGAACGATCTGCGCGAGCGTATCGAGAATGCGATGATTTCCGCGCCGGGCGGTCTTTTGTAAGAACTGGTCGGTCCTGCGGCGATGCGCGCGCATTCTAATGTGTCTATGGGCGAGCTATCCATACAATAACATTTGTGCGCACTGAAGTTGTTGCGGCGTTGGCATAGCTAATCTGCATTTTCCTAGCAAAATTTCGAGATTTGGATACATTGCGTTGTACCTAAGGTTGATAGGGATGCGGAAGCAGAAAAAGCGCGCTTCGCACTGTGAACACCCATTTGTGCGGTAACCCATCAGTGGCCAATTGGGATGCGGTGCGTATTTTTTTGGAAGTTGTTCGCGATGGTAGTATTTGTGCTACAGCGGAGCGGCTTAACCTGTCCGATATGTTGTGCGTCGCCGTGTGAGCGAACTAGAGCAAAATTGGGGATCGCTTTGCTGGTAAGATGTTCTGGTAAAGTTTCTATCACGAAACAGGCAGAGAAAATTCTAGTGGCCGCAGAAAAAATGGATGCCGCCTCGTTCGAATTATTACAATTGCGCGAACAGATTCGTCAGGAACCCGCAGGCGAGGTTCGCCTATCCATAACCGAAGGCCTGGGAACTTTTTGGGTCATGCCGCAATTGATGGATTTTCGGCGAGCAAATCCGAATATTTTTATAGATGTAAATTGTACCATGAAATTGGTTGACGTCATGCGGTTGGAAGCAGATGTTGTGATCGCAAATCATGCGACCGACCGAGCCAGATTTGCGTGTCATAAAACTTGGCCGGCTTCACTGCATGTTTTTTGCGTCACCGGATTATTTGGAGACTTTTGGTAAACCGAAATCATCGGCAGATCTTCTAGAGCATCGAATTCTTATTGAATCGTTAGGAGGAGAGCAGTGGCGCGAAATGTATCACCGAATTTTTCCTGGGGTGCCGCCGCAAAATCTCATCGCAAATCGCTTTAGTAATAGCAGAGCACACATCTCGGTCAGTCACGAGAGGTGCCGGAATTGGCATCCTTCCCACGAACGCAGCGATCTATCGGGGAAGGGGTGCTCGTTCCAATCGA